>CAVZIN010000012.1:0-322620 GCA_963775315.1 uncultured Alphaproteobacteria bacterium | reverse complement strand
CTCCGCCACCTCCCCACGTGTCCGGTCCGGACAGATGGGTGACGGATCGTACCTAAGAGATGGGTGACAACCTTGGGCCGAACGGACGCAAATGCCGAGGGCTCCCGTGGCCGCAGTGTTCTTCACGGCGGCGCCACAAGGACGGAGGCGGTCCTTAGCGGGTCGATGACTTTGCGGCCTCGCGGCCTACACGAAGCCGGCGTAGTCGATGGGCTTGGAGAGGTCGAGACGGCGGCCGGCGGGGGGCAGCGGGTATTTCAGCCCGGTCGCGCAGTTGAACAGCACGGCGCGTTCGCCGGGCGCGATGCGGCCCGAGGCCAGCTCCTTCCGGTAGGCGGCGAAGGTCGCCGCACCCTCGGGGCAGAGCAGAAGGCCTTCCTCACGTGCCACCTCGTCGCGGGCCGCCTCGATCGCCTCGTCGTCGACCGCGGTGGCGAAGCCGTTGCTCTCCCTGACCGCGCGCAGGATCAGGAAGTCGCCCACCGCCTGGGGCACGCGAATGCCGGCAGCGACAGTGTGCGCGTTCTCCCACCGCTCGGCATGCTCCACCCCCGCCTCGTAGGCGCGCACCATCGGCGCGCAGCCGGCGGCCTGCACCGCCACCATTCGCGGGCGCTTGGGCCCGATCCAGCCGATCGCGCCGAGCTCGGCGAACGCCTTCCACATGCCGATCAGACCGGTCCCGCCACCGGTCGGATAGAGAATCACGTCCGGCACGTCCCAGCCGAGCTGCTCGGCGAGTTCGAGCCCCATCGTCTTCTTGCCCTCGATGCGGTAGGGCTCCTTCAGCGTCGAGGCGTCGAACCAGCCCATCGGCGCCTTGCCGTCCCCCACCACCTTGCCGCACTGGTCGATCAGCCCGTTGACGAGAAAGGTATGCGCGCCCTGCAGCGCGATCTCGCGCACGTTCACCTCGGGCGTGTCTTCCGGGCAGAAGACGAAGGTTTCGATGCCCGCACGGCTGCAATAGGCGGCCATCGCCGAGCCGGCATTGCCATTGGTCGGCATCGCCATCCGCGTGATGCCCAGCTCCTTCGCCATCGAGACGGCGACGGCGAGCCCGCGCGCCTTGAACGAGCCGGTGGGGAGCCGCCCCTCGTCCTTCACCAGGATCTCGCTCGCGCCCAGCGTCCGAGCGATGCGCGGCATCGGCAGAAGGGGCGTCATCACCTCGCCCAGCCGGACGACGTTCTCGGCGTGGCGGATCGGCAGGAATTCGCGGTAGCGCCAGAACTCCGGCGCGCGCGCCGCGATGGCCGCCTTGTCGACGGCGCGGCCGAGTGCAGCGAGGTCGTAACGCACCAGGAGGGGCTTTCCCGCCGGCGAGAGGCCCTGCACCGTGTCGGCCGGGAGTTTCTCCCCCGTCAGGCTGCATTCGAGGTGGGTGACGAAGGTCGGCGTTTCGGGCATGAGCGGCGCCTCTATGCGGTACGAGTGTCGAACAGGTTTGCGGACGACCCTGGAACACCCGATATGGCTCGGGCCGTTCAGGGTATGTTGACGGCATCTCGTCGCCGGCTGGGCTCGATCCGACCATGACGACGGGACTTGCGGCAGGGGTCGTACGTGCCGGCTAGCCAGCGACGATAGGGTTCGACAGCGTGCCGACCCGTTCGACGGTGACCTCGATCGTGTCGCCGGGCTTCATGAACACCTTGGGATTGCGCCCGAACCCCACGCCGGGCGGCGAACCGGTGGTCAGGATGTCGCCCGGCTCGAACCGGTACCAGCGCGTGAAATACGAGATCAGCTCGGGAATCCGCCAGATCAGGTCGTCCGTATGCGCGTCCTGGTAAACCTCGCCGTTCAGCTTCGTGGTCATCCGCAAATCGTGCGGGTCGGGCACCTCGTCCCTGGTCACGACCACCGGGCCCTCGGGGCAGAAGCTCGGAAGCTGCTTCCCCATGCGATTGACCTCGGGATCGCCCGACGTGTGGAAGGTGTGCACCCAATTGCGCGCCGAGACGTCGTTGATGATGGTGTAGCCGATGATGTGGCGCATCGCATCTTCGGGCGCAACGTTGTGGCAGCGCCGCCCGAACACCAGCGAAAACTCGCCCTCGAAATCCACCATGTCGGGACATTGCGGCGGCAGCACGATGGGCGCGCCGGGCCCGACAATGGCATTCTGGTTCTTGATGAAGCCGGACGGGTTCTCCTCGATCTTCGGCTTGTCCGTCTTCTGCATCTCCTTGAGATGCGACAGGTAGGCGCGCCCATGCGACAGCAGAAGACCCGGACGCGGCAGCGGGGCCAGAAGCCGCGCCGAGGCATGCGGCGCAAACGCGCCGGATTCCCGGAGCGCATCACGCTCGCCGGTCGTCGCCTTCTCAGCAAGGCCGATCACGCGGCGCACGACCTCGAGACCGTCCTCGCCGCCCGCCAGGATCGCGGAAACCGACGACGGCACGAAGCCCGCGAAGGGCAGCACGCGGGAAGCTCGCACGAATTCCAGCAGGTCGGCGCCGATGATGACGGCGGCGCGGCCGGCCGCGCCGTCGTCGATGGTCACAAACTTCATTGGATGGATCCTATCCGCTACTCGTCGTCGTGCAGTTCTTCGCGCGACGCGCGCCGAGCGGACAGCGAGTCCGAGTCCTTGAAATAGTCGCCGTGCTCGAACCGCTTGTTGTACTTGTCGTCCTCGACGTGCTCGATCTCCCACCAATTATGGTCGAGATCCTCGAGATAGAACCCGTAGGCGCGGTCCTCGTCGCGCATCCGCATGATCTTGCGGATGCCGTAATGGTCCTTGTACTTGTGCGCCGCCGCGTAGGCGCGGTCGACCGCTTCGCGCGAGCCGACATCGATGCCCCAATGGTTGCGAACGCCGAGCGCGCGCACCTTTTCGCCCACCTCCAGGCAGACGATCACCCAGTATCCGCCCTTGCGGATGTTGAGGGCGAAGGGGCGGTGCTGCACGACTTCGAGGCCGAGGAACTCCTTATAGAATTTCTTCGATTTTTGGAGGTCGATCATTTCCAGCGTGCCGTGCGAGAGCACGTCGGGCTTGCAGATCGGCAGTCCCTCGGTCGGTATCTCGGCGGCGGGTTCGACGGTGTCCATTGGACTTCCTCCCGGGACGGCACGGACGCGGGACGCGCCCAAGACGCAGGAATGCTAGGAGGTCGTCCGGAGGACGTCAATGCGGCGACGATGTTCGCGACGGTTGACCGTGGCAGCCCCCTCCCGCTAGCGTCGATCGATAATAGGGAGGGAACGACATGCTGAAGCCCGTCCTCGCGGCTCTGCTTTCCATCACCGTCATGGCGGGCGCCGGCCCCGGCACCAGCCCGGCTGCCGGGGCCCCGCTGAAGATCCGTATCAACTGGTCGGTAACGCCGTCGCACCTGACGCCCCTGATTCCGCTGATCCCGAAAGGCGTCTACAAGCATTATGGCAAGAGCTACGTCGTCGAGACGACCCGCATGCAGGGGACCGGCCCGGCGCTGACCGCGCTGGCGGCGGGCGACCTCGACATCGGCGCGATCAGCTACCAAGGGTTCGCACTGGGCATCGTCAACGCCAAGCTGAACGCCAAGGCGATCGCCGACGTGCTGGAAGACCATCCGCCACACGAAAGCGACGCCTTCTTCGTGCGCAAAGACTCGGACATCAACAAGGTCGAGGACCTTAAGGGCAAGCGCATCGCGGTCAACGCGCGCGGTTCGGGCGTGGACGCTGGCGTGCGGGTCATGCTGCTGAAGCACGGCCTTAGTGAGGGCGACTACCAGATCGTCGAAATACGGTTTCCCGCCATGCTGCCCGCGTTGGAATCCAAGCGCGTGGACCTCGCCTTCCTCGTGAACCCGTTCAATTTCCTGGCCGAGAAGACCGGCAAGTTCCGCGAGCTGTTCACGCTGCGCGATGCGATGGGCACTCAGGTGACGGTCGTGTGGGTGGCGAACGAGTCCTACATCGAGGCGCACCGCGCGGTGCTGGTCGACCTTCTGGAAGACCAGATCCTGATGCGGCGCTGGCTCGCGGCGCATCCTGAAAAGATGGCCGAGTTGCTGTCGAAGCTGACCAAGCGGCCCGCGAAGAACTTCGCCTCGTGGGTGATGACCGACCGCGACGCGGCGTACCATTCGCCGGACATGACCTTCGAGGTGCCCGTCCTGCAGCACAACGTGGATACGTTGGTGCAGCTCAAGTCGCTACCGCACTCGTTCCCGGTTGCCGAGCACGTCGATCTGTCCATGGCAAAGGAGGCGGCCCAGCGCACGGGCATGCACTGAGAACGACGGGCGCGGGGCCCCGCGCGCGAGTGATCAGGTGCGACGGAAGATCCGAACGAGAGCGGTTCGCGGACTCACGGACGGCACTTGGCGCCTGTACGTCGGCGTCTGCCGGTCTTGCCGGACGTTCAGTTCAGGCGCACCGTCGCAGTTCGCGTGCCGCTCTCCAGGTTGATCACCGCCAGGTGGTCGTCGATCGAGCAGCCGACGAAGGCAGTGCGGCCGTCAGGGAGAAAGGCCGTGTGGGCGGAGCCCGCCCCGACCTCGATGCGGCCGCGCTCCCGGCCGGTCGCGGCGTCGTAGACACGCACGTGCTCGGCCGAGAAGCCGGTGGCGACGACGCTCGCTCCGTCCGGACTGATGTTCAGCCCGTGCGGGTATGCATCGGTGGTGCAGATCCCGACACGTTCCAAGGTCAGCGCGTCGAACAGGGCCAGCGTATCGTCGAAGAAGTTCGCGACGTAGACCAGCCGCCCATCCGGCGTGACCTCCGGCACGTGCGCCCAGCGGCCGCTTTCGACCCTACCGAGCAGGTCGCCCTCGGGCGAAATCGCGGCAAGCGTGCCATCGAACGTATTGGCGACGTAGATCCGGCTGCCGTCGGGATGAACGGCGAGATGCGCAGGCCCGTCGCCGACCGGGAAACGGTGGGTGACGGTGCCGTCGGCAAGGCTTACCCGCACCACCTTGCCGTCACCCGCGCAAGGCACCAGGACGGAGCGGCCGTCGGGTGAGGCGACCGGATCGTGCGGCCCGTTGCCGACCTCGACCACCTGCTTGCGGAACGCGCCAGCCATCGGCCAGACGATGCCGAGGGCGCCCGCGCCGCCGCCCGTGATGCAGGCGATGCCCTCCGCTGTGACGAGCGGGAGCTGCGGCGAGCCCGGCACGTCCCAGCTTCCCAACGGCGCGAGGTCGCTGGCGCGGAGGCAGAGAAGCGCGTTGCCGCCGGCATCGCCGACGAACAGTCGGTCGCGCTCCTCGTCGAGCGCCATGTGCGAGGCTGTCGTTGCAACGTCCCGCTCGACGGCGACCGCACGCGCATCGCCGTCGATGCGGGCGACGCGCCGCGCGCGCTGGCAGGCCCAAACGTCGCCCTTCTTCCCGGCGACGACATGATGAACACCCGGCGCGGTGGAAAGCGACGCGGACGCGCAGCGTACCACGAGACGCCAGGCGCCATCCTGTGTCCGCGCCGCCTCGTGTCTGGCGCCGGCCTCGACCAGCCCCATCCGGAGGCCGGCCGGATACGCGGCGAGAACGATCGCGACCTCGTCACCGCGCCTCAGGCGATTATAGGCGGAGAGGATTGCGCGAAGGGCGTCGCGCGGCGCCTCCCGGCGCAGATCGAGCTCCTGCATGGCGGACCTCTTCACTCGGCGGCGGCGCGGGGCTTGGCGCGATAGTCGCCCGGCACGGCGCGGAACGCGATATTGATTCGATTTGCGCCGTTGATGGCGACGATGGCGAGGGTGAGCTTCACGAGCTCCTCCTCGCTGAATTGTGCGCGCGCGGCCGCGAACACCTCGTGGGACACGTCGCCGTTCTCGAGCGTCGTCACCGCCTCGGCCCAGGCGAGCGCCGCGCGCTCGCGCTCGGAATAGAACGGGCATTCGCGCCAAGTGCTCAGCAGATACAGCCGCTGCTCGCCTTCGCCCGCCGCGCGCAATTCCTTGGTATGCATGTCGATGCACCATGCGCAGCCGTTGATCTGCGAGGCGCGCAGCTTGACGAGCTCGAGGAGCCCGTGGTCGAGGCCGCAGCGCCCGACATAGGCGTGCAGCTCGGACATCGCCTTCATCGCATCGGGCGCGGCCTTGCGCGGATCGAGCCGTGCTTGCATGGCAGTCATCCTTTCGTTGCGAACAGCTTCTGGGCTTCGGGATGGGTGATCGCGGCGGAGAGTCCCTCGAAACCTCCGGTGGCGCGCAACACCGTCGCGAATTTTTGGATCGAGGACATCGCGAGCAGTGTCGGCGCCGATGCGATGGTGATGCGCGCGACGCCGAGCCGTTCGAGTGCCGCTGCATCGGGCATGCCTGCACGGCCGGTGACGTTCACCGGGGCGCCGACCGCCTTGACGAAGGCCGCGATCGCTTCCGGGTCGCGCAGTCCGAACGGGTAGACGCAGTCTGCCCCCGCCGCAAGGTATGCCTTGCAGCGTGAAATGGCGTCATCGAACCGCGTCGCCTCGTCCCCGTGCCGAAGAAAGATCACGTCGCAGCGCGCGTTGATGACAATCGGCACGCCTTCCTGCCGCGCCGCGTCACGCGCGGCTGCGATCCGTGCGGCTGCGTCTTCGACGGTCCGCACCGGGCCATGCAACCCATCCTCCAGGTTGATGCCGACGGCGCCCGCGCGAATGATCTCGGCGACGTGGGCGGCCACCTCGGCCGGGGTGCCGCCGTATCCCGCCTCGATGTCAGCCGTCACCGGCACGCCGGCGGCGCGCACGATCCGCGCGGTGGCGGCCACAACCTCGTCCCACGGTGCCGCCTCTCCGTCGGGATAGCCAAGGGCCCAGGCGACGCCGCCGGACGTCGTCGCCAGCGCGTCGAACCCGGCATCGACGAACAGAAGCGCGCTCATCGCGTCCCACGCGTTCGGCAGCAGCAAAACGGGCGGTGCGCGGTGCCGCGCCCGGAATGCCTCGGCCGTCCTCGATTGTCGCCCGTGGTCCATAGTGGGAAAGCCTCCCGCCGCGGCCATTCGCGGTCAAGCCTCCGAAATCACCGATGTCGCACCGCGCGTCGAGAAGGTGAACAGCGCGCAGGCGAGGGCGAGGGCCGTGCCAGTCACCATCAACGCGATCATGGGCAACGGCGTCCCGTCCGCCAGCAGCCCGTAGAGCTCGGCCGCGGCGGCGCTCAGCACCATCTGGAAGAACACCCCGATGCCGGCGGCGGTGCCGGCGAGCGCCGGCACGACGCGCATCGCGCCAGCCTGGGCGTTCGGCAGCGCCAGCCCTTGCGAGAAGCTGATGAGACCGCCGGGAACGAACAGCAGGAGAGGCGAGAGGTAGCCCGCAAGGATCAGGCTCGATTGGCAGGCGACCACGACGGACGCCATGGCCGAGCCGGTCAGCATCATCGTCTCGATTGGCACCCGCCCGCCGAGCCGGCCGGAAATCAAATTTCCGGTGCAATAGCCGAGCGGGAAGAACAGGAAGTAGAGCCCATACTCGGTGGCGGTCTGGCCGAGCAAATCCTTCATCAGGAAGGGCGAGGCGGCGGCGATGGCGAAGAACTGGAACGACATGAAGCCGGACTGCAGCACATAGGACATGAACCGCGCGCTGCGGCAGAGCGCCAGGTAGTCGCGCAGCACGCCGCCCCGACGTTCGAGGCGGTCGGCGCGCTTTCGGGTCTCGTACAGCACCAGATAGGCAGCGATGGTGATGCCGATCCCCGAGGCGAGGGCGAACCAGAAGCTCGACCGCCAGCCGAAATGGTCCATCAGGATGCCGCCGAGCGGCGGGGCGATCATCGGCCCCACAGTGTAGGCCATGGTGAGGTAGGCGATCGCCTTGACCAGCGCCTCGGGGCCGTAGGCGTCGCGCGCGATGGCACGGGTGAGGGTGAGGCCGCAGGCCGCGCCTGCGGCCTGGGTCAGCCGCCCGAGGATGAGGACCAACACGGAATGCGCGACGGCGGAGATCGCGCTGCCCAGCACGAAGAGGACGAGACCCGAGAGCAGCACCCGGCGCCGGCCGAGCCGGTCGGACAGGGTGCCATAGACCAGCGTCGCCGCCGCCATGGTGACCAGGGTCACGCTGAAGGTCGCCTCGACCATCGCGTCGGAGATGGCGAAGGCCGTCTTCACCGCGGGCATGACCGGCAGGAACAGGTGGACGGCAAGCGGGCTGACCAGGGTCACCGCGCCGAGCGAAACCGCAAAGCCGGCGCCGGGACCGCGACGATCGCTCATGACGACCTTTCCAGGGAATGCGCGCCGGACCCGGCGCGGAAGACGATACTAATGGATCGCTCTCGCGAGGCGCGACGTCAGAATCTCCTCGGCCTCGCGGGCGATGCGGGCAACGATCTCGCCCGCAGGCAGAATATCGTGGATGAGTTCGGCATCCTGGCCCATCGAGAGCGGCGCCTCGTCTACATCGCCGGCCGCGCGAGCGGCGACGACGGCCTTCATCGTGTCCGCCTGGTGCTGGCGCAGTGCCCATTCGCGGCCGGCCCAGCGCTCGATGAAACGGTTCCGCTTGGAGCGTGACATGGCCCCAGGCCAGACGGTCGCCGCCGCGACGTCCGGAATTTCGGTGAGAACCGTGTCGTGCCCGTCGGCTTCGACGATTGCCCGCTTGAAGTTGGGGTGGAGGGGCGACTCGCGGCTCGCCAGGAACCGCGTGCCGAGAAGGACCCCATCGGCGCCGAGTGCGAGCGCCGCCGCAAGCCCTCGCCCGTCGGCGATTCCGCCTGCCGCGAGCACCGGCACCGGCGCCACGGCGTCGACCACCATCGGCACCAGTGGCAGCGACGCGATCCAGCTCACGTGGCCACCGCCCTCGATGCCCTGCGCGACGATCACGTCGGCACCCGCATCGACCGCCCGCTTCGCCTCGGGCACGCCGCCCGCCATGAAGGTGACCTTGGCCCCGGCGTCGTGGGCTCGCGCGATATAGCGGGCGATGTCCTGATCTGGCCGCGGCCAGGCGAAGGCGACCACGGCCGGCCGCAGCTCGAGCGCCGCGACGAACGAGTCCTCGCGCGCTTCGAAGATCAGGAAGTTGAGGGCGAAGGGCTTGTTCGTCTTGGCGCGGATGGCGGCCGCCCCTTTGCGGAGCTGGTCGGGGTCCAGCCTGTGGCAGCCCATGGCGCCGAGTCCACCCGCGTTCGAGACGGCGGAGACCAGGTCCGGCGCGTAGATCGAGCCCATCCCGCCGAGCGCGATGGGGTGCTCGATGCCCAGAAGATCGCATACGGGGGTACGGATCATACGCGCCTCAATCGATCTTCGCGGTCTGGTCGGAGTAGTTGACCGTAATGCGCATCGAGCCCTCGTTGAGGCTCCAGCGGTAGAGCTTGTAGGTGCGGAGCCCGGCCTTGTGGAACACGTCCTGGTCGAGGATCGCACGCGCCTCGTCGAACGAGGAGGCGCGGATGATGAACATGCCGCGCGTCGGCCTGTCCTTATCCTCGTCCTGCAGCGGGCCGGCGCCGAACAGCACGTGTCGCTTCTCCATGTCGATCTGGCCGAGAATGTGCTCGTGCAGTTTTTCGGGCAGGCCCGGCCCCGAGAGCGGACCGGTAACTGCAATGTAGAGCTCCTTGCGGAGGAGCCCGGCGAGGATCGCCTCGAGCGGCTTCTGTTCGTCGGCCATCGGCGCCTACTCCGCCGCCGTCGAGATGACGGAGCGCTGCGCGACCCACTCGTGAAGCCGCATGTGCGGCGCGATGACGAATTTCGGCATGGTGTTCTCCACTGGGGCCATTGTATCGTATGGCAAGACGTATTTCGCGATTCGATATGGAGTCCGGCATGGCTGTCAACCCGAAAAGGACGGCGCGGAACGTCGTCTCGGTCGCCGACCCCGAGTCGCCGGTGGGAAGCCGGTCCGGGGTGCAATCGGTTGGGGTCGCCGCCCGCATCCTGCGCGCGCTTGCAGCCGAAGGTGGTGCGCTGCCGCTCCGCCGCCTCGCGCTGGCCACCGGGCTCTCGCGCGCCAAGGTGCACCGCTACCTGGTGAGCCTGCGGGCCGAGGAAATGGTGGTGCAGGACGCCGAAACGGGCATCTACCAGATCGGCCCGACGGCAGTGATGATCGGGCTCACCGGGCTTCGCCGCCTCAGCCCGCTGCGCGAGGTGCACGATGCGATGCCGCGCCTGCGCGACCGGATCAACGAGACGGTGACCGCCGCGGTCTGGGGCGACATGGGCCCGACCATCACTGCGATCGAAGAGAGCGGGCAGCCGATCAGCATGAACGTGCGGGTGGGGTCGGTGCTGCCGGTGCTCACCACGGCGATCGGGCGCGTGTTCCTCGCCCATCTGCCGCACTCCACCACGGGACCGGTGATTTCCGCCGAGCGGCGGAAGCGCCGCGGCAACGCCCTGCCGCTGCCGAACGAGCGCGATCTGGCGGAAATGCTCGACGGCATCCGCGCGACCCGTCTCTCCGCGGCACAGCCGGCGGCGGTGCCGGGCATCGACGCCGTCGCCGCGCCGGTGTTCGACTATCGTGGCAAGATCGTCGCCGTCCTATGCGTGGTCGCCCGTTCGGATTCCCTGCGCGCGAACTGGCAGTTCATGACGGGCGCACTTACGGATACTGCCGACGCGCTGTCGCGCCAGCTCGGCCACGGGGCGGAGTTCGACCGGTGACTGAGGCCAGCCAAATCTATGACGTTGTCGTCGTGGGATACGGCCCGACCGGCATGCTCGCCGCGATCCTGCTCGGCCGGGCGGGGCGCAGCGTCTGCGTGATCGAGCGGCACCGTTCGCTCTACAACCTGCCGCGCGTCGGCATCGTGCACGATGACGTGCTGCGCATGTTCCAGGAGATCGGCATCGTCGAGCGCATCCGGCCGGCGACGACGTTCCTGCCGATCTACGAGCTCGCGAACGGTGAGCGCGTGCTGTTGTCGAGCCGGGTGGCCGAGCGGGCGACGCATGGCTGGCCGGAATACATCTCGGTCTACCAGCCGGCCTTCGAGGCGGAGCTCGACCGGGCGGCCAAGGCGCTGCCGACCGTGGAGGTGCGCCAGGGCGAGACCGTCGTCGCGCTCGAACAGGATGCCGACCGGGTGAGCGTCACGACCGAGGGCGAAGGCGGCCGGCGAACGGTGCAAGGCCGCTATCTGGTCGGCGCGGACGGCGGCAACAGCTTCGTGCGCCGCGCGCTCGGCATCGGGTATGAGGATCTCGGCTTCAAGCAGGACTGGCTGGTGGTCGATGCGCGGGCGATCCGGCCCAAACCGGACCTTCCGGCCTACCGCCAGTTCTGCGAGGTGTCGCAGCCCTGCATGACGCTCCAGATGGGGCCGGAGCACCGGCGCTGGTCGTTCATGATCTTTCCGGACGAATCGCCGGAGGAGGCGGTGACGCCGGAGAACGTCTGGAAGCGCCTCGACCGGCCGGCCGGCGCAGCGCCCGGGGAGTTCGAGCTGATCCGCGTCGTCTCCTACAATTTCCGCTCGCTGATCGCGCACGACTGGCGCCGGGACCGTGTGTTCCTGGCCGGCGACGCGGCGCACCAAATGCCGCCCTACCTGGCGCAGGGGCTCTGCTCCGGCTTCCGCGATGCGCACAACCTCGCCTGGAAGCTCGAGCTGGTCCTCGCGGGGCTGGCGGCGCCGGCCCTGCTGGACAGCTATTACGAGGAGCGCGAGCCGAACGCGCGCGCAACGGTGACGGAAAGCATGCGCGTCGGGCAGAACGTGATCGAGCGCGATCCCGAGAAGGCGCGTCGGCGCGACGAGGCGCTGATGGCGTTGCAGGCCGAGCTCGACAAAGGCGGCAAGCCGCTGATCGCCTTCCGCGTGCCGGGCTTCGCTTCGGGCCTGATCGCGGCCGGCCGCAAGGGCGCGGGCGAGCCGTTCGTGCAGGGCCGGGTGCGTCGCCAGGGGCGCGATGGGCTGTTCGACGATGTCGTGGGACCCGGCTTCGTGCTGCTGGTGCGCGGCGCCGATCCCGTCGACCAGCTTTCCGCCGGCCATCGCGCGTTCTGGAAGTCGCTCGGCGGCGGCATGGCGGCTCTTGGCCCCGGCGGGGTGGAAGACGTCGATGGCGCGCTCGGAGCCCAGCTCGACGCGCTCGGCTGCGACGCACTGATCAAACGACCGGACAACACGATTTTCGGCGCGGGCAGTGTGTTGGACATTCCCGCCCTCGTCACCGAGCTGCGAACCCGCCTCGCCTCCCGCTAGTTAGCTGCCGTCGAGCCGGCGCAGAAGCTTGCGGAGGACTGGCCGGACGTTTCGAAGCTCCTCGAGATGGCTCGTGGAGAGGGCGGCGAGGCACGTCTCGCCTTTTTGCGTCAGGGCGAGCAGCACTCGTCGGCGGTCGGTATTGTCCGGCATGCGCACGATGAGGCCTGCCGCCACCAACCGGTGGGTGAGCTCAACCGCCGTGTTGTGGCGGAGCCCGAGCCGCTCGGCGAGCGCACCGATGCTCAAGGGCTCCTCCCCTGCGGATCCCTTGATTGCGAGGAGGGCCTGATGCTGGCGCGGCGTCAGGCCGGCAGCCCGAGCCGCCTCCTCGCTGAAAGCGAGAAAGTGGCGGAGCGTGGCGCGGAATTCCGCCAGCGCCTCGTAGTCCTGTTGCGTGGGGAGACTCCGCACGAGCGGCACGCCGGCCTCCTAACGGTTGGCATTTTATATCGTGTTACGATAAAAATGCCAACGCTGCGAAATGGAGGATGGTTGACGTGTTGGGAGTTCTCCTGGGGGGTGCCCTGTCGGGTCTCGCCCTCGGCATGCTCGGCGCCGGCGGAACGATCATCGGTCTCCCGATGCTGCTCTATCTCGGGGGACCGCAGGGCCATGCGGCGTTCGGAACGAACGCGTTCGGCGTCGGCGTCATTGCCGCCCTGCTGCTGCTGTGGCGCGTGCGCAACGGCGAGGTGAACGTTCTGCTCGGCCTTGCGTTCGCTTTGCCTGGTCTCGTAGGAATCGCGATCGGTGCGCAGCTGGGGCTCGTCTATCCCGCGACGAAGCTGGTCTTCCTGCTCGGCTTTCTCATCGTCGCGGTGGCGGGGTGGATCGGATATCTCGGCCTGCGGCGGCGGCCGAGGGGCGAGGTTGTCGATGCGGCCTATACGCCCGTCGCGTTCGGAGCGCGCCAAGTAATGTACATCGTTCCGACCGCGCTCGCGGTCGGGGCCATCTCGGGGTTCTTTGCGATTGGCGGAGGATTTCTGGTGGTGCCGGGACTGGCGCTCGCCGCCTCCGTCGATCTGCGGGTCTCGGCACGGTCCTCGTTGGTTCCGATTGCCGCCTTCGCCGGACTGGATGCCATCGAGTACATCTTGGCCGGCGACGTTCGATTCGGGGCGAGCGGCCTGATGATCGTGGCGGGACTTGTCGGCGGCGCGGCCGGGATCGCCCTTGGGAACCGGCTGGCCCTTCCGACGGTCCAACGGATCTTCGCCGTCTTCCTGGCGGTCGTCGCAGCCTACATGATCGCACAGCACGCATGACCCGGCTGCGCGCCGGCGGTCAGTAGAGCTCGTCGGGCATGCGCTTGGCGTAGGCGGCATCGTACGACGCCTTGTCCGTCCCCGGATCGCGCGCCACCGCGAAATCGCCGAGCGTCGGGGCGGCGTCGGGCCGGTCGCCCGAACCAGCCCGCCACAGGTCGGAGCGGACCAGCGCCTTCGGGCAGTGGTGAAACGCCTGCTCCACGGCGACGACGATGACGGCGCTCGGTTCGCGCCCGTTCACCGCGAACCGGCGCTTGCGCGCCGGGTCGACGCTCACGTGTCCGCGGCCGTTGATGCGGTACGTTTCGTTCGCTCCGGGGATGAGGAAGATCAGCCCGACCTGCGGGTTATCGATCAGGTTCCTGAGCCCGTCGAGCCGGTTGTTGCCGCGCCGGTCGGGGATGAGCAGAGTGCGGCCGTCCGCCGCAACCTGAACGAAGCCCGGCGCGTCGCCCTTGGGCGAGCAATCGAGCCCCCGCGCGCTTCCGGTCGCCAGGACAAGGAACGGCGAAGCGGCGATGAAGGCGCGGCCGACCGCGTCGACGTGATCGATCTCCTTCTGAAGCACGCGCTCGATCGGCGCCGCATAGTGCGCCTCAAGCTGGTCCACGGACGAAATTGTGAAGTTTTCACTCGCGTCCATCATGCGGGTCGTTCCGATCTCGATTGCCAACTCGACATTACGCCCTCTCGCTCGCCAGCATATCGCGAAGAACGAGGGCATGGTTGTGCCGCTCGTCCCGCGCGGCATAGACCAGCGTGACGCGGCCGTCGCGCGCCAAGGCACGTATCTCGTCCAGGGCGACCGCGCGGCCGGAGAGCTCGTCCCGATAGCGGCGGCGGAACTCGTCCCAGCGAGCAGGGTCGTGGCCGAACCAGCGGCGCAGCGCCGCACTCGGCGCGATCTCCTTCTCCCAACGGTCGATCACAGCATCCGCCTTGCGCAGGCCGCGTGGCCACAGCCGGTCGACGAGGATGCGAACGCCATCGTCGGGCGCGGGCGGATCGTATGCGCGCTTCAGCCGAATGTCGGGGGCATTTCGACCCGACATCTCAAACCGTCTCGATCTTCAGCAGCCGGGCGAGCATTTGCCGCGCACGCACGAGGTCCGCGATCGTATAGCGGTCGAGCGTGGCGAGAAACGCGTCCGTCGCTTCGGCCAAGGCACTGCGGAGCGTGCAGCATTCCTCGATGCGGCAATAGTCGGCCTCGCCCCGCAAGCAGCCGAGCACGCCGAGCTCCGCCTCCATGTCGCGGACGACGTCGCCCACCTTGATGTCCTGAACCGGATGCCCGAGGCGCAGCCCGCCATTCCTGCCGCGGATCGTCGTGAGATACCCCTTCTGTCCCAGCCGCTGGACCACCTTCGTGAGGTGGCCCTTCGACATGTCGAAGCGAGCGACGATCTCGGGAATTGTCGCCGAGCCCTCCCGCTTCAACGCGACATAGATCAGGACGCGGAGGGCGTAGTCGGTCTGAAGCGTGAGTCGCATGTACGTCCCGATTTCGGTTGCGTGACAACGCAGGAATTATAACATTCCTCTGAAGTCTATGTTCTGTGTCGCGCGTCTGGCTCGCCGGCTCGCGGCGCCCTGGCGAAGGGCCTGACGCGCGAATGACCGCCGTTCCGCGATATCGGTCGTATTCCGAGGCGGCGATCCTGTCGGCAGGCTTCCGGCCATTCTTCCTCGGCGCGGCGATCTGGGCGGCCGTGGCCGTTCCGCTCTGGATCGGTGCCTACGCCGAAGGGCTGGTCCTGCCGAGCCAGCTCGCGCCGCCGATCTGGCATGGCCACGAGATGGTCTACGGCTTTGCCATGGCCACCGTGGCCGGTTTTCTGCTGACGGCCATTCCGAACTGGACCGGCCGCTTGCCGCTGCGGGGCGGTCGGCTGGCGTTGCTCGTCGTCCTGTGGGGAGCCGGACGAGTCGCCTTGCTCGTCTCCGCGACGATCGGCGCACCTGCGGCTGCCGCGCTCGACCTCGGCTTTCCAGCCGTGTTCCTGGCGGTGGTCACGCGGGAGGTCGTCGCGGGCCGGAGCTGGCGCAACGTTCCGGTCGTCGCGGCGCTCGCCTTGCTGCTGGCGGGCAATCTTCTCGTTCATCTCGAGGCGGTCGGATGGGCCGCGACCGCCCCTTTGGGCATCCGCATGGGGATCGCGACCCTTTCGATGCTGATCGCGCTCGTGGGCGGCCGGATCATTCCCAGCTTCACACGCAATTGGCTGGTCAAGGCACGTCCCGACGTTCCCGCCCCATCTGGCGAAGGGCCCTTCGACCTTGCGGTCCTGGCGGTCGCGGCGATAGCGCTGGTGGCGTGGACCGCGGCGCCGGACGCGCGGGCGACGGCGGGGGCCCTGATTGTGGGGGGCGTCCTTCTGCTTGTGCGGCTGGCCCGCTGGCGCGGGTTGCACACCTTCTCCGAGCCGCTGCTGGTCATCCTCCATCTCGGCTATCTGTGGCTGGCGCTCGGGATGGCGTTGCTCGGCCTCGAGAATTTCCATGAGTTGCTGCCTGCCGGTGGCGCGCTGCACGCTTTGACCGTCGGCGCGATTGGCACCATGACGCTCGCGGTGATGACGCGCGCCACGCTTGGCCATACCGGACGGCCCCTCGCGGCGGGTATTGGCACATGCACAATCTACGGCTTGGTGACGGTCGCGGCCGTGCTTCGCATGCTCGCCTTTTTCGCCGGCGCCGAATACGCGCTCGCGCTGTGGATCGCCGCCGCTTCGTGGTTTGGGGCATTCGGCCTGTTCGCAATCCTGTACGGCCAAGTCCTGGCGCGCCCGCGGGCACGCGACGGAACGGCTCGGACGATCTGAGGCAGCGCCGGTGGCCGCGATTCATCGGGACATGCGATGGCGTGCAGGATTCACGATGAACCCGTGCATGATTCGGCTTTCACCCACGTCGGAGCGACCCTCCGAAAGCGATCAAGTCCCGAGGTGACACCGCAGGGAGGGGGACCATGGCGAACATCAATCCGGCCGTTCTGAAGCGGATGGAGGAGGATCGGGTCAGCAACGTCCTGAAATGGGTGCTGCTTGCCGTCGCAATTTTCACGTTCGCTATACTCGGCTGGGCGACCGCGGTGACCTACCGCACCGCGCCGCCCGAGCCGGCCCGGTTTCTCGCGCCGGACGGAACGGTGCTGATGACCAGGCAGGACATCGTCGCCGGCAAGGAGTCATTCCAGCGCGCCGACCTGATGGACTACGGCAGCATCTATGGAATGGGGTCATATTTCGGCGAGGACTACACGGCCGAGTACCTGGTGCGGCTGGGCGAGCTTACTCGGGACAACATCGCGCAGGCGCGTTTTCGCAAGCCGTTCGCGGACCTGGGCCCCGACGACCAACGGTCGGTCACGGCCGCGATGCAGCGCGAACTGCAAGGCGTCGACCTTTCCGGCGATGTCGCGCGCCTTCCGGCTGCCGTTGCGGCCGCGGTGGTCACGCTGAAGGCAGCGATCGCGAAGCAACTCCTGCACCACGACTTCATCAAAGGCTGGACGGAAGCCTACAGCCTCGACGCGGCCAGCGCCGTGCAGACGGCCCAATTCGTCATCTATTCCGCGTTCACCACGGTCGGGCGGCGGCCGGGAAGCGACGTATCCTGGACGCAGAACTGGCCGTACGAGCCGCTGGTCGGCAACGCCCCGACCGGCAGCACGTTCATCTGGACGTGGGTCAGCTTCTGCTTCACCTTCTTCTGCTTCGGCGGCGTTCTGTTCGCCTATCACCGCTACATTCGCGGCGACGACCGCGGCACGTTCGACCCGGTTCTGGTCGAATTCCGCGGGCTGACCGAGAGCCAGCGCAAAGTCGGCAAGTACTTTCTCGTCGTCGCGGCGCTGCTGCTGCTCCAGATCGCGGCGGGCGCCATCCTGGGCCACTACTACTCCGACAGGGTGAGCTTCTACGGAATCCATTTCGACAATGTGCTGCCGTTCAACTTCTGGCGCAGTATCCATATCCAGACGCCGATCATTTGGATCGGCCTGTCTTGGATCGGAGCCGGCCTGTTCCTCGCGCCCGCGATCTCTCGTGGCGAGGCGCGCGGGCAAGGGCCGCTGGTCGACCTCCTGTTCTGGGCGACCGTCATCATCGTCGCCGGCGCCGTGATCGGCGACTACCTCGGCATCATGGGCGTTATCGGCAAGGGTTGGTTCTGGTTCGGCAACCAGGGGCTGTCCTACCTCGAACTCGGGCGCGCCTGGCAGATCGGGTTCTTTGCCGGGCTGGTGATCTGGAGCCTGCTGGTTCTGCGCGGGCTCTGGCCCAGCTGGGATACGCTGCGCGGGGCGACCCGCCAGTTCTGGACCGGCCGCATCCGGCTCGAGCATCTGATCTGGGCGTCGACCACGAACATCGCCTTCCTGTACGTGTTCGGCATGATCCCGCTGACCGGTGCCAACCCGTCCTTCACCATCACCGATTTCTGGCGCTGGTGGGTGGTCCATTTGTGGGTCGAGCCGTCCTTCGAGTTCTTTGCCGCCGCCATCAGCGCCTATCTGCTGATGGCGCTCGGGCTGGTTTCGCGCCAGCTTGCCGAGCGCTCGGTCTATCTCGAGCTCATCCTGATCTTCCTCGGCGGCGTGCTCGGCACCGGCCATCACATCTACTGGGTCGGCGGGCCGGGCATGTGGGTCCCGCTCGGCAGCATGTTCTCGTTCATCGAAGTGCTGCCGCTGGTCCTGCTGATCCTCGATGCGATGGACCATCACGACATCATCAAGCGCCAGCGCGAGTTCCGCTACCGGCTCGCCTACACCTACATCCTGGGTGCGGCGTTCTGGAACTTCGTCGGCGCTGGCGTGTTCGGCGGGGGCACGCTGAATGCGCCGCTTGTCAATTATTACGAGCACGGTACCTTCCTCACGCTGAATCACGCGCACACCTCGCTGTTCGGCGCGTTCGGCCTGCTCGCGATCGGTCTCGTCTATTTTCTGCCTTCGCTACGCCGCGGGCGAACGCGAACCGTTCGGCGAACGGCTCGGCCTCTGGGCCTTCTGGCTCTACAACGCCGGGCTCCTTCTCTGGATCGCGCTCAACTTCTTCCCGATCGGCTGGTCGCAGCTCGAGGCCGTCTATGAGCATGGACTTGCGTATGCCCGCAGCTTGCAATTCTACGACACCACCGTTCTGTGGCAGTGGCTGCGCTTCGTGGGCGACGTGCCCTTTGCGATCGCGGCGCTGCTCATGTCCTACGACTTCATCGTGAAGTCAGGGCCGATGTTCCCGCAGATCGCGAGGCGCTTGGGGGTACGCCCGCTGAGCCCAGCAGAGTAGGCGGGGCGCTACGGCGGTCGGAGGATACGGCTCGCACCTGGCGCCTCTCCCTCCGCCACCTCGCGACGAGGCGTCGTGCCCCGGCGAGGTGGTCGGACGGCGCGTCCCGTCAGGCGGCGAGGCCTCCGCGACGCTGCGCGGCGGCCGGAGCAGGGCGGGCAGGCTTCGCGGGCGCCTTCGGCGCGGGCGTCTCGACCTTTGCGAAGACGACCTCTGGGGCGCGTTCCTCGCGAAGCCGGAAGAATCCGCGGAAGACCAGCAGCATCCACACCATCACCGCGACCGTGGCCCCGATCGCGCCGAATACCAGGGGCAACTCGTTCATTTCTCCGCTCCCTCATCCACGTTGCAGGATCGGCACGCCGATCCGTTCCCAAGCCCGCGAATGACCGCGAGCCGATTCGGATCGTCCCTCGGGGCGGGCTAAGCGGATTGACGAGGATCAAGGGCGGGTGCGGCATCTTGGCCGCCCTCGGGCGGCAGGGACGGCGAAGCGTTGCAGAAGACGCCCATATGAGGCCGCGCTCGGGCCCATTTGCCGCTAGGGTTCGCAGGCGAGACTGGACGCGGACGACCTCGCGGCTTTATGGGGCCGTGGCGATCAGATGAGTACGGGGCAGGCGGGGAGAACATCACGATGAAAGCAATTCGGCTGACCGCGACGGGCGGCCCCGAACAGCTCGAATACGCTGACATGCCGTTGCCGAATCCGGGGCCCGACGAGGTGCTGGTTCGGGCGCATGCGATCGGCGTCGGCAAGCCCGACGTGCTGTTCCGGACCGGCGCCTATCGCTGGATGCCGCCGCTTCCCGCGGTGCCCGGCGCGGAAATGACCGGCCATATCGAGGCGGTCGGAGGCGGCGTGCGCGGCTTCGCCCCCGGACAGAGGGTCCTCGTCTATCACCTGCGCGGCGGCTGCTATGCGGAGTTCGCCGCGGTGCCGGTCGAGTCCGTGACCCCGCTCCCGGACGGCATCGATCTCGACGACGCGGCGAGCCTGCCGAACTATCAGGTGGCGTGGGCGCTTCTGCACGAGGCGGCGCGCGGCATCGACCGCCGGACGCTTTACATTAACGGTGCCGCCGGCGGGATCGGAAGCGCGGTGATCCAGATCGGCCGGCACGAGGGCAGCCGCGTCATCGCGGGCGCCAGCACCGCGCAGAAATGCGATTTCGCCCGATCCCAGGGCGCGGACGCGACGATCGACTACGGCCGCGAGTCCGTGGCCGAGAAGGTGATGCAACTCACAGACGGGCGCGGCGTCGAGCTGGTGCTCGACCATATCGTCGGCGCGAACTTTACCGACAACCTCCGGATGCTCGCGCCGATGGGGCTGATCGTGTCGTTCAACATGCTGGGCGGCTGGCCAGCCAAGGATCTGTTCCGGGAGCTGCGCGCCGAGCTCAACCGCAGCCCGGCGGTGCGCTGCTTCACCATGCACAGCTATGACGGCGACCCGGCCGGAAGGGCCCGTATCCTCGAGCACACGCTCGAGCTGTTCTGCTCTGGCGCGGTGCGGCCGCCGGTGCATGCGCGCCTGCCGCTCGCCGACGCGGTCCGCGCGCACGAGATGCTCGATCGGCGTGAAGTGCTCGGGAAACTCCTGCTCAAGCCCTGACGGAGGGCGCGCGCCGGCCGCGGCCCGCCGCGTCGGCGCGTCTCGACGGGCCCGTGCAACTGTGACAGGCTTCCGCCATGGAAAGCGGCTTCGAGCGCGCCCCGGACGGGTTTGCATCGCTGGTGGAGGATCAGCCCGGCGCGTTTCGTGTCGACCGCCGGGCCCATACCGACCCGGCGGTGCTGGAAGCGGAGTACGACCGCATCTTCGAGGCGAACTGGGTGTTCCTCACCCTCGAAGGGCTGATGCCGAAGCCCGGCGACTACGTCGCCACCCATATCGGCCGCCAGCCGGTCTTCGTGATCCGCCAGCGCGACGGGACGCTCGCCGCCTTCCTCAACGCCTGCGCCCATCGCGGCGCGCTGCTGACGCCCGCCCGTGCGGGCAACATGGCGGCCATCGAGTGCCCGTATCACGGCTGGTGCTACGACACCGACGGCACCTGCACCGCGGTGACGACGGAGAAGGTCGGCTGGCCGGAAGGCGCGCTCGACCGGACGCACTTCGGCCTCGTCCGCATCGCCCGGATCGAGTCCTACCGCGGCTTCGTGTTCGGAAGCTTGAATCCCGAAGTCGTCCCGCTGCGCGACCATCTGGGCCCCGTCGCCGCGTTCCTCGACATCTATTGCGCTCCGGCGCCGCGACCGCTGGAGGTGGTGGCCGGCGCCTCGATCCACGTACTGAACTGCAACTGGAAAATCCTGCACGACAACGGGCCGGACCCGTACCACGCGCCGACCGTGCACCGGAACTTCGCGCTGACCATGGCCGAGCGCGACCGCCGCGAGGGGCGAGCGGGCCTCGCGCGCACCGAGACCGGCCGGCTGCGCGGCCGCGTCGAATCCGGCAGCTACCAGCTCGGCAACGGCCACACGGCGTTCTGGGCCGCCAAGGAAACGCCCGAGGCATTCCCGGTGTGGACGTTGAAGGACGAGATCTCGCGCGAGCTATCGCCCGGCAAGGCGAAATGGGTGCTGGAGCGGTCGCGCCACGTGACCATATTTCCGAACCTTCTGGTGAACGAGCTGGCCTCCACCTATGTGCGCACCTACCGCCCCCTCGGCGTCGACCGAACGGAGATCTCGTCCTGGTGCGTCGCGCCGGTCGGCGAGGACCGAACGCTGCGCGCGGCGCGCCTCCGCAAGTTCGAGGATTTCTTCATGCCATCGGGCATGTCGACGCCAGACGACGTGGCGATCCTCGAAATCACCCAGCAGGGCAACCGGGCGCGGGCGCATCGCAGCGACATGACCCGCGGCGACGCCACCGCCATCGCTGGGCCAGACGGTCCGGCGCGCGAGCTCGGCATCGCGCCGGTCCGCAGTTCGGCCCATTTCACGCACGAGATCGCGCTGCAAGGAGTCTGGCGCCAATGGGCGCGGCTGATGGCGAATGCGGGCCCGGTGCGCCGTGACTGACGCGCTGACGCCGGCCGTCGCCGGCTTCCTCTACCGAGAGGCGCTCGCGCTTGACGAGCGGCGCTGGGACGACTGGCTCGGGCTCTACGACCCGGATGCCCAGTTCTGGGTGCCGAGCTACACCATGGAGGGCGAGCTGGTGGCCGACCCCGAGCTCTCGGTCAACCTGATCTACATCCCGTCGCGGTCAGGCCTCGAGGACCGCATCTTCCGGTTGGGCACCGGCGTCTCGGCGGCGTCGACGCCGCTGCCGCGCACGTGCCACATGATCGGCAACGTGCTCGCCCGAGAGGAGGGCGGCGCGATTGCAGCGACGGCGACGTTCCAGGTCTCGCTCTGGAGCCTCAAGCGCGGGACGGAGCAGCGGGCCGGGCGCTACGAATATCGCCTGCGCCCGGCGGAGGGCGACTTCCGCATCGCGCGCAAGAAGGTCATGCTCGTCGACGAAATCGTCGACGGCTGGTTCGACGTGTTTTCGGTCTGACGCACGGGAAGGGGAGAATGCCATGAACGCGGAGCCGAGCGCCCAGGCGCCGTTTGCTGCCCCGGTGGTGGACCATCTCTCGGTCCGGGTGGTGGTGGATTCGGCTTATGAGAGGTTCATTCGCGACGCGACGCATCCGCACGCGAAGATCGAGCACGTGCGCCAGGTGCCCGGCCGGCAGATGTCGACTCTCGCCGGAGAATGGGGCCTGTCGCTGCATCTCGAATCGTCGGCCGGCGGCGGCAAGGCGCAGTACCTGCTCGATTTCGGATACACGCCGGAGATCCTGACCCGCAATTTCGACCTGCTCGACATCGACGAGGCAAAGCTCGACGGGTTGATCCTGAGCCACGGCCATCGCGACCATTACGGCGGCCTCTCCGGATTCGTCGACCGCTACCGCACTCACATGAAGCGCAATCTCGCGCTCTACGTGGGGGCGGAGAACGTGTTCCGCGAGAAATGGGTGAAGGCGCCGGACGGCGAGATCGTCTCCTGGGGCGCGCTCGACCGCACCGCGCTCACCGCGCAGAAGGTGACGCCCGTCTGCTGCGGCGTGCCGCACACGCTGCCCGGCGCGTTCACCTCCGGCTATATCGAGCGGGATTCGTTCGAAAAGGTCTCGGGCGGCTCGATGGTCGAGCCCGAGGAGCATTTCACCGAGGCCGAGCGGCGCGGCAAGCTGGTGCAGGACACGCATCCCGAGGAGCACGCCACCTGTTACATCGTTAAGGGGCGCGGGCTCGTCGTCATCTCGTCCTGCGGCCATGCCGGGATCATCAACTCGGTCCGGACGGCGATGAAGGTGGCGAACGTCGACCGGCTGCACGCGGTGATCGGGGGATTTCATTTGAGCCCCGCGCCCATCGACTACGTCGACCACACGATCGACGAGCTGGAAAAGCTGCAGCCCGATGTCGTCGTGCCGATGCACTGCACGGGCGCGGCCTTCATCGAGACCATGCGCAAGCGTATGCCCGACCGGCTGGTCACATCCAACATCGGCACGCGGTTCACCTTCGGCGTATAGGAACGATCGATCTCGCGGAGGGATCATGGCCCCGCTCAACCTGACGATCGCGCTCGAACGCTACGACCGGCACATGCCGTTCTTCCTCGGCACCGTGGCGTTGCCGGACGGGCTTTCCCTGACGCCGCTCGAGGTCGGCATGTCGGCCCCCGGCCGGCACGGGCTCAGCCGGCACGGGCGCTTCCTGCGCGGCGAGTTCGACATCGCCGAGATGTCGCTCGGCTCCTACGTGATGGCCAAGGCGCGCGGCGCGCCCTTCACCGCGGTGCCGGTCTTCCCGCGCCGGCTGTTCAGCCAGAACCACATGTTCGTCCTCGGAGATTCAGGCATCACCGCGCCCGCCCAGCTCCGCGGCCGCCGGGTGGCGATCCGCGCCTTCCAGGTCACCATGTCCGTGCTGGCCAAGGGGGACCTCAAGTTCGAATACGGCGTCCCGTGGGAGGAGATCGTCTGGTTCACCCAGAATCCCGAGGAGGTGGCGTGGACGCCCGGCCGCCCCGTGCGAATCGAGCGGATCGACAAGGGCAGGGACCCGGGCGAGATGCTGCTAGCCGGCGATGTCGACGCGCTGATCCATCCGCACCCGCCGCACGTCCTGTTCGAGCGGGCCGACAAGGTGCGCCGCATCTTTCCCGACACGAAGTCGGAATGCGTGCGCTATTTCGGGAAGCACGGCCACTACCCGATCATGCATGTGATGGCGATGAAGGAGGAGCTGGCGGCGCGCGAGCCCTGGCTTCCCCACGCGCTGATCGGGATGTGGGAGGATGCCAAGGCCCAGGCGCGGGACTCGTACGAAGATCCGGGCTTCGCCCTGCTCGCCTTCGCCCGCAACGAGGTCGAAGCGCAGGATTCGACGCTCGCGCGTGACCCATGGCCCTCGGGCCTCGCGGTCAACCGCGCGAACCTCGAGCGGTTCATCATGTACTGCCACGACCAGACGCTGATCGACAAGCCGATCCCGGTCGACGCGCTGTTCCACCCGTCGGTCCTCGACAGCTAGCGGGGGCGGGTCCCCCGCCGCCCTTACCGCCCGGGCAGGCTGAGGTCGATGACCGAGCGCGGCCACCCCGCCTTGCCGACGAGATAGTCGCGCGAGGCGGTCGAAATATCGCGCAGCCGCTTCAGATCGACGTTGGTGAGCTTGCCGTTCCGCTTCACGATCTTGCCGGCGACCAGCACGGTGTCCACGTTGCTCGTGTCCATGCCGGTCACGATCGCGCCGTAGGCATTGTTGAGAGGCATCGCGTTCGGCGTGTCGTGCCGCAGCATAACGATGTCGGCCTCCTTCCCCGGCGTGAGCGAGCCCGTCTTCGCGTCGAGGCCGCAGTCGCGCGCGCCCTGGATCGTCGCCAGCTCGAGCATTTCGCGGGCGGTGAGCAGGGTGGGGAGGTCGGCCTCCTGCGCGATCGCCCGCTCGTTGACGAGCATGCGCTGCAGGATGAAGCACGAGCGCATGATGGTGAACATGTCGGCGGTCATCGAGGTCTCGACGTCGCTCGACAGGCTCGGCCGGATGCCGTGATCGAGCGCCTGCTGGATCGGCGGCGCGCCGTGCCGCATCGTCATTTCGATCGGCACGGCGAGCGACGCCGCGCCCCCTGTGTCGCGGACGAGCTGCATCAGCTCGGACGACACGCCCGTCAGATGAATGTAGACGTTGTCCGCGCCCATCTGCCCCTCGCGGCCGAGCCGCTCGAGCTCTGTCCCGCTGGCGCGCGGCGAGGTGCCGACGATATGGGTCCAGATGCGGAGACCGTGGCGGCGCGCGGCACGGAAGGATTTGCCGTCGACGCCGGTGCCGAGGGCCGGCGTCACGAGCTGGTCGCGCGACGAGAAGTACTGCTTGAGCAGCCGTTCGACGTCGCCCGGCCAGGCCATCCGCTCGCCCGCGCCGGCGGTATAGGCGACGACGATGCGGACGCCCGATTCGATGAAGCCGCGGATCAGCGCGTCGCTGTGCTCGGGGCTGTGGTTGACCTGCGACACGTCGGCGACCGTCGTCACCCCCGCGTCGAGCGAGCGGATCGCGCCGCTCAGCCCGCCGACATAGGCGTCCTCCGGACGGAAGTGCCGGGTGATCGCCGCCGGCCCGTTCGTGATGTCCCGGAAGTAGTCCATCAGGAGGCCGTTCGCCTGCACGTTGCGCAGCACGCCCTGGTACAAATGATGGTGCGAATCGATGAAGCCCGGCAGCACGATGGTGTCGGAAGCGTCGATCACCGTCGCGTCCTGCGCCTCGATGTTCGGCCGGACGACGACGATCTTCTTGCCCTCGATCAGCACGTCCGCCTGGTCGAAGTCGCCGACGGCCCGATCGAAGCTCAGCACGACCCCGCCCTTCAGCAGGATGCGAGCGGGGTTTCCTGGCGTCTCGTTTCGGCTCGTCTTGTCGTCCGACATTCCGTCCTCTCGCGTTCGGTAGTCCCCACGCCAGCGTGCGTCGGGCACGTGTGGCCCGCCTTCTAGCATATTCGTCGGCGTGGCGCGTGCTTTGCGCAGGCTGACTGCGATTGACCGGCCACACCGCGACTGCCACATTGCCGGCCAACAAAGGTTCGCTCGTGCAAGGAGTAAACATGTTCGCGAAGCTCGGGATTGCGGCGCTGGCGCTTGCCATCGGCCTGCCCGCCGCGGCCAAGGCGGCCGAGCCGGCAACGCTGAAGTTCAATTTCACCGGCCCCTCCAACTCGACGAACTACGTACACGGCATGCTGCCCTGGGCGCAGGACGTGATGAAGGCGTCGGACGGCACGCTCGACATCAAGTTCTTCTTCGGCTCCAGCCTCGCCACCATGGGCAACACGTGGGATCGGCTGGTGAGTGGGGTGATCGACATCGGCATGTCGGTGCCGACGATCTATCGCGGGATGTTTCCCGACACGTCGGTGGCGGACCTTCCTTTCATCGTGAACGACATCATTCCCGGCTCGGTCGCGCTGTGGAACCTTTATGCCGACGGCATGTTGGATAAGCAGTACGCAAAGGTCCATCCGGTCGCCTTCTTCCTGTTCCCGGCGACCAACCTGCACACGCGTACGCCGATCAAGACGCTGGCCGACCTGCACGGGCTCAAGATCGCCGTCCAGGGCGCTGCCGACGCGAAGATCATGGAGCGGCTGGGCGGCACGCCGATCACGCTCACCACGCAGGAAAACTACGAGGCGCTGCAGCGCGGCGTGGTCGACGGGGCGGAGATGGGCTGGGGCGGCGTCGTGCAGTACAAGCTGCAGGAGGTGACCCACTACCATCTCGATGTCGGCTACTCGACGCCGTCGGCCTTCATCCTGATGAGCAAGTCGGCCTGCGAGCGCCTGCCGGCCAAGGCGAAGGCGGCCGTCGACAAGTATGCCGGCGAGCCGTTCTCGCGCCGCATGGCCGAAACCTTCACGCACACGGCCGAGCAGCAGGAAGCGTACGTCACCAAGCTCTCCGGCCAGCACATGTCGAAGCTTTCCGCGGCCGAGCGGGCGCGCTGGATCAAGGTGACGCAGCCGGTGGTCGACGCCTGGGTGAAGTCCCGCCCGAACGGCGCCCAGATCCTCGCAAAGTTCCGCGAGGAGCTGAAGAAAGCCGGCGACACGCAGCAATAGATCGGCGGCCAGGCGAGGAAGGGCGCGGCGTGATCAAGACCTGGATCTTCGAGCTGTTCGCCGCGCCGGCTGAGCTGGCCGACCGGTTCAATCCGGCCGCATCGCAGGCCTATTTCGACGCCCATCTCGACCTGTGGGCGAGCGCGGAGCCCGCCGGGTTCGACGGCATCTTTTTCAGCGAGCATCATTTCGGCCACACCTATTCGCCCGCCCCCAACCTGCTGATTGCCAATGTCGCGCTGCGCACCCGCACGCTGCGCCTCGGCGTGATGGGCATGGTGCCGCCCTACCACGCGCCCTGGCAGCTGGTGGAGGAGATCGGCATGCTCGACCACCTGACCGGCGGGCGGCTGGAGATCGGGACCGCCGCCGGCATTCCGCAGGAAATGGCCCAGGTCGGACTCTCCGCTGACGAAGCGCGCGCCCGCAACGACGAGGCGATGGAGATCCTCGACAAGGCGCTGGCCGCGCCGGTGATTTCGCATCACGGCAAATTCTGGCAGTTCGACGATTTGCGCCTGACGCCGCGCTGCATCCAGCAACCGGCGCCGCCGAAATGGGTGACGGTCATCAGCGTCGCCTCGGCGCGCAAGGCGGCGCGGCGCGGCGCCAAGATCTCGACCGGCTTCCATCCGCTCGAAAAGATCATCGAAATCTTCGACGCCTACCGCGAGGAGGCGGCGAAGGCGGGACGGACCGTCGGGCCCGACGATCTTTGCATCCGGCGGCAGGTGAGCATGCTGGACGACGCGACCGCCCTCGCCCGCCGCCGCGTCACCTACCGCGAGCAGATCAAGGTGGACCCGCGCGCCGACGTGCCGGGCCGGCCGGCGATCCTCGATTCCCCCGCGTCGCACAGCTTCTCGGTCGGCGATGACGAGTTCATCGCCGGCAGCCCCACCGCCATCGCCGATCAGATCATCGGTCAGTGTCGCCGTGCCGGCGCCGGCCACTTCTCAGTAATCTTCGACCGGTCGGTTGCGCTTTCCGAGATGCGCGCGTGGTACCGGCTGTTCGGCGCGGAGGTCATTCCGGCGCTGCGCCGGGCGACGCCATAGCGCCCGCGAGCCGGGCAAGCTTGTCCGGGTTGCGCATGATATAGATCGCGACGATCCGCCCGTCCTCGATCTGGAAGGCGGTAGCCTGGAGACTGCCGTCCTGGAACGTCGTGACGAGGCCAGGCAGGCCGTTCACCGGCAGGAAGGAATGCGCGGCGGTGCGTGGCTCGAACAGCTTGCGCGAGATGCCCACCGTGAAGCGGACGACGCGGTCGCGCCCGCGGATCGCGCGCAGCGCCGCGCGGACCTTGCCGCCGCCGTCGCTGTGCAGCACCGCATCCTCGGCGAGCAGCCGGGTGAGACCGGAGGCATCGCCGCTGTCCGCGGCGGCGACGAACGCCCGTACGATCGCGTGTCCGGCCTCTGGTGCGACCGGGAAGCGCGGCCGCGTCGAGCGCACATGGGTCCGCGCGCGGGCCGCGAGCTGGCGGCACGCCACCTCGCTGCGGTCGAGTGCGGCGGCAACCTCCGCGAATTCGACGTCGAACACGTCGTGCAGCAGGAACGCCGCCCGCTCGAGCGGCGACAGCCGCTCCAGCGCCAGCAGCAGCCCGACGGACAAATCGTGCGCGTAGTCGCTCTCCGCCTCGGCGGCGAAGGCAGAGGCGTCGAGCACCGGTTCAGGCAGCCAGGGACCGACATAGACCTCGCGCCGCGCCCGCGCCGATTTCAGCGCGTCGAGGCTGAGCCGCGTCACCACGCGCGAGAGATAGGCGGGCGGGTCGACAACGGCGGCGCGGTCGGCGCGGTACCAGCGCAGCCACGCCTCCTGCACCACGTCCTCCGCCTCCGCCATCGAGCCGAGCATGCGGTAGGCGAGCCCGGTCAAGCGGGGGCGGAGGTCTTCGAACGCATCCAGCGTGTCAGCGGGATGATCCATGGCGTGTCTCGCCGGCGGTCAGGCGGCCTTCGGCCGGTCGGCCGGGTGGGCCGCGCGGAACCCGATGGAGAGCCGGTTCCAGCCGTTGATCATGGCGATCGCGATCGAGAGGTCGACTAGGTCGTGGACTCATAATGGTTGATGCGGAGCCGTATGGAAGCGAGGGCGACGGCGGCGAGGAAGTTTCGCGCGAGCTTGTCATAGCGCGTGGCGATGCGCCGGAAGTGCTTGAGCCGGTTGAAGAAGCGTTCGACGAGGTTGCGCTGGCGGTAAATCTGGCGGTCAACGACACGGCGGACCCGGACGTTGCTCTGCGACGGGATGTGGGCGAAGGCGCCAGCGGCTTCGATGAGCGCGATAATGGTGGCCGCGAAGTAGCCGCGGTCGGCAACGACGTGACGAGCGAGCGCCAGTCCCTCGACCAGGGCCGGGAAGGTGGTCTTGTCCGAGGCCTGGCCGGGGGTGAGCAGCAGGCGCACAGGCAGGCCGTGACGATCCACCACGACGTGGATTTTGGTGGTCAGTCCTCCACGAGAACGGCCGATGGCGTGATCCGCGCCCCCTTTTTACCGCCGGCCGCGTGCTGGTGGGCGCGCACGATCGAGGAGTTGATCAGATGAAGCGACGTGGGCGAGCCGGCCTTCAAAGCCTCGAACACCTTGAGCCACACCCCTGCTTTGGCCCAGCGGTTGAAGCGATTGTAGACCGTGGTGTACGGGCCGTACCGTTCCGGCAGGTCACGCCACGGCGCGCCTGTGCGCAGGATGTGGAAGATCCCGTTCACCACACGCCGGTCGTCCACCCGCGGCACGCCGCGCGGCTTGTTCGGCAGCAGCGGCTGGATGATCGTCCATTCCGCATCGGTCAAATCGAAGCGCGCCATCTTCAAGCTCCCACCGTTTGGAAGCTTGAATCACACCCCGCCCATAAAGGGAATCCCCTTTATGGGTACATGACCTAGCTCCTTGTCCGAGAACCGTCGCCGGGCCTCATCGTACACCTCGTCGGGGGCGTGCGTCTCGGCGATCCGGGTGAGCGACTCGGCCCAGGTGAGCGCCGCCCGCTCGCGCTCGGAATAGAGCGCGGATTCGTGCCAAGCGTTTAGCAGCAGCAGGCGTTCGTCGCTTTCGCCGCCGCGACGCGCGTCGGCCGCGTGCATGTGCAGGCAATAGGCGCAGCCATTGATCTGCGACACGCGCGTCTTGACCAGCTCGAGCAGCGTCGGCTCCAGCCCGCAATTGGCGAGATAGGCCTCCACCTTCCGCAGCCCCTCGATTCCCCCCGATCCTGTGGCAATCGCGTTCAGCCGCTGTGTCATGGCATTTCTCCTCGATTTCCGCCCTCAGGGCGTCCGACCACAAGACGAGGCAGCGCCCCCGCGTGTGACACGGGCGGCCGGAAATTTTTGCGGGAGGGGAGAAAGGCGCCGGCGCGGGGCGCTTTAGTCGTAGACGGTCTGCCAGTAATGCGCCGGGTCGACCACTGCCTCGATCACCGTCGGGCCGGGGGCGGCGAGGGCAGCGTGAAGCGCGGCGGTCAATTCGCCGGCATCGCGAACGCCGACCGCCGGCACGCCGAAATAATGTGGCGGCGGCGCGCCATAGGGCGTGTCCTGCAAGCCGGTGCCGTAGGCTGGCATCTGGCGGCGCGCCTGCTTCACCTGGATCAGCCCGAGGATCGCGTCGTCCAGCACCACGACCGGGAGCGAGAGGCCGAGCCGCGCGGCGGTCGCGAGCTCGCCGCAGCTCATGCGGAAGCAACCGTCGCCGATCAGGCAGACGACGGGGCGGTCGGGCGCGGCGAGCTTGGCGGCGATGGCGGCGGGCAGGCCGAACCCCATCGACGACCACCCGTTGGTGATCAGGAACTGGCGCGGGCCGGTTGCGGACCACTGGCTGGCGATCTGGTGCGTGTGTGCGCCGACATCGAAGGCGAGCACGCCGTCCGCCGGCAGTGCGCGGCGCACCACGTCGACCGCCTGGTGCGGCGCAAAGCTTGCCGACGCAGGACGAAGCACGGCGGCGAAGCCCGCGCGGTGGGACGCGAGCGCTTCGGAGGTCCAGCCATTGGCGCGTGGCGGCAGGGCGGCGAGAGCAGCGAGCGCCGCGTCGAGATCGCCGGTCGCCTGGGCGCGGAGCGCGACCGAGCCGTCGGTGTCGGGTGCGTCGAGCCCGACATGGACAAGCGGGACGTCGCCGATCCACGCCTCGTACTCGACCTCGATCGTGTCGTAGCCGAGCGCGACGATCAAATCGGCGCGGCGCAGGAAGTCGCGCTGGTACTGGCGACACGCCCGTTCGATGCACCCGACCGAAAGCGGGTGGTCGTCGGAAACCAGCCCCTTCGCCATTGTCGTATGGGCGAAGGGCAAGGCGTGGCGCTCGACCACACGGCGCAGTACGGCGGGATCGCGAAGGCGCCGCGCGTCGGCGCCGATCACCGCGACCGGCCGCGTCGCCGCCGCGAGCGCCGCGCGGACGGCGGCGAGGTCCGCGGCCGCGGGCGGGGCGAGGCGCGCGCCTTCGGGAATCTCGGGCACCGTCTCTCGGCACGGGGCGGTCGCCACATCCTCGGGAAGGTCGAGGTGCACCGGGCCCGCCGGCTCGGAAAGCGCGACACGGATCGCCTCGGCCAGCGTCTCGCCCACCGCGCCGGCGGGAATTGCCATCGTCGCCTTCGTGATTGGGGCGAACAGCGCGTGATGGTCGATGCCCATCTGGATGCGCCGCCCGAGCTGAGTTGTCGGCAGGTTGCAGGTGATGGCGAGCATCGGCGAACGGTCGAGGAAGGCCGAGCCGACGCCGGTCGCGAGGTTGGTGGCGCCCGGCCCCAATGTCGCGATGGCAAGGCCGGGCCGTTGGGTCTGCCGCCCGGTCACCTCGGCGGCGAAGCCGGCCGCGCCCTCGTGCGAGGTCAGCACGAACTCGACGCCGCCGGTGCGCATCGCGTCCATCAGCGGAAGAACGTTGCCGGATGGGATACCGAAGCCGCGCGCGATGCCGGCGGCACGCAATGTGGCGACGATCAGGTCAGCGTTGTTCATCCCACGACCGCGCTTCCAGGACACACGTCACCGCGACCCGCGCGGAAGGGGTCCATGCGACCCACTCCTCGCGACGCCCAGCGGACGGGTCGCCCTCGACCTTAGAGCTTCGCGCCGGCGCGGTGGCAGAGATATTCCCACTGGCGGTCGTGGCCGCGCAGATTCTGCGCGCCGGGCGAGGCGGCGTCGATCTCGCCGGGGGTGAGCCAGTTGATCTCGGCGCCCATCGCGACGGCGAGATTGATCGCCTTTGCGTTCGCGGCGAGGGAGAGGCACGACTGCACCGAATCGGCGATCGTGCGGCCCGAAACCGCGCAGCCATGGCCGCGCATGACGACCGCCTTCTGCCGGCCGAGCGCCTTGGCGAGGTCGCGCCCCTGCTCGAAGTTGGTGACGAGAAGGTCAGTGTCGCCGAACCGGGTGCGGATGTCCCACAGCGGAATCGACTGGCCGAGCCGGCGCGCGCCATGGATGGCGGGCCGCATCGGCGCGTTTGAGATGGCGAAGGGCAGGATGTCGTGGCAGTGATTGTGCACCACGCTCATCACGTCCGGGCGCGCCTCGTAGATCGCGCCGTGGATCGGCCGCTCGATATAGATCGGGGTGTCGGTCGGCTTCACCGGCGTGCCGTCGAGCTCGAACTCGAGGATGTCCTCGGGCTCGACCAGCGAGGGCGCGCGCGAGCGCGACAGCAGATAGCGGTGCGGGTTGTCTGGATGGCGCACGCTGACATGGCCGAACGCGTCGCAAATGCCTTCGTGCCCCAGCACGCGGTTGGCGGCGACGAGCTCGCGGATCAGGGCGGTAAGGTCGCTCACGGCGGACTCCTCTCAAAACAGGTTGATGGCTCCGATCGAGCGCAGGACGGGGAAGGCGTCGCCCAAAAGCGACTGCGGCCAGGAGACGGCGACGAGCTGGTGGAACAACACGTAGCCGAACGCGGTGGTACCGAACGCGACCATGAGGGTGACGCGCCAGCTCTCGTGCCCCTGGAAGCGCATATAGAGGATCAGGAAGACCAGCATGGCGGGCAGCAAGCCGATCAGCCAGGTCGCGCCGAGATAGAACAGGCACCAGGCGAGGAACACCAGGGCGCGCTGCAGGATCGTCCCCATGCCGAGCCCTGAAAGAAGATCCACAGCCGATTCGTCCTGCGCGGTCTTCTTCGCGGGCGGGGGCGGCGGCGCGCCGGCCACAGGGGCGAGCTTGGTGAAGTTCCCCGCGAAGTGCAGCAGCGCGAACGCGATGCCGCCGATCGCCACCGTGTCGGGCACCAGCCTGGCGCCGAGCGGCCATGCGAGCGACGATGCGAACGCGGCGGCGAACACGAGGATCACGATCCAGGTGAACACGTTCTCGCCGGTCGCGAGCCGGTCGCGCCGGCCGAACGCGATGCGCGCCCGGCCGCCGAGGCGGCGCCGCTCATGCCGCACGTTGCGCACGATCGGCGACAGAAGCCCGTAAAGGCCAAGCGTCATGATCACGACCACGACCGGATGGCCCAGCCACTCGAACCCATAGCGCTGGACCGAGATGTACATGTAGCGCTCGAACAGCGCGCCGAGCACAAAGCCCAGGATGACCGGCGGGCGCGGCCAGTTCATCCGCTTCATGATCCAGCCGATCACCCCGAACACGAGCAGCGCGATCAGATCGCCCCAGCTCGACGAGGCCTGATAGACGCCGACGAACACGACGCCCACGATCAGCGGCGCCAGCACGCCGATCCGGATGATGGCGATCTTGGCGAGCTGGTTCGCGAACAGGAAGCAGATGCCCGCGCCCAAGATGTTGGCGATGGCAACCGACCACACGAGCGCGTAGGTGACGTCGAGATGCTTGGTCAGCATCTCCGGCCCGGGCACGATGTCGTGGATCAGGAAAGCCGACAGCATCAGCGCCATCGAGGCCGAGCCCGGCACGCCGAAGGCCACGGTCGGGATCAGCGCGCCGCCCTCCTTCGCGTTGTTCGAGCACTCGCAGGCGATCACGCCGCGCACGTCGCCCTTGCCGAACGTCTCGGCCGCACCCTTCTCTGTGCGGATGGCATGGCCGTAGGCGATCCAGTCGATCACCGCCGCGCCGATGCCGGGCACCGCGCCGAGAACCGCGCCCAGCGACGAGCAGCGGAGCAGAAGCCACCAGTTGCGCAGCACGTCCTTCGCGCCCTCGAACTGGGCCCAGCGCGAACCAATGTTGGTGTCGCCCGAGATGGCGCGCCGCGCGATGGCAAGATCGCACATCTCGGGCAGCGCGAAGATGCCGAGCACGAACGGCACGATCGGAAGCCCGTCCCACAGATAGTTGGTGCCGAGCGTCCAGCGGAGCTGCGCGGTTTGCGCGTCCTCGCCGATCATGGCGACCGAGATGCCGATGCAGACGGCCGCCATGCCCTTGAGGGGGGCGTTCGCGCTGAGCCCCGCAACCAGCGAGAGACCGAACACGCAGATGGCAAAGAGCTCCGGCGAGCCGATCAGGAGCACGAGGGGCCGGAGCACCGGCACCGAGATGCCCAGAACGAACGCGCCGAACAGCCCGCCCAGCACCGAGGCGGTATAGGCGGCGCCGAGCGCGCGGCCGGCCTCGCCCTTCTGCGCCATCGGGAAGCCGTCGAGCACGGTCGCGGCCGAACCGATCGTGCCCGGCACGCTGAACAGCACGGCCGGGATCGAATTGGAGGTCACGGTGACCGCCGAGAGGCCGAGCATCATCGCGACGGCGGCGAACGGATCGAGCCCGAAGGTGAAGGGGAGGAGGATCGAAAGCCCGATCAGCCCGCCGAGCCCCGGGATGATCCCGAGTACGAGCCCCATCAACACGCCAGAGGCGAGATAGACGAGGCGCAAAGGGTCGCTGACGATGGCGAGGGCATGCCACGCCATCGTCAACGCTTGCTGGTCCATGTCGGTCCCTTGCGGCGACTACTGCAACGGCGGTGCCGGGCGGCGTGCCCGGGCCGCTACATGATCCCCATCGCCTTCTTCGCCCGCGCGATGTTCTCTGCGCTGAGGGACATCGCCTTGACGCAGAAATCGTGGACCTGCTTGCCGGTCAGCGCGTCGATATCCATGTGCAGCTTCGTCGCGTCGGCAAGGAAGGCCGGGTCGTGCAGCGTTTCCCAGTAGGCCTTCTCGAGCGCGGCCACGCGGTCGGCTGGAACGCCCGGAGGCGCGGCCATGGCGCGGTCGTCGAGGCCAGATTCGATGAACTCGAGAATCTGCTTCTCGTCCGCCGTCTTGGCGAATTCGCTGAGAAGCGGAACGTTCGGCATGTCGGGCGAGCGCTTCGAGGCGAACTGCACGAGATGGGCGAGCAGACCCTGCTTGAGCCATTCCGGCTTCACCATCTTCCAGCCGAGATATTGGCCGCACCAGCCGTCGACCTCGTGCTTTTCCATGGCGAGGCGCACCTTCGAGCCGCCGCCATAGCCGACGATGATCTTGAACTTGGTGCCGAGGACGGCATTGACCGCCGCCGGGTTGCGATAGGTGGTCGAGCCCTTCGAGAACGCGCCGAGCACGTCGACCTTCTGGCGCGCCTGCTCGATGGTCGTCGCCGGCGCGGTCTTCCACACCGAACATACGCTCACCGCCTCGCCCCAGCCACCGAGCCACTGGTATTTGCGCGTGTCGTACTTGACGTTCGCCGTGCCCAGGGCCTGGTCCTTGGTCATGCCCGAGGTCGGCGTGATGACGACTGTGCCGTCCTTGGGCGCGGCGTTGTAGACGAAGTTCATCGCCGAGAGGCCGCCGGCACCCGGCATGTGCTTCACGATCACCGTCGGGTGGCCGGGGATGTGCTTCGCGAAGTGGGGCGCCATCATCTGGGCGTAGGTCGAGTAGATGCCGCCCGGCGACACCGCCACGTACACCGACACCGTCCTGCCCGAGTAGAAGTCGGAGATCGAATCGGCCCGCGCTGGCGCCGCGAGGGCCAGCGCGGCCGCGAGGGACGCGGCGGACATGATGAGGGCGTGCTTCTGCATGTCGTTTCCTCCTTGTTACGTTTTGGGCCTTGATGGCCCGATTGAGCACGCGTGGCGCGCGCTGTGTCGCCAGACCATAGCGGCACGCGCCGGCCGGGGCAATCGCGCTTGGCGAGTGGCGCTCGGTGGGCGCGTCGGCTAACCTTCGGGCATGCACATCGGATTGCAGCTTCCCAACAAGGGACCCGAGGCGTCGCGCGCGCTGATCGCCGAATGCGCGCGCATCGCCGATACCGGGCCGATCGACGACCTCTGGGTGTACGACCATGTCGCGGTGCCGCCGGACAATTCGCGGGGCTCGGACGGGTTCTATATCGAGCCGCTGGCGACCCTCGCCTTCGTCGCAGGGATCACCGAGCGGGTCGGAATTGGCACGCGGGTGCTGATCCTGCCCTACCGCAACCCATACCTGATCGCGAAATGGGCAGCGAGCCTCCAGGCCCTGTCGGGCGGTCGGCTCCGCCTCGGCTGCGGCGTCGGCTGGATGGAGGCGGAGTTCCAGGTGCTCGGGATCGATCGGACGCGGCGCGGGCGCCTCGCCGACGAGGCTCTGGAGACGATCCACCGCTGCTTCGCCGCCGACGAAGTCGAGATCAACGGGGCGAAAGTGCTGTTCCGCCCGCGCCCGGCCCGCCCGCCGCTCTATGTCGGCGGGGCCCCGCCGCATGCCTTGGCCCGCGCCGCCCGCTTCGCCGAGGGGTGGATGCCGGGGGCGAGCGCCGACCCGGACGCGCTGTCCGCGCCGATCGCCGAGCTCGCCCGCCTGTTCCAGGCTGCCGGCAGGGGCGTGCCCGAGGTGGCGGTGTCAGGCGCGCTGCCCGCCGATTCCGGCGCCGCGAAAGCGCATCTTGAGCGGCTGGCAAGGCTCGGAGTCACCCGCTTTGCCCTCACCACGCCCTATTCGACCGCCGCTGAATTCGGCCGGCTCGCCGAAACCCTGGCCAAGGCCGCCGGGCGGGGCTGACGCGGTTTTGCATCGCGGCGGGGGGTCCTTTAGACTGGGGCGATCATGACCGATCCGGCCTCAGGCGAGGGGCAGCGCACGCCGCTCTACGATCTGCACGTCGCGCTCGGCGCGCGGATGGTGCCGTTCGCCGGCTGGTCCATGCCCGTCCAGTACAGGGGCATCCTCGCCGAGCACGCCCACACCCGCGCCGCAGCCTCGCTGTTTGACGTCTCGCACATGGGCCAGGTGGCGATCGCCGGCCAGGGCGCGGCCAAGGCGCTCGAGCGGCTGGTGCCGGGAGACATCGACGGGCTCGCTGTCGGGCGCGTGCGCTACACCATGCTCACCAACGAGGCCGGTGGCATCATCGACGACCTGATGGTGGCGCGCACGGCGGGCGGGCTACACATCGTCGTCAACGCGTCGCGCCGGGCCGTCGACCTCGCTCATCTGATGGAGAACCTGCCGGACGAGATGGTGGCCGAGCTCACCGACCGGGCGCTGCTCGCGCTGCAAGGGCCGAAAGCCGCAGATGTGATCGCCCGCCTCGCGCCCGGCGCGGAAAGCCTCGCCTTCCTCGCGACCGGCGAGTTCGCCATCGCCGGCGCGAAGGCCGCGATCGCCCGCTCCGGCTATACCGGCGAGGACGGGTTCGAGCTCTCGGTCCACGCGGAGGACGCCGAGCGGGTGGCGCGCCTGCTTCTCGACGCGCCGGAGGTGGCGCCCGCCGGGCTCGGCGCGCGCGACACGCTGCGCCTCGAGGCGGGCCTCTGCCTCTACGGCAGTGACATCGACGAGGAGACGACGCCGGTCGAGGCCGGGCTCGGCTGGACCATCCCGCGCCGCCGCCGGGCCGAGGGCGGCTTCCCCGGCGCGGACATCGTTATCGGCCAGCTTTCGGTCGGGCCGGGGCGCAAGCGCGTCGGGCTGAAGCTCGACGGGCGCGTGCCTGCCCGCCACGACGCGGAGATCAGCGACGCGGAAGGCCACCGCGTCGGCCACGTCACCAGCGGCAGCTTCGGCCCCACCGTGGGGGCGCCGATCGCCATGGGCTACGTCGATCCGGAACACGCGGCCGAGGGCGGGACGCTCGGGGTCAAGGTGCGCGACGCGATCCACACGGCGCACGTCGTCGCCCTGCCTTTCGTGCCGCACCGCTATGCGAAATCCACCTGAGGGGAGAGGCGCGTGAGCGAAACACGCTACAGCAAGGATCACGAATGGGTGCGGCTGGACGGCGACGTCGCCACCATCGGCATCAGCAATTACGCGCAGGAGCAGCTGGGCGACGTGGTCTATGTCGAGTTGCCCGCCACGGGCAAGCAGATGGCGGCCGGCGACGAGGCCTGCACCGTGGAATCCGTGAAGGCGGCGAGCGAGGTGTACGCGCCCATCGCGGGCGAGGTGGTGGAGGTCAACCAGGCGCTGAACGAAGCGCCCGAGACCGTGAACGCCGATCCCGAGGGCAAGGGCTGGTTCGTCAAGCTGAAGGTCGCGGACAAGGCGGGCTTCGCCGCACTGATGGATGAAGCCGCCTACGCCGAGCACGTGAAGGGCCTCGGCTGATGCGCTACCTGCCGCTGACCGAGGCGGACCGGCAGGCGATGCTGAATTCCATCGGCGCGCCGTCGGTCGACGCGCTGTTCCGCGATGTGCCGGAGTCCGCGCGCCTCGCGGCGCCGCTTGACCTGCCGGCTCACCAGGGCGAGATCGAGGTCGAGCGGGCGATGGCCGCGCTCGCCGCCCAAAACGTGCCGGCCGGGTCGGTGGCGAGCTTCCTCGGCGCCGGTGCCTACCGCCACCACGTGCCGGCGACCGTCGACCACCTGATCCAGCGCGGCGAGTTCCTGACCGCCTACACCCCCTACCAACCGGAAGCGTCGCAAGGCACGCTGCAGGCGCTCTACGAGTTCCAGACGCTGGTCGCGATGATCACCGGCATGGAGGTCGCCAACGCCTCGATGTACGACGGCGCGACCTCCTGCGCCGAGGCGGTGATGATGGCGCACCGCGTGACCGGCAAGCGCAGGGCGATCCTCTCTGGCGCGCTGCACCCGCACTGGCGCGAGGTGACCGACACGACGGCAAGGCACGTGGCGACCGACCCGGTGCTGCTGCCGCCCCATCCGGAGGGCGACGAGGAGCTGGCGGCAGAGATCGACGGTGACACGTCCTGCGTGGTGGTGCAGTACCCGGACCTGTTCGGTCGGGTGCGCGATTTCGCGCCGCTGGCCCGCGCGTGCCACGAGGCCGGGGCGCTGCTGATCGTCGGCGTGGCGGAGATCGTCTCGCTCGGCCTGTTGATCCCGCCGGGCGAGATGGGCGCCGACATCGTGGTGGCCGAGGGGGCCGGGCTCGGCAACCCGCTGACCTTCGGTGGCCCCTATCTCGGCCTGCTCACGACGCGCGAGAAATTCCTGCGCCAGATGCCGGGGCGGCTCTGCGGCGAGACGGTCGACGCCGAGGGGCGGCGCGGCTACGTATTGACGCTGTCGACGCGCGAGCAGCACATCCGGCGCGAGAAGGCGACCAGCAACATCTGCACCAACTCCGAGCTCTGCGCCTTGGGCTTCACGATCCACCTGTCGCTGCTGGGCGAGATCGGCTTCACCCACCTCGCCGAGACCAACCATGCCCGCGCCGTGGCGCTGGCCGACGCATTGGCAGAATTGCCCGGCGTCCGGCTGCTGAACGAGACGTTCTTCAACGAATTCACCCTCCGCCTGCCCAAGCCCGCGGCGCCCATCGTCGACGCGCTGGCGGGGAAGGGCGTTTTTGCGGGGGTCCCGGTCTCCCGCTTCTATCCGGGCGCACCCGCGCTCGCCGACCTGCTGCTGGTCGCCGCGACCGAGACCAATACGGCCGACGACATCGCCCGCTTCGCCGCCGCGCTGGGAGAGGCGCTGTGAGCGGGAGCTCCGAGCCGCATCGCGGGCTACAGCTCGCCGAGCCCTTGCTGTTCGAGCGCGGCGCGCCAGACAAGACCGGGGTCGACATCGAGCCGCCGGCGTCGTTCGAGGACCGGCTCGGCGGGCAGCGCCGACGTGCGCCGCTTGGCCTGCCCGGGCTTTCCGAGCCCGAGGCGGTTCGCCACTTCACGCGCCTGTCGCAGAAGAACTACGGCATCGACATGGGCATCTACCCGCTTGGCAGTTGCACCATGAAGCACAACCCGCGGCTCAACGAGCGTCTCGCCCGCCTTGCCGGCTTCGCCGACATCCACCCGATGCAGCCGGTGGCGACCGTGCAGGGCGCGCTCGCGGTGATGGATACGCTCGCGCACTGGATACGGACGCTGACCGGCATGCCCGGGGTCGCCCTCTCGCTCGGCGCGGGCGCGCATGGCGAGCTCTGCGGGCTGATGGCGATCCGCGCCGCGCTGGAGGCGCGGGGCGATGCGCGCAAGGTGGTGCTGGTCCCCGATTCGGCGCACGGCACCAACCCGGCGACCGCGCACATGTGCGGATACACGGTCGAGGAGCTGCCGCATAACGCGCGCGGCCGGGTCGATCTCGCCGCGCTGAAGGCCCGGCTCGGCCCGGACGTCGCCGCCTTCATGCTGACAAACCCCAACACCTGCGGCCTGTTCGAGGACGAGATCCTGGAGCAGGCGGCGGCGGTGCATGCGGCAGGGGCGTTCTTCTATTGCGACGGGGCGAACTTCAACGCGCTGATGGGGCGGGTACGGCCGGGCGACCTCGGCATCGATGTGATGCACCTCAATTTGCACAAGACCTTCTCCACCCCGCACGGCGGCGGGGGGCCCGGCAGCGGGCCGGTCGCCTTCGCCGAATTGCTGGCGCCCTACGCCCCGCTGCCTTGGGTGGTGGCCGACGGCGACACGTTCCGCCTGGCCGAGACCGGCCCCGACGCCGAGGCGGAGCGGCGCCCCGCGTTCGGGCGGATGAAGGGGTTCCACGGCCAGTTCGGCATGTTCGTCCGGGCGCTCGCCTACATGATGAGCCACGGCGGCGACGGGCTGAAGCAGGCGTCGGGCGATGCCGTGCTTGCTGCCAACTATGTGCTGGAGAGCCTGAAGGACGTGTTGAGCCCGTTCGCCGACGGGCCCTGCATGCACGAGTGCCTGTTCCACGACGCGTTCCTGCACGGCACCGGCGTCACCACGCTCGATTTCGCGAAGGCGATGATCGACGAGGGCTTCCACCCGATGACCATGTACTTTCCGCTGGTCGTCCATGGCGGCTTCCTGATCGAGCCGACCGAGTTGGAGAGCCGCGACGGGCTCGACGCTTTCATCGCCGCGATGCGCCGCCTCGCAGAGCGCGCCAAGGCGGGAGACGCCGACTTCTTCACCGGCGCGCCGCGCCTCGCCCCGCGCCACCGGCTGGACGAAACCCGCGCCGCCCGCCACCCGGTCCCGCGCTGGCGCCCGCCTGGCGCCGACATATCGGAAGCGGCGGAGTGATCGACCTCGCGGGCAAGGTGGTGCTGGTGCCGGGCGCATCCGGCGGGATCGGGCGCGAGGTGGCCGGGCTGTTCGCCGAATGCGGCGCGGACGTCGCGCTCGCCTACCGGTCGGGCGAGGGCGCGGCGCGCGATGCGTGCGGCCGCGCGAGGTCGCTGGGGCGGCGCGCCCGGCTCGACCGGCTGGACGTCGCCGACCTTGCCGCGGTCGAGCGCTGGGTGGCGGACGTCGCGGCGGATTTCGGCCGCATCGACGTGCTGGCGAGCTGCGTCGGCTGGAAATCGGACCAGGGATTCGTGCTGTTCACCGAGCAGGACCCGGCGGAGTGGCCCGGCCTCGTCGCCGTGCAGATGATGGGGCTGGTCAACCTCGCCCGCGCCGTCGCGCCGCGCATGGTGGCGCAGAAGGCGGGCCGCATTCTGCAGATCGGCTCGGACGGCGGAAAGGTCGGCCAGTCCGGCGCGGCGGTCGCCTCGGCCGCGCATGGCGGCATGATTGCCTTCGCCAAGGCCTTGGCGCGCGAGCTCGGCCGGTCCGGCATCACCGTCAACGTCGTCTGCCCCGGCCCGACCGAGGGGCCGACGCTGGAGGCGCTGCGCGGCCAAGGCACCACCGGCTCGAAGATCGTCGAGGAGATGATCCGCCGCGTGCCGCTGAAGCGGCCGGGCACGGCGCGCGAGGTGGCCGCAACCATGGCGTTCCTCGCGTCCGACGCCGGCGGCTACATCACCGGCCAAGCGATCAGCGTCTCCGGCGGGCTCACGATGGGCTGAGGCCGAAATTTCTGTCCGTTCCTCCGAGGAGCGTCTTGGCGCAGCCTAGGCGCGTCTCGAAAGATGAAGGGAAAAGCCGTAGCTCCTCCTACGCCCTTCCCCAGAGCTGCTTGGTCGCGCGGTGGGCGCCCTCGGCCAGCGCTTCGAGCTTCGCCCAGCAGATCGAGGCGTGACCGACCCGCATACCGAGCCCGCAATCGGTGCCGGCCAGCACGTTCTCACGCCCGACCAGCTTGGCATAGCGCACCAGCCGCTCGGCCACCAGGTCGGGATGCTCGACGAAGTCGGTGCAATGGCCGACGACGCCCGGCACCAGCGTCGCGCCTTCGGGCAGCTTCACCCCCTCGAAGACGCGCCATTCGTGCTCGTGGCCCGGGTTCGACGCCTCGATCGAGTAGCTCGACGCCTTCACGCTGAAGATGATGTCGGCGATGTCCTTGAGCGGGATGTCGTCGTTATGCGGGCCGTGGAAGCTGCCCCAGCAGACGTGCAGCCGGACCTTCTCGGCCGGGATGTCGCGCAGAGCGTGGTTGAGCGCCTCGACGCGCATCTGGGCATACTTGCGGTAGTCCGGCACGGAGATGTCCGGCAGGCAGTTCCACCCGTCCGGCAGGTCGGGATCGTCGATCTGCAGGGCGAACCCCGCCTCGACGATGGCGTTGTATTCCTCGCGCATCACGTCGGCGATGGCGAAGACGAACTCCTCGTCCGACTTGTAGTGCCGGTTGAGCATCCAGTGCTCGATCGTGCCCGGCGTGTTGGCCGGCAGATAGGCCTCGGCGACCTTCACGCCCGCGAGCGCCGCCTTGAAGTTGGCGAGGTCGCGCTTAAGGTCGGCCTGCCCGACAAATTTCAGCGGCTCGACGCAGACGGGGACGGTGTTGCCAGCCGGGAAGCGCGCTGACGGCACCGCCTTGAAATAGTCGGGGAAGTGGCGCTGGTCGCGCGCGGTGATCTCGAGCCGCATGTAGCCGGGCGTGTCGGAGGGGCGGATCTCGAAGCCGGAGATGCGCTCGCGGCAATAGTTGGTGAAGTTGATCTTGGAGAGCTCGCCGTCATTGACGCTGTCGATGCCGGCGGCCGCCTGGCGCTTCACCGTCTCGGCGACGGCAGATTTGAGCCGCGCCTCGAACGCCGCCTCGTCGATCTTCTCGCCGCGCGAGCGCGCCGCGACCATCTGGCGCAGGTCGTCGGGCCGGGGCAGCGAGCCGGCGTGGGTGGCGAGAATGCGGTCGGTCGAACGGATCATCTGGTCCCTCCCCTGGGCTTGGCGCGGCTGCCGGCGGGGCCGCGGATTGGCCACAGTCTCGGCCCACGGGACCGGCATGGTCAACGCCTGCACCCGCTTGACGCGCCGGTCGGGCGCGCTACCCTGCAGGCCATGCCAGCTTCCCGGAACGGAGAACCCCCTTGCCCGTGACGGCCAAACCCCTGCACCCCCATATCGGCGCCGAGATTGGCGGCGTCGACCTGACCCGCCCGCTCGACGCCGCGACGGTGCGCGAGATCGTCGCCGCGATTGACAAGCACGCGGTGCTGGTGTTCCGCAACGACCCGCCGCTCGACGACGCGCAGCACCTCGCCCTCGGGCGGGCGCTCGGCCCGCTGCAACGCCTCAAGATGCTGACCATGCTTGCCGGCAAGGACACGCGCCTCTCGACCACCGAGCTGATCGACGTCGGCAATCTGGACGAAACCGGTGAGATCCTGGCCGACAGCGACCGCCGCCGCGCCTTCCAGGCCGGCAATCTGCTGTGGCACACCGACGTGTCGTTCGATGCCAACCGCGCGGTCTATTCCCTGCTCGCCGCGCACGCGATCCCGCCCTCCGGCGGCGACACCGAATATGCCGACATGCGCGCCGCCTATGACGCGCTCGATCCGGCGATGAAGGGGCGGCTCGACGGCTTGGTCTGCGAGCATTCCATCTGGTACTCGCGCGCGCTCGGCGGGCTCACCGAGGTGTCGGAGGCGGAGAAGGCGACCCGGCCGCCGGCCCGCCACCTGCTGGTTCACGTCCACCCCTCGTCGGGGCGGAAGGCGCTCTACCTCGCCTCGCACGCCTCGCACATCGTCGGCATGCCGTTCGCCGAGGGGCGGAAGCTCCTGGACGAGCTGACCGCGTTCGCGACGCAGGAGCGCTTCGTCTACCGCCACAAATGGCGGGTCGGCGACATCGTCATGTGGGACAACCTCGCGACCATGCACCGGGGCACGAAGTTCGACGACAAGGCCCACAAGCGCGATATGCGCCGGGTCACCACCCTGGAGCACGAGGCGGCGTAGGCCGGCTCCCGATCGCGTCTCCGGCGCGCTGGCGCATGCCGCCCCGAACGGGTCCGGATCGCCGCCGGCCATCGTGGGCCGACGCTACCTGCCGAGCTTGAGGTTCACGTCGTCGTCGAACGTGCCGTAGTCGCAGGTGATCTCCTCGCCCGCCTTGATGTCGCGGACGGCGCGGTCGATGCCCTCGGGATGGGCGTCGGGCGGAAACTCGCCCTGGGTGTTGGGGTCGTCGGCGTGGTTCACGAACCGCGAGTTGTCGCAGCACAGCACGTACTTCCCGGTCTTGCCGTGCAGGTAGGCGTAGCGCAGGAGGAAGTCGCGCATCACCGGGTGCATCGCCTGGACGTCGCCAGGGTCGTACAGCCGGTCGAGCGCGGGGTCGAAGCGCCAGACGACGGTGCCCTTCTCGATGTCCTCGGTGGCGAAGACGCCGATCCCTTCGATCTCGCTGGGGCCGACCCGGGTGGGGACGACGAAGGCCATCTTTTGCGCGCTCCTGGAAGCGGGGCCGGAAGGTCCGGCCGGCCGGCGGCGCCGGGCGCCGCGATGCGGCGGCGAGAGATACACCGTCTCGTTCCGGCGAACAAGAATGGCGGGGCCGGGAACCGGGGCGAAATTATTTTGTCCAAATCGCATTCGGCATCGATTAGGCACTTTACAAGACTCACCGGCACACTAATTATTTCGCGTTCGTGGCCCGCTGAGTCGGCGCCGCGCCGGTCGCAGGGGACACCCCGGCCGGCATGACGCCGCCGCCGTCGGGGCGACCGGGTGGGGATCCGGGCCACGATTGAAAGGAGCGGTCGCTCGCGACGGTAGGATGGCTGTAAATCTCTTCGTGCCACGTTGCGCGCACGAGACCGGCCTTGCCGACCCGCGCGACGTCACGACAGACGGTTTCTCGTACGATCCGCTCGACCGCCTCCGGCTGGGACGCTCCTCCCTTTCCGACCCTGAAGCCTGCCCGTCCGGCGTTCGCGCCGCGCGGCGGTCAGGCATTGCGCCGACCTCTCCACGCAGCCTGAACCCTGCCGCGCGCCCATTGCGGGCGTCCCTGCAGAAAATGGAGTGACCACACCCCAAATGCCGCGAAGTACGCATTACCTTTCCTCGAAGCTCGTGAAAGAGCCGTTCCCCGAAAAGGCGGGGTACGGGATCGTCGCCGCGGAACCCGTCGTCCGCGGCGAATTGCTTTGCATCTGGGGCGGGCACATCGTCGATCGCGCCGAGGTCGACATCATGTGCGAGGCCGAAAGGATGTACGTCCTCCAGATCGAGGACGATTTGTTCCTGATGGCGGAGCCGCCGATGGAACCGGCCGAGTTCATCAACCACAGCTGCCAGCCGAATGCCGGCTTCTCCGGCCAGATCGCGCTGACGGCGCTGCGCGACATCGGCCCCGGCGAGGAGATCTGCTTCGACTACGCCATGTCGGAGTCGAGCGTCTTCGCCGAGTTCGACTGCCGCTGCGGCGCGCCGCTCTGCCGCGGCCGGGTGCGCGCCTCGGACTGGCTGCGCCCGGACTTGCAGAACCGCTATCGCGGCGTCTTCTCGCCCTACCTGCAGCGGCGCATCGACGCGCTGACCCAGCCGATCCCGGTCGTGGCCTCGCGCCGCGTGCGCCCGCGCCGGGTGCGGCTCGCCACCGGCGCCGCCGCGTCGGCCGCCGCCACCGGTTAGCTGCCGGACATTCCTGCCGTTCCCCCTCCGCCCGGCGGGCGGAGGGGAAGCGTTACGCCTCCGGGCCCCAGACGGCCCGCGCGGTCTCGACCACGAGGCGCAGCTTCGCGGCCTGGTCCGCCTCGCCGACCGGGTTGCCGGAGACGGCGCTCGCGAAGCCGCATTGCGGGCTGAGCGCCAGCCGGTCGAGCGGCACGAACCGCGCCGCCCCGGCGATGCGGGCCTGAACCGCCGCCCCCTCCTCGAGCCTTGCCCGCTTGGTAGTGACGAGGCCGAGCAGCACCATCTTGTCCTCCGGCACGGCGGCGAGCGCCGCGAAGTCGCCCGCGCGCGGCGTGTCGTACTCCAGGAAGAAGGCGTCGACGGCGAGGTCGCGGAACAGCCGCTCGGCGATTGCGCCGTACCCGCCCTTGGACAAATGCCGGCCCCGGAAATTGCCACGACAAATGTGGAGGGCGACCGTCATTCCCGCCGGCCGCCCGGCGAGGGCGGCGTTGCAGAGGGCGATATAGGCGTCGGCCAGCGCGTCGGGGTCGGTGCCTTCGGCCTTCAGCCGGCCGCGGATCGCCGGGTCGCACAGCATCACGAGCGGCACCTCGTCGAGCTGGACGTAGCGGCAGCCGCGGCTCGCGAGGTCGGCGAACTCGGCCCGGTAGATCGCGGCGAGATCGGCGAAGAACGCGTCGTCGTCCGGATAGCCTGCCTCGCGCACCGCCCCCGGCGGCGACCAGAAATGCATGGTCGGCGGCGCCGGCAGGGTGATCTTGGGAAGCGCCGTCGCGACGCCCTTCAGGAAGTCGAACTCGCCGCCCGAGATCGGCCGCGACCGGCGGAGCCGCTCGGCCACCCGGGGCGCGATGAAGGGCGTCGCGTCGCCCGAATCGTCATGGAACGCGAAGCGCGCGGGACCGTGGCCGAGCCCGTCCACCGCCTCGACGAAATGCGACCAGTAGGACACGCGGCGGAACTCGCCATCCGTCACCGCGCGCAAGCCCAGCCGCTCCTGCATCCCAACCGCCGCGGTGACGGCTTCGTCCTGGGCCGCGCGGAATGCGTCGTCGTCGATACGCCCCGCCGCGTGGTCGCGATGGGCGCGCCGCAGCGCCTCGGGACGGAGCAGGCTTCCGACGTGCTCGGCACGAAAGGGTGGGGGCATCATGGCGGCCGAGCTTGACCGCGGGCGCCCCGCCACGCAAGCTTCACGGCAAAGCCAACGAAAACAACGATGCGAGGCAAGATGGGAGGCGCCGGAGACGGCACCGGGGGAGTGCGCGCGGACGCGACGCGCGCCGCCTGGCTGGAAACGATGGAGCGGTTCCGCGAGGACCGGGACGCGCCGGGGTCGGACCGGTTCTGGGCGCCGCGGCTCGATACCGCCTCGCAGGACGAACTGCGCGCCATTCAGGATTCGAAGCTCGCCGCCGTCGCGCCCTTCCTTTACGAGAACAGCCCGTTCTACCGCCGCCGGTTCGACCGGCTGGGCCTCGCGCCCGACGACGTTGCGAGCGTCGAAAGTCTCGTCCGCAACTGGCCGGTCGTCGACAAGTCCGAAATGGCCGAGGACGCCCTCGCGCACCCACCCTACGGCACCTACTCGACCATGACCGACGCGCTGTGGGCGGAGCGCGGCTGGATGATGTTCTCCTCGTCGGGCTCCACCGGCGTGCCGCGGGTGTTCCGCTACAGCCATTTCGACCGCGAGCTCTGGGCCTGGGCCAACGCGCGCGCCATGACCTCGATGGACTTCCGCCACGGCGACACGGTGTTCATGATCACCGGCTACGGCCCGCACGTCTGGGCGTGGGGCGTGCAGATGGGCCTCGCCAAGATGGGACTGCCGGTCATCCCTGGCGGCGGGATGGACGCGCGCGCCCGCGCCAACATCATCCTGCGCTTCGCGCCCACCATCCTGCTGCTGACGCCGTCCTACGCGCTGCACCTCGGCCGGGTAATGCAGGAGATGGGCGCCGACCCGCGCGAGACCGCCGTGCGCACCCTGTTCGTCGCGGGCGAGCCGGGCCTTTCCGTCGACGCGACGCGCGAGCGCATCCAGGAGCTGTGGGGCGCACGTATGGTGGAGTTCTATGGCTGCACCGAGGCGACGCCCGCCGGGGGCGGCTTCTCCTGCGCCCATTCGCAACCCGCCGCCGGGCCGGTGAGCACCCACCTGCTCGAGGACACCAACGTCTGGGAGGTGGTGGCGCCGGAGACCGGTGCATCGCTGCCGGACGGCGCGCGCGGACTCACCGTCTGCACCAACCTGCACTCGGAATCCTCGCCCCAGCTCCGTTTCCTGGTCGGCGACTACACCGTGCTGGATCGCGCGCCCTGCGGCTGCGGCTGCACCCACGTGCGCGCGCTCGGCTCGTTTTCGGGCCGGGCGGACGATCTGATCAACCTGCGCGGCATCAAGATGTTCCCGGTGCAGATCGAGGATGCGCTACGTTCGGTCCCCGGCATCGGCGACGAGTTCGAGATCGTACTGGCGACGGCGGATTCGGGCCTCGACGTGATGGTGGTGCGCTGCGAGCACCCCGACCACCACGCGCCCGACCCGTTGAGCGCCGCCATCGCCGGCGAGATCCGCACCCGCTGCGAGGTGCGCGTCGATGTCGAGGTGCTGGCGCCCGGCACGCTGCCCAAGACCGAGTTCAAGGCCCGGCGCGTCAAGGACCGGCGAGGCAAGGGGTAGGGGCGTCAGGAGCTTCCGTACCGTTCGCCCTGAGGAGCGCGCGCAGCGCGCGTCTCGAAGGACGAAGCACCAAAATGGCGCCACACCACGGGGAGCAGCCCGTCAGCTCGCGACGGAGACGGGCGGCGCGTCGGCGTAGAGGTGGCACTCGATCAGGCGGCCGGCCTCGCGCCTTGGCGCCGGGCGGATGCGCGAGCAGACGTCCATCGCCTTGGGGCAGCGCGGGTGGAAGGCGCAGCCGGGCGGCGGGTCGAGCGGGTTGGGAAAGCCCGGCCCCAGCGCCTCCGGCGGCAGGCCGCGATGGGTGTCGAGGGTCAGCACCGAATCGAGCAGCGTCACCGTATAGGGATGGCGGGGCCGGTCGAACACCTCGGCGGTCGTGCCCTCCTCGATCACCCGGCCGAGATACATCACCGCAACCCGGTCGGCCATGTGCTCGACCACCGCCAGATCGTGGCTGATCAAGACGAAGGTCAGGTTGAACTCGCGCCGCAGATCGGCCAGCAAATTCAGGATTTGCGCCTGGACCGACACGTCGAGGGCCGAGGTCGGCTCGTCGCAGATCACCACGTCCAGGTTCATGGCAAGCGCCCGCGCGATCGCGACGCGCTGGCGCTGGCCGCCGGAGAGCTGGCTGGGATAGGCGTAGACCAGCCGGCGGGCGAGCCCGACGCGCTCCATCAGCTCCTCGACCCGGGTGCGGCGCTCGGCGCGGGTGCCGATCCGGTGCACCTCGAGCGGCAGGCCGATAATCGAGGCGATGGTCTTGCGCGGGTTGAGCGACGAGTACGGGTCCTGGAAGACCGGCTGCACCCGCCGGGCGAGCTCGGCCCGGTCGATCTCGGCGATCGGCCGGCCGGCGAAGCGGATCTCGCCCGCGGTCGGCGGCAGGAGCCCGAGCAGCATCTTGGCGAGTGTGGTCTTGCCGCAGCCGGATTCGCCGACGATCGCCAGCACCTCTCCACGCCCGATTGAAAGGTCGACCCCGTCGACCGCGCGCAGCGTGCGCTTGGGGGCGAACGGGCCGGCCGCGACCTGGAATTCGCGCCCCAGCGCACGGCATTCGAGGATCGGGCCGGTCTCGGCCATCGCGCCGGCAGTCCCCCCAGTCATTGCGCCGCCGCGGTGCCGCGGCGCCGATGGGTACGGCTTTCGGCCGGGTCGAGCAGGCAGCGGCTCGCCCGGCCGGCGCCGAAGGTGTGAAGCGGCACCGGCCCGCCGGCGCAGGCCTCGAAGGCGAAGGCGCAGCGGTTGCGGAACTGGCAGGATTCGATCTCGCCCATCAGCGACGGCACGATGCCGGGGATCGAGCCGAGCTTGGCGCCCCGCCGCGTCTGGCCCGGGATCGGGATGCAGTCGAGCAGCCCCTGGGTGTAGGGGTGGGTCGGTGCGGTGAACACCTCCTCCGCCGTGCCGGTCTCCACCACCTGGCCGGCATACATCACCATCACGCGGTCGGCCATGCGCGCGACCACGCCGAGATCGTGGGTGATCAGGATCAGCGCCATGCGATGCTCGTCCTGAAGATCCTTGAGCACGCGCAGTATCTGGGCCTGGATGGTGACGTCGAGCGCCGTCGTCGGCTCGTCGGCGATGACCAGGATGGGATCGCACATCAGGCTCATCGCGATCATGACCCGCTGGCGCAGCCCGCCGGACAGCTGGTGCGGGAATTGGGCGAGCCGGCCCTTGGCCGCGGTAACGCCGACCCGCTCCAACAAATGGATCGCGCGCTCGCGCGCTTGGCGGCGGTTGCCCTTGCCGTGTCGGACGTAGATCTCCTCCATCTGGTCGCCGATGCGATAGACCGGGTTGAGCGAGGTCATCGGATCCTGGAAGATCATCGCCATCCGGTCGCCGCGCAGCGCGTTGAGCTGGCCGCGGGAGAGCGACTGGAGGTCGCGCCCCTCGAGCGCGATGCGCCGCGCGCCGACCCGCGCCCGGCGCGGCAGAAGACCCATGACGCCGAGCGCCGTCATCGTCTTGCCGCAGCCGGATTCGCCGACGATGCAGAGCGTCTCGCCACGGCCGACGTGGAGGTCGACGGAGGCGACGGCATGCAGCGTGCCTGCCGGCACGTCGATCTCGACGGTCAGCCCCTCGAGCTCGAGCACCGGCTCGTCGACGGCGGCGCTCAATTCCGGCCTTCCGGCGCGGTGATGTCGCGGATGCCGTCCCCCATCATGTTGATCGCGATGACCAGGAGGAAGATCGCCGCGCCCGGGATGGTCACGAGGTACGGCTTGAAGAACATGAAGTTGTGGCCCTCGGAAACCATCACGCCCCAGGACGGCGTCGGCGCCGGGATGCCGAGCCCGAGGAAGCTGAGCGCCGCCTCGACCAGGATCGCGACCGCCATCTCCAGCGAGGCAATGACGATGATGTGATTCATCACGTTGGGCAGGACCTCGCCTACGATGATGCGGAACTTGGAGGCGCCGACCGCTTCGGCCGCCGTCACGTAGTCGTTGTTGCGCACCTGCTGGGTGGCCGAGCGGGTCACCACCGCGAACCGGTCCCAGAACAGCAAGCCCAGCACCAGGGCCACCGTCGTGACCGAGCCGCCGACGACCGAGATCAGCGACAGCGCGATCAGCACGCCGGGCAGCGCCAGCTTGACGTTGATGATGTACATCACGACGGCGTCGACCTTGCCGCCGAAATAGCCGCCGACGAGGCCGAGGGACGAGCCGATGAACCCCGCGATGGTCGCCGCGCCGAACCCGACGATCAGCGAGATGCGCGCGCCATAGAGCAGGCGGGTCAGGTAATCGCGCCCGAGTGCGTCGGTGCCAAGCGGGTGGGCCCAGCTTCCCGCCGCGGACCAGACCGGTCCGATCAGCCGGCGGGTCAAGTCCTGGTCGTAAGGGCCGTACGGGGTGAGGTAGGGCGCGAAGATCGCGAGCAGGATGGCCGTCACCACCACCGTCGTTCCGAACAGGAAGCCCACGTGGTGGAGCGCGCGGCGGCGCATGATCGCCGGCGGCGACAGCGATTCGATCGCGACGGCGTCGGGCGCGTTGGCGAAGAGGGCGGCCTGGCTGCGCGGAAGCGTGGTCACCGGCGCCCCCTAGCCCAGCCGGATGCGCGGGTCGAGCATCGCGTTGATCACGTCGGAGATCAGCGTGAGAAAGATGTAGGCGATCGACACGAACACCACGATCGACTGCACCACCGGGAAGTCGGTGCGCAGGATCGACTGGAACGCGAGATAGCCAATGCCGTTCAATGCGAACACGGATTCGACGATCACCGAGCCGCCGAGCAGGAAGCCGAGCGACACGGCGGTCAGCGACACGACGGGCAGGATGGCGTTGCGCAGCGCGTGCTTGAACAGCACCCTTGGGCCGCTCAGCCCCTTGGCGCGCGCGGTGCGGATATAGTCGGATTCGAGCACGTCCAGCATCCCGGTGCGGGTGATGCGCATGAAGGCCGGCATCACCGCGACGCCGAGCGTCACCGTCGGCATGATGAAGTTGGCGAAATGGTCCGAGCCCGAGATCGGCAGCCAGCGCAGCATGACGCCGAACACCAGGATCAGAATCAGCCCGAGCCAGAAGTTGGGGATCGCCTGACCGAACACGGCGAAGCCGAGCGAGGCGCGGTCGATCCAGCTGTTCGGCCGGGTCGCGGCGATCACCCCCAGAGGGATCGAGATCGCGAGGGCGAAGACCAGCGACATGAAGGAGAGCTGGACGGTGACGCCGATCCGCTCGGCGATCAAATGGGCCACGGAATCGCCGGTGAACAGCGACTGGCCGAAATCGCCGCTGAGCGCGTCGCCGGCCCAGTCGAGGTACTGGATGTAGAGCGGGCGGTCGAGACCGTAATTGTGCGCGGTCTGGGCGATCTGCGCCGGGTTCGCCCCATCGCCCGCGAGCTCGGTCGCGAGATCGCCCGAAAGCCGCAGCAGGCTGAACCCGATCACCGACACGGTCAGTGCGACCAGGAGGGCGATCGTCGTCCGATGGATGAAGAAGCGCGTCACGTCTCGTCCCAGGGCGGCGCGAATTGTTGCGAGCCGGCATCGCGGTTTGCCGCGTATCGCCTTGCGTCCCCTTGTTCCCGGGCCCGCCTCCCGAATGAGGTCCCGGCCGGGGACGTTCCCGTGCTGGCGAGCCAGCGTACCATCCCCGCCCCGCTTCGGAAACGGGCATTTGCGGGGCGGCCGCCGGCGCGCGCGGGCCAGATGCCTTGTCACTCGCCGACGCACCGCCTAGCATGATCCGGTCTGCCGGCCAGCGGGCGATAACGACGAAACGGGAGGATGCGATGAAAAAGTTGATCGCGGCGACACTGGGCGCCCTTGCGATGGCGGGCATGGCGGCGACGCCGGCCGCGGCGCAGAAGGCCAAGGACACGATGCGCATGGCCACCACCGACTGGTGGGGCTCGCTCGACCCGTATTTCGTGCCGCTGGACGAGGCCGCGTTCTTCTACCGCAACGTCTACGAATTGCTGATCCGCTACGACGAGCGCAATCACAAATACGTGCCGATGCTGGCCACCTCGTGGAAGCGCATCGACCCCAAGACGCTGGAGTTCGACCTTCGCCAGGGCGTCAAGTTCTCGAACGGCGACAATTTCGACGCCGACGACGTGGTCTGGACCATCAACTTCCTGAAGGACCCCAAGGTCCGCATCCGGTTCAAGGACCGGTACGACTGGGTCGACCATGTCGACAAGCTGGGTCCCTACAAGGTCCGCATCGTCTCCAAGGAGGCGTCGGCACTCGACCTCTCGACCATCGCCTACCGCTTCGAGATCTATGACTCGAAGGTCGCGAAGCACATGAAGAACATGGCCGAATATGGCCGCGACCATCCGGTCGCCACCGGCCCCTACACGGTCGCCTCGCTCGACCGCGAGAAGATGGTGCTGAAGCAGAACCCGAACTATTGGGGCAAGGACGACCCCAACTTCCGCGCGCCGGTGAAGAACCTGATCGTCTACCACATCCCCGACCGGCAGACGCAGGTGGCGCAATTCCTCTCGGGCGGGCTCGACGTGCTGCGCAACGTGCCTGCCGACACCGCGCGCGAGCTGAAGCAGATGCCGGGCACGCAGGTGGTGCCGACCCATGGCGGCATGCTGATGTACGTAACGCTCGACGCGGCGGGCCGGTCCGGCAAGCTGATGACCGACCAGCGCGTGCGCAAGGCGTTCATAATGGCGGTCAACCGGCCGCTACTCGCCAAGACCGTGATCCCCGGTGGCACCTTCGCACAGGTTCTGGACGCGGCCTGCATCCCGGCCGATTTCGGCTGCTCGTCGACGACCAAGCCGCCGGCCTACAACCCGCAGGAGGCGAAGAAGCTGCTGGCCGAGGCGGGTTATCCCAACGGCGTCGACATGGATTTCTATGTGCACGAGCCGGTGAAGGAGATCGGCGAGGCGATCGCCGGCCAGGTCCGCGCGGTCGGGTTCCGGTCCAAGGTGCACCCGCTGCCGCTGTCGCTCTACGTGCGCATGCGCGGCGCCGGCAAGTTCACCGCATTCAACGGGTTCTACCCGACCGCGGCCCAGCCAGACGTCGACAATCTGCTCGACTTCTTCTTCGACGGCAACCGCGACTACTGGAAGGACCCGGAGATCAAGAAGCTGCAGGCGGCCGAGCACGTCGAGTTCGACGACGCCAAGCGCGCGGCGCTCGACCAGAAGGCGATGGATATCATCAACGAGAAAAACTACATCCTGCCGATCACCGACCTGCCGATCGTGTTCGTCGTCGACAAGGACGTGAAGGTCGCTGAAAACCCGCTGTCGCCGATCGATACCCAGGTCGGCGATCTGATGTGGAAGTAGCGGGCGGGCCGGGCGGCACGCCCCGCCGCCCGGCCGTCCCCGTGCCGGAGCCCCGGACATGACCGCGATCGTCGTCTGCCATGGCGCCTGGTCCGCCGGCTGGGCGTGGAAGAAGATGCGCCCGCTCGTCGCGGCCTCTGGCCACACGCTCTACGTGCCTACCTACACCGGCCTCGGCGAGCGCCAGCATCTCGCGAGCCCAGAGAACGACCTCGACACCCATATCGCCGATGTCTGCGGCACGCTGCATTGCGAGGACCTCCGCGACGTGGTGCTGGTCGGCCATTCCTATGGCGGGATGGTAGCGACCGGCGTCGCCGACCGCGCCGCCGACCGCATCGCGCGCCTCGTTTATGTCGATGCGTTCGTGCCGCGGAGCGGGCAGTCCCTCGCCGACCTCGCCGGGCCGAACGGCCGCAGCGCAATGCGCGAGCGCGCCCACGCCGGCGGCGGCGACGGCTGGCTTGTGCCGCCCAACCCGGCGCCCCCCGACACCTCGACGGCCGACCTGGAATGGATCGCGCCGCGGCGTTTTTCCCAGTCGCTGCGCTGCTTCGAGCAGAAGCTGCACATCGCCGCCGAGCCCCGCATGGCGCGCGCCTACGTCTATTGCCGGCGCGCCGCGCCTGGCGACGTGTTTCGCCAGTTCCGGGACCGCGCCCGCGCCGAAGGCTGGCCAAATTTCGAGATCGACTCGTCGCACAACGCGCACATCACCGCGCCCGAGGCGCTGCGCGACGCCCTTCTCAAAGCGATGGCGTAATAGACCGCGTCAGCGCTTGGTCATCGACACGTCGTAGCGGCAATTGCGCCCGCCGAGGTTAGCCGCGAACCGGTCGTCTTCGAATTTGCCCCGCTGCTTCCCGCTGAACGATCCTGGCCCCTTGGGCTTCAGCGTCAGGACCGCATTGCCGTTCGGCTTCACCGTGCCGGTGATGTCAGAGGGGTAACGATCGCCGGTCCGGTCACTGGCGGCGACGAGTTCGCCGGAAATCGTGCCGCCCGCCACTTTGAATTCGATATCGAAGTTGGCCGCGCAATCCATGCTGGACGGTTCGCCATGGCCCACCCAACTGCCATCGAACGCCGTCGTTTCAGCGGATGTCGCCGCCGCCCGCGATCGTCCGAACGTGCGCGTCCGGTTCAGCTCATCGAGCGTGAGCTGGCCGTCGCCATTGGCGTCGAAATGCTCAAAGGGCAGCCGACCGTGCCATTCGTCCTTGGAAATCTTCCCGTCGCCGTTCCTGTCGAAGCGCTGGATCAGCGTTTCGTTGTTCGGCGGTCCGCCTTGAGCCATCACGGGGCCGCTTAGCGTAATTGTGCCTGCTACAAGACTTAACAGGCCGCACAATGATACCCATTTCCCGTGCACCCTGGTTCCCTCCCCGCCACCGTTAAATCGACTAATCACGAATACTTTAGCAGTCCGCAGCCCTAAAGTATTCGAAAACAGTGGAGGTTGAGGAAGTCGGTGACTGGGCGCCGAGCAATGTGGCGTGGCGCTTACGCGGGCACGTCAGCGCGCCGCCCCGCGCACGCGGTCGATCAGCGCCAGCGGGTCGTCGGGCAATTCGTCGGCATGCCAGGCAACGTGCCCGTCCGGGCGCACCAGCACCAGCCGCCGCTCGTAGAGCGCAGCGATCGCAGGGTCGGCGAGCGTCACCGTCTCGAACGGCACATGGCGCCGGTCGGCAGCGGCGGCGAGCGGCGCCCCGTCCGGCGGGTTGGCTCCGAGGCGGAGCAGCACGAACCCTCGGCCGAACAGATCGAGCGTGGAGCGACCGGGCGCAATCCAGGCGTGCGGCGCGCGGCGGCCCGACCGAGCCACCGGCACGTACTCGGGAATCTCGAACGGGATCGAAGGCGCGCCGTCCGGTACGACGACGGGCGAATCCTCGTAGCAATAGCCGAGCCGCAGATTCTCGGTGAAGGCGCGCGAGCGGGCATAGCCGCCGCCCTTGTACGCCTCGAACCAGCGCTGGCGCAGCGCGGCACCGGCCGTCGTGTCGGCGGCGATCTCGGGCCCGCCCGGCAGCTCGGCCAGCAGCTCGAACTCGCGGGTCGAGACCCGCACGTTGTTGAGGGCGACCGGCTTGCGCTCGGCCTGGTAGGAATCGAGCAGCACCGGCCCGCCCCAACCCTTGAGCACGGCGGCGAGCTTCCAGCCGAGATCGACCGCGTCAGCCAGCCCCGTATGCAGCCCGAGCCCGCCGGTCGGCGAGTTCTGGTGCGCCGCATCGCCGGCGATGAACACGCGCCGGTCGCGATAGCGGTCGACCACGCACTCGCGCCGTTCCCACCGCTGGGTGTTGAGAACCTCATAGGCGATGTCGCGCCCGGCGAGCCGGCGGATATAGTCGTCCGCGGTCATGCCGGGCACCTCCTTCAGCACCGAGAGGCGCCAGAGCTCCTTCCCGTCGATGCCGATGATCTCGCCCCACGAGCCGCCCGCGTCGGTGAAGCGGAAGAACCGCGCCCAGCCCTTGTCGTGGATCTCCATCAACTCGGCTGCGCGGAAATAGACGTTGACCGACGTTGCGATGGCGCCCTGCGCCTCGTTGGTGACGCCGAGCGCCTGGGGCACCGTGCCGCCCGCCCCGTCGCATCCCACGAGATAACGCGCGCGCAGCGTCTCGGACTGGCCGGTGCGCGGATCGGTGACCTCTGCCGTCACGCCGTCCGCGTCCTGGGCGAAGGAATTGAGCCGAGTGAAGTAGCGGAGCGTGACCGGGGCGAGCGAGCGCGCCTTGGCGAGCAGGATCGGGTCGTAATAGATCTGCGCGCAGCCGGCGCCCGGCTCGGGCGTGAAATCGAGATGGGTGTCGTTGTAGGACGGCACCCGGTGGCGCCCGAGCTCGAATCCGGCCATCGAGGTGCAGTAGACGAAATCGTTCGGATGGGCCGCAGGCCAGCCCGACGATTTCACCTGCTCCGCGATGCCCCAGCGCCGGTTGAACTCCATCGAGCGGATCGATAGCCCGCTCATCTTCGGCACGGAGATCGAGCCGTCGCGGCGTTCGACGACGGTACAGGGAATGCCGGAGGAGCCGAGCTCGACGGCAAGGGCGAGGCCGACAGGGCCCGCGCCCGCGATCAGGACGGGTGTGGTGTCGTTGCTCATGGGTACGCGTCGCTGCCTCTCGTTGGGCGCCCATGTTATGCCGCGGACCGCGCCCGATGCCAGTGGCCCATGCGCGCGCCCGGAACGAGACAACTCGCGCGATCTGTGGAATCAATCGCCGGACCGGGAGGTGTCGATGGATTTCGAGTTCAGCGAGGAGCAGGCCCTGCAGCGCGACAGCGTGGCGAAGCTGATGGCGCGGCACGCCCCGCCGGAGGTGGTGCGCCGCCACGACAAGGAGCAGTCCTACCCTTACGCGCTCTACCATGCGTGGATCGAGGCGGGACTGCTCGCCCTGCCCTTCGCGCCAGATTATGGCGGGCTCGGCGGATCGACCGTCGATGCCTGCATCGTGATGGAGGAGATCAGCCGCGTATCGGCCGATTTCTCGATGGCGATCGGCGGCTCGATGTTCTGCGGCCTAAACGTCCAGCGCAAGGGCACCGAAGCCCAGAGGAAGTACTGGCTGCCCCGGCTCCTCAAGGGCGACATCCGCTTCTCGATCTCGATGTCGGAGCCCGACGCGGGCTCTGACCTCGGCGCCATGCGCACCACGGCGGTGCGCGACGGCGACCACTACGTCATCAACGGCCAGAAGCTGTGGGCGACGGGGGCGGGGGCGAAGAACAACGTCATCAATCTCTACTGCAAGACCGACCCGAAGGCGCATTACCGCCAGGGCATGTCGCTGTTCCTGGTCGACAACGACGCGCCGGGGGTGGAGCTCCGCAAGCTCGACATGCTCGGCCGCTACTGCACTGGCACCTACGAGATATTCCTGAAGGACGTGCGGGTGCCGGCCGACCGGCTGATCGGCGGCGAGAACAAGGGGTGGGACGTCGTGCTGGCAGGCCTGCAGGTCGAGCGGGTAGTCGCGGCCGCGTCGGATTGCGGCGGCGCGCTCGGCTGCGTCGACCTCGCCCTCGCCTACGCGAAGGAGCGGAAGCAGTTCGGCCGGCCGATCGGCACGTTCCAGGCGATGGGTCACATGCTGGCCGACATGGCGACCGAGGTGGCCGCGGCCCGCGCGCTGATGTGGCAGTGCGCCGCGATGGTCGATGCCGGGCGCGACGCGCTCAAGGACATCACCATGGCCAAGCTCTTCTGCTCCGAGACCTACGCCAAGGTGGCGAACCAGGGCATGCAGGTGTTCGGCGGGTACGGCTACAACCGCGAGTTCGACATGGAGCGCCATTTCCGCGACGCCCGCGTTTCGACCGTCGCGGCCGGCACGTCGCAGATCCAGCGCAACCTGATCGCGGGGCTGATGGGGCTGAAGGTCCAATGAAGCGGGCGGGCCCCGACCCGCCCAGGAACGGCACGACCTGCTATAACCTCGTGCACAACCGAAGCAAGGGATTCCCCAATGGCTAAGCAAGCGGCCCCGCAGATCGGCGGCAACACGGTGAAGGTCGAGTTCGACGAGGGCATCGCGTGGGTCACGCTGAACCGCCCCGAGAAGCGCAACGCGATGAGCCCGACCCTCAACGACGAGATGCTCGCGGTGCTCGAGGCGCTGGAGGTGGACGAGCGCTGCGGCGTTCTGGTGCTGACCGGCGCGGGCGATGCCTTCTCCGCCGGCATGGACCTCAAGGAGTTCTTCCGCCAGTCCGACGCGCTGCCGGCCGAGCGGTGGAACCAGATCGCTCGCCAGGCGACGGTCTGGCAGCTCGACCGGCTGAAATGGTTCCCCAAGGTCACCATCGCGATGGTCAATGGCTGGTGCTTCGGCGGCGCATTCAACCCGATGATCTCGTGCGACATCGCGGTCGCCGCCAGCGAGGCCACCTTCGGCCTCAGCGAGATCAACTGGGGCATCATCCCGGCCGGCAACGTGCTGAAGTCGATCGCCTCGCGCATGGGCGAGACGGACGGGCTCTATTACGCGCTGACCGGCGACACGTTCGACGGGGTCGAGGCGCAGAAGATGGGCCTCGTCCGCTTCTCCTGGCCGCGCGCCGAGCTGCGCGGCAAGACGCGCGAGCTCGCCATGAAAATCCTCGGCAAGAACCGCTCGGCCGCGCGCGCGATCAAGCACGCCTACCGCAAGATGGGCGAGATGTCGTGGGGCTCGTCCGAAGACTATCTGATGGCCAAGCTCGACCAGCACCGGCTGATGGACCCGGAGCAGGGGCGCGAGCAGGGGATGAAGCAATTCCTCGACGACAAGACCTACCGGCCAGGCCTCGGCGCCTACAAGCCCAAAGACAGCAAGTAGCCGGGGGGTCCGCCATGCCAGCGACCGCCATCGATTCGGCGATCTTCCGCGACATCTTCTCGACGGAAGCGATGCGGCACGTGTTCTCGGACGAGAACCGCGTGCAGAAATATCTCGACATCGAGGCGGCGCTGGCCCGCGCCCAGGCGCGGCTCGGCATCATCCCGGGGGCGGCGGCGGCCGAGATCGTGCGCCACTGCCATGCCTCCGAGTTCGATTTCGCGAAGCTCAAGACCCAGACCGAGCGGATCGGCTATCCGGTGCTGCCGGTCGTCCAGCAGCTCGTCGCGCTTTGCGCCGACGGGCACGGCGAATGGTGCCACTGGGGCGCGACCACCCAGGACATCACCGACACCGCGACAATCCTGCAGGTCCGCGAGGCACTGGCGCTGGTGGACGGCGAGCTCGCCGCCATCTCGGACGCGATGGAGGTGCTGGTCCGGCGCCATCGCGACACGCCGATGGCCGGCCGGTCGAACCTGCAGCAGGCGGTGCCGATCACGTTCGGCTACAAGATGGCGACGCTGCTCGCCGCGATCGAGCGCCACCGCGCACGCCTCGTGGAGCTCCGCCCGCGCGCGCTGGTGGGCGAGTTCGGCGGCGCGGCGGGCACGCTCGCCTCGCTCGGCGACCGCGGCGTCGAGGTGATGTCCGGGCTGATGCGGGAGCTCGGCCTCGGCGAGCCCGAGATCGCCTGGCACACGGTGCGCGACCGGGTGGCCGAGGTCGGCTGCTTCCTCGGCCTCGTCACCGGCACGCTCGCCAAGCTCGCGACCGACGTGAAGCTGATGATGCAGACCGAGGTCGAGGAGGTGTATGAGCCCTTCGCCGAGGGGCGCGGCTCATCGTCGACCATGCCGCAGAAGCGGAACCCGATTTCGACGCTGTACATCACCGCCTGCACCGCGATGGTGCGCCAGCACGTCGCCGCCTTGCTCGACGCGATGGTCGAGGACCACGAGCGCGCCACCGGCCCGTGGGAGATCGAGTGGATCGCGGTGCCGGAGATATTCTGCCTCGCCTCGGGCGCGCTCGCCCAGGCGCGGACGATCTGCGAGGGGCTCGAGGTCAACGAGGCGCGCATGCGCGCCAACCTCGACATCACCGGCGGGCTGATCGTCTCCGAGGCGGTGATGATGGGGCTCGGCCCGCATCTCGGCCGCCAGCGCGCGCACGATCTGGTCTACGACATCTGCCGCGCGTCGATCCGCACCGGCCGGCCGTTCCTCGACCTGCTGGCCGAGGACAAGGAAATCGCGCCGCACATGGATCGCGCCGCGCTCGCCCGGCTGGTCGATCCCGCCAACTATCTCGGCGTCGCGGGCGAGATGGTCGACCGCGTGCTGGCCGCGAAGAAGGCACGGCAATGACGGAGTATCGGGAGACCGCGCCTGACATCGTCGCCTGGCGCGGGCGCATCGCGTTCGACGCGGCGACGCGGCCGACCGCGGAATGGCTCGCCCGCCTCACCGAGGCCACCTATGGCGTTGGCATGACCGAGGCGGTGGGCGCGTTCGCCTTCGCCCTGTCGCCCGACCGGCTGTGCGACGTCGCGCCGTTCCTCGCCTTCAACCGCAACGGGCTCTATGTCGAGCTGCTGCCGGCCACGTCCGCCCACCCGGATGGCGACGCGCATAGCCCGGTGCGCACGTTCGACGCCGGTCCGCGCGCCGGTGCGCCGCATGCGAACTCCAACCGGCCGGTGAGCTGGCACCTGCACATCTATTTTCCGTCCGCGGAGATCGACAAAGCGCACTGGCTGCGCGGGCGCATGGCCGAGAAGTTCGCCGTCGCGATCTATCCGGTCGAGGACGGCGCGGGCGGGCCGCACCCGCTGCCCAACCTCGAGGTGCAGGCGAGCCGGGCCGAGCTGCCGCGCATCCTGCCCTGGCTCGCCCTCAACCGGCAGGGGCTCTCGGTCCACGTCCACCCGCGCAGCGAGGATCTGATCGGCGACCATCTCGACTGGGCGCTGTGGCTCGGCACGCCATTCGCGCTGATCGCGGACGAGCTCGACGGGGTGCGCCCGCCCGGCGCCGACGAGGGGCTGGAGTGGTTCAACGGCGCGCCGCGCGAGCCGCCCTCGCCCGACCCGCGCTTCCCGCCGACCGCGTAGCATGCCGCCGCCGGCCGAACCGGTTGGCACCGACGCTGCGACCCTGCGACAATGGCGCAACCGGCAGGGAGACAGGCCATGAATCTCGCCAACTACGTGGGCGGACGCTGGATCGAGGGATCGGGCGAGGGGCAGGCGCTGGTCGATCCGGTGACGGGTGACGAGCTGGCGCGCGCTTCGACCGCCGGCATCGATTTCGCCGCCGCGCTGAGCTACGCGCGCAGCGTGGGCGGCCCCGCCCTGCGCGCGATGTCGTTTGCCGAGCGCGCTGCGATGGTCGCGAAGATCGCCGAGACCCTCGGCGCCAACCGCGACTCCTATGGCGAGATCGCGCTCGCCAACTCCGGCAACACCAAGACCGACGCCGCCATCGACATCGACGGCGCGATCGGCACGGCGCGCTACTTCGCGCGCGCGGCGGGGGCGCTCGGCGCGGCGCGCATCCTGCGCGACGGCGGGCTCGTCCGCATTGCCCGCGATGAGGCATTCCAGGCGCTGCATGTGGGCGTGCCGCTGCCGGGCGTCGCCATCCATATCAATGCGTTCAACTTCCCGGCCTGGGGGCTGTGGGAGAAGGCCGTCGTCGCGCTGCTCTCGGGCGTGCCGGTGCTCGCCAAGCCCGCCACCTCGACCGCGTGGCTCGCCCAGCGCATGGTGGGGGACGTGGTGAAGGCCGGGATCGTGCCCGACGGCGCGCTCTCGATCGTCTGCGGCGGGGCAGGCGACCTGCTCGACCACGTGACCGGCGCCGACGCGATCGCCTTCACCGGATCGGCGGCGACGGCGCGGACGATCAGGTCGCACAGGCGCGTCGTCGCGGCGGCGACCCGGATCAACGTCGAGGCCGACAGCTTGAACGCCTGCCTGCTGGGCCCCGACGTGGCGCCGGGCGCGGGCGAGTTCGACGCCTTCGTTTCCGAGGTGGTGCGCGAGATGACGATGAAGGCCGGGCAGAAATGCACCGCCATCCGGCGCATCCTCGCCCCCACCGCCATCGCCGGTCAGGTGGCCGACGCCATCGCCGCGAAGCTCGCCGCGGTGAAAATGGGCAATCCGCGCAACGAGCAGGTGCGCATGGGGCCGCTGGTCGACAAGGCGCAGCAGAAGGCCGCGAACGCCGGCATCGCCGCGCTGAGGGCGGAGGCGAAATTGGTGCACCAGGGCGACGCGGCGCCTATCGATGCCGACCCGGCGAAGTCCGCGTTCGTCGCGCCGACGCTGCTGATGTCGTCCGATCCCGGCGCCGGCAAGGCGGTGCACGAAATCGAGGTGTTCGGCCCGGTCGCGACCGTGCTGCCCTACGAAACCGCCGACGGCGCGTTCGCCCTGGCGGCGCGCGGCCAGGGCTCGCTGGTCGCCTCGGTGTTCAGCGCCGATCCGAAATTCCTTGTCGATGCAGCGCTGACCCTCGCTGCCACCCATGGGCGCGTGCTTGTGCTCGACGCCGCGACGGCCAAGTCGTCGACCGGGCACGGCATCGTCATGCCGATGTGCAAGCATGGCGGGCCCGGCCGCGCCGGCGGCGGCGACGAGCTGGGCGGTCTGTCCGCGCTCTGGTTCTATCACCAGCGCACGGCCCTGCAGGGCCCGGCCGAACGGCTGAAGGAGATCGCCGACACAGCGGCGGCGACTGGGTAGGGGCGCCGAGCCGGGACCCATGCCTCAGCGGATCATGGCGCGACAAGTCGGCCCCGGGTCTGCGGCGCACCGCTTCGTGGTGCGCCGCGCCCGGGCTGACAATCGTGTGGTGGCAAGGAATGCCTTGCCGTCTACTTCGCGTACTTGCCGGAGATCTGCGGCGCCATCACGGCCGCGTCCTTGTGGCCCTTGTTGGCGCGCTCGAGCCGCGTCTCCTTCTCCCACTGGCGCTTCAGCTCGTCGCGCACGTTGACGCGCAGCCGGCCGAGCCCTTCGGTCTCGAGCTCCACCACGTCGCCGTCCTGGAACGCGCCGAGACCGCGATGGTTGGTGCCGGTGGCCAGGACGTCACCCGGCCACAGCGCGTGGATCGAGCTGATGAACTCCACGCAGCGCGGGATCTTGTGCCCCATGTCGTCGGTGTTGAAGTTCTGCTTCAGGACGCCCGACACCCACAGCTTGATCTGCAGCTTCTGCGGGTCCTTGATCTCGTCCTTGGTGACGATGTAGGGGCCGATCGGCGCGAACGTGTCGCGCGACTTCATCTGGTAGAACGTGTTGCCGGCGGGCGGCAGGCCGCGCGCCGAGCCGTCGATGAAGTTCACGTAGCCGAAGATGTAGTCCATCGCGTCGGCCGCCTTCACGTGGCTTGCATGCTTGCCGATGACCAGCGCCATCTCGGCCTCGCCCTCGAACACGTTGGCGGGCACGTCAGGCAGCACCATCGTGTCGCCATGGCCGATGATCGCGGCCGGCGATTTGTGGAAGGCGTTGATCGGCGCCGGCTCGTCGCGGGTGCCGTCCTCCATGTAGTTGACGGCCATGCAGTCGACGTTCACCGGGCGCGGCAGCGGCGGGCGGATGCGCACGCTGGAGACGGGAACGCCCTTGCCCTTGGCGGCGGCGTCCTCGAGCTTGCCGCGATAGGCATCGAACCGCTCGATCAGCCCATTGATCAGGTCGTGCGGGCCGAGATGCGGGATGTCCTGTACCGCGGCCGAGACGTCGACCACCTGGTCCCCTTTCAGCACGCCCAGCTTGAAATCGTCGAAATAGAGAATCTTCACAATTGGTCTCCCCTGGGATGATTGGCGCGCATCTTGCTTCGAACCGGTCGCGAGCGCAATCGCGCCCTGCGCTCCGGCAGGCTAGGATCGGGACGCCAGAACGGGGAGGACGACATGGCCGAGCATTGGGTGGGAAGCTGGGCGACGAGCCCGGTGGTGACCGAGGGTCTGGCCTTCGAGAACCAGACGCTCCGCATGATCCTGCGGGTGAGCCGCGGCGGAACGCGCCTCCGTGTGCGCCTCTCGAACGCCTGCGGCCAAGGCAAGCTCGCCATCGGGGGCGCGCATGTCGCGCTGCGGGCCGCCGGGGCTCGCATCGTCGCCGGCTCCGACCGGACGCTCACCTTCAACGGCGCGCCGGAGACCGTCATCCCGTTCGGCGCGCTGGCGGTCAGCGACCCGGTCGAGTTCGATGTGCCGCCGCTCTCGGACCTCGCCGTTTCGATCTACCTGCCCGGCCGGGTGGACGAGAGCCTGCCGATCACCGGCCACGGCAACGCGCACCAGACGGGCTACGTCTCCGCCCCGGGCAACCACGTCGCCGCCGTCGCCTTCCCGGTCGGGACCACCACCGAAAGCTGGTATCTGGTGACGGGGGTCGAATTCGCCGTGCCGGCGGGCACGACCGGCATCGTCTGCTTCGGCGATTCCCTCACCGACGCCAACACCTCTACGCTCGACGCCAACGCGCGCTGGCCCGATCAGCTCGCCCGACGCTTCGCCGCGCGCAACGTGGCCACCATGCCCGGGATCATGAACCACGGCATCGGCGGCAACCGCATCCTGCATGACGGGCGCGGCGATTCCGGCGTGCGCCGCTTCGACCGCGACGTGCTGGCCCAGACCGGCGTCACCCACGCCATCGTGTTCCTCGGCATCAACGACATCCGCAACCGCAACGGCAAGCCCGACGAGGTGGTGAGCGCGAAGCAGATGATCGCCGGGCTCAACCAGATGGCAATTCGGGCGAAGGCGCGCGGCATCGCGATCTATGGCGCCACCCTGCTCACCTTCGAGAACGAGACGTTCCAGCCCGGCTTCTACACGGAGGCGGGCGAGGCCACGCGCAAGGCCGTCAACGAATGGATCCGGACAGCGGGCGCGTTCGACGCGGTGCTCGATTTCGAGCAGGTCCTGCGCGATCCCGGCCACCCGACGCAGATGCTGCCCCGCTACGACGTGGGCGACCATCTGCACCCCTCGGACCTCGGCTACCTGACCCTCGGCGATTCGATCCCGCTCGATCTGTTTGGCTGAAGTGAGGATTTGGGAACTGAACTCACCCCGAGCTTGTCGACGGGCGAGGCCAAGGCATGCCGGCCGAAGGAAGCGGCCGCTCGCGTTATCCGCCGATCAGCCTGAGGTGCGCGTCGAGCACGGCGGCGAGCCCTTCCGGGTTCTTGCGGCCCCAGCCGCATTCCGAGCCGATGCCCGCGACCTCGGCAACCGCCTGGGCGCGATGCAGCCGGGCGCGGTTCTCCGCATCCTCTCCGACATGGACGAGGCCGAGGATCAGGTCGCACCCGCTCGGCGCGTCGAGCTTGTCCAGCGGCGCGAAATATTCGTCGTCGGTGCGATCGTGCGGCACCGGCAAGTGGACGAACTCGACGTCGCGCTCGATCCGGGCGAACAGGCCGCGGCACATCGCGACCATCGCGCCCGTGTCGGCGGGCTGCATCAAATGCTCGTCGCGCGGGCTGCCGTAGCAGAAATGGTAGCCGAGCTCGATGCCGTCCGGCACCGCCCCGCCCATGCGCGCGAGCTCGCCCAATATCTGGTCGCGCCAGTCGGAAGGCCGCTCGGGATAGTAGCCCTCCCACATCAGCACCTCCTGGCAGACGTCCCACTGCAGTGCGAGCCGGTTGTGCGGGATCGCATCGGCGAGGCGCGCCACCTCGCGCTCCATCGCGGCGCCGAACACGCGCAGGAAATCGGGCTGCGCGGCCGGACTCATATAGTTGTAGCCGGGCGCGAGCGGGGTCGGCAGCGAGACCTGGAACTTCACCCCCGCGGGAACGTCGCCCGCGCGCTGCAGCCGTTCGAACACCGCAAAGGATTCCGCCGCCGCCTCGGCATAGCCGAGCTCAAACGCGACATCGTCGGGATCGACGCCTGGCTTGAAGCGGAGCCGCGGGATTTCGCGCAGCAGCACCCCGTCCCACTGGCGCCAGGGCAGCGGCGCGAAATCGGGGTCGACCTCCAGGTCCGGGTGCGACGACAGCATCGCCTGGATGAAGCGGATCCAGTCGGCGCGCTTGCCGGTCTCGCCGTCGGGCAGGCGGCGCAGATGCGGGCCGAGCTTGGCCGCGAGCGTGCGGAATACGGATTCGGCGTCGGGCAGCGGCACGCTGCCGACGAGATGGATGTAGGGCTTCGGTTCGGCGGGAATCATGGACGGACCTTAGCAACCGCCACCCAGACTGTCATCCCGGCCGAGCCGTGGCGACACGGTCGTTCAAAGCGCCTTGCGGAAAGTCAGGTTGATGCGGCAGCGCCCGGTCAGCGGGTCGTCGCCATCCTTGAGCTCGGCCACGCCATGGAAATGGAGGCGCGATTCGCCGCCCCACACCACCACGTCGCCGTTGGCGAGCACGATACGCCGCGGCCGGTCGGTCCGCGCCGGGCCGCCGAACAGGAAGTTCGCGGGCAGGCCGAGCGAAACCGAAACGATCGGTTGGGCGAAGTCGCGCTCGTTGCGGTCCTGGTGCAGGGTGAGGCGCGTGCCGGGCGCGTAGCGGTTGACGAGACAGGAATCGGGCGCGAAGCCGGGGAACCCGCCGGCCGCCGCCGCGCGCGCCGCCAGATGCACGAAAATCTCGGGCATCGGCGGCCACGGTGCGCCGCTCCCCGGGTCCGCCGTCGCGTAGCGGTAGCCCTTGCGGTCGGTGACCCAGCCCGCGCGGCCGCAATTGGTCATCGCAACCGACATGGTGAACCCGCCCGGCGTCACCATGTTGCGGAACGGCGCCGCGCGCGCGACCGCGCCGACTGCTTGCACCAGCGCCGCAGCCTCGCCCGCCGCGAATCCGTGCAGCACCGTCGCGCCCGGCGCCAGCACCTCGTCGGCGGCGAACAGGTCGGCGGTCACGCGGCGTCGTGGAAGATGAGGCCGAGCGTCATGCGATGGCCCGCGCGCACGCGGCTCACCCCGTGGCGCAGGCCGACGCGCCGCCAGCCGCGCGCGCTCCGCTCCGGCCGCTCGTTCACGGCGAAGATCACCGCCTCGCCCTGGGCCAGCGGCACCACCTCGGCGCGGGTCTGCATGCGCGGCCGGCTTTCGGCCAGCACGAACTCGCCGCCCGCGAAGTCGGGCCCGGGCGCCGATAGCAGAATTGTCGCCTGCAGCGGGAAGTGCAGCGGGCCGTAAAGGTCGCGATGCAGTCGGTTGTAGTCGCCCGCGCCGTATTTCAGCAGCAGCGGCGTCGGGCGCGCCTGGCCCGCCGCGTGGCAGCGCGCGAGGAACGCGTCGAGTGTCGCCGGATAGTCGGCGGCGAGGCCGAGCCGTGCCGCCCACCGGTTGGCGACGCGGGCGAGCGGCGGGTAGAACGCGGCGCGGAGCCGCGCCACGGTGCCCGGCAGCGGGTAGGCGAAATATTTGTATTCGCCCTGCCCGTAGCCGTGCCGCGCCATCGCCACGCGGCTGCGGAACGCGCCCGTGTCGTAAAGGGCGCGGAGCGCGGCGCAGTCGCGCGAATCGAGGACCGGCCCGGTGGTCGCGTAGCCCTCTTCATCGAGCGCGGACTCGATCGCCGGCCAGTCGAGCGCAAGAGCGGACGCGTTGAGCACCGCGCTCATCCCGCCTCGCGGTCCAGCAGGCGGCGCTTCCGCGCCAGTCCCCAGCGATAGCCGGCGAGCCGCCCGCCCGCGCCCACCACGCGGTGGCACGGCACGGCGACGGCGAGCGCATTGGCAGCGCAGGCCCCGGCGACGGCGCGCGCCCCGTCCTTGACCCCGAGCGCCTCGGCGATCTCGGCGTAGGTCCGCGTCGTGCCCGGCGGGATCTGGCGCAGCGCCTGCCACACCTGGCGCTGGAACGCCGTGCCGCGGATGTCGAGCGGGAGATCGTGCCCCGCGGCCGGGTCGTCGACCAGCGCCACCACGGCAGCGACGGTGCCGGCGAACTCGGGCCCGGCCGCCTCGCGCGTCGCGCGCGGGAAGCGGCGGGCGAGGTCGTCGACGAGCGCGGCCGCATCGTCGCCGATCAGGATGGCGCACACGCCCGTCTGCGTGGCGGCCACCAGCACGGCGCCGAGCGACGACCGGCCTGTTGCATAGCGGATGGTCTCGCCCGCCCCGCCCTTGCGCCACGCGCCGGGCGTCATGCCGAGCATGGCGGGCGCCGCCTCGTAGAACCGGCCGGAGGAGTTGAACCCCGCGTCATAGATCGCGGCGGTGACGGACGGCGCCGCGCCAAGCCCGTCCTGCACCCTGCGCTGGCGGGCAGAGGCGGCATAGGCGCGCGGGGTGACGCCCGCGACGCGGCGGAACAGGCGGTGGAAATGGCCGGCGCTCAGCCCCGCCTTTCGGGCAAGGGTTGCGAGGTCGGGCGGCGTCTCCGCCTCCTCGAGCGCGCGGCAGGCCTCGGCGACCAGCGCCGCTTCGCGCGCGGCGCGCGGCGCCTGATCCGGCCGGCAGCGCCGGCACGGGCGGAATCCGGCCCGTTCGGCCGCCGCGCCATCGGCGTGGAACGTCACGTTCTCGCGCTTCGCGGGTCGCGCGGCGCAGGACGGGCGGCAATAGACCCCGGTCGAGCTTACGGCGTAGAGGAAATGGCCGTCGGCGGACTCGTCGCGGGCGATCACCGCCCGCCAGCGCTCGGCATCGGTCGCGAAACGGGGATGGGCAAGAACGGTCGACATCTGTCCCTCCTAATATCTGACGGAGACGAGGGACAATCTAGGGGGGCGGCGGGAAGGCCACACTCCGCCCCTTGCGCGGGAATCAGTCTTTGGTTTTGGCCTTGTCCTTGGCATCGAGGTCGTCGAGCCGGCGCTGCATGCGGGCGAGCTCGGCCTTGAGCTCGGCCAGCATCTCGTCCGACCGTCCCTTCTCGCCCGAGCCCGAGGCGGCCGCCCCTTGCGTGTCGGCGCCGCCGGGTGCCGATGACGGGCCCTTCGCCCCTGCGAAGGGCTGGAACATGCGCATCGTGTTTTCGAACAAAGCGAGGTTGCGCCGGCTCATCTCGTCGATGTCGCCGAACGGGAACATGCCCCCGAATGCGCCGCCGACCGTCTTGCGCATCTCATCCTGGTTCTGCGAGAAGCCGCGCAGCGCGAAATCGAGATATTGCGCCAGCATGCCCTGGAGATTGTCGCCGTAGAACGCGATCAGCCGGCGCAGGAAGCTGATCGGCAGCAGGTTCTGGCCCTTCGATTCCTCCTCGACGATAATCTGGGTGAGGACCGAGCGGGTAATGTCCTCGCCGGTCTTGGCGTCCTTCACCACGAAGTCGACGCCCTCCTTGACCATCCGGCATAGGTCTTCGAGCGTGACGTAGCTCGAGCTCTTGGTATTGTAGAGTCGGCGGTTCGCGTATTTCTTGACGATCACCGGCCCGTTGGCGGACCCGTTCGCCTTGGCACCCTCGTCCGACATCACGCGCGACTCCACACATTGGCGCTTGTTGTTTTGACATTGTAACCGATCGGCGCAAAGAATGCTGCAATGCATAATCGCAACGCTGCGTCGCAAAATGCCCCCCGGATGGACGATCTAGAGCATGGCGGAGCCTCCCGAGCTCGACGAGCTGGTCCGCCGCTATCTCGATTTGTGGCAGCAGCAGCTGACCGCCTGGGCGCAGGACCCGGCGGTGGCCCGCCAGATGGCGGCGCTGATGACGCTGGCCCCGCGCCCGCCCTGGACGGCGCCGGGATTTGGCGCTGATGTCCCCCCGGCAGGGGCCCCGGCCCCTCGCGCTACATTTGATGGCGGCGGGGGCGATCTCACTGGGATCGCGGAGCGGCTGGCCGATCTGGAGCGGCGCCTCGACCGGCTGGAATCCCGCCCTCGCGGCGGAGGCGCAAAACCTCGCCGCCCGGCTGCGAAGCGCAAATCGTGAAGCGCTGTCGGCGGCGCTGGACCGCGAGACCCGCCGCCGCCTCGGCGAATTCCTGACCGGGATCGAAGGCTACCGCAGCCACCCCTATGCCCGGGCCCTCGCCGCCCCGCCGGTCCTGTGGACCGAGGGGACGACCCGCCTGCTCGATTACGGGCGGGCGGGCGACCCGCCGGTCCTCGTCATCCCGTCCCTGGTCAACCGGGCCTACGTGCTCGACCTCGATGAGGGCGCGTCGCTGGTCCGCCACCTGGCCGGACAGGGGCTCAGGCCGCTGCTGGTCGATTGGGACGCGCCGGGGCCGGACGAGCGGGGTTTCACCCTCACCGACTACATCGCCGGCCGCCTGTCCCGCGCGCTGGACGCCGTGGCGGACGCGACGGACGGGGCCAGGGTCGCGCTGGTCGGCTATTGCATGGGCGGGCTTCTGGCCCTCGCCCTCGCCCAGCTTCGCCCGGCCGAAATCGCCGGGATCGCGCTGCTGGCGACGCCATGGGATTTCCACGCCGCGACGGGCGGGCCGCACCCGGTGCTGGCGGTGGGCGGCCCGGCGCTCGGCGCGACCATCGACGCGCTGGGCGAGTTGCCGGTCGAGACCATCCAGGCCCTGTTCTTCGCGCTCGACCCGGTTCAGGGCTGGACCAAGTTCCGTGCGTTCGGGCGGCTCAACCCCGCGTCGGAGGCGGCGCGCAAGTTCGTCGCGCTCGAGGATTGGGCGAATGACGGCGTGCCGCTCGCCGGGCCGGTGGCGCGGGAATGCCTACTCGGCTGGTATGGGGCCAACACCCCCGCCCGCGGCGCCTGGCGGATCACCGGCCAGGCGGTGCGGCCCGCCGCCCTGAACCTGCCCAGCCTGCATTTGATCCCGGCGCGCGACCGCATTGTGCCGCCGGAATCGGCCCGGGCGCTGGCCGCCGCGATGGCGGGCGCCGAGGTGCTGACCCCGCCGGCCGGCCATGTCGGGATGGCGGTCGGCAGCCGCGCCCGCGAGGCGGTCTGGACGCCCGTCGCCGCCTGGCTGAAGGGCCTGTGACCGCATCCCTGCGTACTTCGAGACGCGATCCACGGATCGCTCCTCAGCACGAACGGAAAGGAAGATTCGGTCAGACCACAGCCGTTCGCCCTGATCAGGCGCCAGAGGCGCCGTCTCGAAAGGCAAGCCGCAGAAGCGGTGGCTGATCCTACCGCTGCGACGGCGGCAGGTCGGTCGTGGTGACGCCGCCCCGGCCCTGCTGCAGCGTCTCGGGCTGGACGTCAGACGGGGTCCGCTGCGGCGCGGGCGCCATGGCCGGCGCGGGGCCGGGCGCCGGCCCCTGCATCCCACCCTGCTGCGGGACGCCCGGCAGGCCGACCGCGGCCAGCGCCCTGCGCAGCCCGTCGGCGTTGGGATTCGAGACCGCGCTGTTCAGCACGATGTCATGCGAGCTGACCGGATGGCCGTAAAAGGCGGCGTTCCAGTCGCCCAGCGGCTGCATGAAGGCGCCGGAGAACGACACGCCGGCGAAGGCGCCGCGGGTCAGCGCATACGAATAGATGTCGGCCCCGGCGGCCACCGTGGTCGAGCCCTCGATTCCGGCCCCCTCGGGCCCGACCGCGATCGAGGCGTCGGCGCCGAGCTTGATCTTGCCCGACAGCACCGCGTCGAGCCCGGACTGCGTCATCACGACGAACATCACCTGGGCGTCCTGGATTCCGATCTGCGCGCCGAAGCTCGCCGACCAGACGCGGTAGAAGGCGGGCGGCCCCCATGACCCGTCGGCGCGATGGCTGAGCAGCACCCCGTCGCCGCCGGAGCCGCCGAAGATGAAGCCTGCCTTCAGGAGGCTCGGCACCACCAGCACCGCCTTGGACCGGCGCAGCCAGTTTCTCAGCGTCGGCAGGTCGGGGCTGCCGACCATCCGCTCGACGGTGAACCGGGCGTTGGTGACGACCTCTTGCTGGTCGGTCGCCGCCCGCGCGGCGGGCGTGCGCGCCATCAGCGCGACGGCCATCGCCATAGCCAGGATTGCCGGAATTCTCGCACGCATGACCCCTCCCCCTTCCCGTGGGTGTTAACCTTAGATGGCGTGGCCGCAGTGGGGGCCGCAAGGGGATAAAGTGTGGTCCGGCGAATCACTCGCCCATCTGCAGCAAGGCACCGCGCCGCCGCGCGCCGCGGAAGATGGCGAGGAAGACCGCGATCGCGGCCAGCACGTAGAACCCGTTGAGCGCGAAGGCGGTCCAGAGCTGGGCATAGGGGATCGTGTGCTGGATGAGCACCGCGCGCATCCCCTCGAACACGTGCGACGACGGCAGTATCCACGCCGCCATTTGCAGCCAGTGCGGCAGGATCGAGATCGGGTAGTACACCCCGCTGACCGGCTGGATCAGGAAAATCGCCGCCCAGGCGAGGCTTTCGGCGCCCATGCCGTAGCGCAGCACCATGCCCGAGACGGCGAGCCCGACGGCGGTGCCGAAGATCAGCAAATTGGCGAAGAAGGCGGCGAGCACCCAGCCCATCGAGAACACCGAGAAATGGTAGATCGGGATGGCGAGCAGCGCCGCCGGCACGATGCCGATCAGCGTGCGGATCAGGCTGATCGTGACCAGCGCCACCGCCCATTCCCAGGCGCGGAGGGGCGACGCGAAGAGCTGGGCGAGGTTGCGCGACCACATCTCTTCCAGGAAGGAGAGGGCGATGCCGATATTGCCGCGGAACATCACGTCCCATAGCAGAACGCCCGAGATCAGCACCCCGGCCGCGTTGGCGAAGAAGCTCGACTTGGTCAGCAGGAACTGGGTGAGCAGCCCCCACATCAGCATCTGCATCGTCGGCCAGTAGGCGAGCTCGATCAGGCGCGGCGGCGACGAGCGCAGGATGTAGAGGTAGCGCAGCACCATCGCCCGCATGCGCCGGACCGAGAGCCTGACCGGCCCCGCGCCGGAATGCGCGCCGGGCGCCGCCGCCGCGCGCGCCTCGATCTGCGTGGTCATTGCGCAGCCTCCGGCACGCGGCCCTCGCCGCGCGCAATGTCGAGGAACACCTCCTCAAGGCTGTGGCGGCCGAACTTGGCGACCAGCGCGGCCGGTGCGCCCTGGTCGACGATGCGCCCGCGCTTCATCATGATGGCGTGGCCGCACATGCGCTCGACCTCGACCATGTTGTGCGAGGCGAGAAGCAGCGTCGCGCCGGCGCGCCGGCCGTAATCGGCGAGATAGGCGCGCACCCAGTCGGCCGTGTCGGGATCGAGCGAGGCGGTCGGCTCGTCGAGCAGCAGCAACTCGGGCGCGTTGAGCAGCGACTTGGCGAGCGCGACGCGGGTGCGCTGGCCGGCCGAGAGCTGGCCGACCGGCCGGTCGAGGAACTCGACGATGTCGAGCTCCTCGGCGATGCCGAGGATGCGCTTCCGCACGCCACGGAGCCCGTACAGTTCGGCGTAGACCGCGAGATTCTCGCGCGCGGTCAGCCGCTTGGGCAGGTCGACATAGGGCGAAGAGAAGTTGAGGCGCGGCAGCGCCCGGTGGCGGTGGCGCAGCATGTCCTCGCCGAGGACCGTGATCTCGCCCGAACTCGGCAGCAGGAGCCCGAGGATCATCGCGATCGTGGTGGTCTTGCCCGCGCCGTTCCCGCCGAGCAGCGCCACGATCTCGCCCGCGGGCACGGCGAAGTCCAGCCCGTCCACGGCCGTCACCGTGCCGAACCTTTTGGTCAGCCCCTTCGCCTCGATCGCCGCGCGCATCGCGCCAATATGGGGCAGCGCGCACCGTGAGGCCAGGGGGTGCGGAGCCGGTTACTCGGCGTTCTCGAACTCGGTGTCGAGCTTCTTCTGGGCGGCGGGCACGGCGGACGCGCCCTTGCGCAGAGCGATCGCGCGGTCCTGGTAATAGGCGCTGCGCAGCGCCGCGTAGTAGTCGACCGAGCCGGCGCGCAGCTTGTCGAGCGGCTCGATCAGCGTCTCGCGCGTGACGACGACCCGCCCGGCCAGCAGCTCGGCATTGGTCGTGGTGTCGAGGATGTAGGTGAACGGGTGGAAGAACGCGTCCGTGATGGTGCCGACCCCGTCGCGCACGGTGGAGGGGCCGAGCAGCGGCACGACGATGTAGGGCCCGGCGCCGATGCCGTAATGGTAGAGGGTCTGGCCGAAATCGGCCGGGTGGCCGTCAAGCCCCATGCGGGTCGCGACGTCGAACAGTCCGCCCGCCCCGACCGTCGAGTTGACGGCGAAGCGCGCGAACGTCGTCATCGCGCCCTCGAAATCGAGCTGCAGCAGGTCGTTGGCGAAGCGCTCCGGCGCGCGGAGGTTGTGGAACCCGTTATTCACCGCGGTCTTGAGCGGCGCCGGCATCACCTCGCCATACACCCACGCGACCGGGCGCAGCAGGAACCGGTCGAACACGTCGTTGACCGCGAAGATCGCGCGGTTGACGTCCTCCAGCGGGTCGTCGATCTCTTCCGGCAGCGTGCCGCCGCCGCCCGTCGCCGCCGAAGGGGTCGGCGCCGCGCCTGCCGCTCGGGGTGGCGGGGGCGGCGTGGTGGCGAGGTAGGGGAAGGCGACGGCGGCGTCGCGCGCGATCTCGGGGGCGATGTCGGGGGCAGCGCGCCCGGCCGCCGCGACGATCTCGGCCGACTGGGCGGGGTGCGCGGCGATCGCCGTGACCACGGCCGCGTCCATGGCGTTCAGCGCCTGGACCCGCGCGTCGCCCGCCATCATGCGGGCGAGGGCGGGATCGTCGGCCTGGGCGGAGCGCGCGGCGGCGACGCGGGCGGCCTCCTGCCCGTCCCGCGCGGCGGCGGCGATCGCGGCGGCGGCATCGGAGGGAAGCGCGGCCCGTGCCGGCACAGCCGCCCCGAGCGCCACGGCGAGCACCAGAGCGACGGATGCGAGCGCGGTGCGGCGCGTCTCGATCATTTCGCGGCGGTGGCGGCGGGGCGCCAGCCCTTGGCCATCGCCTCGGCCTTGGCGACGGCGTCGGACGTCATCTTCGCGGCGAGCGCCGCCTTCTCCTTCGCCGCGCGTTCGAGCCCGCCGCGGGCGGCGAGAATCGCCCAACCGAGCGCCTGGACCATGTCGCGCGCGACCCCCTGCCCCTCGGCGTAGCGGACCGCCAGCGCCATCTGCGCCTGGGCGTAGCCCGCCTCGGCCGCGCGGCGGAACCAGTTCGCGGCCTCCTCCATGTTCTGCGCCGTGCCGCGCCCGTCGCGATACATCTTGCCGAGATTGTAGGCGGCGCGGACGTCGCCCCCGAGCGCGGCCTTGGTGATCCAGTCGAGGGCGGCGCGGTCGTCGTGCGCGACGCCGAGCCCGAACGCGTACATCTTGCCCAGCGTGTATTGCGACCGGGCGAGCCCCCGGTCCGCCGCCTTCTGCAGCCACTCGACCGCCTGGCCGTAGTCCTGCGCCACTCCGTCGCCGCCGATCAGGCTGGTGGCGAGGTTGTGCTCGGCCGCCGCGAAGCCCTGCGCCGCCGCCTTGCGCCACAGCGCCACGGCCTTGGCCGCGTCGTGCGCGACGCCCTTGCCCTGGTCGTAGAGGATGCCGAGGTTATATTCCGCGCGCGCGTCGCCCGAATTGGCGAGCTTCTGCCACGCGGTGCGCGCCGTAGCGAAGTCGCCCTTCTGGTAGGCCCGCCAGCCCGCGTCGAAATCGGCGCGCGCCGGCGTCGGCACCGCCATCGCGAGGACAAGGACCAGCCCCGCCGCCGCAAGACCCCTCGGTCCCCCTTGCGCCATCGCCCCCTCCTAGTGCGCCGCCGGCATCTTGTCGGTGCGCATGCGCAGCATCTCGATCAGCCCGTTCACCCGCTGGCGCTGCACCACCGAGGCGAACTCGTCGCGCTGGGTCACCGCCATCGACACGCCCGCGAGGGCGACGTCGATGATGCGCGGCGGCCCCTCGACCATGCGCACCCGCCAGGCGGCCTCGACCGGCGGGCCGGACGGGCGTTCGATCCTTGTATTGACCACCACGTCCTTCGTCCCCGCCGGCCGCTCGTTGACGACGCTCAGCGTCTCGCCGGCATAGCCGCCGAGCCGGGCCGAATAGACTTGCAGCACGTATTCGGTGAAGACCTGGAGGTATTCGCTCTGCTGTTCCGGCGTCGCGCTGCGCCAGTAGCGGCCGAGCACGAACCGGCCGATGAACGGCATGTCGAAGCCCTGGGCCAGGAGCCCGCGGAACCGCGCCTCGCGCTGTTCGAGCGTGGTTCCGGGCGCCTGCAGGACGGAGATCGCCTCGTTGCCCAGCCGCTTGATGAACGCCGAGGCGGCACCGGGCGGCGCGGCGATAGCGCCCAGCGGCGATAGCGCCAGCAGCAGCGTGCAGGCGGCGAGAAGCGGGCGGACGGCGGCGAGACGCATGGCGTGTTTCGGGCAGACGCCCCGGCCCCCCCGGAACGTTGTCCCATGTTTCCACCATTGCCCGCGCCAAGGCAACGGCGATCTGGCGGCTACCAGCCGTAGCCGACGGTCAGGAGATAGGTGCGATCGGTCTCGTCCTTGCCGGGCGCGGGCCGGGTATCGAGGTCGAAATCGAGCTCCGCCGTCGCGTGCAGCCCGTGCGCCATCGGAAAGCGGAACCCGGTGCGGGTGCGCAGCAGCAGGTTGCCGGTATCCCTTGCGTCGATATACCCCTCCTGGATATGGAACAGGCGGGCGAGGTCGGGCACCACCGTCTGGCTGAAACGGATCGCCCAGCGGGCCGCGATCTGGTCCGGCGCGCCATCGCCCTTCAGGATCTCTTGGATGTAGCTCGGCCCCGCCTCGACCGAGAGCTTGGTGTCGGCCGAGTCGAAGATCTGGTAGCCGGCGCCGGTGCCCACCGTCGCGCGCAAATCGACGCCGGCCAGCCGGTCCCGCATCGCGCTGGCGTTGGTGTAGAAATAGAGCTTCTTCGACACGAACCGGTCGTACTTGCCCTCGATCAGCGCGTTGTCGACCGCCGTCGCGCCCTGGTCCACCTTCCGGTTGTATTCGCCGCGAACCGTGATGCGGCGAAGGTCGGACCGCCCCTCCGCCTCGCCGGTCAGGTGCATCTCATCGGCGTCCGAATTGCCGCGCGTGCGGGTGAGGCCGAGCTCGACATTGCCCGTCCACACGAACTGATGCCGGAGGTCCTTCCTGCCGGGATAGATCGCGGCGACGCGCGCCGGCCCGAACTCGGACGGCGCCGACGCCGCTCCCGCGAGCCGCATCTGGGCGAGGTCGGTGACCAGCAATTGCCCGGTCGCGTCGTGCCCGTCCGCGAAGCGCACCGTCACGAACCCATTGGTGGCGAGCGCGGCGACATGGGCGCGCGCCACGCTGAGGCGCGCCCCGTAGGCCGGGTCGAACACCAGTCTGTCGTTCTCGAAATGCACCGGCTTGCCGGTGATGCGGTCGCCGTTGTCGAGCCGCACCACGTCCGCGTGCGCCCCGACCATTGGCACGGAAGCGGCCACCAGCGACACGACGGCCGCGGCAAGATATGGAAACACCCCCCGAAACACCGCGGCCCACCATACGGGTCGAACCCCGGATTGCAATCCGCGAGGGTCATCGGCCCGGCGCATCGCATGGCGGATTGGCGAATGTGACGGCCCGGCGTGCGCGCTGCCGAGGTCCCGCCCTTCGACAGGCCCAGAGTGAGGCCCGCCAAAAAATCCTCATCCTGAGGATGTCGAAGGATGAGGAGGTTCCGACCGGGTGGCTTCTTGCACTAGACTGCATCGCTGGAAGATGGATCAGGAGACGCGCACGTGAAATTCGCCCATTTCGCCCATGTCTGGGGCAAGCCCGGCATGACCCCCGCCCAGCGCTACGCGCAGCTCTGGCGCGAGCTTTCGCTCTGCGACGAGCTGGGGTTCGATTTCGGATTCTGCGTCGAGCACCATTTCCGCCCCGACGAAAGCTGGATGTCGGCGCCGAGCCTTTATGCCGTCGGCGCCGGCGCCCGCACGAAGCGGATTCGCCTCGGCGGCATGGGCCACATCGTGCCGCTGAACGATCCGCTGCGGCTGGTCGAGGAGATCGCGGTGGCCGACCAGATGCTGGAGGGTCGGCTCGAGGTCGGGCTGGTGCCCGGCATCACGCCCTTCTACTTCCCGCCGTTCCGCGCCGATTACGAGACGCGGCGCGCCCGAACGCTGGAATTCGTGAGCTTCCTGCGCGCCGCCTACACCGACGAGGCGAAATTCTCGTTCCACGGCGAATATCACGACTATGAGGGGGTGAAGCTCGCCGTGAACCCGGCGCAGCGCCCGCACCCGCCGCTGTGGATCGAGACGCGGGATACGGCGACGCTCAAATTCTGCGCCGAGAACGGCATCAACACCGGCTACTTCCTGGTCTATCCGCGCGAGGAGGCGGCGCCGAAATACCGGGTCTATCTCGATCAGTGGAAACAGGCCGGCTGGAAGCGGAAGCCGAACATCGCCTATTCGACCGTCGTCTACGTCGACAAGACCGACAAGAAGGCGCTCGACACCGCGCTCGCCCATGCCGGGCGCGCCTATGCCGGCTTCTTCCCGCAGGTCGGCACCGAGGCGGAGCGGCGCGAGTACCAGCTCGCCCACGCCGATCTGTTCGTGAAGCGCGGCGAGCCGGGCGCGGCCGAGATCATGCGGAACCTGCTGGACCCCGACTACCTGCTGTCGAACGATCTGATCCTGATCGGCTCGCCCGACACGGTGGCGGAGAAGCTCAAGTCCTACGCGACCGACGGCATGTTCAACACGTTCTTCGGCGAATACAATTTCGGCAATCTCGCCGAGGACGATCTGATGCGCTCGATCCGCCTGTTCGGCGAGCAGGTCATTCCCGCGCTGCGCGACTACGAGCCGTACTGAGCAGGAATTCCTCTCCGCCCCTGGGGGCGGAGAGGAAGAATCATTCCGCCGCTTGCTTGCGCGCGGCCGCGTCGCCGAACCCGCCGCCGCCCGGCGTCTCGATGACGAACACGTCGCCCAGCGCCATCTGGGTCGAGGCGATGCCGCCGAGCTCCTCGACGCGCCCGTCGGCGCGGACCACCGCGTTGCGCCCGATCTGGCCGGGCGCTCCGCCGGCTTGGCCGTAGGGCGCGACGCGCCGGTGGCCCGACAGGATCGAGGCCGTCATGGGCTCGCGGAAGCGGACGCGGCGCACCACCCCGTCGCCACCGCGATGCGCCCCCGACCCGCCCGAGCCGCGCCTTATGCCGAACGATTCGAGGATGACGGGGAAGCGCCATTCCAGCACCTCCGGGTCGGTGAGGCGCGTGTTGGTCATGTGGGTGTGCACGGCCGAGGCGCCGTCGAACTCGGGCCCCGCGCCGGCGCCGCCGCAGATGGTCTCGTAATACTGGCGCGTCGCGTCGCCAAAGGTGAAGTTGTTCATCGTGCCCTGAGCCGCGCCGGCGATGCCGAGCGCGCCGAACAAGGTGTCGACGATGGCCTGCGAGGTTTCGACATTGCCGGCCACCACCGCAGCCGGATAGCGCGGCGCGAGCATCGAGCCCTCGGGGATCACGATCTTCAGCGGCTTGAGGCAGCCCGCGTTGAGCGGGATGTCGTCGTCGACCAGGCAGCGGAACACGTAGAGCACCGCGGCGTGGGCGATGGCGGACGGCGCGTTGAAATTGTCGGGACGCTGGGGCGAGGTGCCGGCGAAGTCGACGGTGGCGCTGCGTGAGGCGCGGTCGACCGTGATCGCGACCTTGATGGTCGCGCCCGAATCCATCTCGTAGGCGAACGCGCCGTCCTTGAGCCTGTCCAGCACGCGGCGGACCGATTCCTCGGCATTGTCCTGCACGTGGCGCATATAGGCCTCGACCACGTCGAGCCCGAAATGCGCGACCATGCGGCGGAGCTCCTGCACCCCCTTCTCGTTGGCGGCGATCTGGGCCTTCAGGTCGGCGAGGTTGTTGCGCCAGTTGCGCGTCGGGTAGCGCGTCTCGCAGAACAGCTTGCGCGTCTCCTCCTCCAGCAGGCGCCCCTCGGCGACGAGCTGGAAATTGTCGATGAGGATGCCTTCCTCGTCGATGGTGCGCGAATGCGGCGGCACCGAGCCCGGCGTGATGCCGCCGATCTCGGCATGATGGCCGCGCGAGGCGACGTAGAACAGGATCCGGGCGCCTGCCTCGTCGAATACGGGGGTGATGACGGTGACGTCGGGCAGATGCGTGCCGCCGTTATAGGGCGCGTTCAGCATGTAGACGTCGCCGGCGCGCATCTGGCCGGCGCGGAGCCGCGCAATGGTCTTCACGCTCTCGCCCATCGAGCCGAGATGGACCGGGATGTGCGGCGCGTTCGCCACCAAAGCGCCATTGCGGTCGAACACCGCGCAGGAGAAATCCAGCCGCTCCTTGATGTTGACCGAGGACGAGGTGTTCTCGAGCACGACCCCCATCTGCTCGGCGATCGACATGAAGAGGTTGTTGAACACCTCGAGCATCACCGGATCGGCACCGGTGCCGATCGCGGTGCGCGCCGGCAGCGGCACGGTGCGCGCGAGAAGCAGGTGGCCGTGCGCCGTCACCTCGGCCGACCAGCCGGGCTCGACCACCGTCGTCGCGTTGGCCTCGATCACGATGGCGGGCCCGTCGAGCCGCGCGCCGAACGGCAGGGCGGCGCGGTCGAAGACGCGCGCCCGGTGCATCGTGCCGCAGGAATACATCTCCACGGTGTCGAGCGGCGCGGGAAGGGCCGCGTGGGGATCGACGGGGTGCGCCACCTCCTCGGCCGCGCCGGCCGCGCCGATCACCTCGACCGAGACGGCCTCGGCCACCAGACGCTTCACCGGGTCGACGAAGCCGAACTGCGACCGGTGCGCCTCCTCGAAGGCGGCGCGGATGGCCGCTTCGTCGCCGAACGGCACGACCAGCGCCGTGTCCGTCCCGTCATAGCGCACGTGCGCCCGCCGGAGCGCCGATATGCGCTCGGGCGCGACGCCCTGGCCCTCCATCTCTGCGCGCCCTGTCCGCTCGATCTCTGCGAGCGCCCGTTCCATCGCCGAAATCGAATCCTCGTCCAAATTCGCCTCGATCGCGCGGGCGTTCAGCGTGCGGAGGTCGGCGAGCCCCATGCCATAGGCCGAAAGCACGCCCGCGAAGGGATGCACCAGCACGCGCGTCATGCCGAGCGCGTCGGCCACCGCGCAGGCGTGCTGGCCGCCGGCGCCGCCGAAGCAGTTCAGCGTGTATTCGGTGACGTCGTGGCCGCGCTGGATCGAAATCTGCTTGATCGCATTCGCCATGTTTTCGTTGGCGATGCGGATGAACCCGTCGGCCACCTCGACCGGCGAACGCGCATCGCCGGTGGCGCGGGCGATGTCGGCGGCGAGTTCTGCGAACTTCGCACGGACCGTGTCCTCATCCAGTGCCGCCTCCGCATTAGCGCCAAACACGTGTGGGAAAAAGCGCGCATGCACTTTTCCGACGCAGACGTTGGCATCGGTGACGCAGAGCGGCCCGCCGCGGCGATAGCTCGCCGGGCCGGGATTGGCGCCCGCCGAATCCGGTCCCACCCGGTAGCGCGCGCCATCGAAGGCGAGAATCGAACCGCCGCCGGCCGCCACGGTGTGGATGCGCATCATCGGCGCGCGCATGCGCACGCCCGCCACCAGCGTCTCGAACGCGCGCTCGTACGCGCCGTCGTAATGGGCGACGTCGGTCGAGGTGCCGCCCATGTCGAACCCGATCACCTTGTCGAAGCCGGCGGTCTGCGCGGTGCGGGCGGCACCCACGATGCCGCCGGCCGGGCCGGACAGGATCGAGTCCTTGCCCTGGAACAGGCGCGCGTCGACCAGCCCTCCCGAGGACTGCATGAACAACAGCCGCGCGCCGCCCAGCGCGCCGGCCACGCGGTCGACATAGCGCCGCAGGATGGGCGAGAGGTAGGCGTCGACCACGGTGGTGTCGCCGCGCCCGACGAGCTTCATCAGCGGGCTCGCCTCGTGCGACACCGAGATCTGGGTGAAGCCGAGATCGCGCGCAAGCGCCGCCAGCGCTCGCTCGTGCGCATGATGGCGCCAAGCGTGCATCAGCACGATGGCGACCGAGCGGATGCCGTCGGCGTGGGCGCGGGCGAGTCCCGCTCGTGCCGTGTCGAGGTCGAGCGGTTCGATCTCCGCGCCCTCGGCGGTGAAGCGGCCGGGCACCTCGATCGCCCGCTCGTAGAGAAGCTCGGGCAGCTCGATCCTGCGGGCGAAGATGCGCGGCCGGTTCTGGTAGCCGATCCGCAGCGCGTCACCGAACCCCTTGTTGATGACCAACGCCGTCCGCTCGCCCTTACGCTCGAGGAGCGCGTTTGTCGCGACGGTCGTGCCCATCTTCACGGCCTCGATCGCGTCGGCGGGAATAGGCGCGCCCGGCGCCACCCCCAGCACCTGGCGGATGCCGGCGAGCGCCGCATCCTCGTAGTGCTCGGGGTTCTCGGACAGGAGCTTCCGCGTGGTGATCTCGCCGTCGGGCGCGCGCGCCACCACGTCGGTGAACGTGCCGCCCCGGTCGATCCAGAACTGCCAGCGTGACATGTGTTCGTTCTCCCAACGCAGCCGTTGCCGGGGCCGTCTTCACCTCTCCTCCTGCGAACCAAGTCGCGCAACCCGGCCGCACGAAGAGAGCGGACGTCAGGCGACGTCGTCGCTGTGCTCGCCGCGCCGCAGCTCTCCAACCAGTGTCATGAAGCTCTTGGCGCCGGCGCCCGGCAGGCAAGCGATCCAGTCGAAGCTCATGCGCCCGATGCAGAGCGGATCGATGGTGGTCCGTCGTTGGCTGCCCCACATGCCGCGCATTCCGCGGAATACCAGCTCATACCCCTCGCTGCGCGCGATCCGGGCGGCGCTGTCGACACCATTCCACCATGGAAATGCGAAGGCCGTGACGCGGTGGCCCGGCAAATGCCGCTCGATCATCGCCTTCGACCGCCGCAGGTCAGCGGCGTGGTCGCCCCCGCGGCACTGGTAGAAGGGATGGGACGGGTAGCGCGGCACAGCCGTCTCGGCCGCAGCGCCATCGAACAACGCCTCGATCCGGCCATCGGGTGGTAGCAGGTCGAGAATCTCGTAGAGGTCGCGCCCGGGCTTGGCCGCCTGGCCGGACGGGGCGCGGGATAGCGGGACCGCATTGTGCCACATCCCGTGCGATTGGATATCCACCAACCCCGTCTCGTGGAGCTCCGCGATCTCGTCCCAGGTCAACATATGGCTAGCGACGAATGCATCCAGCTTGCTTTCGCGTCGCGAGGCGAGGTCAACGAGGCCCGGGCAAATGAACAGTACCGAGCGGAAGCCGTACCGACGCAACTCGGGGAACGTCACGTCGCGGAATCGGCGCATCCCGTCGTCAAAGGTCAGCATGACGCTGGACCGGTCCAGAACGCGCTCGCCGCTTAGCCACGCCGCGTACTGGGCAGTACCAAGCGTGTCATACCGGTTGCGCGAAAGATGCTCGAGCTTGGCGGCGAGGTAGGCGGGGCCCGGCGCATGCTGCGCGAATATGGGCACGGTCTCGTGCCATTGGACATCCGCGAGACGAAGCTGACGCGCCACCTGGCCGGAGGCCAAAGCGCGGACGGTGTAGAGCCGTTCGAGCCTCCGCCAAGTCAAGCGCATCTGTACCCCGGTCCGGCCCGCGGGCGACAGCGGGACGATCATCTTCGCCTTATAGCACAGCTAGGCGCCGCCATTACCAGGGGTCGATGCGGGCGGACCGGGAGGCTCAGCGGAACAGGTAGTGCGGCCCGTCAACGAACGTGGCGGCGACGGAATCAGACCCGACCCGGACGACACGGAGCTCGAGCGGCTGGATGCCATGAAGCCGCAGCTCCACAATGTCGCCAACAGAAATTGCCGCTGTGCATTCGAACCGCACTCCAGTGGCCGAGATGTCGGCGAGCTTGCATAGATAGAGCTTCCCTTGCGCTTTGAGGGTCGCTTCCTCGTCGACGTTCCAGCGCGGCATGCCGCGCCGTTCCCGTGGATCACGTGCCCGGTCGTTCATGTCACGCCTTCAGCGCTGAGAAGCATGTCCACCGCCTGGTCGACTAGCGCGTCGATGATCGCCTTGACGCTTTGTTCGCGTTGCACCATCCCGACGCTCTGGCCGGCCATCAGCGAGCCGTTTTCGATGTCGCCGCCGATGACCGCGCGGCGGAGGCGCCCCGCCCAAAAATGCTCGATCGCTGCCTGGGCGCCAGACCGGTCGATCTTTCCCTGGCGAACGCTTTCGATGAGCTCGCGCTGCGCGACGAGAAACTCATCCATCGCTTTGTTGGCGAGCGCCCGGACTGGAATGACGTCGAACATGTCGGATAGTGCGCGCGAGACAACGGCGTCGCGCGCGGACGCTCTGATTAGCGCGGCCTTGAAATTTGGGTGCGCGGTCAACTCCGTAGCGCAGGCAAAGAGCGTTCCGAGCTGGCACCCGGCCGCCCCCAACTGCAGGTAGGCCGCAATGGCCTCGCCCCGCCCGATGCCGCCAGCAACGAAGACCGGCACCTCGGACACCGCAGGCAGAATTTCCTGGGCCAGGACGGAGGTGGCCGTCGGCCCGATATGGCCGCCCGCCTCTGAACCTTCGATGATTAGAGCATCGACGCCGATGCGCAAAAGCCGGCGGGCAACGGCCAGGGTGGGACTGAAGCACGCTACCCGTATACCTGCCGACTTTAGTTGTGTGATCGCCCGGCGCGACGGCAGCGACCCGCCCAGTACGACGAGGTCGGGCACGCGGTTCGCGCAGACCTCGATCAGCGCATCGAATTGGGGGTGAACGGTCACCAGGTTGACGCCGAACGGCCGCCGCGTGAGCACGCGCGTGGCATCGATCTCGTCGGCCAGCATGGTGGGGGCCATCCCGCCCACGGCCAGAACGCCATACCCGCCCGCTTCCGACACGGCGGCGACGAGGTTCCGCTCGGATAGCCACGACATGGCGCCACACAGGATCGGAACCTCGCAGCCGAGAAACGCCGCCCCGCGCCGTCCAAGTTTGTTGAATTGCGCGTGCGCGCGACGCCGCGCGGCCGAATTGGTCGCGGCATTTGTTTCACGAAAGGGAAATTCGAGCTTCATGCTCCGGGGCAACCTCTGTTCCGATTGCGGCCGGTCCCTATGAGCAATACGGAAAGCGCATACATAAACGGGGGAAACTTATTAAAACCCCCTTAACCCTGTATCACATGGCGCGCGGCGAAATAGCGACCCATGCGCCGTCGCGGAAGGCATGGATTTCGGTCGCTTCGTGCCCATCGCTCGGCTCCGTCGCGGCAATCATATGGCTGAACGCGCCGAAGCCGTAGGTGAGCCGGCCGGCGCTGTCGCCGAATGGAAGGGCAATAACGCGAAACCTGAGAACACCTCTCTCGCGCCAGCCCCGCGACCCCACGGCAATCACCGCCGTTCCCAGCGCGAACATCGTCGGCATGGGGCCTGTGGCAACTGAGAGGCACGAGGGGACCGGCACCGCACCAAGCCGAGTGCCCGCCGCGCAGGACGGCGCGTCTGCCAAAAATTTGTCGCCTACGAATTCGAACTCGAGCGCATCCGCGTTCGGCGCCGCGTCGCCCGGTTCCGACCGCACCAGCGCGCACCAGTCCCAAATCACTGGAAACGTCGCTGGGTTGAGATGGTTGATGGACGGGAAGGCTCGGCCGCGTTTCATCGAAATCCATTCCCGCGCCACGCGCGAGGTCATGCGCCGCTCGTCGCGGGTGGGATCGTCGCCGGCACTGAAGATCGGATTCGCCACTGCTAACGTGCCCCAGTCTGCGCGGCGTGCAAGTGTCACCCGTCCGACAGGCCGTGCTTGCGGTTGTACATCTTGCGGTCGGCGGCGGCGATCGCCTCGGAGGTGTTTTCGCCGCCGGTGAAAGTGTGCACCCCGAAGGCGAGGGAGAGGGGGATCGCGGTCCCGCTCCATTCGAGCGGATGGGAGCCGATGGTAGCGACGATGGCGCGCGCCTTCTCGGTCGCCGTATTCTCGTCGGCATGGGACAGCAGTACGGCGAACTCGTCGCCGCCCATGCGCGCCACCACGTCGGACCGGCGCACGTTGGCGATCAGCGTGTTGGCGATCTGCAAAAGAGCGGCGTCACCCGCCGCGTGGCCATACGTGTCGTTGATCTTCTTCAGCCCGTCGACGTCGAGATAGATCAGGCTGGAGGGCGTGCCGTACCGTTCGGCGAACGAGAGGAACCGTGTCAGCTCGCGGACGAAGGCGCGACGGTTGGCGACGGGCGCGAGCGAGTCCTGGTCGGCCAACTTTTCGAGATAGCCGACGCGAGCCTGGGTGCGCTCGAGCTCCTGGCGCAGCCGCTCGACCTCGCCCATCAGGGCGAGGATCGCCTGGCGGACCTTGGGGGTAAGCTCCGCCTCCGGAATGCCCATGACCGAAGTGGTGTCGGCGAACGCGCGGGGCGCCGCCGGCTGGCCGCCTCCGTCCGCCGCCCGCTCCGGCTTGACCGCCTGGCCGGCACGCGGGGATCTCGTATCTTCGACCTTCAAGGGGTGCCTCGTCTCGGCCGGCCTGTCGCGCCGCGGATTATGTCGACCTTAACCCGGGATGGTTAACGAAAACTTTTGGCGCCGGCCATTGGTGTCTTGCGCCCTTCGCCCGCCATCGGAATAATGCGCGCCTTTCCGCGATTTGGGGGACGAACATGGCACGCAAGGCGCCCGCCCGCCGGGCCGGCAAAGCGTCGCAGACCGCAGCCGGCGAGACGCCGGTGGTGGGCATCCTGATGGGCTCGGCCTCGGACTGGGAGGTCATGCGCCACGCCGCCGACACACTGAAATCCCTGGGCGTGCCGTGGGAGGCCAAGGCCCTGTCGGCGCACCGAAATCCCGACCTGGTGGCCGAATACGCGCGGACCGCGCGCGGCCGAGGGCTGAAAGCGATCATCGCCGGCGCCGGCATGGCGGCGGCGCTGCCCGGGGTGGTCGCCGCGCTGACGCCTTTGCCGGTGCTCGGCGTGCCGTGCGGCGGGGCGGCGCTCGGCGGGCTCGACGCGGTGCTGTCGATGGTGCAGATGCCGGCGGGCGTGCCGGTCGCGACCTTTGCCGTCGGTCGGTCGGGCGCGGTGAACGCCGCCATCTTCGCGGTGACGCTGCTGGCGCTCAACGACGCGAAGGCGGCGAAGACGCTCGACGCATTCCGCAAGACGCAGTCGGAGAAGGTGGCCGAGCTGCCGATATAGCGCGCGGGTACGATTCCCGCGCCAGCGGAAAAGCCTTCTACCGGAAGGTGCGGACGGTGCGCGCCGCGCGCAGCGGGTTGGGCATGCGCCCTGCCATGGCGCGGGCGCGGCCGCGGAGCGACGGCACGCGGCCGAGATCGGCGAGCCGCCGGTCGAGAAAATCCCACGTCTCGACCGTGCCTGCCGACCGGTCCTCGAGCCAGTAAAGCACCGTCGCGCCGTACACCGCGCCGAGCGAGGCGCGCTTGGTGTACCAGCCGAAATCGCTGCTGCGGTCTCCGATGCCGCGCCAGATCGCGTCGACCGTGCGTGCGAGGGCTCTGAGCGCCACCACGTGATGGCCGGGCAGGGCCGACCAGGCGGCGAGGCGGCGCACCGCCTCGCGATGCGGGGCAAGAGCCGAGAGCCGCGCCCGGATGGCGTACGCGACCCGCTTGTGGGTGCGAAGGCCGGCCGGCGCGTCGCCCAGGGCGATGAGCATCTGGGCGTCGGCCCAGTCGGAGAATTGCGTGACGGCGCCGGCGACCCCGGCCGGATAGGCGCGGCGCAACGTGGCGGCGTCGATACCGAGGGCCCGCGCACCAGCGTCGAGCGCCCGGGGCGACCAGCCGTCGAACACCACGTGGCGCAATATCTCGGGCAGCATCTCCTCGCGGATGGCGGCGAGCTCGGGGTCGGAGCGGGTCACTCCGACTCCTCCGCCTCGTCTCCGGCGCTGTCGCAGGCGAGGGTATGGCGCAGCTCGTCGGTGAAGCTGAGGAGGCGCAGATCGGTCATCCGCATGGTGTAGAGAACACCGTTCAAATGGTCGAGCTCGTGCTGGACCACCCGGGCGTGGAAACCCGTCGCCTCGCGCTCGATCAACTGGCCGCGCGGGGTGAAGCCGCGATAGCCGATGCGGGCGTAGCGCGGCACGATTCCGGTCAGTCCGGGAATCGACAGGCACCCCTCGTACCCCTCGACCAGCTCGTCCGACAGCGGCTCGATCTCCGGATTGACCAGGGCCGTGAGCGGGACGACCGACAGCGGGTCCTCATCGGCGGCGCGGCCGGGCGGGGCGTGGAAGATCATCACACGCTGACCGAGATGGACCTGCGGCGCGGCGAGCCCCACCCCCTCGGCGTCTTCCATCGTCTCGATCATGTCCTCGACCAGGCGGCGGATGTCGCGGGAGGTCGGGTCGTCGACCGCGGCGGCCTTCTGGACCAGCACCGGGTGCCCCATGCGGGCGATCTTGAGCAGCGCCATCGTCTCTCCGGCGTTCGGGTCGGGGTTCACCCGCTAATATAGGGTCCGCGGCGCGGCGGCTCAAACCGCGCGCGAACGTTTCGGGCGGGGTTCACAGCCGCCGGACGGTATGCTATAAGGCGCGCCTCCCGCGATTTGTCGCGGGCTTCGTTTATTTGCCGCAACGATCCGCCAACAGAAGATTGAAGATCCCGTGCAGGTACACGTCCGCGAAAACGATGTCGACCAGGCGCTCCGCGCGCTGAAGAAGAAGATGCAGCGCGAGGGCATTTTCCGCGAGATGAAGATGCGCCGCGCCTACGAGAAACCATCGGAGCGCCGCGCCCGCGAGAAGGCCGAGGCCATCCGCCGTGCCCGCAAGCTGGAGCGCAAGCGCATGGAGCGCGAGGGCTACTAGCCTCCGCCGTCGTCCTTGCGAGAAAAGGCCGCGCAAGCGGCCTTTTTCGTTTGCAGGGCAGGCCTCGCGGTCAGAGCCTCAGCAGCTTCGCCGCATTGTCGCCCAGGACGCCGCGCTTGTCGGCGGCCGAGAGCTCGCGGTCCTTTTCGACGAACCCGACGGGGTCGAGCTCGCCCACCGGATAGTCCGAGCCCATCACCAACCGCTCCGGCCCGACGCGGTCTGCGAGCGTATCCAGCATGGCCGCGTCGTAGAGACAGGTGTCGTACCAGAACCGGTCGAAATAGGTCGACGCCATGTCCACGGCCTTCGAGCCGAGGCGCGCCAGGCGCTCCTCCGACGTGTTGCGGTCGACCCGGCCCGGCGCGTAGGGCAGGAACCCGCCGCCATGGGCGAACACCACCTTGAGCTTCGGGTAGGCGTCCATCACCCCATCGTGGATCAGCGAGAACATGGCCATCGTCTCCTCGAACGACTGGCCGATCGAGTTCCACAGAAGGTAGCGCTGGAACCGGTCGCCCATCGAGCCGTGCGGGTGGATGTAGACCGGTACGCCCAGCGCCTGGGCCTTCTCCCAGAACGGCTCGAGCCCGGCGAGGCCGAGCTCTACCCCGTTCACGTTGGACGAGATGTTGGCGCCCTTGAGCCCGAGCCCGACCGCGCGCTCGAGCTCGGCCGCGGCCAGCGCCGGCGATTGCAGCGGCACCGTCGCGATGCCGACGAACCGGTCGGGGCGCAGCGCGCAGAACTCGGCGATGCGGTCGTTCGACAGCCGATCGTAGCGCAGCGCCTCCTGCGGCTCGGCCCAGTAGGTGCATTGGTGCACCAGCGAGGCCGAGATCACCTGCACGTCGACGCGCATCTCGTCCATCTTCGCGAGCCGGCCGTCGATGTCCATCTGCCAGGTCATGCCGCCCCGCTCGCCGCCGGCGCGGTTGGCGTTGGGCTCGGCGGGGCGGAAGCCGTTGACCACCATATGGTCGCGATTGAACGCCACCACCTCGGGCACGAAGATGTGGGTGTGCCAGTCGATGGCGAAGCGCCGCGGCGCCCGGACGCGGGCCGGCGCCTTGCGCGGCGCGGCCTTGGCGGGCGTCTTGCGGGCGGCGGGCTTTTTCGCAGCAGCCTTCTTTGCCGCGGGCTTTCGCGCCGCCTGTGCCTTGCGGGCAGGTGCGGGGCGGGATTTACGGGTGGCGGACTTCGCTCCGCGCGCGGCCTTGCGTGCCATGGTTCCTCCGGGGATGTCGCGGCGCGAGTATGCCACGGGGCCCGGCGGCGGCAAGCTTCAACGCTCAGCATGCTGATTCAGGCGTCGGAAAGACCGAACCGCCCCGGGCGACTGGCCCGGGGCGGTCCCGCACGGCGTCCGTACGCTACCGGTGGTCGCCGTGCTGACTCGTGAGATACCCGCCGCCGGCACCCGCGGCACCGCCGATGACGGCGCCCAAAGCGGCACTGCCCCCGGTGAGCGCGCCGATCGCGGCACCGCCCGCGGCGCCCAGCGCGCCGCCCGAAAGGGTGCGCTGTTGCGTGTCGTTCATCCCGCTGCAACCGCCCGCCGCAAGCAGCGAACAAAGAACTCCCGCCAGAGCCAGTCGGCGGGGCGTGGCTTTCCGCACCATCACACCCTCCTCGGTCAGAGTCGCGTTGCGTTCAACGCACGAGATGAGGGCGCGGGGGTGACGCTGCGGGAACCTGGAGGTGTCAAAAACGGGCCGAGGAGACTTAACCCGGCAGCACCGGCAGTTGTAGGTAGGATGCGCAGCCGCCGCCTGTGACGATTGTGTGATCGCGCGAGAATCGCGCGGGCGGGCGGTCGACCGGGTCGGTATGGGTGAAAAGACCAGAGCCCTTGAGCGGGCCCGTGGCATCGGGCCGCGCGAAATCGCGCCCGGCCAGCTCCAAGGCGAGGGTCGAGCCCTTCGGCAGGAAGGCGCTCGCCGGCCAGATCTCGATCTCGATCTCGGCGGTTTCGCCCGGCACCAGCGGCTGATGCTCGTCATGCGTGTGCCACGGGCGCCAGTCGGTCGAGCGCGCGGGGTCGAGCTTGCGGTGGGTGACGCGGAGCCAGCCCTGCGACAGCGGCAGCTTCGGCTCGTCCGCCGCGACGAAAGTGATCTCGCGCCCGTCCGGCGCGTAGCCCCGGAGCGTCGCGAAGAGATCCATGTCCGGCAGGGAGGACGCGACCCAGAGCCGCGCCTTGACCGGCCCAGCGAACGCCATGTCGCGATCGAGCGCCGCGCTGGCGAAGGTGACGCCCGGCGTGGTGGCGTTGTACGTCACCCGCGATTCGGCGGCCGGCGCCGACCCGGCGAGCGTGCGCGCCCCGGCATCGAGGTAGAGCCGCGTCCAGCGCGTGCCTTCGACCGGCCATTCGGTCGAGCGCACGACGCGCTTCACCCGGTCGTCGGGCGAGCGCACCGCGACCTCGACGCGCGGCTCGCGCTGCCAGCCATTGTCGACGCCCTTGAGGAAATGATCGAAGAAGCGGCGTTGCAGCGCGACCGATTCCGGCTTGAAGAAGGTCGCGAAGTAGGAGCCGGACTGGACCTTCAGCCACTTCTCCTTCGAGGCGAGGCCGAGCCAGCCCTCGATCGTGCCGCGGAGATGGAGCCCCAGCCCGCCCCAGTTGGCGACGACCAGCGCCGGCACGTCGATCTTCGAAAGATCGCCGGAGCGCGCGATGTAATAGTCGTCGCACAGCGGGTGGGCGAGCACGCCCTCGATATATTCCCAGCGGTTCGCCTTGCGCGTCGCGTCGTCGAGGTCGGGCCCGCCGGCCAGCCGGTCGCCCGTCACCATGTCCTTCAGGTCGCAGGCGGGGTTGCCATACTGCTTGCGCAAGATGCCGTTCCACCAGCGGTGGACGAAGCCGTTGCAGAACATCCCGCCCTGGCGCGTGCGGCCGCGATAGAAGTCGCACGTGCCCTGCCACGGCAGGATGGCGGCGAGGTGCGGCGGGCGGAGCGAGGCGACCATCCACTGGCCGCAGGCGTAGTAGGAGATGCCGGCCAGCCCGACCTTGCCGGAAGACCAGGGCTGCGCCGCCGCCCATTCGATCGCGTCGTGGAAGTCGGCGAACTCCTGCGGCGAGTTGACGTCGAGCCGTCCGGGCGACTTGCAGGCGCCGCGCGAATCCACCCGGATGGTGACGTAGCCGTGCTTGACCCACACTTCGGGATCAGGCGTCTCGAACACCATCCACTTTCCGGACGAGGCGTCGAGGATCTCCGGGTTCTCGCCCGTCATGTGCTCCCACGATTCCAGCCGGTGCTGGCTGAAATGCAGGTCCTTGCCATAGGGGCCGAACGTCATCAGCACGGGATACTTCCCGTCGTCCGGCGGGCGGAACACGTTGGCCTTGAGAAGCGCCCCGTCGCGCATCGGCACGTCGACATCGTGGTCGAACGCCATGCGTAACGTGCCGCCCAACCTGCTCGACGCCTCGACGATCTGGGTCATGGAAGCCTCCGCCGGCGCTTGGCTCCTATCCCCCGATCACCGGGAGCTGCAGCCAGCAATCGCGCCCGGTGTGGATCGTGTGCTCGCCGTCGAAGCGCTCCTTCGGCCGGTCCACCGTATCGTTGTGCATGAAGAAGCCGGAGGTGGACGAGCCGGGCTTGCCGGTGCCGGCATAGTCCTGGCCGGAGACGATCAGCGCGAGCGTCGAGCCCTTGGGCAGGTAGACGGCGGTCGGCCACACCTCCACCTCGGCCTCGACGACCTCGCCGGGCGTCAGTGGCTGGGGCGTGTCGAACGTGTGCACCGGCTGCCAGTCGGACGTGCGCGCGGGGTCGAGCTTCCGGAGCGTGACGCGGAGCCAGCCTTGCGACAGGGGCGTCGGGTCGAAGTTGGTGGCGAAGCTGATCTCCTTGCCTTGCGGATCGAACCCGACCAGCGTCAGGAACAGGTCCATGTCCGGCTTGGAGCACGACACCTGCAGCTTGGCCTTGAGCGGGCCCGCGATCTCCATGTCGCGGTCGAGCGGCGCGGAGGTGAAGGTGACGCCCTCGCTGAGCGCGGGATAGCTCACCTTGCCCGGCGCAGGCGCCTTCCAGTCCAGCACCTTGTCGTTCGCGTCGAGATGCATCTTGACGAACTTGGTGCCTTCGAGCGGCCAGGTCGCCGACTGCACCTGGCGATGAACCTTGTCGCCGGGCGCGCGCACGACGACATCGACGCGCGGCTCCTTCTCCCACCCGTTGTCGACGCCCTTGAGGAAGTGGTCGAAGAAGCGGCGCTGCATCGCCACGCCCTCGGGCGCGAAGAAGGTGGCGAAGTATGGCCCCATCTGCACGCGCAGCCACTTGTCCTTCGACGAGATGCCGACGAAGCCCTGGATCGTGCCGCGCAGATGCAGCCCCAGCGCCGACCAGTTGGAGACGACGAGCGCCGGCACGTCGATCTTGGAAAGATCGCCCGAGCGCGCCTTGTACCAGTCGTCGAGCAGCGGATGGGCGCGCACGTTGTCGATATAGTCGGCGCGGTTGGCGGCGAGCTGATCGGGGGAAAAGGCGGCCGCGCCGGTCGAGCGCTCGCCATTGACGAAGTCAGTGAGGGTCGAGTTGGCCTTGCCGTGCTGGTTGTTCAGTACGCTGTTCTGCCACCATCGCGCGACGAAGCCGGAAAGGAAGATGCCGCCCGAGCGCGTGCGGTCGCGGTAGAAGTCGCAGGTGCCGCACCAGGGCAGGATCGCCGCGAGGTATTTCGGCCGCTTCGCCGCCACCATCCACTGGCCGGCCGCGTAGTACGAGATGCCGAGCAGCCCGACCTTGCCGTTGCACCAGCCCTGCGGTCCGACCCATTCGATGGCGTCGTAGAAATCCTCGAACTCCTGCACCGAGTTGACGTCGAGCTTGCCGGGCGAGCGGCCGGCGCCGCGGCAGTCGACATGCACCACGGCGTAGCCGGCCGCGACCCACACCTCGGGGTCGGGCCGCTCGAACACCATGTGGTTGCCGGAGGAGTTGGCGACGATTTCGGGATGGCGGCCCTTCAACTTCTCCCAACCGTCGCCCATGAACTGGCTGATGTGCGAGTCCTTGCCGTACGGGCCATAGCTCATCAGCGCCGGATACGCGCCGGGCTTTTCCGGACGGTAGATGTCGGCCGAGACGAAGGCGCCGTCGCGCAGCGGAATGGGCACGTCCTTGTCGAGCACCATCTTGACGCCGCCGGCCGCCTCGCGAAGCACGGTTGCCATGGTTCGCTTCTCCCCAAAAATCGGTTCGTTGTTGCCGGTACGGTACACGGGAGGCGGGCCGCGAGTCACCTGTGGTAACATCCGGCCATGGCAGGCAACGACACCGTGCTCGTCGACTCGGCGACGGCGCTGAAGGATCAGGCGCGCGGCAGGGTGGTGGTGGCCGGCTCGCAGGCGAGCGTGCTGCCGGCCAACCTCGTGGCGCGGGCGGGCGCGCGGGCGGCGGTGCTGCACGACGCCGGGATCGGCAAGGACGCGGCGGGCGTCGCGGGCCTGCCCTACGCCGACGGGCTGGGGCTTGCGCTCGCCGCCGTCGATGGCCGGAGCGCGCGGATCAGCGACGCGAAGGACATGATGGCGCGCGGGCGGATCAGCCGGGCGAACGCGCTCGCGACCTCGCTCGGCGTCGCGCCCGGCATGTCGTGCGCCGAGGCCGCGGAACGACTGGCCGCCGCGCCGCTGCCCGGCACGATCCCGCGGCCCTATGACGAGGCGAAGGGGCGGCAACTTGCGCTCGAGACCGAGGACGGCATCCGAGTTCTGGTGCCTCGATTCGAACGCGCTGCTGAAGGACGACGACGCCGGACACGTGGTGCTGACCGGTTCGCATGGCGGGCTGGTGGGCGGCCGGCCGGAATTGGCGCTGCGCGTGCGGGCGCGCGCGGCCGTGTTCAACGATGCGGGCATCTGTCCCGACGGATCGTCGACGAGCCGCCTCGCCGTGCTCGACGAGTGGGGGATTCCGGCGGGCACGGTTTCGGCCGCCTCGGCGCGGATCAGCGACGGGCGGTCGAGCTACGAGGACGGGGTGATGTCTCTGGTGAACGAGCGCGCACGTGCGCTCGGCGCCGCCCCCGGGATGAGCGCCCGCGATTTCGTCGCGTGCGTCCTCCGCGGAGGCGGCGGGTCGCGCTAGGGGCTAGTGGCGCTGCTGGAAGTCCTGGATCTGCTTCTCGGCCTCTTCCTTGGAGATGCCGTAGCGTTCCTGGATCTTCCCGGCGAGCTGGTCGGACTGGCCCTCGAGCCGGTCGAGGTCGTCATCGGTGAGCTTGCCCCACTGTTCCTTGACCTTGCCGCGAAGCTGCTTCCAGTTGCCTTCCATCTGATCGCGGTTCATCACGCTTCTCCTTCTGTGACCACGGGACTCGTCCAGACAACGCGTCGGCGCGCGCGCCTGTTCCGCAATCGGCCGACGCGTCACGGGGTCGCCACGCTGTGACCGGCGGCGTATCGTCGGCGGGGAGGTGAGCGCATGACCCGAGAATTCCGGACCGGCGAATTCCTGGGCCAGCCGCGGGGGCTCGCCTTCCTGTTCGCGACCGAGATGTGGGAGCGCTTCTCGTACTACGGGATGCGCGCGCTCCTCGTCCTCTACATGGTGAACTACCTGCTGCATCCCGCCGTCGCGACACACGTCGCGGGGTACCGGACGGTCAAAGGCGCGCTGGAATATGTCTTCGGACCGCTCGGCGTCCAGCCGCTCGCCTCGCAGATCTATGGGCTCTACACCGCGCTGGTCTATCTCACCCCGATCTTCGGCGGGCTGATCGCGGACCGATGGCTTGGCCAGCGGCGCACGGTGGTGTACGGCGCGGTCCTGATGGCGGCGGGCCATTTCCTGATGGCGTTCGAGCATCTGTTCTTTTTCGCCCTGCTCGCTTTGATCGTCGCGAACGGTTTGTTCAAGCCGAACATCTCGACCCAGGTCGGCGGGCTCTACACGGAGGGCGACCCGCGGCGCGACCGCGCCTTCTCGATCTTCTATGTCGGGATCAATCTCGGGGCGTTCCTGTCGCCGCTGGTGTGCGGCACGCTGGGCGAGGAGGCCGGCTGGCATTGGGGCTTCGCCGCTGCGGGCGTCGGCATGCTGATCGGGCTCGCCATCTATCTTTCGGCCCGAGGCGCGCTGCCGCCCGACCAGCACGCGCGGATACGGGCGATCGCGGCGCGCGCGCCCCTCGACCGCGACGATCTCAAGCGCATTGCCGCGCTCTGCGTGCTGTTCGTCCCGGTCACCTTCTTCTGGGCGACCTACGAGCAGCAGGGCAACACCATCGCGCTGTGGGCCGAGAACTTCACCGACCGGTCGATCGGGTTCGGCGCGGAGATCCCGGTGACCTGGTTCCAGTCGTTCAACCCGTTCCTGATCTTCGCCTTCACGCCGCCGCTGGTCGCGTTCTGGGCGCATCAGGCGCGGCGCGGGCGCGAGCCGTCGAGCGTCACCAAGATGGCGGTGGGCTGCGGCGCCCTCGCGCTCGCCTATCTCGTGATGGCGCTCGCCGCGTGGCGCACCGGGACGGGGCAGGCGAGCTGGCTATGGCTCGCCGCGTATTTCGTGGTGCTGACGCTGGGCGAGCTCTACCTCTCCCCGGTCAGCCTGTCGCTCGTCACCAAGGTGGCGCCGGCGGCGATGCTGTCGATGATCATGGGGTTCTGGCTTGCCACCAGCTTCACCGGCAATTTCATCGCCGGCTGGCTCGGCAGCTTCTGGAGCGCGATGGACAAGACCGACTTTTTCCTGATGATCGCCGCCATCGCGGGTGCCGCTTCCGTCGCGATCTGGATCGTCGGCGTCCCGCTCCGGCGTGCGCTTGCCGAGCCGGAGGGCGTGCTACAGTCCGCGCCATGACTGCCGCCGACATCGCCCCAAGCCCCGAGGAGATGATCGCCCGTTGCCGGGCGCTCGCCCCCGCCTTGCTCGAACGCGCGCCCGAGGCCGAGAATCTGCGCCGCTGTCCCGACGCGACCATCGAGGACTATTTCGCCATCGGGCTCGACCGGCTGTTGAAGCCCGCCCGCTATGGCGGCTGGCAGATGGGCTGGGACCGTCTGTGCGAGACCGCGCTGGCGGTCGCGCATGGCTGTTGCGCCCAGGGCTGGGTGCTCACCATCTATGGCGACCACATCCAGCATCTCGGCATGTTCCATCGCAAGGCGCAAGACGAGGTCTGGGCCGACCCGCGCGCGCTGGTCTCGACCTCGTTCGGCGTGCAGGGCGAGGCGCGGCGCGTTCCCGGCGGGGCGATCCTGTCCGGCAAGTGGAGCTTCTCGTCCGGCATCGATCACGCGCGCTGGATCATGGCCGGCAGCATGCTGCGCGACGCGTCGGGCGGCGAGCCGCGGGCGATGGTGTTCCTGCTGCCCAAGTCGGAGGTCGAGGTGATCGACGACTGGCAGGTGATGGGGCTGGCCGGCACGGGATCGAAGAGCTTTCGTATTGCCGAGGCCTTCGTGCCCGACCACCGCATCCTCGACGCGCTGGCCGCGGCCGAGGGCACGCCGTCGCCCGACTGCGGCAACGACGCGCCGATCTTCCGCACGCCACGCCGTTCGACCGCCGGGTTCGCCCTGGGCTCGGTGAGCGTCGGCGCCTGCCAGGGCATGCTCGACGCCTTCGTCGCCGCGCAGCGCGGCCGGGTGAGCCGCGGCATCGCGTTGGCCGAGGAGCAGTGGATGCAGCTCGTCATCGCCGAGGCGGCGGCGACGCTGAAGGCAGCGGCGCTGCTGGCGGTGAGCGACGCGCGGGAGACCATGGCGCTGGTCGCCGGCGGCGGCGCCGCGCCCATCGCGGTCCGCGCCGCCGACAAGCGGGACGCGAGCTTCGTCACCAAGATGGCGCGCGAGACGGTCGACCGGCTGTTCGGCGTCGCCGGTGGCGCCAGCCTGCACCAGTCGAACGTGCTGCAGCGCTACTTCCGCGACATACATGCGGCCACGTCCCATTTCGGCTTGCGCTGGGAACATTCCGCCATTCCTTACGCCCGTCTCGCCCTCGGCCTGCCGCCCGGCCCCGGCTACTACTGACGTATTCGGCCTTAAGACTTTATTCAGGACACAGGCGTCCAATCGTGCTGTGCCCAGAGTGGTGCGTTGGGCGCGGCCTCGGCGCATCAGCCGTTTGGACCTGCGATGAAGACGCCCGACATTGCGACGATGCTCACGCGCCACGACCGGTACCTGGCGGGCCAGGGCGGAGGCGCGCGCCTCACCCTCAAAGGGCTCGACATCTCGCGGCTCAATCTTTCCAAGCGCAACCTGCAGAACGCGGTGGCGGCCGGCGCCACCTGCCAGGGCACGATCTTCGTCGGCTCCGACCTGAGCTTTGCGGATTTCTTCGGCGCGGATCTGCTGGAGGCCGACCTTTCCGGCGCCCTTCTGGTGCGCACCGACCTGCGTGGCGCCCGGCTGCGCAACGCCCGGCTCCATTACGCCGACCTGTCGCGCGCCGATCTGCGACCCGGCATCATGTTCGACATGTCGGAGCGGGACGATCACGATTACAGCGACGGCAAGGGCGGGGTCGCCGATCTGAGCGGGGCCAGCCTGCAGCACGCGCGCATGCGCGAGACCGACCTGGAGCGCGCCAACCTCTACCGGACCGATCTCAGCAACGCCGACCTCACCTCGGCGAACCTGTCGCACGCCATGCTGAAGGAGGCGAACCTCACCAACGCCGACCTGCGCAGCACGCGGCTCGACAAGGCGGTGCTGACTGGCGCCAACCTCTCCGGCGCCAGGGTCACGGTGGACCAGATCGCCGAGGCCGAACTCACCGACACCGTGCTGCCGGATTCGATCCGCCGCGCGCTCGACGTGCCGATGGCCCTGCGCGCGCCGAAGGACGAGCTGGAGCAGCGCGTCGCCGATCATCACCGCTGGGCCGAAAGCGGCGGGGCCGAAGGCGGATGGGCCGATCTGTCGGGCTGCGACTTGGCGCACCGCGATTTGCATGGCGTCAATTTGAGCGGCGCGAAGCTCGAGGGCGCAAAGCTCGACGGGGCCAATCTGGCGGGCGCCAAGCTCATCCTCGCCAACCTCTCCGGCGCCAGCATGGTGGGCACGAAGGTGACCGGCGCCGACCTGTCCGGCGTCATGCTGGTTGGGGCACGGCTTGTCGGCGCCAAGCTGGTCGACGCCGTCCTTGACCCGGTCGAGCTCAAGCGCCCCGATGGCACGCCGCTCGGCCGCGTCCAGCCGGCCAATCTGGGCGGCGCCGATTTCACCCGCGCCTCCCTGACCGGCGCTTCGTTGCGCGAGGCGGTCATCACGGGCGCCATCTTCCAGCGCGCCAATCTGGGCGGCGCCAACCTTGTCGGGTGCAACCTCGACGGCGCCAAGCTGGCCGGGGCCATCATCTCCAAGGCGAGGCTGAGCGGCGGCCAAGCCGCCTGACGCTCTCCGTCATCCCCTCTAAGAAACTCGGAATACTGTGAAATCGCCGGTTTGTCGCGACTTTCGCGCGACATGCCGTGTATATTAACGCGATTTCACAGTCAAGGGCGCGTGGGTGAGAATTGGTCGGATCGTGCGTGGGCCGAAGTGGGGCGGCCGGCGCACATGACCTTGTTCGGATTTCTGGGCGTCCCCTTCGTCCTGGCGGGATTTGCGGTCGGATTCGTCGTCGGGCTCACCGGTGTCGGCGGCGGCTCGCTGATCACCTATCCTGGTGCTGCTGTTCGGCATGCACCCGGTGACGGCAGTCGGTACCGACCTGCTGTACGCCTCCATCACCAAGGCCGGCGGCACCGCCATCCACCATGTCGGCCGGACCGTCGAGTGGCCGGTGGTGGCGCGCCTGGCGGCCGGCAGTGTCCCGGCGAGCTTTGTGACCCTCCACTTCCTCCATCCGGCCGGCACCAGCGGCGGGATGGAGGCAAGCCTGATCGCCCACGTGCTGGGCGTCGTCCTGGTGCTGACCGCGCTCAGCCTGGTGTTCCGCCGGACGATCCTGGCGCTGGCCCACCGCGTATCCTTCCACAGGAGGCCGCGCCTCCGCGACGCGGTGACGGTGGCGCTGGGCGCCGTGCTTGGCGTGCTGGTGTCGCTGTCTTCGGTCGGTGCGGGCGCGATCGGCGTCACCGCGCTCGTGCTGCTCTATCCGCAGCTTCCCATCGCGCGAATTGTCGGCACGGACATCGCCCACGCCGTGCCGCTGACGCTGGTCGCGGGGCTGGGCCATCTTGCGATCGGAACCGTCGATCTCGCTCTGCTCGCCTCGCTGCTGACGGGCTCTCTGCCCGGTATCGCGCTCGGCAGCATGTTGGCGCCCCGCGTGCCGGAACGGGCCCTTCGGTTGCTGTTGGCGCTGGTGCTTGCCACGGTCGGCACGCGGCTGGTGGCGCGTTAGCGGATGCGGCGCAGCAGCACGTAGCAGGCCCCGGCGCCCCCGTCGCGCGGCTGGGCGGTGGCGAAGCCGAGCACGCGCGGGCGCACGGCGGCGGCGTTGAGCCAGCGCGGCAGCTCGGCCCGGATCGCGCCCTCGCCCAGCTTGCCGCGCCCGGTGATCACCAGCACGCAGCGCGCGCCGCGCGCCTGTGCCCGGGCGAGGAAGGCGCCGAGCGCCTCGTGCGCCGCGGCGAGGGTGAGGCCGTGCAGATCGAGCGTCGCCTCGGGGCGGAGCCGGCCGCGCGCGAGCCGCTCCATCGTCCGCCGGTCGAGATCGACCGCGGTGCCCGGCGCAAGTTCGCGGGATGGCTGAGCCGACGCGGGAGTGGGCGCCGGCGGTGCGGCGGTGGCGGCTGGCGCCGGGCGAGGCGGCAGCGATGCGCGATCGGGATCGCGACGTGGCGGGGTCGCCGCCGGCCGCTTGCGCCGCGCGAGCGGACGCACGTCGCTGATGTAGCGCCGCCAATCCTCGTGCGGATCAGGCGTCCGGCTCATCGACCAGGACGATGTGCAGCCGATGCGGCCCGTGGATGCCGACATACGAGGTCTTCTCGATGTCGGAGGTGCGCGACGGGCCGGTGATCAGCGTCACGGTACGGGGCGGGAACGGCTCGCCTTGCTCCTCCATCGCGGCGCGGAGCCTGGCCCACGCCGTCTCGTAGGCGCCGACGATGTCCTTCGTCCGCACCACCGCGATGTGGGTCGGCGGCATGAAGTGCAGCGATTGCGGGGTGTCCGTCCCCGAATGCACCATCATCGAGCCGGTCTCGGCGACGCCGCAGAACACCGGCGTCAGCGACACCGCGTCTTCCGGCGTGGCGAGGCCGCGGCGCAGGGTGAGTGTGGCCTGCTTCGCCCACGGATAGGCGTCGAGCCGCGCGTCGGGCGAGGCCACGATGTCGGTCCCGAGATTGTGGCCGGCGAGATAGCGCGCGACGGCGCCCGGGACGTCGTCGGGCGCGGCGACACGGTCGACCGTCGCCGCCACCTCCTCCGCCATCGCGACGAAACGAGCGACCAGCTCCGCCTTGTCGCCTTGCGCACGGGCGGGGATCAGGTTGGGCTTGTGGTCGGCGAGCCGCGCCTCGTTCGCGCGCGCCTGCTCGGCGGGCACCGGGCCCGCGCGCCCGTTCGACGCGCGGATGCGCGCGAGAATCGCGTCCCGGCCGGTCATCGTGCCCCCTTGTGCGCGCGCCACTGGTCCATGAAGGTGCGCCCTTCCGGCGCCGGAAGGTCCCGCGTCGCGGTCCAGCCGGCGGCGAAGGGCAGCGATCGGATGTGCCCGGTGCGCTTGCCGAAGGCGCCGAGCATGCCGGCCGCGAGGCGTGCGCCGAGGCGATAGAGGCGCGGCCTTCGCGCCGCCCACGCCCAAGCGCGATAGGCGCGCCGGCCGGCCGCGGGCGCTATGCGACGGGCGAACGCCTGCTCGCGCCACTTGCGCATGAGGGCGGGCAGCGGAATGCGCATTGGGCAGACGGATTCGCACGCGCCGCAGAACGACGAGGCCTCGGGCAGATGGCGCCCCTCGTCGAGCCCGACCAGCGCCGGCGTCATCACCGCCCCGATGGGGCCGGCATAGACCCAGCCATAGGCATGGCCGCCGACCGCGCCGTAGACCGGGCAAAGGCTCTGGCACGCGCCGCAGCGGATGCAGCGCAGCACTTCGCGGAACTCGCTGCCGAGCAGGCTCGACCGCCCGTTGTCGACCAGCACCACGTGGTACGCTTCCGGCCCGTCGCGGTCCGCGGCGCGGCGCGGGCCGGTCGAGAAGGTGGTGTAGGAGGTGATCTCCTGCGCCGTCGCCGAGCGCGCGAGCACGCGGATCAGCGTCATCGCGTCCTCGAGCGTCGGCACGATCTTCTCGATCGAGGCCAGCACGATGTGGGTGCCCGCCATGGTCTGGGTCAGATCGCCGTTGCCCTCGTTGGTGACGATGACGGTGGAGCCCGTCTCGGCGATCAGGAAGTTGGCCCCGGTGATGCCGACCTCGGCCGTGAAGAACGAGCGGCGGAGCATGGCGCGCGCCTCGTCGAGGATCTCCCGCGGCTCGTCCAGCGGCCGGTTCGGGTCGAGCTCCGGCAAGGTGTGGTTCTGCTTGAACGTCTCGGTCCACTGGCGCTTCACCAGATGGACGGCGGGTGCGGTGATGTGGCTCGGCGGCTCGCCGCGAAGCTGGATGATGTACTCGCCAAGGTCCGTTTCGACCGGACGGATGCCGGCCTCGATCAGGTGCTCGTTGAGCCCGATCTCCTCGCCGATCATCGACTTGCCCTTGGTGACCGTCTTGGCCCCCGCCGCGCGGCAGATGTCGAGAACGGTGGCGCGCGCCTCGGCGGAATCGGCGCACCAATGCACCGTGCCGCCGTTCGCGATGACGTTCGCCTCGAACCGCTCGAGGTAGAAATCGAGGTTTGCGAGCACGTGGTCCTTGAGCGCCTTCGCCTCGTCGCGCAGCGCCTCGAACTCGGGCAGGCGATTGACCACCTGTACCCGCTTGGCGCGGAACTCGTTCTTGAGCTTGAGCAGCGCGCGCTGCAGGTCGGCATCGGCCAGCCCCTTGGCCGCCGCCTCCTTGAACGCGTGGCTTTGCGGCTGCACGTTCAGTCCCCGCCCGGCTCGCCGATCGCCGGCGCGTCGCCCATGCCGGCGAGTACCTCGGCGACGTGGCGCACCCGCACCTTGGACCCCTGGCGGCTGAACTTGCCGGCCATGTGCATGAGGCAGCCGAGGTCGCCCGCGATCAGCGTGGCGGCGCCCACCGTCTCGACCTCGCGCAGCTTGTCGCCGGCCAGCGCGTCGGAAATGCCGGGATACTTCACGCTGAACGCGCCGCCGAAGCCGCAACACACCTCGCACCCCGGCAGGTCCTTGAGCGTCAGCCCCTCGACGGAGCCGAGCAGCGCGCGCGGCTGACGCTTGACGCCGAGCTCGCGCAGCCCCGAGCAGCAATCGTGATAGCCGGCGATGCCGTCGAGACGCGCCGTCACCCGTTCGACCTTCATCACGTCGGTGAGGAAGGACACCAGCTCCCACGTCTTCTGGGCCAGCGCCTCGGCCCGGGCGCGCATCGCCGGCGCGTCGTCGAACAGGCCGGGATAGTGCTTCCGGATCATCCCCGCGCACGAGCCGGACGGCGCCACGACGTAGTCGTACCCCTCGAACGCGCGGATCGCGTCGGCGGCGATGGCCCGCGCGTCCGCCCGGTCGCCGCCGTTATAGGCGGGCTGGCCGCAGCAGGTCTGCGTCGCGGGAACGGACACGCGGCAGCCCGCGCCATCCAGCAGCCGCACCGCGGCGAAGCCGATGCGGGGGCGGAACAGATCGACGAGGCAGGTGACGAACAGCCCGACGTTGGGGGCGTCTGGCATCGGGATTCCCGTGCAATGAGCGGCCGCAGAATGGCGGTTCGCCCCGGCGATGGCAAGGGAAGGCACGGCGGCAGGCCTGTCGGGCGGCTTTACAGGCCCCGACATGATTTCACGAAAATGTGTCGGAATTTTTTACAGAAACGAGCTCGGCGGCCGGTTTCCGCCGGCATTAACCATTGATATCACTTGGTTAATGAGCAAACTCAGGCGGTGGCACGAGTTTTGCATGACATGAAGCAAGACCAACAAACGCGGGCGCACCGCGCCAGACGGGGGAAGTCCAGTATGCAGCGGCTCATTCGCGTGCTGACGCGGGCGTTTATCGTATGCGCGATCATGGGCGGTCTGGGGCTGACGGTGTGGTCGATCCTGCGGGCCAGCGGGCTGGTTTAGCCCGGCCCGAGGGTGAACATCAGCAGCAGCGTGCGCTGTAGCGGGCTGTAATTGTCGTCGGAGATGACGTAGATCGCCAGCGCGCCGCCCGGCATCCGGGCGGTGGAGATTCCCTCGAAATTGTCGCGGATCACCGGCCCGTCGAAATCGGCGATCTCGGTGCCGTCGAGCCGCGCCCCCGGGGCGGATGTCGCCCGGCGCGATCCGCAGGATGCGGGCGGCAACCCCGCCGATCAGGGTGTAGCGCCGCTCGAGCACCAAAAGGCCGCCGTCCGGCAGAGTGGTGGCGTCGGACGGCGCGAATGCGCCATGCCGCACCCAGTCGAACTTGTGCCAGACGGTAAGGCCCGGCCCTTCGCCGATCCAGCCCTGCAGCGTGCCGGGGCCGGAGGCGAGCCCCTCGGTCAGCGCGAACAGCCGCCCGTCCGGCAACGCGGCGAGCGATTCCAGCCCCAGGTTCGCCGGGGCGCGGCGGAGGCCGGGCGGGGACGGCACGGGCACGGGCGGCGCCGCGAACGGCGCGCTGCCATAGGGGTAGCGCCAGATACGGTGGTTGCGCTCGAACCCGACCGCGAGCCCATCGGAAAGAGGCGTCAGCGACTCCGCGTCGCCACGGACCTTGCCACGGAGCGGCCGTCCGCTGGGATCGCGCAGCGGCCCGAGCTTGCCGTCCGCGACGTCGATCAGCTTGCCGTCGCGGTCGTGAACCAGCCGGGCGGTCACCCACCATCCGGCGTCGGAGATGGCGACGATTCCTTTTCCGCCCTCCAGCACCAGCAGGCCGGATAGCCCGCCGAATCGCCGGTCGGGCGAGGTGAGGGACAGCCCGCCGCGATAGGTGAGCTTGCCGAGCGTGATACGGGTCAGGTCGTCGCCGTCGAGCGGCACCTGGCTCGCCGAGATCGCGATGTCGTCGGCCGCGGCACGCGGGGCGGAACCCCCCCGTCGCCGCCAGGACGAGCAGGAGGACCGCAATACCATCCGCGAGACGGGGCCGAATCATCCTAGCTCACCGGTGCGGAGGCGGTCGGCCGGGGCAGCAGCAGGTAGAGCGCGCCCGGCTGCTTCATCCGCCCGGCGCGCGCGGCGGCGTCCGGTCCGTGGCCCCAGAACAGGTCCGCCCGGACCGGCCCGCGGATCGCGCCGCCCGTATCCTGCGCCACCGTCAGCCGGTCGAGCGGCCGCCCGTCGAGCGGATCGGTGGTGGCGAGCCACACGGGCGCGCCGAGCGGCAGGAAGCGCGGGTCGATGGCGAGCGACCGGCCCGGCGTCAGCGCCACACCCTGGGCGCCGACCGGCCCATCGCCCTTGAGCGCGCGGAAGAACACGTAGGACGCGTTCCGGTCCATCAGCTTGCGCCCTTCGGCCGGGTGGGCGGCGAGCCAGGCGCGCAGAGACTGCATGGTGATGTCGGAAGGGTCCATCGTGCCATCCGCGGCGAGCACGCGCCCGATCGCCGTGTAGGGCCGGCCGTTGGTGCCGTCATACCCGACGCGCAGCACCGAACCGTCCGCCATCACCACCCGGCCGGAGCCCTGGATTTGGAGGAAGAACGCATCGACCGGATCGTCGACCCAGACGAGCTCGAGCCCTTTGCCAGCGAGCGCGCCCCGCTCGATGGGCGCGCGTGCCGGGTAGGGCACCAGCCGGCGGCCAGCGAGCCGGCCGGCGATGTGCTCGCCCTTCATCGACGGGCGGAAGGCGCCGAGATCGACCGACACCAGATCGGGCGGGCGGCGGTAGAGCGGCACGTCGTAGCGCGCCGAGCGGTGGCGCGAGCCGTGCAGCTCGGGCTCGTAATAGCCGGTGACGAGACCCGTGCCATCGCCGTCGTCGGTCACCTGGAAAGCGTGGAACTGCGCCGCGAGCACGGCACGGAGGCCGGCCGCGTCACCGGGCGCCACGGCGGCGAGCGCCGCGCACGGCGCACGCCAATCGCCGGCATGGCCGCCCACCGCGTCGGGCCCGACGGGCTTGTCCGCCGGCTCGCGCGCGAACACCTCGCAGCTCTTGCGGAGCGCCGGCAGCGCCGTCGCGGCATCGTCCGCCTGCCAGCCCGGAAGGTTCGCGAGCGCAACCGGTTGGAGCACCAGCTTGGGCGGCGCCTTCGGCGGCGCGCAGGCCGCGAGGGCGAACAGCGCCAGCAGCGGCACGATGCGGAGCGCGCGTGGCGGGCGAGGAAAGGGCTGCTGGACCGGCTTCACCGATTTCGGCGTTCGCTGTGGGGCGGCACGTCAGTTCGGGCTGCGGGTCTCGACCAGGGTCCAGTTGGGGTCGCGCGCACGGGTGTTGCGCGCGAAGGTCCAGATGTCGGTCACCGGCGCCGAGCGCGTGGCGTCGCCGTCGACAACGGCCCCGGAAGAATCCTTCGTGACGTTCACCTGTTCGGTGACGAACTTGACGGTGACGAAGGCAACGCGCCCGTCGACCCGCGCCTCGAGGATGTCGACCGAGGTGATGCCGACCAAGGTGGTTTCCAGCGTATGGCCGGCCTTCTTGCGCTCGGCGATCGCGGCGGAGAAGTCGGCGTAGACGGAATCGTTGAGCAAGGGACGCAGCGCGTCGACGGCACCTTTGGCGAACGCGGCGACGATCATCTCGAACGCGGCTTTGGCGCCGTCGACGAACTGGGCTGGCTCGAAGGACGGGTCGGCGATGCGCACCTGGGTCAGGCCGCCGGCCAGCGGATCGTCGGACGCCGCCTCGCCGGCATCGGCCCGCCGCTTCCCGGTATGGTCGGGAAGCTCGATCACCTTGTCGTCCGGGCGCGTCGCGGGCGGCGCGTTCGCCTTGCGGTCGCGCTTGGCGAACGGGTCGGGGCGCTGGCGCTCGTTCCCGGTGCGCCGGCCCAGGACGCTGCGCAGCCGCAGCACGAGGAAGCCCGCGATCATCGCGAACAGAATGATGTCGAAGAACTGGCCTTCACCCATAACCGCCGCAGTCCAATCGGCTGGTGCGTGCCCATCGCGCGCCGCGCTGGGCGCGTTGACCCCTCTCAGGTCGATTTCCGGGAGTGGGGCGCCTATATATCGGCAGACGGCTCATACATAGGCTGTCCCAATTGAATCCGCAAGCATGGGCGCCCTGATCCTCCTTTCCTTCATCGTCATTCCGATCGTCGAGATCGCGGTGTTCATCCAGGTCGGCGGCGCGATCGGCGTATGGCCGACGGTCGGGCTGACCGTGCTGACCGCCCTCGTCGGGACCACGCTGCTCCGCACCGAGGGGCTGGCGACGCTCGCCCGCGCCCAGGCGACGCTCGCGGCCGGCGAGCCGCCGGTCGCCGAAATGCTGGACGGGATGTGCATCCTGGCCGCCGGGGTCCTGCTGCTCACCCCCGGCTTCGTCACGGACACGATCGGGCTGGTGCTGTTCGTGCCCATGGTGCGCCGCTGGATCGGCCGCGCGCTGTGGCGCGCCTTCGAGCGGTCGGGCCAAATCCATGTGTGGGGCACCGGCGGAAAGGGCGGCGGCCCGCGGCCGCGGCGCGACGCCGTGATCGAGGGCGAGTGGCACGAGGTCGACGGAACGCCGCGCCATCCGGACCATCCGCGCATCCGCTGACGCGCCCGGGGGGCTCGGTTGCCTCCCTCCGCGATCCGTGATAGCCACGGCGCATCCTCACCGGAGATCGTGATGCCCGATCCGCAGCAGCCCGCGCAGCCCGCCCAGATTCCGCTCTCGATCCAGGCCCAGTATTTGAAGGACCTGTCGTTCGAGAACCCGATGGCGCCCAACCATTTCAACGAGTTGCAGCAGGCCGGCCAGTCGGGCGGGCCGAACGTCAACATCGAGGTATCGACGAGCGCGCGCCAGCTCGGCGAGGGTGTGTTCGAGGTGTCGCTCACCGTCCGCGGCGACGCCAAGGTGGGCGAGAAGGCGCTGTTCGTGGTCGAGGCAACCTTTGCCGGCATCTTCGCGGTACACGGCGTGTCGGAGGCGGACACGAAGCCTCTGCTGCTGATCGAGGGGCCGCGGCATCTGTTCCCGTTCGCGCGCAACGTGGTCGCCGACGCGACGCGCGAGGGTGGCTTCCCGCCGCTCTTGATCAATCCGATCGATTTCGCAGATCTCTACCGCCGCCAGCAGGCGAACGAGCCGGCGAAGCCGAACATCTTCGGCGGCCCGCCGCAGCAGGGCGGCACCGCCTAGGTCGTGGACTCATAATGGTTGATGCGGAGCCGTATGGAAGCGAGGGCGACGGCGGCGAGGAAGTTTCGCGCGAGCTTGTCATAGCGCGTGGCGATGCGCCGGAAGTGCTTGAGCCGGTTGAAGAAGCGTTCGACGAGGTTGCGCTGGCGGTAAATCTGGCGGTCAACGACACGGCGGACCCGGACGTTGCTCTGCGACGGGATGTGGGCGAAGGCGCCAGCGGCTTCGATGAGCGCGATAATGGTGGCCGCGAAGTAGCCGCGGTCGGCAACGACGTGACGAGCGAGCGCCAGTCCCTCGACCAGGGCCGGGAAGGTGGTCTTGTCCGAGGCCTGGCCGGGGGTGAGCAGCAGGCGCACAGGCAGGCCGTGACGATCCACCACGACGTGGATTTTGGTGGTCAGTCCTCCACGAGAACGGCCGATGGCGTGATCCGCGCCCCCTTTTTACCGCCGGCCGCGTGCTGGTGGGCGCGCACGATCGAGGAGTCGATCAGATGAAGCGACGTGGGCGAGCCGGCCTTCAAAGCCTCGAACACCTTGAGCCACACCCCTGCTTTGGCCCAGCGGTTGAAGCGATTGTAGACCGTGGTGTACGGGCCGTACCGTTCCGGCAGGTCACGCCACGGCGCGCCTGTGCGCAGGATGTGGAAGATCCCGTTCACCACACGCCGGTCGTCCACCCGCGGCACGCCGCGCGGCTTGTTCGGCAGCAGCGGCTGGATGATCGTCCATTCCGCATCGGTCAAATCGAAGCGCGCCATCTTCAAGCTCCCACCGTTTGGAAGCTTGAATCACACCCCGCCCATAAAGGGAATCCCCTTTATGGGTACATGACCTAGCGCGGCGCTATTCCTGGGTCCAGATCGGGTTCGCGAGAGTCGCGACGAACGCCGCGTGAGCGGCGAGCTCGGCCGCCGAGGGCGCGAAGCGGCGCGCCGGACGCGCCTCGCGCCGACGCTCGGCATGACGCACCTTGATCGCCTCCTGCCCGAAGCCGAGGCCGGGCTGGCGCCCGCCCAGCAGCTCCAGATAGACGGCGGCGAGAAGCTCGGCATCGACCAGCGCGCCGTGCTTGGTACGACCCGACAGGTCGATGGCGAAGCGCCGGCAGAGCGCATCGAGGCTTGCCGGCGCGCCGGGGAACTTGCGCCGCGCCATCGACACCGTGTCGATCGCGCGCGATTCGATCAGCGGCGCGAGCTGGCACTTGCCGAGCTCCGCATTGACGAAGGCGAGGTCGAACGCCGCGTTGTGGATGACGAGCGGCGAGTCCGCGATGAATTCCAGGAAGTCGTCGGCGATCTTGTCGAAGCGCGGCTGCTTGGCGAGAAGCTCGTCGGAGAGGCCGTGCACCTCGAAGGCCGCGGTCGGCATCGGCCGGTCGGGGTTGATCAGCCGGTGGAAGGTCTTGCCCGTCGGGACGTGGTTGTAGAGTTCGATGCAGCCGATCTCGACGATGCGATGGCCCACGACCGGATCGAGCCCCGTGGTCTCGGTATCGAGCACGATCTCGCGCATTTCACCCCCTGCGACGGCGGCGGCGCCCGCCCGGTGGACCGGGCAACGGCCGGCGACTCCCCACATCTTCGACGATTTCCTTAAGTCGCCGCAAGGTGTGGTTGCGCCCGGCGCCCGTCGGAACGACGAAATCCGCGCGCCCGCGCTTCTCGGCATCGGGCATCTGCTGGGCGAGCAGGCGGGCGAGCTTGTCCGCCGTCATGCCCGGCCGGGCCATCACGCGCGCTTCCTGCACGAAGCGCGGCGCGCTGACCACGATCACCGAGTCGCAGAACCGTTCGAGCCCGCCCTCGAACATCAGCGGGATGTCGAGCACGACCAGCCGTTCGCCGCGCCGCGCCATCGCGCGCAGAAACTCGTCGCGCGCCGTTCCGACCAGCGGGTGGACGATACGCTCCAGCTTTGCGAGCGCCGCCTTGTCGCCGATCACCCGGCGCGACAGCGCGGCGCGATCGATCCCTCCGGCAGCATCGGTGACGCCGGGGAAGGCGGCGGCCACGGGACGCACCGCGGCGCCGCCCGGCGCGTACAACTCGTGGACCACCGCGTCGGCCGCCTGAACCGGGATGCCGAGGCGTCGCAGCATCTCGGCCGCCGTCGATTTCCCCATGCCGATCGAGCCGGTGAGGCCGAGGACGAACATCACCGCCCCGCGAGGACGAAATCGCGAAGCTCCGCCGTCACCTCGGGATCGCGCCCGAACCAAGTCGCGAAGGCGGGGCGCGCCTGATGCAGCAGCATGCCGAGCCCGTCGACCGTGCGGTTGCCGCGCGCCGCCGCCGCCTTGAGCAGCGCGGTCTCGAGCGGTGCGTAGACGATGTCGCAGACGACGGCATCGACTGGAAGGGCGGCGAGGTCAATTTCGAGCGGCGCCTTGCCCTGCATCCCCAGCACGGTGGTGTTGACGAGGAGGGCGGCGCCCCCCAGCGCCCGCTCGCGCGCATCCCAGGCGAGGGGCGTTACCGCGCCGCTGTGGGCAGCCGCCAGCGTCTCGGCCCGCGCAATCGTGCGGTTGGCGACGCGGATCTCCGCCGCGCCCTGATCGGCGAGCGCCGCCACCACCGCGCGCGCCGCACCGCCGGCACCCAGCACCAGCGCGCGCTTCCCTGCGACCGACCAGCCGGGGCAGGCAGCGCGCAGGCTTTCCGCGAAACCGTAGACGTCGGTGTTGCGCCCCTCCATCGTGCCGTCGGCGGCGAACGTCACCATGTTGATCGCGCCGATGCGCCGTGCCGCCTCGTCCGCGCGGTCGACCGTCGCCAGCGCCGCCTCCTTGTGCGGCACCGTGACGTTGACCCCCGCGAATCCGAGATACGCCAGCGACCGCAAGGAACCGCCGAAATGCTCGCGCGCGACCGGCAGCGGCACGTAGGCGCCGTCGATGCCGTACCGTTCCAGCCAGTAGCCGTGCAGTCGCGGCGACAGCGAATGCGCAACCGGCCAGCCCATCACGCCGGCGACGCGCGCCCGCGCCGAGTTGGTCACGACGCGATCGCCCGCCGCGCGCGCAGGAACTCGAGAAGCGGCAGCAACGGCATTCCGAGGATGGTGAAATGGTCGCCCTCGATGCGGGCGAAGAGCTGGGCCCCCTCGGCCTCGACCTGATAGGCCCCGGGCGAGGCGAGGGCGCGCGGGCCGACAGCGTCGAGGTAGCGCTCGATGAACGTGGCCTCCAGCCGGCGCACGTGAAGGGTGGCGGAAGCGGTTTGCGACCATTCCACCGTGCCGTCGCAGATCGCGCAGGCGGCGCTGATCAACCGGTGCGACCGTCCGGAGAGGGTGGCGAGCTGGCGGCGCGCATCGGCGCGGTCGACCGGCTTGTCATAGGCCGCGCCTCCGCATTCGAGAACCTGATCCGCGCCGACGACCAGCCGGCCCGGCCGCAACTGGGCGACCGCGCGGGCCTTGACCTCGGCGAGCCGGGCAGCCGTCTCGGTCGCGTCCGCCCCCTCGGCGCGCAAGGTCTCGCGCACGGCAGTCTCGTCGATTCGCGCGACCGTCACCTCGAACGCGACGCCGGCGCCGGCGAGCATGGCGCGGCGCGCGGTGCTGGCCGAGGCGAGCACGATCGGTTCGAGAGCGAGCGGCACCGGCGCGGCGTCGGCGGCAAGGACGGAAGGATCGGCCATGGCGGCGGCAAACTAGACCGAGTCGCTGCGGGGCGAAAGGCCCGCGCTACTCGACCGGCGCGGACTGGCGCTCGTGATGGGCGGCGAGGAGCTGAAGGATGGCGGCCGCCGTCTCCTCGATCGAGCGACGGGTGACGTCGATCACCGGCCACGCGTTCCTGGAGAACATGCGCCGGGCCTCGGCAACCTCGCGCTTCACCTCCTCGAGGTCGACATAGTCGGTGTGCTCGTCCTGTTTGAGCATCAGGAGGCGGTTGCGGCGAAGCTGGACCAGCCGATCGGGCGCGCTGGTCAGCCCGACGATCAGCGGCCCCTTCAGCTCGGTAAGCTGGGGCGGCAGCGGGATGTTGGGCACGAACGGCACGTTCGCGACCCTCACGCCGCGATTGGCGAGGTAGATCGAGGTCGGCGTCTTCGAGGTGCGCGACACTCCGACCAAGATGACGTCGGCATGCTCCAGCCCGCCGGCAGCCTGGCCGTCGTCATGGTTGAGCACGTAGTCCATCGCCTCGATGCGATGGAAATAGTCGGCATCGAGCGCATGCTGGCGGCCCGGCTGGTTCGTGCCGCCGGTCCCGAACAGGCCGGTGAGGGCGCGCATCACCGGCTCGAGCACCGAAACCGTGCGGACGCCGACCCGTGCGCATTCGCGCCTGAGTTCGGTCCGCAGCTTGGTGTTCACCATCGTATAGATCACGATGCCCGGGTGCGAGCGCACGTGGTCGAGCACCAGGTTCAGCGTGGCTTCGGTGCGGACGAGCGGCCACAAATGCTCCTGCACCGGCACGCCCTCGAACTGGGCGAGGCAGGCGCGCGCGACGTTATGCAGGGTTTCCCCCGTCGCGTCGGACACGAGATGGATGTGGAAAGGTGCGCTCGAATCGGTGCCGGTCATTGGGGGTTCCGGGGACAACTCGGCCCTTTCGGAATGTGCCATGAAACCACCCTCCTTGGCCAGAAGCCCATCCCCAGCGGCGGAGCCTGTCGATGGGGTTATCCACGGTTGGGGACGCCGATCGATTATCCTCGCTATCCCCATGACGCGGTCCCTGTTGACGACGGAATGGATGGAACGCGTGAAGGGGCGCCGGATGGGCGCAACGCATGGGAAGGGCCCAGAGGCGGCGCCACGGTTTTCCCGCAGGACGCCGCCTCGTGGACGAATCTGGGGAGATTTGCCAATCCCCACGATTCACCGCGCTACTACAGCAACCACCTTTTTAAGATTCTATAAAGAAGGTAAGAGTGGCGAGAGCCTTCCGGACGAATAAGTGGCCCCCGATACCGTCAAACCCCTGCTGCGCGCGCTGCGTCACGAGCGGACGGAGACCCCGCCCATCTGGCTGATGCGCCAGGCCGGCCGGTACCTGCCCGAGTACCGCAAGCTGCGCGCAGAGGTCGGCGGCTTCCTCGATCTGTGCTACGCGCCGTCGCTCGCCGCCGAGGTGACGCTGCAGCCGGTGCGCCGGTTCGAGCTCGATGCCGCGATCCTGTTCTCCGATATCCTGGTGATCCCCGACGCGCTGGGCCAGGAGGTGAATTTCCGCGAGGGGATCGGCCCGGTTCTGGACCCGATCGTGGACGAAGCGGGCATCGCCCGCCTGTCGTTGGACGGGATGACGGAGCGGCTGGCGCCGGTCTACCAGGCGGCGGCGAAGGTGGCGGACACGCTGCCGCGCGAGACGGCGCTGATCGGTTTCGCGGGCGCGCCCTGGACCGTCGCCGCCTACATGATCGAGGGGCGCGGCAGCCGCGACTTCGCCAAGGCGAAGCGCTGGGCGTTGACCCGACCCGATGCGTTCGGCCGGCTGATCGACATTCTGGTCGAAGCCACGATAGCGCACCTTTCCGCGCAGATCGCAGCCGGGGCGGAGGCGGTGCAGATTTTCGACAGCTGGGCGGGGGCGCTGCCCGCCGGGGCGTTCGACCGCTGGTCCATCGCGCCGACGGTGGAGATCGTGCGGGGTCTTCGGGAGGCACGTCCCGACGTGCCGGTGATCGGCTTTCCGCGCGGCTGCGGGCTTCGCGCCGTGGAATATGCCGAGCGTACGGCCGTTTCGGCGGTCAGCATCGATTCCGCGATGCCGGCCGGGTGGGCGCAGGACCGGCTGCAGCCGCGCTGGACGGTGCAGGGCAATCTGGATCCGGTGCTTCTGGTCGCCGGCGGGCGGGCGATGACCGACGAGGTCATGCGGCTCAAAGGAGCGCTGGGCGGCGGGCCATGGGTGTTCAACCTGGGGCACGGGGTGACGCCCGACACGCCGCCCGACCATGTGGCCGAGCTGGTCGCGCTTGTGCGCGGCAAGGCATGATGGCGCGTACCGCGGTCGTGTTGTTCAACCTGGGCGGGCCGGACGAGCCCGCCGCCGTGAAGCCATTCCTGATCAACCTGTTCTCCGATCCGCAGATCGTGCGGGCGCCAGGGCCGGTGCGCTGGGCGCTGGCACGGCTGATCGCGGGGCGGCGCGCCAAGGCGGCGCAGCACATCTACGCCCGTATCGGGGGCGGCTCGCCCATCGTGCCGGAGACGGAGGCGCAGGCGCGCGCGCTGGAAGCGGCGCTCGGCGACGGCACCCGTGCCTTCATCGCCATGCGGTACTGGAATCCGCTGACCGAGGCGGCGGTGCGCGAGGTCGTGGCGTTCGCGCCCGACCGCGTCGTGCTGCTGCCGCTCTATCCGCAATTCTCGACCACCACGACCGCATCGTCGCTCTCGGCATGGCGTGCCGCGGCAGCGAAGGCGGGCCTTCACGCGCCGACGACCGCCGTCTGCTGCTACCCGACCGAGCCCGGCTTCGTTCTTGCGCTGGTGCATCGGACGCGCGCCGCGCTCGCCGAAGCCGCGCCACACGGGAAGCCGCGCGTGCTGTTCTCCGCGCACGGATTGCCGAAGAAGTTCGTCGACCAGGGCGATCCCTATGCCGACCAGGTCGAACGCTGCGTCGCCGAGGTGGTGCGCGCGCTGGACGTGCCGGATCTCGACCACGTCGTCTGCTACCAGAGCCGGATCGGGCCGCTGGAGTGGCTGAAGCCCTACACCCAGGACGTGATCGCCGAGGTCGCGCGGGCGAAGCGGCCGGTGGTGGTGGTGCCGGTCGCGTTCGTGTCCGAGCATTCCGAGACGCTGGTCGAGCTCGACATGGATTATCGCGAGCTGGCCGAGCGGGAGGGCGCGCCCGCCTATGTGCGCGCGCCGACGGTGGGCATCGATCCCGACTTCATCGCCGGCCTCGCCCGGCTGGTGCGGGCGGCCGAATCCTTCCCCGCCGGTTCGACCCGGCCCGGCGATTCGGCGGCTTCGTGCGGGGCTCGCTGGTCCGAATGCCCGTGCCACGCGCTGGGGCCGGTGCCGAGATGAGCTTCCTTGCCCCCTACGTGCTGTGGCTGAAGGCGCTGCACATCGTCAGCCTGATCGCCTGGATGGCCGGGATGCTCTATCTGCCACGGCTTTACGTGTATCACTGCGCCGCGCCGGCCGGCTCGCCCGCCTCCGAGATGCTGAAGGTGATGGAGCGGCGGCTTCTCCGCGCCATCGTCAACCCGGCGATGGTGGCGACGATCCTGTTCGGCGGCCTGCTGGCCTCGATCCCCGGCCTGGTGAACTGGGGCATGGGCTGGATCTGGGCGAAGCTCGCCTTCGTCGCGCTTCTCACCGGCGTGCACGGGCTGTTCGCCCGCTGGCGGCGCGACTTCGCGGCCGACCGGAACGTGCGGCCGGCCAAGTTCTATCGGGCGATGAACGAGGTGCCGACGCTCCTGATGATCGGGATCGTCGTCTTCGTCGTGGTGAAGCCCTTCTGACCGGCAAAATTTTCCGGGCCCGCTTGAAAGGGCGACAGGGAAAGGCCAATTGACTTGCCGAGCCCATTTCGCTAATGCTGATGAACGCGCATTGGCGGTTTCTTCGACCGAACCAGCTCCCCTCACCCAAGAAACGCGGCGGCCCGTTCAGGTCGCAGGCACCCCACAAGACCAACCGGTGATTCGGTGAGTTGACCCAAGGCGTGGTCCCTGCACGCACCGGAACCCCCATGAATCTGCAAGAGCTGAAACGCAAGACCCCCGCAGACCTTTTGGCCTATGCCGAAGAGCTGCAGATCGAGAACGCATCCAACCTGCGCAAGCAGGACATGATGTTCGCGATCCTCAAGACGCTGGCCGACAACGACACGCCGATCTTCGGCGATGGCGTTCTGGAGACGCTGCAGGACGGCTTCGGCTTCCTGCGCTCGCCCGAGGCGAACTACCTGCCCGGGCCGGACGACATCTACGTCTCGCCGAGCCAGATCCGCCGCTTCGGCCTCAGGACCGGAGACACGGTGGAGGGCGAGATCCGCTCGCCGAAGGATGGCGAGCGCTATTTTGCCCTGCTCAAGGTCAACACGATCAATTTCGACGCGCCCGACAAGGTGCGCCACCGCATCAATTTCGACAATCTCACGCCGCTCTATCCCGACGAGAAGCTGAAGCTCGAGGTGGTCAACAACCCGACCAAGAAGGACCTGACCACCCGCATCGTCGACATGATCACCCCGCTCGGCAAGGGCCAGCGCGGGCTGATCGTCGCTCCGCCGCGCACCGGCAAGACGATGATGCTGCAATCGATCGCGCACGCGATCACGGCGAACCATCCCGAGGTCTATCTCATCGTGCTGCTGATCGACGAGCGGCCGGAGGAGGTGACCGACATGGACCGGTCGGTGAAGGGCGAGGTGGTGTCGTCCACCTTCGACGAGCCGGCCTCGCGCCACGTCCAGGTCGCCGAGATGGTGATCGAGAAGGCGAAGCGCCTGATCGAGCACAAGCGCGACGTGGTGATCCTGCTCGATTCGATCACCCGCCTGGCGCGCGCCTACAACACGGTGGTGCCGTCCTCCGGCAAGGTGCTGACCGGCGGCGTGGATGCCAACGCGCTGCAGCGCCCGAAGCGGTTCTTCGGCGCGGCGCGTAACATCGAGGAGGGCGGGTCGCTCACCATCATCGCGACCGCGCTGATCGATACCGGCTCGCGCATGGACGAGGTGATCTTCGAGGAGTTCAAGGGCACCGGTAACTCGGAAATCATCCTGGACCGCAAGCTCGCCGACAAGCGCACCTTCCCGGCGATGGACATCACCAAGTCCGGCACCCGCAAGGAGGAGCTGCTGGTCGACAAGGGCACGCTCTCGAAGATGTGGGTGCTGCGCCGCATCCTGACGCCGATGGGCGTGGTTGATGCGATGGAGTTCCTGATCGACAAGATCAAGGACACCAAGTCCAACCAGGACTTCTACGAGCAGATGAACCAGTAGGGGCGGAAGGGCCGGTCGAAGACCGGCCTTACGCACGCTACGGGATCGGGTTTCGCAGGGGCGGGTTCCCCGCCGCGCCTGTTCCTAGAAGCGCCAGCCGCCGGCACGCCAGCGGGCCCGGCGGGCACGCTCCCTCGCCGCGGCGAGCTGCTCTTCGCGATCCTCGACCAGCGCGCGGCAATGCTCCGCCCGCACCGTCTCTTCCATGTGAGCCCGGAAATCGCCTGGAAGAGCGACCCCGTGCGCCCGCGCCTGCGTCAGCAGGTCGGCCGCGATCCAGAACCGTATCGGCGGGTGCGCAATCATCAATCACCGGTCAACGGGAAATCGGTTGCGCGGATTATATCCGATCGCCTGTCGGCCACGGAAGCGACGCGCTCCCCCAATTCGGTCTGGAGGATTGCCGCGATATCTGCGGTCGCGAGAACGACGTCGTGTCCTTCGACGGAGAGATTGACAGCTTTCTTGGCACCCGTGCGCATAGGTTATCCGCGTGGGGCGTGAAGGCAAGGGCTACGGCACCAGGACGATCGGCCCCGTGGTCTTGCGCGCGGCGAGGTCGCGGTGCGCCTTGGCCGCGTCCTTGAGCTTGTAGCTCTGCCCCGCCTCGACGGTGAGGTCGCCGGAGCGCAGGAAGGACCAGAGCTCGCGCGCCGCGCCGGCGAGCTCCTCGGGCGTGCGGATATGGGCGTAGAGCATCGGCCGGGTCATGAAGAGCGAGCCTTTCTGCGCCAGGATCAGCGGCGCGAAGGGCGGCACCGGGCCCGAGGCGTTGCCGAAGCTAACCCAGAGCCCGCGCGGGCGCAGGCAGTCGAGCGAACCGGGGAAGGTCGCCTTGCCTACTGAATCGTAAGCGACATCGACGCCGGCGCCCTTGGTGATGCGCTTTACCTCCTTCACGAAATCCTTGGCGCGGTAGTCGATGCAGTGATTCGCGCCGAGCCGCTTCACCAGCCGGCATTTGGCGGCGCCGCCCGCGGTCGCGATGACGGTCGCGCCCAGATGCTTCGCCCATTGCGTGAGGATCTGTCCCACCCCGCCGGCCGCGGCATGGATCAGCAGCACGTCGCCCTTGGCGACGCGATGGGTGCGGCGGACGAGGAACCAGGCGGTCAGCCCCTTGAAGATGATCGCGGCGGCGAGTACGTCCGGCACGTCCTTCGGCAGCTTGACGAGCTTGTCGGCGGCGATGGTGCGCGCCTCGCAATAGCCGCCCGGGCCCGCCGCGCAGTAGGCGACGCGGTCGCCCTTCCGCACCCCGGTGACGCCCGGGCCGACCGCCTCGACCACCCCCACCCCCTCGCGTCCGGGGATGAATGGGGTCGGCGTGTTGTAGAGACCGGAGCGCTCGTAGATGTCGATGAAGTTCACGCCGAGCGCGGTGTGACGGATCAGCGCCTCGCCCCGCTTCGGCTTGGCGACCGTCACCTCGCGCCATTTCATCACCGACGGCCCGCCGGTCTCCTCCACCACGATCGCGTGTGTCATGCGCCGCCCCCCAGCGGATTTTATTTCAGGTGCTTGTCGAGGAATGCGGCCGTGCGCCCGTTCGCGAGATCGGCCGCCTGCTTGTCGTAATGCTCGCCGCCCTCGCGCGCGAAGGCATGGTCGCACCCGGGATAGGTGTGGATCGAGATGTGCCCGAACCCGATCAGCGACGCGTAGATCAGCTTTTGCGCGTCGGGCGGACAGAACTGGTCCTTCTCCGCCATGTGCAGCATGAGCGGCGCCTTGATGTTGCGCGAGGCGTCGAGCGACTTCTCGATCTGCACGGGGTAGTGGCCGACCGAGGCGTCGGTGTCGGTGAAGCACGCGGTGCCGTAGGCGAGCGAGCCGCCCAGGCAGTACCCGACCGCGCCGGCCTTGCCGGTGGAGCCCGCGACGCCGCGCACGTGCGAAAGCGTCGCCTGGATGTCGGCGACGCCCTTCTGGAAATCGAACGCGTTCATCAGCGCGAGGGCCTTGTCCCACTCCGCCTTGGATTTGTCGGTGAGCTGGACGCCCGGCTCGATCCGCCAGAACAGGTCGGGCGCGATCGCGACATAGCCTTGGCGGGCGTACCCGTCGGCGAGCGCGCGGATGTTGGCGTTGACGCCGAAGATTTCCTGGATGACGACGAGGCCGGGGCCGGTGCCGCCGGGTGGCATCGCGAGATAGGCGGCGAAGCTGCCGTCGCTGGTCTTCACCGTGACGTCGGGCATGGGCGCACTCCCTCTCGGCTTGGGCGGCGCGCGACCTTAACGCGGCCGCGCAGGCCTGTCACGCCGCGGCGGGGGAGGCGAAGGGAAGCGGCGCGTGGCCCGTCTCGAGATCGAGCAGCGTGCGCTTGGTGGCGAGCCCGCCCGCGCCGGAATAGCCGGTGAGGCGACCGCCGGCGCCGACGACGCGATGGCACGGGATGATGACCGGGATCGGGTTCGCGCCGCACGCGCTGCCGACGGCGCGCGCGGCACTGTCGATCTCGCGCGCGATATCGCCGTAGGTCGCGGTCGCGCCGTAGGGGATGCACAGCATCGCGTCCCACACCGCCTTCTGGAACGCATTGCCTGCTGGCGCGAGGGGCAGGTCGAACGCACGGCACGTGCCGGCGAAATACTGCGCGAGCTGGTCGCGCGCGCGGACGAGAAGCGGCGTCTCGTCACTTCCGGTCGGCGCGTCCCAATCGATGGCGACGATGGCGCCGTCGCGCTCGCAGATCGTCAGCATGCCAACCATTGTCGGAAGCGACAGCCGGGTCATGTCGCGCCCTCGATGCGCTCGACGAGCGCGGCGGGATCGGTGACCGGCAGCGAGCAGGTCGCGCCGACGCAGACGTAGGCGGCCGCTTTGCCGTCGACCGGTCCCTTGCCGGCGGCGGGGTGGGAATCGGGAAGCGCCTGGCCGGGCGCGACGCGCTGGATCACCAAATCGGGCTCGGGCGATTGCCAGGCAGCGTCGGCAAGCGCGCGTGCGTCGTCGTCGTCGTCGGGGGCGCCCGCGACGACCACCTGCACCGCGCGCTGCAGCGTCTCGCCGGCGTTGAGCAGCGTGGCGAGAGGGAAGAAGTTGCGCTCGATCTCGCCGGCGAACGCGCTGACGATGCCTTCTGCCCGGGTGCGCCAAGTATCCTCGCCCGTGAGGAGCCAGAGCCGCGCCGACGCGGCGGCGAGCATCCCGTTTCCCGACGGCGTCGCGTTGTCGTTGGCGGTCTTGGTCCGGACGATCAGCGCTTCGGCGTCGTCGGCGGTGAAGAAATAGCCACCGCCCTCGGCATCCTGGAAATGGGTATCGAGCGTTCGGGCCCAGGCCGTGGCGCGGTCGAGATAGCCGGGCTCGCCGGTCACCTCGTAAAGGGCCGCCGCCGCGCCGATCATCGCCGCGTAGTCGTCCAGCGTGCCGGTGTGGCGCGCGCTGCCGGTGCGGTAGCTGTGCAGCAGGCGCGGGCCCTCGGACATGCGCGTCGCCACGAATTCGAAGGCGCGGCGCGCGGCGTTTATCCACGCCTCCTCGCCCAGCGTTCGGCCGGCACGGGCGAGCGCCGCGATCATCAGCCCGTTCCAGTCGGCCAGAACCTTGTCGTCCCAGCCGGGCCGCACGCGGTCCGCTCGCGCGGCGAGCAGCCTGGCGCGGCAGGCGGCGAGCACGCGCTCGTCCTCGGCGCCGAGCGCGCCGATTTCAGAGCGGTTGAGGATGTTGACGCCTTCCCAGTTGCCCCCGCCGGTCACGTCGTAGGCGCGGCGGAACAGCGGTGCGTCGGCGCCGAGCAGCGCGTCGACCTCGGCGGCCGTCCAGACGTAGAACTTGCCCTCATGGCCTTCGGAATCGGCGTCGAGCGTCGCGGCGAACCCGCCGCCCTCGGCCACCATCTCGCGCAGCACCCAGGTAACCGTCTCGCGGAGCCGCGTTTCGAACAGTTGCGTGCCGGTGCCCTTCCACACCAGCAGCAGAAGGTCGATGAGCTGCGCGTTGTCGTAGAGCATCTTCTCGAAATGGGGCACCAGCCACGCCGCGTCGGTCGAGTAGCGCGCGAACCCGCCGCCGAGATGGTCGTAGATGCCGCCCTGGCACATGCGGTCGAGGGTCAGCACGACCGGCCCGCCGAGCGCGGGATCGCCCATGCGCCGCGCGCCGCGCCAGATCAGCTCGAGGATTCCGGTGTTGGGGAATTTGGGCGCGCCACCGATGCCGCCGTTCACCGTGTCGATGTTCTCGGCGAGGCGCCGCGCGGCCTGGTCGTTGATCTCGATCGGAAGGAACCCGCCGGCGCGCGAATCCCACAGCTTGCCCAGCGCGTCCTGGATGGCGGCGACGTTCTGGGCCACCTTGTCGCGCTGGCCGCGCCACACCTCGGCGACGCCTTCCAGCACCTGGGCGAAGGCGGGGCGGCCGAAACGCGGCTCGGGCGGAAAGTAGGTGCCGCCCCAGAAGGGCGCGCCCTCGGGCGTGAGGAACATGGTGAGCGGCCAGCCGCCCTGCTCGCCCAGCATGGCGAGAGCGTGCTGGTAGATCGTATCGAGGTCGGGCCGCTCCTCGCGGTCGACCTTGATGTTGACGAAGTGCCGGTTCATCAGCGCCGCGATGCGCGCATCCTCGAAGCTCTCGTGCGCCATCACGTGGCACCAGTGGCACGCGGCGTAGCCGACCGAGAGGAGGATCGGCTTGTCCTCGCGTTTCGCCTCGGCAAGGGCCTCGGGGCCCCAGGGCTGCCATGCCACGGGGTTCGACGCGTGCTGTAGAAGATACGGGCTGGTTTCGCCGGCCAGGCGGTTCTCGGTCATCGTTCGAACTTCGGACGGGAAGCGCGCGCGGTCAACCGCGCCGCGCTATATATTTCCCCACCGATAAACGGCGGCAAACGGGAGGACCCGATGAAGATCTCCATCGACATCGACTGCTCGCCGGTCGAAGCGCGCCAGTTCCTCGGCCTGCCCGACGTGACGGCGGTGAACGAGGCGCTGGCCGAGGCGCTGAAGGCTCGCGTCGCCGAGGCGGCCGGCAGCATGGACCCCGAGACCTTCCTCAAGACGTGGCTGCCGGCCGGGATGAAGGGGATGGAGGAGTTGCAGCGCATGATGTGGGCGAACTTCTCCGGCGCCGGCGGGCCGGGCGACACGGGCAAAAAGTAGGCGGCATGTCGGGCGACACGATCTTCGCGCCGGCGACCGCCGCGGGGCCGGCCGGGATCGCGGTCATCCGGATTTCGGGACCGGCGGCGGGGGCGGCGCTCTCGGCGCTGACAGGGCGGGACGTCCCGCAACCGAGGGTGGCGACCCGCGTACGTTTATGCGATGCCGCCGGCACGCCGCTCGATACCGGCTTGGGGCTCTGGTTTCCACGCCCCGCGAGCTTCACCGGCGAGGACGTCGCCGAGCTGCACGTTCATGGCGGTCGCGCCACCATGGCGGCGCTCCTTGCGGCCCTGGGTTGTATCTCCGGGCTGCGCCTCGCCAATCCGGGCGAGTTCACCCGCCGCGCCTTCGACAACGGCAAGCTCGATCTGGCGGAGGTCGAAGGTCTCGCCGACCTGATCGCCGCCGAGACCGAGGCGCAGCGGCGCCAGGCGCTGCGCCAGCTCGAAGGCGCGCTAGGACGGCAGGTCGAGGCATGGCGGCGCGCGCTGGTCGCATTGCTGGCCACGACCGAGGCGGATATCGATTTCGCCGATCAGGACCTGCCGGCGGGGGCTACTGAGCGCGTAATCCCCCATATCCTGCGGTTAAGCTTAGAGATAACACAACATCTTGAGGAGTCGCGGTCGGGCGAAATCGTCCGCAACGGCGTCCAGATCGCCATTCTCGGCCCGCCCAATGCCGGCAAGTCGAGCCTGCTCAACGCCCTCGCGCGGCGCGAGGTGGCCATCGTGGCGACCGAGGCCGGCACCACCCGCGACGTGATCGAGGTCCGGCTCGACCTGGGCGGCGTTCCGGCCGTGCTGGCCGATACGGCCGGGCTGCGCGCGGCCGAGGGGGTGGAGGCCGAAGGGGTGCGCCGCGCCCGCGCCTGGGCGGAAGCGGCCGATTTGCGGATCGTGATGTTCGACGCCGCGTCGCCGGTCGATCCTGACATCGCAATGCTGGTGCGGCCCGGCGACCTGCCCTTGTTCAACAAGATCGACCTGCCGGGGGCGCGGCCGGCGTCCTCGGTCAACGGCGTTCCGGCCGTGGCGATCTCGGTGCTGACCGGCCGGGGCATGGACGAGGCGCTCGCCGCACTCTCGGAGCGTGTCGCGGCGCTTGCCGGCGCGGGCGACGCGCTCGTCACCCGGGCGCGTCATCGCGCGGCACTCGAGGAGTGCACGGCCGCGCTCCACCGTGCGGCGACCGCGGACGCTCCCGAATTGGCCGCCGAAGATTTGCGCCTTGCCGCCCGGGCCCTCGGCCGCATCACCGGCCGGGTGGGGGTCGAGGACGTTCTCGACGTCCTGTTCCGCGAGTTCTGCATCGGAAAGTGAGCGGCCGATGTTTCACGTGAAACATCCGCGGCGAATCGGCTTGGCCGCCGGGGCGGGCGTCCGTACAGTGCGCGCCATGCGGCGATACGACGTGATCGTGGTGGGCGGCGGCCATGCGGGCTGCGAAGCGGCGGCGGCGGCGGCGCGGCTCGGCGCTCGGACGCTGCTTGCCACCCATCGGGTCGAGACCATTGGCGAGATGTCATGCAATCCGGCGATCGGCGGGTTGGGGAAGGGCCAACTGGTGCGCGAGATCGACGCGCTCGATGGCGTGATGGGCCGAGTTATCGACCGGGCCGGCATCCAGTTCCGCATGCTGAACCGTTCCAAGGGCCCGGCCGTTTGGGGGCCGCGGGCCCAAGCGGATCGCAAGCTCTACCGCGCGGCCATGCAGGCGATCCTGGCCGAGCAGGCGGGGCTGGAGATCGCTCCGCTGGCCATCGAGGATCTGGCGCTCGGTCCGGATGGGTGCATTGCCGGCGTCGTAACGGCGGCGGGCGAAACCATCGCCGCGCCGGCGGTTGTCATTACGACCGGGACGTTCCTGCGCGGGCTGATCCATATGGGCGAGGCTCAAATTCCCGCCGGGCGGGTGGGCGAGCCGCCGTCGACCGGCCTGTCCGTCACGCTGGCGCGCGCGGGCTTCGGGCTCGGCCGGCTCAAGACCGGAACTCCGCCGCGCCTCGACGGGCGAACGATCGATTACGCCGCGCTCGACCGCCAGACGGGCGACGACCCGCCAGTGCCATTTTCGGCCCTGACCCGCGCCATCGAGACGCCCCAAATCTCCTGCCACATCACCGGCACGACCCCGCGCACCCATGGGATCATTCGCGAGAACCTGCATCGCGCGCCAATCTATTCGGGCCAGATCGCGAGCCGCGGCCCGCGCTACTGCCCCTCGATCGAGGACAAGATCGTGCGGTTCGCGGATCGCGAGTGCCACCAGATCTTCCTGGAGCCCGAGGGGCTCGACGATCCGACCGTCTATCCGAACGGCATTTCGACTTCGCTGCCGGCCGAGGTGCAGGCGGCGCTGCTCGCCACCATCCCGGGGCTGGAGCGCGCGGCCATGATCCGGCCCGGCTACGCCATCGAATACGATTACATCGACCCGCGCGAGCTGCGCCCGACCCTCGAGACGCGCGGGTTGCCCGGCCTATTTCTGGCGGGCCAGATCAACGGCACGACCGGTTACGAGGAGGCGGCCGGGCAGGGGCTGGTCGCCGGCCTGAATGCCGCGCTCGCAGCCGGTGGCGGCGGGCCGTTCGTGCTCGACCGGGCCGAGGCGTATATCGGCGTGATGATCGACGATCTGGTGGTCCAGGGGGTGACCGAGCCCTACAGGATGTTCACCTCGCGCGCCGAATACCGGCTGAGCCTGCGGGCCGACAATGCCGACCAACGGCTGACCGGGCGGGCGATTGCCCTCGGCTGTGTCTCGGGCGAACGCGCCGCGGCGTATGAATCGCGGCGCGCGGCGCTGGTGGCCGCGCGCGGGCTGCTTGAGCGGCTGGGCGAAACGCCGAGCCGGTTGACGACCCTCGGCTTTGCGGTGAACCAGGACGGGGCGCGGCGCAGCGCGGCCCAGCTTCTGGCCTATCCGGGTGTGACGCTGGCGCGGCTGGCCGCCATCTGGCCCGAATTGGCCGCGCTCGATCCGGACACAGCCCGCCAGATGGAGATCGAAGCGCATTATGCCGGCTACCTCGACCGGCAGGAGGCCGATATTCGCGCCTTCCGCAAGGACGAGGCGCTGGCCCTGCCGGCCGAGCTCGACTTTGGCCGGATCGGCGGGCTGTCGACCGAGCTCCGCGAAAAGCTTGCGGCGGCCCAGCCGGCGACGCTCGGCGCTGCCGCCCGCATTCCCGGCATCACCCCGGCGGCGCTGACCGCGCTGCTGCGCCACGTCCGCCGCGCGCCCGAAGCCGCCTGAGCGTGGCCGCGCCACTGTCGCCTGAGGATTTTGCCGCCGCTGCCGATGTTTCACGTGAAACATTGGTTCGGCTCGAACGCTACCTCGCGCTGCTCGTGCAATGGCAGGCTCGGATCAACCTGGTCGGCAAATCGACCCTGGCGGACCCGTGGCGGCGGCACATGCTCGATTCGGCCCAGCTCGCGCCGCTGATTCCAGACGGCGCCCGGGTGCTCGCCGATCTGGGCAGCGGGGCGGGCTTCCCCGGGCTGGTTCTGGCGGCGCTGCGCCCCGCACTCGACGTGCATCTGATCGAATTGGACGCGCGAAAATGCGCCTTCCTGCGCGAAGCGGCGCGGACGATGGGGGTTTCCGTCACCATCCACGCCGCGCGAATCGAGGCGATGACGCCCTTCCGGGCCGATGTCGTGACGGCACGGGCGCTGGCGCCACTCGACCGGCTGCTGGCACTGGCCGCGCCCTTTTTGGCGCCCGGCGGCGTCTGCCTGTTTCTCAAGGGCCGCGGCGCCACTGCCGAATTGACCGATTCGACCAAACATTGGACAATGCGTGCCGAGCGGATTCCGAGCCGGTCGGATGACGCTGGAACGGTGCTCCGGCTCAAGGACATCGCCCGTGACCCTCCCGGCTGACGAATCCTCACCCCCTCCGGACAGCGCCAAGGCTCCGGCGCGGCCCAGTGTCTTCGCGGTGGCGAACCAGAAAGGCGGGGTCGGCAAGACCACCACCGCGATCAATTTGGCGACCGCGCTGGCGGCGGTCGAACGCCGCGTGCTGGTGTTCGACCTCGACCCGCAGGGAAACGCTTCCACCGGGCTCGGGCTGGACCGCACTAGGCGCGAAATCGGCTCCTATCAGGTGCTGATTGGCGAGGCGAGCGTCGCCGAGGCGGCGGTCGCAACCGGCATTCCGGGGCTCGACATCGTGCCGGCCTCGATCGACCTGTCCGGCGCCGAGCTGGAACTGGTCGAGCTGGAGCGGCGCGAGTTCCGCCTGCGCGAGGCGTTCGCGACCCTGCCCGACATCTATGAATACGTGCTGATCGACTGCCCGCCCGCGCTCGGGCTGCTGACCCTGAATGCCATGGTCGCGGCCGACGCGGTCGTCGTGCCGCTGCAATGCGAGTTCCTGGCCCTCGAAGGCCTGTCGCAGCTGACCCGCACCATCGAGCGCGTGCGCCGGTCGCTCAACCCCCGCCTTGAACTACAAGGTATTGTGTTGACCATGTTCGATTCACGCAACAATTTGAGTGCGCTCGTCGCCGACGACGTGCGAAGCTATTTCGGGGAGAAGGTCTATCGCACCGTGATCCCGCGCAACGTACGGGTGTCGGAAGCGCCGTCTCACGGCAAGCCGGTGCTGCTCTACGACCTGCGCTGCCCCGGCTCGCAGGCCTACATCCATCTCGCCGGCGAGATGCTCCGCCGGGTGGAGCGCGCGGCATGAGCGACGACAAGGGCAAGGCGCGGCTCGGGCGCGGGCTTTCGGCGCTACTGGGCGACGACGCGAGCGACTATGCCGCGCTCGATTCGGTGCGCGAATCGAAATCCGTGCCGATCGAATACCTCCGCCCCAACCGCTTCCAGCCGCGCCGAACCTTCGACGAGGCGGAAATCACCTCGCTCGCGAACTCGATCGCCGAGCAGGGGATCCTCCAGCCGATCCTGGTGCGGCGCGACGCCGAGCACCAGAACGGCTACGAGATCGTCGCCGGGGAACGGCGCTGGCGCGCGGCCCAGCGGGCGCGGCTCCATGTCGTCCCGGTCATCATCAAGGAGCTGTCCGACCAGAAGGCGCTGGAGGTGGCGCTGGTCGAGAACATCCAGCGCGCCGACCTCAACCCGCTGGACGAGGCCGAGGGCTACCGCCGGCTGATGCAGGAATTCCACCACACCCAGGACCGGCTGTCGGAGGTGGTCGGCAAGAGCCGCAGCCACATCGCCAACATGCTGCGCCTTCTGTCGCTGCCCGACGAGGTGAAGGAGATGATCACGGGCGGGCTTCTGACCGCCGGCCACGCGCGGGCGCTGATCAACGACTTCAACCCGAAATACGTGGCGCGCGAGGCGGTGAAGAAGGGGATGAGCGTGCGCCAGGTCGAGGCGATGGTGGCGCGCCGCCGCGAGAACGACGAGCGTGGCGCCGGCGGCGGGGCCGGCGCGCGACCGCCGCTCGAGCTCACCAAGGACGCCGACACCGCCGCGCTGGAGCGCGACCTCTCCAACGCGCTGGGCCTCAAGGTGGAGATCAAGTTCCGCGGCGCCGGCGGCGAACTGGTGATCCACTACGGCTCGGTCGATCAGCTCGACGACGTGCTACAGCGCCTGTCGAAGCCGGGGAGCGAAAAGCATTGAGCAAGGGCGCACCCGGTTGAGGAATTCGGAGCGGCCACTGTGATGCCGCGCGCAGTGATGGCCGCCGCAACAATTTCGGCTCTGTTTCCCTCCATTGTGGCGGCGCAAACAACGCCACCCGATTCAAACCACTTAAATGTTCCAAGCAAATCAACGGAAGCCATAAAAAGCGGTACGTTCAACGTATTGCCGAGTGGCCTGCCTCGGGGCACCGTAGATGCCCCACTCATCATGCAAATGGTTAACCCGCCAACAGGCGCGGAGATAGCCATCCAAATTCAAAAAAAATCGAGAGGATTTGGCAAAAGGTGAGCTCCGAGAGACGATTTTCAATTCGTTATTGGTGCTCGTCGGCCTTCTCCAAACTGGGGCCTTGACCTACACTGTATTTGTTACGAATAAATCAGCGAATTCGGCCAAAAAGGCGGCCGAAGCGTTGCCGCTTGCCGAGCGCGCTTACGTTTTTATCCATTTCATTGAAAGCAACTTTAAAGACGTAAAGCGATCAATTATTATATATTATAATAGCAATCACGCTGTGGGGATCGTCCCATCGCTCGCATTTGCCCTCCGTAACGACGGAAAAACACCCGCCGTCATCAAGTCAGTGTGCGCTGACCTGCTACATAAAGATGGTGACCTTGACCAAGGAATTTGGGCTAGAGCGGATTCCGTTCATACGGAGCCGTATCCGGAGTTTGTGAAGTAGTTGGCGCATTCGGTTGGCGGGACGCTGGCGAGGATGCGGCCGATCTCACGCCAGAGCTGTTCGACGGTGCGCGCTGCGGCCTTGCGGAGGTGCGCCTTGAGCTTGGAGAAGAGCTGCTCGATGGGGTTGAAGTCTGGCGAGTAGGGCGGGAGGCGGAGGAGGGTGGCGCCGGCGGCCTCTATCGCGGCTTCGGCGCCGGCCACCTTGTGGGCGGGCAGGTTGTCCCAGATCACGATGTCGCCGGGCTTCAGCGTCGGTCGTAGCACCTCGCGGGCCCAGACCTGGAAGATGCTCCCGTTCATCGCCCGGTCGATCACCATGGGCGCCTCGATGCGGTCGGCCCGCAGCGCGCAGACCAGGGTGATGGTCTTCCAGTGGCCGTGCGGGATGGGCGCGACCAGCCGCTCGCCGCGCGGCGCCCGGCCGCGGAGCCGCGCCATCTTGGTCTGCGTCCCGGTCTCGTCGATGAACACCAGGCGGTGTGGATCGAGCCACGGCTGCACGCAGCGCCACAGATCGCGCTCCGCCTTTACGTCCGAGCGGTCCTGTTCGCTCGCATGGGCGGTCTTTTTTTGTACGTCAGCCCGCGGCGGGAGAAGAAGCGCCACACCGTCGACGGCACCGTCGCGAGCCCGCGCCGGGCGAGGCCCTGGCACAACTCCGCCAGCGTCAGATCGGGCCGCTCCTTGACCTGGGCGAGCAGCCAGTCGGCATGGGCTTCGATCGGTCCCGAGCGGTGGTCGCCGCCCTGCCGGTCGGGCCTCACCGAGCGGGTCAGCCGAAAGCGCGTGTGCAGCTTGGAAACGAAGCTCGGGCTCACCCCGAACCGGTCGGCCACCGTCCGGATCGGGGCACCGCCCTCGACGGCGGCAAGAACCCGCTCCCGAAGGTCGATCGAGTAGGCGCGGACCATGATCCCTCCATGAACCATTCCGCACCCAAAAAATCGCAGCACCGTCGCGCTGGGAATCCCCTGCCAATTCGGTCCGACCAGAAAGTGCTCTAGCCCAAAAGAATTAGATTTTCCTGAAGAAATTCTACCTTCGAAGGAAAAATCTCTTGCCTTCAGGGCAACAGATCCAAATGCTATTTCTGGCGAGGCTGCTAACCACTTGCGAAGTGGGAATGCGTATTTTTATTTTTTCGGAAGGGCTATCTTCGAGGATGTTTTTGGGGTTTTGCGAGAAGTCGCGTGGTGCTATCGCCGTGGGCCCTCCGATGAATTTCGCCCATTTGGCGGGCGAGCATTCAACTATAGATCTTAGGGACGCATAGACTATTCGTACCGTTGTTAGGAGTTGAAGGGGCGCTAAACTCCAAATAAAGCGCGAACTACCGCCGCCCCGCCCTTGCCGCGCGGGCGCAGAGCGCGATGAGGGCGCGCTCGCAGATCGCCCCGGCGGGCAGGCCCGTCGTCTTGCAGTCGACGTCGGCCTGGGCAAGCGAGTCCAGCGCGTCGCGGAGCGCGGCGAGCGACCAGCGGCCGAGCTGGTCGCGAAAGGCCGGCTCGCGCTTGAAGAACGGCGGCGGCCTCAGCGACTTTATCGCGCGACCCATGTCCATGCCGGTCTCGGTCATCGCCTTGGCGAGGTGAAGCCGCTGGAAATGACGGCTCGCCGCGCGCAGCACGCTCACCGGACTGGTGCCGTCCTCGGCCACGCGGGCAAGCGCGCGCGCGAGGGCAGGCTGATGGCCGCCGGCCGCAGCGAAGGCGAGGTCCTCGAGCGTCATTTCGGCCGAATCGCCAACGCAGACCGATGCCGCCTCGAGCGTCACCTCGCGCTCGCCCAGGCAGTAGAGGGAAAGCTTCTCGATCTCGCTCCGGATCGCCAGCCGGTCGCCGCCGAGCCGGGTCGAGAGATAGGCGAGCGCGTCGGGAGCGACGCTGAGCCCGCGCCCGCGCAACGTGTCCGAGATCACCGATTCCAGTGCGCGCCCCTCGTCGACGTAGCAGGGCAGGGCGGCGGCGTTGGGCGCGCGTTCGAACAGCGCGCGCAGCTTGGACCGCGCGGCGAGATCGCCGGCCTCGACCACCACCAGCGCGTCGCCGGGCGATCCGGCGAGGAAGGATTCCATCAGCGGCGCCAGCGAGTCGGTCGCGTCGCGCACCCAGACGGCGCGCCGCCCGCGGGTGAGCGCGATTGCCTGCGCCTCGTCGGCGAGCCGCGCCGGATCGGCGGCGAGGGCGGAGGCAGGCATCTCCGCCACGCGGAACGGGTCGGACACGTCGCCCGCGGCGCCCGCTACCAGCGCAAGGGCCCGCTCGCGCACCAGGCCGGAATCGGGACCGTAGATCAGGACCGCCCGCGCGGCCGGGTCGGGTGCGCGCACGAAGGCATCGGCCCGGCGCGCGTCGAGCTTCACCGGCGCGACCCGATCGTCCGCTGGTTGAGCGCGATCGAGAGGCGGGTGCGGATGCGCTCGCTCAAATCGCGCATCGCCTGACGCCGCGCGTCGAGCTCGGCACTCACCGTCGCGAATTGCTGGCGCAATATGTCGTAGCTCGCCCGCGTACTGGCGGTGCCGCTCGCGATCACCGCCGAGCGGTCGGCGGTGAAAAGGTTGTAGGCGGCGCTGAAATCCAGCTCGGCGCGGGTCGCCGTCTCGTCGGGGCGGATGGCGAGCTGGCGCAGGTTCTCGTGGAGCTTCACCTCGAGCACGTAGCGTGGCCGCTCCGGCACGCCGCGCGGCGTCAGACGGTCGAGCAGGTCGTTGCGCAGGATCTGGCCGGTGCGGTCGGCGATCGGGGCGATGCGGATGCTGCCGAGCTCGGCCGGGGCGACCGCGCCGCTGTTCCCCGTGCCGTACATCGGCTCGAAGCCGCAGGCGGCGAGCGTCGTCGCGAGGGCGACGAACGCGAAGCGAACCGCGCATACACCCCAAGCGCGGGCCCGGACTCTCTCCCTCTCCGCCCCTGGGGGCGGAGAGGGCCGGGGTGAGGTGGGGGAGGCCAGATGTGGATCGGCACCCACCTCACCCGGCGCTTCGCGCCACCCTCTCCCCCCGCTAGCGGGCGGAGAGGGAATCGTCGCTGCCCCTGGCGCCATGTCAGATCACGAAATTGATGATGCGGTTGGGCACGAATACGGTCTTGCGGATGGTGCGGCCCTCCAGCGACTTGGCCACGTTGTCCACGGCGAGCGCGGCATTGCGCGCGTCCTCCTCGCTCGCGTCGCGCGGCAGCTCGATGGTGCCGCGCAGCTTGCCGAGAACCTGCACGGCGACCTTGACCGAGTCCTCGACCAGAAGCGCCGCCTCGGCCACCGGCCAGGGCTGGTCAACCAGCAACGAATCGTGGCCGAGCGCCTGCCACAGCTCCTCGGCAAGGTGCGGCATCATCGGCCCGATCAAACGGACGACGGCCTCGTACCCCTCGCGCCGCACGGGGCCCGACGCCGCGTCATCCGGCGCGTCGCCAAGGGCATTCGCGAGCTCGTAGATGCGCGCGACCGAACGGTTGAAGTGGAACGCCTCGAGGTCGCCCGTCACCGCGGCGATGGTCTGGTGCACCTTGCGGCGCAGCGCGAGCAAGTCGGGATCGTCGGTCGCCGGCGCGGCGCCGGGCGGCGGCAGCGAACCCGCCACCGGTACCACCATGCGCCACAGCCGGTTGACGAAGCGCCAGGCGCCGGCGATGCCGGCTTCCGTCCAGTCCATGTCGCGCTCGGGCGGGGAGTCGGACAGCATGAACCAGCGCGCCGTGTCGGCGCCGTAGGTGAGGATGATGTCCTCCGGGTCGATCACGTTCTTCTTCGACTTGGACATCTTCTCGGACCGGCCGATCATGATGGGCTCGCCGGTGCCGGAGCGAACCGCCGCGCCGTCCTCGCGCGCCACCTCGGTCGGCGGCACCCATTCGCCGCCCGCGGTGCGGTAGGTCTCGTGGCAGATCATGCCCTGGGTGAACAGGCCGGCGAACGGCTCGTCGACCCCGAGATGGCCAGTGCGCGACATCGCGCGCGAAAAGAAGCGCGAATACAGAAGGTGCAGGATCGCGTGCTCGACTCCGCCGATATACTGGTCGACGGGCAGCCAGTAACCCGCGCGCACGAGGTCGACCGGCGCGTCGGCGTCGGGCGAGCAGAAGCGCGCGAAGTACCAGGACGATTCGACGAACGTGTCGAACGTGTCGGTCTCGCGCCGCGCCGCGCCGCCGCAGCGCGGGCAGGTCGCGTTCTTCCAGGTCGGGTGACGCTCCAGCGGATTGCCCGGCCGGTCGAACGTCACGTCCTCGGGCAGCTTCACCGGCAGATCGGCGGCGGGCACCGGCACGATGCCGCAGGCGCCGCAGTGGATCACCGGGATCGGGCAGCCCCAGTAGCGCTGGCGCGACACGCCCCAGTCGCGCAGCCGGTAGTTGATCTCGCGCGCGCCGCGCCCGGCCGCTTCCAGCCGGCGGGCGACCTCCTCCTTCGCCGCGGCGACCGAAAGCCCGTCGAGGAAGTCGGAGTTGGCGAGGCGGCCGTCGTCGGTATAGGCCTCGTCGCCAACCGCGAAGCCTTTCGGGTCGGCGCCCTCGGGGATCACAACGGGGCGCACCGGCAGGGCGTACTTGCGGGCGAAGTCGAGGTCGCGCTGATCGTGCGCGGGGCAGCCGAAGATGGCGCCGGTGCCGTACTCCATCAGCACGAAGTTGGCGACGTAGACCGGCAGGTCGCGCCCGGCGACGAACGGATGGCGGGCGCGGAGCCCGGTGTCGTAACCCTTCTTCTCGGCTTGCTCGATCGCCGCCTCGGACGTGCCGAGACGGCGGCATTCGGCGATGAACTCGGCGAGGGCCGGATCGGACCGGGCGAGTTGCTCGGCCAGCGGATGGTCGGGCGAGATGGCGCAGAAGCTCGCCCCGAAGATCGTATCCGGGCGGGTGGTGTAGACCTCGAGCCGGTCGGGACGGTCCGCGAGTTCGAACGCGATGCGGAGCCCCTCGGACCGGCCGATCCAGTTCTCCTGCATCAGCCGGACCTTCTCCGGCCAGCGGGTGAGGGTGGGCAGCGCCGCCAGCAGCTCGTCCGCGAAGTCGGAAATGCGGAAGAACCATTGCGCGAGCTTGCGCTTCTCGACCGGCGCGCCCGAGCGCCAGCCGCGCCCGTCGATGACCTGCTCGTTGGCCAGAACGGTGTGGTCGACGGGATCCCAGTTCACCCAGCTCTCGCGCCGGTAGATCAGCCCGGCGGCGAGGAAGTCGAGGAACATGCGCTGCTCGTGGCGGTAATAGGCGGCGTCGCAGGTGGCGAACTCGCGGCTCCAGTCGAGCGACAGGCCCATCAGCTTCAGCTGGTCGCGCATCACCGCGATGTTCTCGTAGGTCCATTTCGCGGGATGGACGCCCTTCTCGATGGCAGCGTTCTCGGCCGGCATGCCGAACGCGTCCCATCCCATCGGGTGCAGCACGTTGAAGCCTTGCGCCCGCTTGTAGCGCGCCACCACGTCGCCCAGCGTGTAGTTGCGCACGTGGCCCATATGGATGCGCCCCGACGGGTAGGGGAACATCTCCAGCACGTAATACTTGGGCCGGGCGGGATCGGCCGCCACGCGGAAGGATTGGCGCTCCTCCCACACGCGCTGCCAGCGCGCCTCGGCGTCCTTGAAATTATAGCGGGAGGGGGACGGTTCGCTCGCCATCTTGACCGGTCGCGTTCAGGGGCGCGCGGGGGCGCGGGACGGTGCGCCAGCCAGAGCCGGCAGGACGGGACTCAGCGGCTCGCCTGCGCCATGCGAAGCTGGCGCGCCCGCGTGAGGATCTCGTTCTCGAGGTTGGTGCCCGTCTCGGGCGCGACCGGCGCGGCCTGCCAGCCGCCCTCCGCCGTCTTCGCCTGGCGGAACAGCGCGACCTTCAGCCCGTCGGCGCGCAGCTCGCGCCCCAGGATGTAGATGTTCATCTTGAACCGCTCGTCCTTCGCGCCGGGCGGCGAATACCAGTCGGTGATGATCACCCCGCCGAACGGGTCGGCCGAGGCCAGCGGCATGAACGAGATGGTGTCGAGCGAGGCGCGCCAGAGGAAGCTGTTGACGCCCAGGCCCGTGCCGCCCTGCTCCGGCTTCTTCGAGCCGCCGAAGATGTCGAGCCCGCCCTCGCCGAACACCGACTCCTTCTTGCCCTCGTCCTTGGAGTTGACGACCGGCTGGTCGCGCCCGACGCCGCTCTGCGGATAGTTCGCCTCGACGGGCACGTCGCTGCTGCAGGCCGAAAGCCACAGCGCGACCATCGCGACCCCGCCGAGCGCGGCGCCAACCCTTCCGATTCTCGTCATGTTCGGCAGTGTTCCTTCCTCGTTCCGCCTGCGCGGTTCCGCGACTGTACAGGAATCGCGCAAACGCGACAATCGCGCCCGCCCGGGACCCGTCCGGCCGATTTGCCGCATGTTTGCGCGCCGTGGCGGGGCTCTGCTAACGTGGCACGCATGGTCGAACCCGCCCTTTCCGACGCCGTGGCGCATGTCGCGCCGAACCTCGCCGCCGTGCGCGCCCGCATCGCCCAGGCGTGCCGTGCCGCGGGGCGCGATCCGGGCGAGGTGACGCTGGTCGCGGTCTCCAAGGCATTCCCGGCCGGGGCGGCGGAAGCGGCGCTCGCGGCCGGCCAGCGCGTGTTCGGCGAGAACCGGGTGCAGGAGGCGCAGGCCAAGTGGCCAGCCCTCCGGGCGCGCTGCCCGGACGTCGAGCTTCATTTGATCGGTCCGCTCCAGACCAACAAGGTGAAGGCCGCGGTCGCGCTGTTCGACGTGATCGAGACGGTCGACCGGCCGCGCCTGGCGGAGGCGCTGGCGGCGGAGATGGAACGCGCCGGCCGCCGCCCCGATTGCTATGTCGAGATCAATACCGGCGCCGAGGCACAGAAGGCCGGCATCGCGCCTCAGGACGCCGACGGGTTCGTCGCGCGCTGCCGCGACCGGCTCGGCCTGCCGGTCGTGGGGCTGATGTGCATCCCGCCGCATGACGCCGATCCGGCGCCCCATTTCGCGCTGCTCGCCAAGGTCGCCGCGCGCAACGGGCTCGCCCGGCTCAGCATGGGCATGTCCGCCGACTACGAAACCGCCATTGCCGGCGGCGCGACCCATGTGCGCATCGGCACCGCCATCTTCGGGGCGCGACCGGCGCACCGCGCGCACGGCTGACGCAAGGGAAGGGAGCGGGCCGATGTTCCTGCGCGATGCCTGGTACATGCTCGCCGATGCCGGCGAGGTCGGCGCGACGCCGGTCGGGCGGATGCTGCTGGGCGACCCGGTGGTGCTGTGGCGCGACGCCGACGGCGCGCCGGTCGCGCTCGAGGATCGCTGCTGCCACCGCCGCATGCCGCTGCACAAAGGGCGGGTTTCGGGCAACACCATCGCCTGCGGCTATCATGGTCTTGCCTTCGCGCCGGATGGGCGCTGCGTCACCGTGCCGGGCCAGGCGCGCATCCCGCCGGGCGCGCGCGTCCGCGCCTATCCGGCGTGCGAGCGCCACGGCTGGGTCTGGGTCTGGCCCGGCGATCGCGCCCGCGCCGACCGGTCGCTGATCCCCGACTTCTCGACCCATGGCGGGCAGGGCTGGACGGCCTGCGGCTCCAACTTCGACATGGCGTGCGACTACATGCTGCTGGTCGAGAACCTGCTCGACCTCTCCCATGTCGGATTCGTGCACCAGGGAACCATCGGCTCCGACGATTCGGTCGCGAAGCTGAAAATCGAGCGCGGGACCGACTGGTTGCGTGTCACCCGTGCCACCGAGAACATCCCGGTGCCCAGGCTCTATGCTGACCAGGGGCTCACCGGGGCCGTTAACCAAACCAAAATCATCCGCTTCCAGGCGCCATCTTCGATCTGGATCGACCTCGAGACGCGCGAGGCGCGTCCCGGCGGGCGGGCCGTGAGGTTCGTCATCGTTAACGCCATCACCCCGGCGGCGAAAGGTCGCTGCTATTACCACTTCGCCAACACCCGCGACTTCGCGCACGACGACGCGAAGCTCAGCGCGCTTCTGCTCGACGGCACGGTCACCGCGTTCGGCGAGGACAAGGACGTGCTCGAAGCGCAGCAGGCGATCATTACCCTTGATCCCGCTGCGCCCGAGATCGACCTCGACGGCGACGCGGGCGGGCTGCAGGCGCGGCGCATCGTGCAGCGGATGGCGGCGGCCGAGGGCCGCGCGACGGCGGCGGAGTAGCGCAGCGTCCGGCCTTACGCGCCGAGAAGCACGCGGACAACGTCGCCCGGCGCGGCCTCGGAAAGCACGCGCTCAAGATCGGAGCGGTCGAGCGCGACGCACCCCTCGGTCGGGGCGTAATCCGGACGCGCGACGTGCAGGAAGATCGCCGAGCCTGCGCCGGGTACGATGGGCGCGTCGTTCCAGCCCAGCACGCAGACGAGATCGTAAAGCGCGTCGTGCCGCCATAGCGTCTCGCAACGCGCCCGATGGGGCAGGGTGACGGGCCGGTTGTAGTCGGAATCGGCGGGATCGTCACACCAGCCGTCGCCCGGCGCGACGGGGCATGACGCGAGACGGAATACCGGAACGGGTCCGCGGTCCGGCCGATAGAGCACGCGTTGCATGGCGAGGAGCCCGGCTGGCGTCGCGCCGTCACCCTCGCGCTTCGCCGCTGCGGCGACAATGCCGCCGCGTCCCAGCGCGCAGCGCATCTCATGCCCGTTCCAGCGCGCCATTCCGTCTGGCGTGACGATCAATTCCATGACCCGACATTATAGCGCGTCGTGTCGCGGCATATCGTTCTCGTCAGGGACGCCGCCAGCGTTAAGGATTCGCGGCGGGCGGGGCGTAGCCCTCAATGGCGCGCTGATAGCGGTCGAGCGCCGCCCGCATGGCGGCGGGGCTTACCGGACCGCCGGATGTGCCGAGCAGGAACGGGTTGGTGGCAGGTTGCGGCCGTCCGCCCGCGCGCGGCGGCGAAGGGGCGCCGGGGAGAGGCGCGCCCGCCGCGTCCGGGCCTCCCGGCGCATCCGAGACCGGAGAGATACCTGCCGCCGAGGGAACCGCTCCAATTGGAGCCGGTCCTCCCGCCGGAGCGGGGCCCGCCGCCGGGGCGGCGTTCATATTGGCGAGGATCAGCCCGAGCTGGGCGCGCTGCTGCGCGGCGACGCTGGCGGCAATGCGCTGGGATTCCGGGTCGCCCCCGGACGCCGCAGCTCCGGCGGGTCCGGCGGCCCCGGGATCCACGGCGGCGGAGGTTTCGGGCGCGGCCGCCCGCACCGGGAAGCGGCGCGGATCGAAGGCGGGAAACGCGCGCGCCCTGCTATGGGCCGGAAAGGAGGTCGGCCGGGCGCGCGACGGGTGGTCGGCGAGGCTTGCGGGTCCGGTCGGCGGGACGGCGGTCGCGGCGGCCTCCAGGCTCGCCCCCGCCGCCTCGGGCGCGACGGCGATCTGTGGTGCCGCCGCCCGCGCCGCTGGGGGGAGCTGGGCAGTCTGCACCGGCGCGGTCGCCTGCGTTGCGCTCGTGGCGGCGGCGACGGCGGTGCTGCCGGCGGTCGCAGCGCCGGAATCGTCGCCGCCGAACACCGCGCTCGCCACGCTCGCCAGCATCTCGCCGTCGGTCTTGCCGGTCGCGCCTTCGAAGGCCGCGCTGACGCCCGCGGCGAGGGCGCCGATCGGCCCGCCATAAAGTGCGCCGCCCAAGAGCTCCGAAACCAGTCCCGGCTTGTCGCCGCTGATGGCGCGGTAGATGGTCGAGATGACCGGCAGATGCTGCAACGGGTTGATGACGTCGAGAAAGTCGCCGAAGCTCATGCCGCCGCCGCCCTTGCCGTCGCTGTCCTTCCAGGGGCGGCCGGGGTCGGATGGCTGGTACTCGCAGACGTCGAGCGCCCCCTTGAGATCGTCGTTCATGTTGAACGCGTAGGGGTCGGGCGCGGCGGCGGGTGTGGCGGACGCGATCGGCATCGACATTTCGCCGCGTCCGTTGCAAGAACCATGCCAGCCCGTGAGGGCGGAGTCGCGCCGCGGGCGGGCTCGCCTCAGGGCGCGATTGCCCCGCGCACGGCAGATTCTGCCGCCGTCCCCGGCAGATGCCGCCGGGCGGGCCTGTGATCCCGATCACGGCCGTTCCCCTTGCGAAAGGGTCCAATGAGCCACATTTTAGGCTGACCGCCCCGGAAGGCGAGGGTGCCGGGCGGGGCTTTGGGTTGGACATGCCGAACGGAAAACAGATCCTCCTGGTCGATGACGACGAGGCATTGCGCGACTCGCTTGCGGAGCAGCTTCGCCTGCACGAAGAATTCGATATCACCACCTGCGACACCGGGACCGAGGCGCTGGAGCAGGCCCGCTCCGGCCATTTCGACCTGGTCCTGCTCGACATCGGCTTGCCCGATTTCGACGGGCGCGAGGTGTGCCGCCTGATGCGCCGGTCGGGCCTGCGCGCGCCGGTCATCATCCTGACCGCGGCCGACACCGAGGCGGACACCATCCTGGGACTCGAATCAGGCGCCAACGACTACGTCATCAAGCCGTTTCACCTCGGCGTGCTGCTCGCCCGTGTGCGCGCCCAGCTCCGCCAGTTCGAGCGCAGCGAGGACGCGGTCTTCACCATCGGCCCGTTCAGCTTCCGCCCGTCGGCCAAGATGCTGCTCGACGATGCGACCAGCCGGAAAATCCGCCTGACCGAGAAGGAGGCGGCGATCCTCAAATATCTCTATCGGGCGGGCGAGAAGGTGACGAGCCGCGAGGTGCTGCTGAACGAGGTGTGGGGCTACAACGCGGGCGTCACCACCCACACGCTCGAGACGCATGTCTATCGGCTGCGGCAAAAGATCGAGCGCGACCCGTCGAAGGCGCAGATCCTGATCACGGAGCCCGGCGGCTACCGCCTGATGCCGTAGGGCGCGGTTCCGCGCGCGCCCGACCGCTACGCCCTAAAACGGCAGCTTCATGCCGGGCGGCAGGTCGAGCCCGCCGGTGATCTTCGACATCTCCTCCGACATGTGCGCCTCGACCTTTGCCTTGGCGTCATTGTAGGCGGCGACGATCAGATCCTCGGCCATCTCGGCGTCGGCCGATTCGAACAGCTTGGGGTCGAGCTTCACCTTCTTCATCTCGCCCTTGCCGTTGAGCGTGACCGAGACCATGCCGCCGCCGGACGCGCCGGAAAGCTCCACCCCCGCGAGCTTCTGCTGCATCTCCTGCAGGCGGTTCTGCATTTCCTGCGCCTGCTTCATCATCTGGCCGAGATTCTTCATGGCTCCTCGTTTCCTTCGGCGGGCAGGGCATCGTCATCTGGCGCGGGTGGGGCGGCGTCGGCCTCGGCCTCGCGCACCGCTTCCACCGTCGCGCCGGGAAAGCTTTCCATCGCCTTGCGCACCAGCGGATGGTCGAGCGCCGCGGCACGCTTGGCGTCCGTCGCGGCCTGGCGCTGCGCGGCGAGGGTCACATCGCCCGCTTCGCCCGACACCCCGACCAGCCAGCGCCGCCCGGTCCAAGTGCCGAGCAGCTCGGCGACGCGGCCGGCGAGGTTGGGCGGGGCGGTGGGCGCAGGCCGCAGCTCGATGCGGCCCGGCTCGAAGCGCACCAGGTGCACGTCGTTCATCAGATGGGCGTAGAGCACGCCCTCGCGCTTTTCGGCGAACAGCGCGACCGCCTCTTCGAAGCTGCGCGGGCCGGCATAGGCGGTGGGCGCGGCGTTCGGCTCGGTCGCGGCAACGGGCTCGCGCCGGGCGACGGCCTGGGCGCCGTCGCCGCCCATCGGGGCGCGGGCGGCGCGGCCGCCGGACGGGGGCGCGGAGGGAGGGGCGGTGGGCGCGTCGGCGAGCTTCGCCACCAACTCGGCCGGGCTCGGCAGGTCGGCCGCATAGGCGAGGCGCACCAGCACCATCTCGGCGGCGCCGATGTCGGACGGCGCGGCACGCACCTCGGTGAGGCCCTTCAGCAGCATCTGCCAGGCGCGGGTCAGCGTCGGCATCGACAGGGCCTCGGCCATCTCCTGCGCCCGCGCGCGCTCGCCGTCGGCGACACCCGCCTCGTCGGCGGTGGCCGGCAGGATCTTGATGCGGGTCAGAAAATGGACGAGCTCCAGGAGGTCCTGCAGGACGATCGCGGGGTCGGCGCCGGCGACGTGCATCTCGCCCAGAATGTCGAGCGCCGGGCCCGCCTCGCCTTGCATCAGCGCGTCGAGCAGGTCATAGGCGCGCGCACCGTCGGCGAGCCCCAGCATGTCGCGAACCTGGATTTCGTCCACCCGGCCGCCGGCATGGGCGATGGCCTGGTCGAGCAGCGACAGCCCGTCCCGCACCGAGCCGTCGGCCGCGCGCGCGATCAGCCGGAGGGCAGCGGGCGAGGTCTCGGCGCCCTCGGCCTCGGCGACGCGGGCGAAATGCGCGACCAGCGTCTCGGCGTCGACGCGGCGCAGGTCGAAGCGCTGGCAGCGCGACAGCACCGTCACCGGGACCTTGCGGATCTCGGTGGTGGCGAACACGAACTTCACGTGCTCCGGCGGCTCCTCCAGCGTCTTCAGCAACGCGTTGAACGCGTTGCGCGACAGCATGTGGACCTCGTCGATGATGTAGACCTTGTAGCGTGCGGTCGCCGGGCGGTAGCGCACCCCGTCGATCAGCTCGCGGATGTCGTCGACGCCGGTGCGCGACGCCGCATCCATCTCCATCACGTCGACGTGGCGATCCTCGGCGACGGCACGGCAATGCTCGCACACGCCGCAGGGTTCGGCGGTCGGCCCGCCGGTGCCGTCCGGCCCGACGCAGTTCAGCGCCTTGGCGATGATGCGCGCGGTGGTCGTCTTGCCCACCCCGCGCACGCCGGTCAGGATGAACGCGTGCGCGAGCCGCCCGGCCGCGATGGCGTTGCGCAGCGTGCGCACCATCGCGTCCTGGCCGATCAGCTCGGCGAAATTGCCGGGCCGGTACTTGCGCGCCAGCACGCGATAGGGCTCGGGCGATCCGTTCATCTCGGCGGCGATCCGCCTCTTCTGGGTTGCGCGCGCGGCGGCGCGGGAGCGCGGTAGGAGGCTGGCCAGGCGACCCGGAAACATCCCGTTACGGCTGCTTCCTTCCGGACCTGACCGGGTTGGCGGGCGCATCCGTCCGCGGCCAACCTCCCGCCTTCAATATATAGACTCCTTCCGCGCGCCCCAAGGGCCGAGGCGGCACATTCGGGTATCGGGAATCGTCCTGCGCTGGTACCAACTCGCCGGGGAGATGACGAGACCGAGGATGCGTTCCCTGTACCGAATCGCGCGACCCGCGCTGTTCGCGCTCGACGCCGAGCGGGCGCACGAGCTCGCGATCTGGGCGCTGGCGAACGGGCTCGCCGGTGCGTCCCGCGCGGCCGATCCGCCGTCCCTCGCGGTGCGCGCCTTCGGGCTCGATTTCCCCAACCCGGTCGGACTCGCGGCCGGGTTCGACAAGGATGCGCGGGCGATGGCGGGCGGCCTCAAGCTCGGGTTCGGCTTCGTCGAGGCGGGCACGGTGACGCCGCTGCCGCAGCCGGGCAACCCGAAGCCGCGCCTCTTCCGCCTTGCCGAGGACCGCGCCGTCATCAACCGGCTGGGGTTCAACGGGCGCGGGCTCGACGCCTTCGCGAGGCGCATGCGCGCCCGGCCGCACGCCGGCATCGTCGGCGCCAATGTCGGGCGCAACAAGGAGACGGCGGACGAGGCGGCCGATTTCGAGCGTGGCGTCGAGACGCTGGCGCCGCTCGCCGACTATCTCACCGTCAACATCTCCTCGCCCAACACGCCGGGGCTGCGCGATCTCCAGCGGGCCGAGGCGCTGGCCGCGCTGCTCGACCGGCTGGTCGCGGCCCGGGCGCGAACGGGCGCTCGCCCGCCGATCCTGGTCAAGGTGGCGCCGGACCTCGACGCGGACGGCCGCCGCGCGGTCGCCGAGGTGGCGCTCGCCGCCGGCATCGACGGGCTGATCGTCGGCAACACCACCACCGCGCGGCCCGCCTCGCTGCGCTCGCGCCACAAGGGCGAGGCGGGCGGGCTCTCGGGTGCGCCGCTGATGGCGCCCTCGACCGAGGTGCTGCGGGAGTTCTACCGCCTGACCGGCGGACGGCTGCCGCTCGTCGGCTGCGGCGGCGTCGCGTCGGGCGCCGATGCCTATGCCAAGATCCGGGCGGGCGCCACGCTGGTGCAGCTTTACACCGCCCTGGTGTTCGACGGGCCCGGGCTCGTTGTCAGGATCAAGCGCGAACTCGCGCAATGCCTCGCCCGCGACGGGTTCGTCGCGGTCGCGGACGCGGTCGGCGCGGATCACGCGCAAAGCTGATCGTCGCCAACATGGGTTGGGATTCGCGGTGAGCGTCGTGTAAGATAGGACATGGACATACCCGAAGCCCTGGCATTCGACGACGTCCTGCTGGAACCGGCATTCTCCGCCGTGCTTCCGGCCGAGGTCGACGTCTCGACGCGCCTTACGCGCGACATACTCCTCAACATCCCGATCCTGTCCTCGGCCATGGACACGGTGACCGAATCCGCGCTCGCCATCGCGCTGGCGCAGGAGGGTGGGCTCGGCGTCATCCACAAGAATCTCGACGCCAGGGCGCAGGCGGACGAGGTGCGCAAGGTCAAGAAGTTCGAGTCGGGCATGGTGGTCAACCCGGTGACCATCGGGCCGGAGCAGACGCTGGCCGAGGCGCTGGCGCTGATGGCGCACTTCAAGATTTCGGGCATCCCGGTGGTCGAGGCGGCCAACCCGCCCAACGGCAAGGGCAAGCTGGTCGGCATCCTCACCAACCGCGACGTGCGCTTCGCCACCGACACGCGCCAGAAGGTGCGCGAGTTGATGACTCGCGAGAGCCTGATCACGGTGCGCGAGGGCGTCGGGCAGGAGGAGGCGAAGCGGCTGCTCCACCGGCACCGGATCGAGAAGCTGCTGGTGGTCGACGACGCGTTCCGCTGCATCGGGCTGATCACCGTCAAGGACATCGAGAAGGCGCAGCTCCACCCCCGCGCCTGCAAGGACGAGCAGGGCCGGCTGCGCACCGCCGCCGCGGTGGGGGTCGGGCCGGACGGGCTCGCTCGCGCCGAGGCGTTGCTCGACGCCGAGGCCGACGTGATTATCGTCGATACCGCGCACGGCCACTCGTCGCGCGTGCTCGATGCGGTGCGGGCCGTGAAGAAACTCTCGAACCGCGCGACCGTCATCGGCGGCAACGTGGCGACGGCCGACGGCGCCAAGGCGCTGATCGACGCCGGGGCCGACGCGGTGAAGATCGGCATCGGGCCGGGCTCGATCTGCACGACGCGGATCGTCGCCGGCGTCGGCGTGCCGCAATTCTCCGCCATCCTCGAGGCGGCCGCCGCGTGCCACAAGGCCGGTGTGCCGGCGATCGGCGACGGCGGGGTGAAGTATTCGGGCGACCTGGCCAAGGCGGTCGCGGCCGGCGCCGACTGCGTGATGATCGGCTCGCTGTTCGCCGGCACCGACGAGGCGCCGGGCGAGGTGCTGCTCTACCAGGGCCGGTCCTACAAGTCCTATCGCGGCATGGGCTCGCTCGGCGCCATGGCGCGTGGTTCGGCCGACCGCTACTTCCAGGAAGAGGTCAAGAACGAGCTGAAGCTGGTGCCCGAGGGGGTCGAGGGGCGCGTGCCGTTCAAGGGGCCGCTCGGCCCGGTGGTGCATCAGCTCGTCGGCGGGCTGCGCGCGGCCATGGGCTACACCGGCAACGGCTCGATCGCCGACATGCAGAAGAACTGCCGCTTTCGGCGCGCCACCGGCGCCGGCATGCGCGAAAGTCACGTCCACGACGTCGTCATCACCCGCGAGGCTCCCAACTACAGGCCGTCCGAGTAGCGAACCGCCATGCCGAACATCGCCTCCGTCGTCGTCCGACCGGCCCGCAGGGAGGATGCCGCCGCCATCGCGCGCATCTACGTCGACAGCTGGCGGTCGACCTACGCGGGGCTGCTGCCCGACAAGCTGCTGTTGCGAATGAACGTCGCCGACCACGAGGCGCGCTGGTGGCGCCAGGTGCTCGCCCGCTTCCGCCGCAACCATTTCGTCTTCGTCGCCGAGACCGAGACCGACGGGGTGGTCGGGTTCGGCTCGGCCGGGCCGTCGCGCGAATCGGGCCTGCCCTTTCGCGGCGAGATTTACACCCTCTATCTGCGCGACGAGTTCCACGGGCGCGGCATCGGCAAGCGGCTGTTCCAGGCGCTGGCCGAAAAGTGCCTGCGCGAATACGGCCCGTCGCTGATCGTCTGGGTGCTGGCGGGCAACCCGTCGCGCTTTTTCTATCAGGCGCTCGGCGGCAAGTCGGCGGCGCGCCGCCCGTCGACCATGGGCGGCGCCAAGATCGAGGAGCTCGCCTACGGCTGGGAGGACGTGCGCGCCCTCGTCGCGCTCGGCCGCTCGAACAACGGGTGACGCGGGAAGGTTGTTTCCGGTCACTCCCCCAACCGCCGTTCGTCCTGACGAAGCCGGCCGCGTAGCGGACGACTGTCTCTAAGGGCGAACGGAAAAAGGTCCGATTGGTGTCCATGACCGACATCGCCACCGAAACCGTCCTGATCCTCGATTTCGGCTCGCAGGTGACCCAGCTCATCGCGCGCCGGGTGCGCGAGGCCGGCGTCTATTGCGAGATCCACCCGTTCGACAAGGGCGAGGCGGCGATCGAGAAACTTCACCCGAAGGCGATCGTGCTGTCCGGCGGGCCCGCGACGGTGACGGCAAGCTATACGCCGCGCGCGCCGAAGCGCGTGTTCGAGCTCGGCGTGCCGGTGCTCGGCATCTGCTACGGCGAGCAGACGATGTGCGACCAGCTCGGCGGCAGGGTGCAGCGCTCGACGCACCGCGAGTTCGGCCGCGCCACGGCCGAGGTGGCCGCCGACTGCGCGCTGTTCGCCGGCGTCTGGGCCAAGGGCGGCCGCCACCAGGTATGGATGAGCCACGGCGACCGCGTGACCGCGCTGCCGCCCGGCTTCCGCGCCGTCGCGGTCTCCGACGGCGCGCCGTTCGCGGGCATCGCCGACGACACGCGCCGGTTCTACGGCCTCCAGTTCCATCCCGAGGTGATGCACACGCCCGACGGGGCCAAGCTCCTTGCCAACTTCGTGCACAAGGTCGCCGGGCTCAAGGGCGACTGGACCATGGCCGCCTTCCGCGAGCGCGAGATCGCGCGCGTCCGCGATCAGGTGGGCACGTCGCGCGTGCTGCTCGGGCTCTCCGGCGGCGTCGATTCGTCGGTGACGGCGCTCCTGCTGCACGAGGCGATCGGCGACGCCCTGCTCTGCGTGTTCGTCGACACCGGCCTCATGCGGAAGGGCGAGTCCGCCGAGGTTGTGGAGCTGTTCCGCCATCACTACAACATCCCGCTGGTGCACGCCGACGCGGGCGCGCTGTTCATGGAACGGCTCGCCGGCGTGGTCGACCCCGAGGCGAAGCGCAAGACCATCGGCGCCACCTTCATCGAGGTGTTCGAGGCCGAGGCCGCCAAGGCCGGCGGCGCGCAGTTCCTCGCCCAGGGCACGCTCTATCCGGACGTGATCGAATTGGTCTCGGTCGCGGGCGGGCCGTCCGCCACCATCAAGTCGCACCACAACGTGGGCGGCCTGCCCGAGCGGATGAACATGAAGCTCGTCGAACCGCTGCGCGAGCTGTTCAAGGACGAGGTCCGCGAACTCGGCCGCGAGCTCGGCCTGCCCGACGCGATGGTCGGCCGCCACCCGTTCCCCGGTCCCGGCCTCGCGATCCGCGTGCCGGGCGAGGTGACGGAGGAGAAGCTCGCCATCCTGCGCGAGGCCGACGCGATCTATATCGACGAGATTCGCAAGGCCGGGCTCTACGACGCGATCTGGCAGGCGTTCGCCGTGCTGCTGCCGGTCCGCACCGTCGGCGTGATGGGCGACGAGCGGTCGTACGAGCACGTCTGCGCGCTGCGCGCCGTCACCTCGACCGACGGCATGACGGCGGACTGGTATCCCTTCCCGCACGAGTTCCTGGCGTCCTGCGCGACCCGCATCATCAACGAGGTGCAGGGCGTGAACCGCGTCGTCTACGACGTCACCTCGAAGCCCCCGGGGACGATCGAGTGGGAGTGAATTAGGGTGGTTTCAGACCATCCCGCTCCGTGCCAGAAATCGCACGAACTCGTTGACTGACAAGGATTATTTTTCCCACCCCGTATCGCTGCGTGTCACCCCAGCCGAGCCACTTTGTTGGTACCGATGTTGGTATGGCGCAGGATGGTCGAGAAACGGGCTTCCGGTACCAACAGCGCCTGTTGATGGTATCCGTTCGCCCCCCGACCGGATGCGGATTTATGAGCGAACTCACTGATAAAGAACTGAAAAATCTGAAACCGAGGGCCAAGCTCTACAAGGTGACGGACCGTGATGGGATGTACGCGGCCGTCACCCCGACCGGGGTCGTTTCGTTCCGCTATCAGTACAGGGTGAACGGGCGGCAGGAGGTCTTGACCATCGGCCGGTATAGCGCCGAGGCGGCGCGCAAGCTGACACGGGCGCCCGACGCGCTGGAATACGGTATGGAGGTGTCGCTCGCGGAGGCAAGGTCGCTGCTGGCGCGGGCTCGGCGTCAGGTCGAGCGGGGCGAGTTGCCGTCGAAAGCCAAGGTGGAGAAGCGCACCGCGTCAGCCGAGGCGTTGACGTTCGGCGGGTGGGCGGAAGCCTACTTCAAGCATAAAGCCGATCCCAAATCTGGGGCCGAGAAGCTGGCCGACAGCACCCTGTCGATGCGCCGATCCGTCTATGATCGCGCCATCGCGGGAGAGTTGTCGAAGCTCAAGCTGGGGGAGGTGACGCCGCAACGCCTCAAACATCTGTGCGACGAGGTCAAAGAGAAGCGCGGGCCAGCCGTCGCCGTGCATGTCCGCGAGGTTGTGTTGCTGGTGTTCCGCCATGCCCAGGGAAGCGGGCTGGACGTGAGCAACCCGGCCGAGTTGATCCGCACCAGCGCCATCGCCACCTTCGAGCCGCGCGAGCGCGCCCTTTCGCCATCCGAGGTCCGCGCGGTCCTGGCGGCCTTGGATCATGTGTCGGCGGCGCCCACGCTGCGCTTAGCGGTAAAGTTTGTCCTGATGACCGGCGTCCGCAAGTCGGAGTTCATCGACGCCACTTGGAAGGAAATCGACTTCGCCGCTGCGCGCTGGACGATCCCGGCCGAGCGCATGAAGGCCGGCAAGGCGCATGTCGTCCCGCTGAGCGATCAGGCGCTCGACATTCTGACGGTGTTTCGTACCATGTTCGGCGCCAGCCGATACCTGCACCCCGGCCGATACGACAGCGACACGCCCATCAGCAACGCCACCCTCAACCGCGTGATCGACACGGTTGTGGAGCGTATCCGAGTGGATGATCCTGACTTTCAGAGTTTCGGCGTTCACGACCTCCGCCGCACGTTCTCGACCGGCCTGAACCGCGCCAAGTTCGATGATCGCTGGATCGAGATGAGCTTGGCCCACGCGCCCCGGAACCGGATCGCGGCCGTCTACAACGTGAACCGCTACCTCGCCGAGCGGAAGATCATGCTTCAGTGCTGGGCTGATATGCTCGACGCTTGGGCGAAGGGCGAATCCGCAAAAGAGCTGATCGCCGACGCGAAGCGACGTGCCGCCGAGGTCCACGACGACGAACTGGACGACGATCTCTGAACTACGTGCGGTTCGCGTCCATTCTGTCATCCTCCTTCCGACCATTTGTCGTTCATTGGTGGCCGCCAGCCGGCGGGATCGGCGATCCAGCGGTCGATGTCGGATTCCTGCCAGCCCGCACCGTTGATGCTGATCCTAATCCTGGGCGGGGAACGTGCCCTCGGCGATCTTGCGATAGATGGTGGACCGGGACAGGCCGGTGCGGGCGAGAACGGTTTTCATGCGGACGATACGGTCTGGTACGAGCATGGCTGCGCTGCCTCCTGCTGGGTGTTTCTGACGATTGCAGAGACCAGACAGAGCGATGATTTGTTGTTGTGCAATAGATATTTGGCGGTCGTAGTAGTGTGGCGTAGAGGCGGCGGAAAATAGGATAGTTCTACAGTCCGATACCCCGGCCTCTGCCGAGGTCGATGCCGTGGCTGAAGGCGAGTTCCCGACCAAGGCTGCGGCCCGAGTTGAATCGAGATGCCGAGGTCTCGCTTGCGGCCTTCGAGGATGGATTCAAGCTGCGGATCGCGTTCGAGGCTCTTCGCCATGTCGCCCATCGCCGACCGTGTGGCCTTGTAACCGGACATGTCGCCCGCCTGATACTGGCGCTCGCTGGCGCGGGTCGAGCTTCCGCCAATCGTCCACGAAGCGGTCGGCGCGCCGGTGCGGATCGGTGCGCAGTTCGGTTTCGAGCTGGAGGGCGCGAATAGCGCGATTGACCCGGCCCGTTGCCGCTTCCGAGGCAAGTTCCGGGTTCTTCTTGTAGGCGGCTTCGGCGTCGTGCGAGCCATAGGGCCGCACGTCCTCGAAGGCTTTGCGGGCGTCCTGCAATTCCTTCACCTGCTCCGGGCTGGCCCTGCCGCCTTGCTCCTGCATCTCGAAGATCGCATCCACGGCGCGGGCATGGCGCACGAGCGCCTTGGTGCGGGCCTGCGCAAGGCCTCTCCGGGTCTTCCGCCACCTTCCTTTCCGCCGCCCGTTCCGCTCCTGCCCGCCATCGGCGGGCAGGCGCAACCCGTCGAACATGCCGCGCACCTTCTCCGGCACGACCTTGCGCGACGATCTCGACCACCCGCTCACCCGCTCGCGGAAGGTGATGCCGCGCCGCTCGGCATAGCCCTGCGCCGGATCGGCGCGCTCGTAATCCGACGCCATATCCTTGGCCCGGTCGCGCGACAGGGTGCGGACAAGCCTGTCCTCGTCGGCGAAGTCATCGCGGCCATAATGCAGGTCCATGCCGTCGCGGTGGCGCGACAGGGCGACATAGCTGCCGTGGGCGTCCAGGCCAGGCGTCGCCAGAACATGGGTGCGGTCCACCGTCATGCCCTGCGCCTTGTGGATGGTCGCGGCATAGCCGTGGTCGATGCGGTCGTAATCCTTGAGGTCGAACGAGACGCTGCGCCCGTCATCGGTGCGCACGGACATGGATCGTTCGCTGACCTGCTCGACGGTCCCGAGCGTGCCGTTCTTCACGCCAAGGCCGCGCTCGTTTTGCAGGAACATGACGCGATCCCCGCTGGCGAAGCTGCGTTCGCCGCGTTCGACCGTCAGGCGCACGTCATCGCCCAGATCGCCGGCTTCCCGCATCCGCTCGCGCGCCGCCTCATTGAGCGCGCGCACCTCGTCATTGGTGTGGGTGAGGATGATGCGGCTCTTGTCGGGCGACGCCTGCCGCTCGCGGTCCCAGCGGTCGATCAGATCGTCGCGCGCCTGTTCGCGTGTTGCGGCGGCATGCACCATGCCATGCGTGTCATAGGCATGGATCGCGTCGCCCGTCCGGCCGGTCGCCAGATCGCGCGTGGCGTCGCGCTGCCAGTCCTCCCGCTGGCGGCGCACCTCGCCGATCTCCGCACCGCCGTGGCGTTCGTGAATGGAGCGGAACGCCGCGCCCGCCTCGATGGATTGCAACTGCTGCGGATCGCCGACCAGCACGACCTTGGCGCCGGCCTCGGCGGCATGGGACAGCACGCGCTCCAACTGGCGCGTGCCGACCATGCCCGCCTCGTCGATGACAAGCACATCGCGGGAAGTGAGCACGTCGCGGCCCTGTCCCCAACCGTGTTCCATGCTGGCGATGGTGCGCGACGCGATGCCCGATCCGCTTTCCAGATTCTCGGCGGCGATGCCGGACAGCGCCACGCCCCGGACCTCGTAGCCCGCCGCTTCCCAGGCTTCGCGCGCCACGCCCAGCATCGCGCTCTTTCCCGTCCCGGCATAACCGACGACGACGCCGAGATCGCGCCCGTCCGTGACATGCGCCAGCGCCTCGGCCTGCTCTCCCGAAAGGACAAGGCCGCGCGCTTCCGCACGCGCCAGCGCCGCTTCGCGGTCCCTATCGCCGACCTCATGGCGTTCCTGTCTCGGCCATGAGTTCGGCGGCGCGGTGCAGGCGCTGTTCGGTCTCGATCATCTCGCGGGTGGTGAAGCGGTCCTCGCCCCGTCCGTCCGCTGCCGAGTTCGACCAGCTCGGGCGCGCTCCGCATCGCGCCCATGACCTGCGTTGAACTGCTCTATTCCGTCGCTGTGCCGATGCGCGAACATCGCCATGTCGCGCCGCGTGAAGGTCGATTGCTGGTGGGTGATCGCGTCGAACGCCACCGAAGGATCGGCGATGATCCGCGCGCCGTTGTTGCGCGCGATCTCGCGGTGCATTTCCGCGCGGTCGGCGGCCTCGATCCCTTCGCCCTCGATGCGCTGCGCGGGCGCGCCGATCTGGCGTTTGCGGCTCCAGCGCGATGCCCTGCGCCTCCAGGCTGCGATGGTCGATGCGCGCGTCGATGTCGAGTTCGGCCAGGCGCTCGTTGGCCAGCTCCGCCCAGCGTTCGCGCCAACGCTCGACCATCTCGGTGCGGTTCCAGTCCCGCACCTTCGGGCCGAAGCCGTTCTCGTCCACGGATCGCATGGTCAGCATGACATGGGCGTGGGGCTTGGGCGTCCCGTCCTCGGCCATGTCCCAATGCACATTGAGGTCGGCGATCATGCCCTGATCGACAAACTCCGCCTGCACGAAGTCGCGGGCGAGTTCGATGCCCTGGGCTTGCGTCATCTCGCGCGGAAGGGCGAACTCCACCTCGCGGGCAAGCTGGGCGTCCTTCCTGACCTCGAACGCCTCGACATCGTTCCAGAGCCGTTCGCGGTCGCGCCATTGTTCGGGCGCATCCTCCGGCAGCATGACCTCGGAATGGACGACGCCGCGCTTGTTGGAGAAGTCGTGGCTGCGCTCAAGCCGGTCGTCGCGCAGCCGCGAGGCCGAGCGGTAGGCGGCGGAGGCCACCGCGCTGGAGCCGGACTTGCGGCCGATGACCTTGACGTGAAGATGATAGATCGCCATCGCGATCCGAACATCACCACGGCGAAGCGCACGTCGGAACGACGTATAAGCGCGCCCTCGAAACTAATTTCTCGGGACTGCTCGCGCCGTTCCAGCCCGTCCCGGCAACCTTACAGCATTGCGGCAGGCGCTCAACTATCATCGCTCCATCGACAGCTTATGGAGGACGACGATGCGCAAGCCACGGGACTTCGATGCGGAACTGAAGTCGCTGGAAGACAAGGCGCGGGACCTGAAAGCCCGCAAGGTGCAGCAGCTCGGCGAGCTGGTCATCTCGACCGGCGCCGACGCGCTGACCGCCGACGAACTGGCGGGCGCGCTGATCGTGCTGGCCGAAACCAAGGACGCCGGAAAGAGGGAGGCATGGGCGAAGCGTGGCGCCGCGTTCTTTCAGGGGCGGTCGCGGCGATCTGCATCAGCGCCTGACCGCGACGCTGGCGGCGCTCAACCGCAACCGGGCAGCGCGCAACCGGCATCAGGCGAGCGCGGGCGCGGCATGACATGCGCACCTGGCAGGTCGAACGCCGCAAGCGGACGCGGCATCTGATCGAACTCGGCGGCCTCGTCGTCAAGGCCGGGATCGTGGACCTCACCGGCGACGACCGCGCCATGATCTACGGCGCGATGCTCTGGATGGCCGACAAGCTCAAAAGCGAGCAGGGTGAACACGCACGGGCGCTCTGGACCGCGAAGGGAAAGCAGGCGTTCGACGATGGCTAGACCCCAAACCGCTCCCGCATTTCCCCGGCCTTCGCCCATTCGTCACCGGGTATCCGGTCGATCAGTTCGTTCATCACCCTGACGAAGGTGGCCTTGAGCGTCTCGTCGTTCAGCGCCCTGGCGCGATCTGTCTGAAGCAGCGGGCGCATGTCGGTGAAGAAGGTCGGATTGGCGAGTTTCTGGAACATGCGCTGCTGCGCCTCGGCCCTGGAAATCGCTTCTCTGCCTTTTCGAGGTAGAGCCGGAAACATTCGACGATCCGGGCCGTGTTCAACCCCTCGAACACCGTGAGCGCGTGATCGAGGTCAAACAGATCGCGGCCCTTGTTGCGTTGAAGCAAAGCCCGCAACTTGGTCGCCAGCATTTCCTCCCGCGAGAAAGTCGGGATCGCGGCCTCGCCGGCGAACCACGGATTTTCGACGCCGAATGGTATCTCGATGGGCGGATCGTAGGCTTCCCGCTCGCGCGTGTTGATTTCGACCTTGAGGTTGATGCGCGCATCGGCGGGCTCGCCTTCCGCATCGACGCGAAAGCGGAGTTTCGGAGCGACGGGGCTTGCATCGGACTTTGCCTTGCCAAGCCACGGCTCCAGCACGGCACGAACACCGTCGAGAACCGGACCAATCGGACCGGCGCTCGTCCGCACGAGGTCGATGTCTTCCGAGTAGCGCAGCGGCGCGGGGAAATGCAGCTTGTTGAGCGCCGTGCCGCCACGGAAGCGCAGTTCGCCGCGCAGGAACGGATCGGAGAAGATGGCGACAAGCGCGCGGCTGATGATGAGGTCTTGCTCGACCTGCCGCTGGCTTGCCCACGGCGCGACGCGGCTCCAGGCGGTGATGTAGTCCTGCGGGATCATTCGTCGATCTCCGGCGGTCGGCGAACGATCACGCGCCAGCGGTCATCGCGTTCGGACGGCGGCGGCGACAAATCGGGATCGCCCGCCTGTTTGGGATCGAGTTCGACCCACGGCAGCGGCCCGCGCGCCGACAGCGCCACGAACATCGGCTCCGCAATCTGCGGATGCCCCAGCCTTCCGAGCAGATGCCCAAGGCGTTGCACGACCGCTTTCTCGAAGGCGCCCGACAGGGAGGCGAGCTTTTCCGGTTGCAGCCGTTCGGCAAGCTCGGAAAGCACCGTCGCAATGTTGTCCAGGCCCGCGCCGGATTGCGGGTAGCGCACCAGGTCGAGCGCCGTCAGTTCCGGCGAGGACAGCTTCATATAGCCCGATTGCGTCTTGCGATCCTCGATCCCCGCCGCCACCGCCGCCATGTCCTTGCGGTAGGAAAAGACGATCCGCGTCCGTCCGGCCTCGATGTCGGGCAGGAGTTTGTCCGTGACGACCTGAAACTCCATGACGGCCTGATGGGAAGCGCCGTGGGCCGCCGCCGCGGCCAGCAGCCCCACATAGTAGGGCCGCTTTTCGTGGCGCATCAGGGCGTCGATGTACCACTCGGGCGGCGGCGCTCCCGTCGTGGCGTGCTGGGGCGGCACGACCACGTAGAAGCCGCGCCGAGGCCGGATGAGCTGGCCGCGCCGCTGCAATCGCTCGGCGGCGTCGAGGAATGCGCCCCGGCTGATGCCGATCTCCTTCTGCGCCTCATCCGCAGAAAAGACCCCCCGGCCCGCAGGCAAGCAGGCCGGAAGCGTAGGAGGATAGGGCTGATCGTTCGACTCGGATCATATCTCATTATCCGCTCTTAGCGCGGAATTTTCAACATGATTGACCAAAGGCCATAAATGGAAATCCGCTTATCAGGCGGAACTCTCCCATATGATGATCGCCCTCCGAGCTCATTCGCCTTCAAGAAACTCCGCGCAGAGTTGCGCAGAAGTGCGCATCTGTGTTGAGAGTTCAGCAGCTCTGCGGTATAGGAAAATTATGAAAACAGCCCACCTCGGGAATGCCGGGCCGGCAAAAATCTCAGTGCTCCTAACGCCGGAGGAGTCTGGCTGCTTTGACGTGTATTGTGAGCAGCGCGGTCATAAGAAGAGCACCCTGATTGCCCGCCTAATTTGCTGAACACCTGGACCGGGAGCAGTTCGCGGTACAGGCGGAAATGTTTGCCGGCGAACCGTCGTTGAGGAAAGGAAGATGAGCCGCCGGCAATCAAGCGCGCTGATCACCGCTGGAAAACGGCGGCCTCCCAGTCTCCAGTCGGTGCGGCAGAAGATTGTTCGTATTCAGACTGGTGCAAAGCCGCGTGTGCTCGACCTGTTTTCGGGTTGTGGCGGGCTCTCGCTCGGTTTCCAGGCCGCTGGCTATGAAATAGCCGCTGCGATTGAGTTTGATGCGGATGCCGCCCGTTCACACGGGACCAATTTCCATCCGAAAGATGCCCGTCATGCCGAAGCACGGGATATTACGAAAACTCCGCCAAAAAAACTGACGGAAGCACTGGCTCTCGGCAAACCGGAGACGGCCTTCGATATTGTCGTGGGAGGCCCGCCTTGCCAAGCATTCGCACGTGTTGGCCGATCCAAGCTGCGTGAAGTGGCCGACCATCCTGAAGCATTTCGCCACGACCCTCGGGCAAGGCTCTATATTGAATATATCGAGTACGTGAAAGCCTGCGCGCCTCTGGCTGTTGTTCTTGAGAACGTCCCGGACATGCTGAACTTCGCCGGACACAACATTGCGCATGAAATCTGCGAGGTGTTGTCCGGTATTGGTTATGCCTGCGGCTATACACTGTTGAATGCTGCGATGTATGGCGTTCCTCAAACGCGGGAGCGAGCCTTTCTCGTGGCAATTCACCGGGAGGTCACGGACACTGTCAGGCTGCCAAAGCCGACGCACAAGATCATCCTGCCGCCCGGTTATGAAGGGACACGCGCGGTTGCGCTGAAACTGCTGGCTGACAGTGACACGCTTGGCCCTGACGGTTTCTGGAAACCGACCCCCGAAGCGGAAGCTGATGTGCCACAAGCCGTCACCGTGCGACAGGCGCTCGGAGATTTGCCTGTTATCAATGCTCCGATTGAATTGGAAAATGGTCGTTTGAAGCGCGGCGCAAGGCGCTTCGATATTCCCGTTCCTTACCGGCATGCCGATGTCAGATCCGACTATGCCCGACTAATGAGGGAGTGGCCCGGACTGTCCGCACCGGACACGCTCAGGGATCATGTGATCCGCTACTTGCCTCGGGACTACAAGCTATTCGCCCGCCTTTCGCCAGGGGACCAATATCCTCAAGCCTATCGGATGGCGATGCTCATGTTCGAGGAGAAGCTTACCCAGCACCGAGCTGCGGGCGACGCAATCGAGGAGGGGTCCGATGCCTGGCGGGCCCTGAAAGCCACTATCGTTCCTCCCTACGACCATACAAAATTCCCCAATAAATGGCGAAAAATGGAGCCTGATCGACCCGCCCGCACGTTGATGGCTCATCTCGGCAAAGACAGCTACAGCCACATTCACTACGACAGCATGCAGGCTCGGACGATTTCGGTTCGGGAGGCTGCACGGCTTCAGTCATTCCCTGATGGCTTCGTATTCTGTGGCACAATGAATCCGCCTTCCGACAGATCGGCAATGCGGTGCCGCCGCTGCTGGCGAAGGCGATTGGTACTGAACTTCTCGCGCAAATCAGAACCGCTCTCGCAGTCCCGGTCAGAAAGATTGCTGTGGCCGGGAGATGATATATGGCAGGAGTTGACGCCGCTCCCGAGATCATTGTTGTCCGTTCTCTCGTGGAATTGGACCTCGGATTATTCGCGGCTCACCGCGCAGCAGCAAAAAGCAAACAGCGTGCGCTCAACGTCAATGCGGACATCGCACGCCGCCTTCTGTCCAAGGAAGCTTTCGATGCGGGTGGCGCGAACCTTAATTGCGTTTGTGCCTACGGTGATGTCGTCGTCCGTGAATTGCGTCGGCTGGGCAAGAGCAGCAAGAATTGGCGGCTGGGTGGCCACAAGATCGAAGGAAATGCCTTCGCAGAACTCGATTGCAAGGACTTGGCCCTGATCAGAACAAGGGCGGGCAATGACGGAACGCAGCCTGTCACAATCGTCTTTATCTCCAAGGCGCGTGACCGCGTGGTGCATGCCGGACTTGCCGCTATCCTGGAAAGACAGCTTGACGGCAGCATGGCCGCTTTCGAGGAAGGCGATACACAGTTCAATGATCTCGCCGTGCACTGCGCAGCGATTCCCTGGGACGATCCGAGTCCTTCTGTGAAGCTGACCCTATCTCCCGGACTTGGTCCAGGAGAATTGGGGGCCGGCCTTTCTGAAAGGACCGGCTAATAAATGGCTACGGGGGCCTCAAAGCTTGCGCAGGAAATTGCCACCGAGGAACTCGCTTCCATCCGGGACGCCCAATGATGGCGGACGCCCTCACCAGCGAGCGGCGGAGCTGGAACATGTCGCGTATCAGAGGGCGCGACACAGAGCCGGAGGTGAAGCTCCGATCGCTGCTGCATCGCGCCGGCTATCGCTTCCGCCTTCACGACCGGAATCTACCTGGACGACCCGATATAGTGCTTCCGAAGTACCGGACGACGATCTTCGTGCATGGATGCTTCTGGCACCGCCACGAAGGGTGCAGCAACGCGACGACCCCATCAACGCGGCCGGAATTCTGGAAGGTCAAGTTCGAGGGGAATGTTGCTCGTGATCGCGCCAACGCCGACCGCCTCTCAGACCTCGGCTGGCGGGTGATTGTCGCCTGGGAGTGCGATCTGAAGAAGAACCCTGGAGGGGTTCTTTCGTCGATCAACAGGGCTCTTTGCGGAGACCACTGATGGCTGAGGATCACCGTCTCCCACCAAGCGCCGCCTGTCTCTCCGCATCCATGCGGGACCTGGGCTACTCGCTAGAGACGGCAGTCGCCGACCTCATAGACAACAGCATTTCGGCAGAGGCCACGAAGGTCGATATCGTATGCGAGATCGCGGTGGCGTCGCCCTATCTCGCGATCGTCGACAACGGGCGGGGCATGTCGCGCTCCGAGTTGATCGACGCGATGAAACACGGGAGCGCCAGCCCGAAGACGAAACGCGGGGCGCATGATCTTGGCCGGTTCGGACTCGGTCTGAAGACCGCATCATTCTCTCAGTGCCGGAGCCTCACCGTCATCAGCCTGAAGAAGGGCCAACTCAGCGGTGCAGAGTGGAATCTCGACCGCATCGACCGCGAGGACGACTGGATTCTGTCGATCCTCAACGAGCAGGACATCGCCGCCCTGCCGCATGTCGATCAGCTTGCGGACCACGGCACGGTGGTCATCTGGCGAGAACTCGATCGGCTGTTTGAAGATGAGAGCGGAGGCCGCCGCGATGAGATCGTCAACGAGAAACTCGATGTTGTCGAACGGCACCTCGGGCTGGTGTTTCACCGCTTCCTGTCAGGTGAGGTGAAGGGCCGCAAACGCATCGCAATCACCCTCAACGGGCATACCGTTCAAACGTTCGACCCGTTCTGCCGGAAGAACACGGCGACCCGTCACCTCCCCGAGGACTACGTAACCGTCGATGGCGAGACGGTTACGTTGCAGCCGTACATCCTGCCCCATCACAGCAACCTCACGGCATCGGAGTACGACTTCTATCAGAGCCGCAGCGACTTCATCTCTAATCAGGGTGCCTACATCTACCGCAACGGGCGTCTGATGGCCTGGGGCGACTGGTTTCGCCTGATTCCCAAGGGCGAAGCGACCAAGCTGGCCCGCGTCCAGATCGACTTCCCCAACAGCCTCGATGAGTCCTGGACCATCGACATCAAGAAGTCCCGAGCCCGCCCGCCGCTGGCGGTGCGCGAGCGTCTGAAGCAGATCATCGGCCGGGTGACCGGGGCGAGCACGACGGTTCATCGCGGTCGTGGACAGAAGCTGTTCGATGAAGTCACCGCACCCATGTGGGAACGCTATGCCGATCACGGCCGCATCCGCTATGCGGTCAACACAGGTCATCCCCTTGTTGAGCGACTCCGGACGCGGCTGAGCGCAGACGACGCAAGCCTTCTGGGCCTTTTGATCGACGCCGTCGGGGCCTCTATCCCGGTCGAGATGATCTATTCGGACTACTCCCTCCATCCGCGGGAAGTGTCTCAGACCCCCGACGAAAAAGTTGTCGCGCTGGAGCGACTTCGCGCACTCAGGGATGCTTTTTCTGATAACACTACTATCGGGGCCGGGGGATTCCGCGAAATCGTGCGTTCGACGCACCTGTTTGATTCCCACATGGACCTCGCCGAGAAATTCATCGCCGAGGAGTTTGTATGAGTGTCAGCCGAACCGATCAGGAAAAGAACTTCATCAGTTCCCTCATCTCCGGGCTAGCAAACCGCTCTGATCCTCCAACCCGCGCCGATGTCGAGAATACGGCGAAGCAATTGGCGGCCGTCTTCGGCTACGCAGGTGACCTCACCAACATTATCGAAGAGGCGCTGATCGCCATCGACACTCGCATGGGTGCCGGCGTTTCACTGATTGACAACGAGGCTGATCACGATGACGAGTGGGTCTACAAACGCGAGATCGCCTGGACCTATTCAGACGCCTACGAAGAGTTCCTGAAAAAAGAAAAGTGGCACCCGACCGTAGTGCGCTCACTCAGCGACGTCGGCACCAGGATTCTTGGCCATCTTCAGGACCCGACCAGCGAGGGTTCGTGGAACCGCCGCGGCTTGGTGATCGGGCACGTTCAATCCGGCAAGACCGCCAACTACACAGGCGTCATCGCGAAGGCGGCGGATGCCGGGTATAAGTTCATCATCGTCAGCGCAGGCATCCACAGCAACCTGCGCAGACAGACGCAGGAGCGGATCGACGAAGCGTTTATCGGCCGCTCTAGCGACCCTGCAAACCGGATCACCATCGGCGTGGGACTGGGTGGCAAATACCCCCACCCGGCGACGCTCACTAACATCAACGACGATTTCAATACGACGACCGCCGCGAAGAGCGGATGGAAGATCAACGACTTCAGCAAGCCCATCATCATCGTCATCAAGAAAAACGTCCGGACGCTGGAATCTCTCTTCAAGTGGTTGAAGGAACTTAACGCTCAGGGGGACGGCCGCATCGGCGACGTTCCGATGCTCTTCATCGACGACGAAGCGGACAACGCTTCGATCAACACGAACAAGCCGGACATCAATCCGACTAGGACGAACGCCATGATCCGGCGCGTCCTGGGACTGTTCACGAAATCCTGTTACGTCGGCTATACAGCGACCCCGTTCGCAAACATCTTCATTAATCCGGATGCCTATGACGACGACGTCCGGGAGGAGCTGTTCCCTCGTCATTTCATCTACAGCCTTGATCCGCCGAACACATACTTCGGGCCCAACAAGGTGTTCCTTGATGAGGTCAGCAGCGCGACCATCGTTGAGAGTATCCGTGACTGCGAAAACTTTATCCCGATGGGCCATAAGAACGGCGATTCCGTTCCGGAGCTTCCGCCCAGCCTCTATGGCGCTCTGAACGAGTTCATCGTCGCACGTGCAATCCGTAACCTGCGCGGCCAGACCACCAAGCACTGCACGATGCTGATCAACGTCTCGCGCTTCGTTGCCACGCAGCGCATCGTCCGCGACTTCATCAGCGAGCGGCAGAAGAAGATTTTCGCCGCAGTCAAAGCGAACTACGCGAAACCCCTGCCGGCTTCTGAGACCGATGAATATATGTGCGGCCTCAAGGCCGCGTATGACACCCAGTACGCGGTCTGCGGCTTCACCTGGGCCGAGGTCCGCAAGGCGCTTTTCAGCACCTTCGATCACCTCCGGCTCTATGTCGTGAACAGCAAGAGTGACGAGCAGCTCGACTACAAGAAGTACGAGAAGGAAGGCGTCGGCCTCACCGCCATTGCAATCGGCGGCCTCAGCCTCTCTCGCGGTCTTACGCTCGACGGGCTGACCGTTAGCTACATGTACAGAAACACGCGGATGTACGACACGCTGCTCCAGATGGGCCGATGGTTCGGCTACCGGCCGAACTTCGAGGACCTCTGCCGGGTCTACCTCTCCCGCGACTCAATCAATTGGTACGGCCACATCTCGGAAGCGACGGAAGAGCTGCGCGAGCAGATCAAGCGGATGCGACGGGCCAACATGACCCCCGAGCAGTTCGGTCTCTATGTGCAGTCGCATCCTGACAGTCTGATGGTCACCGCGGCCAACAAGATGCGCATGGGTCAGAAGATCTCGGTCAGCCAGAACCTGACCGGCAAGCTGATGGAGAGCTGGAAGGTCCCGACCGCGCGAGGTCCGAACGAGGACAATGAAAAGCTGATCTCGAAGTTCTGGAGCGACGGTTTCGGCAAGTCGGTCACGCCAACCACCAAAGGCTGGGTCGTCCACGACGTCGATCAGGAGATCATGCAGGACTTCATCGGCGCCTTCAAAATTCACAAGGACTTCGCGCCGATCAAGGCGCTGATTATGAGCTATCTCGACCAGATCAAGGACGTGCATCCTGTTGCCGACGTCCTCCTGATCTCTGGCGACAAGGGTGGCGAAAGCGAGACAGATTTCACGCTAGGCGCCCAGGAACGTGTAGCGTCTACGAAGGGCGTGAAGGATGGCGGTTGGATTCTGAACAAGTATCGCGTCGCCAGTCGCGGAGACGAGAAACTTGGCCTGACGCCGACGCAGCTCGCAGCCGCGGTTGCCAATGCAGCGGCGGATGAGACCAACGAGAGCAAGGACAAAGCGCCGTCCGACTACCACTATCGCGTGGTGCGCAAGAAGCCGTTGTTGATGATCCACGTCCTGGCACCCACTGGAAATCCGGACGTCACAGGCCGCATTCCGGCCTTCGGCGTCAGCTTCCCCGACGGGCTATTCGGCCGGACGGTTGAGATCGTCGCGAACAAGCTCTGGATCGAACAAATGTACGGCCCGATGGATGACGATCCGGATGAAGAGGAGGACTACGATGAGTAGCCGCCTCCCCTGGGATGAGATCGGAATACCAACGACAGACTACACCGTCCGCAAGGTCGCAGCGCCTGGCGTCATTCCCCTATTCTGGGGCCGGGATACGTCGGGGCGCTGCCTTCTCATCGTCGAGCTCGAAGGTGATTTCGCGGAGGAGTTCCGACGGGGCGTCGTGGATCTTTACGGCATCAAAGTCGATCTCCGTGAAGGCGAAGTAACTGGGCAGCAACGTCTTGTCCTGACACTTGATCGCAACGTCGATCAGGATCTCTTTGCAGGCCTCTGCCAGACACTGGTCAATGCCCTGGAACCCGCCACCGCGTCGCCGGAGGCCCTTGCCGTCAGTCTCACGCATATCCGCCGCTGGCGCGCGTTCCTCGCTGCGCGCAAATCGCGCCGGCTCTCCGACGAAGAAGTTCGCGGCCTCTGGGCCGAACTCCAGTATATGCGCGCGCTCTATGCCCGACGGCTGACATCGGCCGCGACCGTCGATGCCTGGACGGGCGACGACAAGATTCAGCAGGACTTCATCTTCGGCAACACGGCGGTCGAGGTGAAATCGCTTTTGGGTCGCGATCGCAACACGGTGCGGATTTCATCTGAAGATCAGCTCGCGACCGTCCTCGACGACCTGTTTCTTGTGACGCACAAACTTACCGCCGCTGCCGACAATTCCGGCGCACTTTCGCTGAATGCGCTGGTGGAGATGATCGAAAGTGAACTCGGCGACGGCGATGCGCTGGAGCAGTTCTCACAGAAGCTGGCGGACTTCGGCTATCTGCCGATCGCCGCCTACGATACGCCCGAATTTGTCGTAGCGGATCGTCAAACCTACCGTGTCGAGGGGGCGTTTCCGCGTCTGGTGCGCGCGGAGCTGCCTTCGGGCATCGCGCGGGTTTCATACGAAATCGAACTCGAAGCGATGAAGGACTTCGAGGTGGGCAACGACGAGGTGCTGAAGGGGGATTGAGTGGAGCTGACGGCGGAGGATTTCTTTCACGACTTCCGGCAGGAGATGCTCGCTGGGGCGGAGGCGAACAGCGCCTTTCAACTCGCCGCCTTCATGGAGGGCGTGGGTGACGAACTGGTCGAAACCGGCTTCGTCGAGGGCTTCGAGTTCTGCCACTACCGTGCCCAGCGAGGCATGCGTGTCGATGGCTACTGGTTCGACGACGAGGGGGGACTTGAGCTGTTCGTGGCCGATTTCGAGTGTCGGCAGGAGCTTGCCTCGCTCACCCGCACCGACGTTGAGGCGGCCTTCAAACGTCTCACCTCCTTCTTTGAAGCCTCCCTCCGAAAGGATTTGGCGAAGGAGCTGGAAGTCACCTCGCCGGAATACGGCCTTGCCCGCCAGATAGCAGACCGAAAGGGGCAGCTCCGGCGGATCAATCTGATCCTTGTTTCGGAACGCACGCTCAGCGACCGGCTTCAGAGCATGCCCGATGGTGAAGTCTGCGGCGTACCTGCCAGCTATCACATCTGGGACATCTCAAGGCTCTTCCGCCAGCGCAGCTCACGCAGCCACAAGGAGGCGCTCGATCTGGACTTCGAGGCGATGTTCGGTGCGGGCATCTCCTGTCTGCCGGCGCACCTGGGGTCAGACGCCTTTCCGTCGTATCTCATCGTCATGCCGGCCGACGTTCTGGCGACGCTCTATGGAAAATTCGGCGCCCAGCTTCTTGAGCAGAATGTGCGCTGTTTTCTCCAGGCCAGGGGTAAGGTCAACCAAGGCATCCGGGCGACGATCATCAACGAGCCTTCGATGTTCTTCGCGTACAACAACGGCATCACTGCCACGGCGCAGAGCGTCGAGACGAAGAAGGGGCCGGAGGGCCTCGTCATCACCCGGATCGTCGATCTCCAGATCGTCAACGGTGGGCAGACGACGGCGTCTCTCTTCCACACGAAGCGCCGTGACAAGGCGAAGCTCAACGGTATCTTCGTGCAGATGAAGCTGTCGGTGATCGACAGCGAGGAGAGCGACACGGTCGTCCCGCTCATCTCGGAATACGCCAACACCCAGAACCGGGTGAACGCGGCGGACTTCTTCTCCAACAGCCCGTTCCACGTGCGCATGCAGGGCTTCTCGCGTCGTCTCTGGGCGCCCGCGCAGCAGGGCGCGCAGCGCGAGACGAAGTGGTTCTATGAGCGTGCGCGCGGGCAATACGCCGACGCGCAGGCGAAGCTGACGCCGGCGGAGCAGCGACGCTTCAAGGCTGAAAATCCCAAGCCCCAGATGTTCACGAAGACCGACCTCGCGAAGTTCGAGAACGTCTGGGATGACCATCCGAAATGGGTGAACCTCGGCGCGCAGAAGAACTTCGCCCGCTACGCCGCGCGGATCGGGGCGGAGTGGAAAAAGTCGTCGGACGGCTTCAATGAGTTCTATTTCAAACGGATCGTTGCGCGAGCCCTCATCTTCCGAGCTTGCGAAAAACTGGTTTCGGCTCAGCCTTGGTACAATGGGGGCTACCGTGCCAACATCGTTGCCTACACGCTGGCCGTCATCAGCGAGATCGTGCGCCGCCAGGGCAAAGCCATCGACTATGGCCGCGTCTGGAATGCCCAGGGCATCAATGGCACCTTTGAACGGGCGCTGGCCGACATCTCCAACGCGGTGAATGAGGAAATTATCCGCCCGCCTGCGGGCATCTCTAACATCTCCGAGTGGTGCAAAAAAGACGCCTGCTGGACGGGCCTACAGGGCAAGCTCGACAAATTCGAGCAGCTCCTGTCAGAGGAGTTCACCGACGAGTTGTTGTCGGCTGAGGATCGCGCCTCGGAGGTTCACAGCGCGAAGAAGACGCAGAAGATGGATAACGGCATCGAAGCCCAAAGCCGCGTTCTTGGCATTGCAGCAGATGAATGGGCCAAGGTTCGCAAGGTGCTTTCAGCCCGCAAACTGCTCTCGACCAAGGAAGCAGGAATCCTCGACATCGCCATGCAGATGCCAGCGAAGATCCCGACCGAGAAGCAGTGCGCCGTGCTTATCGAGACGCTCGAGAAGGCGCGCCTTGAAGGGGTGTCGCTATAAGAGCACAATCCCGCTTCTTTTGGTCTGCATTCTCGCGGCGCTCGTTTATGATGCGAACGCGCTTATGGCGGGAAGGATCGCTATATAGAATCTGACGAATCCAGCGTCCTTACCTTGGTGGTATCGCAGTTGGTATGGGGTTTAGGGCGCTGAGCAGAAAGCCCAATAGTTACAACGCGAACTCAAACCAGTTGACCATCGAGTGGGAGTAGGTGCGGCGATGATGTCGAAGACGAGCCTCGCGGTGCGGCCGGGCGCTGGCTCGTAATCGGCGACGACGCGGGCCCCCGATCCGGCCAAGGCCCTCCGGTCCACGGTCTCCCGCGGGTGAACACCAGGGAAGCCGGGGGAAGCCGCCCGGAACCTGACCTTCGCCGTGCCGTTGACGGGACTGTATACTGGGCGGGTTGCCCAGTGTTCGAGGCGGCGCCCATTCGGCGGGCGCTCCACCCCGTCGGTCGGAAATCGCCAGTGCCAATCGTCCTCATCCTCCGTGGAATTGCCTGCGACGCCCGCACCCGCGCGCGGCCGCGCGACCACGACCGCGCCCGGACCGCGCACGGTCTCTAACGATGGCCGAAGCCGCTCCGGCGCAGCCCCGCGTGGGCACGGTATTCGCCGCGCTGGTTCTGGTGGTTTTTCTCGCCTCGCTCGACCAGACCATCGTCTCGACCGCGCTGCCGACCATCGTGGGCGAGCTCGGCGGGCTCGCGCATTTGTCCTGGGTGGTGACCGCCTACCTGCTGGCGACCACGGTGGTCGGGCCGATCTACGGCAAGCTCGGCGATCTGTACGGCCGCAAGTCGGTGCTGCAGGCGGCCATCGTGCTGTTCCTCATCGGCTCGGCGCTCTGCGGGGTCGCGCGCTCGATGCCCGAGCTGATCGCCTTTCGCGCGCTGCAAGGGCTCGGCGGCGGCGGGCTGATGGTGACGACGCTCGCCATCGTGGGCGATTTGGTGCCGCCGCGCGAGCGTGGCCGCTACCAGGGCATTTTCGGCGCGACGTTCGGGGTGTCGTCCGTGCTGGGCCCGCTGCTCGGCGGGTTCCTGGTCGATTCGCTCTCCTGGCGCTGGATCTTCTACATCAACCTGCCGACCGGGCTCGCGGCGCTGGCGGTGATCGGGATCGTGTTCCGCGCGCCGTTCGCGCGGCGCGCGCGCGAGATCGACTATGCGGGCGCGGCGCTGCTCGCCGGCGCGCTGTCGTCGCTGGTGCTGTTCACCAGCCTCGGCGGCACCGTGTTCCCCTGGACGTCGCCGACCAGCCTCGGGCTCGTCGCGCTGTGCCTCGTCCTGTTCGCCCTCCTGATCGCGGTCGAGGCGCGCGCCCCGGCGCCGATCCTGCCATTGGTCCTGTTCCGCGACCGGGTGTTCACGGTGGCGAACGCGGTCAGCCTCGTGGTCGGGCTCGCCATGTTCGGCTCGGTGACCTATTTGCCGCTCTACCTCCAGGTCGTGAAGGGGGCGAGCCCCACCGGCTCCGGCTTGCAGCTCGCGCCGATGATGGGCGGCATGCTGATCTCGTCCATCGCCAGCGGCCGGCTGATCACGCATTACGGCCGCTATAAGCTATTCCCGGTCGCGGGCACCGCGATCTCGACGGTCGCGCTCGGGCTCCTTTCGCAGCTCGGCGTCGACACGTCGCTGGTGACCGCCTCGCTTTACGCCGCGTTGCTCGGACTCGGGCTCGGCATGGTGATGCAGGTGCTGGTGCTCGCGGTGCAGAACGCGGTCGATTACGAGCATCTCGGCGTCGCCACGTCGGCGGCCAGCCTGTTCCGCTCGATCGGCGGCTCGGTCGGAGTCTCGCTGTTCGGCGCGATCTTCGCGAACCTCCTCCAGGCGCAGCTCGCCGCGACCATCGGGCCCGGCGCGACGCTGCCGGCGGAGGCGGGGCCGGTTGCGCTTCAGGGGCTCGCGGGGCCGGCACGCGAGGCCTATCTCGCCGCCTTTGTCGCGGCGCTGCTCCCGGTGTTCGTGATGGCGGCAGGGTTCTCCGCCGTCGCCTTCGCGCTCACCTGGCTCCTGCGCGAGCAGCCGCTGCGGCGCGTCGCGTCGCCCGGCGGCGTCGGCGAGGCGTTCGCCATGCCGCACGACGCGACCTCGCTCGACGAGCTCGAAAGCATCGTCGGCCGGCTTGCCCGGCGCGAGAACCGCTGGCGCATCTATGCGGGGCTGGCGGCACGCGCCGGCCTCGCGCTCGGCGAGGCGGAGCTCTGGACTCTGGCCCGGCTGGGCGAGCGCGACGCGCGCCGTCCGGCGGACCTTGCCGCCGAGCTGGGCCTGTCGCGCGACCGGCTGCGCCCGCCGCTTCGCGCCCTTTCCGCGCGCGGGCTGGTTTTGCGCCAGCCGGACGGCACGCTCGCCCTCACCCCCGGCGGTCGGGCGGCGCGCGAGCGGCTGGTGGCGGGCGGGCGCGAGGCGCTGGCCGAGATCGTCGCCGCCTGGCGGCCGGAACAGCATGCGGAGGTGCGCCGGCTGCTCGACCGGCTGGCCGAGGCCGCGGTCAGCGAGATGCCGGTCCCGCCGGCGGCACCGGACGGGCGCGCCTGAGGGCGCCGGCTATTGCAGCAGGGTATGGGGCCCGTGATCCACGAACAGGCTCACGGCGAACAGGGCGGCATAGAGCAGAAGGACCGTCTTCACGATCATGGCGGCACACCGCGTTCTTGCGCTTTCGAGAATCGCAGGTGGCGCTTAAGGGTCGGTGAACACAGGGGGCCTGCGGCGCGCTGTCGCGGACAAACGTGACGGATGTCACTCCGCGGCGGTGACGCCGGTCACAAGGCCTGCGGATCAGGGCGAGACGAGCTTCAGCCGGCCCTCGAACCAGGCCAGCGCCTCGCCCATCGAGCGGGCGCGCTTGACCAGCTTGCCGCTGGCGTAGACCGCGTACTCGCCCTCGGGGTGAACGCCCTGGGCGTATTTGCAGACGGTATAGATCGGCCGGTCGCTCGCTCGGCGGAACACCGAGAAGGCGGCGTGCCGGGCGTCCTGGTCGATGGCGTAGTCGCGCCACTCGCCGCCGATGACCCGGCGGCTGTAGAGCGAGACGAGCTGGTTGAGTTCGGGGCGGCCGAAGCACACCGCGGCGGCGGAACGGCGATAGTCGGCAAGGCGAAAGACGGTGGCAGGCTTGGCTATGTCACGCTCTCCGGCGGCGACCGTCATCATTCTTTCGCATTTCGCAAGCCTCGTCCAGGGCTCCGCTCCGGACCTTCGGTCGCGGCCGGGCAGGTTTGCCACAACCCCCGCCAAGCGCTATTTTGCGCGGCTGGGTCCCAGAGGAGTGGCGCGTGGGCGATATCTTCCGCGAGATCGACGAGGAGCTGAAGCAGGAGCACTACCTCCGGCTGTGGAAGAAGTACGGCAACCGGGTGATGACCGCGATTGCGGTGCTCCTGCTGATCGCGGCCGGCATCTATGGCTGGGAGCGCTACCAGGAGAATCAGCGCCTCACGGCCAGCAACCAGTATTCCGAGGCCCAGGCGCTCGCCGCCGGCGGCAAGCGCGAGCAGGCGGCGACCGTGTTCGCCAACCTCGCCGACAATTCGGGGGGCAGCTACCAGACCCTCGCCCGGCTGCAGCGCGCGGCGCTCCGCGCCGATGGCGGCGACGTGGCCGGCGCGGTCGAGGTCTACGACCGGGTGGCGGCCGATTCCTCGGTCGATCCGACGCTGCGCCATGCAGCGACCGTCCTGTCGGTGCTGCACAGCCTCGATCTGCCCAAGCTCGACGCGCCCAAGCTCGAGGCGCGGCTGGCGCCGCTCGATACCCCGAGCAGCCCGTGGCGCTTCTCGGCGCGCGAGTTGCGCGCGCTGATCGCCCTCAAATCGGGCGATTCCAAGAAGGCCAGGGATCTCTACCGCCAGCTCGCCGACGACGCGGACGCGCCCCAGTCGATGCGCGGACGTGCGGCCGAGATGCTCGCCGTCCTGGGCGGCTGACGATGGGCCGTATGACGCGCGGCGCGGCCGCCCTCGCCGCGCTCCTCTGCGCCACCGCGCTCGCCGGCTGCGGCAGCGGCTATTTCGGCGGCAGCGACAACAAGGAGCCACTGAAGGGCGAGCGCATTTCGGTGCTGTCGCTCGAATTCGACCCTGAAGCCCGACAAGCGCATCCAGGACGTCGAGGTGCGCCTGCCCCGGCCATATCGCGACCCCGACTGGCCCCAGCCGGGCGGGGTGCCGAGCCACGCCAACTACCATCTCGCCGCGCCCGGCACTCTCCAGGTCGCCTGGAGCGTGGATGCGGGCGAGGGCTCGTCCGACGACACCCAGCTCCTGGCCCAGCCGATCCTGGCGGACGGTCGCGCCTACGTGCTCGATTCCTCGGCCGACCTGCATGCGTTCGATGCCAAGACCGGCCGGTCGCTGTGGGAGGTCGATCTCACGCCCCATAACGAGGACGAAGGGCCGCGCGGCGGCGGCGTCGCCTACTTCAACGGCCGGCTCTTCGTCACCACCGGCTATGCCGACGTCTATGCGCTCGACGCGAAGACCGGCAAGCGCATCTGGATGCACCGCGTCACCGGACCGATGCGGGCCGGGCCGACCGTGCTGAACGGGCGGGTGTTCGTGGTCACGATCGCGAACGAGCTGCATGCCCTTGCCGCGTCGGACGGGCACGAGCTCTGGATGCAGGCCGGCATCGTCGAGCCCGCGGGCCTCCTCGGCGGTGCGAGCCCCGCGGCCGAGGGCGACGTGGTGATCGCCGCCTACACGTCGGGCGAGTTGTTCGCCCTTCGCGCCGAGAACGGGCGCGTGGCCTGGAACGAGACCCTGACGCCGCTCCGTCGCGCCGACCCGGTGTCCGAAATCGCCCAGATCAAGGGCGACCCGGTGATCGATCGCGGACGGGTGCTCGCCGTCGCCAACTCCGGCCGCATGGTCTCTATCGATCTGCGCACCGGCGGGCGGGTGTGGGAGCAGGAGATCGCCAGCGTCCACACGCCGTGGGTCGCCGGCGGCTACATCTACGTCGTCACCACGGGCGCCGAGCTGGTCTGCCTCGAACGGGCGGACGGGCGGGTGCGCTGGGTGACCCAGCTTCCCCGCTTCGAGGACCCGGAGGACAAGGAGGACCCGATCCGATGGACCGGGCCGGTGCTGGTCAGCGACCGGCTGCTGGTGCCCGCCTCGGACGGCGAAATCTGGTCGGTTTCGCCCTATACGGGCAAGCCGCTGGGCCGCATCAAGCTCGATTCCGGCGTGCTGATCTCGCCGATCGTGGCCAACGGCACGGTCTACGTCCTCACCAACGACGCGACCCTGGTCGCGCTGCGCTAGCGGACGGGCGCCGCATGGCGTTTACCGTCGCCATCGTTGGACGGCCCAACGTCGGCAAGTCGACGCTGTTCAACCGGCTGGTCGGACGGCGCGCCGCCATCGTCGATCCGACTCCCGGCGTGACCCGCGACCGGCGCGAGGGCGAGGCGCGGCTCGCCGATCTGCGCTTCCGGGTGATCGACACGGCCGGGCTCGAGGACGCCGCGGCGGCGACGCTCGAGGCCGCGATGCGGGCGCAGACGGAGCGGGCGCTGGCCGACGCCGACGTCGCCTTGTTCGTCATCGACGCGCGTGCGGGCCTCACCCCGCTCGACCGGCATTTCGCCGCCTGGCTGCGCCGCCACCACGCCAAGGTGATCCTTGCCGCCAACAAGGCCGAAGGGCGCGCGGGCGAGGCGGGCGCGCTCGATGCGTTCGCGCTCGGGTTGGGCGAGCCGATCCAGATCTCGGCCGAGCATGGCGAGGGCATGACCGAGCTCTACGACGCGCTGAAGCCGCTCGTCGCCGCGGCCGCGGGCGTCGAGAACGCGGCGGAGGGCGAGGGCGCCGTTCTCCACCTCGCGATCCTCGGCCGGCCGAACGTCGGCAAGTCGACCCTGGTCAACCGGCTGGTTGGCGAGGAACGGGTGCTGACCGGGCCCGAGCCGGGGGTGACGCGCGACGCCGTCTCCATCGAATGGCGCTGGGCCGGCCGGCCGGTGCGGCTGGTCGACACCGCCGGCATCCGCCGCCGCGCGCGCGTGACCGAGGCGCTGGAGCGGGCGGCGGTCGCGGACGCGCTGCACGCCATACGCTACGCCGACGTGGTGGTGTTGGTGCTCGACGGCACCGCGCCGATGGAGCGCCAGGACCTCACCATCGCGCGTCAGGCTGCGGAGGAGGGGCGGGCGCTCGTGGTCGCCGCCAACAAGTGGGACGCGGTGGCGGAGCCCCAGGCGGCGCGGCGCGCCATCGCGGAGCGGCTGGAGGATTCGCTCGCCCAGGTGAAGGGCGTGCCGGTCGTCCCGCTTTCGGCGCTCACCGGCGACGGAATCGGGCGGCTGATGCGCGCGGTGCTGGCCTCCGACCGGGCGTGGAACAAGCGGCTGCCGACCGGCCCGCTCAACCGCTGGCTCGACGGCATGTCGGCGCGCCATGCGGCGCCCACGGCCGCCGGCCGGCCGGTCAAGCCGCGCTACATCACCCAGGTGAAGGCGCGTCCGCCGACCTTCGCGCTGTTCGTGAACCGGCCGGACGACGTGGAGGAATCCTACCTCCGCTACCTCGCCAACGGGCTCCGCGAGACGTTCGACCTGCCGGGCGTGCCGATCCGTATCCTGCCCCGGCGGGGCAAGAACCCGTTCGACAAGAAGTAGCCTTGCTCCGTCAGTTCTGCGCCGGTGGATGGCCGCCGCGGGCGTTGGGCTGGGCGCGCACCAGCTCGCCATGGCGGGTGCAGGCCGGCTCGGCGAGGTCGACGAACACGCCGGTGATGGTCTCGGGCTCGGGGAAATCCATGGGGTCGAGACCAGGGAACGCTTCGGCGTGCATGTCGGTGCGGAGCCCGCCGGGATCGAGCAAATTGATCCGCACGGTCGTCTTCTCGGTTTCCTTCGCCCACACGTTGACCAGCGCCTCGAGCCCGGTCTTGCTCACCGCGTAGCATGCGCGATAGGCCGGGTGGTGGCGCGTCACGCCCGAAGTCAGGAACATCGCCCGGCCGGCATCCGAGGCGCGCAGCAACGCATCGAAGGCGCGGATCAACCGCCAGTTGGCGGTCAGGTTGACCGCGAGCACGCGGTCCCAGGCGTCGGGGTCGATCTGCGGGGTCAGCGTCACCGGGCCGAGCAGTCCGGCATTGGCGACCAGAACGTCGAGCCGGCCGAACCGCTGGGCGATGGCCAGCGCCATCTGGTCGATCTCGGCGCCGTTGGCGAGGTCCATCGGCACCAACGTCGCGGGCACCAGCTCGCGCCCCGCGGCAACCGCGTCGGCGCGGATCTGGTCGTCCACCTCCTCGAGCCCGCCGGTGGTGCGCGCGACCAGCACGACCTGCGCGCCCTCGGCGGCGAAGCGGCGCGCCACCGCGGCGCCGATGCCGCGCGAGGCGCCGGTGATCAGCGCGATGCGTCCCTCGAGCCTGCCGTCGGCCATCCGGATCGGACTCCCTAAGCGAGATGCCGGAACAAGGAGAGCTGGCGCGCCATATCGCCCTCCTCCTGGTCGGTCAGCGGGATCGGATAATCGCCCGAGAAGCAGGCGTCGCAGAATTGCGGCCGGTCGGCGATGCGTCCCTCCTCGCCCATCGCGCGGTAGAGCCCGTCGATGGAGACGTAGGCGAGCGAGTCCGCGCCGATGATCCGCGCCATCTCGGCGACGTCGTGGCTCGCGGCGAGAAGGGCGCTCCGCTCCGGCGTGTCGACGCCGTAAAAGCAGGAATGGGTGGTCGGCGGCGAGGCGATGCGCATGTGCACCTCCTTCGCGCCGGCGGCGCGGATCATCTCGACGATCTTGGTCGACGTCGTGCCGCGCACGATCGAATCGTCGACCAGCACCACGCGCTTGCCCGCTATGACCGACCGGTTCGGGTTGTGCTTCAGCCGCACGCCGAGGTGGCGGATGTGGTCGGCCGGCTCGATGAAGGTGCGCCCGACATAGTGGTTGCGGGTGATGCCGAGCTCGTAGGGGATGCCCGCCTCGAACGCGTAGCCGAGCGCGGCCGGCACGCCCGAATCGGGGACCGGCACCACGATGTCGGCGTCGACCGGCGCCTCGCGCGCCAGCTCGGTGCCGATGCGCCGGCGCGCCTCGTAGACGCTGCGCCCGCCGGCGGTCGAATCGGGCCGGGCGAAATAGATGTACTCGAAGATGCAGAAGCGGGCCGCGCGCGCCGCGAACGGCTTCAGCGAGCGCACCCCGTCGGGGCCGATCACCACCACCTCGCCGGGCTCGATCTCGCGCACGAACTTGGCGTTGATGATGTCGAGGGCGCAGGTTTCCGATGCCAGAATCCACGCGTCGTCGAGATGGCCGAGCACCAAGGGCCGAACGCCCAGTGGATCGCGCACGCCGATCATCGCCTCGTTGGTCAGCGCGCCGAGCGCATAGGCGCCCTCGACCTGCGTCAGCGCGTCGATCAGCCGGTCGGTCACGGTGGCCTGCGGGCTGGTCGCGGTCAGGTGGATGATGACCTCGGTGTCGGTGGTGGACTGGAACAGGCATCCCCGGCGGACCAGCTCGCGCCGCAGCTTGCGCGCATTGGTGAGGTTGCCGTTATGGGCGATAGCGAACCCGCCCGAATTCGAAATCGGCATAGAGCGGCTGCACGTTGCGCAGCAGCGTCTCGCCGGTCGTCGAATAGCGGTTGTGGCCGAGCGCCGCCGAGCCGGGCAGGCGGGCGATCACCGATTTCTCGCTGAAATTGTCGCCGACATGGCCGATGGCGTGGTGCGGGTGGAAGCTCTCGCCGTCGAACGAGACGATGCCCGCCCCCTCCTGGCCGCGATGCTGCAGCGCGTGCAGCCCGAGCGCGGTCAGCGCCGCCGCGTCGTCATGGCCGTAGATTCCGAACACGCCGCACTCCTCGTGCAGGTGGTCGTCGTCGAAGGGATGGGTTGTGAGCATGGACTCCGCATCCGGGCCGGCCCCGTCCGCCGTCGCCCGCACCCCGCATGTAGCGCGTCGGGCGGGCGGGGGCAATGGCGGGGGCTGGGCCAAAATTCGTTGGCTACTTTGTCGAATTGAAAAGCCGGTCGAGGTCGCGCCGCTCCTCGGGCGAGTAGCCGGGCCGCGGCGCCTCGGTGGGCGCCTTGGTCGCGGGCGCAGTCAGCCGCTCGAACTGGCGCTCGATGTCCTGGCGCGAGGCGCCCTCGTTGCCCAGTACCTTGCGGCAGCGGGCCAGCGCGCCCGGCGGCCCCAGGGCGCAGCCACCGAGCGTCAGGCTCTCGACCACCGGCAGGCCCTTGGATTCGCGTGCCCAGTCGGGCCAGGTCTTGCGCGGTCCCGCCGCCCAGGACGCGCCGAAATAGGCCACGCACAGCAGCACCGCCCCGAAGATCACCCCGAACACGAAGCCGAGCGAGCGGTCGAGCGCCGACAGCGCGCTGCCGCGCACGAGCCGCGCGATCCGGTGGCGGATGATGGCGAGGATGACGAGGCTGCCGATGAAAAGGATTGCGGCGGCGGTCACGTCGGCGGCGATGCGGAGCGCGATGTACTGGCGCGCGACCGGCGCGACGACCGGGAAGCCGTACATGATCGCGAAGGCGGCGCCGACCCAGGCGGCAATCGCCAGCACGGACTGCACGAGGCCGCGCAGGAATCCGCCGAGCCCCGCGACCACCAGCACCGCGATCAGGGCGATGTCGATCAAGTTCATGCGTGCGCCCTCGGCCGCGCGTCCGTCCCGCCGAGCCGGGCGACCAGCGCGTCGAGCCGGGCGATCGAGGCGATCTCGATCCCGGCGGGCGGCGGGGCCGGGCGGCCGCGCGCCCGGCCGGGAACGATGGCGCGCCGGAAGCCGAGCTTGTGCGCCTCGCGCAGCCTGAGCTCGGGCTGGCTGACTGCGCGGACCTCGCCGGCGAGGCCGATCTCGCCGAACACCACCGTGTCGGCGGGCGTCGGCGTGCCGGTGAGGCCAGAGACGAGGGCCGCCGCGACGGCGAGGTCGGCGGCCGGCTCGCCGATACGCAAGCCGCCGGCGACGTTGAGGTACACCTCGCACCCGCCGAAGCCGAGGCCGCAGCGTGCCTCGAGCACCGCCAGCACCATCGCGAGCCGGCCGGAATCCCAGCCGACCACGGCGCGCCGCGGCGTCGCCTGGGCCGAGCGCACGACCAGCGCCTGGATCTCGACCAGCAGCGGCCGGGTTCCCTCGATGCCGGCGAACACGGCGGCGCCCGATACCTCCTCCGACCGGTCGGCGAGGAACAGGGCCGACGGGTTCTCGACGCCCGAAAGCCCGGCGCCCGTCATTTCGAACACGCCGATCTCGTCGGTCGGCCCGAACCGGTTCTTGATCGCGCGCAGAATGCGGAACGGGTGTCCGCGCTCGCCCTCGAAATAGAGCACCGTGTCGACCATGTGCTCGAGCACGCGCGGGCCGGCGATGGCGCCCTCCTTGGTCACGTGGCCGACGAACAGCACCGCGAAGCCGCGCCGCTTGGCGAGCCGGACCAGCGCCTCGGCCGAGGCGCGCACCTGGGTGACCGTGCCGGGCGCGGAATCGAGCGAATCGACGTACATGGTCTGGATCGAATCGATCACCACCACGCTTGGCCCGCCCGGCGCGTCGAGCGTCGCCACGATGTCGCGCACGTCGGTCGCGGCGGCGAGCGCGACCGGTGCCGCGCCGAGCCCGAGACGCGCCGCCCGCATGCGGATCTGGTCGGCCGATTCCTCGCCCGAGACGTAGGCGCAGGAGACTCCGGTGGCGAGCGCCGCGGCCGCCTGCAACAGCAGGGTCGACTTGCCGATCCCGGGGTCGCCGCCGATCAGCACTGCCGATCCCGGCACCAGACCGCCCCCGACCACCCGGTCGAACTCCGCGATGCCGGTCGCGAGCCGTGCGACCGGCTCGGCCGTGCCGGTCAATGCCGAGAACTCGATCGCGCGGCCCTTCGCGCCCTTCAGCCCCTTGGGCGGCGCTTCCGGCCGGGCCTCCTCGGCGATGGAATTCCAGGCGCCGCAGGCATCGCACTTGCCCGACCAGCGTGGGCTCGCCGCGCCGCATTCCTGGCAGACATAACGGGCGGCCGGCTTGGCCATTCAGGTCTCGCGACGATCCGTCGGATGCTTTCTCACCCTCCCCCGGCAAGGGGGAGGTCGGCGTCCGCGCAAGCAGGCGCCGGGTGGGGGCCGGACCCCCTTCCCACCCTCCCCCGTAAGGGGAGAGGGATCTCCTGGTCCTAAGCGGCTCACGTGCGCCGCACCTCCATCTGGATCGGCCCGTCGGCGCGGCCGTGGATGAACTGGTCGACATAGGGGTTGCCGGACCGGTCGATTTCCACCGTCGGGCCGGCCCAGATGATGCGCCCGCCATAGATCATCGCGATCCGGTCCGAGATCTTGCGCGCCGACGCCATGTCGTGGGTGATCGACAGTGCGGTGGCGCCGAGCCGCTTCACCGAGGCCACGATCAAATCGTTGATGACGTCGCCCATGATCGGGTCGAGCCCGGTGGTCGGCTCGTCGAAAAACAGGATCTCGGGCTCGGCGGCGATGGCACGGGCGAGCGCCACACGCTTCTGCATGCCGCCGGAAAGCTCGGCCGGGCGCAGCTCGCCGACCTCGGGGCCGAGCCCGACCAGCGCCAGCTTCTCGACCGCCACGTCGCGGGCCTGCCGCCGGTCCACGCCGCGCCCCTGAATCAGCCCGAACGCCACGTTCTCCCAGACCTGCAGGCTGTCGAACAGGGCCGCGCCCTGGAACAGCATGCCGAACTTGCGCAGCACCCGCTCGCGCCGGCGCCCGCCCATCCCCGCCGTCTCCTCGCCGTCGATCGCGATCGAGCCGGAATCGGGCCGCAGCAGGCCGAGGATGTTCTTGATCAGCACCGACTTGCCGGAGCCCGATCCGCCGATCACCACCACCGATTCGGCCTGGCCGATTTCGAGGTCGATGCCGTTCAGCACGCGTTTCGGCCCGAACGTCTTGACCAGGCCCTTGACGGCAATCTTGGGGACGTTCCCGCTCATTTCGCGAAGAAAAGCTCGGTGATGACGTAGTTGAACGACAGGATCAGCACCGAGGCCGACACCACGGCGTTGGTGGTGGCCTGGCCGACGCCCTCGGCCCCGCCCTTCGACTGGTAGCCGTGGTAGCAGCCCATCAGCGCGATCAGGAAGCCGTAGACGGCCGCCTTGACGAGTCCCGAGATCACGTCGATCGGCTGCAGCACGTCCCAGGTGTTCTGCAAATAGGTCGCCGGGTTGAAGCCCAGCTTGCCGATCGAGATGATGTAGCCGCCGAACACGCCGATGATGTCGGCGATGAACACCAACAGCGGCAGCATCAGAAGGCCCGCGATCAGCCGCGGCGCCACCAGGTACTTGAACGGGTTGGTCGAGAGCGTGACCAGCGCGTCGATCTGCTCGGTCACGCGCATGGTGCCGATCTCGGCCGCCATCGCCGCGCCGATGCGCCCGGCGACCATCAGCCCGGCCAGCACCGGGGCGAGCTCGCGCGTGACCGACAGCACGACCACGTTGGCGATGGCGCTCTCGGCGTTGAAGCGCGAGAACCCGACATAGCTTTGCAGGGCGAGCACCATGCCGGTAAACACGGCGGTCAGCCCGACCACCGGCAGCGAGTAGTAGCCGACGTCGATGAGCTGGCGCCCGATCAGCCGCGGGTAGATCGGCGGGGTGACGGCGTTGCCGACGGCGGTCGCGGTGAAGATGCCGAGCCGGCCCGTTGCCGCCAGAAAGCGCAGGAACACCCGGCCGATGGGGGCGAGGGGGTTCACGCGCCGATGCCGATGTAGATTCGCCGATAGCGCCGGCCGAGCGAGGTCAGGATTTCGTATCCGATGGTGCCCGCCTCGCGCGCCAGGGCGTCGGGCGGATGGTTCGGCCCGATCAGCTCGACCTGAGCGCCGGCATCGGCCAGGGCCTCCGGCACGCAGGTGACGTCGAGCGTGATCAGATCCATCGAGACGCGCCCCACCACCGGCACGCGCACGCCCGCGAGAAAGGCGCTGCCCCGGTTCGAGAGGGACCGAAGATACCCGTCGGCGTATCCCACGGCCACCGTTGCCACGCGCGACCGCGCGGCGACACGGTGCGTCGCACCATAGCCAACGGTCCGGGGGCTGTCAATCGACCGCACCTGCAGGATTCGCCCTTTCAGCTCAATGACTTGGGCCATCGGGTTGGGGACGGATTCGAGCGGTGCGAGACCGTAGATCGCGGCTCCCGGCCGGGCGAGGTCGAGGGCGAATTGCGGCCCGCGGAAGATCGCCGACGAGTTGGCGATCGACGCCGGCGCCCGGGGCAGGCGGGCGCGTAGCGCGCCGAACCGTTCGAGCTGACGGTCGGCGGAGCTATCGCCCGCCTCCTCGGCGGCGACCAGATGGCTCAGCACCATCCGGAGCGCGATTCCCGCGAAGGCGCCGGGGTCGTCGGCGAGAAGGGCGACGTCCTCCGCCTCCAGCCCCAGCCGCGACATGCCGGTATCGAGGTGGACTGCCGTGGGCACCGGCTGGCCGCTCGTGGCGGCGAAGGCGCGGAGCGCGGCAAGCTCGTCCCGCGTGTTGACGACCGGCACCAGCCGATGGGCGGCCAGTTCGCCCGCCTCGCCCGGCGCGACCCCGTGCATCACGTAGACCGCGGCGTGCGGCAGCACGGCGCGGAGCGCGATCCCCTCCTCGGCATGCGCGACGAAGAAGGAGCGGCAGCCGGCGGCGGCGAGCGCGCGGGCGACCGGCGCCATGCCGAGCCCGTATCCGTCCGCCTTGACCACCGCGCCGCATTCCGCCCCGCCTAGCCGGTCGCGGAGCAGCCGCCAGTTTCCCGCCACCGCGTCCAAATCGACGGTGAGGATTGCCCCCGCCTGCGCGTCGGTGGTCATGCAACTGCGCCCGACGGCTGCGTGCTCAGAACGGAACCTCGCGGGCGCGGTCGTCCTCGAGGTTGCCGAACTTGGTGAACTCGCCCTCGAAGCTCAGCATCACGCGCCCGGTCGGGCCATGGCGCTGCTTGGAGATGATCACCTCGGCGAGCGCATGGACCTGGTCCATCTTGGCGATCCACTCGTCGTGCTCCGGCGTGCCCTCGCGCGGCTGGGCGCGGCCCAGGTAATACTCCTCGCGGAAGATGAACATCACCACGTCGGCGTCCTGTTCGATGGCGCCCGACTCGCGGAGGTCGGCGAGCTGGGGCCGCTTGTCGTCGCGCTGCTCGACGGCACGCGAAAGCTGCGACAGCGCGATGACAGGCACGTCCAGCTCCTTGGCCAGCGTCTTGAGCCCGCGGGTGATCTCGGAGATCTCCATCACGCGGTTCTGCTCGCGCCCGCCGCCGCCTTGGACGAGCTGCAGGTAGTCGACGATGATCAGCCCCAGCCCGTGCTGGCGCTTGAGGCGGCGCGCGCGGGTGCGAAGCTGCGAGATCGAGAGGGCGGGCGTGTCGTCGATGTAGAACGGCGCGCGCTGAAGCTGCTGGCTCGCCACCACCAGCCGCTCGAACTGGTCGTGGGCGAGCTCGCCCCGGCGGATCTTCTCCGACGCGATCTGCGCCTCCTCGGCGAGGATTCGGGTGGCGAGCTGCTCTGCCGACATCTCGAGCGAGAAGAAGCCAACCACCGCCCCGTCCTCGGCGCGGGCGAGGCGCGACTTGGCGGCATGGAAGGCGATGTTGGTGGCGAGCGCCGTCTTGCCCATCGACGGCCGTCCGGCCAGCACGATCAGGTCGGACGAGTGGAGCCCGCCCAGCAGCAAATCGAGCTTTCCGAACCCGGTGGCGATGCCGGCAAGGCTGCCTTCGCGCTGGAATGCCGACTGGGCCATGTCGATGGCGGCGGCGATGGCGTCGTGGAAGGGCTGGAATCCGCCCTCGAAATCGCCCGCGGTGGCGAGGTCGTAGAGCTTCTGCTCGGCCGCCTGGATCTGCTCGCCCGCGCTTTCCGGCAGGGTGGTGTCGAAGGCGTCGTTAACCACGTCCTCGCCCAGGTCGATCAGCCGGCGGCGCAGATGCAGCTCGTAGACGATCCGGCCGTAGTCGCCGGCGTTGATGACCGTCACCGCGGCGCGGGCGAGGCGGGCGATGTAGTCGGCCCCGCCGACGTCCGCGAACTCCGGGTCGGTGTCGAACACGTGCTTCAGCGTGGTGCCGTCGGCGATCTGGCCCCGCTCGATCAGCCGCGCGCAGGTGGCGAAAATGCGCCCGTGCAGGGGGTCGGCGAAATGCTCCGGGCGCAGGAACTCCGAGACGCGCTCGTAGGCCCGGTTGTTGACCAGCATCGCGCCGAGGAGGGCCTGCTCGGCCTCGGCATTGCGCGGCGGGACCCGGAACGCGGCGCCCGGCTCGGGGTCCCGATCCGCGGGGCGGAGACGGGTGACGATCGATTCATCGGTGGTTGCCATAAGGCGAACCTACGCCGGTTGCCGCGCCGCGCGCGAGGGGGCGATTCGACCGTCATATAAGCAGTCAATCGCGAATCACCGGCGCCAGCCGATTCGTGCAGGGCCGTCATCGCCATGTCTGTGAATTGGGTGGATGAAATTGGAAAACCTGTGGATAACCCGCGTGATCTTGCCGTGATCGGCCATTTTGCCCGGAATTGCCCCTTTCACGCCTTGCAGTTGCCGTGTTCCCTGGCGAGGCTTCGAATTCGGGAACCTCGGGAACCTTCTTGGAGGGGGACATGTTTAAAAAGCCCGCTACCGGCGGCCATGACGCCGCATCCGATCTCGCCATCCCCGGCACCGACAAGCCGGACGCCGCCGCCCCCAAGCCGGCGCGGCACGGCCCCGCCCCGCGCGAGGAGCGCTCGCGCCTGATCGTCGGGCCGAACATCAAGCTCAAGGGCGCCGAGATCACCGACTGCGACACGCTGGTCGTCGAGGGGCGCGTCGAGGCGTCGATGGACAGCCGCGTGATCCAGATCGCCGAGGGCGGCGTGTTCAAGGGCCAGGTCGGGGTCGACCGCGCCGAGATTCGCGGCGTGTTCGACGGCGAGATGACGGTGCGCGACCGGCTGGTCGTGCATGCCACGGGCCGCGTGGCGGGCAAGGTGCGCTATGGCCGGATGGCGATCGAAGAGGGTGGCGAGATCACCGGCGATGTCGCGGCCCTGCCGCGGAACGAGCGCGTAACGGAGTCTATGACCTCGGTCCAGCCGGCCGCCGAGCCGGCTCCGGCCGAGACGGCGGCCTCCGCCGCGTCCGACGAGGGGGACACGTTGATGCCGGTGCGGCCGAAGCGCGAGGCCTTCGTCCATCCGGCGCGTGGCAGCTCCCCGCCGAACGGGGCCGGCCACAACGCCTGAGGCATTCCGCCGCGCGGAATAGCCGCGCGCGGCGCGGTGTACAATGACCCGGGGGCACAACCCCCGGGGAGGTCAGGAATGACGAAACGGAGCGTGGGCTGCGGTCGCGCGGCGGTATCGGTCGTCGCCGTGCTGGCCGGAATGGCGCTGGCGAATCTCGCCTCGGCGCAGAGCCGGCCGGTCAATCTCAGAGGCGACGTCACCGCCGTCGCCGGCGACATGGTCACGCTCGCCGAGCGGTCGGGCAAGTCCTACCAGCTGACGCTCGATCCCAAGACCAACGTCGGCACGCTGATGCGGGCGAAGCTCTCCGACGTGAAGGCGGGCGATTACATCGGCACCTCGGCCGTGCCGCGCGCCGACGGCAAGCTGGTCGCGCAGGAGATCCACATCCTGCCGCAGGGCGTGGGCGAGGGACACCGCAAGTGGGACCTCACCACCAACTCGACCATGACCAACGCCGACGTCTCGGGCGTCGTGTCGTCCTCCGACGGTGAGCAGATGACGCTCAAGTACAAGGGCGGCGAGAAGGTGCTGGTGGTGCCGCCGGGCACGCCGGTGGTCCGGCCGGGCAAGCCCGACCGAGCGGCGCTGAAGCCCGGCGCGCATGCCTTCGTGGTGGCGGCGAAGCAGCCGGACGGCGGCTACAAGATTCTCCGCATATCGGTCGGCGAGGACGGGCTGGTCCCGCCAATGTGATCCCCGCCGGTCATCCCGGCCACGCCGCGAACGTCATTCGTGGCGCGCGCCGGGAGGACAGGTCGGGATTGCGGTCGAGGCCGCCTAAGCCGCCTCGGCCTTGACGGCCTGGCCCTCGATCAGGAGGCCGTCCTGGTCGGCGGTGACGTGCACCGTGTCACCGTCGCCGATCTGGCCTTCCAGCAGGCGCATCGCCAGCGGGTTCTGCAGGTTGCGCTGGATCACCCGCTTCAGCGGCCGGGCACCGTAGACCGGGTCGTAACCGGCATTGGCGAGCCAGGCGCGCGCCTTGTCGTCAAGTTCCAGCGCGATGTGGCGGTCCTCCAGGAGCTTCGAGACGCGCTGGAGCTGGATGTCGACAATGCCCTTCATGTCGTCGCGGGTCAGGCGGCGGAACAGCAGCACCTCGTCCAGCCGGTTCAGGAACTCCGGCCGGAAGGCGCGGCGCACCACCTCCATCACCTGCGGGCGCACCTGCTCCAGATCCTCGCCCTCGGGCTGGGAGGCGATCACCTCCGAGCCCAGGTTCGAGGTGAGCACGATCAGCGTGTTGCGGAAGTCGACCGTGCGGCCCTGGCCGTCGGTCAGCCGACCGTCGTCCAGCACCTGGAGCAGCACGTTGAACACGTCCGGGTGCGCCTTCTCGACCTCGTCGAACAGGATCACCTGGTAGGGCCGGCGGCGGACCGCCTCGGTCAGCGCGCCGCCCTCCTCGTATCCGACATAGCCCGGCGGGGCGCCGATCAGCCGCGAGACGGCATGCTTCTCCATGTATTCCGACATGTCGATGCGGACCATCGCCTGGTCGTCGTCGAACAGGAAGCCGGCGAGCGCCCGGGTGAGCTCGGTCTTGCCGACGCCCGTGGGGCCGAGGAACAGGAACGAGCCGATCGGCCGGTTCGGGTCCTGCAGCCCCGCGCGGGCGCGGCGCACCGCGTTCGACACCGCGACCACGGCCTCGTGCTGGCCGATGACGCGGCCGCCGATGGCGTCCTCCATGCGGAGCAGCTTGTCGCGCTCGCCCTCCAGCATCTTGTCGACCGGGATGCCGGTCCAGCGCGAGACGACCGAGGCGATGTCCTCGGACGTCACCTCCTCGCGCAGCATGTGGGCGGCACCGTCCCCGTCGGAATCGGCGGTGGCGATCTTTTTCTCGAGCTCGGGGATCACGCCGTAGGCCAGCTCGCCGGCGCGGGCGAGGTCGCCCTTGCGCTGCGCGTCGACCAGCTCCTGGCGCGCCGCCTCGAGCTTCTCGCGGAGCTGCGAGCCGCCGGCCAGCTTCTCCTTCTCGGCCTGCCAGGCGGCGGTCAGCTCGGCGGATTTCTGCTCGAGGTTGGCGAGCTCGCCGGAGAGCTTCTCCAGCCGCTCCTTCGATGCCGCGTCGGACTCCTTCTTCAGCGCCTCCTGCTCGATCTTGAGCTGGATGATGCGCCGGTCGAGCTCGTCGATCTCCTCGGGCTTGGAATCGACCTCCATGCGCAGGCGGCTCGCCGCCTCGTCCATCAGGTCGATCGCCTTGTCCGGCAGGAACCGGTCGGTGATGTAGCGGTTGGACAGCGTCGCCGCCGACACGATCGCCGAATCCTGGATTCGGACGCCGTGGTGCAGCTCGTACTTCTCCTTCAGCCCGCGCAGGATCGAGATCGTGTCCTCGACCGTCGGCTCGCTGACGAGCACCGCCTGGAAGCGCCGCGCCAGCGCGGCGTCCTTCTCGATGTGCTTGCGGTATTCGTCGAGCGTGGTCGCGCCGATGCAGTGCAGCTCGCCGCGCGCCAGCGCCGGCTTCAGCATGTTGGACGCGTCCATGGCGCCCTCGGCGGCGCCGGCGCCGACCAGCGTGTGCAGCTCGTCGATGAACAGGATGACGTCGCCCTCGGACGCCTGGATCTCCTGCAGCACGCCCTTCAGCCGTTCCTCGAACTCGCCACGGAACTTGGAGCCCGCGATCAGCGCGCCGAGGTCGAGCGCCAGCAGCTTGCGGTCCTTCAGGCTTTCCGGGACGTCGCCGTTGACGATACGGAGCGCCAGCCCTTCCACGATCGCGGTCTTGCCGACGCCCGGCTCGCCGATCAGAACCGGGTTGTTCTTGGTGCGGCGCGACAGCACCTGGATCGTCCGGCGGATTTCGTCGTCGCGCCCGATGACGGGGTCGAGCTTGCCGTCGCGCGCCGCCTGCGTCAGGTCGCGGGTGTATTTCTTCAGCGCGTCGTACTTGTCCTCGGCCGTCGCAGTGTCGGCGGTGCGGCCCTTGCGGACCTGCTCGATGGCGGCGTTGAGCCCCTGGGCGGTCACGCCCGCGTCGGCGAGCGCCCGGCCCGCCGCCGTCGCGCTCGCCAGCGCGATGGCGAGCAGCAGCCGCTCGGCGGTGACGTAGCTGTCGCCCGCCTTCTCGGCGATCTTCTCGGCCTGGTCGAAGAGCTTCGCGGTCTCGGGCGACAGGTACACCTGCCCCGACCCGCCCTCGACCTTGGGCATCTTGGCGAGCGCCGCGTCGACCGACTTCAGCGCCTTGGCGGGATCGCCCCCCGCGGCGCGGATCAGATTGGCGGCCAGCCCCTCCTTGTCCTCGATCAGGACCTTCAGGACGTGCTCGGGCGCAAGCTGCTGGTGGTTGGAGCGAAGGGCGAGCGTCTGGGCGGACTGGATGAAGCCCTTTACGCGCTCGGTATATTTCTCGAATTCCATGCTCGGCAACTCCCCTGGGAGACATTGCGTGCGGATTGGCCCCCTATAGCGGCGGGCCGGTTCACGCGCCTTGACCCCGATCAAACGGCGGCCGTGGCGACATCGAAATATATGGCGAGTTTTCTCTCCGTTCCAAGTGGCCGGGCGGAGCGGAAAGCGAGGTTTGCGGGGCGCTGCGGCTACAGGTCCTCGGGACGCAACCCGGTCTGTCGCGCGATGCGGGCGAGCATTCGCGGGCCGATCTCCTCGCTGTCATGGAATGCGAACACCACGTTCGGCCTTCCCGCCTTGCTCAAAACTCGGTGCGAACCGCGCTGGCGGACAATTTGCCATCCGGTCTTTTGCAGGGCAGAAAGGACACGCCGTGCGCGGACCGCCGGCCAATCGGTCATGCCGCCGAGAAGATTTGAGGCATGTCCGGAACCGGATCTCCATGCTCAAGCCGGTCGGCGATGGTCCTTAGCGCCAGTGCCTCGACCTTGGCCAGGGCCTCTTCCCGGCTCCGCCCGTAAACCATGACGCCGGGCAACTCGGGCACTTCCGCGATGAAGCGTCCGTCCAGTTCCTGTTCGATCTCGATCTTCAGCATGCCGATATTCTAGCACAAATCGCCACGGCCGGGCCCTTCGACGCCGCCTGCGGAATCGCTCAGGACAGGCGTGTCCCGGCCGTCCACGGGCAGCGCGCCGGGGCGCGAAAATATAACAGCAAAGATGCCCGGCGCTGGGCTGGGCATGACAAAAAGGGGGGCGGGTCCGAAGCCCCTAGAACAGCCCCTCGACCTGACCCTTGTCGTTCAGGGTGATCGAGTTGGCGGCGGGCACGCGGGGCAGGCCAGGCATGGTCATGATGTCGCCGCAGATCGCCACCAGGAAGCCGGCGCCGGCGGACATGCGCACGTCCCGCACGGCGAAATCGTGGCCGGTCGGCGCGCCCATCTTGGTCGGGTCGGTCGAGAAGCTCATCTGCGTCTTCGCCATGCAGACCGGCACGTTGCCGAAGCCCTGGCTCTCGAACGTCTCGAGCTGCTTCTTCACCCGGTCGGGCGCCGAGACGTTGCCGGCGCGGTAGATCTTCTTGGCGATGGTCTCGATCTTGTCCCAGAGGCTCATGTCGTCCGGGTAGAGCGTCTTGAAGGTCGACGGCTGCGCCGCCAGCTCGATCACCTTCCGGCCGAGCGCCTCGGCGCCCGCGCCGCCGTCCGACCAGTGGGTGCACTCGATCGCCTCGGCGCCGACCTTGGCGCACTCCTTGCGGATCAGCTCGATCTCGGCGTCGGTGTCGGCGACGAAGCGGTTGATGCCGACCACCGCCGGCACGCCGTAGGACGAGACGTTCTCGACGTGGCGCAGCAGGTTGGCGCAGCCCGCCTCCAGCGCCTTCAGGTTCTCCTTGCCGAGGTCGGCGCGGGCGACCCCGCCATGCATCTTGAGGGCGCGCGCGGTCGCGACGATCACCACCGCGTGCGGGCGGAGGCCGGACTTGCGGCACTTGATGTCGAAGAACTTCTCGGCGCCGAGGTCGGAGCCGAACCCCGCCTCGGTCACCACGTAGTCGGCCAGCCGGAGCGCGCCGTTGGTCGCGATCACCGAGTTGCAGCCGTGCGCGATGTTGCCGAACGGGCCGCCATGCACGAAGGCCGGCGTTTTCTCCAGCGTCTGCACCATGTTGGGCGCGATCGCGTCCTTCAGGAGCACGGTCATGGAGCCCTCGGCCTTGAGGTCGCGGGCGCGGATCAGCTTCCGGTCGCGCGTCTCGGCGACGATCATGTCGCCCAGCCGGGCCTTCAAATCGTCGAGGTCGTTGGCGAGGCAGAACACCGCCATCACCTCTGAGGCGACGGTGATGTCGAACCCATCCTCGCGCGGGAAGCCGTTGGCGACGCCGCCGAGCGAGGAGATCACCGAGCGCAGCGCCCGGTCGTTGAGGTCGACCACCCGGCGCCAGTGGACGCGGCGCGAATCGATGCCGAGCTCGTTGCCCCAGTAGATGTGGTTGTCGAGCAGCGCCGACAGCAAATTGTGCGCCGACGTCATGGCGTGGAAGTCGCCGGTGAAGTGGAGGTTGATGTCCTCCATCGGCACAACCTGGGCGTAGCCGCCGCCGGCCGCGCCGCCCTTCACCCCGAAGCACGGGCCGAGCGACGGTTCGCGGAGGCAGATCGCGGTCTTCTTGCCGAGCCGCTGCAAGGCGTCGCCGAGCCCGACCGTCGTCGTGGTCTTGCCCTCGCCGGCGGGCGTCGGGTTGATGCCGGTGACCAGGATCAGCTTGGAATCGGGTTTTTCGGGGAGGGAGCGCAGCCAGGGCAGGTCGATCTTGGCCTTGGTGTGGCCGTAGGGCAGGATTTTGTCGTCGGGCACGCCCAGCTTTGCCGCGATCTCGCGGATCGGCGCCAGCGTCGCCTCGCGCGCGATCTCGAGGTCGGTGCCCACCTTTTTCGCGTTGGCCATGACACTCCTCCCAGAACGGCGCGGCCGCCCAGGCCGCGCCTCGCCTCAGCCTCCTAGTACCGATAGTGATCCGGCTTGAACGGCCCGTCCTGCGACACGCCGATATACTCGGCCTGCGCCGCGCTCAGCCGCGTGAGATGCACGTCGAGCTTGCCGAGGTGCAGCGTCGCCACCTTCTCGTCGAGCGACTTCGGCAGGACGTAGACCTTCTTCTGATAGGCGTCGCGATTGGTGAACAGCTCGATCTGCGCCATCACCTGGTTGGTGAAGGAGGCGCTCATCACGAAGCTCGGGTGGCCGTTGGCGCAGCCGAGATTCACGAGCCGCCCTTTGGCCAGCACGATCAGCCGCTTGCCGTCCGGGAAATGCACCTCGTCGACCTGCGGCTTCACCTCTTCCCAGCGGAAGTTGTGCAGGGCGTCGATCTGGATCTCCTTGTCGAAGTGGCCGATGTTGCAGACGATCGCCCGGTCCTTCATGACGTTCATGTGGTCGATCGTCAGGATGTCGGCGTTGCCGGTGGCGGTGACCACGATGTCGGCGACCGGCGCCGCCTCCTCCATCGTCACGACCTGATAGCCTTCCATCGCCGCCTGCAGCGCGCAGATCGGGTCGATCTCGGTGATCAGGACGCGGGCGCCCTGGGCGCGCAGCGACTGGGCGCAGCCCTTGCCGACGTCGCCGTACCCGGCCACGACGGCGACCTTGCCGGCGATCATCACGTCGGTCGCGCGCTTCAGCCCGTCCAGCAGGCTCTCGCGGCAGCCGTACAGATTGTCGAACTTCGACTTGGTGACCGAGTCGTTCACGTTCATCGCCGGCACCATCAGCTTGCCGTGCTTCTCCATCTGGTAGAGGCGATGGACGCCGGTGGTGGTCTCCTCCGAAAGGCCCAGCACGCGGGCCATCAGGTCCGGGTGCTTCTCGTGCATCACCAGCGTCAGGTCGCCGCCGTCATCGAGGATCATGTTCGGGCGCCAGTTGTTCGGCCCGTGGATCGACTTCTCGATGCAGTCCCAGTACTCCTCCTCGGTTTCGCCCTTCCAGGCGAAGACCGGCACGCCGGCCGCGGCGATGGCGGCGGCGGCGTGGTCCTGGGTCGAGAAGATGTTGCACGACGACCAGCGCACCGAGGCGCCGAGATGGGTCAGCGTCTCGATCAGCACGGCGGTCTGCACCGTCATGTGCAGGCAGCCGCAGATGTTCGCGCCCTTCAACGGCTTCGAATCGCCGAATTCCTCGCGCGTTGCCATCAGCCCCGGCATCTCGGACTCGGCGATCGAGATCTCGCGCCGGCCCCAATCGGCCAGCTTCATATCGGCGACCTTGTAGTCGTGAGCGGTAGGCATGGCGTCTCCTGGAAACTCGTATGCGGGCAAATCGGCGGGGCAAAAGCGGGGGGCCCGCCTGCGGTGGAGGCCGGTGTACCAGCCGGTGCCAAGTGGGACAAGGCCGAATCCGGTGGGACGCGGCCCCCGCTCCGGCCCGCTTTTTTTCCGTGACGAGCGGGCCGGCGCCCCGTCGCCCGCATTGCTGACGCGCCCGCCCCGGATTGCTAGATTGCCGGCCCCTGCCGCCGGAGAGTTCGTTGCTTTCCCAGATCGCCACCGTCATCGCGCCGCTGTTCGTGTGCGCCGGCATCGGCTTCGCCTGGGCGCGTTCGGGCAAGAATTTCGACGCCGACATGGTCGGGCGGCTGGTGGGGGCCGTGGCGCTGCCCTGCCTCGTCTTCTCCACCCTGACCAAGCTCAGCGTCGCGCCCGGGGTGTTTGCCCGCATGGCCGGGCTCTATCTGATCGCGGTCGCGATCTTCGCCGCCGTGGGCTACGTGGCGCTCAAGGCCGCAAAGCTCGACCTCCGCGTCTACGGCCCGCCGATGGTGTTCTCGAACTGCGGCAACATGGGACTTCCCGTCTGCCTGTTCGCGTTCGGCGACACCGGACTCGGTCTCGCGGTCTGCGTGTTCCTCGGCAACTCGATCCTGAACTACACGCTGGGCGTGGCCACCTTCGCGGGCGAGCTGACCTTCCGCTCGATCACCCGCAACGTTCTGATCTACGCGACGGTGATCGCCTTCGGCTTCATGGCCGCGGGGATCGAGCCGCCGCCCTGGCTCGCCGACACGACGCGGTTCATCGGCGCCCTCTCGATCCCCTACATGATCGTCGCGCTGGGGGTGGCGGTCGCGCGGCTTGGGGTCGCCGATCTGCCGCGTACCGTGGCGCTCAGCGTGCTGCGCCAGGCGGTCGGCCTCGCCGTCGGCTGGGGCCTCGCCACCCTGGCCGGCCTGCATGGGGCCGAGCGCGGCGTGCTGATCCTGCAATGCGCCATGCCGGTCGCGGTGGTGAACTACCTGTTCGCGCTGCGCTATAACCGCCGGCCCGAGCAGGTGGCCTCGATGGTGGTGGCGACCACGCTGATCGCCTACGCCATGCTGCCGCTGGTGCTGGTCGTCGTGCTGCCGGGGGGCGGAACGTGACCGCCGGGGCCTATGCCGACATGCTGGTGCCGATCTATGCCTGCGTCGCCGCCGGCTACGGCTGGGCGCGGGCGGGCCAGCCCTTCGACCTCCGCTTCGTCGCCGCCTTCGTGTACCTGGTCGGCGCGCCGGCGCTGGTGCTGTCGACGGCCGGTCCCGGTGCCCCCTCGACTGGGGCGCTGGCCGCAGCCGCCGGGGCGGCACTGCTGGTCCTCGCCGTCGCGGCGCTGATCGCCTGGCCGGCGGTGCGACGGGCGGGACTGGGGCTCGGCCCCTTGCCGGCGCTCGCCCTGCCGCTCACCGGCGCAATGGGGCTCACCGTCGCTGCCGGGCTGCGCGGGCACGAGGGGGCGGCGCTCGCCGCCGCGATGTTCGCGGTGACGGCGATGGTCGCCGCTGCGCTCGACCGCTGCGCCGAGACGGGCGTTTGGCGCGCCTCCACGATGGTCGACGCCCCCGCCTTCTGGGCGATCGCCGCCGCCTTCGCGGTCACGCTGGCGGGCTGGGTGCCGCCGCACTGGGTGGCGAACACGGCGCACCTTCTCGGCGCGCTGGTCGCGCCCAGCCTGATGCTGATGATGGGGGTGGTGCTCGCCCGCACGCCGCCCCGGGGCGACCGGTCGGCGCTGCTCGGTGCCGCGCGCATTGCACTCGGCGCCGCGGTGGGGTACGGCGTCGCCCATCTGCTTGGGCTGGGCCCGGCGGCGCGCACCGTCCTCGTGCTGCAAGGCGCGATGCCGGTGGAGATGCTGTGGGCGGTCGCGCCCGAGCGCGGCGGTGCCGAGATCGCCGCCTGGTCCTACGCCTTCAGCCTCGTGGCGCTGCCCGCGCTGGTGCTCGTCCTCGCCTGACGGGCCGGCTCAGTACATCGCCGAGCCGCCGTCGCACACGATGCACTGGCCGGTCATGAAGTCGCTGTCCGGCGAGGCGAGGAACAGGCAGGTGCCGACCAGGTCTTCCGGGTACTGCTCACGCTTGAAGGCGCGGGTGTTGATGGTCGGCTGCCGCGTCGTCTCGCCGTCCTGGTAGGCGTCGCTCTCCAGCACCGCCTCCGACGCGGTCAGGCCCGGCGCGATGGTATTGACGCAGATGTTGTCGCCACCTACCTCGCGCGCCAACGCGCGGGTCATGGCGATGATCGCGCCTTTCGATGTGACGTAGTGCAGGAAGTAGGGCACGCCCTTCATCACCGTCCCGGACGCGATGTTGATGATCTTGCCGTACTTGTTCTTCTTCATCTCCGGCACGACTTCCTTCGCCACCTGGAACGGGCCGCGCACGTTGACGCGCATCACGTCGTCCCACTCCGCGTCGTCGATCTCGAGGAACGAGCGGTGCTTCAGCTTGGCGAAGATCGCGGCGTTGTTCACCAGGATGTCGATCTTGCCGAACTGCTTCACGGTCTCGGCGACCATCGCCTTCACCTGCTTCGCGTCCGACACGTCGCACCGGATGCCGAGCGCCGTGCCGCCCGCCTGCTTGATGATGTTGACCGTGTTCGACGTGTCGATCACGTCGCAGACCACGACCGCGGCCCCCTCGGCCGCCAGCCCCTTGGCGTAGGCCTGCCCGATTCCCCCGCCGGCCCCGGTGACGATCGCGACCCGCCCGTCCAGCCTTGCCATGTCCGTTCCTCCCGATTGCAACGGATGCTGGTGTAGCGCGTTTTGTCACGGTCTGGAAGCCGACGGGCCGGTATGGTTTAGTGGCCCTCGGACGGCTTCGCCGCGATGGACACGACCATGACCGGACCACGACTTCCCCAGCACATCATCGACCTCTACGACGAATACACCCATGCGCCGCTCGAACGACGGGTGTTCCTCGCCCGGCTCGCCGAGGCGGCGGGCGGCGCGGCCGCGGCCGCGGCGATCCTGCCGCTGATCGAGGTGCGGAGCGCGGCGGCGGCCGAGGTGCCGGCCGACGACAAGCGGCTCGAGACCGGCTACGCGACCTACGTGGGCGAGACCGGCGCGGTGCGCGCCTACTGGGCGAAGGCGAAGGGCGCCACCGGCAAGCTCGCCCCGGTGATCGTCGTGCACGAAAATCGCGGCCTCAACGCCTATATCGAGGACGTGGCGCGGCGCACCGCGCTCGCTGGCTTCTTCGCCATCGCCCCGGATCTCCTGTCGAAGCACGGCGGCACGCCGCCCGACGTCGACCAGGCGCGCACGATGTTCGCGAAGCTCACGCCCGACGAGGCGGTGGCCGAGCTTCGCGAGACGCTGAAATACGCCAAGTCGCGGCCGGACACGGCCGAGAAGACGGGGGCGGTCGGGTTCTGCTGGGGCGGCGGGATGGTCGACCGGCTGGCCGCCGCGGCGCCGCCCGACCTCGCCGCCTGCGTCTCGTTCTATGGCCCGCCGCCGCCGCCCCAGGACGCGAAGAACATCAAGGCCAAGATGCTGCTGCATTACGCGGGCCTCGATACGCGGGTGGGCGCGATGGTCCCCGCATTCGAGGCGGCGCTGAAGGAGGCCGGCGTCGACTACACCAAGTACGTCTACCCGAACGCCAACCATGCCTTTCACAACGACACGGCCGGGGCGCGCTACGACGCGGCGGCGGCCAAGCTCGCCTGGAGCCGGACGGTCGCGTTCCTCAAGGCGAACCTCGCGGGCTGACGCGGCTTGCGGGGCACGCTGATCCTGGTCGCCGGCCCGTCCGGCGCGGGGAAGGACACGCTGATCGCCGGGGCAAAGGCGCGGCTCGCGGGGGATGCAAGTTTCGTGTTCGCGCGCCGCCAGATCACCCGCCCCGCCGGCTCGGGGGGCGAGGACCACGACCCGATCGACCCCGCCGCCTTCGCCGCCTGCCGTGCCGCCGCCGGGTTCCTGCTTGCCTGGGAGGCGCACGGGCTGGGCTACGGCCTCCCGCTCGCCCTGGCGGGGGCGCTCGCCGAAGGGCGGCACGTGGTCGCCAACGTCTCGCGCGGTGTGGTCGCCGAGGCGGCCGAGCGCTTCCCGCCAGTCGGGGTCGTCGCCGTCGTCGCCCCCGAGGCGGTGCGCGCCGCCCGGCTCTCCGCCCGAGGGCGCGAGGACGGCAGCGGCGTCGCGGCCCGTCTCGCCCGCGCGGGCGATGCCCTGCCGGCGGCCGTCGCTGCGATCGAGGTGATGAACGACGGAACGGTCGAGGCGGGCGTCGCGCGGTTCGTTGCGGCGCTCCTGGCGATCTCCCAAACGAAACCGGGCGCCTGATCGGCGCCCGGTCCGTGTCGCGAGGATGTGTGCGGCTAGCGGCGCTGGCCGAGAAGCTGCAGCATCATCATGAACAGGTTGATGAAGTCGAGGTAGAGCCGGAGTGCGCCCCAGATGGCGAGCTTGCCCACCGATTCCCGGTCGTAATTCGCCGAATACTCTTCCTTGATCCGCTGGGTGTCGTAGGCGGTCAGCCCGACGAACACCAGAACGCCCACCACCGACACGATGAACTGCAGCGCGGTCGAGTGGACGAACAGGTTGACCAGAGAGGCGAGAATGATGCCGATCAGCCCCATGAACAGGAACGAGCCGAAGCGCGACAGGTCCCGCTTCGTCGTGTAGCCATAGAGGCTCATCCCGGCGAACGTGCCGGCCGAGATGAAGAACACCCGCGCGATCGATGCGCCGGTGAAGACCACGAAGATCGACGCCATCGACAGGCCCATCACGGCGGCGAAGGCCCAGAACAGCGCCTGGGCGGTCGATGCCTTGATCGAGCTGATCTTGAAGCTCAGGAAGAACACGAAGCCGAGCGGCGCGAGCATCACCACCCACATCAGGGGCGAGCCGTAGATCGCGTTGAACACCGCCGGCGTATGGGCCACCACGTAGGCGACGATGCCGGTCAGAACCAGCCCGGACGCCATGTAGTTGTAGACCCGCAGCATGTGTTCGCGCAGGCCGACGTCAATCGCCTGGTCGATCCGGGCGCCGGTCAGGACCCGTCTATTGGTTTCGAATGCCATCTCCGCTTCCTTCTGCACGCGTTGCGGCAAGAACCGCCTCCCTTAAATGGGGGAAGGCCAAGCCAAATTCAATAGACCCAAAGGGGACTATAACCCTTTGAACTGCAAGGCGCAAATGGCGCCGAATTGAGGCAAATAAGGCAGCCGCCGGTCCCTTCTCCTACGCCGACAGTTCGGCGGCATGGGTATGGCTCGCCAGCATCGAGGGGAGCCGCGCGGGGTCGCCGCGGGCCATGCCGCACTCGGTGCCGATGCCGTCGACCCGGGCATGGCGCCGGGCGGCGGCGAGCCGAGCCTCGTCGCCCGCCTGGTCGTTGTGGTGGATCAGCCCGAGGTAGAGCCCGGTTCCCGGCTTGAGCTTCAGCTTCTCCAGCGGCGCGAAATAGGCGTCGTCGGTGCGACCCTTCGGCACGGGCAGGTGGAAGAACTGGATCGATCGCTTGACCGCGGCGGACACGGCGTTGGTCATCTCGACCATCAGCGCGGCGTCCTTCGGCTGCACCATGTGCTCGTCGGCCGGGCTGCCGTAGCATAAATGATAGCCGAGCTCGACCGGCTCCGGCACCGCGTCGCCGATCTTGGCCAGCACGCCGACGCATTCGGTGCGGAAATCGACCGGGCCGGGCTCGTAGTAACCCTCCCAGGCCAGCACCTCCTGGCAGACGTCCCACTGGATCGCCACCCGGTCGCGCGGCAGGGCATTGGCGATCTTGGTTACCTCGCCGATGAAATGATCGGTCAGCGGCGGCAGCAGGGCGGGCCGGTCCGACGGCACCATGTTGTTGTAGGTCGGCGCGATCGGCGTCGGGATCGACACCTGGAAGCGCACGCCGGCGGGGATGGTCCCCGCTTTTTGCAGCCGGTCGAACACGGCGAAGGATTCGATCGCCATGTCGGCGTAGCCGGTCTTGAAGTCGGCCGCCTTGGGCGTCATGCCCTTCTTGATCCGAAGGCGCGGGATTTCGCGCACCACCTTCCCGTCCCACTGGACGAACTGGAACGGCGGCAGGTCGTGCGCGACCTCGATCGCCGGGCTCTCGGCCAGCACGTCCTGAAGAAACTTGATCCAGGTCTTGCGGATGCCGGTCTCGCCGTCGGGCAGGCGCGCGAGATGCGGCCCCACGGCGCCGGACAGGGTGCGGAACACCGTCTCGGCATCGGGCAGCGGAATGCTGCCGACCATATGCACGACGGGATGGCTCGAATCTCGGGTCATGGCGCGCGTCCTCCCTCCGCTGGCATGCGGCAGCGTGCCGCGAATTGGCCGCCGCCGCAAGGTGCCGGGCGCGTGCGGTGGAACGCGGCGCCATTCCGAGGGGCTCAAAGCGTTAGCGTGCTGTCTTGGCTTCGTGAATTGTTTCGCTACGAAGTATTCGTTCCCGCTGGTTTTACAGGGGGCGCTGTGACTTCGTGGGGCGGGCGGCCGGTTGCTATCGCGCGCCATTCACTTCCAGCGTATTCTTATGTTGTGACAGGGGTCACAATTTGCGGGAAGTGTGACATTTGCCGCAAAGGCCGTGGATCGGCGACACCATGTCAATGGGACGGGTAACCGGCGCGGGGAGAGGGAACGCCGGCCCGAGCGAGGAGAGGGTCAAATGGAACTGACAGGAAGGCCTGCGGCCCCGACGGCACGCGGCAGGTTCGGCGGCATACGATCGCCGGTTTCGGATTTCAGGCGCATAGGCAACCGGTCGGCGCCGGTCTTCTCGGTCCAGGGGTTCCCGCTGTTTGCCGGGCTGAACGAGACGGAAAGCCAGAGGCTGGACGAGGTGGCGCGCTGGATGCGCTATCGCGCCGGCGACCAGATCGTCGATGCGGATGATGTCTGCCGCGACGTCTACTTCGTCGCCGAGGGCGAGGTGCGGGTCGTTACCTACTCAGGAAACGGCCGCGAGGTGGTGCATGCGAACCTCGGGCCGGGCGACTATTTCGGCGAACTCGCCATGCTCGGCGACCAGCCGCGCACCGCAGCGGTGTGGGCGGTGAAGGACGCGCTGATCGCGGTGCTGCCGCCGACCGAGCTGTTGGAGCTGCTACGCAAGAACAGCGAGGTGGCCATCCGCATGCTGGAGCGGCTCGCCAACGTCATTCGCGATGCCGACGAGAGGATCGCCCGCCTGAGCTGACGCCAGCGGGCGCCGCGCGCCCAGGCCCACAGTCGCGGCCCGTCAGTCGGAATCGACGTTGACGTCTTCCTGGGGCGCGACCAGCAGGCAGTGCAGCCGCTTCTTCTTCAGCTGGCCGCAGACGGCCCGCGCGTCGGCCTCCTTGAAGCCGAGGAAGCGGGCACGGTAGAGCTCGGTTTCGTCCTCGTCGCCTTCGCCGCGCAGGATCGAGGTGGGGCGGGCCCGGAGGCTTGCGATGCGGCTCGTGGCCCGATGGATCGACCGGCTGGCCGAATTGTAGTGGCGGAAGGCGCCCACTTGGATCGACCAGCTCGGCGGCACCATCCTGGCGGTCTCGACCGGAGGCGAATCGTCGGCCGGCGCCGGCAGGGCGGATACGGTGGGCGGAGTGGCGGCGGCCGCGGCCTGGGCGACGGCTGCGACGGCGGGCCGGCCCGACAGGGCGGCGGCGCGCACCGGCGGCAGCGGCGGGGTGTCGAAGCCCTTGTCGATCAGCGCCGTGACCAGCTTGTCGCGCGCGCCGGGCGTGTTGCCGCCCATCACCGCGCCGATCAGGTGCCGGCCGTGCCGCGTGGCGGAGACGACGATATTGAAGCCGGCGGCCGCGATATAGCCGGTCTTCATCCCGTTCACCCCGTCGACCTTGCCGAGCAGGTGGTTGTGGTTGCGGATGCGCAACCCGTCATAGGTGAAGTATTCCTTGGCGAACACCGGGGCGTATTGCGGGAAGTCGCGGCGCAGCGCGAGGGCCAGGTGGGCCATGTCGCGCGCTGTCGAAAGCTGGTGCCGGTTGGGAAGGCCGGAGGCGTTGCGGAAGGTGGTATGCATCATGCCGAGCGCGCGGGCCTTCTCGGTCATGGTGCGGGCGAAACGGGCCTCGGTGCCGCCCAGCCCCTCGGCGACCACGACCGCGACGTCGTTCGCCGACTTGACCGCCAGCGCCGAGATCGCCTCCTTGACCGTGATGGTCTGGCCGACGCGAAGCCCGAGCTTGGACGGCTGCATGCTGGCCGCGCGGCTCGATACCTTGAGCGGCGTGTCGAGATGGATGCGCCCTGCCTTCAACGCCTCGAAGGTCAAGTAGAGCGTCATCATCTTGGTCAGCGAAGCTGGGTAGTTCTGGCGGTCCGGCTGCACCGCCTCGACCACCTGCCCGGTATCGGCGTCCATCACGAAGGACGTCATCGTATGGGCAAAGGCGGGCGCCGCAGCGAGCAGCGCAACGGCGAATCCGATCGTCCGGCTGATCCCCCCGAGCACAATACCCTCCTAGCACCGGTTACCCGGCCCTGGCGGCGGTGGCCCTCGGCCACAGCCGCGTCACACAACCGGTTATATGTTTAATATCAACGCGATCCTACCCGATCGGGCGAATCGTGTCCAGAATATGTCCGCTCAGCGTTAATTTTGGGTTGCTTTGTCGCGGTTGGCCGGGCGCGGCCACCTTGTAGCGAGGCGGTCGGCCAGCGACCGATTCGCGCGGCCGGCAATGGCGGGTGCCGCTGCCGGCCACGTGCGCTATGATCGGCGTCCCCAACGGCGGCCAGGGGAGAGCGCGCATGTCCCTCGATCCCGTCTTGTTGTCCCGCATCCAGTTCGCCTGGGTCATCGCCTGGCACATCCTGCTGCCGGCCTTCACCGTCGGGCTGGCATCCTATGTTGCGCTGCTCGAGGCGCTGCACGCGACGACCGGCCGGCCGGTCTTCCTGCGCCTCTCGACCTTCTGGGTGAAGATCTTCGCCGTCTCGTTCGGGATGGGGGTCGTGTCGGGCGTGGTGATGCCGTTTCAGTTCGGCACGAACTGGAGCCGGTTCTCCGACGCCGCCGCCGACATCATTTCGCCGTTGCTGGGCTATGAGGGGCTGATGGCCTTCTTCCTCGAATCGGCCTTCCTCGGCGTTCTGCTGTTCGGCCGGCGCCTGGTGCCGCGCTGGGCGCATGTGGTGGCGGCCTTCATGGTGGCCGGCGGCACGCTGTTCTCGTCGTTCTGGATCCTGGCCACCAACAGCTGGATGCAGACGCCCGCGGGCTACAAGCTGGTCGACGGCAGGTTCGAGCCGACCAGCTGGATGCAGGTGATCTTCAACCCGTCCTTCCCGTATCGCCTCGCGCACACCGTGGTCGCGTTCTACATCACCACCGCCTTCGTGGTGCTGGCGGTCGGCGCCTTCTATCGGCTGCGCGACCGCTTCCCGGAGGACGCGCGCACCATGATGTCGATGGCGCTGTGGCTGCTCACTGTACTGGTGCCGCTGCAGATCTTCATCGGTGACCAGCACGGGCTGAACACGCGCGAGTACCAGCCGGCCAAGGTGGCGGCGATGGAGGCGCATTGGAACCGCGAGGCGCGGGCGCCGCTGATCCTGTTCGCGCTGCCGGACGCGGCGGCCGAGACCAACCATGACGTGATCGAGATCCCGCTGCTCGGCAGCCTGATCCTGACGCACAGCGTCGACGGGGTGGTGCACGGGCTCAAGGAGTTCCCGAAGGCCGACCGGCCGCCTGTCGCCGTGCCGTTCTTCGCTTTCCGCATCATGGTGGGGATCGGGCTCCTGATGCTCGCGCTGGTGGCGGCGAGCTGGGTGTTGCGCTGGCGCGGCACACTCTACCGGGCACGATGGTTCCTCTGGTGCGCGGCCGCAATGGGTCCGGCCGGCTTCCTCGCCGTGCTGGCGGGCTGGACGGTGACCGAGGTCGGGCGCCAGCCCTGGACCGTGTACGGGCTGATGCGGACCAGCGATTCGGTCTCCCCCTCGCTCACCGGCGGCGACGTGCTCGCCTCGCTGATCGGCTACGCCGCGGTGTACCTGATCATGTACCCGGCGGGCGTCCTCCTGATGGCGCGGCTGGTGCGCGGCGGGCCCACCGACCCGACCACCGCACCCGAGCCGGTAGAGTCCGGCCGTCCCGAGCGCCCGGTGCGCGCCCTGCCGACGGCGGGAGGCACGCCATGAGCGGCGTCCTCGATTTCGTGCCGATCTGGACCGGCATCCTCGGGATCGGCGTCTTCCTCTACGTGCTGCTCGACGGTTTCGACCTGGGGGTGGGCATCCTCTACAATTTCGTACCGGACGCCCCATCGCGGAACCTGGTGATGAACTCGGTCGCGCCGATCTGGGACGGCAACGAGACCTGGCTGGTGCTCGGCGGTGTCGGATTGCTCGCCGCCTTTCCGCTCGCCTTCGCCATCATCATGCCGGCGGTCTACTTCCCGATCCTGGTGATGCTGCTGTCGCTGGTGTTCCGCGGCGTCGCCTTCGAGTTCCGCTTCCGCAGCGCGATGGGCCGAACCTTCTGGGACCACGCGTTCGGCGTGGGCTCCACCGTCGCGACCTTCGCCCAGGGGGTCGTGCTGGGCGCCTTCATCCAGGGGTTCCAGACCGAAGGGCGGCATTTCACCGGCGGCTCGCTCGACTGCTTCACCGCCTTCTCGCTCTTCACCGGCCTCGCGCTGGTGGCGGGCTACGCCCTCCTCGGCGCCGGCTGGCTGGTGCTGAAGCTCGAGGGCGAGCGGCAGGAATGGGCGCGGCGCGCCGGCCGCTGGGCGCTGCTCGCGGTGCTCGTCGCCATCGCGGCGGTCAGCGGCTGGACGCCGCTGATCGAGCCCCACATCGCGGCGCGCTGGTTCTCCTGGCCCAACATCGCGCTGCTCTCGCCGGTGCCGATCCTGACGCTGCTGGCCGCATGGCTCGAATGGCGCGCCCTGATGGGGCGGTCCGAGGCGGGGCCGTTCGCTGGCGCGGTCGGGCTGTTCGTGCTGTCCTACATCGGCATCGGGATCAGCCTGTGGCCGATGATCGTGCCCTACAGCTTCACCCTGTGGCAGGCGGCCTCGTCACCCTCGACCCAGGCGTTCCTGCTGGTTGGCACGCTGTTCCTGCTGCCGATCATCCTGATGTATACGGGGTGGTCGTACTGGGTGTTCCGCGGCAAGGTGCGCGGCGACATCGGCTATCACTGACCCGCGACTACGCCACCCGTGTCTCGCGGGCCTTGGCGCGGTAGGTGGCGAGGTTGCCGCCGACCTTGACCTTGCCGGGCAGCGGATGGCCGACCAACTCCTCCGCCTTCTCGGCGATCGCGATCATCTGGTCGAGGTCGATGCCGGTCTCGATGCCCATCTCCTGGCACAGGAAGACCGTGTCCTCGGTGCAGATGTTGCCCGCGGCGCCCTTGTGCGCGGCGAACGGACAGCCGCCGAGTTCCGCGACCGCCGCGTCGTAGTGGGCGACGCCCATCTCGAGCCCGGCCATGAAGTTGGCGATGGCGAGCCCGCGCGTGTCGTGCAAATGCAGCGCCACCTCGTGGCCCGGCCAGCGCTCGCGCACCTTGCCGACGACGCGCTTGATCTGCGCCGGGTTGGCCCAGCCCATCGTGTCCATCAGCGTGATGGACCCGATCTTCATGCCGAGGTCCCCGGCCCGGTTTTCCTGCTCGACCAGAAGGTCGATCACGCGGCTTTCCGCGATCGCGCCCTCGTAGTTGCAGCCGAACGCGACCGTGACGCCGATGTTCAACGTGTCGTGCCCCATCGCCTTGTAGCGCGCGACGTAGTCGCCCATCTCGGCCATCTTCGCCTCGACCGGGCGGTTGGTGTTCTTGATCGAGAACGTGTTCGACGCGGGCACGGAGAAGGACGGTCGGATGGTCAGCTTGTCGCGCCTTTTCTCGGCCCGCTCCAGCCCTTGCAGATTGAGCCAGATGCCGTAATAGGCGACGCCGGGCTGCGCCTTGATGCCTTCGACCCACTGGTCGGCGTCGGCCATCTGCGGCACCCATTTCGGGCTGACGAACGAGCAGAACTCGATCTCGCGCACGCCCGTCTCCGACAGCGCGTCGACAAACGCGATCTTGTCCTCGGTCGCGATGTGCGCCTTCTCGAACTGGAATCCCTCGCGCGGGCCGACCTCGCGGATGTGCACCTGGCGCGGCATGTCACTCATGTCTGTCTCCCTGGACGACGACCTTGTCGGCGATCAGCCGGTCGATGTCGCCGGACTCGAGCCCGATTTCGGCCAGCACCTCGCGCGTATTCTCGCCGAGGGTGGGCGGCGGCTTGCGCAGGGTAAACTCGTAGGCGGCGGAGCGGAAGGGCAGCTTGGGAAGCTGGCCGACCTGGCCGCCTTCCATCGGTACGGGCAGGAGCTGGCCGGTCGCTTCCAGGTGCGGGTCGGTCAGGAGCTGGTCCGGCCGCTTCACCGGTGCGTAGGGCACGCTCGCGCGCTCCAACTTCTCCTGCAGCGCGTCGGCAGTGTACGTCGCCATCGCCTCGCGCAGCAGCGGCAGCATCCAGGGCTGCGCCGTCACACGCCGGTCGTTGGAGTTGAGCCGCTCGTCGGCGAGCAGCGCGTCGAGCCCGAACTCCTTGCAGAACCGCTCCCAATGCGCGTTCGATGTGACGCCGATGAACACCTGCTGGTCGTCGGACGTGGCGAACAGATGGAAGATGCCCCAGCCCATCCGCACCGACTGGCCGATCTCGGCCATCGGGGTCGAGGGCTCGCCGGTCGCCACGGCGCGCGCCATCCACTGGCCGACCCAGAACACGCTGGTCTCGAACAGGCCCGAGGTGATCATCTCGCCCTGGCCGGTGGCCTGGCGGCGGTAGAGCGCGGCCAGCACGCCGATCACGCCGTAGGTCGCGGCGCCGATATCGATGATCGAGGCGCCGGCGCGCAGCGGCCGCCCGTTCGGCCCGGTCATGAAGGCGAGCCCGCCCATCATCTGCGCCAGCTCGTCGAGCGACGGCCGGTGCTCGTAGGGGCCGGGCAGGAAGCCCTTGATCGCCAAGTAGATCAGGCCGGGATTGTCCTTCGCCAGCACGTCGTAGCCGAAGCCCAGCCGCTCCAGCGCGCCGGGGGCGAAATTGTCGAGGCAGACGTCGGCGCCCTTCACCAGCCGGAAGAAGATCTCCTTGCCCTTCGGCGCCTTCAAATCGATGGCGATGGAGCGCTTGTTGCGGTTGAAATAGTAGTAGCCCGACCCGGCGCCCGACATGCGGCGCGCCTGGTCGCCGCCATCGGGGTGCTCGACCTTGATTACGTCGGCGCCGAGATCGGCAAGGATCAGCGACGCGGTGGGGCCGGCCACGATGTGGCCGAGCTCGATCACGCGAACGCCGTCGAGGGGAAGGGACATACCGGAACCTGCCATGTGCGTGTCTGGTGCAACAATGATGGCGCCTGTTTTAGCACGGGGTCGCGGCACCGGGTCCAGAGTCACCGGCGAGGCACGGTGAGGCGCTTCGCCGCCGCCCTCGGGGCCGCCGTTTTGGTGGCGCTGGTCGCGGCGCTCGCTTTTGTGGTGGCCGACCGGCGCGAGCTGGTGCAGTCGGGGCTCCACTGGCTGCTGCGCGACCAGGGCATCCCCGCGCAGTTCTCGGTCGCCGCGGTCGGGTTCCGCACGCTGCGGCTCGACGGGGTGCGCCTCGGCAAGGACGGCGCGATCGCCGCCGACAGCGTGACCATCGGCTACCTGCCGCTCGGGCTCGTGCGCGGACGGGTGCGGTCGGTTTCGGTTACCGGCCTCCGCGCCCGGCTCGACGTCACCGACAAAGGCCTGAAGGTTGCCGGGCTGCCGTCCGTGCCGGGTGAAGGAGGCAGCGGCGCGCCGGTCCCCGCCATCGGCGCAATCACGTTGCGCGACGCGCAGATCGTGCTGCATGCCCCGGGCGGCGCTGTGGAGCTTCGCGCCGACGGTACCTATGGCCGGGCGGGCGGGCATTTCGCGCTCGGCCTTGATGGGCCGGACGGCGGAACCCGGATCGCCGCCACGCTCGATGCCACGGGGCCGCCCGGCCATCCGCGCCTCGCGCTCGGCGTTAAGGCCGACCTCGCCGCGAATTCGCCGCTTTGGGGCCTCGCCGGGCTGCCGCCGCCCGTTTCCGGCCCGCTGCACCTCGACGTGACAGCGTCGGGCACCGCGCCGCGGACGTTACCGGCGCTCGCCGCCGCGCCGTCCCTCGACGGGATGACGCTCGACGTCACCGCGCGGCTCGATGTGCCGGGGCTCGATGGGCTCCATCTCGAGACGACCGGCAAGCTCGCGGGGCATGGCGAAGCGGTGACCGGCACAACCGCGCTTGCCGCGCACCTTTCCCGGCTCCGGGGCGCCGACATCGAGGCGGCGGACGTGGCGCTCTCGGCCCCGCTCGCGTTCGAGGTCCGGCCGGGCGCGGCGACGCTGCGGCTCGGCGGCCCGGGAAGCGTGACGGCGGCGCGGCTCGCCATCGGAGACGCGCGGTTCGAGGGCAAGGTGTACCTTCAGGCGACTTCGGCCGACGCACCGCTGGTGCGGATCGCGGACGGAAAGGCCGTGATCGCCGTGACGTTGCAAAGCGCCGCCGACACCATCTCGATCGCCCGCCCGGGCGCACCGCTCCGCCTTTCCCTTGCCGGGACGAGCGTTTCGGTGGCGGGCGACGCGGCGGCCGGCACGGCCAGCTTCCGCACGACCCTCAGCCAGGTGAGGCCTGCCGACCTTCTGCCCACGATGCGGCTCGACGGCACGGCGCGGCTCGCCGACGGGGCGATGACGCTCGCCGCCGATGCGCGGGGCGCCAAGGGCGATCTCATCGCCCACCTCGCGGGAAAAGCGGCGGGTGCCGGCGCCAGCGCCGACGCAACCCTTACCGCCGGGCCGTTCGATTTCGCGCCCGGCAAGCTGCAGCCGGCGGCGCTGTCGCCCGCGCTCGGCGCGCTCACCGAGGTGCGCGGCCGCGCCGCGGCCACGCTGCATTTCCGGCGGGCGGGCAAGCGCCTCGCGAGCGGCGGCACGATCGCGCTCGACGGGCTCTCCTTCCGCCTCGGCGGCATCGCGATCACCGGCGCGGACGGACGCATCGCGCTCGACAGCATCGAACCTCTTTCCACTCCGCCTGACCAGAGCCTGACGGCGCACGAGGTGTCGATGGTCGCCGTGCTGCACGATCTTCGCCTTCGCTTCCGCATCGCGCCCGGGCCTCGGCTCGACCTTGCGGCGGCGACGGCGGGCTTCGCCGGCGGCGAAATCGCGCTCGCCCCGCTTTCCGTCGGACCGGACGCGATGCCGCGGCACTTGACCGTCGCGGTCCGGAACGTGAAGATCGAGCCGTTGCTGCAGCTCCTCGACGTCGCCGGCCTCAAGGGGACGGGCACGTTGAACGGGACTGTCCCGCTCGGCGTTTCCGGGGGCAACGTGACGATCGACAGAGGCCGGCTGGCGGCCGAGGGCAAGGGCGTGATCCAGTTGCGTTCCGATCAGGCGGCGAAGGCGCTGGCGGCGGGCGGGCAGCCGGCCGAGCTGCTGGTCCGCGCTTTGCAGGATTTCCACTACGATTCGCTCTCGATCGAGCTCGACAAGAGCGCGGCGGGCGACGCCACGGCGTTGATACATCTGAAGGGCGCCAACCCTGCGGTGATGAACGCCCAGCCCTTCGCCTTCAATATCAACGTCACCAGCAACGTCGACCAGCTCGTCGATGCGCTGATGCAGGGCTACCGCCTTGCGACCGGCATGGTGCGCCGCGCGGCGAAGGGCGCCACCCATGCGCCCTGAATTTCGCCTGCTGCTGGCGCTTTCCGCCGCGGCCGGGCTCGGCGCCTGCGAGCCGACGGTGAAGGTCGAGGCGCCGCGCGACCCGATCACCATCAATCTCAACATCAAGGCCGACGTCCGCCTCCGCATCGAGCGCGAGGCCGATCAGGACATCGCCGACCACAAGGAGATTTTCTGACCATGCGCGCGCGCCACTCGGGCGCAGGGACCGCGCCGCGGCGCATCGCGGTCTGGCTGCTCGCCCTCGCACTTCTCGCTTTGGCCGCGGCGGCGCCGGGTCCGGCCCAGGCCGCGCCGTCGCTTGACCAGCTCCGCGCCCAGGGCGTGGTGGGCGAGCGCTTCGACGGCTATGCCGTGGTGCGGACGCCCCAGGCGCCGGCCGACGTGCAGTCGTTCGTTGCCTCCGTCAACGCCAAGCGCCGCGGCATCTATCAGGAGCGCGCGGCGCAGCAGCACGTGCCGGCCGACCAGGTCGGTCGCATCTACGCGAAGCAGATTTTCCAGCGCGCCCCGCCCGGCACCTGGTTCCTCGACGCATCGGGCAAGTGGCAGCGGAAATAGGCGCCGGGCCTCGCCCGGTCAGCCGCGCGCTGCGGCGCCCAGCGCGCGGGCGATCGTCTCCAGCCGCGCGCGGTCCATGATGTAGAGCTTACGGTCCTTGCGCCGCACCAGCCCCTCGTTCTTGAGCTGGCGAATGGCGCGCGCCACCGTCTCGCGCGCGGTGCCGGCGCGGCTCGCAATCTCGCGCTCGGTCGGGCAGGGGCGCACCACCCAGAGCCCGTTGACGGCGGCGTCGGGCACCGCGATGCGCAGGATTTCGGCATAGACGCGCTGCATCGCGCCCAGCGTGGCGAGGTCCATGATCCGCTCGTCGCAGGCGCGCACCACATGCACCAGCCGCTCCAGCACGCGGAACGCGACGAGGCCGCTGGCGCGCGTCAGCGCGATGAAGGTCTCGGGCGGCATGACCGCGACCAGAGTGTCGGTGACTGCCCGCACGGCCGCGCTGCGCGGCAGCCCGTCGATCGCCGCCAACTCTCCGAAATACTGTCCGACGCCCACGTCGGCGAAGGCGACCTCGCGGCCTGACATGCTGTAGTTGACGACGCGCAGAGTCCCTTCGGCGACGAAGAATACCTCGCGGCTCAGGTTGTCGCGCTCCAGCACCGCCTGTCCGGCCCGGTAGCGGCGCCAGCGGCACTGCCCGTCGACCCGTCGGCGGGTCTCGTCGTCGATCCCTTCGAACAGGTTGAAATCCGCCAGTGTCCGTGCCGGCTCCGGCATCGCACCCCCCGATCGCTCCGGTTGGTTCCAGGGAAACTCTGCAATATCGAACCAGTTGGGCCGATGGCGCAATGGGAATCGCGGCGCGCACGCCTGTAACGGCCGTCATCCATTTTGTGGCCAGTATTATGTGGCCAGTCTGTGATTTCGGTCACTTCGGCTCGTCCCGCGAACCGTTATCTCTCATGCACCGGAAAACGGCGCCCTCGCAGAACGCGCCGGTCCGGGAGGCAAAGGATGAGGATATGACCCAGGAGTTCGCGAACCACCCGGCGCCGCCGGCGGGAGAGCCGTGAGCGTGGCGCGCGGCGCGAAGGGCCGTCTCGATGCACCGTGGGACACCGTGCCCCGGACGCTGATCGCCGCGATGATCGTGACCGGCGGGCTGCTCACCCTGGTGAGCTTTGCCAAGTACGTCGATCATGGACAGCTTTTATCCGACCTGGTGGGTCAGGCGCAGCATCTCATCGTGCGGTCGGGCGGGGGTGGGACGGCGCGCTGAGCGCGCCGCCGGCACCCGACCGGCATCGAAGAGGTTCGCCGGGCCGCTGGATATCTCCTCGTCTCTTTCAGCGGCTCGGTAAACTGGGGGGCCGACGTTTTGCACGCCCGTCGGCCCCCTTTCTTTGCTATCGTCGGCGCATGACCGACATGATCGACGCCGCATCGCTCCATCGCCGCCTTGCCGGCGAGGGCGAGATTGCCCCCCTGGATGTCCGCGAGGACGCCGATTTCGCCGCCGGCCACCTGCTGCTCGCCCGCAACGTGCCGGTCGGGCGGATCGAGCTGGTGATGGATGCGCTCGTGCCGCGCCGCGACGTGCCCATCGTGCTGATGGACGCCGGCGGCGGCGAGGCGCGCCGCGCCGTACAGCCGCTCGAAGGCCTCGGCTACATTGATGTCGCCATCCTCGACGGCGGGATCGATGCGTGGAAGGCGGCAGGGTACCAGCTCTACAGCGGCACCAACGTCCCCTCCAAGGCGTTCGGCGAGTTGGTGGAGCACCGCCACCACACCCCGTCGATCTCGGCCGAGGAGCTGCAGGCGCTGAAGGACAAGGGCACCGACCTGGTGATCCTCGATTCGCGCCCGTTCGTCGAGTACCAGCGCATGTCGATCCCGGACGGGATCGATTGCCCGGGCGCCGAGCTGCCCTACCGCTTGCACGATATCGCGCCCGACCCGTCGACCCTCGTGGTGGTGAACTGCGCGGGGCGCACGCGCAGCATCATCGGCGCCCAGTCGCTGATCAACGCCGGCATTCCCAACAAGGTGGTGGCGCTGCGCAACGGGACGATGGGCTGGCAGCTTGCCGGCTTCAAGGTGGCGCAGGGGGCGGAGCGGCGCGCGCCCGAGCCAACGCCCGCCGGGCTCGCCAAGGCGAAGCAGGCGGCGGCGCGCAACGCCGAGAAGTACGGCGTCCGCACCATCGACCGCGCCGGGCTCGCCACGTTCCAGGCCGAGGCGGACCGCACGACCTACCTCCTCGACGTGCGCAACCCGGAGGAGTTCCAGGCGGGCCACATGCCGGGCTCCGTCTCCGCGGCGGGCGGCCAGCTCGTCCAGGCGACCGACCGCTATGTCGGCACGGTGAACGCCCGGCTGGTGCTGATCGACGACACCGGCGTGCGCGCCCAGATGACCGGCGCGTGGCTCCGCCAGATGGGGTGGCGCGACGTGTTCGTGCTGACCGGCGGGCTGGAGGGGCCGCTCGAGACCGGCCCCGGGCGCGGCGCCGCGCTCGGCACCACCAGCCAGGCCGGACCGGGCGCCAACCGCCAGCAGGGCGTCGCCGCCGACATGCAGGCCTATCTCGATTGGGAGCTGCAGCTCGTCGCGCAGCTCGAGCGCGACGGCACCGCGCGCTTTCCCACGTTCGACTGACCGGAGGACCTCCCCATGGCCACCGCCCGCGAATCCGCCGCGCCGCGCCTCTCCGACGATCTCGACCGAAACGTCCTGACCTGGGAGAGCCGCGAGCCCAGCTGGAAAGTGTTCGCCTTCGAAACGCAGCTCGATCCGCAATACGCCCGCTGCCAGCGGCGCTATCTCGGCGCGTCGGGCTCGGTCAGCCACGACGTCGTGTCGAGCTACAAGGCGCTGCCGGCCGACTGCCACACGCTCAGCGTCATGATGATGCCGGAGGGCCACCACCAGCCGTTCCACCACCACGACGAGGCGGAGACGTTCTTCGTGCTGGAGGGCAGCCCGACCGTGATGTGGCAGGAGAACGGCGAGATCGTCGAGCGCAAGCTCGGCAAGTGGGATGCCGTCTACAACCCGCCCGGGCGCATCCACGCGCTGCGGAACGACGGGCCGGGCGCGTGCTTCTTCCAGGTCATGCTGGGCAGCCCGAAGCCGATGCGCCCGCAATACACCGATCCGGAGATGGCCCGGCTGCAGCGGGCCGACGACCCGGACCGGAAGTAGGAGTTGGGCCGGTCGGGGACCGGCTCGACCCGCCTTCTTATCCAAGCAGCATTGCCGTCACGGCGTTGAGACGCAGGCGGCCGGCCGGCGTGGCGCGCAGGCCGGTGTCGTCCAGCACAACGAACCCGCCGGCGGCGAGGCGGGCGAGGGCGTCCTCGTTCAGCGCCTCCTCGATCTCCCGCCCGGTCTGGGCCAGGAACCGTGCCCGGTCGATGCCCTCGGCGATGCGCAGCCCCATCATCACGAGCTCCGCGATCCGCTCGTCCGGCGGGATCGCGCGATGCTCCTCGCGCCCGGTCTCGTCGCGCTCGACGGCGGCGAGCCATGCCTCGGGCGCGCGCCGGTTGGCGGTCGCGTGCGCCGTGCCGCCGAGCGTCAGCCTGCCATGCGCGCCCGGCCCGATCCCGGCATAGTCCTCGCCCCGCCAGTAGGCGAGGTTGTGGCGCGATTCCGCTCCCCCCGGCCGCGCGTGGTTCGAAACCTCGTAGGCCGGCAGGCCGGCGGCGCCCAGCACCTCCTGCGTCGCCTCGTAGAGCGCCGCCTGCGCATCCTCGTCGGGCAAAGCGAAGGCGCCACGCCGCGCCGCGCCGTAGAACGGCGTCCCCTTCTCCAGGGTGAGCTGGTAGACCGACAGATGGTCGCCCGCGAGCGCCAGGGCGTGCGCGAGCTCGTCCCGCCAGGCGGGCTCCGCCTGGTCCGGCCGCGCATAGATCAGGTCGAACGAGAAGCGCGGGAAAACGCGCGCGGCCGCGCCGATGGCAGACAGCGCCTCGGCCGAATCGTGGGCCCGGCCGAGGAAGCGGAGCGCCGCATCGTCGAGCGCCTGCACGCCGAGCGAGACGCGGTTCACCCCGGCCGCGCGATAATCGGCGAAGCGCCCCGCCTCGGCCGAGTTGGGGTTCGCCTCCAGCGTGATCTCGGCGTCGTCCGGGATCCCCCATCCCCGCGCCGCGGCCTCAAGAACGGCGGCGACCGTCGCGGGCGCCATCAGCGACGGCGTGCCGCCGCCGAAGAACACGCTGGCAATGCGGCGCGGGCCGGTCTCGGCGGCCGTCGCGGCGATCTCGCGCGCCAGGGCCTGGGCCCAGCGCGCCTGGTCCACCCGGTCGCGCACATGGCTGTTGAAGTCGCAATACGGGCACTTGGACACGCAGAACGGCCAATGCACGTAAAGGGCGAGGGTTTCCGGGGCGGTCATGGGTGATGAGATAGGGAGCTGCACCACAGAGGCCACTTTATGTCCCACTCTGCCCCCCCCAAAGGGCGGAGAGGGGTCATGCCGCGAAGCAGGCGGCGACCAGCTTGCGGAACGCGTTGGCGCGGTGCGAGATCGCGTGCTTCGCCGCCGGGTCCATCTCGCCGAACGTCTCGGCCCCACCCGCGGGCAGGAACATCGGGTCGTAGCCGAAGCCCTTGTCGCCACGCGGCGGCCAGACCAGCGTGCCCGGGACCGTGCCCTCGAAGATCTCGCAATGCCCGTCGGGCCAGCACAGGGCGAGCGCGCAGACGAAGGTCGCGGTGCGGTCGCGCCCGCCCAACTCGTCATGCACCCGTCGCATGGCGTGGTCGAAATCCTTCGACGGCCCCGCCCAGCGCGCGGAATAGATGCCGGGCGCGCCGTCGAGCGCGGCGACCGCGAGGCCCGAATCGTCGGCGAGGGCGGGAAGGCGCGCCACCTCGGACGCCGCGCGGGCCTTCAGCTCGGCATTGGCGACGAAGGTGACGCCGGTCTCCTCCGGCTCCGCCAAGCCGAGGGTGCCGGCCGACACCACGTCCGCGCCGTGGGGCGCGAGCAGCTCGCCGATCTCGCGCACCTTGCCGGGGTTGTGGCTCGCGATCACCAGACGGCCGCCCGCGAAACGCCGCCTCATGCGCTCTCCAGCGCCTTCGCCTGGAGGGCCGCGAGTTGGCGGATGCCGTGTTCGGCGAGGCTCATCAGCCGGTCGAACTGGTCGCGGCTGAAGGGGTCGCCCTCGGCCGTGCCTTGCACCTCGACCAGCCCGCCCGCGCCGGTCATCACGAAGTTCGCGTCGGCCTGAGCGGTCGAATCTTCGAGATAATCGAGGTCGAGCACAGCGATCCCGCCGATCAGCCCGCAGCTCACCGCCGCGACCGAACCGGTGAGCGGTGCGTGCGCGATCACCTTGTCCGCCACCATCTTGCGCAGGGCGAGCACGAGGGCCACGTATCCGCCGGTGACCGAAGCGGTGCGCGTGCCGCCGTCGGCCTGGATCACGTCGCAATCGATCCGGATCTGGCGCTCGCCCAGCCTGGCGAGGTCGGTGACGGCGCGGAGGCTGCGCCCGATCAGGCGTTGAATTTCGAGCGTGCGCCCGCCCTGCTTGCCGCGCGAGGCCTCGCGCGCGGTGCGCTCGTGCGTCGCGCGCGGCAGCATGCCGTACTCGGCGGTCACCCAGCCGCGTCCGGTGTTGCGGAGGAAGGGCGGGACGGAGGTCTCGACCGTCGCGGTGCATAGCACGTGCGTGTCGCCGAACCGCGCCATGCACGAGCCCTCGGCATATTTCGAGAACGCGGGCTCCAGGCGGATTTGGCGCAGCTCGTCTTCGGCGCGGCCGGAATGGCGGGCAGGCATGGCGGCAAGCTATCGCGCGGGCGCCCCCAGGTAAAGCGGGCGACATTGACGGTAGGGGAGGGGGCACCTAAATTCGCCCAACGGAACGGAAGAACATGAACGCCATCCCGCCCGGCACCATTGGCGAGCTGAACGAGCGGTCGCGCGCGATCTTCCGCGAGATCGTCGACGCCTATGTGGAGACGGGCGAGCCGATGGGCTCGCGGACGCTCGCCAAGCGCCTGTCGCTGGCGCTCTCGCCCGCGACCATCCGCAACGTGATGGCCGACCTCGAGGACGCGGGGCTTCTCTACGCGCCGCATACCTCGGCCGGTCGGCTGCCGACCGAGGCGGGGCTGCGCCTCTTCGTCGATGGGCTGCTGGAGCTCGGCAATCTGAACGAGGAGGACCGGCGCTCGATCGAGAGCCGCTGCGCCGGGGCGTCGACCAGCCTCGCCCAGGCGCTGGAGCAGGCGACCTCTGTGCTGTCCGGCCTGTCGCGCTGCGCCGGGCTGGTGGTCGCGCCCAAGACCGACCGGCCGCTCAAGCACCTCGAGTTCGTCAATATCGGCGACGGACGCGCCATCGTGGTGCTGGTCACCGCGGACGGGCTGGTCGAGAACCGCGTCATCCCGGTTCCGATCGGCACGCCGCCCTCGGCGCTGGTGCAGGCCGCGAACTACCTCAACGCGCGCATCGGCGGACGCACGATGGACGAGGCGCAGGACTCCATCCGCGCCGAGCTCGACGCGCACCGCGCCCAGATCGATTCGATTACCGAGAAGCTGGTCGAGGCGGGGCTCGCCACGCGCTCGGCCCAGGGCAATGGCGGCATGCTGATCGTGCGCGGCCAGGCGCACCTGCTCGAGGAGATCCAGGCGATCGAGGATCTCGAGCGCGTGCGCGCGCTGTTCGAGGCGCTGGAGACCAAGGATCTGATCCTGCGCCTCCTGGATTTGTCGCAGGCGGGAGAGGGGGTGCAGATCTTCATCGGCGCCCAGAACGTCTTGTTCAACCTGTCCGGCTGCTCGATGGTCGTCGCGCCCTATTCGGGCGCGTCCGGCCACATCGTCGGTGCGATCGGCGTGATCGGCCCGACGCGCATCAACTATGCCCGCATCGTGCCCATGGTGGACTACACCGCCAAGGTGATCGGGCGTCTGATCGGCTGAGGTTTCATGGCAGACGACGAAAACCCGAACCGGAACGAGGATCGGGCGGCCGACGCGCCGTCCGAAAACGGCACCACGCCGAACGAGCCCCAGGCCGGCCCGCAGCCGGGCGGAGGCGGAGACGACGCGCTCGCCACCGCGCAAGGCGAGGCGGCCGATCTGCGGGACCGGCTGCTCCGCGCCCTCGCCGAGGTCGAGAACGTGCGCCGGCGCGCCAACAAGGAGCGCGAGGACACGGCGAAATACGCCGTCACTGGCTTCGCGCGCGACATGGTCAAGATCGCCGAGGACCTGCACCGCGCCCTCGAAAGCGCGGCCGGTGCGGGCGCATCGGATGCGCTGGTGGACGGGGTGAAGCTCACCGAGCGCGAACTGTTGTCGGCGCTCGAGCGCCACGGCATCAAGCGCATCGACCCGCAGCAGGGCGAAAAGTTCGACCACGACAGGCACGAGGCGATGTTCGAGGTGCCGACCGCCGAGCAGGAGCCCGGCACGGTCGCCCATGTGATGGAAGCGGGCTACACCATCCACGACCGGCTGCTGCGCCCCGTCCGCGTCGGCGTCGCCAAGGCCCCGCCCGACGCGCAGCCCCACCTCGACACGACGGCGTAGCGGTTCCGACGGAAGTCGAGGAACGTAAAAGGCCCGTCAGTCCAGGTCGGTCGCCAGGGCGGCGCGCACGCGCTCCGGCATCACGGCCATATGGCCGTACTGCGGATGGCCGATCCCGACAACGACGCGGGTGCCGGCGGCCTTGACCCTGGCGGCCTGCGCCTCGGTCAGCGGGAAGTGAATGAACTGCACCGACGACGCCTTGCCCGCGGCCGTCGTGCGGTCGACGTCGGTCTCGGGCGTGCCGGTGACCTTGTCGCCGTCGATCTCCATCGTCACCGTCTCCTCGACGCCGCCGAGCCTGGAGAGGATCCGGTGGCGCTGCGCCGCGTCCTCGATCTCGAACATCAAGGTCGCCACCAGCTCGCGCCCTTTCGGGATCAGCGGGTTGTAGGCGGACAGCTCGTCCGCGATCTGGGCCTCGCCGCCACGCTCGATGTAGAGCATCTCGTGGATCTGGTGCCACATCGTGTCGTAGTTCTCGAAATAGAACGTCGCGTGCGGGCCGATCTCGAGGCGCCGGTCGCGCTTCATCTCGGCCAGCGCCTTGTGGCGCGCCTTGCGCGTCTTTGCGTACTCCTCGACCGGGATGATGTCGTCGCGGGTGATTTCGTGTCTTGAAGACATGGGGGACCTCCTCAGGTCGCGAGCCCGTAGGCGCGGGCCAGCAGCTGGATGGGATGGGGCGCCTCCGCGGGCACCGGCTTCTCCCCCTTGTTCAGCCGCTCCATGCCCTGGAGGATGTGCATGCCCGCAAGCGGGCATTCCGACGCGACGTGGGCCTTGCCGCCCTCCGCGGCCTGGCGCGCGACCGGCCGGCCGACCTTCAGCGCCGTCTCGAAATTGCCCTTGATGATGCCCCACGACCCGCCGTGGCCGGAGCAGCGCTCGATCACCTGCACCTCGGTTTCGGGCACGAGGCGCAGCATCTCGGCCGCCTTGGCGCCGACGTTCTGCGCGCGGGCGTGGCAGGCGAGGTGGATGGCGACGCCGCCTTCGAGCGGCGAGAGGCCGGGGGCCAGCCCCTCGGTCTTGGCGATGTCGACGACGTATTCGGAAATGTCGCGCGTCGCCTTGGCGAGGCGTTCGACGTCCGCGTCGCCCGGCACGATCAGCGGCCATTCGAACTTCAGCATCAGCGCGCAGGACGGCACCAGGGCGATCACGTCGTAGCCCTTGTCGATCCAGGGCTTCATCTCGGCGGCGACGCGCTTCGCGTTCTCCGCGACACGCTTGAGATCGCCCTGCTCGAGCTTCGGCATGCCACAGCAGCCGGGATAGACCACCTCGGTCTCGACGCCGTTCCGCGCCAGCACGGCGCGGGTCGCCTCGCCGATCTCCGGATTGTTGTAGTTGCCGTAGCAGGTGGCGTAGAGCACCGCCTTCCGCCCGTGCGCGGGCGCCTCGGCGTTCACCGTCGGCGCCTCGGCCTTGGCGCGCGCCACCAGCGTCTTGCCCTGGAACCTGGGCAGCGCGGCGTTGCGGTCGATGCCGGCGATCTTCTCCATCGCCGGGCGGGTCATCGCGTTATCGGTGCGCGTCGCCCAGTTGGCGAGGCCCGCGACCGGCGCGGCCATGCGCCCGTTCGCATCGGTCTCGGCGAGGCGCTTGCCGACGAACCCGACCTCGCCCTTGGCGAACTGCATCGCGCGGTAGCGCAGCATCAGATGGGGGAAGTCGAGGTTGAACTCGTGCGGCGGCACGTAGGGGCACTTGGTCATGAAGCACATGTCGCACAGCGTGCACGCGTCCACGACCTGCTTGAAATCCTCGGAGGGAACCGCGTCCAGCTCGCCCGTCTCGGTACCGTCGATCAGGTCGAACAGGCGCGGGAATGAATCGCACAGGTTGAAGCAGCGCCGGCAGCCGTGGCAGATGTCGAAGACGCGCCGCATCTCCTTCTCGATCGCCGCGGGGTCGACGAACTCGGGATCGTTCCAGGCGATGGGGTGGCGCACGGGGGCGCCGAGTCCGCCCTCGATCATGGCGAGCTTCCTTTCGCATGTCCAGCCGCGGCGGTGGGCGCGGCCGATGGGGGCGGGGGCGAAGTTGCGCCCCCGCCGCTCGGCAACAGCCCGGCGTTAGCCGAGGTCGTTGAGCGCCTTGGTGAAGCGGCCGGCGTGCGATTTCTCCGCCTTGGCCAGCGTCTCGAACCAGTCGGCGATCTCGTCGAAGCCCTCCTCGCGCGCCGAGCGGGCCATGCCCGGGTACATGTCGGTGTACTCGTGCGTCTCGCCGGCGACGGCGGCCTTCAGGTTCTTGTCGGTCGCGCCGATCGGCAATCCGGTCGCCGGATCGCCCACCTCCTCGAGATACTCGAGATGGCCATGGGCATGGCCGGTCTCGCCCTCGGCGGTGGAGCGGAAGACGGCGGCGACGTCGTTGAAGCCCTCAACGTCGGCCTTCTGGGCGAAGTACAGGTAGCGGCGGTTGGCCTGGGACTCGCCGGCGAAGGCTTCCTTCAGGTTGGCTTCCGTCTTGGTGCCCTTAAGCGACGGCATGTTGGTCTCCCCTATCGTCTGGGTGCAGGAACGCGTCGGGGCGCGCAATGGCACGCCCGCACACCGGTTATATGGGCCCCGGGCAGGACGTGTCAACACAGTTTAGAATTATTCCAGGATAATTCTTAGGCGACGGAGGGAAAACGGAATCAGGTCCGCTCGGGACGCACCCGCACGATCACGTCCACACGGCTCACCTCGGCCCCGCCGGGCGGCGCGGGCAGCGAGGCGACGACCACCGACTCGCCGGGGATGTCCTGCAGCTTGCCGGAATCCTCGAAGAAGAAGTGATGGTGGTCGGCCGTGTTGGTGTCGAAATAGCTGCGGCCGGAATCGACCACCACCTGGCGCAACAGCCCGGCGGCGGTGAACTGGTGCAGCGTGTTGTAGATGGTGGCGAGGGAAACCCGCACGTTGCCGCCGACCGCCTCGCCGTGCAGCTCTTCGGCCGTCACGTGGCGGTCGCCCCCGTCGAACAGGAGCCGGGCGAGCGCGATGCGCTGGCGGGTGGGACGGAGCCCGGCATGGCGCAGCCGGTCGATTACACCGCTAAAGGGTCTCACCTGGGACATATAGCCGATATGGGTTCCGGGCATGATTTTTTAAAGCATTTCAAATTAGCGGGCAGCCTTCGACGTAACAAGCGCCTTGGCGGCCCGAAAGTTCCCGAAAATATGAAAACGGCGAAACGAGCCGCCCAGGCGCCCGGTCAGTCGCCGGTCTGCAGCCGGGCCACCAGCTCGCCCACCGTGGGGATGAAGCCGTTGGCGTAGAACGGGTCGTCCCGGAAGCGGTAGGCGTTGTGTCCGGCGAACATGAGCTGGTGCTCGACGTCCTCCGAATGGCTGATCGCCTGCAGCGTCTTCTGGATGCAGTAGGATCGGGGGTCGGCCTTGCGGCCGGTGGTGCCCGATTCGTCCTGCGACCAGTTCGAGAACAGGCACTGCGACAGGCAGCCCATGCAGTTGATCTGGTCGGTGCGGATCTCGTTCGCCTTGTCAGGCGTGACGAAGATCAGCGTCGAATCGGGCGTCCGCAGCGCCTCGGTGAAGCCCGCCGCCACCCATTCCTCGGCGCGTGCCTTGTCGATGTCCGTGAGGTGCACCAGCCGCTTGCGCGGCCCGACCGGGAAAGGCGTCGACAGCTCGCCCACCGCTTCCGTCGAATAGGCGATCTGGCGCTCGGACCGCTCGCGAAGCTCGACCAGGAACGAGTTGACGACCGCCGAGGAGTAAAAGCCGGTCGGGCTCAGACGGTTGAGCCACACGTCGCCCTCGCCGAGCCCGAGGAGGCGCTGTTTCCACGCGTCGGAGATCGGGCTCTCCTGGGTCAGCAGGGGCCGCGTGCCGAACTGGAACGCGACCGGCCCCACATCGGGATCGTCCAGCCAGTCCGACCATTCGCGCAAAAACCAGACGCCCCCGGCCATGAAGATCGGGGTCTCGTCGAGGCCGAACTCGCGCATCATCTTGCGCAGCTCCGCGACGCGCGGGCGCGCGGGCTCGGGCTTCGCCGGGTCCTCGTTGTTCGAGATGCCGTTATGGCCGCCGGCGAGCCAAGGGTCCTCGTAGACCACCCCGCCCAGCCAGTCGGAGAACTTGTGATAGGCGCGCTTCCACAACGCGCGGAAGGCGCGGGCCGACGACACGATCGGGTAGTAGTGCACGCCGTAGCGGGCCGAAAGCTCGGCGATGCGGTAGGGCATGCCGGCGCCGCAGGTGACGCCGTGGATCAGGCCCCGCGCGCCGGCCAGCACGCCGTTCAGCACGCGCTCGGCGCCCGCCATCTCCCACAGCACGTTCATGTGGATGCGCCCGCGCCCGCCGGACATCTCGTGCGCGACGCGCGCCTGGCTGATGCCGCCCTGGATCGCGTAGGCCAGCAGCTCCTCGTGCCGGTCGCGCCGCGTGCGCCCGACATAGCGAACCGGAATCAGCTCGCCGTGCTGGTCGTAAGCATCGGCATTGACGCCGGAGAACGTGCCGACGCCGCCCGCGGCGGCCCACGCGCCCGAGCTTTCGCCGTTCGATATGGCGATCCCTTTGCCGCCCTCGACGAGAGGAAGAACCTCGCGCCCCGAGATCACCAGGGGTTTCAGCGGCCTCATGGTCGGCTGCCCTCCGGGTGTGTCCACGCCCCGGCGCGCCGCTGCGCGCCGTCCAGGGGCGGAATATATGGGCAGAGGCCGCGCGTGGCCAGGGGGCAGAGTTCCGCGGCGACGATTACCTGTCATTGCGCGCGAAGCGAAGCAATCCAGGCCCTTTCGGGGCCCTGGATCGCTTCCTTGCTTCGCGTGCCGCGAAGACGGGTGAGGAGCCTTCCGGCTCACGCCTCGGAGGGCGCGGCCTGCCGCTCCTCGCGCTCGCGCGGGCGGTCGCCCAGGTCCTCGCCCGTCTCCTGGTTAACCGCGCGCATCGAGAGCTTCACCTTGCCGCGGTCGTCGACGGCCAGGACCTTGACCTTCACCTGGTCGCCCTCGTTGACGACATCGGTGACCTTGCCGACCCGCTTGGACGACAGCTCCGAGATGTGGACCAGCCCGTCGCGGGCGCCGAGGAAGTTCACGAAGGCGCCGAAATCGACCACCTTCACGACCTTGCCCGTGTAGATCACCCCGACCTCGGGCTCGGCGACGATGCCGCGGATCCAGTCGATCGCGGCCTGCGCCTGCGTCTGGTCGACCGCGGCCACCTTGATCGTCCCGTCGTCCTCGATGTCGATCTTCGCGCCGGTGGTCTCGGTGATCTCGCGGATCACCTTGCCGCCGGTGCCGATCACCTCGCGGATCTTGTCCTTCGGGATGCTGATCACGGTAATGCGCGGGGCGTTGCTGGACACGTCCTCGCGCGCCGAATCGATCGCCCGCGCCATCTCGCCCAGGATGTGGGCGCGGCCGTCGCGCGCCTGGTCGAGCGCGACGCGCATGATCTCTTCGGTGATGCCGCGAATCTTGATGTCCATCTGCAGCGCAGTCACGCCCTCGGTCGTGCCCGCCACCTTGAAGTCCATGTCGCCGAGATGGTCCTCGTCGCCGAGGATGTCGGAGAGCACGGCGAACCCGTCCGGCTCCTTGATCAGCCCCATGGCGATGCCCGCGACCGGACGGCCGAGCGGCACGCCCGCGTCCATCATGGCGAGCGAGGTGCCGCACACCGTCGCCATCGAGGACGAGCCGTTCGAACTCGGTGATCTCGGAGACGATACGGATCGTGTAGGGGAACTCCTCCTTCTTCGGCATGAGCTGGTGCAGCGCGCGCCAGGCGAGCTTGCCGTGGCCGATCTCGCGCCGGCCGGGCGAGCGCAGGAACGCCGCCTCGCCCACCGAATAGGGGGGGAAGTTGTAGTGCAGCAGGAAGTGCTCGCGATACTCGCCTTCCAGCGCGTCGACGATCTGTTCGTCCTGGCCGGTGCCGAGCGTGGCGACGACCAGCGCCTGCGTCTCGCCGCGAGTGAACAGCGCCGAGCCGTGCGCGCGCGGCAGAATGCCGACCTCGGCAGTGATCGGCCGCACCGTGCGGGTGTCGCGCCCGTCGATGCGCTGGCCGGTCTTCAGGATGTTGCCGCGCACGATGTCCTTCTCGACGCCCTTGAGCAGCTTGGCGGCGAGCTCAACGTCGAGCCCTTCCTCGGCGAGCCGGTCGAGCGCGGCCGACTTGGCCTGCGCCACCTTCTCGACGCGCGCCTGCTTCACCGTCTCGGCGTAGGCGTCGCGCAGCATCGGCTCGGCCACCTCGGTAAGGCGCGCCTTGACCGAATCATACCCTTCGGCATGGCCGGGCACCGCCCACGGCTCCTTGGCGCACTGCTCGGCCAGGTCGATGATCGCATCGACCACCGGCTGGAAGCCCTTGTGGGCATGCATCACCGCGCCGAGCATGACCGCCTCGGAAAGCTCGTGCGCTTCCGATTCGACCATCAGCACTGCGTCCGCCGTGCCGGCGACCACCATGTCGAGCTGCGAGTCCGGCAGCTGGTCGGTGCGCGGGTTCAGCACGTACTCGCCGTCGATATAGCCGACGCGCGCCCCGCCGATCGGGCCCAGGAACGGAATGCCCGAGATGGTGAGGGCCGCCGACGCTCCGACCAAGGCGACGATGTCTGGATCGTTCTCCAGGTCGTGCGACAGGACCGTGCAGATCACCTGCGTCTCGTTGCGGAACCCGTCGGCGAACAGCGGCCGGATCGGCCGGTCGATCAGGCGCGACGACAGCGTCTCCTTCTCCGACGGCCGTCCCTCGCGCTTGAAGAAGCCGCCGGGGATCTTGCCCGCCGCGAACGTCTTTTCCTGGTAGTTGACGGTGAGGGGGAAGAAATCCACCCCCGCCTTGGGCGTCTTCTGGGCGACCGCGGTGCACAGCACCGTCGTCTCGCCGTAGGTGGCGAGCACCGCCCCGTCGGCCTGGCGGGCGATCTTGCCCGTTTCCAGCACGAGCTTGCGCCCGGCCCACTCGATTTCCTTGCGATGAATATGGAACATGGTTCCGTCCTTCCCGTACGCGACACCGCCCTATGCGGCGTCGCCCCCGGCCGGCGGTTCGCCCGCCCGGCCGGCCTGCGGCGGCCTCATCCCCTTCGGAGAAGCCGCTTCGCGGCGCCGCGGACCATCCGCAACGCCAAACGGGCCGGCAACGGCCTTGCCGTCGCCAGCCTTCGTGAGCGGCGCGCTCGGCGCGCGCCCGTCCAGACCGACCCGTCGCCGTGCGCGACTATCGCCTCAGTCCCAGCCGGCCGATCAGCGAATCGTAGCGGCCGTTGTCGACACGCTTGACGTAGTCGAGCAGCCGCCGGCGCTGGCCGACCATGATGAGCAGGCCGCGGCGCGAATGGTGGTCCTTCTTGTGGTCCTTGAGATGCTCGGTCAGGTTCTTGATGCGCTCGGACAGGATCGCGACCTGAACCTCGGGCGAGCCTGTGTCGCCGGGGTTGACCGCGTACTCCTTGATGAGCTCCTGCTTCCGATCTGCGGTGATCGACATCGGCTGCTCCTTCCAAAATCGTAACGACAAAGGCGGCGCCAGGATGTCGTCCAGCGCCGTCCGGGGTGCAATTAGCGCGGCGTATACACGAACAGGGCGCGAACCGCCATGGAAATCGGTCCCGCGGCGCCGGTCACAGGTTCAGCACCCTTACCGCGTGGATCGTGCCGGCCTCCTGGCGGGCGAGGGCGACCGGCCGGCCGGCGTGGCGTGCCAGCACGACCTCCGCCCCGGCGGGGCGGGGGCCCGCGCCCGCGCGGCGGACCGGCCGGCCCTGGCGGAGATCGTTCGCCTCGACTTCCGTGAGATCGACCCGCGGCAGGTCGAGCGCCGCCTCGACCGGCTGGAGATGCGCGTCGAGCCCGTCCGCGGCCAACGCCTCCAGCGTCGCGGCGTCGGCCTCGCCGAACGGGCCTACGCGCAGGCGGCGGAGCGCCGACACGGCCCCGAGCGTGCCGAGCGCGGCGGCAAGGTCCCGGGCCAGCGCCCGGACGTAGGTGCCCTTGCCGCATGCGACCACGAACGTCGCGTGGTCCGTGTCGTCGACCGAGGCCAGCGTCAGCGCGTCGATCCGCACGCAGCGCGGCGGCGGCCGCACCTCCTCCTCGGCGCGGGCACGCTTGTAGGCCCGCTCGCCGTCGATCTTGATGGCCGAATAGACGGGCGGGACCTGGACGATCTCGCCGGTGAAGCGGGGCAGGGCGGCGCGGATCGCTTCCATTTCGGGCCGCATGCCGGAGCTTGCGGTGACGCGCCCCTCGATATCGTCGGTATCGCGCGTCTCGCCCCAGCGAACCGTGAAGCGGTAGCTCTTGGCGCCGTCCATCACGTAGGCGACGGTCTTGGTGGCCTCGCCCAGCGCGATCGGCAGCACGCCGGTCGCCAGCGGGTCGAGCGTGCCCCCGTGCCCGACCTTGGCCGCGCCGGTCTGGCGGCGGACCCGTCCCACCACCTGCGCCGAGGTCAGGCCCTGAGGCTTGTCGATCGCGAGCCAGCCGTCGATCGGCGCCCCGCGCCTACGGCTCATCGTCGGGCTCGTCCGTCCCGTCCGACTCGTCCAGATCGCGCGCCACGTCCGGCGAGCGCAGCAGCCGCTCGATCCGGTCGGCCGTGTCGAACGAGGTGTCGAGGGCGAAACGCAACTCGGGCGCGTAGCGCAAGTCGAGCTCGCCCGCGATCTTGCGTCGGAAATAGGGGGCGGCGCGGCCGAGCGCCGCCAGGGCCGCAGCCTCGTCCTCGCCGCCAAGCGGCATCACGAAGACGGTGGCGCTCTTCAGGTCAGGCGCGGGGCGCACCTCGGTGATGGTGACGACGCGCCCGGCAAGCTCGGGATCGCGCGCCTCGCCGCGCTCCAGCATCTCGGCGAGCGCATGGCGGATCAACTCGCCGACGCGAAGCTGACGCTGGCTGGGTCCGCGGTCGGGCCGGTCCTTGGGTCGGGGGCGGTTGCGGGGCATGGTTCGAAACGGTCGTCCAATGGGAACCTTCCCTCTCCGCCCTTCAGGGGGAGAGGGTGGTCCGAGCGGAGCGAGGACCGGGCGACGTGAGCCTCGGGGCGCCTAGCGGCTTTCCCCCACCTAGCCCGGACCCTCTCCGCCCCCAGGGGCGGAGAGGGAGATTGCCCTACAGTGTCCGGGCGACCTCGACCAGCTCGAAGCACTCGATCACGTCGCCGACCTTGATGTCGGAGTAGTTCTCGAAGGCCATGCCGCACTCGAACCCCTCGCGCACCTCGCGGACCTCGTCCTTGAAGCGCTTCAGGGTCGACAGCGTCCCCTCGTGGATCACGACGTCGTCGCGCAGCAGCCGTACCTTGGCGCCGCGCCGCACCACGCCGTCGGTCACGCGGCAGCCCGCGACGTTGCCGACCTTGGTGATGCGGAACACCTCCTGGATGCGTGCGTTGCCGAGCATGTTCTCGCGGGTCGCCGGCGCCAGCATGCCGCCGAGCACCTTCTTCATGTCGTCGGTGACGTCGTAGATGATCGAGTAGTAGCGGATCTCGACGCCGTCGCGCCGCGCGCGGTCGCGCGCCTGCGGGTTGGCGCGCACGTTGAAGCCGATGACCACCGCTTCCGAGGCCTTGGCGAGCGCGATGTCGGATTCGTTGATGCCGCCGACCGCCGAGTGCAGCACGCGCACCTTCACCTCGTCGGTGCCGAGATGCTCGAGCGAGGCGACCAGCGCCTCGGCCGAGCCCTGCACGTCCGACTTGACGACGACCGGCAGCTCCTTCGCCTCGCCGGCCGCGATGCGCGAGAACATCTGCTCCAGCGTTCCGCGCTGCGACGCGGCCGAGGCCGCGTTGCGGTCGCGCCGCTGGCGATAGTCGGTGATTTCGCGCGCGCGCGATTCGTTCTCGACCACCGAGAACTCGTCGCCCGCGTGCGGGACCGCGTTAAGGCCCAGCACCTCGACCGGCATGGCGGGCAGCGCCTCGTCAATCGGCTTCGCATCGTCGCCCAGCATGGCGCGGACGCGGCCCCATTCGGAGCCGGCGACCAGGATGTCGCCCTGGTGCAGCGTGCCGCGCTGGACCAGCAGCGTCGCCACCGCGCCGCGCCCCTGCTCCAGCTTCGCCTCGACCACCACGCCTTCGGCGGGCCGGTCGGGGTTGGCGGCAAGCTCCATCACCTCGGCCTGCAAGACGATCGCCTCGATCAGCTTGTCGAGCCCGGTGCCCTGGGTCGCCGACACCTCGACGTCGAGAATGTCGCCGCCCATCTCCTCGACCACCAGCTCGTGCTGCAGCAGACCCTGGCGCACGCGGTTCGGGTCGGCGTCCGGCTTGTCGATCTTGTTGATGGCGACGATGATCGGCGCGCCGGCCGCCTTGGCGTGGTCGATGGCTTCGACCGTCTGCGGCATGATGCCGTCGTCGGCCGCCACCACCAGCACCACGATGTCGGTCACCGAGGCGCCGCGGGCGCGCATGGCGGTGAACGCCTCATGGCCCGGCGTGTCGATGAAGGTGACCTTCGCGCCGCTCGGCAGCGTCACCTGGTAGGCGCCGATATGCTGGGTGATGCCGCCCGCCTCGCCGCCCGCGACGTTGGTCTTGCGCAGCGCGTCGAGCAGCGACGTCTTGCCGTGGTCGACATGGCCCATCACGGTGACAACCGGCGGGCGCGCCTCAAGCTCCGCACCCTCGTCGTCGCCGCCCCTCAGCCCGATCTCGACGTCGGCCTCCGACACGCGGCGCGAGCGGTGGCCGAACTCGGCGACGACCAGCTCCGCCGTGTCGGCGTCGATGGCCTGGGTGATGGTCGCCATCACTCCCATCTTCATCAGCACCTTGACCACCTCGGCGCCGCGCTCGGCCATGCGGTTGGCGAGGTCCTGCACCGAGATGGTCTCGGGGATGATCACCTCGCGCAGCACCTTGGACGATTCCTGCAGGCGCTGCTGCTGCAGCCGGCGCTCGCGCTCGCGCGCGCGCCGCATCGAGGCGAGCGAACGGACGCGCTCGCCCTCGTCGCCTTCCAGCGCCTGGCTGATGGTCAGCTTGCCGGTGCGCCGGCGTGCCTCGCCGCGGCGGGCCGGCGGGCGGCGCACTTCCTGGCGGGCGCCGGGACGGCGGCGGCGCGCCTCGTCCTCCTCCTCGCCCTCGGCTGCCGCCTCGGGCGCCGCCTTGGGCGCCTCGGCCTCGGGCTTCTTCGCCTCGGCGGGCGCCGCGGGCGCAGGCCCGCCCTCGACGGCGGGCGGTGCCTCCTCGGTCTTCGCCTCGGCCGGTGCGGCCGCCGCCTTGGCCGCCGCCTCGGCGGCGCGCTGCGCGGCCTCCGCCTCGGCCATGCGCTCGGCCTCGCGGGCCTCTTCCTCGGCCTCGCGCTCGGCGAGGCGCCGCATCTCCTCGGCGACCTGGCGCTCGATCTCGTCCGACCGCTTGGCGCCCTTCAGGGCGCGGGCGCGCGAGGCGCGCTCCTCCTCGGTCAGTGTGCGCAGCGGCGCGGGAACCTCCGGCGTGGCGACCGGTTCGATCGTCGGCGCCTCGGGCTCGGCCTCGGGCTCGACGACACCGCGCCGGCCCTTGACCTCGGTCATCACGCCGCCTTCGCCCTGCTGGAAGGTGCGCTTGCGGCGGACCTCGACCGACACTGCCTTCGAGCGTCCGTGCGAGAAGCTCTGGCGCACCTGTCCGGCGTCCACGGTCTTGCGCAGCTCGAGCCGGCTCGGCCGGTTGAGCCCGAGGGGCTTGCGGCCGCCGTCCTGCTTGGCGTCGTTTTCGTTCGCTTCCGTCATGTCACTTCCGTACCGTTTTGGCCTCACTTGGCCGGAACCCGGCGAGACGCGCCGTCTCGCGCAGAAAGCTCTCGGCCATCGGTCCCCGCTCCAGCGCCGCGTGGACCACCGTCTCGCGCCCGAACGCCCGGGCCAGCTCCGCGACCGTGAACAGCCCCACCTCGGGCAGTCCGGCCGCGGCCGTCTTCAGCTTGTCACGCCCGCCGGGCGCCGCGTCGATCGCCTGGATCACCACGCCCGCCCGGCCCTTGGCCACCAGCGCCCGCACCTTCTCGAAGCCCGCCACCGCCAGCCCGGCACGGCGGGCCATCCCGATCAGGTCGAGACAGCGCCTGGCGAGCAACCCCTCCACCCGATCGGCAAGATCGGACGCCACCTGCACACGTGCGCGCGCCGCCTTGACGAACACGCCGCGCGCAACCGCCTCAGACATTATATCGCGACGCGCCGATAACCACAAACCGCGTCCCGGCAGCTTGCCGTCGACGTCGGGAACGATCTCGCCCGCCGGCGAGACGACGAACCGCACCATGGCGTGTGCATCGCCCGACTGGCGGGTCACGAGGCAGCGCCGCTCCGGTGTCGCGCGGCGGTCGGCGGCAGGTGCCGCATCCTCCCCCCCGCCCGTCTCGGCGGCCAGCATGTTGGAGGCCCCGATCGTTACGACCCCTCCACCGGTGCCGCCTCGTCGGCCTCGTCGCCCGCCTCGCCCTCGAACCAATGGGCGCGGCAGGCCATGATGATGGTGTTGGCGTCGTCCTCGCTGATGCCGTGGCTGCGCAACAGCCCGTCCGACGGGTCCGATAGTTCGAACCCGGCATATTCGGCGAGGTCGTCGCGCGTCTTTACCCCGGCCTCGCCCAGCGTGACCAGCATCGCGGGCGTCAGGCCCGGCAGGCTGGCCAGGTCGTCGGCGACGCCCAGCTCCTTACGGCGTTCGGTCATCTTCTTCTCCTGCTCGGCCAGGTAGGCCTGTGCACGGGCGCGCAGCTCGTTGGCGATGTCCTCGTCGAAGCCCTCGACCGACAGAAGGTCCTCCATCGGCACGAAAGCGACGTCCTCGACCGAGGTGAACCCCTCGGTGACCAGCAGGTGCGCCAGCACGTCGTCGACGTCGAGCGCATCGATGAAGAGCTGCGAGCGGGCGCGGAACTCCTGCTGGCGGCGTTCGGACTCCTCGTCCTCGGTCAGGATGTCGATGTCCCAGCCGCTGAGCTGCGAGGCGAGCCGCACGTTCTGGCCGCGCCGCCCAATGGCCAGCGAAAGCTGGTCCTCGGGCACGACGACCTCGATCGAGCGGTGCTCCTCGTCCAGCACCACCTTGGTCACCTCGGCCGGCGCCAGCGCGTTCACCACGAAGGTGGCGGGGTCGGGCGACCACTGGATGATGTCGATCTTCTCGCCCTGCAACTCGCCCACCACCGCCTGCACGCGCGAGCCGCGCATGCCGACGCAGGCGCCGACCGGGTCGATCGACGAATCGTGCGAGGTGACGGCGATCTTGGCGCGGCTGCCCGGATCGCGCGCGACCGACTTGATCTCGATGATCTTGTCGTAGATCTCGGGCACTTCCTGCGCGAACAGCTTGGCCATGAACTGCGGATGGGCGCGCGACAGGAAGATCTGCGGCCCGCGCGTCTCGCGGCGCACGTCGTAGACATAGGCGCGCACCCGGTCGCCTAGCTTGAACGGCTCGCGCGGGATCTGGTCGTCCTTGCGCAGGATCGCCTCGGCGCGGCCGAGGTCGACCGTCACGCCCATGTAGTCGGTGCGCTTGACCAGCCCGTTGACGATCTCGCCCACGCGGTCCTTGTACTCGTCGAATTGGCGCTGGCGCTCGGCGTCGCGCACCTTCTGCACGATCACCTGCTTCGCGGTCTGGGCGGCGATGCGGCCGAAATCGACCGGCGGCAGCGGCTCGACGATGAAGGCGCCGGCTTCCAGCGCCGGGTCCTTCCTTTTCGCCTCCTCGACCGAGATCTGGGTTGCCTCGTTCTCGACGATCTCGACCACCTCGGTGTAGCGGGCGAGGCGGATGTCGCCCGACTTGCGGTCGATGATGGCGCGCACGTCGTGCTCGTGGCCGTAGCGCGACCGGGCGGCCTTCTGGATGGCCTGCTCCATCGCGTCGATCACCTCCTCGCGGTCGATGCCCTTCTCGCGGGCAACCGCGTCGGCGACCTGGATGATCTCGATGCGGTCGAAGCCGCCGGTGGTCATCGATTCGAGATTGGTGCTCATGGGTCCGTCCTGTCTCTTTCCGCCGCCGATGCGGCCAGAAGCTCGTCGGTAATCACAAGCTGCGCCTTCTGCACGTCGGCCAGCGGCACGCGGTACTCCGTCCCCTCGGTCTCGATCCGGACCGCGCCCTCCTCGGTGCCGTGCAGCCGGCCGCGGAAGCGGCGCCGCCCATCGACCGGCCGGGCCGATTCGAGCTTCGCCTCGAACCCGGCGAACCGGTCGAAATCCTCCGGCCGGACCAGCGGCCGGTCGATGCCGGGCGACGACACCTCCAGCGTGTAGGCCCCGGCGATCGGGTCGGCAACATCGAGCACCGGCGAGATCGCCCGGCTGATCGAGGCGCAATCCTCGACCGTCATTGACTTGCCGTCGCCGCGTTCGGCCATGACCTGCAAACGTGGCGTGCCTTTGCCGCCCGAGAGCTGGACCCGCACCAGCGCGTAGCCCATGCCGTCGAGCGTCGGCGCGATCAACTCCTCGATCCGCGCGGTTGCGGTCATGATCCTCCGTGACGGGGCCGGAGCCGGACCTGACCGGACGCCGGTAATAAAAAAAGCGGGCCGGTGGCCCACTTTCTTTGTCGCCCCTCGAGGCGGCTTATCTTGTTGCCCGAAATATAGTGGCTTCGGGAGCCAGGGCAAGGGTTTTCGGTCAGTTCGCCGCCCGGATCGGCCGCCGCCGCCGCCGGCGGCCGGCGGCGAGGACCCCGAGACCCGCCAGAAACAGCGCGGCGGTCGCCGGCTCGGGCGCCGCCACAGTGGCGTCGCCGACAAACGTGCCGTCATAGGTGACCGCAATGGACTGGCCGACATAACGGCCGTCGTAGGTCGTGATCCCGATCGCGCCGGGTGCGAACAAGTTCACGTGGGTCGCCGTGAGGAACTGGCTGAGGTCCAATGTCGGGGCGCCGGACATCGGGTCGGTGCCGAGCAGGCCGTCGAAACTGGTGAGCACCAGCGCGATCGTGGCCCCTGGCCCCACGGTGAGGTTCTGCCCCACGTCGATCAGGTCGCCCTCGTGGATCAGCAGCACGCCGCTATCGATGGTGAGGTCGCCGTCGATCGTGACCATCGGGTCGAGCACGCCGCCGTCCACGGTGACGCTGCCGTTGATCTCACCCGAGAGGTTGGCCTGGCCGGCAGTCAGCCTCAGGTCGCCCTGATACGCGCCGTCGCCGTGAACGTTCCACGTGCCGCCCGCGAGGGCCAGCGTGCCGCTGGTCTGTCCGGTCGCCCCGGCAACGAGATCGATCGTGTTGCTGCCGCCCGCGGCGCTGACCGCGCCCGTGATCGTCTGGCCATTATGTAGGGTCAGCGCATCGCTGCCTGCGCCCATTTGGACGCTGCCCATGATCGTGCCGGCGTTGTCGAGCGTGTCGGCGAAGGTCGAGGTGATCTTGATCGCCTCGCCGTCCTTGCCATCGATGGTCGCGCCCGCGTCGTTGGTGATGGACGTCTGGCCGAAGGCGTTGCCCAGGTTGGAATTGTCGACGGTGATCGCGCGCTGGTCGCTCATGATCGTGCCGCCGGTGTGGTTGTGGATCGTGCCGCCGCCGATCGCGAGGCCTTCGTTGATTTCGCCCGAGACTGAACCCACTGCGTTGACCGTACCGTAATTGTCGAGGCTGAGCAGATTGTCGACATCGATACCGTCACCGTCCCCCGTCACCGCCGTGCCAGTGATCGTGCCATGATTGGTGACCGAGGTGGTTCCACTCGTCGTATCGAGATTGATGCTCGAGCCGTCGTTGCCGGTGATCGTGCCGCTGTTGATCACGGTCAGGTTGTTGTCGCCGGTGATGCCGTGGCGCGCGCCGCTGATCGTGCCGCCCGTCAAGTTGTTCAGCGTGCCGGAATTGGCCTTGTAGTCGATGCCGTCATTCCCGCTGTCGCCGATCGTCGAGCCCGTGATGTGGCCGTAGTTGTTGATTGTTGCGTTCGCACCCGGCCGTATCGCGTCGGCGTCGGCCGCACTGATCACGCCGGTCGACTCATTGGTGATCGTGGCGCTGCCGCTGGTGTTGTTGTCGAAGTCGATGGCTTGGCCGTTGTCGCCGCCGGTCCCGGTAGAGGAGATCGTCCCATAGTTCGTGAGGGTCGCGGTGCCGCTGCCGAGATCGTTACTGATATGAATGGCATCGCCCCCGGCCGTGATTGTCGACGTCGAGTTGCCGTTGTTGATCGTGAACGAGTGATTGATTACGGCGTCGTCCAGGATCGCGCGCTTGCCGGTCTTCAACTGCTCGATCGTGCCCGCATTGTCCAGCTCAACATTGGTCCCCGTGAACGTCACGTCCGGAGTGCTGCTGGTGACTCGGAGGTCGCCGGCGCTCGTCACCGTGCCGGTCTCGTTCGCGGCGAGAGACTGGGTGTCCTTTACGATGGTCGAAATGGTGAATGGCGTGGCCGAAGCGGCCGCCGGGACGGCCAGGCAGACGCTGGCAAGAAGGGATGCCCGCAGCAGGCGGGTGGAATGCCGGTACATGACTTACGCCCCCGAATGAGTTGTTGAGGGATTCGTAAGGCGGCGGGGTGACAGCGCGGTTACGGCGTCAGCGTCGTCGGAAGGTGACGTAGGCGGGGCTGCGCCCGGCGGCGAGCGCCTTCTCCTCGTAGCGGGTGGCCGGCCAATCGGCGGGGCGGGCGCGGGTCTCGGCGACCAGGACAAAGCTGCCCTCGGCCTCGGCGTGCTCGCGGAGCCAGTCGCGGTAGGACGCGTCGTCGGTCGCGACGCGGAGCTCTGAGCCCGGGCGCAGCGCGCGTCCGAGCTGGGCGAACCCCGCGCGCGACAGGAAGCGGCGCTTGTTATGCCGTGCCTTGGGCCACGGGTCGGGAAACAGCACGAAGCCACGGTCGAGGCTCGCCTCGGGCAGGGCGGCGAGCAGCAGCCGCGCGTCGTCGCGGAAGATGCGGACGTTGGCGATGGCGCCGGCGGCCATTCGGGTCGCGAGCTTCGCCACCCCGTCGGCGAACGGCTCGCAGCCGATGAAGCCGATCTCGGGATGGGCGAGGGCCTGCGCCGCCAGATGCTCGCCCGCGCCGAATCCCACCTCGAGCCACACGGCGGCCGGGGCGGGGTCGAACAGGCGGGCGGGATCGAGGGGGCCGCCGTCCGCCGGGATCGTTACTTCGATCCGCGGCAGGAGGTCGGCGAGCAGGGCGGCGCGGCCGGCCCGGAGGGGCCGGCCCTTGCGCCGTCCGTACAGCAGTCGCTGCGGTGACGGCGCGCTCAGCGCATCGCCGCTTTCAGCTTGGGGGCGAGGTCGGTCCGCTCCCACGAGAACCCGCCGTCCGATTCGGGCTTGCGACCGAAATGGCCGTATGCGGCCGTACGCCGGTAGATCGGCCGGTTGAGCTTGAGCGCCCGGCGGATCGCGGTCGGGCGCATCGGGAAGATGTCCGGCAGCAGCTTGACCAGCTTGTGCTCGTCGACGTTGCCGGTGCCGTGCAAATCGACGCGCAGCGACATCGGTTCGGCCACGCCGATCGCATAGGCGACCTGGATGGTGCAGCGCTCGGCGAGGCCGGCCGCCACCACGTTCTTCGCGAGGTAGCGCGCGGCGTAGGCGGCCGAGCGGTCGACCTTGGTCGGGTCCTTGCCGGAGAAGGCGCCGCCGCCGTGCGGGGCATAGCCGCCATACGTGTCGACGATGATCTTGCGACCCGTCAGGCCGCAGTCGCCGTCAGGGCCGCCGACCACGAAATTGCCGGTCGGGTTGACCAGGAAGTCGGCCGACTTCTTCGGCATCCACCCCTCGGGCAGGGCCGAGGCGACCGCGTCCTCGATCAGCTCGCGCACCATGCCCGGCGTGTATTTCTTGCCGTTGCGCGTGGTGGCGTTGTGCTGGGTCGAGACGACCACCTTGGTGCAGCCGACCGGGCTGTTGCCGACATAGCGAACGGTGACCTGGCTCTTGGCGTCGGGCTGCAAGTCGAACAGCTGGCCCGAGCGGCGCTGGTCGGCCAGGACCTTCAGGATCTTGTGCGAGAAGTAGATCGGGGCCGGCATGAACGAGCCCTTTTCGTAGACCTCGCTCTCGGTGCAGGCGAAGCCGAACATCATGCCCTGGTCGCCGGCGCCCTCCTGGTCCTCCTCCTGCTTGCGCGTGCGCGCGTCGACGCCCATCGCGATATCGGGCGACTGGCCGTGCAGCAGCACCTCCACGTCGGCGCCGGTATAGGAGAATCCGTTCTGCTCATAGCCGATATCGCGCACCACGCCGCGCGCGATCTCGGCGATCATCTCGCGGTTGATCACCGCCGAATCGCCGAATTTGTGGAACAAGGGCGCCTGGCCGCGGCACTCGCCGGCGATGACGATCTTGTTGGTGGTGGTCAGGGTCTCGCAGCCGAGGCGGGTGTTGACCTTGCTGTCGTCGGCGATGCCGAGCTTCAGGTCGTTCGCCAGGAAGGCGTCTAGAATGGCGTCCGAGATCTGGTCGCACACCTTGTCGGGGTGGCCTTCGGAAACCGATTCGCTGGTAAACAAGTGCTCGCCGTCCTGCACGGTCAGTCCTCCTATTCGGATGGTGGCAGCGGCGATGCCGGTAGGGGCCCTTCGGGCGCCGCCCCGAACGCCGAGATCGCGGCCTCGGCCGAGCACGGATCGCACGCTGCGTGAAGCTGGCGCGGTGTTGTTGCAGCGATTGGGGGGTGGCGTCAAGCCCCGGAGGGCCTCACTCGTTCTCGCCGCGCGCCTGTCCTGCGATCGACTTGACCAGCTCGAACACGCGCTTGCGCACCTTTTCGTCGGGGATGCGGTAGTAGGCCCGCACCAGCTCCAGCGTCTCGCGCCGGCTCATCGGGTCGTGCTCGAACGGCGGAGGGTCCTCGGCGAACCCTTGCTGGGCAGCGCCGTCGACCGGTGGCCGGTTGGGCGCCAAATCCTCGAAGAAGTAGGAGACCGGCACGTCCAGAACGCGCGCGAGCTGGTGCAGGCGGCTCGCCCCGATGCGGTTGGCGCCCCGCTCGTACTTCTGCACCTGCTGGAAGGTGAGGCCGATGGCGTCGGCAAGCTTCTCCTGGCTCATTCCCATCAGGGTGCGGCGCTGGCGCAACCGGCTGCCGACATGAACGTCGACGGGGTTGGGTCGGCCACGCCCCGCCGGCGCGCGCGTTGGCTCGACCTGATCGCCAGTGTCCATGAATTGTCCGTCCACAGTCCCGCCGCCCGCGGGACGGCCTTTCATTTTATCTTGAGCAGCCTCACCACCACGCGCCTCGCACACCTCCTGCCGCATAGCAGAATACGACTCGGTATTCAACGTACCATCGTATGGCATGTTAATCATATGTGTTATGATCATCAACGTCGAGCGGCCGCCACCCCTGCGAGGGCGCAGAGACCGGCGAGGATCAGCACAAGGGCATCGCCGTACCCGGTAAAGGGGGTCGGCGTTATGGCGGCCGGCAGAGCCGCGACCAGCACGCCCTCGCGTCCCAACCCGAGCCTGCTCTCGATCCTCCCATAGGAATCGACGACCGCCGAGATGCCGGTGTTGGCGACACGCACCAACGGCAGCCCTTCCTCGACCGCGCGCATGCGGGCGGCGGCGAAATGCTGGTAGGGCCCCGAGCTGACGCCGAACCAGCCGTCGTTGGTGATGTTGAGAAGCCAGTCCGGTCGGTGCGATTCGTCCACCACCTCGGCCGGAAAGATCGCCTCGTAGCAGATCAGCGGCCCGACCGGCGGCGCGCCGGGGACGGCGAGGGTGCGGGGTCCGGGGCCGGCGGAGAAGTCGGTCGGGCCGGTCGCCAGCTTCGCGAACGGCAGGAGCCAGCGGAACGGCATGTATTCGCCGAACGGCACCAGGTGGAACTTGTCGTAGGTGGCGACGATCTGCCCGGCATGGTTAATGACGCTCAGGCTGTTCCAGGCGCGAAAGTTGGGACCCTGCCCCGCGACGCGGGGAGCGCCGGTGATCACTGCCCCGCCCGGCGGTGCCAGGTCGGCGAGGGCCTGGACCAGGGCGGGACTCTGGGCGAGCGACCAGGGCACCGCCGATTCGGGCCAGAGAATATGAGTCGCCCCCTCCGCCCGGCCTTTGCGGCTCAGCGCGGCGAGGCGGGCGAGATGGTCCTCGGCCAGGTTGGGATCCCATTTCAGGCTTTCCGGGATGTTCGGCTGCACCAGGGCGAGGCGCACGCCGGCGACGGTCGCGTCCGACCCGGCGGCGGCAAGGCGCACTGCGCCTCCCGCCCAGACCAGCGCCGGCAGGGCCAACGCGGCCAAGACCGGCTGCCAGCGCCGCGGCGCGGCGTCGCCGAGTATCGCGGGCATGGCGGCGGCCAGCACCGTGACCAGCGACAACCCGTACACGCCGGTCACGGCGGCAAGCTGCAGCGGCGCGGGGTCGAACGTCCAGCCGGTGCCGATCAGGTTCCAGGGGAAGCCGGTGAAGATCCAGCCGCGCACCCATTCGAGCAGCGTCCAGGCGGCGGCGAATACCAGCACCCGCCCGACGCCGCGGACGCGCGCAAGGCGCAGGATCAGCGTCACGATCCCGGTGAACACGCCGCCGCCCGCCCCGACGGCGGCGAGCGCTATCGGCACCAGCCAGCCGTACCGTTCGGGCGCCACCAGGAGCGCGTAGGCGAGCCAGTAGAGCCCGGCGACGAAGAAGCCGAAGCCCCACCACCATCCGGCGGTGAAGGCGCGCCAGGGACTGCCCGCGCCGTCGGTCAGCCAGATGAGTCCGGGAAACGACACCAACAGGAGCGGCAGCGCATAGACGGGCGGCATCGCCGCGGCCGCCGCGACTCCCAGCCCGATGGCGACAAGCGCGCGGCGCCAGCCGCGAAGCCCGGCGATCCCGGCCGCCAGGCGGGCGATACGCGGATAAGGCGGGGCGTCGGTCACGCCCGCCCGCGCCTCGCGGCCGCCGGCCTCACCCTTCCGCCTGCCGGGGCGGCAGGTTGGAGACGCGCAGCTTGCGCACCCGGCGCGGGTCGGCCTCGACCACCTCGAACTCGATGCCGGTCGAATGGCGGATCACCTCGCCGCGCGCCGGTACCCGGCCCGCGACGTAGAAGGCGAGCCCACCCAGAGTCTCGACATCCTCGCGCTCGTCGTCGGTGAGGAACCGGCCGACGCGCTTCTCGAAATCGTCGATGTCGACGCGCGCATCGGCCAGGAAGCTGCCGTCGGGCTGCTCGACGATCTGCGGCTCGATCTCGTCGTCGTGCTCGTCCTCGATCTCGCCGACGATCTCCTCGACCAAATCCTCGATGGTGATCAGCCCGTCGGTGCCGCCGTGCTCGTCCACCACCAGCGCCATGTGGATGCGGCTCACCTGCATCTGCAGCAGAAGCTCGAGCACCGGCATCGACGGCGCGACGAACAGCAGGCGGCGGACGACGGTCGAGAGCTTGGCGGCGTGCGGGTTCTCCCAGTACGCCATCACGTCCTTGATGTGGACCAGCCCGACCACGTGATCCAGCGTCTCGCGATAGACCGGCAGGCGCGTGTGCGCCGTGCGGTTCATCTGGCGGATGACCTCGGCGAGCGGCGTTGCGATCTCGATCGCCTCGATGTCGGCGCGCGGCACCATCACGTCGGCGGCGGTGCGGTCGCGCAGCGCCAGCACGTTGTGCAGCAGCACCAGCTCGTCGTGGCGGATCTCCTCGTCGCCGTTCGGGTGCTCGATCAGCTCCTCGATCGCTTCGCGCAAATCCTCCGCGCTCTGCGAGCGCACGAGGCGGCGCAGGCGGTGCAGCAGCCTGGAAAGCGATCCGGCTTCGGCCGCGGGCCGGTCGGCCCGCGGCGGGCTAGGGTCGGCGGTATCGGGCATGGGTTCCCATCCGGGGCGTGTTATGCCGCATTTTCCGCCCGCTGATAAGGGTCGCCGATGCCGAGCCGGGCGAGGGCGGACACTTCGAGCCCCTCCATGCGCCGCGCCTCGTCGTCGGCCTCGTGGTCGTGGCCGAGAAGGTGCAGGACGCCGTGCACCACGAGGTGCGCAAGGTGGTCGGCGGGCGCGATGGCCCGCTCGCGCGCCTCGCGCGCCACCGTCTCGTGCGCCAGCACGACATCGCCCAGCAGCATCGGCCCGCCCGGCGCCGGCCGGTCCTCGCAGGGAAAGGACAGCACGTTGGTGGGGCCCGCCTTGCCGCGCCAATCGCGGTTGAGCCGGGCGATCACGTCGTCGTCGGTCAGGACGACGCTCACCTCGGCGGCGGCGATGTCCGGCGCGGCCAAGGCGAGGGCGGTGCGCGCCGCGCGGCGGACCAGCGCCGCGGCGCCCGGCACCGTTTCGCGCCAGGCGGCGCAAGGCACGGCGACGGCGATGCGGTGGCGGACGGGCGGTGCGGCGGCGCGCGTCACGGCGCGTGCGGCGCGCCCGCGCGCCTGGCGGCGAGGCGGCGCTCGTCCTCCTCGTAGGCGCGCACGATGCGGGTCACCAGCTCGTGGCGCACCACGTCCTTGTCGGTGAACACGATCTTGGCGAGCCCCTCCATCCCGTTCAGCGTCTCGATCGCGTGGGCGAGGCCCGACTGCTCGCCGCGCGGCAGGTCGACCTGGCTCAAATCGCCGGTCACCGCCATGCGCGAGTTCTCGCCCAGCCGGGTGAGGAACATCTTCATCTGCACCTTGGTCGCGTTCTGCGCCTCGTCCAGGATCACGAAGGCGTTCGAAAGAGTGCGGCCGCGCATGAAGGCGAGCGGCGCGATCTCGATCTCGCCCGAGGCGAGCCGCTTCGCCACCTGGTCGGCCGGCAGCATGTCGTGCAGGGCGTCGTACAGCGGGCGCAGGTAGGGATCGACCTTCTCGCGCAGATCGCCCGGCAGGAAGCCCAGCCGCTCCCCCGCCTCGACCGCCGGGCGCGACAGGATCAGCCGGTCCACCTGTCCCGCGATCATCATTTTCACCGCCATGGCGACGGCGAGATAGGTCTTGCCGGTACCCGCGGGGCCAAGCCCGAATACCAGCTCGGCGTCGGCGAGGGCGCGGATGTAGTCGGCCTGGGTGGCCGAGCGCGGGGTGATGTGGCGGCGCGGCGTGACCAGCGCGACCGTGTCGCCCTCGCGGCTCGGCCCGCTCCGGGCCTCGTCGGCCATGCGGATGGCGGCGTCGACTTCGCCCATCTCCACCTCCAGCCCGCGGCGCAGCCGGCCATACAGGGTCTCGAGCGCCGTGCGCGCGATTCGCGCGGCGTCGGGCGGACCCGATATGGCGATGCGGTTGCCACGGGTGTGCAGCGATACGCCCAGCCGCTGCTCGATGCGCGCCAGGTTGCGGTCGTACTCGGCGAACAGGCGCGGCAGCAGGCTGTTGTCGTCGAACTCGATGAGCACGGGCCGGTCGGCGGCGTCTTTCGCCCGGGTGCTCAAGAGGCCAGCCTGCCGGCAAGGGAGTTGGCGCGCGCGGCGACGATCTCGACCGGCACGATCCGGCCGGCAAGCGTCCCGTCGTCCTCGGGCGCGGCGACGTGGACCGCCTGCATCCAGGGCGTGCGGCCGCCGAGCTGGCCCGGCTTTCGTCCGGCGCGGTCGAGCAGCACCGGCACCGTGCGCCCCTCGGTGCCGCGATTGAAGGCGCGCTGCTGGTCCTCGAGCAGGGCCTGCAGCCGGGCGAGCCGGTCGGTCATCACCTCTTCCGCCACCTGGTCGGGGGCGGTGGCCGCCGGCGTGCCGGGGCGCGGCGAATATTTGAACGAGTAGGCCTGGGCATAGCCGACCGCGCGGACCAGATCGAGGGTCGCCGCGAAATCCGCCTCCGTCTCGCCCGGATGGCCGACGATGAAGTCGGAGGAGAGGGCGAGGTCAGGCCGCGCCGCGCGCAGCCGCTCGACGATGGCGAGATAGTCGCGCGCAAGGTGGCGCCGGTTCATCGCCGCGAGCACCCGGTCCGAGCCCGACTGCACCGGCAAGTGCAGATAGGGCATCAGCGCCGGCACGTCGCGGTGGGCGGCGACCAGATCGGCATCCATGTCGCGCGGGTGCGAGGTCGTGTAGCGGATGCGCGCGAGCCCGTCGATCTCGGCGAGGGCGCGGATCAGCCGGCCGAGTCCCCAGTCGCGCCCGCCCGCCGGCGCCGCGCCGTGATAGGCGTTGACGTTCTGGCCGAGCAGCGTGATCTCGCGCACCCCGTGCGCGACCAGCGCTTGCGCCTCGGCCAGCACGTCGGCGGCGGGGCGCGAATATTCGGCGCCGCGCGTGTAGGGGACGACGCAGAAGGCGCAGAACTTGTCGCAGCCTTCCTGCACGGTGAGGAACGCCGTGACCGCGCCCGGCGCCACGGTCTGCGCCGGCAGCGAATCGAACTTGGGCACGGCGGGGAAGTCGGTGTCGATCGCTTCCGACCCGGCCTCGGCGCGTGCCACCAGGTCGGCCAGGCGGTGATAGGCCTGGGGGCCGACCACCACGTCCACCTGCGGGGCGCGGTGCACGATCTCCTCGCCCTCGGCCTGGGCGACGCAGCCGGCGACGCCGATCAGCAGCGCGCGCCCGTCCTTCGCCCGCTCGGCCTTCAGCACGCGGAGCCGGCCGAGCTCGGAGTAGATCTTCTCCGCCGCCTTGTCGCGGATGTGGCAGGTGTTGAGGATGACCAAATCGGCATCCTCGGGCCCTTCGGCCCGGGCATAGCCGGACTGCGCCAGGACGTCCGCCATGCGGGCGGCGTCGTAGACGTTCATCTGGCAGCCGTAGTTTTTGATAAAGGCCTTCTTCGCGACCGGATTCAAACGCGCATCTCCGCGGCGCGGCGGCCGCTTTTCCAAGCTAGCATCGGTATGTGACCAGTCAAGGGAGGCGCGCTCACGCCGCCACCGGCACGCGCGGGCGCGGGGCCGCCCCTGCGTTCGCGGCGGCAAGCCCGCCCGCCACCGCCGACTGGCAATGGGCCGCCAGCGCCTTCCGCGACCCGAACTGGGCGAAGGTCACTGGGGGGTGGAAGGTCAGCTCGACCGTCAGCTTGCCGAGGCCCAGCATCGCCCAGACGTGCGGCATCAGCTCCATCTCGCCGAACCAGGTGTAGAGCGGGCGCAGCGCGCGGCCGAGCGGGATGCCGTCGAGCCGCGTATAGGCGATCGAGACCGGCTGCACGGTCAGCGGCCGGCCCGCGACCTCGCGCTCGGCCGCGGCGAACAGCGCAGTGCGAAAGGTCTGCACCCGCGTGCCGTCGGTCGAGGTGCCCTCCGGGAACAGGATCAGACTGTCGCCCGCATCAAGCCGGCTGCCGATCTCGTCGCGGTGGCCCGCGACCTGGGACGGGCGGCGCTCGATGAACACGGTGCGCTGAAGGCGCGCCAGCGTGCCGAACAGTGGCCAGCCCTTCACCTCGGCCTTGGACACGAACGACGCCGGCAGCACCGCCGACAGCACGACGATGTCGAGGTACGAGCTGTGGTTGCAGATGAACAGCGTCGGCGCGACGGACGAAATCTCGCCCCTCGTCTCCACCCTGATGCCCAGGATGCGGCAGCAATTGCGGTGGTAGAACAGCGGGATCGCCTTGGCCCAGCGCCGGCTGACGACCAGCGCCACGGCCTGCGCCGGCATCAAGATCCCGGTGAACGCCAAATAGACCGCCGCCCGGATCAGCGCGCGCAGCGGCGATCCCATCAGCGCGCGTCCCCGGCGCGGCGCACTACGCGGTCGCCTCGCGCGATGCGCGCTCGTAATGGCGGATGTATTTTTCGGTCACCAGCTCGGTCTTGACCACGATCGACACGTCGGTGGTGTTGAACTGGTGGTCGATCACCGCCCCGTCGCCGACGAACCCGCCGAGCCGCAGGTAGCCCTTGATCAGCGGCGGCAGCTTGGCGAGCGCCGCCTTGCGGTCGACCGCGTCGGCAGAAAGCTGCGCCATCGAGACGTAGCGCTCGGCCAGCGCCTTAGGGCGCAGCGCCGGCGGCGCCAGGTGGAAATGGTGCAAATATGCGAGCGGCAGAGCGAGCGCCTGTGGGTCGGTGCCCGGCAGGCTCGCGCAGCCGAACATGATCTCGATATCGTAGTGATAGACGTAGGCCGCGATGAACCGCCACAGAAGCTGCATGGTCAGCCCGTTGCGGTAGGCGGCGTCGACGCAGGACCGGCCGAGCTCCAGGATCTCCCCGCGATAGGCGATAAGCGGCGAAATATCGTACTCGGCGGCCGAGTAGAACCGGCCGAACGCCTCGGCCTCCGCCCGGCGCAGCACGCGATAGGTGCCGACCACCCCGCCGGTGCCGTCGTTCTCGCGCCGCCGGTCGATCACAAGCATATGGTCGCAGACTGCGTCGAACTCGTCGGCGTCGCGCCGCAGACGGGCGGCCTCCGGCGAAGGCTTGGCCGCCATCTCCTCGTAGAACACGCGGTATCGGAGCGCCTGGGCCGCGTCGATGTCGGCCGCGCTTTCGGCCAGGCGCACGCACAGCGGGCCCGCCTCGACCGGATCGCCGAGCCCGGGACGGCGGTCGGTCTCGGCCGAGGAGGCGCCGTCAGCGACGTCCATGCCGTCCCCGTGTGCGTAGTCTCATTTGCGCGGCTTCACCGGCTGGGCGGGCTGGAGCGGCACGCCGAACAGCTCGAGCCGGTCGCCCACCATCTCAAACCCAAGCTCGTGGCAGATCTTGCGCTTCAGCGTCTCGAGCTCGGCGTTCTCGAACTCGATGACCTCGCCGGTCTTGAGGTTGATCAGGTGGTGATGGTGGTGCTTCTCGTCGACCTCCTCATAGCGGGCGCGCCCGTCGCCGAACTCGCGCCGCTCGATGATGTTGGCCTCCTCGAACAGGCGGACGGTGCGGTAGACGGTGGCGATGGAGATTCGCGGGTCCACCAGGTTGGCGCGGCGGTGCACCTCCTCGACATGCGGGTGGTCGGACGACTCCGACAGCACGCGCGCGATCACGCGCCGCTGCTCCGTCATCTTCATACCTTTGTCGAGGCAGAGCTGCTCGATGCGCGATGGCACCGCCATTATCCCTCTCACCGCGGGAATTGTAGGTCGGACCGGGGCGCTAGTCAAAACCGACCGAGCCTGGGGCTCGTGTCAAAGGCGACGGACGCCGACGCGCCCGCCGCGGGGCCGGCCGTCAGCGCGCGGGGCGCCGGCCGAGGCCGATCTTCTTGGCCAGCGCCGAGCGCTGGCGGGCGTAGTTGGGGGCGACCATCGGATAGTCCGCCGGCAGGCCCCAGCGCTCGCGATACGACTCGGGCGTCATGTTGTAGGCGGTCTTCAGGTGGCGCTTGAGCATCTTGAGCTTTTTCCCGTCCTCCAGGCACACGATATACTCGGGCGTGACGGAGCGGCGGACGGACACGGCCGGGGTGGGCCGGCCCTCGGCTTGGCCGGTGGAGACTTCGCTCAACGCAGAATGGACGGTGCGGATTAATTCGGGCAGCTCGGACTGGGAGACGCTATTGTTCCTGACGTGCGCGGCGACGATTTCGGTTGTCAGGTTTAATAGTTCTTTCGCGCTCGATGCGTCTGCCATGCAAACATCCTTTCTTGTGCAACACCTATGATACTTCGAAACGGAACGTAGTTTATTCATTTGGCAAGGGCAAGCCCGAATTGCACAAGCATGGATCAGGATAACCCTATCAGCACGGCCAACTACTATTTGGATATCACCGGAGAGGTGTGTCCGATGACCTTCGTGCGCACGCGGCTGTTGATCGAGCGCATGGCTGCCGGCGAGACGGCCGAGGTTCGCCTCAAGGGGGCCGAGCCGCTCGAGAACGTGCCCGCTTCGGTCGCCGAGCTGGGCCACGCGGTGCTCTCGCTCGACCCCGAGGAGGCGGGCGCCCGCAGCAAGGACGACGTCTGGCGGCTAAGGCTGCAAAAGGCCGGCTGAGGACGTTTCCGCTAAACCCGCCGGCGCGTTTCGCGCTAGAGTTTCCCGGCCAAGGGAAGGGCAGCCGCGCCATGATGACCAGGAAGCAGAACGATCGCCTTACCCGCGTCGGGCCGGGCACGCCGATGGGCGAGCTCCTGCGCCGCTATTGGCACCCGATCGCCACCACCGTCGATCTCGACCGCGATCCGGTGCGGCGCGTGCGGGTGCTGGGAGAAAACCTGACGCTGTTCCGTTCGGAATCGGGCGAGATCGGGCTGATTGGCGAGCGCTGCCCGCATCGCGGGGTCGATCTCGAATACGGCATTCCCGACGCGCGCGGTCTGCGCTGCCCCTATCACGGCTGGCTTTTTGACAAGGCGGGCGCGTGCCTGGAGCAGCCGTTCGACGACCGCACCCGGGCCGGCAACGCCAAGCGGCGCACGAAGATCGGCATCGAGGCCTATCCGGTCGAGGCGCTCGGTGGGCTGGTGTTCGCCTATCTCGGGCCGCAGCCGGTACCGCTGCTGCCGCGGTGGGACGTGCTCGCCCGGCCCGACCTCGACCGCGCCGTGCAGATCCACCTCCTGCCGTGCAACTGGCTGCAATGCATGGACAATTCGGCCGATCCCATGCATTTCGAGTATCTGCACGCGGCGCTCGGCAACTACACGCTTAAGAAGCAGGGCAAGCCGCCGGCGATGAAGCTGCAGCGCCACGTCAAGATCGGGCTCGAGCGGTTCAAGTACGGGATGATGAAGCGCCGTCTTCTGGAAGGCGAGCCCGAGACGGTCGACGACTGGACCACCGGCCATCCGCTGATCTTCCCCAACATTCTGGCCCAGGGGGCGGCCAACGCGCCGACCTTGCAAATCCGCACCCCGATCGACGACACCCACACGCTGCATTTCGGCTACCGCACGCGGATGCGCCCGGCCGGCGCCGCGCCCAAGCCGTTCGAGGCGGTCCACGAGGCGCTGTTCGACGACAACGGCAAGGTGATCGCCGACAACATCCCGCAGCAGGACATGCTGGCCTGGGTGGCGCAGGGTGCGATCAGCGACCGCACGCGCGAGCATCTGGCGGCGTCCGACACCGGCATCGCGCTCTATCGCCGCATGCTGAACGAGGCGCTCGACGCCGTCGCGCGCGGCGAGGACCCGATCTGCGTCATACGCGACGCGGCGGAGAACGAGCCCTGGATCTCGCTCCACCGCGAGCACGAGACGCTGAAGGCCTTCGATTCGAAGTACGAGGGGCTTCTCGACCGGCTCGACAAGGCCGCCGCCGCGGGCGAGTAACCGCCGGCCTCAGGCCGGCAGCGCCACCTGGCGGGTCAGCATGATCTCGCGGCGCTCGCGCGACGAGGCGACCATCGCGTTCCCGACCTCGAGCGTCGCCATGGCCCAGCGCCCGTCATGGACCATGGGCTTGCCCTCGACCAGGGCCTCATGGAGTTCCTGCATCTCGACGAGGCCGGTGCCGCGCCCGCCGGTCACCGGCACCTCGCGCTTGCCCGCGTCGGTGTAGAGGTAGAGCCCGTTGGGCGACTGGCGCGCGTCGCCATGCTCGAAGCTCGCCACGGTGATGCCGAACCAGCCGATATGGGCGCGCGTGCCGACCGCAGGATCGACCGTGGCGCCGACGCCGAGCGAGGCGAGGTCCGGCGCGGCGGCGGCGCCGAACCGCAGGCTTTCCTTGGCGGCGTCCTGGTCCGCCGCGCCGGCGCGCAGCGCGGCGCGCACCGCCGGCCGATCGGCCTCTGCGTACATCCGGTTGCCGATGCCCCAGCTCAGCTCGGACGTGTCGAAATAGCCGTAGCCGCTATAGACGATCGTGGCCGGCGTGCCGTCCTCGAACTCGAGGAACGCCGAGAAGTTGCCGGGGCACGGCCGTTCCGCCATCCAGCGCCCGACCGAGGCGCGCACGCTGCGGACCATTCCCCCACCGAGCAGGCGCACCGTGTCGATCAGATGCGGCGCGTGGCGATAGACCACCCCGCCGCCCAGCGTCTCGTCCAGCTCCTCGGCGACGCGCGGCTTGATCAGCCAGTCGGTCGCGAACCACGTGTTGATCGCGATCAGCCGGCCGAGCTCGCCCGATTCCACGACCCGGCGCAGCGCCTGCACGTCCGGGCTCATCGACCAGGTCTGCCCGCACAGCAGCCGCACGCTCGCGCGGTCGGCGGCGTCGCACATCTCCTCGCACTCCGCCACGGTCAGCGCCATCGGCTTGGTGCAGATGACATGCTTGCCGGCGCGCGCGGCGGTCACCGCGTGGCGGCAATGGAGCTGGTTCGGCGTCGCGATCCACACCGCGTCGATCTCGGGATCGGCGCAAAGCGCCTCGACCGTGGGATAGGTGCGTCCGCCGTGGCGCGCCCGGAACGCGGCGAGCGCGCCTTCGCGCAGGTCCGCGGCGGCGACGATCCTTGCATGGGGCGAGCGTGCGACGCCCGGCAGGAACAGGGTCGAGGCGACGCCGAGCCCGGCGACGCCCAGGCGCAGCGGGCGCGAAACCTCGCTCACGCCCGCCAGTAGACGAAGCCCATCGCGTTGCCGGTACCGGCGAGCGAGCGGTAGCACGGCACATAGTCGACCACGGTGGGCGGATAGCCGAGATCGGCCATCGCGCCGGCGACGGGGACCCAGTTCTTGCACTCCGACGTGCCGGCCTGGAAGATCGGCTCGCCCAGCGCGGCGACATCCGCGATCGAGCGTTTGCGCAGCGCGTCCATCACGGCGTTGTCGACCTCCTCGTCGATCACGAAGTGCGAGAGGCCGCCGGAGGCGATCAGCGCGACGCGCAGGTCGTCGTCCCAGGACCGGATCGCGCGCACGAGCGATTTGCCGAAATCGTAGCAGCGCCCGACCGTCGGCTGGTTCGGCGGGTAGAACGTGTTCAGTACCACCGGCACCGAGGGGACCGGCTTGTCGCTCATGATCTGGCGGTAGACGAAGCCGAAGGCGTGCGGGATGGCATGCTTCGCGCCGGGCGGCAGCTTTTCGACCGCGGCCACGTCGAACGAATCGCCGATCGCCCGGTCGATGATGTGGCGGGCGAGATCGAGCAGACCCTGGTAGGTCGCGCCCTGGGGCGGGATATGGCCGGGGATCGCGATGGGAATGCCGGGTGGCATGGCCGCCAGCTCCGCCTCCGAGGGGAACTCGTTGGGGATCTCGGCGCCCCAGAAGACGCTCATCGCCGGAACGGTACCGGCGGTGAACATCTCCATCTGGTCGTTGCCGACGATGACCGCGATGTCGGGCTTCGCGTCGGCGAACACGGCGGCCAGCGTCTCGATCGCCTTGCGGCAGGCGGCATGGCGCTCCGCCCATTTCTTCGGGGTGATCTGGTCGGCCAGCCTTTCGTTCGCGCGCAGCTCGACGAGCTGGTCGAAGCTGTAGGGCTTGCCCTTGAACCACTGCGCCGGGTTGCGCTTGTCGGCCTCGACGCGCTGGCCCCACTGGTCGGGCGGGGTGGACAACATCGGACCGTGCGACGTCCCGATCCCGAGCACGATTTCGGCCATGGCGCGGCTCCGCTGAATGGGCCGGTGGATGGTAGGCCCACTCGCCGCGCCGCCGCAAGCAATGCTAAACAACAGCCGGATCAATGCCGCGGAGGGTGAGATGGACAAGATGACCGAAATCGTGCGCGACCTTGTGATCGCCAATCGCATCCTTGCGCGCGAGGACGTGGTCGACGCATTCGGCCATATCAGCGTGCGCCATCCCGATGACCCGAACCGGTACCTGCTGTCCCGCGCGCGCAGCCCCGAGCTGGTGACGTTCGACGACATCATGGAATTCACCCTGAAGGGCGAGCCCCTGGACCGGCGCGGGCGCGAGATCTTCGCCGAACGCGCGATCCACGGCGCGCTCTACGAGGCGCGGCCGGACGTGGTCAGCGTCGTGCACAACCATTCCTTCGACGTGATCCCGTTCACCGTGACCGGCACGCCGATCCGCCCGCTGCTGCACACCGCCTCGCGCCTCGGGGCGGAGATTCCGCTGTGGGACATCGCCGACAATTTCGGCGACGCGACCAACCTCCTGGTCACCACCAGGGAGCAGGGCCACGACCTCGCCAAGACGCTGGGCGGCCGGGTCGCCGCGCTGATGCGCGGCCATGGCTGCATCGTGGTCGGCGGCTCGATCCGCGCCGCGGTCATCTCGGCCGTCTATCTCCAGATCAACGCGCGGCTCCAGGCCGATGCGATGCGCATGGGCAGCGTGCGCTACCTCTCGGCCGGCGAGATCGACTCGTTCACCGGCCGGCGTGTCGGCGACTTCCACGGCGGCCGCGCGTGGGAATGGCTCGTCGCCCGCGCCGATTGCACGAACCTGTAGGGCACGCGTGGCGCTGGCTCCGCAGGCGAAAACCCGGCACACTGGCCGTATCAGAAGGCGCGAGCCGGGCAGGGGGCATATGAAGGCGCACGCGTTCATCGTCGAGCGGACCGGCGGTCCAGAGGTGCTGCAGTGGTGCGAAGTCGAGCTGCCGGAGCTCGGCCGCAACGACGTCGTCATCCGCAACACAGCCGTCGGGGTGAATTTCGCCGACATCTACCTTCGGCGCGGCCAGAACCCCGCCAAGCTGCCAACCGGCCTTGGCATCGAGGGTGTCGGCGTGATCGAGGCGGTCGGGCGCGGGGTGAAGGGCCTCAAGAAGGGCGTCCGCGTGGGGTACGCGGGCGGCGCGAAGCCCGGCTCCTACGCCGAGGCCTGCGTCCATTCCGCCGAGCAGCTCGTCAAGCTGCCGTCCTGGCTCGACGACAAGACGGCGGCGGCCGCGCTCACCAAGGGCATGACGGTGCAGTACCTCTTCAATCGCACCCACAAGCTGAAGCGTGGCGAAACGATCCTGTTCACCGCCGCCGCCGGCGGGGTCGGGCTGATCGCCTGCCAGTGGGCGAAGGCGGTCGGCGCGCGCATGATCGGTACGGTGTCGTCGGACGAGAAGGCGAAGCTCGCCCGGCGCAACGGCTGCCGCGACCTGGTCGTCACCTCGCGCCAATCGACCTATAACGAGGTGATGCGGCTGACGAACGGCCAGGGCGTCGACGTGGTCTACGATTCGGTCGGCAGGGACAGCTTCGAGGACTCGCTCAAGTCGGTGAAGAAGCTCGGGCTCGTCGCCGTGTTCGGCACTGCGTCCGGCCCGCCGCGGCCCTACGATGTGGTGGCCGACGGGCTCAAGAACTCGGCCTATATCCACCGCGCGACGACGGTCAACTACATGACCTCGGACGAGATCCGCCAGAAGGCGGCGCGGCATCTGTTCCGCATGCTCAAGTCGGGCGCGGTGAAGATCCGCATCGGTGCGACCTACAAGCTCACCGAGGCGGCCAAGGCGCAGGACGACATGGAAAACCGGCGCACGACCGGCTCGCTCGTGCTGGTGCCCTGAGGGATCGGGAGGACGGACATGACTTTCGTCGGCATCGACCAGGTGATCTACGGCGTAAAGGACATGGCGCTCGGCAAGCGCTACTTCACCGAGTGGGGGCTCAAGAAGACCAAGGACACCAAGGACCGCATCGTCTTCGCGACCGAGGAAGGCAGCTCGGTCGTGCTCCGCCCCAAGGACGCGCAGGACCTGCCGAAGGCGGCCGAGCCGGGCTCGTCGGTGCGCGAGGTGATCTGGGGCGTGAAGGCCGCGCGCGACCTGAAGGCGATCGAGAAGGAGCTCGCGAAGGACCGCGACGTCGCCTACGACAAGGACGGCACGCTGCACTCGACAGACTGCAACGGCTACGGCATCGGCTTCCGCGTCTGGACGCACAAGCCGCTCCATCCGGCGAAGACGCGGCGCGCCCGGGTCAATGCGCCCGACGCGCGCGAGCGCATCGGCAAGCACGGCGCGATCTACAGCCGGGCGCAACCGGTGCGGCTCGGCCACGTCGTCTGGGAATCGCCCGATTTCAAGGCGTCCGAGCGGTGGTACGCCGACCGGCTCGGCTTCTACATCTCCGACTGGCAGAAAGGTCAGGCGGTCTACATGCGGTTCGCCGAGAAGTCCGACCACCACAATCTGTTCTTCATGACGACGCCGGCGACCAAGCGCGCCCGCTTTCACCACCTCGCCTTCGAGGTGCGCGACATCCACGAGGTGCTGGGCGGCGGCATCGCCTTCAAGTCGCACGGCTGGAAGACCGCGGTGGGGCCCGGCCGACACACCGTTTCGTCGGCCTATTTCTGGTATTTCAAGAACCCGTCGGGCGGGATGACCGAGTATTTCTGCGACATGGACATACCGGACAAGACGTGGCGGCCGAAGCAGATCGCGCCCGGGCCGGGCGTGTTCGCCGAGTGGACGCTGCGCGACGGGCTCGAATGGCTCGGCGGCGCCGCGCACGACATCCGGTAGATTGTCGGAAACTTCGGGCCCGCCGCCTCAGATGACGTCGAGGGCGGGCGGGTGGCCCAGCATCCAGGCGCCGACGACGGCGTAGTGCGATTTGCGGCCCTGGATCTGCTGCGCGACGGTGTGAATGTCGCGGAAGCGGCGCTCGAACGGACTTTCGGGGAAGATCGCGCTGGTCCCGGCGGTGTTGTGGAGCACGTCGACCACCGCCACCGCCTCCTGGATCGCATGCGTCGAGGCGAGGCGGATGCGCATGCGCTGGGCGATGGCGATCGCGTCCGCTGCCGCGACCTCGTCCCAGACGCGCGCGCACTCGCCGACCAGGAACGCGCGCGCCGCCGAAAGCCGTGCCTCGCAGCGGGCGAGCTCGTCTTGCACCACCGGGTTGTTGGCGAGCGTGACCGGCACCGAGCGCGGCTGCTTTCCGGGCGCGAGCCCGAGGAAGGCGTCGACGAAGGCGCGCGCGAGGCCGAGCGCGACCGCCGCGAATCCCGCGCCGTAGACCGCGTAGTTGGGGAACAGGAACAGCGGTGCGCGCAGCCGGAGCGTGTCCAGCCTCTCGCGCACCAGCGTGTGATCGTCGCCGACGAAGAGATTCTCCACCGCGAAGGAATCGCTGCCGGTGCCCTTGAGGCCCATCGCGTTCCAGCCGTCGGAGAGCGGCGCGGCCGCCGCGGGGAACAGCACGGTGCGCCGCTCCGGCCGGCCGTCCGCCGTCATGCGCTCGCTGCCGTCCGCCTCGATCACCTTGCAATGCGCGCCGAGCCATGTGGCGTAGTGGCCGCCCGACACGAACGAGATCTTCGCGGTGACGCGATAGCCGCCGTCGACCGCCTTGGCCTCGGCCGGCCCGACGCCCCAGGCCAGCACCGCGCGCGGGTCGCGGCCCCAGATCGCGTCGGCGACCGGCGCGTCGACGAACGACGCCATCATTGCGCAGCCGGCCGCCTGGCAGACGCACCAGGCGGTCGACCCATCGTAACGGGCCAGCGCCTCGATCACCTTGACGAAGCGGGCGAGCGGCAGCTCGGCCCCGCCGAATTTCCCCGGCAGCAACAGGCGGAACAGCCCCTCCTCGTGCAGCGTCGCCATCTGGGCGACGGTCAGGCGGCGGGCGCGCTCCGATTCCGGCGCTTCCCCTTCGATTGCGGGCCCGATCGCCGCCACCCGCGCAAGCCACGCGTCGTCCGTCGCGGGCCAGGCGCGGTCGCGGACCGGGGTGGGCGCGTCGTTCATCGGTCCATTATGGAACCTGAAATTCCCCGTGTCACCGCAAAGGCGGCTCAGGCCAGCGGGGCCGTCCAGGCGTCGAAGCCGTAGACCCGGCCGGGGTCGCTGTCGAAGCGCAGCCAGTCGTTGCGGTTCGACTGGCTCTGGATCGCGCCCGCCCGCTCGATGCGCGTCGCCTCGTAGCGGGCGAAGGCGGCGGCGACGTTGTCGCCCGCGTCGGCGAGACAGCGCGCCAGCACCGCGACGCCTTCGAGCCCCATCGCCGCGCCCTGCGCCATGAAGGGCAGCATCGGGTGGCACGAATCGCCGAGCAGCGTGATGCGTCCCTCGCCCCACCGGGGCAGCGCGTCGCGCACGTAGAGCGCGGTCTTGAGCGGCCGGTCGATGGCGGCGAGCGTGCGCCGTGCATCGAGGTGGTAGTCGGCGAAGGCGGCGCGCAGCTCCGCCACCTCGGCCTCGGCGGACCAGCTTTCGCGCGCCCCCTCCGGCTCGCCCTTGGTGGCGAACACGAACACCTCGCCCCCGCGATCGATCGAGAAGGTGACCAGCATGCTCTGCGGCGTCGGCCCCCACCATTTGGTCGAGCCGGAGAAGTCGAGGTCGGGCAGGCGCGACTTCGGCACGATGCCGCGATAGGCCGTCATGCCGGAATAGGTCGGGCGCTCGTTTCCGAACAGATGGGCGCGCACCACGGAATGGATGCCGTCGGCGCCGATCACCCCCGCCGCGGCGACGCGCACCCCGTCCTCGAACACCAGCGTCACCGCGTCCGCGTCCGGCTCGAGCGCGACCACGCGCGCGCCGAGACGCACGGAACCCGGCGGCACCGCCGCCTCCAGCGCCGACAGCAGGTCGGCGCGGTGGGTCATGATCTGCGGCGCACCGAACCGTGCTTCGGCGGCACCGAGCTCGGTGCGCGAGGTTTCCTTTCCGGTGTCGTAGACCAGGCTGTTGCGGTGCGTCGGGATGTGGCCGCGGTCCCGCAGCGCGGCGCCGACGCCGAGCCCGTCGAGCACCCGCACCGCGTTGGGGCAGAGGTTGATCGCCGCGCCGATGCGGCGGAATTGGGCTGCCTGCTCGTACACCGCGACCGGCCGGCCGACGCGGGAAAGCGCGATGGCGCAGGCGAGTCCTGAGATGCCGGCGCCGACGATGGCGATCGGGCGTCCGTCCATCGCGGGCTCAGTGCCAGAGCTGGTGCGAGGCGATCCGCGCCCCCTCGGCCAATGCCTGGAACTTGGCCCGGATGACGGTCGGATGCACCTCGGTCTTGTAGCAGGCCTGGGAGGAGAAGCCGCAATCGGCGCCCGCCAGCACCCGTTCGCGCCCGACCAGCTGGGCGTAGCGCACCAGCCGCTCGGCGATCAGCTCGGGATGCTCCACGATGTTCGACGCATGGGTGATGACGCCCGGGATGATCGCCTTGCCGTCGGGCAGCTTCACCGACTCCCACAAATGGTACTCGTGCTCGTGGCGGCAGTTCGCGCCCTCGAACGAATAGGCGCCGGCGTTCACCTTCAGCATGTGGCCGGCGACGTCCTTCAGCGCCGCCTCGTGGATGCGTGGCCCCTCGTTGATGCCGTAGCAGGTGTGGAAGCGCACCCGCTCGGGCGGGATGCCCTTCAGCGATTCGTTGATCGCCTCGACATACATGTCGGCCCGGCGCGTCTTCGCCTTCGCCTCCATCGTCTCGTCGCCGAAGATGTCGGACAGGAACGGGTCGTCCACCTGCAGCAGCAGGCCCGAATCGACGATGGCCCGGTATTCGTTCGACAGCGCCGCGCCCAGCGCGTGGAAGAACGCCTCCTCCGTCTTGTAATAGGCGTCGTAGCCGACGCCCGACGGCGCGGTCGCCGGCAGGAACGCCTCGACGACATCCTGCCCCTCGATCGCCGCCTTCAGGTTGGCGATGTCGGTCTCGACCTGCTTCTGGCCGGTGTATTCGACCGGCCCGACGCAGTAGAGCGGCACGATCGGCGCCACTCCGCCGCCCAGCATCGCGCGGGCGAAATACTCGGCGTAATATTCGGGGAACGCCGCCATCTCGGCGGCGAACAATTTGTGCTTCGCGTCGGGCCGCGGTTCGAAGCCGGTCAGCCGCTCCTTCACGTAGGTGAAGAAGCCCGCCTTCGACATTTCGCCGTCGGCGACCACGTCGATTCCCGATTGGGCCTGCTCCCTCACCGTCTCCTTGACCGCTGCCGCGACCGCCCGGTCATAGTCCGAGAGGTTCAGAGCCTCGCCGGAAAGCTTCGCCTTCATCAGGTCGAGCAGGGCCTTGGGCCGCGGCATCGAGCCGACATGGGTGACCAGGATGCGGTCGGTCGAAAGCTTCATGGCGTCCTCCTGGGATTATCGGGCCCGCCTGGCGCGCGGGTGAGCCTTATCGTACACGCGGATCAGCCCGGCCGCATCGACCGCAGTATAGCGCTGGGTGGTCGAGAGCGAGGCGTGGCCCAGAAGCTCCTGGATGGTGCGAAGGTCGCCGCCGCCGGCCAGGAGATGGGTCGCAAAGGAATGGCGCAGCGCGTGCGGCGTCGCGCTCGGCGGAAGACCGAGCATTGCGCGCAATCCGCGCATGGTGCGCTGCACGACGCCCGGATTGAGCGGCCCGCCGCGCGCGCCCAGGAACAAAGGCGCGTTCGGTCCCGGCCGGAACGGGCAGATCTTGCGATATTCCGCGACGGCGTCGGCGACCACCGGCAGGATCGGCACGATCCGCTGCTTGTCGCCCTTGCCGGTGACGGTGAGGACGCCTTCGCGCGGCGCTGCGCGCTGGGTGAGCGACAGCGCCTCGCCGATGCGCAGCCCCGCGCCGTAGAGCAGCAGGAACAGCGCCGAATCGCGCGCGGCGATCCAGGGCGCCGCATGCTCCTCGCCGGCCGCGGCTACCAGGTCGAGCGCATCATCGGCGGTCAGCGCGCGCGGCACCGGGCTCGGCGATCGCGGGGCGCGCACGGCGGCGACGGCCGGGTTCGACACGCGCCCGGTCCGGTCGAGATGGCGGAAGAACGAGCGGACGGTCGACATCGCGCGCGCGGTGGACGACCGGGCGAGCCCGTCCGCCGCGCGCCGCGCGAGCCAACTCCGGAAATCCTGCGCCTCCAGCCGCGCGAGGTCGGCGAGGCCCGGCTGGCCGCCGAGATGGCCGGCCAGGAAGTCGAGAAAGGCGGCAAGGTCGCGGCCGTAGGCGTCGAGCGTGTGGCGCGAGGCACGCCGCTCATGCGCCAGCCAATCGCGCCACGCGGCAATGGCGGCGGCGAGGCCGGCGTCCGCCGGGAAGCGGATCAGGGGGCCGGCGTCAGGGTCAGCCATCTCCGGATGCAATGCGCCACGACGCGGGCGAGGAACGTCAGCAGCTCGGTCCCCTGGTCGGGCGTGTACCCGTCGGGCCGCCCGGCGCCGAGCGCGAGAAGGCCGGGCGGAGTGCCGGGCCCGAACGAGAGCCGGGCGAGGGCGCTCGACCGTACCCGGTCGTGCGCGGGGCCGAACAGCATGCGGCTGCCCGGCGTGTCGGCGAGCAGCGCGATCGGGCTGTCGGGCCCGACCAGCCGGTCGATCGCGCCCGGCTTCAGCAGCTTGACGCCGCCGACCTCCGCCTTGCGGGCGAACGCCTCGCCCGCCTCGACGCAGAGCGCCGTCGCCTCGAGCTCCAGCCGGCCGGGCAGCTCGATGGTCGCGACCTCGATCAGATGCTCGAACGAGCGCGCGGCGAGCAGGGCCATTGCCGCGGCGTGGGTGCGCTCCTGGCTCGCCAGATTGGCGGCGCCGAGCGCGTGCAGCTCCTTTTCCTCGGCCTCCAGCGCGCGCACCCGTTCGCGCAACCGCTCGACCATGAAGCGCTGCAGATCGACCACCCCGTCGCCCTGGCGCCGCTCGGGCGGGGTCAGAAGCTCCATCAGCTCCGGCCGTTCGGACAGGAATCCGGGGTGGCGCGCGAGATAGGCCTCGACGGCGTCGGCGTCCAGCACTTCCGTCGAGACCGCGGTGACGTCGCCCGATTTGCTTGCCATCACGCGCCCGCCGCCGGAATTGGTAAACTGACTGCCATGGCCGACACCCTTACCACAGAGCCGCGCCTCGACGCACGAATCACGGACGGGCGGGTCGGCGTGCTGCTGCCCTTGCCGCTCGACGTCGCCTACGACTATCGCGTGCCCGCCGGGCTCGCCCTCGCCGAGGGCGACGTAGTGACGGTGCCGCTCGGCGGGCGGATGGTCGCCGGGGTCGTGTGGGGGTCGGGGGCGGGCGACGTCGCCGAAGCCAGGCTCAAGGACGTGGTCGGGCGGCTCGACGTGCCGCCGGTGGGGGCCGGGCTCCGCCGCTTCATCGACTGGACCGCGGGCTACACGCTGGCGCCGCGAGGCGCGGTGCTCCGCATGGCGCTGTCGGTGCCAAAGGCGCTGGAGCCGGCGCGCGCCACCCTCGCCTATCGGCTGGCGCAAGGCGCGCTCGACCGGATCGAGACCGGCACCGCCGGGCTCCGCCTCACGCCGGCGCGCCGGCGGGTGGTGGCGGTGCTCGAATCCGGCCCGCCGCGACCCGCGGCCGAGCTCGCGCGCGAGGCGGCGGTGACCCCCGGCGTGATCCGTGGGCTCGCCGATGCCGGCCTCCTCGCTCCGGTCCGCGTCTCGGCTGAGGACGTACCGCCCGCGCCGGACTGGCGGGTGGCCGGGCCGGTGCTCTCGGCGCCGCAGCGCGCGGCGGCCGACGCGCTGGCGGGCGGGGTGGGGCAGGGCTTCTCGGTGACCCTGCTCGACGGCGTCACCGGGTCGGGCAAGACCGAGGTCTATTTCGAGGCGATCGCTGCCGCCCTCGCCGCTGGGCGCCAGGCGTTGGTGCTGGTGCCCGAGATCGCGCTGACCGCGCAATGGCTCGAGCGGTTCGAGCGGCGCTTCGGCGCGCGGCCGGTCGAGTGGCACTCCGACCTCACCGGCTCGCAGCGCCGCGCCGCCTGGCGCGCCATCGCCGCCGGCCGGGCGCCGGTCGTGGTCGGCGCGCGCTCGGCGCTCTACCTGCCGATCCCGGCCCTCGGGCTGGTCGTGGTGGACGAGGAGCACGATTCCTCGTTCAAGCAGGAGGACGGCGTCATCTACAACGCGCGCGACATGGCGGTGGTACGCGGGCGCATCGAGGGCTTCCCGGTCGCGCTGGTCTCCGCCACCCCGTCGCTCGAGACCATGGTGAACGTCGAGCGCGGCCGCTACCGCCGCCTCGCGCTCCCCGAACGCCATGCCGGCGCCGCGCTGCCCGACATCGGCGTGATCGACATGCGGGCGGAGCTTGCCGCCGGCCGCCAGAGCTGGATCTCGCCCACCCTGCGCGACGCGCTGGCCCTCGCGCTGGCCTCGGGCGAGCAGGCGATGCTGTTCCTCAACCGGCGGGGCTACGCGCCGCTGACGCTCTGCCGTTCCTGCGGTCACCGGCTGCAATGCCCGCACTGCACCGCCTGGCTGGTCGAGCACCGGCTGGAAGGGCGGCTCGCCTGCCACCATTGCGGCTTCACCACGTCGCCGCCCGCCGTCTGCCCCGAATGCGGGGCGGAGGGGCGGTTCGCCCCCTGCGGACCGGGGGTCGAGCGGCTGGCCGAGGAGGTGGCGGCGACCTTCCCCCAGGCGCGGGCGGCGATCATGGCGTCCGACACGCTGACCGGGCCGCACGCGGCGGCGGAGCTGGTGCGCCGCATGGGGCGGCACGAGATCGACGTGCTGATCGGCACCCAGGTGATGGCCAAAGGCCATCACTTCCCAATGCTGACGCTGGTGGGGGTGATCGACGCCGACCTAGGGCTGGCGGGCGGCGACCTGCGGGCGGCCGAGCGCACGTTCCAGCTTCTGTCGCAGGTGGCGGGCCGCGCCGGGCGCGCCGAGCGGCCGGGCAAGGTGTGGCTGCAGACCTTCCTGCCCGAGCATCCGGTGATGCGCGCCCTCGTCTCCGGCCGGCGCGAGGCGTTCTACGAAGCCGAGGCGGCGCAGCGGCGTGACCATGGCATGCCGCCGTTCGGACGGCTCGCCGCGCTGATCGTCTCCGGCCGCGAGGCGAAGGCGGTCGACGCCGCCGCCGCCGCGCTCGGCCGCGCCGCGCCGCATGGAAACGGGGTCGAAGTGCTCGGCCCCGCGCCCGCGCCGCTCTCGGTCCTGCGCGGCCAGCACCGACGGCGCCTGCTGCTCAAGGCCGGGCGCGAGGTCGACGTCCCGGCGACGCTGCGCGCCTGGCTCGCCCAGGTGAAGGTGCGGGGCGGCGTGCGCGTCCAGGTCGACGTCGACCCGTACAGCTTCCTGTAGCGTAGGCGCCCTATCGCCGCCTGCGGCGTTGCCAGATCCAGCCCTTGCGCCAGAAATAGAACACCAGCCCGGCGGCGATTCCGCCCATCAGCACCAGCGCGTAGATGTAGCCGTAGCGCCAGTGCAGCTCGGGCATGTTGAGGGGCGAGGCTTGGCTGTCGAAATTCATGCCGTACAGGCTCGCGATGAAGCCGAGCGGGATGAAGATCGTCGAGATGATGGTCAGGACCTTCATGATCTCGTTCAGCCGGGTCGAGACCGACGAGAGGTAGAGGTCGTGCAGGCCGGACGCGATGTCGCGATAGGTCTCCACCACGTCGAGCAGGGTGATCGCGTGATCGTAGCAGTCGCGCAGATAGATCGCGGTGGAGTTGGAGATGCGCGGCGAGCGGTCGCGGATCAGCGCGTTGATCAGCTCGCGCTGCGGCCAGACCACGCGGCGCAGCGACAGGAGGTCGCGCTTCAGCGCGTGGATGCGCCCGATCAGCGCCGGGTCGGCATGCTCGGTGAGCTCGTCCTCCAGCGTCTCGACCGCCTCGCCGGTGTTCTCGAGCACCGGGAAGTAGGAATTGATCACCGAGTTGATCAGGGCGTAGGTGAGATAGTCGCCGCCCGAGACGCGCAGCCGCCCGCGCCGCGTGCGCAGCCGGTCGCGCACCGGGTCGAAGCAGTCACCGACGCTTTCCTGGAAGGTCAGCACGTAACCGTCGCCGAGGAAGATCGAGAGCTGCTCGGTGTCGAACCGTTCCTCCGTCGGACTCGGCATGCGGAGGACGACGAACGTGTGCTCTTCGTACTCCTCGACCTTCGGCCGCTGGTGCGACGACACCACGTCCTCGAGCGCCAGCCGGTGCACGCCGAACTTGTCGGCGACGCGCTGCAGTGTCTCGACGTCGCCCAGCCCGTCGACGTTCACCCAGGTGATCGGGTAGATGCCGAACAGCTCGTCGATCTCGTCGATGTCGCCGAGCCGCCGTTCCAGGATGCGGTCCGGCCCGTAGGCGATGACGCGGATGATGGGGCAGGGGGCGTCGGGGTCGGGGACCAGCGTGCCCGGCGCCGAGCCGGGCGGCGGGCGCTGCGAGCCGACGATCGCCTGGACGTCGCTGCGGACGTCGTCGTCCTGGCGGAGCTCGTCGCCGTCGTTCATGCCGAACCGTGCCCCGCCCGCGGATGGGAACGGCGGACCCTAGCGCGTGTCGCGCCCGGGCGGAAGCGCCATCGCGGTCGCAGGGCTCAGCCCTTGCGGCCGATCTCCAGCATGCGCTCGACCGACCGGCGCGCGGGCGCGGCGATGGCCGGGTTGATCTCCACCTGCGGCGCCAGGGTCAGCAGCGAGTTGTGGATGTTGTCGAGCGTGATGCGCTTCATGTGCGGACACAGGTTGCACGGGCGCACGAACTCGATCTCCGGGTAGTCGGCGGCGACGTTGTCGCTCATCGAGCACTCGGTGACCATCAGGACACGACCCGGCCGCTTGTCGCGCACGTAGGCGCTCATCCCCGCTGTCGAGCCGACGAAATCCGAGGCGTCGAGCACGTCGGGCGGGCATTCCGGGTGGGCGATCACCACCAGCCCGGGATGGGCCGCACGCCAGGCGGCGATCTCGGCGCCGGTGAACCGCTCGTGCACTTCGCAATGGCCGTGCCAGGCGATGATTTCGACGTCGGTATTGCGCGCCACGTGGTTCGCCAGATAGGCGTCGGGCAGGAAGATCACGCGCGGCGCGCCAAGCGCCTCCACCACCTCCACGGCGTTGGCCGAAGTGCAGCAGACGTCGGTCTCGGCCTTCACCTCGGCCGAGGTGTTGACGTAGGCGACGACCGGCACGCCGGGATAGCGCTGACGCAGCAACCGGACGTCCGCCCCGGTGATCGACGCGGCGAGCGAGCAGCCGGCGCCCCGGTCGGGGATCAGCACGGTCTTCTCGGGGTTGAGCAGCTTCGCCGTCTCGGCCATGAAATGCACGCCGGCCAGCACGATGATCTCGGCATCCGTCTCCGCCGCCTGGCGGGCGAGTGCCAGCGAGTCGCCCACAATGTCGGCGACGCAGTGGTAAATCTCCGGCGTCTGGTAGTTGTGCGCCAGGATCACCGCATTGCGCTGGCGTTTCAGCCGGTTGATCGCATCGATTAGCGGCGCGTGGACCGGCCATTCGATCTCCGGGATGACGTGGCGCACCCGCTGGTAGAGGGGCGCTGTCGCGCGCGCCACCGAAGGCGTGAAGCTGAGGTCCGCGGTTACCGTGTTCATCGTCCGTCCGCCCTGGCCGTCGATTGGGAGATATTTATACTCAAACTGAGTATATAATATAGGACGGCTGGCCTTTGGATGCAATCAAAGTTTCATTTTCGGGAAGGGCGCGCTACGCGGTGAGGCGCTGGGTCGGGATCCCCACGCCAGCGGCATTGCGCTCCAGCAGCACCTCCTGGCGGAAGCGGAACAGCTCGGCCGGCCGGCCGCGACCGCCGGCGTCGCGCCGCCCGGTCCGCTCGACCAGCCCGCCGGTCATGACCAGCCGGCGGAAATTCTGCTTGTGCAGCCGGACTCCGGCCAGCGCCTCGACCGCCCGCTGCAGCATCAGCAGGGTGAAGTGGGGCGGCAAAAGCTCGAACACCACGGGGCGGTAGCGCAGCTTGCCGCGCAGCCGCCCCAAGGCCGTGGCGAGGATGCGGCGGTTGTCGAGCGCCATCGGCGCGCCGAGCTGGGCGGCCCGCTCGAGCGCCACCTCGTCCGGCCGCGCGGCGGGGCCGTCGCGCGTCATCCGGTCGCGAAGCGCCTCCGCAACCAGGCCGGCCTCGTAGAGCAGCTCGTAGCGCTCCAGCGTGCGCTCGAAGTCCCAGGTCGCCGCGTCGGCCCCGAACGAGATGGAAATGCGCCGGCGGCGCATGGCGGCGGCCTCGGGATCCGGCGCGTCCTCGGCCCAGCCGTCGAGCAGGGGGCGGATCACCCGCTCGATCACGCGCGGGCGGCCGCGCCGCCAATCCTCCCAGGGGAAGAAGCCGTACCAGTCGCGCCAGTCGGCGTCGCCGGTGCCGGCGAGCGGCGCCTCGCGCACCAGCGCGATGTAGCCCACGGACACCAGGCGGGGCCCGCCCAGAAGCTCGCGCGTGTCGCGATAGCGGTCGGCGAAGGTATAAAGCTGCTCGACATAGCGGAGCGGCAGGCCGGTCTGCTCCTGCACCCAGCTGCGCAGCCCCCCTTCCAGCGTGCGGTCGCGGTCGGCGTCGAACGGGCCGAAGGGGAGGGCCTCGGCCGCATCCACCAGATTGTCGGGCTCGCCCTTCTGCGCAGGGGTCGCCAGGGCATGGGTCATGCGGCGCACCACCAGGATGCGCGGCACCTCCTGGGTCACGGCCACGATCACGGCAGTCAGGCCGACCGCCAGCTCCGATTGAAAAGTCATCGCGCTCATTACACGTGCAAGTCGCAGATAATCCGTCGAATTGGCCGGCACAATCGTGCGAGGGACCACAGTTAACGCAAAATTTACGCGGACATCGCCACTCTCGCCCTCGGTCGCCAGCTATCCGGCGGCGCTTTCTGTAGATCGGGGTGCGGGCGCATGAGTAGGGCACTGGCGGCGGACGCGGACGACCGAAACCGGCCGATGGCGGACGATTCGGCGGACGCTCTGGACGAGACGCTGGCGCCGCTGCGCGAGGTGCTGGCGCCCGAGGCGTTCCGCGAGATCGTGACCCTTTACGAGGATACCATCCGCGCGACCCTCGCCGCGGCCGAAGCCGCCACGCGTCGCGCCGACCTTGCGGCGCTTGCCCGTGCGGCGCACGACCTCGCCGGAATGTGCGGGCAGATCGGCTCGGGCCGGGCCACCAAGCTCGCCCGCCAGGTCGAGGCCGCGTGCGGCCAGGAGGCGGTGCTCACGGCGCTTGCCCTCGCCGTCCAGCTCCAGCCCGCCGCAGAGGATACGTTGGCGGTGCTCGCCTCCTATCTTGTCCAGCCAGCGGTGCGGTGATGAACGCGGCCCCGGAACGCCACGTCCTGCTGGTCGAGGACACGCTGCCGCTGGCGCGGAGCTATATCGAGTTCCTCAAGACCGGCAATTACCGGGTCGACCACGTCGATACCGGGCGGAAGGCGCTCAACTTCCTCAAGCGCACCACGCCCGACGTGGTGCTGCTCGACGTGAAGCTCCCCGACATGTCGGGGCTCGAAATCCTGCACCAGCTTTCCGAGGACGGGCTCGCCTGCCCGATCGTCGTCATTACCGCGCACGGCTCGATCAAGCTCGCCGTCGACGCGATGCGCGAGGGCGCGGCCGACTTCCTGGTCAAGCCGTTCAATGCCCAGCGCCTCAAGAACGCGCTCGCCGCCGTGTTCGAGCGGGTCGCGATCGAAGGCGCGCTGCCGGCCCGGGGCGGGCGCCAGCCCGCGCGCGCCGAGGGGGCCGAGCCTGTCCCGGCCGACGCGGCGTCGGGCGGCGGCTGCGGCGGCTATATCGGCTCGTCCGAGCCGATGCGCGCCGTCTATCGCACCATCCAGGCGGCCGCCGCGTCGAAGGCGAGCGTCTTCGTCACCGGCGAGAGCGGCACGGGCAAGGAGCTCTGCGCCGAAGCGATCCACCGTCTCGGCCCGCGCGCCGACAAGCCGCTGGTCGCCCTCAACTGCGCCGCCATCCCGCGCGACCTGATGGAAAGCGAGATCTTTGGCCACACCAAGGGCGCGTTCTCGGGCGCGGTGGCCGACCGGGAAGGCGCCGCGTCGCTCGCCGACGGCGGCACGCTGTTCCTCGACGAACTCTGCGACATGAACATCGACCTGCAGGCGAAGCTGCTGCGCTTCATCCAGACGGAAAGCTTCCGCCCGGTCGGCGGGGCCGAGCTCCGCCGCGTCGACGTGCGCTTCATATGTGCGACCAACAAGGAGCCGCTGGAGGAGGTCGCCGAGGGCCGGCTTCGCGAGGACCTCTACTACCGGCTGCACGTCATCCCCATCCACCTCCCGCCGCTCCGCGCGCGTGGCACCGACGTGATCGAGATCGCCGAGAAGTTCCTCGCCGACATCGCGGCGGAGGAGCGCAAAGGGTTCGACCGTTTCGCCGGCGACACCAAGGCGGCGCTGATGGCCTATGGCTGGCCGGGCAACGTGCGCCAGCTCGAAAATGTTATCCGCAACATCGTGGTGATGCATTCGGGCGAGATGGTCACCGTCGACATGCTGCCGCCGCCGCTCCATTCCCTCCTGCGCCAGCACCGGCTCAAGGCGGCGGGCTGACCTCGTCTCCGCCGTTGCGGCGCCGGCGGCGGCGCTGCCAGACGTGCCACAGCCAGACCACGAACCCACCGGCGACGACGACGCCGAACGCCAGCTGCTCGTAGTGCTTCACCTGCCCGACGACGATCTCGAACGCCTCGCCGAAGGCGTAGCCCAGCCCGGTGATGACGACCGACCAGATCGCCGCCGAGACGAAGTTGAGTGCGAGGAATTGGAGCGGCTTTACCCCTGCGATGGCGATGGCGAGCGACGACACCGTGCGCACGCCATAGATGAACCGGAATCCCAGGATGAACGGCACCTGGTAACGGTGGACCAGCGCCAGCGCCTTGTCGATGCGCGCCCGCCACGACCGCACGTGGCCGAGCATCCATTGGCCCCAGTGCCGCCCGGCGTAGTACAGCGCCTGGTCGCCCAGGAAGCTGCCGGCCAGCGCCGTCGCCATTACCGTCCAGACGTCGAGATAGCCGCGATAGGCGGCGAGCCCGGCCAGAACCAGGATCGTCTCGCCTTCGAAGAACGTGCCGAGAAAGACGATGGCGTAGCCATACGTCGCGATCAGCTCGCCCATCGGCGCGTCCCCGGCCGCCGGCTCAGTCCTCGGCCTCCAGGGCGAGGGCGGCGAACCGGGCGCGATGCTCGGCCGCGTTGCCCCACTGGGCCGCCAGCGCGATGGCGCGGCGGAAATAGAGCCCGATGTCGTGCTCGTCGGTGAAGCCGATCGCGCCGTGAAGCTGGATGGACGCCTTGGTCACCTCCAGCGCGGCGGCCGACGCGCGCGCCTTGAGGGCGGTCGCGAGCGCGGCGGCCGCGGCCCGGCCGGTGTCCATCGCCCCCGCCGCCTGGAACAGGAAAGAACGCATCATCTCGACCTCGACATACAGGTTCACCGCGCGGTGCTGCAGCACCTGGAAGGCGCCGATCGGGCGGCCGAACTGCACCCGCGTCTTGATGTAGTCGAGCGCGATGGCGTGCGCCTGGTCCATGATGCCGAGGAGTTCGGCGGCGTGGCCGATCAGCGCCGCCTCGGTCGCGCGCGCGACGACGCCGGGGGCGCGGTTGGGGCCGGCGACGATCTGCGCGTCCGGCACCGCGACGTCTTTCATCTCGATCGCCCCGAGCCCGCACCCGTCGACCGTGGTCGCGTTACTGCGTACAAGGCCGGCGGCGTCGGCCGGCACGTATGCGAGCACGATCCCGTCCGGCGCCTGGGCGTTGACCAGGAACCCGTCGGCGACGGCGGCGCTGGCAATGAAGCGCTTGGTGCCGGAGAGCGCGAATCCCGTGCCGTCGCGGCGGGCGGTGACGGTCGTCGCGCCGGGATCGGCGGCGAGCGGCCCTTCCTGGAAGGCGGGCAGCACGACGATCTCGCCGGCAACCAGCTTCGCCAGCACGCCGGCCCGAAGCGCCTCGCTGTCGGTTTCGGAAAGGGCGAGGGCGGCGGCGGCGGCGGCGGCCAGCGGGTCGGTCAGCAGGGCCTTGCCCGCCTCCTGCAGCACGAGGCAGAGCTCGGTGCGGCCGAGCCCCATCCCGCCCGCCGCCTCGGGCAGCATCACAGCGAGCCAGCCGGCCTCGCCGATCTCGCGCCAGCGGGCGCGATCGAACCCGCCCGCCTCGCGCAGGCTCCGCATCCGCTTCGGACCGGCGGCGCGGGCGAGCATGCTCTGCGCGGAATGCTGGATCAGCTTCTGGTCTTCACCGAGAAGGAGCTGCATTTTTGCGTTCCGCTCACTGACCCTTGAAGCGCGGCGGCCGCTTCTCGGCGAAGGCGGTGACGCCTTCGTCGCGATCCTCGGAGAAGGCCAGCAGGTAGGCGAGGTCCTGCTCCTCGGACCAGCCGTGCATCAGCGGCACGTCCATGCCGCGATTGACCGCCTGCTTGATCATCATGATGGCGAGCGGGCCGTTCTTGGCCATCGCCGCGACGATCTCGCGCACCTTGGCGAGGGCCTCGCCCTTGGCCACGCAGTGGTTGACGAGGCGCATCTCCAGCGCCTCCTTCGCGGTGATGCGCCGCGCCGTCCACATCAGCTCCTTGGCCAGCGCGCGGCCGATCAGGCGCGGCAGGTTCTGCGTGCCGCCCGCGCCGGGGATCAGCCCGTGCCGTGCCTCGGGCAGGCCGAACTGCGCGCCTTCGCCGGCGACGATGATGTCGCCCATCATGGCGAGTTCGAGCCCGCCGCCGAGGCAGTACCCCTCGACCGCCGAGATCACCGGCTTGGTGCAGGCATGGACGTAGCGGTAGAGCGTGCGGTTCGGCCGCAAATTGATCCGCTCGCGATAGGTGTCGAACTTGGTTTCGGCCGATTCCTTGAAGCTGCCGAGGTCGGCGCCGGAGCAGAAGGCCCGCTCGTCGCCCGCGAGAACGATGGCCAGGACGTCGCGGTCCTTCTCGGCCTCCATCATGACGGCGAAGATCTCGCGCGCCATCGCCTCGTTCATGGCGTTCAGCCGCTCCGGCCGGTGCAGCGTGATCTCCACCGCCGCGCCCTCGCGGGCGACCAGGATGTTCTCGTAGCCCTCGGGCTTTTTGGCCATGGCGCTCCCTTCGCGCTGATCTTTTGGTGTCACGGACGCCGCCCGGCCGCGGCGGCGCGATCATCGGGCGCGCGGGCCAGCGCGTCAAGGCGAGGGCATGAGCCCGTTCTCGCGCAGCACGCGGTCGTGGCAGTCGGGGCAGATGCCGTGGCTGAGGCGCACGCGCGACGTGCCGCCGGCGCGATAATAGTCCTCGGCCGATAGCCAGGCACCCGCTTCGGTGTCGCGGTCCCGCGGGCGGGTCAGCAGACGCGCGCAATAGGCGCAGAGCGTGATAATCGGGAAATGGCGCGTCGTGTCCGGCGGGGCGAACAGGATGTCCGGATCGAACAGCGCGACCCTCGGCCGGTCGCGCGCATCGAGCAGGATCGAGTGGTAGAGCACGTGCGTCGCCTGCCCGGGCTCGCCGAGCGGCGTCATTATCATGCGCATGTCGCGCACGACCCTGGGGCCCGTCGCAGCGATAGGCGAACTGGATTTCCGGCACTTCGCCGCTGCGGAGCGCGCCTTCGTAGCGGCGAAAGGCGCGGGGCACCGCATCGCCAGCGATGAAGGCGTAGAGGTCACGTCCGATCACCGAGTTGGCGGTCAGGTCGGGCCGGTCGTTGTGCGCGGCGAAGCGGTCCCAGTTGCGCCCGCCGATGGCGACGATGCGCGACCTTCCGTCCACCAGGTAAGCGATCCCCGCCAGCGCGTCGAGCAACGGCCCCGCGCCAGGTCCATCTTCGTTCGACGCACGCATGACGTGTTCCCAATTGGGCCCGCCGGGGGCCTCCCCCTGATCCGGGCAGCGTGTCACGGCTGTCTTAGCGCAACCTTGATCGAGATTAAACCGCCCGCCGTCGCGGCTGGACCGCTGGCGGGACGCTACGCTATGACTGCGGCGAAGCAACGGGAGAGAACGCATGATCGATGCCGCCATCGTGGGCGTCGGCCGCTGGGGCCGCAACCTGGTCGATTCGGTGCAGGGCCAGTCCGACGCCATCCGTTTCGTGCGGGCGGTGGCGCATACGCCGGCCAATGCCGCCGAGTACTGCACGGAAAAGGGCATGGCGCTCGGCGGCGATTATGCCGAGGCGCTGGCCGACCCGAAGGTGCGCGCGGTGGTGCTGACCACGCCGCACAGCCAGCACGCCGCCCAGATTGCCGCCGCGGCCAAGGCGGGCAAGCATGTCTTCGTGGAAAAGCCGCTGACCCTGAACCGCGCCAGCGCCGCGAAGGCCGTCGCCGATTGCGCCTCGGCGGGCGTGACGCTCGCGGTCGGGCTCAACCGGCGGTTCTACCCGTCGACGCGCGAGATCGAGCGCATGATCCAGGCGGGCGAGCTCGGCCAAATTCTGCATCTCGAAGGCAATTTCTCCGCCAACCTGGAGCGGGCGGCGGGCACCTGGCGGGCCAGCCGCAAGGAATGTCCCGCCGGCGGAATGACCTCGCTCGGCATCCACGTGCTCGACATGATGATCATGCTGTCCGGGCGCATCCGCATCCTCGACGCGAAGAGCACGCGCCGCGCCCTCTCCTATGACGTCGACGACGTGACCACGATGCTACTCACCTTCGAAAACGGCGCGACCGGCTATTTGGCCACGCTTCAGTCCAGTGCCTTCTGCTTCTACTTCCGGGTGTTCGGCACCAAGGGCTGGGTCCTGATGCCCGACTACGACACTCTGGTGGTCCAGACCGGCCAGGGGGAGCCCAGGACACGAAAGTTCGAGCCGGCGCCGACGCTCAAACACGAGCTGGAGGCGTTCGCCCGTGCGGCCGAAGGGGGCGCCCCCTATCCGATCACCGCGGACGAGATGGTCTACGGGATCGCGGCGCTGGAGGCGATTTCGGCGTCTGCCGCCCGCGGCTCGCCCTGCCAGGTCGATTAGGACCGTTCCGCGACCTTTGCGTCCAGGCAACGGTCTGCTAGGCTCACGAACCCATTTCGGCAGCGAGAGGTCGCGACCATGGCTCCCGACGACGTCAGACTCACCGACACCGCGTCAACCACCTTCCGCGCCAAGGCGCCGGCGAAGAAGCTGGAGCTTTCGGTCGCGTTCGCCGATTACGACCGCACCCGGCCGCTGCTCGACGGCCGGGTGGAGATACCGGGCGTCGCGCCCAGGTACAAGACGAGCTGGATCGGCGATTTCTGCACCCGGCCGGTCTACGAGGAATACGATGTCGCCGAGATGTCGATGTCCTGGTTCACCGCCGCCCGCGTGCGCGGCGAGCCGGTGGTGGCGATCCCCGTCTTCCCGCTCCGCATGGCGGTGCTCGCCTACATGTTCGTGCGCGCCGATTCGCCGATCACCCATCCGCGCCAGCTCAAGGGCAAGACGATCGCCACCACGGGCTACCGCTACACGGTCAACCTTTGGCTGCGCGGCATGCTGGCCGAGAACTATGACCTCCGGCCGGAGGAGGTGAACTGGATCTCCAACGAGCCGGAGACGGCCGGCTACGTCATGCCCGCCAATATCAAGCGCGCCATCGTGCCGGAGCGCTCGGTGGGCGAGATGCTGCTGTCGGGCGAGGCGGACTGCGTGATCGGGCCGGAGGCGCCGGACGAATACCTCAAGGGCGATCCACGGATCCGCCGTCTGTTCCCCGACGCGCGGGCCGAGACGCTCGACTACTATCGCCGGCACGGCATCTTCCCGGCCACTCACACGGTGGTGATGAAGGCCGAGCTCGCCGAGAAGGAGCCCTGGGTCGCCGAGAGCATCATGGAGGCGTTCCGCGCGGCCCAGAACATGTGCAACGAGTTCTACTACTCGAACGCCAAGCACACCTCATTCCCCTCCACCGTGTTCTTCATGGAGGAGGAGAAGCGCGATTACGGCGCCGACAACATCTACGTGCACGGGCTCGAGCCCAACCGCAAGACGGTCGAGGCGTTCGTGCGCTACGCCTACGAGCAGAACTACATCTCGCGGCTGCCGAAGATCGAGGAGCTGTTCGCGCCCAACACCTGGACGCGGTAGCTTCCGAGCCGGAAGATCGAAGGGGCGGGTCCCGGACCCGCCCCTTTTGTTCGACCCGTTCGTACTTCGAGACGGCCTGCCGCTTCGCGTCCGGCCTCCTCAGCACGAACGGGCGGCTACAGATAGCCCTTGCCGCGCCAGACGCGCTCGGCCGCGGGGTGAAGCGGCACGTCCTGAGGCGTATCCGGCGCCTCGCGGCACATGCGCTCGACCGGCAGCGGCCCCTCGCCTTCCCATGGGATGTTGTGCTTGCGCGCGTCGAGCCCGCGGCACATCTGCTCGACCGTCGCGTCGGGCAGGTCGGCGCGCACGAAGATCGGCCAGCCGGAGAAGTCGATGGTCAGGATGTCGGCCGGAAGCTTCGGGAAGTCCGCCCTGCGGATATAGGCGCGCCGGTACCCCACCGCCTCCAACCTTTGCACCGTCTCCTCGGCGAGCGGCAGGATTGTGAGCCCGGCGTCGAGCGCCTGGCCGACCCAGGCGGGCGCGGCCTCGTCGAACACGGCGTCGTACTGGCCGTCGACCAGCGCCTTGAACTTGGGGCCGTTGGGGAAGGGGATGTTGCCCTCGTACTTCGCGGCGCCGCCCCACTTGTCGAGATCGTGGATGTCGAACCCGGCCGCCCGCGCCACGTCCTCGATCATCGGCGTCAGCGCGTGGTCGAGCTGGCCGCGGAGGGCGACGGTGAGCTTGGGCTTCCGCTCGCCGATCTCCTCGAACCTCGTGATGCCATGCTCGGGGCGGACGACGAAGGCGAACTGGTCGAGCGACGGGATGACGGCGAGGGTTCGCACCGGCTGCGGCTCGGCATAGCGGCCCTTTCCGCGATAGGCCATGGAGAGCGGCCCGACCGGGTTCATCATGGCGATCAGCGCCTCGCCGCGCACGACCGTATCGATCATCTCGAAGGTCGAGGCGCCGTAGAAGCTGTGGCCCCAATCGCGCCCCTGCTGGGTGCGGAACGACACTTTCGCCTGCTTGTAGACCGGGTCGGGACCCCCGACCATTTCGGACGCGATCTCCAGCACCACGCGCGAGCGGGTGACCAACGGGTGTGCCGGCATTGTCCCCTCCCGTATGGCGGGCGCGCGCCCGCGGTATCTAGCCCTGCGTCTTGAGGCGCGGCACCAGCCGCTCGGCGTTGGTGCGGCAGATCGCCGTCAAATCGGCCTCGCTCAGCCCGTACTCTGCGAGGCCTGAGAGTGTCGGGCCGGTTGCGCCGAACGGGTAGTCGGTGCCGAGCAGCACCTGCGACACGGGCACGAAGGCGAACAGGGCGGCAAGCGCCGGCTTGTTGGCCGACAACGCCACGTCGTAGTGGAGCCGCTGTAGCTCGTGGTCGATGCCCTTCGGCGCCGCGTCGGTACCTTTCGGCATGAAGCCGCCCATCGAGAACCGGCCGCGCAGCATCGGCAGGGTTCCGCCCGCGTGGCAGAAGATGAACTCGATGTCGGGGCAGCGCGCCAACGTACCGCTGACGAGGAGGCTGGTGATCGTGCGCGTCGTGTCGTGCGGGAATTCCAGCACCGCCGGCGGCACGCCCTCCAGCAGGTCGTGGCAGCACACCGGCTCCAGCGGATGGACGAACACGACGGCCTTGCGGCGGTTGAGCTCGTCCATCACCGGCGCGAACTTCGGATCGCCCAGCCACGTGTCGGAATAGCTGGTCATGAGCTGGATGCCGTCGGCCTTCAAAGTATCCAGCGCGTAGGCCATCTCGGCGAGCGCCGCGTCGACGTCGGGCATGGGGATCGAGGCGAAATGGCCGAACCGCGTCGGGTGGTCCGTGCGCAGCTTCCTCGCGTGCTCGTTCACCGCTCTGGCGAGCGCCTTGTTCTCGGCGATCGAGCCCTGGTGGTAGCCGGGAGGCGACAGCGACAGCACGCCCACCGCGATGTCGTTCTTGTCCATCTCCTCGACCGTGCGCGCCAGCGTCCAGTCCCGCGTGACCGCCCGGGCGGTCAGCGACTTGGACGAGGCAAGGTATTCCGGCGGGTAGAAATGATGGTGGATGTCGATGCGGCGGCGGACGGGAATGGCGGCGCTCATGGGGACACCTCGGGGTTCGACAGGCTCACCACGAGGACCTCATCCTGAGCCTGTCGAAGGATGAGGTCGTGCCGGCCGGGCCCTGCGGCGCGATTAGACTTTTGCCTTTTGCGCCTCGGCCTGGACGACCGCGATGTCGGGCGCGTCCTCGCGCTTCATGCCGACGACGTTGTAGCCGCAATCGACGTGGTGGATCTCGCCGGTCACGCCTGAGGCGAGGTCGGACAGCAGATAGACCGCCGCGCCGCCCACGTCGTCGATGGTCACGTTGCGCTTCAACGGCGCGTTCAGCTCGTTCCAGCGCAGGATGTAACGGAAGTCGCCGATGCCGGACGCCGCGAGCGTCTTGATCGGCCCGGCCGAGATGGCGTTGACCCGTATCCCGTCGCCGCCGAGATCGACCGCCAGGTACTTCACGCTCGCCTCCAGCGCGGCCTTGGCGACGCCCATCACGTTGTAGTGCGGCATGTGGCGCTCGGCGCCGGAATAGGTGAGGGTGAGAAGGCTTCCCCCCGCCTTCATCATCGGAACGGCGTGCTGGCAGACCGCGGTGAACGACCAGCACGACACCTTCATCGTCTGGACGAAATTGTCTTCCGACGTGTCGAGGTACTTGCCCTTCAGCTCGTCCTTGTCGGAGTACGCGATGGCGTGCACCAGGAAGTCGAGACCGCCCCAGACGTCGCGGATCGCGGCGAAGGTCGCCTCCAGGCTCGTTTGGTCCAGCACGTCGCAGGGATAGACCTTGTCCGAGCCGACCGAGGCGGCGAGCGGCATCACCCGCTTGCCGAGCGCCTCGCCCTGATAGGTGAAGGCGAGCTCGGCGCCGTGGGTGGCGAGCGCGCGGGCGATGCCCCAGGCGAGCGAGCGATCATTGGCGACGCCCATGATCAGCCCTCGCTTACCGGCCATCAGGGACGCGGTGTCGGCCATGTGATCCTCGACGCGAAACCGGAAAATGCTGTGCCGCAGGGCGGGTGGGTCAGGCGGCCGGCATCCTACACGAAACGCCTGGGGGGTCAAATCCGCCGCACCCTTGTGATCGTTGCTGACGGCAGGAACCGCGCGCGGCGGCGGAAAGTTTGCAGCGTATCGGTAACCGCGTATCCAGGAGGTAGTTATGGCCGTCAAAACGATGGAGGATCTGTTCCTGCACGGGCTGCAGGACGTCTATTTCGCCGAGAAGCAGATCGTGAAGGCGCTGCCGAAGATGGCCAAGGCCGTGAAGTCGGACGAGCTGCGCGACGCGATGGAGACCCACCTCGAGGAGACCAAGGGCCAGGTCGAACGGCTGGAGAAGGTGTTCGAATTGATCGGCGAGAGCGCGAAGGGCACCACCTGTCCCGCGATCGAAGGGCTGATCGAGGAGGGCGAGGAGCTGATGAGCGAGACCAAGGACAAGGACGTGCTGTCGGCCGGGCTGCTCGCCGGCGCGCAGGCGGTCGAGCACTACGAGATCGCCCGCTACGGCACGCTCTGCGCCTGGGCCCGCCAGCTCGGCCACGACGAGGCTGCGGAGCTTCTCGAGGAGACGCTCGCCGAGGAGAAGAACGCCGACCGCATCCTCAACGAGATCGCGCTCCGCGAGGTGAACGAGGAGGCGTCGGCCTAGCAGAGCGATCTCTCATACCGGGATGCCGGGCTTGTCCCGGCCATCCACGGACGGCGCGCAACAGGGCCGGGTCAGGCAGATTCTTTCACAACCAGCACCACACGCTGATCGCCGCGCGCCTTGCCGTCGGGGGTGCGAAGCCCCGCGCCCTTGATCCGGATCACGTCGCCCGCCTTGGCGCCCTTCCGTACGCGGATGCGCGCCGTGCCTGTCAAGGTGGGCACCTCGACCATGCCGCCTTTCGCCGCTCGCTCGGCGTCGATCGCGCAATCGGTCACGATGTCGGCGACGTCGACCGTGAAGTCGGGGTGCGGCTCGACGGTGACCTTGAGGTTGAGGTCGCCGGGCTCGCCGCCGCCATAGCCCGGAAAGCCCCAGCGCGGGAAGCTGAGGATCGTGCCGTCGGGGGTGGCGGGCGGGATCTCCACCTCCAGCTCGACATTGGTCGGAAGCTGAACCGTCTTGCGTACCCCGCGGGCCGCCTCGGCGAAGGCCACTTTCAGCTCGTGGAACAGGTTCTCGCCGGTCAGCCACATCGAGGTGCCGCCGCGGCCGCGCCGGTTGCCCGCGATGTCGCCCACCAGGTCGGACTGCCGGTCGCCCGTCCCGAACCGCTCATCGAACTCGGGCTCGTGCTCGGGCATTTCGCCGAACGAGAAGCCGGCGCCCCAGGTGCCGCGCGCCCGGGCCTCGGAATAGCGCTTGCGCAGGCTCGCGTTCGACAGCGTCTCGTAGGCCGAGGCGATCTCGCGGAACCGCTCCACCAGCTCGGCGTCGCCCGGGTTCACGTCTGGATGGAATTCCTTGGCGAGCTTGCGATAGGCGGCCTTGATCTCCCGCTGGGTGGCGTCGCGCTCGACGCCCAGGATCTCGAAGGGGTCTTTCATGGTCGGAGGGCCGCTTCCCGTCGGGGCGCGCAACTATAGCCGCGCCTGAGGAACGGTCAATCGCGCCCGCCGGCCTTCGTCTCCTTGCGCAGCGCGTCGCGGAGCTGGGCCCGCGCCGGCTCGGGCAGGGTGGCGATGGCCTGCGAGACGCGCCGCAGCGAGGCGCGCAGGGCGTAGACCTGATCGACCAGCGGCAGGACGACGGCGAGCGCGCCCTCGTCGATCTCCAGGTCGCGGCGCAGATCGCAGATCATCTCGACGCGCGCGACGTCGGTCTCGGAGAATACCCAGCCGCCCTCTTCCGCGCCTTCGGGCAGCACCCATTCGCGCGCGATCCAGCTTTCGAGCTCGACGCGTTCGATGCGGCAGCGCCGCAGCACCTCGTCGAACCCGCTCATTTCACGTCATCCCCGCCTTGCCGCGCACGTCGTAGGGGTGGTCCTTGGCCCAGCCCTCGACGAACGATTTCAGCGCCTCGTCCGGCGGGTCGGGCAGCACGACCTTGAGCTTCACGAACTGGTCCCCGCGCGCCTTGGTCCGCGTATCGAGCACGCCGCGGCCGCGCAGCCGCAAGGCGGTGCCGGTGTTCGACCCCGCCGGCACGGTCAGCGCGACCGGGCCGCCGACCGTGGGCACCTCGATCTTCGCGCCCTGGACCGCCTCGTACAGCGTGACCGGTACCTCGACATGGATGTCGTTGTCCTTGCGGGTGAAGAAGGCGTGCGGCTCGATATGGATCTCGATGAAGGCGTCGCCCGCGGGGCCGCCGCCGATGCCGGGTTCCCCCTGGCCCTTGAGGCGCAGCGTCTGGCGGTCGCGCGTCCCTTCCGGGATGGCGACATCGATCGTGCGGCCATCGGGCAGGGTGATCCGCCGGCGCGCGCCGTTGGCCGCCTCGAGGAACGGCACGCGCAGCGTGTAGGAGACGTCCGCCCCAGCCATGCGGATGTTGGCACGCTGGCGACGTCCTCGCGCCCCCGCCTGGGCCGCCTGGCCGAACAGGTCGCCGAAGATGTCCTCGGCCGAGAATTGGCCGCCGCCCTCGCCGAACACGTCGTAGTACTTCGCCCCCTCGCCGGTTTCGGCGTAAGAGCGGTAGTACTGGCGGGGCGGGCGCTCCTGCCCGGCCTCGTCGATCTCGCCGGCGTCGAACCGGCGGCGCTTCTCCGGGTCGGACAGAAGGTCGTAGGCCGACTGCAGCTCCTGGAATTTCTCCAGCGCCGTCTTGTCGCCCGGATGCAGGTCGGGGTGCAGCTTCTTCGCCCGCTCGCGATAGGATTTCTTGATTGCGTCGGGGTCGGCGTCCTTGGCGACGCCCAGCACTTCGTACGGATCAGGCACGGCGCCCGTCCCTCGACCCCCGATGGCGCGCCGGGGCCGGCGTCAGTTCAAGACCTTCCACGATCCGTCCGGCTGGCGGCATGCGGTGCCGTAGGCCTGCTGCGGGCGGCCGCCGATGGTCACCGTAGTCTGATATTCGCGACAATAATTGCCTGCCTGGTCGCGCCCGTCGCGGATCGGGGTGATCGTGCCCGAATGGCCCGAATTGGGATTGCTCCAGGTGATCTGCTGGCCCACCGGCGCGGCATAGGCCTGCTGCTGCGCCCGCTCTGCGGCCAGCCGGTCGGCGCGGTCGAGCGATTTGCCGACCTCGCTGCCCGCGAACAGGCCGAGCAGGGCGCCGGCCGCGGTCGCGGCGAGCTGGCCCTTGCCGCTGCCGATCTGCGAGCCGGCAAGACCGCCCAGCGCGCCGCCGATCAGGGCACCGCCGGTCTGCTTCTCGCCGTATGGGTTGTTCTGGCATCCGGCCAGCGCGATCGCGACAAGCGCCGGGATGATGACCTTCGTGAATCGCATAGATGCGCCCCCCTCCTTGCGGAAACTGTGCAGCGAACACGGCCGAATGACAATGAATCCGTCGCGGACCCATTCCGTACCGTTCCCAGATAGTCACTGCTATACAGGCCATGCAAGCCCCTCGCGTGGCGGCGCCGGTCACGGCCGGATCACGCGCGGGACGCTGGCGGCAAGGAACCGCGGAGCAACATGGTAAACGCCGAGGACGAGGATCCGTTCGCACTTTTCGCCGCCTGGTTCGCGGAGGCGAAGGCCCGCGAGACGGGCGACGCCACCGCGATGGCGCTGGCGACCGCCGGCGCGGAGGGGGCACCCTCGGTCCGCATGGTGCTGCTGAAGGACGCAGATGCGCGCGGCTTCACCTTTTACACCAACACCGAAAGCCGCAAGGCGGGCGAGATGGCGGCGAACCCGCGCGCCGCGCTCTGCTTCCACTGGACCGTCCTGAAGCGCCAGGTGCGCGTCGAGGGCCGCATCGAGCAGGTGAGCGCGGAGGAGGCGGATGCCTATTTCGCCTCCCGCGCGCGCGGAAGCCAGCTCGGCGCCTGGGCGTCGGAGCAGTCGCGCCCGATGGCCCACCGGTTCGACCTAGAAAAGCGCGTCGCCCGGTTCACCGCGAAGTTCGGGCTCGGCGCGGTGCCAAGGCCGCCCTTCTGGACCGGATTCCGCGTCGTTCCCCATGTTATCGAGTTCTGGCGCGAGATGCCGTTCCGCCTGCACGACCGGGTGCGCTACGCCCGCGCCGCGGCCGGCGCCGGGTGGACGCAGGAACGGCTGTATCCGTGAGCCTCCGGGCCCATCTGTAGGGCATGAGCGAGCCCAACCAAGCCGAAACCATCGCCTTCCTGTCGCGGCCCGAGGCGTTCGGGGCGCGGGCGCCGGTCGACCACAGCGAGACGCACATCTCGCATATCTTCCTGGCGGGCGCGCGCGCCTACAAGCTGCGCAAGGCGATCCGCTTCCCCTATCTCGACTATTCGACGCTGGAGAACCGCCGGCGCTTCACCGAGGCCGAGGTGGCGATCAACCGCCGCACCGCTCCCGAACTCTATCTCGGCGCTGCTGCGGTGGTGCGGCGGGCGGACGGCACGCTGTCGCTCGGCGCGCCCGGGGCGCCGCCGGAGGGCGAGCCGGTCGATTGGGTAACAGTGATGCGGCGCTTCCCGCCCGACGCGCTGTTCGACCGGCTGGTCGCGGACGGGCGTCTCGGACCCGGCCTCGCCCGCGAGCTCGCGGATGCCATCGCCGCCTTCCACGAGACGGCCGAGCCCGATTGGGGCTTCGGCGGAGCGGCGGCCATCGCGGCCACGATCGACGCCAACACGCGCGATATCGCCGCCGCACCCGACCTGCTCGATCCCGCGAAGGCGCAGACGCTCGATTCCCGCTGCCGCGCCGCGCTCGCCCGGGTGGCGGAGCTTCTGGACGCGCGGCGCGACACCGGGATGGTGCGCCATTGCCACGGCGACCTGCATCTCCGCAACATCTGCCTGGTCGACGGCGCGCCGACCCTGTTCGACGCCATCGAGTTCAGCGATTCGCTTGCCCGGATCGACGTGCTCTACGACCTCGCCTTCCTCCTGATGGACCTCGTCCATCGCGACCGGCGCGACCTCGCCAACCTGGTGATGAATCGCTACCTCTCCCGCCGGGTGGACTATGGCGGGCTGGCCGCCCTGCCGCTGTTCCTCGCGCTCCGCGCCGCGATCCGGGCCCATGTCGGCGCGGCCGCGGCGAAGCAGCGGGGCGGCGCCGCGGACGCCGCCGAGCCTGCCGCCTATCTCGATCTCGCCATCGGTTTCCTCGCGCCACCGGCGCCGCGCCTCGTCGCGGTGGGCGGGCTTTCGGGCACCGGCAAGACGACCGTCGCCGCCGCGCTCGCCCCCGCGCTCGGGATCGCGCCCGGCGCCGTGGTGCTGCGCTCCGACGTGATTCGCAAGCGGCTGATGGGGGTGGCGCCGGAGACCCGTCTCGGTCCCGAGGGCTACCGCGACGAGGTGACGCGCCGGGTCTACGCCACGATTCGCGACGAGGCGAAGGCGGCGCTTTCGGCCGGCTACACGGCGGTCGCCGACGCGGTGCACGCCCGGCCGCACGAGCGGGCGGAGATCGAGGCGGTCGCCCGCGCGGCCGCCGTGCCCTTCACCGGGATCTGGCTCGACGCCTCGGCCGAGACCCTTGCCAGCCGCATCGCGCAACGCGAGAATGACGCCTCGGACGCGACCGCCGAGGTAATGCGGGGCCAGATCGGCCACGTAGACGGAACGATAAGCTGGCGGCGCCTCGACGTAACGGGAGACGCGACGGACGCCGTCGCCCGCGCCCGGTCCCTTCTCCTGGGCCGGACGGAGGGTTGATCCGGCTTGCGAGCGGGCGGGCGACCGCGCGCGGAAAGGCAGGGAGCATGAGAACCATCCTCGTTCCGGTGAGCGCGGCGGAGGTCAGCCTGCCCGCGCTCGAGACCGGGCTGAAGCTCGCCGAGCGCATTGGCGCGCACATCGAGGTGCTGCACGTGCGCGCCGATCCGAAAAGCCTCGTGCCCTACGCGGGCGAGGGGATGAACGGCGCGATGATCGAGGAGATCATGGACGTGACGGAGCGCGAAGGCTCCGACCGCGCCGGCCGCGTCCGCGCCATGTACCAGAAGTTCGTCGCCGACCATGCCCTCACCACGCGCGCCGAGCCCTCCGCCGACCGCGCCGTCACCGTCTCCTGGCGCGAGGAGCTGGGCCGCGAGGACGAGGTGGTCGCTTTGCGCGGCCGGCTCGCCGACGCGACCGTGGTCGGACGGCCGATGCGCGACGCGCCGCTGCCCTCGCCGATCACGCTGGAGGCGGCGCTGCTCGAAACCGGCCGGCCGATCGTCATCGCGCCGCCCGGCGGGGCCGCGACGGTGGCGGCCCATTGCGTCATCGCATGGGAGGGCACGATGGAAGGAGCTCGCGCCGTCGAGGGCGCGCTCGATATCCTCGCCAAGGCGGAGCGGGTGACGGTGATGTCCGGGCTGGGCAGCGCCGAGCCGGCCTTGCCGCCCGAGGAGTTCCGCGACTATCTCGGCTGGCACGGCGTCGGCGCGACGGTCCACCGATTCGATCCCGGCCAGACCGAGATCGGCGCCGCGCTGCTCGGCGAGGCGATGCTGCTCAAGGCCGACCTGCTGATCAAGGGCGCGTATTCGCAAAGCCGGCTGCGCCAGATGATCCTCGGCGGGCGCACGCGCCACATCATCGCCAACACGCAGATCCCGGTCCTGCTCGCCCACTGACGCCATGGCCGACGATCGCAGGACCCTGGTACTGACCGGCGCGAGCCGCGGCATCGGCCACGCCACGGTGAAGCGGTTCAGCAGCGCGGGCTGGAACATCATCACCTGCTCGCGCGAGGACGTGCCGGAGGAGTGCAAGCGCGACCCGAATTGGTCGCACCACATCCCGACCGATCTCGGCGACGCGGCAAGCGTGGATGCGTTCATCGCCCAAACCAACGCACTGATCGGCGACGGGCCGTTGCACGCGCTGGTCAACAACGCGGGCCTCTCGCCCAAGACGCCTTATGCGGAACGGCTCGGCTGCCTCAATGGCGACATGGCGGCGTGGCGCGGGGTCTTCGACCTCAACCTCTTCGCGCCGCTCGCGCTCGCCCGCGGCTTCGCCTCCGCGCTGCATCGCGGCAAGGGCGCCATCGTCAACATCACCTCGATCGCCGGCCACGAGATCCATCCCTTCGCCGGCTCGGCCTACGCCATCTCGAAGGCGGCGCTTTCGGCGCTGACGCGCGAGCTCGCCGTCGAGTTCGCCGAGCTCGGCGTGCGGGTCAACGCGGTCGCGCCGGGCGAGATCCGGACCGAGATGATCGGACCCGACTACGACGCGCTGATCCCGCGCATCCCGCTCGGGCGGATGGGCACGCCGGAAGAGGTGGCCGCCTGCGTGTTCCAGCTCTGCGGTCCGGATTTCGGCTACGTCACCGGCACCGAGCTGTTCGTCACCGGCGGCCAGCACCTCGCGTGATGCGCCGACGGTGAATGAACTTGTCCCCAGCCTGTTGATAGCGGGGATAGGGCGGGCCCCTCTCCCTGTGTCTCCCCTTTCGAGGGGACAGGTCGGGATGGGGGTAACCGGTGGGCGAATGTGCATGGAATAACCTTATGAGTCGAAAGGGTATTTCTGCGATCATGGCGGCATGACCGAGCCCGCCTTCCTGCCCGGCGACGCCTACCGGCCGCTCAAAGATGAGCACCCGACGGGGCTATTGCCGTCGCATGCGCTGCGCGCCTTGGTGCGCGCAGGCGAGATCGCCGCGGCCACCGGGGTGGGCGAGGACCAGCTTCAGCCGGCGAGCCTCGATCTGCGCCTCGGCCCCGTCGCCTGGCGGGTGCGGGCGAGCTTCCTGCCGGGGCCGGACGCGGCGGTCGCCGACCGGGTCGACCGCTTCCGCATGCACGAGATCGACCTTTCCGCCGGCGCGGTGCTGGAGCGGGGCTGCGTCTATATCGTGCCGCTGCAGGAGCGGCTGAAGCTGCCCTCGCGGATTTCCGGCGTTGCCAACCCGAAAAGCTCGATCGGCCGGCTCGACGTGTTCACCCGGCTGATCTGCGACCGCGCGACTGAGTTCGAGCGCATCGACGCGGGATACGAAGGGCCGCTTTACGTCGAAATCTCGCCGCGCGCCTTTTCGATCGTGGTGCGGCCGGGCTCGCGGCTCAACCAGCTCCGCCTGCGCCGCGGCTCGCCCATTGTCGGCGAGGCGGCGCTCCGTCGGTTGCAGGACGAGGTCGGGCTGGTCGATCGCCCCATCGGCCGCGACGAGCGGCTTTCGGACGGCATCCCCATCGCGGTCGATCTCGCGCCGCCCCCGGGCGGCGGGCCGGTCGGGTGGAAGGCGCGGAAGCACACCGGGCTGATCGATGTCGACCGCGTCGGGCATTATGATCCCGCCGCGTTCTGGGAGCCGGTATACCCCGCCGCAGACGGCGTCGTGCTCGACCCCGAGGATTTCTACATCCTGGCGTCCAAGGAATTGGTGACGGTGCCGCCCGGCTACGCCGCCGAGATGCGCGCCTACGACACGTTTGTGGGCGAGTTCCGCGTGCATTATGCCGGGTTCTTCGATCCCGGCTTCGGCTATGCCGGCCAGGGCGCGGCGGGTACGCGCGCGGTGCTCGAGGTGCGCTCGCACGAAGTGCCGTTCCTGCTGGACGACGGCCAGATCGTCGGCCGCCTCGTCTACGAGCGGCTGACCGGGACGCCGGACAAGCTCTATGGCGGCGCCATCGGCTCGTCCTACCAGCGCCAGGGGCTCCAGCTCGCCAAGCAGTTCAAGGCGGTCTGAGGTCGCCGGAGCCAGCGCCTGGCGGCGTCTACAGCCGCTCCCTGAGGGCGCGCAGCCAATCGAGCCGCGCGCGCGCCTCGTCAGCGTCGAGGGCGAGCCACGACGCGAGCTCGCCCGGCTCTTCGGCGTGGCGGGCGCAGAGATCCTCGATGCGGGCGAGTTCGGTTTCCAACGCCTCGATCGTCAGCTCGATCTGGGCGCCCCGCGTCGCGGGATCGAGCAGATGCAGGAACCGCATCTTGAGCGCGAGCACCAGCCGCGCCACCCCGTCGAACGGGCCGCGCACCGCCGAGTTGAGCAGCGCGCGAAGCTCGGCGCGCCCCGCCTCGGTGAGGGCGAGGCGCGTGTCGGGGCCCGGCTTGTCGGCGCTGCCGTCCTCAGCGGCGATCAGCCCCTCCAGCCGGTAGAGCTCGAGCGACGAGCCGGTGAATTCCAGCGACGGGCCGACCATCCGGCTCACGAAATGGCGGAGCGCCGTCGCCAGCGCTGCGTAGGTCAGCGGCTCCAGCGCCAGCGTGCCGAGCACGGCGAGGCGCATCGCCTCCTTGGGCAGCAGCGTGCGGTCCCGATACATGGCGCGAGGATACGGAGCGCGCGCTTGCCTGTCCACGCGGCGGCGCTAGACTGCGCCCATCCCAACACGGAGGAAACCGACATGGACGACGCCGCCAAGAAGACCGCGCTCCGCATGATCCCCTACGGCATATACGTGCTGACCGCCGAGGCCGATGGCGAGACGGCGGCCGCCACGGTGAACTTCGTGACCCAGACCTCGTTCGCGCCGCCGCTGGTCGCGGTCGCGGTCAAGGCGGACTCGGGCGCCTACGGCATCGTCAAGAAGGCGAAGTCGTTCGTGCTCAACATGCTGGGCAAGGGCCAGCAGGGCCCGGCCTTCACCTTCTTCAAGCCGGCGACGCGCGACGGGGACACGGTGTCCGGCGAGAAGGTGCGCAAGGGTCCCACGACCGGCCAGCCGATCCTTGTGTCGGCGCCCGCCTCGCTGGAATGCAAGGTCGTGCAGATCGTCGAGCAGGGCGACCACCACATCGTCATCGCCGAGGTGGTCGAGGCGAACGTCGCCAAGCAGCCCGAGGGCCGCGCCGACGATGCCATCCTCTGGATGAAGGACCTCGGCGAGAAGGTGTTCTACGGCGGCTGACGCGATTAATCCGCGGAAAATCGTATCCCCGCCGGGATGGACAGGTGGGGGCACGATGATCCATGATATTGGGCAGAACCCGGCCGCGCGGCGCGGCCGGGCGGCCCGTCCTCGGGAGGAATTGGCCCATGGATCTTCCCACAAGCTCCGACTACCTCCGCATGAGCGTGGAGGAATTCGATACGACGAAGCTCCTCCGTCACGCGGCGCAGCAGCGCGACCAGCGCGGCTTCGACAAGATGCTGATCATCGACGTCGACGCGCACCATTATGAATCGGAGTTGATGGCGGAGATCGTGGACTACATCCGCGACCCGGTGCTGAAGCAACTCACCAAGTCGGCCGGCCAGACCCGCGCCGGCGCCGGCGCGCGCAACCCGGGCTTCCAGGACATGGGCGGGCGCGTCACGCGCTACCCGCTGCGCAAGCTGGAGCAGACGCCGAAGGACGGCACGCATCGCGACGTGCATTTGTCGCATCGATGGATGGATTCGATCGGCATCGACTACATCTGCATGTTCCCGACGCCGATGCTGACGCTGGGCATGTCGCCCCAGCCGGGCGCCGAGAACTCGATGGCCTTCGCCTACAACAGCTGGCTGTGCGAGCGGGTGCTGAAAGGCAACTCACGCATCAAGTCGATGCTGTATCTGCCGTTCAACGACCATGCTGCCGCCTACGAGATGGTGAAGGAGTTCGGCGGCAGGGAGGGCGTGATCGGCTTCATGATCACCTCGGTCCGCAACCGTCCCATCTGGGACAACGACTACATGAAGGTCTACAAGGCGATCGAGGACCTCGGCGTGCCGCTCGCCTTCCACTCGGGCTTCAATTGGGACGACCCGATGATGCGGAACGCCAACCGCTTCATCACCGTCCACGCGCTCGGCTTCACCTGGCACAACGTGTACTACTGCACGAACTGGGTGGTGAACGCGATGCCCGAGCGGTTCCCCAACCTCAAGGTCATCTGGATCGAGGGCGGGCTCGCCTGGGCGACGTGGCTCAGCCAGCGCCTGGACAACGAGTACCGCATGCGGTCGTCGGAGTGCCCGGGCCTCAAGAAGATGCCGTCCGAGTACTTCAAGGAGATGTACTACACCGCCCAGCCGATGGAGGTGCCCGACGACATGCGCCTCCTCGAGGACACGTTCCGCACGGTGAAGGCCGAGACGCAGCTTCTCTACGCGTCCGACTACCCGCACTGGGACATGGACCTGCCCTCGACCATCTACGACCTGCCGTTCCTCGACGAGCGGGCGAAGCGCAACATCCTGGGCGAGAACGCGCGGAAGCTGTTCAACCTCGACGTCAGCGACCGGTTCCCCAACTACCAAGCCGCGGCCGAGTAGCCGGCCGGCGCGATCGGATCGCGAAGAGGGCGGGTCACTGACCCGCCCTTTCCGTTCCTGGGCGGCGACGGACGCAGCGGAGGACATCATGGGCAGGCTCGACGGCAAGGTGGCGATCGTCACCGGCGGGGCGCAGGGCATCGGCGCGGCCTACGCGAAGGGCCTTGCGGCGGAAGGGGCGAAGGTCGCCATCGCCGACATCGCTTCCGGCGCCGCGGTGGTCGACGAGATCGCGCGCGCGGGCGGTGTCGCATTCGACGTGCCGACCGACGTCGCCGACGAGGCGGCCTGCCAGGCGATGGTGGCGACGACTGTCGCGAAGCTCGGCGGTCTCCACATTCTGGTCAACAACGCCGCCGCCTTCACCAACCTCGAGCGGCAGGAATTCACCGACATCCCGGTCGAGCTGTGGGACCGGGTGATGGCGATCAACACGCGCGGCGTGTTCCTCTGCGCCAAGGCCGCGGCGCCGCACATGAAGGCGCAGAAATACGGCAAGATCATCAACATAGCGACCGGCCGGTTCTTCCAGGGCGTCCCGATGTTCCTGCATTACGACGCCTCGAAGGGCGCGGTGATCGCCATGACCAAGGGCATGGCGCGCGAGCTCGGACGCTTCGACATCTGCGTCAACTGCCTCGCCCCCGGCTCGACCATGAGCGAGAACGTGAGAAAGAAGGGCGGCTGGGTCGCCTCGGGCCGCGGCCAGTCCGACGTGGTCGCGGGCCGGGCGCTCAAGCGGCTTGAGGAGCCGGAGGACCTAGTGGGCGCCTGCCTGTTTCTCGCCTCGCCCGATTCCGACTTCGTGACCGGCCAGACCCTGCTGGTCGACGGCGGGGTGGGCATGCATTGAAGCGCGCGGGCGGGATCGCTGGACACGGCCGGCGGGGCGTATTTAGATGCGTTCCATAAGGACACGCGGGGAGGCGCCTCCACTGTGAACGATGCCGTCAGCAACAGCCCCTTGGCGCCCGCCCTCGCGCCGCGGCCCGACCAGTTCCACACCTTCCACGAGATCATCAAGGCCGCGCGCAACAACATCACGCGCAACGCGTGGGACTATATGATCGGCGGCGCCGAGAGCGAGACCACGCTGCGGCGCAACCGGCTGGCGCTCGATTCGCTCGCACTGCGCCCGCGCGTGCTGCGCGACGTCTCGAACATGGACCGGTCGATCGATTTCCTCGGCCATCGGCTGCGCCTGCCGGTGTTGCTCGCGCCGATTGGATCGCTGCAGTCGCTGCACGACACCGGCGCGATGGCCCCCGCCAAGGCGGCGGAACAGTTCGGCACGATCTCGATCCTGTCCTCGGTCACCACCCCCGACATGGACGAGATCGCGAAGGAAACCTCGCACCCCAAGATCTTCCAGCTCTACGTGCGCGGCGACCGCGCCTGGGTCGACGATCACATCAAGCGCGCCATCGACCTCGGCTACGTCGCGTTCTGCTTCACGGTGGACACGGCGGTCTACGGGCGGCGCGAGCGCGACATCATCAAGCGGCACCGGCCGACCGCGCGCCACCAGCTCGACCCGATGGGGCCGCTCTATCAGGCGGCGCTCAACTGGGACGACATCCGCCGGTTCAAGGACCGCTACGATATCCCGCTGGTGCTCAAGGGCATCGCGACGGCCGAGGACGCCGAGACCGCGGTCGAATGCGGCTGCAACGTCGTCTACGTCTCCAACCATGGCGGGCGCCAGCTCGACCACGGGCGCGGCACCATCGAGGTGCTGCCGGAGGTGGCCGAGGCGGTGAACGGCAAGGCCAAGATCCTCTTCGACGGCGCCATCAACCGCGGCACCGACGTGGTCAAGGCGATCGCGCTCGGCGCCGACGCCGTCGCCATCGGACGGCTATGCGGCTATGGCGCGGCCGCCGGCGGGGCCGAGGGCGTGCACCGCGTGCTCGAGATCATGGAGACCGAGGTGACGGTGGTGATGGCGAACCTCGGCATCACGCGCTTCGACGAGCTCGACGACACGTTCGTGCGCAAGGCGGCGCCGACCAACCCGCCGCACGTGTTCAGCGCCTTCAATCACCTCGACATCGATCTCGGCGACTACTGACGCCGCCTAACGGACGCAAGGAAAGGACCCTGCCATGGCCAAGGAAATTTTCGTCGGCAAGTCGGACGAGCTGAAGGACGGCTCGCGCAAAATCCTGATCGACGGCAAGACCGAGATCGGCGTCTTCCGCATCAAGGGCAAGCTCTATGCCTACTCGAACCAGTGCCCGCACCAGGGCGGGCCGGCCTGCGAGGGCATACTGATCGGCAAGGTCGAGGAGGTGTATGGCGAGAACTCGATCTCGCTCGGCATGCGCTTCAACGAGGACGAGATCCACATCGTGTGCCCATGGCACGGCTTCGAGTTCAAGCTCGAGGACGGCGTGCATGCCGGCGGCGGCACCTGCGAGAAATGGAAGCTGCGCAAGTACGACGTGACCGAGCGCGGGGGCGAGATTTATGTCTCAGCCTGAGCCGGACGCGTCCGGCCCGGCCGACCAGATCGCCGACGAGGCCGCGGAGACCGAGGCGCTGGCGGCTGCGGCGCGCGCCGTCGTCGATGCGCATGCCCGCGGCGAGGCGATCTCCGATGAGGTGCTGCAGGCGATGTTCGCGCCGCTTGCCAAGCTCTATGCGGTGCGCTTCCAGGCGGGCGACCGGTTCTGGCCGTTCGCCGAGCGGCGCGCGATGCCAGCGACCGCAGTGATGATCCTCTGCAACTCCATGCTGCGGGCGATCAACTCCGAGACGTTCGAGCTCGCCATCTGGCAGGCGTTCTCGGGCAACGTCGCCCCGCCCCAGTCGGAGGATCTGTAGGGAAGCAGGGCGGGTCGCCGACCCGCCCCCCACGTGTTCGCCTCGGCCAGCCGTCGGGGCCGGTCGCTGAACGGCCCGCGGCCGAAGCTCCTTACGCCGGTACCGGCACGCGGTGGAGCTTCATGGCCATCGCGACCGCCGAATAATAGCCGAGCAGCGCCAGCACCTCGGCGAGCCCGTCGCGGCCCAGCGCCTTCGCCGCCCGGTCGAACACCTCGTCCGAGCCGCCGCCCGGCGCCATAGCGATCTGGGCGAGGTCGTAGACCGCCTTCTCGCGCGCATCGGGCAGCTCGGGCGTGCGGCCGGCTTTGATCGCGTCCATCGCCGCCTGCGGATAGCCGAGCTCCAGGCAGCGCTTCACGTGCGCGGCCTGGACGTAGGCGCCCTGCCAGTGGGTGGCGATGATGACAATGCTGAGCTCGACCTCGCGCTCGGTCAGCGCGCCCTTCTTGTTCAGGAAGGTGCCGATCCGCTCCATCGCGGCGGCAAGCTCGGGCGAATGGATCCAGATCTTGTAGGGCGTCAGCAGCCGTCCGCGACCGGCGACCAGGTCGTCGAACACCTTTTTCTGCTGTTGGGTGAGCTTGTCCTCGGGAATTTCGAGGATGCGGACCGGCTCGGCCATGATTGTCTCCCCTTGTACGCGGGCGACGTTAGGCGGCCGGTCGGGGCCCGTCAATCGCGGGCGTAGCGCGCTATTGCGACAGGCGGGCCATCAGCCCGTCGACCCCGTCGCGGGCGACGACCGCGCGGCATTCGTCGGCCAGCATGCCCATCAGGCTGACGCCGCCGATGATGACGTCGACGATGCGCGGCCGGCCGGCGCTGCGGTCTGCCATCAGGAAGCCGAGCGGCAGCGAGTTGCCCGGCGCGAGGCGGAGCCGGGCCGGCACCATCGCCCGATCCGAACTGTCGCGCACCACCACGTCGGCGGGGTCGCCGACCACGATCGGGTGGGCGGCGCCGTCGAACAGGAACAGCGACAGGCGCTTCGCGATATGGTCGCGCAGCGTGTGGATCAGCCGCGTGTGGCCCTCGGGCTGCATCCGGCCCCAATAGCCGCCCACCGCGCTGCGGGCGGCGCTGCCGAAATCGATGTACCGGTCGAGGGCGTGGTTGAGCGCCGCCATCCGCGCCTCGTCATTCGGTCCATGCTGCCGCAGCGCCTCGATGTCCTGGGTGAACGAGCGCACGGTCGCGGTGTCGCGGCTCGCCGCGCTCGACGGGGCGTCGGCCCGCGCGGCGAGCGGCAGGGCGAGCAGGGCGGCGCAGATCAGCGGGGCGAAGGCACGAATGACACGGCTCCCATTCCCGTCCGTCCATCAGCACACGGACAAAGGGAGAAGAGACGACGGTCACATTGCGTTCCGTGATTCCTAATTTGCCCCGGCGCGGTCACATTTCGGCCACGCAAAAAGGGCGCCGGGTTTCCCCGGCGCCCTCGTTTGCTGTAGCGACCGCAGGGAGGCTACGCCGCCTTGCTGTCGATCACACCCTTCACCTTGGCGCCGACCGAGCCGGGGTTCGTGCCCTGGATTTCGATCGTGCGCGGCTTCATCGCCTCGGGCAGCTCGCGCATCAGGTCGACGTGCAGCAGCCCGTCCGCCAGGTGGGCGTCCGAGACCCGCACGTAGTCGGCGAGCTGGAAGCGGCGCTCGAAGTTGCGCCCGGCGATGCCGCGATGGAGGTACGCCTTGGGCTCCTCGGCGGCCGCCTTCCGGCCCGAGATCACCAGGGCGTTCTCGTGCGTCTCGACGGTCAGCTCGTCGCGGGAGAACCCGGCCACCGCCATGGTGATCCGGTAGGCGTCCTCGCCGGTCTTCTCCAGGTTGTAGGGCGGGTAGGACACGGACGAATCGTCGACGTGCATCGCCGTCTCGAGCGCCTGGTTCAGGCGGTCGAAGCCGATCATGGTGCGGAACAGGGGAGAGAAATCGAACGTGTTCATGTCACATCCTCCATCAGAAGCGATATGCATCGATGGCCCGCCAGAGGCCGGGCCGAAAGCCGGACCCGCGAGGGCGCCCGGCGAACCATGAGATAATTCCGCACACTCCGGTTTCAAGGGGGTCGGGCGGCGGCTTTTCCCGTTGACGCTGGCGGCGCGCCGCCGCAGTCTCAAAAGACCGGGCCACAAAACAAGAAGGGCGCGGGCGACATAGCCGACAGGGGCGCACGTGGGCGCGACACTCGAAGTCATCGGGCTTTCGAAGACCTACGACACGGGCGACGGCCGCGCGGTGCTGGCCCTCGACGACGTCAGCCTGTCGGTCGCACAGGGCGAGTTCGTGTCGATCGTCGGGCCGTCCGGGTGCGGCAAGACGACGCTGCTCAACATCGTCGGCGGGCTGGTCGAGGGCTATGACGGCAAGGTCCAGGTCGAAGGCCATCCGGTCAACGGCGCGCACCACGACATCGGCATGGTCTTCCAGGAGGAATCGACCTTTCCCTGGCGCACCACGCTGGAGAACGTCGCCTTCCCGCTCGAGATCGCCCGCATGTCGCGCGCCGAGCGCGAGGAGAAGGCGCGTCACTTCATACGGCTGGTCGGGCTCGAAGGTTTCGAGAACCACTACCCGTCCGCACTTTCGGGCGGCATGCGCCAGCGCACGGCGGTAGCGCGCGCCCTAGCCTACGAGCCGCGCATCATGCTGCTGGACGAGCCGTTCGGCGCGCTCGACGAGCAGACGCGGATGCTGCTCGGCGACAAGCTTCTCGAAATCCGCGAGAAGCTCAACCAGACCATGCTGTTGATCACCCATTCCATCACCGAGGCGGTGCAGCTTTCCGACCGCGTGGTGGTGATGACCTACCGCCCCGGCCGGGTGAAGCGGGCGATCGAGATCGACCTTCCGCGCCCGCGCACGTCCGAGGCGCTGGCGGCGCCCGAGTTCGGCCGCTACGTCGGGGCGATCTGGAACGATTTGCGCGAGGAGGCCTCGCGCGGCATGGCGGATTCGGAGGAACGGCTCGCCCGGCGCTGACCGACGGGCCGCAATCGGGAGTTCTGCGAACAGTCGAACGAACAAGGGAGAGAAACGATGATGAGAATGTTGCGAGCGAGCGTGCTGCTCGGCGTTGTCGCCGGGCTGGGGCTGGCGGCGGCGGGTCCCGCCCGGGCGGCCGATCAGGTGCGCCTGGTGATCTCGACCAAGATGCCGTTCGAGCTCTACGCGCCCGAGCTGGCCAAGAAGCTCGGCTACTATAAGGACGCCAACCTCGACGTCTCGATCATCTACGGCACCGGCGGCGCCGACACGCTGCAGTCGATCACGACCGGCAGTGCCGACATCGCCACCGGCAACGGCTCGCTCGGCATCATCGCCGCCTTCGCCAAGGGCGCACCCTTGCGCGTCATCGCGAACTCCGGCCGCGGCACCGGCGAGGTCTACTGGTATGCGCCCGTCTCCAGCCCCGTTCATTCGCTCAAGGACCTCGACGGCAAGGCGCTGGTCTATTCGCGTCCCGGCTCGACCACGCATTTGATCGCGCAGGTGCTCGCGAAATCGATGCCCGACGTGCATATGAAGCTGGTCTCGGTCGGCGGCATGTCGGCGGCCCGCACCATGGTCATGTCCGGCCAGGTGGCGACGGCGTGGGCGGCGTTCCCGGCCAATTACGAGCTGGTGCGCACCGGCAAGGCGCGGGTGATCGCCAAGGGCGACCAGGCGACCTCGCTGCAGAAGGATTCGATCCGGTTCGACGTCGCGAACGCCAGCTGGCTCAAGGCGCACCACGACGTCGCCGTCCGCTTCATGAAGGCGACCGCGAAGGGCCAGGACGCGCTCTACACGCCGGCGGGCATCAAGAGCTATGCCGAGCGCTGGGGCATCAACATCGAGGACGCGAAGCGCTCGCCCGAGTTCACGCCCAAGTCGGCGGTCACCTTCGCGCCGATCGGCAATCTCGACGGGCTGGTCGAGATGGCGCTCAAGCTCAAGATGATCAAGAAGCCGCTGACCGACGCGCAGAAGAAGGAGATGGTCGACATCGTCTGGTCGCGCAACAAGGGGATGTAGCGTTGCTGCCGATGCGTGCTCCGAACCTGTCACCCCGGACGGCGCAAAGCGCCGATCCGGGGCCCGTCGCTCGGGGTCGAGGCTGCGGACACTCGAGGCCCGGGTCTGCGGTGCGGCGCTCCGCGCCGCGCCGCGCACGGGATGACAACCGAGGCACGTCATGACCGCCCTCGGCCGCGTCGCGCGGTCGCCGGCGGTCGTCGGCTTCGTCGGTGTGGTAGCGCTGCTCGCCGTTCTCGACCTAACCATCCAGCTCGGCTGGGTCAGCGAGCAGATCGTCGCCTCGCCGTCGGCGGCGGTGATGTCGCTGCCCGACCTCGAGGCCGACGAGCATATCGCCTCCGCCTTCTTCATCACGCTCGGCATGACGGCGGCGGCGACGCTGATGGCGCTCGCGATCGGCGTGCCGTTCGGCTACCTGCTCTACCGCAAGCGCGTGCTGTGCGAGGCGTACGAGGGCTGGCTCGCCGCCGCGTTCTCCGCGCCGCTGGTGCTGCTCTACCCGCTGTTCCTGGTGATCCTCGGGCGCACCTACTTCACCCTGATCGTGATGGGCTTCATCCCCGGCGCGATCCCGATCATCCTCCAGACGCGACAGGGACTCTCGTCGGTGTCGCAGACGCTGCGCAACGTGGGGCGCACTTTCAACGCCGACCGGCGCCAGATGGTGTGGAAGATCATGATTCCCGCCGCGGCGCCGACCATGTTCAACGGCATGCGGATCGGCGTGATGTACACGCTGGTCGCCATCGTCGCCATCGAGTACCTCACCGATTTCGGCGGGCTCGGCAAGGTCGTCTCGGACACCTACTTCCGCTACGAGATCCCCGAGACCTACGCCGCGATCTTCTTCGTCATCGTGGTCAGCATGCTGTTCTATGCCGGCTTTTCGAGGATCGAGAAATGGCTCAGGCCCGTGTGATCGCGCAAGCTGGCGAGGCGCGCCGCCGCCCGGCACTGACGGTCGGCAGCACGCTATGGGTGCGGCTCGCCACCATCGTCGTCGCGCTCGCCGTCTGGGAGGCGGCGGCGCGCTCCGGCCTGTTCTACCGCGACGTAATCCCGCCGCTCGCCGAGGTGGGGCGGGCCCTGGTCACGACCGTGGCGAGTGGGTCGTTCTATGACAATCTCGGCGTCACCTTCCTCGAGGTGGTGGTGGGCTTCGCGATCGGCGCCGTGGTGGGGATCGCCGCCGGGCTCGCCCTCGGCACGTACCCGTTCGTCCGCCGCTGCTGCGAGCCCTATCTCAACGCGATCGGCGCGACGCCCAAGATCGTGTTCCTGCCGATCATCTTCCTGATGTTCGGCGTCGGCACCGGCTCCAAGATGGCGATGGGCGCGCTCTCCGCCTTCTTCCCGATCGTGTTCGTCACCGCTCTCGGCGTCATGCTGATGTCGCCGGTCTGGCTCCGCGTCGGGCGCAGCTTCAACCTCACCCGCGGCCAGACGCTGGCGAAGATCTACCTGCCGGCGATGCTCGGGCCGGTGACGGTCGGGCTCCGGCTCGGGCTCGGCGTCTCGATCATCGGCATCCTGATCGCCGAGATCAAATTCTCGTCGGCCGGGCTCGGGTATCTCCTCAACAACGACTACGACCAGTTCAAGATCGCGCCGATGTACGCGGTGATGATCATCCTGTTCGCGCTGGCCGCGTTCGCCAACTGGGGCATGACGCGGCTGCAGGCGAAATTCTCGTATGGCAAATCGGTTTCGGCGGCCGGCGATCTCGGCGGCGCGCGCTGACCCACCCTTCGGAGGAAGACATGACCCTGACCATCTACGGCGCGGCGAACTCGCGCGCCTCGCGCGTTCTCTGGATGGCGAAGGAGCACAACATCGTCTATGACCACGTGCCGGTCAGCCAGCGCGACGGTTCGACCCGCAAGCCCGAGCACCTGAAGATCAACCCGAACGGGCACGTGCCCGTCATCAAGGATGGCGATTTCGTCCTGTGGGAATCGCTCGCCATCAACGTCTACTTGGCGAACAAGTATCCCGGCCCGCTCACCCCGAAGTCGCTGGAGGAGCAGGCGCGCACGGTGCAGTGGAGCATGTGGGCGCTGACCGAGGTCGAGCCGAACTCGACGCCGATCCTGCTGCACACCATTTTGCTGCCCGAGGACAAGCGCGACGCGGCGGTGGCCGAGCGCGGACGCCAGGGGGTGAAGGCGCCGCTTTCCGTGCTCGAGGCCGAGCTTTCGGGCAAGGACTACATCCTGGGCGACCGGTTCACCGTGGCCGACCTCAACGTCTGTGGCGTGCTGGCGACGCTGCCGCGCGTGAAGTACGACCTCTCGCCCTGGCCCAAGGTGAAGGCGTGGCTCGACCGCTGCAACGCCCGCCCGGCGGCCGCCGCGGTGCGCGAGATGGCGGCAGCGGCGTAGGGTTTCTGGTTACCCGCGTGCCGCGTAGCGCACCGCCTCCTCGGCGGCGCGGATCAGTGCGCGGGCCTTGTTGCGGCACTCCTGGTATTCGGTCTCTGGGTCGGAATCGGCGACGATTCCGGCCCCGGCCTGGGCGTACATCACCCCGTCCTTGACCAGCGCGGTTCGCAGCACGATGCAGGTGTCCATCGCGCCCGACGCCGAGAAGTAGCCAACCGTCCCGGCATAGATGCCGCGCTTCACGGTCTCCAGCTCGTCGATGATCTCCATCGCGCGGATTTTCGGCGCGCCCGAGACGGTGCCGGCCGGGAAGCCCGCGATCAGCGCATCCATCGCATCGTGGCCCGGGGCGATGTCGCCCTCGACGTTCGAGACGATGTGCATCACGTGGCTGTAGCGCTCGACCATCATGCGCTCGGTCACCCGCACGCTGCCAATCTTCGCGACCCGCCCCACGTCGTTGCGGCCGAGGTCGAGCAGCATCAGGTGCTCGGCAAGCTCCTTCTCGTCGGCGAGCAGCTCTTCCTCCAGCCTCTTGTCCTCGACCGCGTCGGCGCCGCGCGGGCGGGTGCCGGCCAGCGGGCGGATGGTGACGCGCCCGTCGCGCAGCCGGACGAGGATCTCGGGGCTCGATCCGACGATGGCGAACCCGTCGAAATCGAGGAAGAACAGGAAGGGCGACGGGTTGGTCCGGCGCAGCGCCCGGTAGAGCGCGAAGGGCGGCAGGGTGAACGGGACAGAGAAGCGCAGGCTCGGCACCACCTGGAACACGTCGCCGGCGGCAATGTAGTCCTTGGCGCGGCGCACCACCCGGTGGAACGCCTCCGGCGTCATCGAGCCCGTGACCGGCACCGCGGTCGGCTGGGGCGCGGCCGCGCCGTCGCCGTGCGGCAGGGGCCGGTCGAGATCGGCGACCACCGCCTGGATGCGTGCGGCGGCCGCGTCATAGCCGGCGCGCGCGGTCGTTGCCGGTGCGGGCCGCACCGGCGTCACCACCGTCAACGTGTCGAACACGGAATCGAAGATCGCCATGATCGTCGGGCGCAGCAAGATGCCGTCCGGCAGGCCCAGCGGGTCCGGGTTGGGCGCGGGCAGCCGCTCCATCAGCCGCACCATGTCGTAGCCGAGATACCCCACGAGGCCGGCCGCCATCGGCGGCAGGGTGGGCGGCAGATCGATATGGGCGTCGGCGATGACCGCGCGCAGCGAGGCGAGGGTGCCAGCGCTCTCCGGCTCGAAGGCTGCGGCGTCCTCGCCGGGCCGCCGGTTGATCTCGGCGCGGTCGCCGAAGGCGCGCCACACCAGGTCGGGATCGAGCCCGATGATCGAGTAGCGCCCGCGTGCCGCGCCGCCCTCCACGGATTCGAGCAGGAACGGATTGCGCCGCCCGCGCATCAGCTTGAGCATGGCCGAGACCGGCGTCTCGAGGTCGGCGACCAGCGTCTGCCATACCACCTGGGGGCGGCCGGCCTCGTAAGCGGCGGCGAAGGCGTCGAACTCGGGCGCGACGGTCATCCGGCTCGGCCTACTGGATCGAATCGACCGCGTCGTGGTTGATCGTCACGTCGTACTGGCCGCGCAGCGCCTGGTTCATCTCCGCCAGGAGGTCGCGCTGCATGCCCTGGGTCAGCTCCTTCTCCAGCGGCACGGCGTCGGCGGCCGCGTCGGGGGAGGCGGCCGGCTTCACGTCGGTCAGGCGCGCGAGGGCGAAACCGCCGTCATATTGGGCCATCGCCACCTGGCCGACATTCACCTTGAACAAGGGCCCGACCAGCGTTGGCGGCAGCGGCCCGGTCGGATCGTCCGAGAAGCGGTTGAACGGCGGGGTGGTCTCGGTCTTGAGGCCCATCTCCTTGGCGATCTTGTCCAGCGGCTCGCCGCCCTTGGCGCGCTCCAGCAGCTTGTGGGCGCGGGCGCGCCCCTCCGCCTCGCGCTTCTCCGTGCGCCACGCCGCGGCCACCTTGTCGCGCACCTCGTCGAGCGGGCGGACGGTGGGCGGGATCACCTTGTCGACGCGCAGCACGAAATACCCGCCGCCCTGGGTTTCGATCAGCCCGCTGGTCTGGCCCTCCTTGGTCTGGAAAGCGGTATCCAGGAACTTGCTGTCCTTCGGAATTCCGGTCGCGTCGGCGCCGGAGGCGGGCTTGCCCTTGGAATCGACCGGCCCGACCTTCTCTGCCTTGGTGCCGACCTTGGCTGCGGCCTCGTCCAGCGTGGCACCGCCGGCCAGCGCGTCCTCCAGCTTGTTGGCGCTCTTGACCAGATCGTTGACCGCGAGGTCGCGCGACAGGTCGCGCACGATCTCGTCGCGCACGTCGGAAAGCGGCGGCACGTGGCCGGGAACGATCTTGCCGACCGCCAGGATGTGCCAGCCGAGGGCGGTGTGCACCGGCTCGCTGAACGCGCCGGATTTCAGCTTGAAGGCGACGTCGCCGAGCTGCGGCGTCAGGTCCTGGCGGGTGATCATGCCGAGGTCGGTGTCCGACGGCGCCTGCTTCGCAAGGTCCTTCGCCACATCCGCGAACGGGCGGCCCTGCGCCAGCTCTTCGTGCGCCTTCTTGGCCGTCGCCTTGTCCGGCAGCAGCATGTGCTTCACGTCGCGCCGCTCCGGCACCGACAGCGAGGGCAGGCGCTCCTGGTAGGTGGCCTTGATCTGGTCCTCGGGCGGCTTCACCTCCTTCGCGACCTGGTCGGGATCGAGGTAAAGCACGGTCAGGTCGCGCATCTCGGGCGCGGTGAACATCGCCTTGTGCTTGTCATGGAAGGCGGCGAGATCGGCCTGCGTCGGCTCGGGAACGGCGGGCAGGCTCGCGCTCGGGATCTTCAGCACGTCGGCCACCCGCTTCTCGCCGCGATAGCGGTAGATCGCGTGGTGCAGCGGGTCGGGCGCGGTGGCGCCGGCGACCACGGCGGCGGTGAGCTGGTTCGCGACCAGCCCCTTGCGCAGCGAGGCGACATACATCGCCTCGTTCATTCCGGCGTTCTGCAGCGCGCGGTGGAAGGCATCCGGGTCGAACGTGCCGCCGGGCCCCTGGAAGGACGGGTCGTTGTAGATCGCGCTGCGGACCAGCCCGTCGCTCGCCACCAGCCCCAGATCCTTGGCCTTCTGCGACACAAGCTGCTGGGCGATCATCCCGTCCAGCGTCCGGTCGAGAAGCCCCATCTGGCGGGCCTTCTCGCTGTCGAAGTCGCTGCCCATCACGCGCTGGACCTGCTCGATCGCGCGGCGGTACTGCTGGGCCAGCTCGTCGCGGGTGATCGACGCCCCGCCGACCTCGGCCACCGTGTCGCTGGTCGCGCCCGTGCGGAACACGTCGCCGATGCCCCAGGCCGCAAAGCTGAGGATCAGGAAAAGCGACAGGATGCGGACCACCCAGGTGGCCGCCTTGGCGCGCATCAACTCCAGCATGACGCGAGGGTTTTCCTCTAAGCCGTTGGGGGCAGGGCCGTAGGATAGGCCGGATTTTGCGGCATGATAGGGGCGCGCCCCTCCCCCCGCAACGACCGATTTGGCCGCCGAATCTAAGGCCTGCTGACGGCGGCGTGCACCTTGAGCAGGGGGGCGACCTCCTCGGGCCGCCATTTGCGGCCGATGCCGCATTCCGTGGCGATGGCGAAGTCGGGCGCGAATCTCTGCGCCGCCTCGATGCGCTTCCGGGTTCCCGCCGCGCCGTCCTCGGAATGGACGAGGCCCAGCACCAGCTCGGTCTCCTTGTGCAGCTTCAGCCCTTCGAGCGGCCGGAAATAGGCGTCGTCGTCGCGCTCGCGCGGCACCGGCATGGACATCCACTGGATCGGGCGGCGGATGCCGGCGCAGATCAGGTTGGCGAGGCTTACCGCCTTGCCGAGGTCGGTGGGCTGGATGAAATGCGCCCCGTCGAGGTCGCCGTAGCAGAGGTGGAAGCCGAGCTCGACGTCGCGCGGCACGGCCCGAGACAGGCGCTGGAGGCGCGCCACCGTCTCGCGCCCCGGATCGGCCCAGCCGCCCGGATAGAACCGCCCGTCATACATCACCATCTCGATGCAGACGTCCCACTGGATGGCGAGGTCCTTGTGCGGGATCTCGGCGCACATCTCCTTCACCTCGCGCAGCATCGCGCGCTCGTAGGCCGGCTCGACCGCCGCATGGGCCGAGGGCTGAATGAACGGCATGACGACGCCGGCGGGCGTCGGCAGGCAGACCTGGAAGCGCACGCCTTTCGGAATCTTCCCCGCCTTGCGCGCGCGCTTGAAATCCTCGTACGAGGTGCGCGCCTCGCGGGAATAGCCGAGCTCGGGGAACTTCACGTCCTTCGCCGTCATGCCGGGGCGCAGCTCCAGCGCGCTGGGGTTTCCGCGGCGATGCTCGCCATCCTCGCGCTTCGTGGGCGCGAGGCCGAGGCTCGGCGGCCCGCCGGCCGGGGTCTGAAGGGCGAGGTTCGCGCGCAGCACCGGCATCTGGTAGCTGATCCAGAGGCGCCGCCCGCCGGGCTCGCCGTCGGGAATGCGGGCGAGCCGCTTGCCCAGTATCTTGCCGCAGGTCGCGAACACCTCGTTCACGCTGTCGAGATTGATGCTGCCGTTGAGATGTACGTGGTGCGGTAGCGGCGGGGCCTTGGCCATGGACGTTTCCCCTCGATAGAGTGCTGGCCGATTGTCGCAGAGAAATCCCTCGCCGCTCAACAGTGGCGCGCGACACAATCCCGAAAGAAGCCAATGACGATCGGCCGAACCCTGTCGCGCGCCGTGCTCGTCGCCGGGCTGGCGGTCACCGGGGCGTCGTCGCCCGCGCGCGCCTATTTCTATGCCGACGGGCCGAAGCCGGTCGACGTCGCGGCCGCGCCCGCCGATCCGGCCATCGGCCGAACCCTTTCCGCCGGCCGGATCGCGGCGCTCGCGCGGCGGATCGGCATCGTCGACGTGACCGGTCCGGACGGGCGGCTCCTCGAGCGGGGCAGCGGGGTCATCGTGGGCCCGCAATGCGACATCGTGCTGACGGCGGCGCACATCCTCGCCCGCGGCGGGGCATTCCGTTCGCGCGACGTCACGTTCTACGCCCCCGTCGGGACCCGCTGGCGCCGCGTGCCGGCAGCGCATCTGTGGGTGGCTTCGGGCGCGCCGTTCGCGCCGGCGAAAAACTGCGGCCTTCTTTTCTGCGACGTCGCCTACCCCAACTGGCACAACGATATCGGCCGCATCCGCCTCGCCCGGCCGGCGCTCGACCCGTGCCCCGCGGACCTCGACGTGGTGGTCGATGCCGACCGCGAGCGGCCGCGCGACGCGCCCTCCCGCCGGCTTTTCCTGGTCGCGATGAACCTCTACCCGGAGGTGCGCCGGCTGCGGAAGCAGATCGCGCCCTGCCGGCGCTACGACAACGACGAAGTGCCGGGCCTCCGTCTTGCCGCCGCGCGCGGCGTCATCCTCACCGACTGCCCGGTACTGCGCGGCGCGTCGGGTGGCGGGCTGTTCCGGGTGGGGGACGACGGGCGGCTCGCCCTGATCGGGATCCAATCGTCCGTCGTCCGGCGGCCCGGCGTCGACCCGGACGAGCGCGATGTCCTGTTCGACCCCGGCACCAATGCCGACGTGGTGATCGCGATCTGGGGTGCGACCGCGGCGCGGCTCAACGAGCCCGTCCCGCCACCGCGGTGAGGGCCGGATTGGGCTGCGGGATGGGCGGGACGGGGGACACGGCCCAATTATGGCGTGGACCGTCGCCCGGGCGCTGAACTATCATCGACGAAACGACCGCCGCATCAATGGCGGCCCGCTTGGGGAGGAACGATGCGACCTTTCCCGCACGGACTGGCGCGCGCGACCGGCGCTTGCGCCGCCATCGCCTGCTGCGAGACGTCGTTCAAGGCCGCCGGCCGCTAGCCACCGATTTCAGGACGGGCGTGCCCCAGCGCGGGACGCCGAGGAGGGAGTCATGACCGTGAAGCACCATCTCCGCATCGCCGGGCTCGCCTGCGTGGCGGGCCTCGCCCTTGGCCTCGTGGCGGGCCCCGCCGCGCGCGCCGAGGTGCCGACCCTCAAGTTCGGCACCACCGCTCCGCCCGGCAGCCATATCGCCCGCTGGTTCGACGCCTGGACCGCCGAGGTGAACAAGGCCGACCCGGCCGCGGTGCAGGTGAAGGTCTATCACAACACCCTCGGCAACACGCGGACGATGTACGATTCGATCCGCAACCGCGTCGCCGATTTCGGCTGGTTCAACCCGTCCTACATGGCCGGCCAGTTCCACAAGATTCATGTCACCGAGCTGCCGGGCATCGGCGTCAAGGCCGAGTACGGCTCGATCGCCATCTGGAACATGCACGAGCAGGGGATGTTCGGCGACGAGTTCAAGGCCGTCCACCCGATCGCCTTCCACATCTACCCGCCGACCCAGCTTCACATCAACTTCCCGGTGAAGACGATCGCGGACATCAAGGGCCACAAGTTCGGCATCGTCTCGCGTTCGGACGGCGAGGTTCTGAAGCTTCTTGGCGCGACGCCGATCTCGGTCGGGCTCTACGCCTACTACCAGAGCATGCAGAACGGCGTCGTCTCCGGCATCGCCTCGCAATGGACGGCCTTCGCGCCGTTCAAGCTGTGGGAGGTAACGCGCTACCATATCGACATGCCGCTCGGCGGCTCGGCCGCGCTGATCGCCTTCAACAACGAGAGCTGGAAGGCGCTTTCCGACGCGGCGAAGAAGGCGATCATGTCGAAGGCCGGCGAGTACATGTCGCGCGGGCTCGGCAAGTTCTGGGACGGCGTGTCGGACGAGGCCGAGGTCTCGACCCTCAAGATGAAGGGCCATCACCTGGTGAAGCTCCCCGAGGCCGAAATCGCCCGCGTCTACAAGACGATCGAGCCGGCTTACGCGGAGTGGATGAAGAACACCCCCGACTCCGCCAAGCTCGCCGCCGCCTACCGCGCCGAATACGCGAAGGCCGCCGGAAAGAAGATGTAGCGCTTCCGCCGGGGCGGTGCGGGCCCGTCGGCCCGTCCCGCCCGGCGCTCGGGGAGGTCATCGCGTCGTGTCGGAAGGACGTCTCGCCCGCATCGATCGGGGCGCGGACACGTTCTCGCGCTACATCGCGACGCTCAGCGTCGTGTGCATGCTGGTGCTGTCGATCCTGACCGCCGTCGACGTGGGCTTGCGCACCTGGGCGCACTCGCCCATCGCCGGGTTCAACGAGATCGTCGAGCAGCTTCTCGCCGTCGCCATCGCCGGCTGTTTCCCCGGCTCCATCGCCCAGCGCCGCCATCTTACGCTCGACATGCTGTCGCGCTTCGTCGGCGCGCGGCGCGCCGCCTGGTTCCGAGCGTTCGGCGCGCTGGCGCTCTTCGGCGGCTTTTTCCTGCTGGCCTGGCGGATCGGCATCCAATCCGTCTCCATCGCCGAGCGCGGCGAGACCACGACGATCATGGAGATGCCGCGCGGCCCGGTGATGTACACGATCACCGGCCTTCTGATTATCGCGGTCATCATCCAGGCCATCGTGTTCCTGACCACGCTGATGGGCGCCGCCGAGACGCCGCCCGCGACCGGCGCGTCGTCCCGGCCCGCCTGGCGGTCCATCGCCGGATTCGCCGCCTGGGTGGCGCTGGTGTGCGCCGTGTTCTTCGTGTTGTTCGACCAGTTCGCGGCGCCGCTCCGCAACGATCTCGGCCTTCTGTTCGCCATCGGTTTCGTGTTCATGTGGACGCTCGGCGCGGCGCTGGTGCCGCTCGGCGTCGCCATGATGCTCGCCGGGCTGGCCGGGCTCGCGGTGATCCTCGAGCCGCAGCAGGCGCTGCTCGCCTATGGCTCGATGCTTTCCGACTTCCTGGTGCGCATCGACCTCGCCGTCCTGCCGCTGTTCGTGCTGATGGGAAGCCTCGCCGCGGCGGCGGGCCTTTCGGACGATCTCTACCGCTTCGCCCAGGCGCTGCTCGGCCGTCAGCGGGGCGGGCTCGCGCTGGCCACCATCGCCGGCTGCGCCGGGTTCGGCGCCGTGACCGGTTCGTCCATCGCGACCGTCGCCACCATCGGGCGGGTGGCGCTGCCGGAGATGCGGAAGCGCGGCTATTCCATCGAGCTCGCCGCCGGGTCGGTCGCGGCGGGCGGCACGCTCGGCATCCTGGTGCCGCCCTCGGGCGCCATGATCCTCTACGCGTTCCTCACCGAGGTCTCGATCGGCAAGCTGTTCATCGCCGCGCTGCTGCCGGCCTTGCTCGCCATCTCGCTCTACATGGTCACCATCGCGATCATCGTCCGGCTCGACCCGAAATCGGCGCCCGGCTCGCAGACGTGGGACGTGCGCGAGATCGTCGACGCCGCCAAGGGCAGCTTCGCCGTGGTGCTGCTGTTCGGCGCGGTGCTCGGCGGCATCTATGGCGGCGTCTTCACCGGCACCGAGGCGGCCGCGGTCGGCGCCGGCGGCGCGTTCGTCATCGCCATCGCGCGCGGGCGGATCACCCGCCAGACCTTTCTGCAGGTGATGGCCGAGACGACCTCGACCACTGGGATGCTCTACATCCTGATCTTCGGCGGCATCACTTTTTCGTCATTCATTTCGCTGACCGAGACGACCGAGGCGGTGGTCGCTTTCATCCAATCGATGCGCATCGCGCCAGTTCTGGTGATCGCCCTGTTGCTCGGCGTCTATATCTTCCTCGGCTCGGTGATGGAGGCGTACGCCATCATGCTGATCACCGTGCCGATCACCGCGCCGCTGATGCAGGCGCTGGGCTACGACCTCACCTGGTGGGGCATCATGCAGGTAGTGGTGATCGAGACCGGGCTGATGACGCCGCCGGTGGGCATGAACGTCTTCGCCATCAAGTCGATTGCCGACGACGTGCCGCTGTCGCGCGTGTTCAAGGGCGTCATGCCCTTTGTCGGGGCGGACATCATCCGGCTTTCGATCCTCACCTTGTTCCCCGCCATCGTCACCTGGCTGCCCTCGACGATGCGCTGATCGGCCCGATTGGACCGCTTCCAGCCTAAGGGATTATCCGAATAGCGCCCGGGCGCGATGTCGGCCACCATCGGTGCCATCGCATCGGCGTGAGGGGCGACCGAACCATGGCCCAGCCGTTGGCCCGCAACGCCACACGTCCGGCCGCGACCGGTCGCCCCGTCGATGCCCTAGAAGCCCGGGAATGTTCGATGCCAGCCTGTTCAGAGCCGTCCGCGCGCCCCGCACCGCCGCCCTGCCCGAAGTGGGGATGACGCCATGCGCGTTGCCTCCCGATCCGCCGGCGAGTTGGCCGATTTCGGCCCCGTCCGCCCGTTTCAGGGCGTCCGTCCGGCGGGGACAGTCACGGCTGCCCCACTCCGGCCCTATTCAGAAGGCGGATTCCTTCCTAAATATACGGTGGGGAAGAGGGTCCTTGAACCAAGCGTGCCTGCGGAACGCGATGCTGGGGCGATCCTGGTGCCGAAAATGGGTGTCGCTGGCGCTCCTGCCGGGGCTGGTCGGCTGCGCGGATTTCGACCAGGCCTTCAACGCGCCGGAACAAACACCGATCACCGCCACGGCGAAGCCTGCGCCGCAGCCGGACGAGGATACGCACGTCGCCTCGGTACCGCCTGCGCCCCGGCCGCCCACCCGGCCGCAGACGCCGCGCGAGCCGCCGATCGATCCCCAGACGCTGAAGGGTATCGACCAGGAGCAGGCGCTGGGGCTGTTCGGCCGTCCGAGCGAGATCACCGAAGCCGCACCCGCAACCGTTTGGCGCTACAGGGACAAGAAATGCCAGCTCGACCTCTTCTTCTACATGGACCTCGGCACTCACTCCTTTCATGTGTTGACCTATGAATTCCGGCCGGGTGAACGTTCCGTCTCGGGTCAGCGCGCCTGCCTTAATCGGCTGCGGGAGGCCAGTCGTGCCCACTGAGGCGACCGAAGACAGTCCGCGGGCGCGAATTGTCGTCGTCGACGACGATGCCTTGTTCCGCGAGTTGCTCGAACGCAACCTGGGCGACGCCGGCTATCGCGTCGTGGGCTTCGAGGGGGGCGAGGAGGCGCTGACCGAGATCGGCGGCGTGGATGCCCCCGACCTCGTCGTGCTCGACTGGCGCATGCCCGGCATCACCGGTATCGAGGTGCTGCGGCGGCTGCGCGTCACCGCGCCCAACCTGCCGGTGATCTTCCTCACCGCGCTTTCCGACCAGATTTACGAGGAGGCCGCGCTGATTGGGGGGGCGGTCGACTTCGTCGAGAAAACGCGGTCCTTTGCCATCCTCCTCCGGCGTATCGAGCTCGCCATCGGCACCGCTCGCGAGGCGGTGGTGCCCTCCAACGGCCACGCGGCGGCGCCCGCGGCCTCGGCCGCAGCCATCGAGCGCATCGGCCCGCTGGAACTCGCCCACGAGACCGCGCGGGCGAGCTGGAACGGCACGCAGGTCGACCTGACGCTCGGGGAGTATAATATCGTGCGCTACCTGGCCGAGCGCGCGGGTCAGGACGTGCGCTATCGCGAGCTTTATGATCTGGTGCGCGGCAAGGGCTTCATCGCCGGCGCGGGCGCCGACGGGTACCGGGCCAACGTGCGCACCTTCATCAAGCGGATTCGCCAGAAGTTCCGCGACATGGATCCAGCGTTTGACCGCATTGAGAACTATCCCGGGTTCGGCTACCGCTGGCGACAGGATGATGCCGACGGCGCGACGTGACCGTCGCCGCCTGTTTCTGACGCTGCGGCGGTCCTTCGCGGCGAAGCTCGCTCTGCTGGTCGTCGTGTTCGTCGCCGTTCCCGTGATTGTCTACAACGAGCTGCGCGACGCCGATCAGCAGCAGCAGCAGCTCTTGGTCAAAAGCGTCCGCGACCGCGGCCGGCTGGTCGCGGAAAGCCTCCGCCCGCTGCTCGAGCGCGCCGAGGCCAACGCCGTCCTCAAGCTGCCCCAGGCGCTCGAACCGCTGGCGACCCCCGACCTTAACGTGAAGGTGCTGTTCCGGCCCGAGGGCTCGACCGGCAAGGGCACGTTCTACTACGTGGCCGCCGCGCCGCCCGTGCCGACCGCCTATCTCGAAAGCGAGCGGGTCGACCTGATGGCGAGCGGGCTGTTCGGGCTGGTCCGCGATTCCTGCGCGTCGTTCGCCTCGCCCGCGCTCCGCTACACCAACCCCTCCGGCAAGGAGGAGGTGCTGACCTCGGTCAACCCCATCCTCACCAAGGCCGGATGCTGGGTCGTCGTCACCTCGTCGACGGCAGACGACATCCTCGGCTCGTCGCTCGGCCAGCCCTACTGGAAGACGCCCGAGGTCCGGGTCGCCGCCGCGATCTATCTTTTGATGGCCTTGTTCGTGATCTCGCTGTTCGCCGACGGGTGGCGGTCGCTCCGCCATTTCACCCGGGTCGCGCGGCGCATTCGCACGCGCGGCAAGATCGAGGGCTCGTTCGCCGACAAGGCGGTGGTCCCCGAGCTCGCCCCGGTCGCGCGCGAGTTCGATGGGCTGGTCGCGGCGCTGGACGGCTCGGCGCGGATGATCCGCTACGCCGCCGAGGACAACGCCCACGCCTTTAAGACCCCGATCGCGGTGATCGCCCAGTCGATCGAATCGCTCCGCCGCTCGGTCAAACCCGACGATGCGCGCGGCCAGCGCTCGCTCGCCCTCGTCGAGCAGGCGCTGGAGCGGCTCGACGGGCTGGTGGGCGCGGCGCGCCACATGGACGAGGCGGCGGCCGAGCTGATCGACCCGCCGCGCGATCCGGTCGATCTTTCCTCCCTGATCGGCCGGCTCGGCGAGGATTATGCCGATTCGGTCGCTCAATCGAGCGCGGGGTGCCGCGTCGTGGTCGGCCAGCTGCCCCGGGCGACCGTTCTGGGCAGCGAAGATCTGCTCGAAACGGTGCTCGAAAATCTGCTCGACAACGCCGTCAGCTTCTCCCCCCGCGGCGGCCGGATTCGGGTCGGGCTCAAGGTCGATCGCAGTTTCGCGGTGGTCACGGTCGAGGACGACGGGCCGGGGGTCGACCCCGGGCATCTGGAGCGCATCTTCGATCGCTACTTCTCATACCGCCAGAACGGCGAGGCGAAGCCGGAAGGCGAGATCAACGGCGGCGCCCATTTCGGCATCGGGCTTTGGGTGGTGCGGCGCAACGCCGAGGCGCTGGGCGGCACGGTGACGGCCGAGAACCGCCAGCCGCACGGGCTCTCCGTCTACGTGCGCCTGCCCCTCGCCTGACCGGCCCATGGGCCTCTTCCTCGCGCCCGACGCGACGGGGCCGCTGCCCGTCTCGCTGATCACCGGCTTCCTCGGCTCCGGCAAGACGACGCTGGTCAACGCCCTGCTTCGCGATCCCGCCATGACGGCGACCGCGGTGGTTGTGAACGAGTTCGGCGAGGTCCCGCTCGACCAGCATTTCGTCGCGCAGAGCGATGGCGAGGTGGTGGTGATGGCGAACGGGTGCCTCTGCTGCACCCTGCAAGGCGATCTCGAAGGGGTGGTCGGCACGCTGTTCGCCCGCCGCACGTCGGGCGAGCTGCCCGAATTCCGCCGGCTGGTGGTGGAAACGACAGGCCTCGCCGATCCCGCGCCGATCATGCAGCTCCTGCTCGGAAGCCCCATGCTCTCCCGCTCGGTCCGGCTCGACGCGGTGGTCGCCTGCGTCGACGCGCTGCACGGCGGGGGCACGCTCGAACGCGAGGCGGTGGCGGTCAAGCAGGCGGCGCTCGCCGACCGGCTGGTGGTCACCAAGACCGACATTTCGCCCGCCGGCGAAACCGCGCGCGTGACCGCGCGCCTTGCCGTCCTCAACCCCGGCGCCGCCGTCTTCGCGGCGGTCGAAGGCAGGATCGCGCCGGAGCGGCTGTTCGGCGCCGGGCTGGCGGACCGCGCGGTGCGCGACCCCTCCGGCTGGCTCGGCCCGGCGGCGGCGGGCGAGGAGGACGCGCATGGCCACGCCCACGACCATTTGTCGGGCGTCGGCACGTTCTGCCTGAGGGCCGCGGCGCCGCTCCCCTGGCGCCCCTTGCAGTCCTTTTTGACCCGGCTCCGCGTCCGCGAGGGTGAGCGGCTTTTGCGGGTGAAGGGGCTGGTCGCGGTGGCGGGCGAGGCGGCGCCGGTGGCGATCCAGGGCGTCCACCACGTGTTCCACCCGCCGGTCCGGCTGCCGGTCTGGCCCGATGCGGACCGGACGACGCGGATCGTAGTGATCGGGCGGGGGCTCGACTGCGCCCATATCGAGGCCGAATGGGCCGCGTTCCTGGCGGACGCGACGGCGTCTTCCGCCGCGTAGGCCGCGCCCGGTCTATCGCCGGTGGCGGGCCTCGGCCTCGCGCATTTCGTCGAGGGACCGGCGCGGAATCAGCATGGTCATTGCCCCCATCACCAGCGTCACCCCGACGGCGCCCACGAACAGTAGATGCAGCCCGTGCTCCAGCGCGGCGCGCAGCGCCTCCTGGTCCGGCGCCCCCATCCGGTGCGCGGCCGCCGCCTCCAGCAACTGGTGGATGCGCTCGATGGCCGAATGGTGGACGCCGGGCTCGGACGCGCCGAAGTCCCTGACGCCCGCGTTCAGCACCGCGCCGAAGGCGGCGGCTCCCACCGTGTTGCCCAATGTCCTGGCGAAGATGTTCGACGCGGTGGCGCTGCCGCGCTCCGCCCAGGCGACGCTGCCTTGGATCAGCACGATGCAGGAGATCGTGACCAACCCCATCCCGAACCCGACGGTGAACGAGCCGACGCCCGCCCATACCGGGTTCGACTGGCCGGTCAGGAAGGTGAAGAACACAGCGCCGCAGACCATCAGCCCCGAGCCGAGGCGCGCCGTGCCGTGGATGCCGAGGGCGCGGAAGAACGGGCGCGAGATCGACGAGGCGAGCGGCCAGCCGATCGACATGGTCGACAGGGTGAAGCCCGCGATGATCGGGGACCGGCCCATCACCCCCTGCACGAAGATCGGCAGGAACGAGGTGATCGCGATCAGCATCATGCCGGCGATCAGCGTGACCGCGTTGGTCGAGGCGAGCGCGCGCCGCGACCATAGCGCGAGCGAGACCATGGGCTCCGGCGCGCGGCTTTCCTGCCACAGGAAAGCGGCGGTCGCGGCGAAGAACAGCAGGGCGTAGGCGCCGATCTGCACGGGACCCCAGGCGGCGTTGGCGCTGCCTTCCGTCAGCGCGACCAGCAGCGCGACGATCGCGACGGCGAACAGGACGGCGCCGCGATAGTCGATCGGGCGTTGGCGGTGCTCCACCCGCTCGTGCAGCCAAGCCATCAGCCCGAAGATGCAGGTGAGGCCCAGCGGGATGTTGGCCCAGAAGATCCAGGACCAGTGGAAGTACTCGACGATCAGCCCGCCGGCGAGCGGGCCCGTCACCGCCGAGATGCCCCACACGCTGGAGAGGTAGCCCTGCACGGCGCCGCGCTCCTCGGCGCTGTACAGGTCGCCGACGATGGTGGTGGTGACCGGCTGGATCGCGCCCGCCCCGATCCCTTGCAGCAGGCGAAAGGCGATCAGGGTCGGCATCGACCAGGCGAAGCCGCAGAGCGTAGAGCCCACGAGGAAGATCAGGATTCCGCCGGTCAAGACGACGCGCCGCCCGTACAGGTCGGCGAGCTTGCCGTAGATCATGGTGGTCGCGGCCTGCGCCATCAGGAAGGCGGAGAACACCCAGCTGTAGAGCGAGAAGGCGCCGAGCTGGCCGACGATCTGCGGCATGGCGGTCGCGACGATGGTCGATTCGATCGCCACCATGAACATCGCCGCCATCAGGCAGGCGATGACATACGGCCGGCGGGTGGTCTTGGCGTGTGACGCGTCGGGGACAGGGGGCATGGACGCTCCGGGGCGGGACGGGCGCGGACTATAGCGGCGTCAGCGCGGCCGGTTCGAGGATTTTTGCGGCCGCGGCGGGGCGCGGCTCAGCGGTGGGCGTAGGTGCCGACCAGGACGCCCGTCCCGACGACGTGGCCCGCCATCGCGCGCTCGAGCGTCGCCCGGTCGGGCTCGCGCATGTCGGGCAGCGTCGAATCGAGCGCGAACAGACGGAAGAAGTAGCGGTGCCGCCCGGAGGGCGGGCAGGGCGCGCCGTACCCGGTCTTGTTCCAGCCGTTGATGCCCTGGCGGGTGCCGGGCGGCAGGGCGTCCGGCGCGACCCCGGCCGGCAACTGCCCGGCGGCCGCCGGCAGGTCGTACAGCACCCAATGCACCCAGGTCGTCCGGTGCTGCGCCTCGGGGTCCGGAGCGTCGGGATCGACTGCGATCAGCACCAGGCTCTTCGCGCCGTCCGGCACGCCGGTCCAGTGCAGCTCGGGCGAGGTGCCGGCCCCGTCGCAGGTGTAGTGCGAGGGGATCTCGTGCATCTGCTCGAAGGCGGGCGAGGTGATGGCGATCGGGGGCGGCGCCGCGCGGGCGGGCAGGGAGGCGAACGCCGCCGCGATACCCAGAAGCGCGGCGACCGCAATCGTGAGGGCACTTGCGCCGGCCCGAGGGCGGTTCAGGGTCCGGCGCGCCATCACAGCGTCCTCAGGAAGGCTTCGACGTCGGCGGGGGTGCCGACCGCGACGCCGGTGATCTCGGGGTCGATGCGCCGGGCGAGGCCCGACAGCACCTTGCCGGAACCGAGCTCGACCAGCGTGTCGACGTCCTCGGCCTTCATTGCCAGAACCGACTCGCGCCAGCGGACGAGGCCGGTCACCTGCTCGACCAGCAGGCGCCGGATCGCGGCCGGGTCAGTCGCGACCGCGGCCGTGACGTTGGCCACCAGCGGCAGGGCGGGCGGCGCGATGGCGGTCTTGTCCAGCGCCTCCGCCATCGCCTCGGCGGCGGGCTGCATGAGAGCGGAGTGGAACGGCGCCGAGACGGGCAGCTTGATCGCCCGCTTGCCGCGCTCCTTGGCGATGGCGATGGCGCGCTCGATGGCGGTCGCATGACCCGAAAGCACCACCTGGCCCGGCGCGTTGTCGTTGGCAGGCTGGCAGACCTCGCCCTCGGCGGCGGCTTCGGCGATCTCGCGCGCGGCGTCGAGCTCGACGCCCAGCAGCGCGGCCATCGCGCCCTCGCCGACCGGCACAGCGCGCTGCATCGCCTGGCCGCGCAGCTTGAGGAGGCGGGCCGTGTCGGTCACCGTCAGCGCGCCCGCGGCGCAGAGCGCCGAATACTCGCCCAGCGAATGGCCGGCGACGAAGCGGGCGCAGTCCGACAGCGCGACATTGCCCTCGGTCTCGATCACCCGCACGACGGCGAGGCTCGCCGCCATCAGCGCGGGCTGGGCGTTCTCGGTCAGCATCAGGTCGGATTCCGGCCCCTCGGCCATCAGCTTCGACAGATGCTGGCTCAGCGCCTCGTCCACCTCCTGCAGCAGATGGCGCGCAGCCGGGAACGCGGCCGCCAGCTCGACGGCCATTCCGACCGCCTGCGAACCCTGTCCCGGAAATACCAGTGCGCGCGCCATGCCGACGTCCCTTGTTGCCGCGCCAGTGATAGCAGCGGCGCGGCGGGGCGTGTCAAGCGCCGCCGATCAGGCGCTGCCGATCAGGATGCCGGTGCCGAACACCAGAAGCCCGCCGACCACCACCTGGAACGCGGCCGACAGAAGCGGCGTATCCATGTAGTGGTTGCGCACCCAGGCGATGACGGCAAGCTCTACGACCACCACAATCCCGGCGATCGCCGTCGCGGTCCAGAAATCGGGGATGAGGTAGGGGATCGCGTGGCCGAGCCCGCCCACCGTGGTCATCAGCCCGCAGACGACGCCGCGCAGGAGGGGGCTTCCCCGCCCGGTGAGCGAGCCGTTGTCGGAAAGCGCTTCGGCGAATCCCATCGAGATGCCGGCGCCGAGCGCGGCGGCGAGCCCGACCAGCAACGTCTCCCACGAATTGCGCGTCGCGAATGCGGCGGCGAACAGCGGCGCCAGGGTCGAGACCGATCCGTCCATGAGGCCGGCGAGGCCCGGCTGCACGATCTGCAGCACGAACAGGCGTCGTTCGGATTCGTGCTCGCGCGCGCGGGCGGGTCCGGAGACGTACTTGTCCTCGAGTTTCTCCGCCTGCATCTCGTGGCGGCTTTCCTCGGCGGCGAGGTCGCCCAGAAGCTGGCGGATGGCCACGTCCTCGGACCGGCGCGCCGCGCGGGCGTAGAACCGCTTGGTCTCCGCCTCCATCAGCTCGGCCTGCTCGCGCACCTTGTCGAGCCCGAGCGGGCGGGCGAGCCATACCGGCTTGCGCTCGATGAAGCCCTTCACGTCCTGGCGGCGGATCAGCGGGATGTGCTCGCCGAACCGCTTCTGGTAGAGATCGAGCAGCCGGTGGCGGTGGCCGTTCTCCTCCTCGGCCATGGCGGCGAACATCTGGGCCGAGTCCGGGAAGTTCTCGCGCAGCCCCAGCGCGAACTCGTTGTAGATGCGGGAATCCTCCTCCTCGAGCCCGATGGCGAGCGCGAGCAGCTCGCGCTCGGTCAGCTCGGAGAAGTTCTTCGTGTCGGCCATCGTCGCCCCCTCCCGCACCGCCCAAATTGCCATGCGGCCGGGTGCGGGACAACGGGAATGGCCGCTCGCCCATACGGGGTTTCATCCGCCGCCCTGCCGGCCTAGGGTGCGCCGATGGAACGCGACGCACTCGTGCGCCGGGCGCTCCGGCTGGAATATCTCACGCTCGGCTGGATGACGGTCGAGGCGGCGGTTGCGCTGGCGAGCGGCATCACCGCCCACAGCCTCACCCTCTCGGGCTTCGGTGCCGACAGCGTGATCGAGCTGATGTCCGCCCTGGTGCTGGTGTGGCGCCTCAGGGTCGAGCTCGTCGCCCGGGTGCGCTTCTCCGAGGCGACCGAACGGCGGGCGGCGCGCCTCGCGGGCGGGCTGCTGCTCGCCCTCGCCGCGATCCTCGCAGCCGGCGCCGCCTGGCGGCTGTGGCAGGGCACGGGGCAGCGCTTCTCCCGGCCCGGTCTCGCGGTCGCTGTCGTCGCGATCCCCGCGATGGCGGCGCTGGCGCGCGCCAAGCTGCGCCTCGCCGGCGGGCTGGGCAGCGCCGCGCTCCGCGCCGACGCGATGGAATCGGTCTGCTGCCTTTGGCTGTCGGCGGTGGTGATCGCCGACCTCGCCGCGCAGCGCCTTACGGGTGCGTGGTGGGTGGACGCGGTGGGCGCGCTCGCCCTCGTGCCCTGGCTGGTCCGCGAGGGGCGCGAGGCGTGGACGGGCGAAGCGTGCTGCGACGACTGATCGTGCGCGCGGCGGCTCAGCTCTCGATCGGCAGGGAGGGATCGTTGCCCCACTCGGACCACGACCCGTCGTAGCCCTTCGCGTTGGCGAAGCCGAGCCAGCGCAGCATCAGCCAAGTGTGCGACGATCGGTTGTGGGTCTGGCAGTGGGTGATCACCTCCTTGTCGGGGGTGACGCCGAGGTCCGCCAGTAGACGCTTCATCTCCGCCGCCGGCATCAGCTTCATCGAGCGGCCGCGATCGACCGCCTTAGTCCAATCCATGTTGACCGCGCCGGGGATGTGTCCGCCGCGCGCGGCGCGCACGTCGTCGCCGTGATATTCGGCCGAGGTGCGCGCGTCGAGCACCACCACGCCGGAATCGTCCAGGTGGGCGCGGATGTAGTCCTTGTCGGCGCGCGCCGCGCCGTGGCCGCGAACGGTGAAGTGGCCGCGCGGGCGCGGCTCGTCTGCGCCGCTTTCAAGCGGGCAGCTGTCGTTCACCCAGCCGTGCAGCCCGCCGTCGAGCAGCGAATAGGCGGTGTGGCCGACCTCGTCCAGCGTCCACAGGACGCGAGAGGCGCGCGTGCCGTTCTCGGCGTCGTAGGCGACGACATGCGTGTCGTCCGAGACGCCGGCCGCGGCGAACGCCTCGACCAGCGCGTCGTCGGGCGCGATCGTGCCCATGGCGGGCGGGCGCGGCACGATGACCCGGCGCAGGTCGAACGAAACCGACCCCGGCACGTGCTGGGCCTCGTGGATCTTCGGATCGCTGGCGTCCAGCACGATCAGCTTCGCGTGCCCCAGTGCCGCTTCGAGCGCCTTCGGCTCGACCACCAGAGGCAGTAGGTTCGCCATCCCGTCCTCCTCGTCTCGCGACATTGTTGGGCCATACCTAGCGCGTCCGGGCGCAAGACGAAAGGGTCCGCTCTTTAACCATGAAGCGGGGACTGGTAGGATTCGAGAAACGCTCCCTGGGAGATTCCGGTGAAGCATCGTTCCCTGCGCGACCTTCCCACCTACCGCGCCTCGGGCCGCGAGCGGCTCGGCGAGCTCGCCCGCTTCCTCGACACGGTGCCGCCCGGAACGCTGACCTTCTCGTGGTGGTACGGCGACGGCAAGGGCTGCGCGGTGGCGCTCGCCGCGGCGACCGACCCGTGGTTCCAGGCGCAGGGCCTCGCGCTGGCGTGCGGCGGCAAGCTGGGCGAGTGTCATCCGATCTACGACGGCGCGAACGAGTGGCGGGCGCTCTCGCGCTTCTTCGAGCTGGATCTCGCCGCGCTGCGCCGGCTGTTCGACCGGTCGGGCTACGACGGGAACGTGCGCCCGCATCCGCATGAGGTGGCGGACAAGATCCGCGCCCACCTCGCCGCGACCGAGCTGGTTGCGAACGCGGCCGCGATGGCGGAGGCGCCGGCCGCCTGACGGGCCGGAATCAGCGAACGACGGAGCGGGGCGCGGCGCCCGCGGGAAAAGCCGCATCAGTAGGCGTAACGCTCACATGCTCTCCAACATGTTCGGGTTCCTGTCCCAGGACCTTGCCATCGATCTCGGCACGGCCAACACGCTGGTCTATGCGAAAGGGCGGGGGGTGGTGCTGAACGAGCCCTCGGTCGTCGCCACCGCCAGCGGGCGCGGCGGCAAGATCCAGGTGCTCGCGGTCGGCGACGAGGCGAAGCTGATGCTCGGCCGCACCCCATCCTCGATCGAGGCGATCCGCCCGCTGCGCGACGGGGTGATCGCCGACTTCCAGATCGCCGAGGAGATGATCAAGCACTTCATCCGCAAGGCGCACCGACGCCGATCGTTCGCGAGCCCGCAGATCATCGTCTCGGTGCCATCGGGCTCGACCGCGGTCGAGCGCCGCGCGATCCGCGAATCGGCCGAGCAGGCGGGCGCGCGCCGCGTGTTCCTGATCGACGAGCCGATGGCGGCGGCGATCGGAGCCGGCCTGCCGGTGACCGAGCCCAAGGGGTCGATGATCGTCGACATCGGCGGCGGCACCACCGAGGCCGCGGTGATCTCGCTCGGCGGGATCGTCTATACCCGGTCGGTGCGCACCGGCGGCGACAAGATGGACGAGGCGATCATCGCCTACATAAGGCGCAACCATAACCTGCTGGTCGGCGAATCCTCGGCCGAGCGGATCAAGAAGGCCATCGGCTCGGCTTGCATCCCGCCGCGCGGCGACGGGCAGGAGATCCGCATCAAGGGGCGCGACCTGGTGAACGGCGTGCCGAAGGAGGTCACCATCACCGAACGGCAGGTGGCCGAGGCGCTGGCCGAGCCGGTGGGCGTGATCGTCGAATCGGTGCGCATGGCGCTCGAGCACACCGCGCCGGAGGTGGCGGCCGACATCGTCGACCGCGGCATCGTGATGACCGGCGGCGGCGCGCTGCTCAAGAACCTCGACATCGTACTGCGCGAGGCATCGGGCCTGCCCGTCACCGTCGCGGAGGACCCGCTGATCTGCACCGTCGTCGGCGGCGGCCGCGCGCTGGAGGAGACCAAGGCGCTCCGCATCGTGCTGCAGGAGTAGTCGGCTGCCGTCCGCCCTTCGAGACGCGCCCCGAGGGGCCGTCTCGAAGCACGAACGGAACGCACCTCAGTCGTCGCCGACGATCATCAGGCGCGAATGGGTCGCCTTCTGGCGCACCGGCACCGCCTTCTGGTACTCGAGCGAGTCGTAGCAGTCGAGCGCCGCCTGGTAGGTGGGGAACTGAACGACGATCGTGTTGCCGCGCTCGTCCGGCCCCTCGGCGGCGCGCCGCTTGGTGCCGCGCAGGATCAGCTTGCCGCCGAACTTGGACAGCGCCGCCGGCACCAGCGCGGCGTATTCCTTGTAGCCCTCGGGGTCAGTCACCTCAACGAAGGCGATCCAGTATCCGGCCATCTTGTCCCTCCCATGATTCCTGCCCACGTCCTGCGACAGGCTCAGGACGGGGACGCGATTTTAGACCTCATGTGCGCTTGTCGAAAGACGAGGCTTGCGCCTACTGCGCCTTGACTGCGACGTAGCTGCCGGGCGCATCCTCGATGGGCTTGAGCTTGCCGTCGCCCGGCGTCCGCGCGGGCACCTTCGAGCCGGCGAAATTCGCCACCCAGCGCGACCAGTCGGGCCACCACGAGCCGGGCGTCTGGGTCGCGCCCGCCAGCCAGACGTCGGGATCCTTCGGCGCCTTCTCGTTCGTCCAGTGCATGTACTTGTTGGCGGCCGGCGGGTTGATGACGCCGGCGATATGGCCGGAGCCGGCGAGCACGAAGCGGGTCTTGCCCTTGTAGGTATTGACCGCGGCGTAGGTCGATTTCCAGGGCGCGATGTGGTCCTCGCGCGTCGACAGCACGTAGGACGGCGTCTTGATCGCCGTCAGGTCGACCGGCGTGCCGTCGAGCGTGGTGCCGCCCGGCTCGATCAGCTTGTTTTCGAGGTACATCTTGCGCAGGTAGAACGCGTGCATCGCCGCCGGCATGCGGGTCGAATCCGAGTTCCAGTAGAGCAGGTCGAACGGGAACGGGTCCTTGCCCAGCAAATAATTGTTCACGACGAACGACCAGATCAGGTCGTTGGCACGCAGCATGTTGAAGGTGGTCGCCATGTCGGCGCCCTCGAGGAAGCCCTTCTCGGCCATCTTCTCGTCGAGCGATGCGAGCTGCGCCTCGTCGATGAAGACCGAAAGCTCGCCCGCCTCGGCGAAATCGATCATCGAGGCGAAGTAGGTGGCGCTCGCAATCCTTTTGTCGCCGCGCGCCGCCATCACGGCGAGGCTCGCAGCGAGCAACGTGCCGCCGAGGCAGTAGCCGATCGCGTCCACCTCGCGCTCGCCGGTTCCCTTTTCGACCGCGTCGAGCGCGGCGAACAGGCCGTCCCTCATGTAGTCGTCGAAGCTTTTGGTGGCCAGGCGCTCGTCCGGGTTCGCCCAGGAGATGCAGAACACCGTGTGGCCCTCGCCCACGGCCCAGCGGATGAACGAATTATCGGGGCGAAGGTCGAGGATGTAGAACTTGTTGATCCAGGGCGGCACGATCAGCAGCGGCTTCCTGAACGCCTCAGCGGTCGTCGGCGCGTACTGGACGAGCTGGATCAGTTCGTTCTGGAACATCACCTTGCCGGGCGTGACCGCGATGTTCTCGCCCAGCTTGAAGGCGTCCAGGTCGGTCATGCGGATGTGCAGCCGGCCCTTGCCGCGCTCCAGGTCGGCCAGCAGGTTTCGCAGCCCGTCGACCAGGTTCTTGCCCTGCGTCTCCACCATGGCGCGCAGCACCTCGGGGTTGGTCATGACGAAGTTGGTGGGCGCCATCGCGTCGGCGAACTGGCGCGTGTAGAAATCGACCTTGCGCGCCGTCGGCTCGTCCAGCCCCTCGGTCTTGCGTACCACGCCGGTCATCCAGCGCGCGGTCAGCAGGTAGGACTGCTTGATGAAGTCGAAGAGCTGGCTTTCCTGCCAGGCGGGGTCGCGAAAGCGGCGGTCGCCCGGCTCGGGCTGGGCGACGGGCTCTGCCTCTTCGCCCATCATGCGGCGCGTGGCCGCGGCCCATAGGTCGAGATAGCCCTGCCACAAATCCATCTGGGCGCGGGCGAGGCGGGCCGGGTCCGCCATCATCCGGGCGGTCAGCTCCATGAAGGCGCCGCCGAGGTCGAGTGGGTCGAACGTTTTCGGCGCGCCGCCGCCATTCGCCTGGCGCGCCAGGAAGTCCTGCACAAGCCTCTGGCTGGTCTCGGCGATCTCGGCGAAGCTCCGGGCCAGCGCCGCGCCCGCGTCGTCGGTCTGGCCCTGCGCGGCCTTCTGGTCGACCATTCCGTTTCCCTGGGATGGCTGTGGATAAGTGTCGCGGCTCTGGAAATCTTTGAAGGAACTGAGTATTACTCGGCCGGGTCCGCGTCGTCCCCGTCGGAAGCTAGTTCCTTTGGGTGCGATGCACAATAGCCGGGCTCGGGCGAGGATCGCCATGCGGAGAAGCGCAGATAGGAGACGACCGGCGGCCCGGCTCACCGCCGCGCTGGCGCTCGCCCTGGCGCTCGCCGGCTGCTCCACCTTCGACAACATGTTCGGCGAGCCGTCGCCCGCGCGCGATTCGACGGGTGCCCACCCGATGGCGAAGGATCAGGGCGGCGGCGCGGAATCCGGCAACGGAACGGCCAAGACGGACGAGAAGACGCCGGAATCCCAGCAATCTTCGGAATCCTCGGGCGGGTTCTTCGACCGCATGTTCGGGTCGCCCTCGCCGCCGCGCGATTCGACCGGCGCCCACCCGACGGCGTCCAGCAAGACCGTGCCCGGCCAGGACAAGCCCTATCCCAATATCGGCACCGTTCCGCCCCGCCCGGCCACCACGCCGGAGGCGGAGCGCCAGAAGATGGTGCAGGGGCTGGTCGCCGACCGCGCCGACGCGCGCTACACCGACGAGACGCTGCGCCGGCTGGAGCCGCACCCCGAAGCCGATTCCATGCCCGCGGCGACCGAATCGGCGACCGCTTCCCGCGCTGCCACGCCTGCCCCTGCAGTGCAGGCGCCTGCGGCTCCGCCGCGTGCCGCGCCGCCCGCCCAATCGTCGCTGCAGCCGCAGCAGGTGCCGTCCAGCCCGCCCGCGCCGCCTGCTGGCTATGCGCAGACGCCGGCGGTCCAGTCGCCGCCCCCGCCGCCGCCGGTGACGTCGATGGCGCCGATCCCCAACCCGCCGCTTGCCGGTGAGGCGCCGGAGCCAGCCGAGAATCCCGCGGCCGGCACGGCCGCCGCTAATTTCGGGGCGCCGCCCGCCGACATCGACATCGCGCAGAACCAGTATGCCTCGGCCGGGCCGGCCGGCGATGTCGACGGCGCCTCCGGCTCGTCGTTCCGGGTGGCGACGGTGCTGTTCGGCGCGGGCGGGACCAAGCTCGACGCCGCCGACGAGCGCGAGCTGCGCCGCGTGGTGCGGCTCTTCCGCCGGCAGGGCGGGACCGTGAAGGTGGTGGGCCACGCCAGCTCGTTCACGCGGAACATGGCGCCGGTGCGCCATCAGATCGTAAACTTCTCGCTCTCCCTCGAGCGCGCCCAGGCGGTGGCCCGGGCGCTCGAGCGGATGGGCGTGCCGACCGACGCGATCGAGGTCGCGGCACTGTCGGATTCGCAGCCGGTGTTCTACGAATCGATGCCGGCCGGCGAGGCGGCCAACCGCCGCGCCGAAGTGTTCCTGCGGCGCTAGGCGCCCAGGCCAGTCTTCAACCAGGTGACGTGATGGACCAGGAATTTCATCGCATCAAGCGGCTGCCGCCCTACGTATTCGCCGAAGTCAACGACATGAAGGCGAAGGCGCGGGCCGCCGGCCATGACGTCATCGATTTCGGCATGGGCAATCCGGACCTGCCGACGCCGCAGCATATCGTCGACAAGCTGGTCGAGGCGGTCCAGAACCCGCGCACGCACCGCTATTCGACTTCGCGCGGCATTCCCGGGCTGCGCCGCGCCATCTGCGCCTACTACGCGCGGCGGTTCGACGTGCACCTCGATCCCGAGCGCGAGGCGATCGTCACCATCGGCTCGAAGGAAGGGCTCGCCAACCTCGCCATGGCGATCACCTCGCCGGGCGACATCATCGTGGTGCCGAACCCGTCCTACCCGATCCACCCCTACGGCTTCATCATCGCCGGCGCCGCGCTGCGCCACGTGCCGATGGGCGACCTCGACCGGTTCATGACCGACCTCGACCGCGCGGTGCGCCATTCGGTGCCGCCACCCACGGCCCTGGTTCTCAACTTTCCGTCGAACCCGACGGCCAAGGTGGTCGACCTCGCCTTCTACGCGGACGTGGTGGAATATTGCCGCAAGCGCGGCATCTACGTGCTGTCCGACATTGCCTACGCCGAGATCTATTTCGACGGGGTGCCGCCGCCCTCGGTGCTGCAGGTGCCGGGCGCGCGCGACATCGCGGTCGAATTCACCTCGATGAGCAAGACCTACTCGATGCCGGGCTGGCGAATCGGGTTCGCGGCTGGAAACCCGAAGCTGATCGGCGCGCTGGCGCGCATCAAGTCCTATCTCGACTACGGCGCGTTCACGCCGATCCAGGTGGCGGCCGCGGTCGCGCTCAACGGGCCGCAGGACTGCGTCGAGGAGGTGCGCGGGGTCTACCGCCGCCGCCGCGACGTGCTGGTCGAAAGCTTCCACCAGGCCGGCTGGGACATCCCGCCGCCGCCCGCCACCATGTTCGCCTGGGCGCCGATCCCGCCGGCCTTTGCCGGTGTCGGCTCGCTGGAATTCTCCAAGATGCTGCTCTCCGAGGCTCATGTTGCGGTGTCGCCGGGCATCGGGTTCGGCGAGTACGGCGACGACCATGTGCGCATCGCGCTCGTCGAGAACCGCCAGCGCATCCGCCAGGCGGCGCGCAACGTGAAGGCATTCTTCCAGGCCTCGGGCCGGGCGCTCGAGGAGCACGAGCGCCGCCGAGCCTTGGCGTCTTGAAGCGGCCGTTCGACATCGCCGTTGCCGGGTTGGGCACGGTCGGCGGCGGGCTGCTGCAGCTCATCGAGCGACAGGCGGACATCCTGGCGGCCCGGGCCGACCGGCCGATCCGCGTGGTCGCCGTCGCCGCGCGCGACCGAGGCCGCGACCGGGGCGTCGATCTCGGGCGCTTCGCCTGGTTCGACGATCCGGTGCGGATGGCGGCCGAGGCGCCCTGCGAGGCGGTGGTCGAGCTGATCGGCGGCGAGGGCGGCGTCGCCCTAAAGCTATGCGAGACCGCCATCGCCAAGGGCCGCCACGTCGTCACTGCCAACAAGGCGATGATCGCCCATCACGGCACGCGCCTCGCCCGCGCGGCGGAGGAGAAGGGCGTCGCGCTCGCCTTCGAGGCGGCGGTCGCGGGCGGAATCCCGGTCATCAAGGCGGTGCGCGAGGGGCTCGCCGGCAACCGGCTGAGCCGCGTCACCGGCATCCTCAACGGCACCTGCAACTACATCCTGACGCAGATGGCCGAATCCAAGCGCGAGTTCGCCGAGGTTCTGGCCGAGGCGCAGGCGCTGGGCTATGCCGAGGCCGATCCCTCGTTCGACGTCGACGGGATCGACACGGCGCACAAGCTCGCCATCCTCGCCTCGCTCGCCTTCGGCACCGAGGTCGCGTTCGACCGCGTCTATGTTGAAGGCATTCGCCATGTCTCGGCCCTCGACATCGCGTTCGCGGACGAGCTCGGCTATCGCATCAAATTGCTCGGCATCGCGCGCCCGACCCCGCACGGCATCGAGCAGCGCGTCCACCCCTGCATGGTCGACCGCGCGGCGCCCATCGCCCAGGTCTCGGGCGTGTTCAACGCCGTCGTGGCCGAGGGCGACTTCGTCGGCGCCACCATGTTCCAGGGGCGTGGCGCCGGCGCCGGCCCGACCGCCTCCTCCGTGGCGGCCGATCTGGTCGAAATAGCCCGCGGTGGGCGGCTGCCCGCCTTCTCGGTTCCGGCCCGGGCGCTGAAGCCGATCACGGCCTCCCCCATGGAACGGCACCGCGGGGCCTACTACATCCGTCTCATGGTGAAGGACCAGCCGGGCGTAATCGCCGACGTCGCCGCCGCGCTGCGCGACGAGAGCGTCTCGATCGAGGCCTTCCTGCAGCGCGCGCGCCATCCGACCCAGGCGGTTCCCGTGGTCATGATCAGCCACGAGACCGAGGAGGCGGCCATGAACCGCGCGCTTGCAAAAATCGCCGCGCTGGCCACAGTTGTGGAGCCGCCGCGGACCATCCGGATCGAGAAGCAGTCGGACTAGCGCGGCACAGGGAGGATACATGGCCGGCCAGAACCTGAGCAGCGTGATGGACCGCAACCTGGCGCTGGAGGCGGTGCGCGTCACCGAGGCCGCGGCCCTTGCCGCGTCGCGCCTGATGGGGCGCGGCGACGAGCGCGAGGCCGACCAAGTCGCGGTCGACGCCATGCGCCGGGCGCTCAACGGGCTTTCCATCGACGGCACGGTGGTGATCGGCGAGGGTGAGCGCGACGAGGCGCCGATGCTCTATATCGGCGAGAAGGTGGGCACCGGCGACGGGCCCAAGATCGACATCGCGCTCGATCCGCTGGAAGGGACCACCATCACCGCGAAGGGGCTGACCAACGCGCTCGCCGTCGTGGCGATGGCCCAGGAGGGGGGGTTCCTCAACGCGCCCGACGTCTACATGGACAAGATCGCGGTCGGCGGCGGCCTGCCCGACGGGCTGGTCGACATCGACGCGACGCCCGCCCAGAACCTCGCCGCCCTCGCCAAGGCGCGGAAGTGCGACGTGTCGGATCTGGTCGCCTGCATCCTCGACCGGCCGCGGCACGAGGAGCTGATCCGCAAGGTCCGCGAGGCGGGCGCGCGCATCATGCTGATCTCGGACGGCGACATCTCCGGCGTCATCGCCACCTCGCAGCCCGAATCGGGCGTCGACATCTATCTCGGCCAGGGCGGCGCCCCCGAGGGCGTGCTCGCCGCCGCGGCGCTTCGCTGCATCGGCGGCCAGATGCAGGGGCGCCTCGTTTTCCGCAACGACGACGAGCGCGGCCGGGCAGCCAAATGGGGCGTCACCGACCTCAACCGCAAATACTCGATGGTCGAGCTCGCCCATGGCGAGGTGATGTTCGCCGCGACCGGCGTCACCAACGGCTCGCTGCTGCGCGGCGTGCGACGCTTCGCGGGCGGCGCCGAGACCCATTCGCTGGTAATGCGCTCCAAGTCCGGAACGGTGCGCTACGTCTCGGCCAAGCACAATTTCCTGCGCAAGACCGGGTTCGATCCGGCAGATCGGTGAACCATGCGCGACACCGCCGTCATGGCGGCCAGCGATAGCGCCTTCCTCGGGGTCGAGCGCTCCGTCACCGGCAAAAGCTGGCGCGTGCGCGGCGCCGACGACCGTGCCGCCCTGGCGCTGGCGCAGCGGCTGGAGCTGCCCGAGATCGTTGGCCGCGTGCTCGCCGCGCGCGGGGTGGGGATCGACGACGCCCCCGCCTTCCTGAGCCCGACGCTGCGCGACTGCCTGCCCGACCCGTCGCGGCTGCGCGACATGGACCGGGCGGTCGAGCGGCTGGTGGCGGCCATCACGGCGGGCGAGACGGTCGCGGTGTTCGGCGATTACGACGTCGACGGGGCAACCGCGACGGCGCTGCTCGCGCGCTTCTTCGCCGCGCTCGGCCGCCCGCTTCCGGTCTATATCCCCGACCGCATGACCGAGGGGTACGGCCCCAATCCGCAGGCGATGCGAAAGCTCGCCCAGGCGGGCGCCCGGGTCGTGGTCACGGTCGATTGCGGCACCGCCGCGTTCGAGGCGCTGGAGGCCGCTTCCGACGCCGGGCTCGACGTCATCGTGGTCGATCACCACGTCGCCGAGGCACGCCTGCCGGTGGCGCATGCGGTCGTCAACCCGAACCGGCTCGACGAGGACGGGGCGCTGGGCGCGCTCTGCGCCGTTGGCGTCACCTTCCTGCTGGTGGTCGCGCTCAACCGCGCGCTGCGCGACGCGTACTGGTATGGCGAGGGCCATCCCGAGCCCGACCTGATGCGGCTCCTCGACCTCGTCGCGCTCGGCACGGTGTGCGACGTGGTGCCGCTCACGGGCATCAATCGGGCGCTCGTGGCGCAGGGGCTCAAGATCATGGCGCGGCGCGCCAATCCGGGCCTCGCCGCCCTCGCGGACTGTGCCGGCGTCTCGGCGCGCCCCGACGCCTATCACGCCGGCTTTGTGCTCGGCCCTCGGGTCAACGCGGGCGGGCGGGTCGGCGAGGCCGGGCTCGGCGCGCGGCTGCTCGCCACCGACGACCCGTCCGAGGCGGCGGCGCTCGCGCTCCGCCTCGACCGGCACAACGCCGAGCGCCAGGCGATCGAGGCCGCGGTGCTCGATGCCGCGTTGGCCGCCGCCGAGGACCAGGTGGCCGGCGGCGCCAAGGTGATCTGCGTCGCGAGCGAGGGCTGGCACGCGGGCGTGATCGGCATCGTGGCCGGGCGGCTGCGCGAACGGTTCGACCGGCCGGCCTTGGTGGTGGCGCTCGACGGCGGCATCGGGCGCGGCTCGGGCCGGTCTGTGCCGGGCGTCGCGCTCGGCCCGGCGGTCATCGCGGCGCGGCAGGCGGGGATCGTCGCCAACGGCGGCGGTCACGCAATGGCCGCGGGCTTCACCGTCGCCGCCGACCGCCTCGCCGAGCTACGCGCCTTCCTCGAAGATCGCGTGCTCACCGAATTGGGCGGCGTCCTGCCCCTGCCGTCTCTCTCGCTCGACGGTGCGCTCACCTGCGCCGGGGCGACGCGCGAACTCGTCGAGACGCTCGAGCGGGTCGGCCCGTTCGGCGCAGGCAACCCGCGTCCGCGCTTCGCCTTCCCCGCGCTCCGCGTCGCCTATGCCGAGCCGGTCGGCACCGACCACGTGCGCGCCCGGCTCGCCGCCGCGGCCGGCGGGCCGCAGCTGAACGCCATCGCCTTCCGCGCCGCGGGCACCGAGCTCGGCCGTGCGCTGATGGGCGCGCGCGGCGGCGCGCTCCACATCGCCGGCTGCCTCCGGCTCGACGACTGGCAGGGGCGCGAGTCCTGCCAGCTCAACATCGAGGACGCGGCCACCGTGCACGCGGCGGCGTCATGATCGGCCAGCGCCATCGCTCGCTCGCCGTGCGCGCGCGCCGCGCCGAGCGCAGCCTGGTCGAGCGGCTCCGCCGGCTCGTCCACTACCGGCTGGTGATCCCGCTCAAGCGCAGCCACCACGCGCCCGAGCACACCGCGCGCGGCGTGATGGTGGGCGTGGTCGTCGGTCTTACGCCGACCGTCGGCATCCAGATGGCGATCGCGCTCTTGATCTGGCTGATCACGCGCCGGCTGTTCCGCTGGGACTTCAACGTTGTGCTGGCGGCGGCGTGGACCTGGATATCCAACGTCCTGACCATGGTGCCGATGTACTACGTGTTCTACGTGACCGGGCAGGGGATGCTCGGCCACTGGTCGGACATGTGGGGCTACCATACCTTCGCGCACCAGTTCGCCCAGGCGCTGCACCCGGCGCATCTCCCGCCCGACCCTTTCGGCTACTTCTCCGACGCCTCGGGCGGCGGCTCGTTCGCCGCTCTCGCCGACTATTTCCTGAAGGACCTGTTCCTGGTGATGCTGCTCGGTTCGGTGCCGTACTGGCCGATCGGCGGCTGGCTTTCCTATCGCTGGAGCCTGCGCTTCATCGACCGCCACCGCGTCGCGCGCGAGCGCCGCAAGGCCCAGCGCCGCGACCACCTGGCCAAGCAGGCCGCCCCGTCCCCCGCGCGCCACCGTCCGCACCCGCATTCGGGCTGAGGCGGTGGCGTTCGGGCGCGGGACGCGCTATGTCTCTTCCGCCCGACGACCCCATCGTCTAGAGGCCTAGGACACGACCCTTTCAAGGTTGAAACACGGGTTCGAATCCCGTTGGGGTCGCCAGCCGCTAAAACCCGCAAAAATCCGCCATTTTTTGACCGGCTTCGAGCGCACTCTAGGTGCATAAACTAGGTGCAAGCCGGGCAGTCCCGGTGCTATGGTTCACCTATGGCGACGGAGCGGCGAACCTACGGGACGTATCTGAAACAGCGGCGCGGCCGGTACTTGGTACAGGTGGCCGTGCCGAAGGCGCTGCGCCCGGTGCTGCGCAAGGCTGTCCTGGAACGCTATCTCGGCACCGCTGACGCGAGGATCGCGCGCGCCAAGGCGCCTGCCGCCGTGGCCGAGCTACGGGACGTGATCGCCCGTCACGGCGAGCCGTTGAAGGCGGGCGAAATCTCGGCGCTGGGCGAGGCGGAGCTTCGGCGGTCGTATGACACGATCTCGACGGACTTCGGCGGGAACTATGCGCGCCTGTCCAAGATTGCCGACACGCTGCGCACCGATATGTCGAACCTCATGACGGACGACCCCGATTGGCCCGCAACGGACGAGCCCGTGAGCAACCCGCTCTTGGGCGGCGAGACGACCGAGGATTACGCGCGCAAGCTGATCCGGGACGCCGGGGCACCCGACACCCGCGAAGCCGTCGATGCGCTTTCCTGGGCCATCCTGTGCGCCCAGCAAGCGGCGGTCGAACTCCTACAGCGTGGGGCCGCCCCGCCGCCTAGCATCGCCCCCATGGCCCGGCGCTCGCGCGGTGGCACGCCTACGCTCCGGGACGTGCTGACCTCATGGGCGCGCGAGCGCAAGCCGCCAGAGAAGACCCTGAGCGAGTGGACGCGCGCCGTCCGCCGCTGGGAGGAACTGCACGGGGCAACGCCAGTCGGCGACATCACTACCGCACAGGTGGGCGCGTTCAAGGACGCGCTCCTACGCTGCCAGGCGCGGCCGTCGCACAAGCTACGGGATCAACCCCTCCCTAAGCTGATCGAAAGTGTACCCGAAGGCGCGGCCCTTGCGTCCGCCGCCGCCGTCAACAAGGCGCTCGGGGCCATCCGGTCGCTTCTGAGCTACGCCAAACGTAACGGGCGGATCGACGGCAATCCCGCGAGCGGCGTCCGGGCACTCGCACCGCCCAAGCGCGAGGATCAAGAGCGCCGCCCGTTCACGGTGCCCGAGATGCAGAAGGTTTTGGACGAAGCGGCGAAGCAGAAGCGCGACGCCGACAAGTGGCTTCCGATGCTGGCCGCGTTCATGGGCGCGCGCGAGGCGGAGATGGGGCAGGCGCGCGTGTCGGACGTGCGCACCGAAGGCGATATCACGTATCTGCGGATCACGGATGCGGGCGAGGGGCGGCGGGTCAAAAACCGGGGCAGTCGGCGCAGCGTGCCCTTGCACCCGGCGCTGATCGACGCGGGCTTCCTGGACTACGTGAAAAAGCTCCCGAAGGATGGCCCGCTGTTCCCCGATCTTGTCCCGGCCGCGTACTCCAAGCGCGTCAACCGCATGATCGACGGGCTGGGCTTAGATGACCCCACGCTGGTCTTCCATTGCTTCCGCCATGGCTTCAAGGACGCCTGCCGCGCGGCAGGGATACCCGAGGAAGTCCACGACGCGCTCACCGGCCATGCGTCGGCGTCGGTCGGGCGCATGTACGGCCAGGGCGTCCCGCTGGCGGTGCTGGCCGAAGCGGTGGGCAAGATCGCCTATCCCAGCTTGAAGCCGCCGAAGCTCGCCTAGCGGACTTCCAATCGTCTGCGCCTCACCAAGCCCAAGCTTGCTAGGCCAAAGAAGAATATGGAAAGGGTACTCGCCTCTGGAACCGCCGTCGCTGGCGCTAGAGAGAGCGCTGAGATATCGGCGTCGAAATGCCGATGCGCTCCGGCTGAGGCGTCAAAATAGAACACTCGAACGAGACGATCATCGAACTCGGACAGAGTGAGTGTCGTCGGCAACGCGAGCGAGTTGAAGGCTGCTCCCGTTGTGTCCGTTAAGGCGATGCCTAGTTGCGTGAGCGAGTAGCTACCAATGCTCACGCCGCTACCCGCAACAGTCGCTTCGCCAGGGCCGGTGAAGGCGCCGAAGGTAAAATGATCCTCTACTGGATCGTCGTTACTTACGCTTAGGCCCACATTTTGGACGCCCAACTCGCCGACGCCACCAAGCTGAAGCGGCCCAAATGAGAGCGAATACGGCAGAGAGGGCATTGGATAGACAGCTTCACCGCTTGTCAGGTGCCCAGGCGATGTCGTGGTGTCGTATTGAAAGAAGCCGGAAACCGTCGCGCCGACTGTCGGAGCGCCAGCGGACACAAGGTCGGCGTCAACGAACGTAATGGCGCCCGTGAACGAGAACTGCAAGACGGTCGCGTGGGCCGATCCGCTGATCGATGCGAAAATCAGCAAGGCCAGAACGAGTAGGTGGCGCATTTTCTGCCTCACGCTTCTTGACGCAAGTGCCAACCCAAACCGATGCTCGCTGCTGCTGAGTGGACCGTCAACCCCGGCCTTTGGTTAACGCCCCGGCCTCTCCGTATCGTCCACCACGATAACCGCCCGGTGCTTCCCCCGGCAGAGCTTGCACCGGAAGCGTGGCCCTAGCTCCGTCAGCTTCATGTCGCGGCCGAGCTTGCTGGCGAGGGGCCAAGGGTCCACGCGCGCGGTGTGACCGCACCTGCGACACAGCACCCACAGGGATCGCCGGGCCTCGCATGCTTGCTTTAGCGTGTTGATCGCGCCGCCGCGCCATTCTCGTACCATGAGAACAGAATAAGAACAACTCTCGTGCGCTGTCGAGCGCGGCCTCCCTTGAGCGTGCCGCTCAACGGGTAGGCCCAAAAAGTTAGTCGTAGGCAACATTGTTAGCCTCAGTTGACATTGCACTGAAAGAGGACTATATTGGTCCTGTATTCGGGTTTCAGGCGGAGTGAAGGCGGTGAAGGTCCAGACCACGGTGACACTGACCGAGAGGCAAGAGGCGTTCGTGCGTGCGCTGGCGGATGGTGCGCGCCCAACGCGGGCTAGTTTGATCGCTGGCTACAGCGTCGGTCACACGGCGGCGCTGCTACAGAAGCCCGCCATCGTCGCCGCCCTTGTCGCGATGCGTAGCAATCTGAATGCGGTGCTCGCGACCATCGACCCGCCGGAACAGCGAGAGACGGCATGACCCCGCGCAGGCAAGCCTTCGTGAATGCCTATCTCGCCAACGGTGGGAACGGGACCGCTGCGGCTATCGAAGCGGGTTACGCGAAGGGCAGCGCGCACGTTACCGCGTCGAAGCTGCTAAGGCTGGCTAAGGTCGCCGCTGCCATCGCGGACGCACAGCGCGAACGTGCCGAAGCCTCGCGCATTGACGCCGAGTGGGTCCTCCAACGCTCTGTCGAACTGCATGCGCGCTGCATCGGCGACATTCGGCCTGCCCTGGATCGCCGCGGCACCCAAATGAAGGATGCGGCGGGCAATCTCTTGTTCAAGTTCGATAGCGCGGGGGCGGCTCGGGCGCTGGACCTTATCGCACGCAACGTCCAAGTGCGTGCATTCGAGGACACCACGCGTTTAGAGGCTGGGCAGTCCTTGATCGAGGCAATGCGCGCCGGTCGGCGCCGGGTCGGAATTGGAACACCCGAGACCATCGACGGCGAGTGCCACGAGCTTCAATCAGAGCGGGCCGGATTGCCCGCACCCGAGAAAGGGGAGATTTCCGATGAGTGACGTACTTGCGGCCAGGGCGATGTACCCGTCTATGGCCGACACAGCGAAGACGGAACCGCCGCGCGGGCGGAGCACGAGCGAAGACGGAACCGCCGACGCAGCGGCCAAGATGTACACCGGCCCCGAGAAGTATGAGGACGTTTTCGAGCGGCGGGACCGCGAGCGCCGCGAGGCTGTCGAGCGTGAAAGGCGCGAAGCGGACGCCAAGGCGAAGCCTGACAGCAAGGCGGCCGAACCTCTCGACGTGCATGCGCTGGCCGAGGCGGCAGGCGCCGACCCCGATCACGCGGCCACGCGGGAGTTCGTCGAGATTGCGAGCGATCTCAAGCTCGACAATGACGGCGCAAAGCGCTTGGCCGAATTCGACATGAAGCGGCGAACCGAGTTCTGGGATGGCCAACACGCAGCGTGGGAACAACAGTCAATGCGTGAGTTCGACGAGGCAGCACGCGCCCTCGCGAATGATGGCCTTCGGCAGATCGCCGACGACGAGCTTTACGATCTTCTCGGTCAAATGCGGCTGGCATCGCACCCGGCAGTCGTGCGCGCGATGGTCAAACTAGGCAACCTTGTGAAAGGAAGGAGCTAGCTATGGAAACGCGGAGATTTTACACGAGCGATGGCCGGCGCCTACCCGAGCGCGATCCGAACGGGCGCAAGTGGGATGTTGGCTACGTTCTGGAGCGCGTGCCGAACACGTCGGTCCAGTGGACCGTCGTCGGGCTCGCGGCGGCCGAGTATGACGCGATGGTCAAGCGTGAACGCGACGAACGGCTCGCCCGAGACGAGTACGTGAAACGGACGAAGGGGCTCCCTCCAGAGGAAGCCCACAAGGCCAACATGGAGCGCATCACGCAGGGGTTGCCCAAGGGTGT
>CAVZIN010000011.1:0-272954 GCA_963775315.1 uncultured Alphaproteobacteria bacterium | reverse complement strand
CGATTTCAAGCACTTAAGGCCCTTGCCCGCCGCGCCATCAGGCGCGGACGAAACCGGGTCACAAAATCTCCCTAACCCTGCTTCTCCACGGTCGGGATGCCCGCGATCGACTTGATCCAGGGCTGGGCGGAGCGGAACCAGATCTGGCGCTTCGGCACGAGGCTTTCGCGCTGAGAGAGCACGCCGGCACGCAACCGGTACGTCTTCGGACCGTCGCCGACGTTCGACGAGTAGATTTGCGTGCCGCATGCGGGGCAGAAGGTCTGGGCGCGCTTGTTCCCGCTCTCCGCGGTCTTGACGTAGGTTCTGAGCGTTCCGCTCAGCAGCTTGAATCCATCGGTCAGCGTCGTCACGCCGGTGCGGAATGCCGTGCCCGACATCTTCTGGCAGTCGGTGCAATGGCAGATGCCCGCCGTCTCGGGATCGACCTCCGCCTCGAATTTCACCTGCCCGCAATGGCAGCTTCCGTCGACCTTCATCCTTGCCTCCCCACTATGCCGTCGTGTGCGAGCAAGCTGACGCCCCTCGACGCGCGGCGTCAACCGCTGCGGGTCGGTCGCCGGCAGGCAGGAGCGCGGCTCGCTTGCCAACGACACCGGTTCAGCGACATGCTTCGCCGCCAAACGCCGCGCGCGGGTGCCGCGGCAATAAGGAGGAAACTGTGGTCAAGAAGCTTGTTCTCGCCGCCTGCGCGGCAATCGTCGCGCTGCCCGCCCTCGCGCGGGCCGATGAGCCGGTCGTTCTCCGGTTCGCGCTGGTCGCCGGCGCCAACACGCCCAACTACAAGCGGTTCAATGGGCCCTGGATCGACAAGATCAACAAGGAGATGGTCGGCGCGGCGGTGATCAAGCCCTATGTCGGCGGAGTGCTCGCCAACTTCGTGAACATGTACGACCGGCTGGTCGCCGACGTGTTCGAGATCGGCGGCGGGCTGCAGGGGATGATCGGCAACCAGTTCCCGGGCACGTCGGTCGCCGACCTGCCGATCGTCTCGGAGAAGTCGCGCGACTCCGCAGCCGCCCTGTGGGCCTTGTACCAGCGCGGGCTGCTGACGCAGGAATATTCGAAGATCAAGCCGCTGCTGCTGTTCGTCTACCCGCAGATCAGTCTGCATTTCCGCCATCCGGTGAAGACGCTGGACGCGCTTCGCGGCCTGAAGATGAGCGTCTCCGACCGTACCGCCGCCGACACCATGACAAAGCTGGGTGCCGCGCCGGTGACGATGGGGCCCCAGAACATCTACTCCGCGCTCTCGCGCGGCGTGATCGACGGCGCCGCGATCCAGTGGACGGGCGTGCTGCCGTTCAAGCTGGAGGAGGTGACGACCTACCACGTCAAGACGCGGCTCGGCTCATCGTCCGGCTATATCGCGATGAACAAGCAGGCCTTCGCCAAGCTGCCCGAGAAGGCGCAGAAGGCGATCGAGCATTATTCGGGCTACGAGGCGTCGCGCGGCTACGGCGCGGTGCTGGACGACATCGCCGACGATGCCTACGCCCAGGTGGCGAAGGACGGCGGTCATACCATGACGCGCTTCAGCCCGGCGGACGAGGCGCGCATGTACAAGGAGGTCGAGCCCGTCCTGAACGACTGGGTCAAGCGCACGCCGAACGGCGCCGCCATCCTCGCCGCCTTCAAGGAGGAGGTCGCGAAGTCCCGAGCCTCGGCCAAGTAGCGCCGCGGCCGGCCTAGGTCGTGTGGACAAATTTGAGCCAGAGCTTGATTGCGCCGAGGTATAGCGTGCCGAGGAAGCTGTCGGCGAGCTTGTCGTATCGGGTGGCGATGGCGCGGTTGATCTTGAGATGACCGATCATGCGCTCGATGCGGTTGCGCTCGCGGTAGAGACGCTTGTTCCAGCGGATCGCGGCCTTGCGGTTGGAGCGCGGCGGGATCACGGGGCGGATGCCGCGCGCGCGGAGATCGGCGCGGATCGCGTCGCTGTCGTAACCCTTGTCGGCGAGAAGCGCGGCGGCGGCTTGCTCGGGCAGGCCGATCAGCGTGTCGTAGGCTTGGCAGTCCGCCGTCTCGCCGCCCGTGAGGTGGAAGGCAAGCGGCCGGCCTCGGGCATCGGCGAGACAATGAACCTTACTGGTGAACCCGCCCCGCGAGCGGCCAAAAGCCTGTTCGCGAGTCCCCCTTTTGCGCCCGCTGCCTGCGGGTGTCCGCGCACCGTGGTGGAGTCGATGCTGTGATGTCGATTGTTGGCCATCGTGTCGGCCAAGGTCGTCGCCGCGGCTTCCCAGATGCCGGCTTCGCACCACCGCCGGAAGCAGCGCGCGATCGAGTTCCAGTTGCCGTAGCGCTCGGGCACGTCGCGCCAGGGCGCGCCGGTGCGCAGTCGCCACAGGATGCCATTGACCGTCGCACGTCGATCGAGCGGCGGGCGCCCGCGACGCCCGCGCTCCGGCGGCAACAAGGATTCCAAAACCCGCCATTCCTGCTCGCTCAAGTCCCCTCGGCCCAAGGCTGCCTCTCCCGAATCTGCAGCCTTGAATCAAACCGGGAGTCACGCGTCAATCTTTTTGTCCACACAGCCTAGAGCGGTTCATTGTTTGAGCGAATCGGAGGGGATTCCCGATTTGCGGCGTTTGTGATTTAAGATGCTGGCTGGAGCGGAGGCCAGCATCGATGACCCGACCTCTTTCGAATGATCTTCGTGAGCGCGTTGTTGCGGCGGTTCTGTCCGGGGAGACCTGCCGATCTGCGGCGGCCCGGTTCGGCGTTGCCGTTTCGACGGTGGTGAAGTGGTCGCAGCGCTATCGTGCGACGGGCTCGGTCGCACCAGGTAAGGTCGGTGGACATCGCAAGCCGATCCTGACGCCGCACCGCGCCTTCATCGTGGAACGGATCGCCCAGACGCCGCACCTGACGCTGCACGGGCTCAAGCGCGAGCTGGCGGCGCGCGGGGTGAAGGTCTCGCACAACGCGGTGTGGCTATTCCTCAGGCGCGAGGGGCTGCGGTTCAAAAAAAACGCTGTTCGCCCTTGAGCAGGGCCGCGCCGACGTCGCCCGCCGGCGGCAACGCTGGCGATCCTGGCAGGCCGGCCTCGACCCGAAGCGCCTGGTCTTCATCGACGAGACCCCCGCCTTCGCGGGGGCAGGCTCTGGATCAAGACCAACATGGCGCCGCTGCGCGGCTGGGGATCGAAGGGCAAGCGCCTGCGCGGCTTCGCGCCGCACGGCCACTGGCGCACACTGACCTTCCTCGGGGCGCTGCGCTGGGATGGCCTCGCCGCCCCCTGCGTCTTCGACGGGCCGATCAACGGCCAATGCCGCGCCTATGTCGCGCAGCAGCTCCTGCCCGTGCTCCGGCCCGGCGACATCGTCGTCATGGACAATCTCGGCTCCCACAAGGGAGCTGCCGTCCGCCAGATGATCCGCGCCGCCGGCGCGAGGCTCTGGTATCTGCCGCCCTACTCCCCCGACCTCAACCCGATCGAACAGGCCTTCGCCAAGATCAAGCACTGGATGCGCGCCGCACAGAAGCGCACCGTCGACGACACTTGGCGCCACATCGGCTGCCTCGTCACGACCATCGATGAGGCCGAATGCCAGAACTACTTCGCAAACGCTGGATACGCTTCCGTCAAAGCGTGAACCGCTCTAGGGCCACGTCCAGGCAAGGATCGCGGCAAGCCAGCCGGGGGCGCCGATCATGCGAATGAAGAATTGCGTGTCGAGCCCGAGTGCGAGCGCGCCGACCAGCGAGATCGCGATCGCCCACATCACGCCCGGCGAGAAATCCTCGTGGTCGCGGTTCAACACCCAGCTGAACATGGTGCGGAACACCGGCGAGAAGCGCATCAGCGGTTGGACCAAGGTGACCGGGGCGAGCGACAGCGCCATGTAGAGGAACATCTGCGACACGCAGACGGCGAGTCCCTGGATGCCGAACCAGAAAACGCCGCGCCGCTCGAGCCCGGCGACGTCGCGCCGCACGCGGCCGATCGCGACCAGCGCCAGCACCACGACCACCGCGGCACCGTAGGACACCACCCCGCCGCCGAGCGAGAGGTGGGATTCCTCGAGCCCGGCGCGCACGAGCACCGGGCTGGTGCCATAGGCGAGGGACGACAGGAACGCGAACAGATAGCCCTCGAACATGCGCTCGGAAAAATCGGACACGGCACGCGGCGCGGCGGCGGCCCCGACCGAGCGCGGCGCGAGCTTTCCCGCAGCGCTGCTGCCACCACGACGCCGGCGGAGCGGGGCGCGGAAGACAAGCGCCGGCGCGACGACGAGAAGCGCGATGCCGGCGATTTTGAGCGGTGTCAGATGTTCGCCGAGGAAGATCAGCGCGAGGGTGAGCGAGACGATGAGCGTGCCCTGCTGCGCCGGGGTCGAGAGGTTGGCTCCGATCGCCGCGATCGAGCGGTAGTTGCAATAGCGCCCGAACAGGAAATGCACGATCCCCGCGGCGCCGAGCAGCAGGGCCGATTGGCGCGAGATCTCGCCGACGCGCCAGAGTTCGCCCGAGGCCCACGCGGCCCCGACGAACACCAGGAACCCGATCGGCATCGAGACGGCGACCGCCTGCACCACCGTGCCGGTCAGAACGCCGCGCCGGACCGAGGCGTTGGAAAAGCCGAACGACGCGGCAGCCAGCAGCGTGAACAGAACGCCCACGGACGTTTCCCCGATTGTTTTGCGGGAAGTATGCGCCGTTCGCGGGCCGGATCAAGGCGCGCGGAGGTTCGCGCCCCGACGGTGCGGGAACGCCGGTTCCGGGAGCCGAAACGAACCAGGCCGCGATCGGGGATCGCGGCCTGGCGTCGGGTAATCGAGCTTGTGGCGTGCGGTCAGTCGGCCAGCACCGGCTCCTTGCCGCCGCCGTCGGCACTCTGGCCGCCGTCCTCGTCGCCGCCCTCGCGCTTGCGCGCGCCGGGATCGGGCTTGTAGTCGAAGGTGAGCTTCTCGTCCTTCAGCCCGACCTCGACGATGCCGCCCTTGATGAGCTTGCCGAACAGCAGCTCCTCGGCCAGCGGCTTCTTGATGTGCTCCTGGATCACGCGGCCGAGCGGGCGGGCGCCGAACGCCTTGTCGTAGCCCTTGCGCGCGAGGAAGTTGCGCGCCGGCTCCGACAGCACGATCTGCACGTTGCGGTCGCTGAGCTGCGCCTCGAGCTGCATGACGAACTTGTCGACCACGCGCTCGACGATCTCGGGCGTCAGGTTGTTGAAGGCGATGATCGAATCCAGCCGGTTGCGGAATTCCGGCGTGAACAGCCGCCGGATCGCCTCCTCGTCGTCGCCGACCCGCGACTCGCGCTCGAACCCGATGGCCGGCTTCACCATGTCCGCCGCGCCCGCATTCGTGGTCATGATCAGGATGACGTTGCGGAAATCGACGTTCTTGCCGTTGTGGTCGGTCAGCTTGCCGTGGTCCATCACCTGCAACAGGATGTTGAACAGGTCGGGATGGGCCTTCTCGATCTCGTCGAGCAGCAGCACGGAATGCGGGTGCTGGTCGATCTGATCGGTCAGAAGTCCGCCCTGGTCGAACCCGACATAGCCCGGCGGCGCGCCGATCAGCCGCGACACGGTGTGGCGCTCCATGTACTCCGACATGTCGAAGCGGATCAGCTCGATCCCCAGGGTGAGCGCGAGCTGGCGCGCCACCTCGGTCTTGCCGACGCCGGTCGGGCCGGAGAACAGGTAGCAGCCGATCGGCTTCTCGGGCTCGCGGAGCCCGGCACGGGCGAGCTTGATGGCCGACGCCAGCGCCTCGATCGGCTTGTCCTGGCCGAACACCACAGTCTTCAGGTCGCGCTCCAGGCTTTTCAGCGATTCCTGGTCGTTGCGCGAGACTGTCTTCGGCGGGATGCGGGCGATCTTGGCGACCACCGCCTCCACGTCCTTCACGCTGATCAGCTTGCGCCGCTTGGATTCGGGCCGGAGCTTCTGCGACGCGCCGACCTCGTCGATCACGTCGATCGCCTTGTCGGGCAGCTTGCGGTCGTGGATATAGCGGGCCGCGAGCTCGACCGCCGAGCGGATCGCCTCGGCCGTGTAGCGCACGTTGTGGTGCTTCTCGTAATACGGCTTGAGGCCGCGCAGGATCTTCACCGTGTCCTCGACCGACGGCTCGTTCACGTCGATCTTCTGGAAGCGGCGCACCAGCGCGCGGTCCTTCTCGAAGTAGGACCGGTATTCCTTGTAGGTGGTCGAGCCGATGCAGCGGAGGCTGCCCGAGGCGAGCGCCGGCTTGAGCAGGTTGGACGCGTCCATCGACCCGCCGGAGGTGGCGCCCGCGCCGATTACCGTGTGGATCTCGTCGATGAACAGGATCGCGCCGGGGTAGGCCTCGAGCTCGGCGATGACCGCCTTCAGCCGCTCCTCGAAGTCGCCGCGGTAGCGCGTGCCGGCGAGCAGGGTGCCCATGTCGAGCGAGAAAATGGTGGCGTCGCGCAGCACGTCCGGCACCTCGCCGTTGACGATGCGCCGCGCCAGCCCCTCGGCGATGGCGGTCTTGCCGACGCCCGCTTCGCCGACATAGAGCGGATTGTTCTTGGTTCGTCGGCACAGCACCTGGATCGTACGCTCGATCTCGAGCTCGCGCCCGATGAGGGGATCGATCTTGCCCTCTTCCGACTTGCGGTTGAGGTTAACGCAGTAGGCGTTCAACGCCTCTTCGCCCCGACGCACGGTCTTTTCTCCGCCCAATTCCTCCTCGGCACCACGTACGGTCCTGGCCTCGGTTCGGCCATGGACCTTGGCGATGCCGTGTGAGATGTAGTTGACCGCATCATAGCGGGACATGTCCTGCTCTTGCAGGAAATAGACCGCGTGCGATTCGCGCTCCGAGAACATGGCGACCAGAACGTTGGCGCCCGTCACCTCTTCGCGCCCCGAAGACTGCACGTGAATGGCGGCGCGCTGCACCACCCGCTGGAAGCTTGCCGTCGGCTTCGGGTCGTCGCGCCGGGCGACGACCAGGTTCGACAGCTCGTTGTCCAGGTAGTTGGTCAGCTCGGTGCGCAGCTTATCGAGATCGACCCCGCAGGCGCGCAGCACCGCCACGGCGTCCTGATCGTCGATCAGCGACAGCAGGAGATGCTCCAGCGTCGCGTATTCGTGCGTCCGCTCGCTCGCGAGAGCCAGGGCGCGATGTAGGCTGCGTTCCAGGTTGCGCGATAGCATGCTCACTCAATCCCGTTCCAGTGTGCACTGCAGGGGGTGCTGGTGCTGGCGGGCCAGGTCCATGGTCTGGGTGACCTTGGTCTCCGCCACCTCGTAGGTGTAGACACCGCATACCCCGATGCCCTTCTGATGCACATGGAGCATGATCCGAGTGGCCTCCTCGTGGTTCTTGGAGAAGAATTGCTCCAGCACCATAACGACGAACTCCATCGGCGTGTAGTCGTCGTTCAGCATCAGCACTTTGTACATCGACGGCTTTTTCGTGCGGGTCTTGGATTTGACGACGACCCCCGTCCCGGCGCCGTCGCGGCCGGGAGGCTTGGTTCGGTCATCGTCGCCCATCGTGATCGGCGCGCCGCGCGGTGAGCGAGGGCTCGAAATGCGATCCGACATGGCCGTCATGATATGCGATTCTGGCAGGTCCGGCAAATTTCCTCGGGGCGCGTCACTAAACGATGAGGCACTGATATATGTAACGTGCCGGGCGTTGACCAGTTCGCGGCCCCGAATAGACTGCGGGGGCAGAACCGAAGGGGACAACGGCCCATGGGCACCATCGCGCGGCGCATCGTCACCGGACACAATGCCGAGGGAAAGTCGATCTTCATCGCCGACGGGCCCTGCCCGCATCATTTCGAGCGCGGCAACGGCAACGCCCTGACCGAACTCTGGTGGTCGGACCAGATGCCGGTCGACAATTCCGGCAACGAGGATTGCGGCCCGCCCGCCTTCGGGCTCGACATGCCGCCCAACGGCCACATCTTCCGCGTCGTCGAATATGCCCCCGATGCCGAGCGCGAGGCGGCGCTGAAGGCCTCCGACAAGCCAAGCCACCACTACATCGACGGGCGGCGCCACTTCGGCTTCCACAAGACCGACACCGTCGACTACGCAATTGTCCTCGAGGGCGAAATCTACGCGCTGATGGACGAGGGCGAGAAGCTGATGAAGCCGGGCGACGTGCTGATCCAGCGCGGTACCGCGCACGCCTGGTCGAACCGCACGGACAAGCCGGCGCGGGTGGCCTTCGTTCTGATCGACGCCAAGCCCGCGCCGTAGGGCGCCCTCCCCGCCCCGCGGGGCAGGAAGGGCGAGCCGGCTACGCGTTGCCGCGCACCTCGCGCCAGATGCCGAGGCGCTGCTGCATGCGGGCGTCCGAGAAGCTGAACAGGATCGACTCGTCCGTCGCTTCGTGATGATGCTCGGCCCAGCACGGCACGACGAACACGTCGCGCGGGCCCCATTCCAGCACCTGGTCGCCGACGATGGTGCGGCCCTTGCCCTCGCGGCAGGCATAGACCCACGCCGCCGTGGTGCGGTAGGGCGCGGTCGAGAAGCCCTTGGGCAGAAGCTGCATGTAGCACGAAATCGTGGGCATCACCGGCCCGCCGGTGGTCGGATTGACGTACTCCAGCTTGATGCCGTGGCAGGAATCGTACTCGCCGGCCTTGTCGAGCCGCATCAGCGCGTCGCGCGTGCGGGTGTAGGGATAGTGGAAGATCGGCGAGTTGATGTGGCCGCCGGGCGCCTCGCCCATCGGCACCAGCCCCTCGCCGTAGCGGGCGATGTTGTCGCCGACCGGACGCTTCTCGGGGTAGCGCGCCTCATGGCCGTAGGGCTCGGTGAACATCGGGCCGAGCGAGCGGATCAGCGGCAAATCGAGACCGTCGAGCCAGACGACCGGCTCGGTGCCCTCGTGCCCGTGGTCGTGCCAGGTCCAGGACGGGGTGAGGATCAGGTCACCCGGCTCCATGAACGCCTTTTCGCCGTTCACGGCGGTGTAGGCGCCCGAGCCTTCCTGGATATAGCGCAGCGCGCAGGGCGAATGGCGGTGAGCCGGCGCGACCTCGCCCGGCAGGATAAGCTGGAGGCCCGCATAGAGCGCCTCGGAGATGCGGCTCTCGCCCCGCATGCCGGGATTCTCGAGCACCAGCACGCGGCGCTCGGCCTCCTCGGCGGTGATCAGCTCGCCAGCCTCGAAGATGTGGTGGCGCAGCGCGTCGTAGTTCCAGAGATAGGGCTTCGCCGCGGTCTTCGGCTCGCGCAGCAGGATCGACGACAGCACCTCCCACAGCGGGGTCATGTTCTCGCTGTCGATGCGGTGGTAGTAGTCGGTGCGCGCGTTGGTCGCTTCCGGCTTTGCTTCGAAGGCGCGGGCCATTCTCTTCTCCTCGTTCTGCCCGGCGCGCCACGCGCCGCCGGACGATCTGGCTCCCGTCATAATGGGGTTTCGCCGGGACGCAGGCAACCCCGGCGGAAGGGCGTCAGCCTTGCGCATTTCCAAGATTTGGTGGCAGCGGCTCGACCGATACGCTATAGTGGGTGGCGCACGGGGGGCCGGGCGCCGCACATGCGTATCCTGCACGTTCTTGACCATTCGGTGCCGCTGCAAAGCGGCTATGCCTTTCGCACGCTTGCCATCCTGAAGGAGCAGCGCGCACGCGGGTGGGAGACGTTCCACCTCACCTCGCCCAAGCACACCTGCCCCTTCAAGCCGGTCGAGACGGTGGACGGCTGGATCTTCGCCCGCACGCCGCCGGTCGGGCGCTTCGCGGGCGCCATTCCGCTGGTTCGCGAGGCGGCGCTGATGCGCGCGACCGAGCGCCGGCTCGCCGCGCTCGCCGACGAGGTGAAGCCCGACATCATCCATGCCCACTCGCCCGTGCTGAACGCCGTGCCCGCGCTGCAAGCGGGCCATAGGCGCGGCCTGCCCGTGGTCTACGAGATCCGCGCCTTCTGGGAGGACGCGGGGGCGAGCCACGGCACCGGGCGCGAAATGGGCCCCCGCTATCGCTTGATCCGCACGCTGGAGACGGCGGCGGTGCGCCGGGCCGACGCGGTGACCGTGATTTGCGAGGGTCTGCGGGGCGACCTCGTGGCGCGCGGCATCCCGGCCGAGAAGGTCACCGTGATCCCCAACGCGGTCGACCTCGCCGAATTCCCCGAGGCACCGGCGCGCGATCCGGCGCTCGCCGCCGAGCTGGGGCTTGCCGACAAGGCGGTGCTGGGCTTCCTCGGCTCGTTCTACTCCTACGAAGGGCTGCACCTCGCCATCGAGGCGATGCCGGCGATCCTCGCTGCCCGGCCAGACGCACGGCTCCTGCTGGTCGGCGGCGGGCCCGAGAACGAGAACCTGCGGGCACAGGCGCAGAGGCTTGGCCTCGCCGACAAGGTGGTGTTCACCGGCCGCGTGCCGCACGACCAGGTTCAGCGCTACTACGGGCTGGTCGACCTTCTGGTGTTTCCGCGCGTGTCGATCCGGCTCACCGAGCTGGTGACGCCCCTGAAGCCGCTGGAGGCGATGGCGCAGCGAAAGCTGGTGCTCGCATCCGACGTGAGCGGGCACCGGGAGCTCATCCGCGACGGCGAGACGGGGCACCTGTTCCGCGCGGGCGACACCGGCGCGCTGGCCGAGGCGGCGCTCCGCGTGCTGGGCGCGCGCGAGGACTGGCCGCGAGTTCCTGGAGAACGGACGGCGCTTCGTCGCCGCCGAGCGCACCTGGAAGGCGAGCGTCGCGCGCTACGAGCAGGTCTACGCCAACGCGATGAACCGCCGGCGGAAAGGCGGATAACCGCTGGCCAGCGCGGCTGGACTCAGCCCTTCGCCGCCTCGGAGGTCAGGAGGTGGGCGAAGGATTTGCGCGCCTTGGCCACCTTCGGGTTGATGATCACCTGGCAGTAGGGCTGAGAGGGGTTCAGCTCGAAATAATCCTGGTGGTAGCCCTCGGCCTCGTAGAACGTGGTTGCCGGGGTGATTTCGGTCACCACCTTGCCGTCCCACAGCTTGTTGGCGCGCTCGCGCGCCGCCTCGGCCGCCGCCTTCTGCGCGTCGTTCGAATAGAACACGCCGGAGCGGTACTGAGTACCGGCGTCGTTGCCCTGGCGGTTGAGAGTTGTCGGGTCGTGAGTTGCGAAGAACACATCGAGCAGAGTGTCGTAGGAGACGATTTCCGGGTCGAAAGTAACCTGCACCGCCTCGGCATGGCCGGTGCGGCCGGTGCACACCGCCTGGTAGGACGGATTCTCCGTCTTGCCGCCGATATAGCCCGACCGCACGCGGGTGACGCCCTTCAGCATCTTGAACACCGCCTCGGTACACCAGAAGCAGCCGCCCGCGACGACCGCCGTTTCGCTTGCCATATGGAACCCTCCGTGGTGTCCCTCTCCGCCCCGGGAGGGGCAGAGAGGGCCCGTCTCAGGCCGCCTTGAGGATCGGCGAATCCTCGCGCTCCAGCACGCGGCGGACGGCCGGGCGCGCCATCATCCGGTCCTTGAACGCCGTGTAGTTCTTGAGCTCGTTCATCGGCAGGCCGGCGCGCAGCCCCCAGCCGTAGAACACCAGCGCGTACGGGTCGGCGACGGTGAACTGGCTGCCCATGATGAAGTCCTTGCCGGCCAGCATGCCGTCGATCTCGCCGAGCAGGCCGAAGAAGTTCTTCTTCGCCGTCTCTTTCACGTCCGGATGCGAGGATTCGCTGGCGGCGTAGCGCTCGGGCCGGGCGAAATGGGCGAAGGTCGGGTGCACCGTGTTCGAGAAGTAGGCCATGGTCGACAGGCACTGGGCCTCGGCGAACGGGTCGGACGGCAGCAGCTTCTTCGCCGGGTAGCGGCGGGCGAGATAGGTGAGGATCGCGAGGTTCTCGGTCAGCACCTTTCCGTCGGCGTCGAGCGCCGGAACCTTGCCGCGCGGGTTGACGGATTTGAGGTACTGCTCGGCGCGATGCTCGCCCTTCGGGATCAGCGTCGGCCGCTCGTCATAGGGCTCGCCGATTTCTTCCAGCGCGATATGGGATGCCATCGAGCACGCGCCCGGCGAGAAATACAACGCGATCATGTTCGCCTCCGCTGTCATTGGGGAATGGGGATGGCGCAGCTTGCCGCCGCGCCCTGCCGTTGTCGAGGGGGTGCGCGGTGGAAAACTCGCGCCTTTCCCGGCTTGACCGCGGCGCCCGCGCGGCCCACCTAAATGGGGTCCACCAGCAGGGAGGGTGCGGATGATCGCAGAAACGCCGCCCACCAGTTCCTAGCGGCCTCCCCGCCAGTTTCGGCCGGGGGGGCCACGGCGCGCCGACGGACGGGCGTGACGAGCCTGAGCCCGCGCGCGACCGCCGAAAATCCGAAGCGAATGATCGGACACGCGACGTCCGGAATGAGCGCCCGGCCCGATGCCGGGCAGGCGAAAGCCAAGAGCCCCGCGCGGCGGATGCGTCCCCCGCGGGGCTTTCGATTCCGCCTCAGCCGACGATCGCGAGCACGGCGGCGAGCAGCCAGGCGAACAGGCTGGGGTAGAAAGTCGTGGCGAAACCGAATGCCCGCCCGCCCGCCCCCTTGGCGTAGCCCGCCCAGAACGCCGCGCGGCCGACGCAGAACAGCACGACCAGCAGCGGGATCAGCACCATGTCGCGGCCGCGCAACGTGGCGGCGAGGGCGAGATGCGCACCGGCGGCAAGCACGCACTGCTCGAACGTGTTTTCCAGGATCGCGCCGGGCACGCGGATGCGCGGGCTGGCGGAAGCGAGGCCCGATCCGTCGATGTCGGCCGGGGAGAAGAAGCGCGTGCCGGCGACGCGCCCGATGGCGACGGCGAGCCACAGGAACACGAACACGTCGGCCTGGAGGGTGTAGCGCAGCCGGTCGGCGAAGGTCGGGAACGCCCCGACCCAGGTCGGCGGCACCAGCGCGTAGCCAACAGCGAGCACGACGGCCGAGAACGCCGCGCCCATCGCCATGCCCCGCGCCACCGCGCGCTGGGTGGGATCGAGGCTTCGGGGCAACGCCTCCGCTCCGCCGATCAGGACGGCCGGTCGCCGCGGACGGCAATGCGGCGCAGGACGCGCGGCTCGGCGGGGTCGAAATCGGTGCGGGCGTGCAGGGTGCAGCGATTGTCCCACATCACCAGGTCGCCCGGCGTCCAGACGTGCTCGTAGACCAGTTCCGGCCGCTCGACCGCCGAGAACAGCGCCTCCAGTAGCGCGCGGCTGTCGTCCGCGTCCAGCCCCTCGACATGGTCGGTCATCAGCCGGTTGACGTAGATCGCCTTGCGCCCGGTCTCGGGATGGGTGCGCACCACCGGGTGGGCGAAGCGCGGCGCATCCGGGTTCGGCGTGCCCGATCGCTTGGTCGAGTTGATGGAGTAGTCGTAGACGTTGAGCGCCTTGAGCCCGGGAAGGCGCGCCTTTACCGGATCGGGCAGCGAATTGTAGGCGCGGTAGGCGTTGGCGAACAGGGTGTTGCCCCCCGTCGACGGGATCTCGATGGCGTAGAGCGTAGTCGCCGCGATCGGGATCTCGTAGTAGCACTGGTCGGTGTGGAACTGCATGTCGCCGTCGGGGAGGATGCCCTCGACGCCATCGACGCGGCGGTTCGCGACGAACAGGACGCCCGGCCGGTCCTTCGGCTGGCGCTGCGTCGTGCGGGTGTTCTCGACTTGGCCGAACGCCTGGCAGAACCGCATGTGCGCGTCGGCGTCGAGCCGCTGGCCAGGAAATACGAGCACCAGATGTTCGAGCCAGGCGGCGCGCAGCGTGGCCACGTCCGCCGGATCGAGCGGCGCGGAAAGGTCGATGCCGGTGACCGCGGCGCCGAGCGCGGGCGAAAGCGTCCGGACCGCGATCATGGCGCGACGCCGACCCCGAGCCGAATGTGGTTGGGCAGGGCATAGCCCTCCGGCCCGCGGAAGGCGGCGAAGGCGGCGGCGAAGCGGTCATCCAGCGCGGCGCGCGCGGCCTCGTCCAGCGTGTCGTACCAGGCGCCATACTGCATGCCCAGGGTCCGCTGCCAGAACCTGGCGTCTGGGGGGTAGCTGGTCTGGCCCCGCAGCGCGCGCTCCTCGACGTCGCGGAAGCCCGCCGCGCGAAGTACCGCGGCAAGGGCACCCTCGGCGCCGAGCGTGTGGCGCTGCACGTCCGCGGAGCCCGCCTTTCCGCCCGAGGCCGCGTCCACCACGGCACCGGTCGTCGCGAACATCGCATTGTCCTCGACAGGTCCCCAGACGATGTAGCCCGCCCGTGCGCCAGGCCGCAGCACGCGCCGCGCCTCGGAAGCCGCGGCCACGCGGTCGGGCGGGAACATGATGCCGAACCGGCAGGTCAGCGCGTCGAACGTCGCCGGGCCGAACGGCAGTTCCTCCATCGTCGCGACCGCGAAGCCGAGTGCCGAACCCGCCACCGCGCCGGAACGGGCGCGCGCCGTCGTCAGCATCTCCTCCGCCTGGTCGGTGGCGACGCAGAACCCGGCCGGCGCAACGCGCTCGGCGATCAGGATGGCGGGGTCGCCCGGGCCGGAGGCGAGGTCGATCGCCCGCATGCCGGGCCGGATTCCCACGGCGTCCATCAAGGCCAGGCTGGGCGCGTCGGCGACCGGCGGCGTGTTTCCGACGCGGGCCTGCCAGGCGGCGGTGCGGCCGCGCCAGCGGGCGCGGTTCGCGGCCCGCGCGGCGGCGGTATCGGGATCTCGGGCTGAGGACATGCCCCTAGCCTAGCCAAGCCCGCGCCCCGTCGCCAGCGTCGCGTCGCACCAGACGGATGGAAAAACCCCCGCCGATGCGCCATGTTGTCTACAAGGTCGAGATATTCGCGAGGGGGGCTGGCGGATGACGAGACAAATACGCTGGATCGTAGCGGCCGTGGTGGCCGCTCTCCCCGCCATGGCTCAGGCGCAGATGCCTGGCAACATGCTGCAGCAGGGCAAGGGACTGCTCGACCGGCTGGGCGGCGGCTCGTCCGGTGGAAGCACCGGGAGCGGCGCGACGTCGCCCTCTTCGAGCCTCAGCGTCGGCGACATCGCGGGCGGGCTCAAGGACGCGCTCCGCGTCGGGACCGAGCGCGTGGTCGGTACGCTCGGCCGGCCCGACGGGTTCAACGCGAGTCCCGACGTCCACATTCCGCTGCCCGGAACGCTCGCCACCGTGAAGTCCGCCCTGTCGCGCATCGGCGCCGGCGGGATGATGGACGACCTCGAGCTGCGGCTGAACCGCGCCGCCGAGGCGGCGACCCCCAAGGCGGAGAGCCTGTTCCTCGATTCGATCCAGCAAATGACGCTCGACGACGCGCGGGCGATCTACAACGGCCCGAAGGACGCCGCGACGCAATATTTCCGCCGTAAGATGTCGACGCCCCTGGCCCACGAGATGCAGCCGATCGTGAGCCAGGAATTGTCGAGCGTCGGCGCGGTCAAGGCCTACGACCAGGCGATGAGCAAGTACAAGAGCCTGCCCTTCCTGCCGGACGCGAAGGCCGACCTGACGCAGTATGTGCTGGGCAAGGCCATCGACGGCATCTTCCTCTATTTGGGCCGCGAGGAAGCCGCCATCCGCGAGAATCCGGCGAAGCGCACGACCGAGCTTCTGCAGCGCGTCTTCGGCGCCCACTGACGCGCCGCCACGCATTCCGTTCGGGAGATCCGAAGATGAAGAAGGTTCTGATCGGCATCGGTGCCGTCATCGTGGTGCTGGTGATCGCCGCGTACGTGGTGCCCATGCTGGTGCCGGTCGATGCCTACAAGGGCCGCGTGCTCGCCGCCATCCATGACGCGACGGGGCGCGAGGCGAAGATCGACGGCAATTTCGGCTTCTCGATCCTCCCGAACGTCGAGTTCGACGCGGGCAAGGTGTCGCTGGCCAATGCCAAGGGCGCGACGCCGGCGAACATGGTGACGCTGGACAAGCTGAAGGTCCGGGTTGCCCTGCTGCCGCTGCTGTCCGGCCAGGTGCGGGTCGATTCCTTCGTGCTGGAGAAGCCGGTCATCGCCCTCTCGGTCGACAAGAACGGCGTGCCCAACTGGCAATTCGAGAAAAAGGAAGCGGCGGCCGCGAAGGCGGAGCCGGCGAAGCCCGCGGGCGAGGCGAAGCCCGCCGAAGGCGGCGGCGCTTCGGCGCTCAAAGGTCTGACGCTCGGCGACGTGCGCATCGACGACGGCAAGGTGACCTACGCCGACGCGCGCACCGGCAAGAGCTACGCGATCGACAACGTGAACATGAAGGTCGCGCTGCCCTCGCTCTCGAGCCCGATGCAGCTCGACGGCTCGCTGGTATGGAACAAGGAGAAAATCGCGCTCGCGCTGCACGCCGACAAGCCGAACGCGCTGCTCGATGGCAACGCCTCGCCGGTCAGCGCCAGCGTGACGTCGGACCCGATCAAGTTCTCCTACAAGGGCAGTCTCGCCAACGGCAAGACGATGAAGGCGCACGGCACGATCGACCTCAACGTGCCGTCCGTCCGCAAGCTCGCCGCCTGGGCCGGCTCGCCGCTCAACGCGCCGGGCACCGGGTTCGGCCCCCTCTCTGTCGCCGGAACGGTGGACATGGACGGGCAGAAGATCGCCTTCACCGACGCGAAGCTGGCGCTCGACGCGATCAAGGGCACCGGCGCTGTGCGCTACGAGGGCGGCCGCGCGCGGCCCTACGTCAACGCCAAGCTCGCCGTCGAGACGCTCGACCTCAACCCGTATTTGCCGCCCGAGGGCGCGCCGGCGGCCTCCGGCGGCGGCGGCGGAGGCGCACCGGGTGCCAAGCCCGCTGCGCCCGCCCCCGCCGCCGAGGAGGGCTGGTCCGACAAGCCGCTCGACCTCGCCGCGCTGAAGCAAGCGGACGCCGACCTCGACTTCACCCTCGGCGGGCTCCTCATGCGCAAGATCAAGGTCGGCAAGTCGCACCTCGCCGCCACGCTGAAGAACGGACGGCTGGTCGCCGACCTTACCGAGATGGCGCTCTATGGCGGCAAGGGGACGGCGAAGGTGACCGCCGACGGTTCCGGCAGCGTGCCGCAGGTCGGGCTTTCCTTCGACCTCGCCGGCCTCCAGGCCAACCCGGCCCTCAGCGACGCGATCGGGCTGGACCGGATCGAGGGCACCGCCAACGCCCATCTCGATGCCAAGGGCGCCGGCCGCTCGCAGCGCGCCATCGTCTCGGCACTCGACGGCCAGGGCAAGGTGCAGTTCCTGAACGGCGCGATCCGCGGCATCAACCTCGCCGCCATGGTGCGCAACGTGAAGTCGGCCTTCCTCAACTCCGAGGCCGACAAGCAGCAGAAGACCGACTTTTCGGAGCTGTCGGGCACCTACGTCATCCGCAACGGCATCCTCACCAACAACGACCTGGAGCTGAAGTCGCCGCTGCTGCGCGTCACCGGCAAGGGCACCGTCGATCTGCCGAAGCGCACCGTGAACTACCGCGTCGAGCCCAAGCTGGTGGCGTCGACCACCGGTCAGGGCGGCCAAAGCGGCCTTGCCGGGCTGATGGTGCCGGTGATCGTGACCGGCCCGTGGAGCCATCTGAGCTACCAGCCGGACCTCGCAGCCGCCGTGTCCGGCGCGGCGAAGGGCAAGGCGCTGCAGCAGCTCGAGAAGGTGATTCCCGGTGTCGGCGGCAAGAGCGGCGCGACCGGCGGGTCGAGCGGGTCGAGCCCCGTGCCCGACGTCGGCGGCGCGCTGAAGGGCCTGTTCGGCAAGTAGACGGAGACACGTCCTCCCGACCCGTCATCGCTTCCCTCCGTGGTCGCGATGACGGCACGGCCAACATGCCGCACGCGGGGTTGATCCAGATCAAAGTGCCGCCCGCGCCGCCGCGGGACGCTTCCGGCATCGAGCCGCAAGGAGGCGAACATGGCCACCCCGCAAGTCCCGCCAGCGCACGCGCCCGGCGCGCCGGTCGCGCCCGATTTCCTGGCCGAGATGGCCGAATGCGCCGTCCTGCCGCTGTGGGACCGCTATCACGAGCTGCTGAAGCCGGAACCCTGCGCCCCCGACCCGCCCTTCCAGTGGCGCTGGGACGCGCTGCAGGGGTTGATCGCGCGCGCCGCCCGCGACGTGTCGATGAAGGATGCCGAGCGCCGCGTGCTGATGCTGGCGAACCCCGCCTTCGACGGCAAGGCGACGACGACGACCAACCTGTTCGCCGGCATCCAGATCCTGGAGCCCGGCGAGTTGGCCCGGCCGCACCGCCACACCGCCTCGGCCATGCGCCTGGTCATCGAGAGCGAGTGCGGCGCCACCGTGGTCAACGGCCATGACTGCCCGATGGCGCCGGGCGACCTGATCCTGACGCCGAACTGGGCCTGGCATGCCCACCACAATCACGGGAACACGCGGGTGGTGTGGCTCGACGGGCTCGACCTGCCGCTCGCTGCGCATCTCGGCGCGATCTTCGCCGAGGGCGGCGATCCCGACGCCTCGAAGCCGAACGCGCCGTTCTACGACGATCCGGCCTTCGCCCAGGGCGGGCTGATGCCCGTCGGCGGCGGGGGCGAGGCGCCGCATTCGCCGATGTTCCGCTATCCCTGGACCAGCGTCGCCGCCACCTTCGACGCCATGGCCCCCGCCGCCGACGGCAGCCGCACGCTGCGCTATACCAACCCGGCCGATGGCGGCCCGGTGATGCCGACCATGGATTGCTACGCGATGCGGCTCGGCCGGGGCCGTCCGACCCGGCGCTACCGCACCACCGCGAACGCCGTCTGCCTCGCCGTCGACGGCGAGGGCACGACCGTCGTCGGCGGCAAGTCCATTTCCTGGCGGAAGCACGACGTCTTCACCCTGCCCCACTGGAACTGGATCAGCCACACCGCGGCCAGCGAACGAGCGCACCTGTTCCTGTTCACCGACCGCGAGGTGCTGCGCCGCGCCGCCCTGCTCCGCGAGGAGATGGCGGGGTAGGGCCGCGGCCAGCCGCCGTTTGGCCGTCCGCGCGGCAGGTGCTAGTCTGCGGCCGCCCCGGCGGAGGACGGACGATGAGCGAGGCGACCAGCGTTCTGGCAGCGGTCAAGGTGGAGCCCAAGCGCACCGAGCTGCGCCGCTTCCCGCTGCCCGAAATTCCGCCCGATGCCGGACTTCTTCGCGTCATGGCGACCGGCATCTGCGGGTCGGACTGGCCGATGTACCTCGACCGCAAGGACCGGCCGCGCATCCTGGGCCACGAGATGATCGGGACCATCGAGCGGCTGGGCGACATCGCCCGCGAGCGGTGGGGGGTCTCCGAGGGCGACGTGGTGGCGCTGGAGGAGTACCTCCCCTGCGGCCATTGCGAGTACTGCCTGACCGGCGAATACCGCTCGTGCCTGGAAACCGACACGCGCATGGCCGGCTCGGTCCGCTACGGCTCGACGCCGGTGGAGAAATCGCCCGCGCTGTGGGGCGGCTACAGCCAGTATCTCTACCTCCACCCGCGCTCGGTGCTGCACCGCGTGCCGCCGGGCGTGCCGGCCCACGTCGCGGCCATGGCGCTGCCCATCGGCAACGGATTTCAGTGGTCGCACCTCGATGGCGGGGTCGGGCCGGGCAAGACCATCGTGATCCAGGGGCCGGGCCAGCAGGGGCTCGGCTGCGTGGTCGCCTCGCGCGCGTCGGGTGCCGACAAGATCGTCGTCTCGGGCCTCGCGCGCGACGAGCGCCGCCTCGCCGTCGCGAAAGAGCTGGGCGCGGACCATGTGGTCATGGTCGACCGCGAGCCGCTCGCCCCCGCGGTGGAGCGGTTCACCGGCGGGCGCATGGCCGACATCGTGATCGAGGCCTCGGGCGGCGGGAACGACGTCATCAACGCCTCGCTGCCGCTGCTCCGCAAGCGCGGCACGTTCCTCGTGGCGACGCGCAAGGGCGCGATCCCGGAATTCGACCTCGACCAGGTGGTCGCCAAGCAGATCGTGCTGCGCGGCACGCGCGGCCACAGCTACCAAGCTGTGGAGCTGGCGCTCGCAACCATGGCGGGCGGGCGCTTCCCGCTGGAGAAGATGTCATCGCACGTGATCGGTCTCGCCGATGTCGATCACGGCCTCCGCATGCTGGGCGGCGAGACCGAGGAGCGATCGATCCACATCACCGTCGACCCCTGGAAGGAATGAGGCGCGTTCATGCTGAAGCACGAGGATAACGAACGGCTGGTGCGCGTCGGGCCGGGCCGGCCCGCGGGCGAGCTCTTCCGCCGCTACTGGCAGCCGGTGCTGCTGTCGTCCGAGCTGGCCGAGCGGGACGGGCCGCCGGTGCGCGTGCGCGTGCTGGGCGAGGATCTGGTGGCGTTCCGCGACACGGACGGGCGCGTCGGGCTCATCGACGCGTTCTGCCCGCACCGCCGCGCGCCCCTGTTCTACGGGCGCAACGAGGCATGCGGGCTGCGCTGCGTCTATCATGGCTGGAAATTCGACGTCGACGGCAACTGCACCGACCTGCCGTCGGAACCGGCAGGCTCGCCCCTCAAGGCCAAGGTCAAGATCACCCACTATCCGACCATCGAGATGGGCGGCGCGATCTGGGCCTATCTCGGCCCGGCCGACGACGTGCCGCCGCCGCCCGACTACGAATGGCTGCGCGTGCCGGACACGCACCGGCATCTGTCCAAGACCTACGAGGCCTGCAACTACCTGCAGGCGCTCGAGGGCGGTCTCGACACCGCCCACTCGTCGTTCCTCCATAACCTCAGGCTCGATGGCGGCGACGGCGAGCTGCGCCAGCGCGACCGCGCGCCACGCATCGACGTGGAGCCGACCGAGTTCGGCTATACCTACGTCTCGTTCCGCAAGCTGTCGCCCGACGAGGGCAACTATGTCCGGGTCTATCGTTACGTCATGCCGGCGCAGCAGATGCGCGGCGGCGTGTCGGGCTCGTTCGGCCGCAACCAGGTGCCGGCGATCCACGGCCATATCTGGGTGCCGATCGACGACCACCAGACCTTCGTCTACAACATCCTCTACAGCTACAATCCGGAGACGCCGATCACGCCCGAGCACGCCGACGCGTCCGAGGCGTTCTACGGCCGCGGCAAGGACGACATGATCCCCGGCACGTTCCGCCTGAAGCGGAACGCCGACAACGATTACATGATCGACCGCGAGCTCCAGAAAACCTCGACCTACACCGGCATCCACGGCGTCAACACCCAGGATTTCGCTTTGCAGGAGGGGATGGGCCCGATCGTCGACCGGTCGATGGAGCACCTCGGCACGTCGGACAAGGCGATCATCCAGATGCGCAAGATGCTGCTGGAAGCGACCGACGACGTGGCCAAGGGGAAGCGGCCCAAGGGGTCCGACCCGGCCCCCTATCGCAAGCTGCGCCCGCACGACGGGGTCGTTCCGCCCGGCGCCGACTGGCGCGAGGTGCTGGGCCCCGACCTCGTCGCGAAGTGGTAGTGGCTTTAGGCCTCAGCCCCTGGCGGTCCAGTCGAGCACTTCCTTCGCCGTCTCGTCCGGTCTGTCGAGTTCGGCGAGGTGGCCGGCGCCTGCGATGATTCGCGTCTCGGTCGGCCCGCCGATCCCTTCGGCGAAATAGCCGGCATAGCTCCGCGGCATCACCCGGTCCTCGGCGCCCCACAGCAGCAAGGTCGGCGCGGCGATCAGCTTGAGCCGCCGCGCGAGGCGCGTGTCGCCGAGCGGCCAGAGGAGCCGGGCCGCCGCCTCGTTGGCGCGGTTCTGCTCGATGATCCACTCGGCCGAGTTCTGCCCCTCGGGCGAGGCGCGGTGTGTGCGGAAGATCTCGGGATCGGCGCACATCAGCCCCGGCACATCGTCCTGGCGCTGGGCGAAGGGGTCGACCGGCGGGTCCGCCTCGCGGAACAGCCCGAACGGCGCGATCAGCGCGAGGCGCCGCACCGACGCCGGGAAGATCGCCGCCATCTCCGCCGCGAGGGCGCCGCCGACCGAGCTTCCGACCAAGTCGGCGCCGTCGAGCCCGGCGGCGAGCACGAGGTTCCGCACCGCCACCACCCAGTCGAGGTGCGAATCGAGCACGGAATGAGCCCGGTCCCCGCCGGGAAACCCCGGCAGCGACGGCGCGATGACGGTGCGTCCGGCCTCGGCCAGCCGGTCGAGGAACGGCAGCCAGCGCGGCAGCCCGCCGAACCCGGCGAAGAAGCCGATGACCGGTCCCTGGCCCTTGCGCCAGACGCGAACCGGGAACCCGTCGAGATCGACGGTGGTGACGCTCGGATCCGGCATCGGGCTACTCAGCGGCGAGGCCGGCGGGCGCCGCCACGGCGGCGCGCTCGCCCTTGGGCAGCGGGTGCGGCCACCAGCGGTCCTCCCACTCGGCGAACTGACCGCGAAGCTTCGGGATCACCTTGTCGGCGAACAGCCGCGTATTGAAGCGCGTGGTCTCCTTCGACATGTTACCGAACTGCAGCAGCATCATCAGGTGGCCGACGTTGAGCTCGGTCACCGCGGTGCGGAGTTGCTCCGCCACATCGTCCGGCGTGCCGATGACGACGTAGCCGTTCTCCACCATCTCTTCCATCGTCGAGGCGATATTGCGGTCGACGCGGTAGGCCGAGCGCGCGACCTGGCCGGTCAGCCCGGCGCGCTGCGTCGCTTCCGACACGTAGCCCGGCGGCGACGAGTAGAGCGGCGAGAGGTGCAGGCACTTGTTGAAGAAGTACTCGGCCGCCTCGGAGTAGAGGTCCATCGCCTGCTGGCGCGATTCGGCGACGCCGACGAACTGGAGGAATCCGGCCCGATAGGGGTTCCGGTCCTTGCCGAGACGATCCATCTCGTCCCAGAACCCGTCCATGATGCGCTTGCCCTGCTTGTAGCCGAAGTAGGACAGGTACGAGAACACGTAGTCCATCTCGGCGCACCACTGCCACGTCTCGACCGAGCCGCCGCCGGGAATCCAGATCGGCGGGTGCGGCCGCTGGATCGGGCGCGGCCAGGTGTTGACGTAGCGAAGCTGGTTGAAGCGGCCGTTGAAGGTGAAGGCCTCGCGCGTGGTCCACGCCTTCATCACCAGGTCGTGCGCCTCGTGATAGCGGTCGCGCAGCATCGACGGGTTCTGGCCATAGGCGTAGCACGTGTCCATCGGCGTGCCGACCGGGAACCCGGCGATCAGCCGCCCGCCCGAAATGCAGTCGAGCATCGCGAACTCCTCCGCGACGCGGGTCGGCGGGTTGTAGAGGGCGAGCGAGTTGCCCATGACGCAGATGGCGGTGTCGGAGGTGCGCCGGGCGAGCGCGGCCGCGATCAGGTTGGGCGAGGGCATCAGCCCGTAGCCATTGGAATGGTGCTCGTTGACGCAGATCGCGTCGAACCCGCAATCGGCAGCGTATTCCAGCTCGTCCATGAAATCGTTGTACATGTGGTGCCCGCGCTCCGGCCGGAACAGGCCGGAATCGATGTCCACCCAGACGGAGCGGTGCTTTTCCTTGAAATCTTCGGGCAGCTCCGTATAGGGCATGAGGTGGAACCACAGAAACTTCATGGCCGAATTCCTTTGCGCCGTGGGACGTGGTATTTGAGCAGCCTCAGCCATGTCGCACAACAGTTTCGGCCATCTTTTCCGCGTCACGACCTGGGGCGAAAGCCACGGGCCCGCCATCGGCTGCGTGGTCGACGGCGTGCCGCCGCGTATCCCGATCTCGGCCGATGACATCCAGCTGCATCTCGACAAGCGTCGGCCCGGCACGTCGCGCTTCGTGACGCAGCGGCGCGAGCCCGACCGCGTCGAGATCCTGTCCGGCACGCTCGACGGGCTGACCACCGGCACGCCGATCAGCCTTCTTATCCGGAACGAGGACGCGCGGTCCAAGGATTACGCGGACATCAAGGACCTCTACCGGCCGGGCCACGCCGACTACGCCTACGACGCCAAGTACGGCATCCGCGACTATCGCGGCGGCGGGCGGTCCTCGGCGCGCGAGACGGCCTGCCGCGTCGCCGCCGGCGCCATCGCCCGCAAGGTGCTGGGCGACAAGGTGCGCATCCGCGGCGCGCTGGTCCGGATCGGCGAGATGGCGGTCGACCGCGCGCGATGGGACTGGCGCCAGGTGCCCAAGAACCCGTTCTGGTGCCCCGACGCCGACACGGCCAAGGCTTGGGAGAGCTATCTCGACCGGGTACGCAAGGACGGCTCGTCGGTCGGCGCGGTGATCGAGATCGTGGCGGAAGGCGTGCCGGCGGGGTTCGGCGCACCGATCTACGGCAAGCTCGATTCCGACCTCGCCGCCGCGCTCATGGGCATCAACGCGGTGAAAGGCGTCGAGATCGGCGCCGGCTTCGCCGCCGCCCAGCTCACCGGCGAGGAGAACGCCGACGAGATGCGCATGCGCGGCGGCAAGGTGCGCTTCACGTCGAACAACGCGGGCGGCATATTGGGCGGCATCTCGACCGGGCAGGAGATCGTCGCCCGCTTCGCGGTGAAGCCGACGAGCTCGATCCTCACCCCGCGCCGCACCGTGACCGCCCAGGGCAAGAACGCGACGATCCAGACCAAGGGGCGGCACGATCCCTGCGTCGGCATCCGCGCCGTCCCCATCGGCGAGGCGATGGTGGCTTGCGTGCTGGCCGATCATTTGCTGCGCCACCGCGCCCAGGTGGGGTAGCGCAACACAAAGATTGTCATCCCGGCCGAGCCGCGAAGCGAGGCGAGCCGGGGTGACAATTTACTTGAACGCTACCTCTCGAAAACCGCCACAAGCTCGACATGGGGCGACCAGACGAACTGGTCGAGCGGCGTGACCCTTTCCAGCCGGTAGCCGCCATCGACCAGCGTGCGCGCGTCGCGGGCGAAGCTCTGCGGATTGCACGAGACGTAGACTACGGTCGCGATCTTCGACCGGGCGATCTCCGCCGCCTGGTGCGCGGCGCCGGGGCGCGGCGGGTCGAGCACCAGCCCGTCGAGCCGGTCCAGCTCGCCGCCAAGCAGCGGCCGTCGCGCGAGGTCGCGCGCCTCGACCGAGACGCGCCCCTGGGCAGCCCGGCGCGCGGCCCCGTCGAGCGCGGCGGCCATGGCGGGATCGGATTCGATGGCAAGCACCCGGGCCCCCGCCCCGGCCAGCGCGAAGGCGAACGGCCCGCAACCGGCATAGAGGTCGGCGACGCGCCGGGCCCCCGCGAGCGCCGCCGTCGCCGCGCTCACCAGCGTCGCCTCGCCCGCTGCGGTCGGCTGGACGAACGCGGCCGGCGGCAGATCGACCGCGACGCCCGATAGCGTCACCCGCACGGCGCGAAGCGCGGCGATCGGCTCGGGCGGGCCGGCCGAACGGCCGCGCGCCGTTCCCGCCTCCTGCCAGGAGAGCCGCGCGAGTCCCGCCTCGCGGGCGAGGGCGGCGAGGCGCTGGCGCGCGGCGAGGTCGGGGGCACGCGTGCTGCGCAGGACAATGTCGAGACCGGACTCGGCGAGCGTCACCGGAAGCTCGGCCGTCGCGCCGGGTGTAAGCGCCGCGGCGGCGAGCTCGCGGAGCCCCGGAAGAGCCTTGGCGATGGCGGGGGCCAGGACCGGGCACGCCGCGAGGTCGACCAGGGTCTCGCTTCCGGAGGCGGCGAAACCGAGCACGAGCCCGGCACGGGTGCGCTGGGCGCCGAACCGCGCGATCCGGCGGCTGGCCGGCCCGACCGGGACGACGGGCTCTATCTCCGGCGCAAGCCCGCGCCTTCCGAGCGCCTCGGCGACGATCTCGCGTTTCCAGTCGAGATAGGGCGCGGCGGCGTAATGCTGCAGGGCGCAGCCGCCGCAGAGGCCGAAATGGCGGCAGGGTGGGGACGCGCGGTCGAGCGAGGCGGTTTCGCGCGCGACGATGTCGGCCCGCCGCCCTTCGCCCGCCCGCGGGCCCGGCCGTACCGTCACCCGCTCGCCCGGCAGGGCGAACGGCACGTAAAGCGGGCCCGCGCCGGTCCGGGCGATGCCGTCGCCGCCGGCGCCGATCCGCTCGATCTCGACCGTGAGAAGCCCGTCGTCGTCCGCCGCGCGCGCCATGCGCGGCAAGGTAAGGCTAGAGCTCGCCGCGGTCGACCGCCTGCTCGATGCGGAGCGCGTGGCGGAAAAAGCCGCGCGACAGGTAGACGGCGGGCGGCAGGGTCAGGGCGACGCACCAGAGCGCCACGGTCGCCGTGTGACCGTCGCGCCAGCCGGCGCCGAGCAGGCCGATCCCCTGAAGCGCGTCGACGACGGGGACCGACAGCAGGTATTCGCCCGAAACGGCAAAGGTCACGCCGACGGCCACGACCGCGACCGTCGCGAATGCGGCCGATACGATCCGGCCGGTGGGGGAGGACATGGGGTGGCTCCTCCGCGCGCGATGCGCGGCGCCAAGGAGGTAGGCATGGGCCGATCGGGCGGCAAGGGGTGCGGCGCGGCGCCGCCCGATCAACTTTTGCGACCGGAGATCAGGAACTCGCGGTTACCGTCCGGCCCGGTAATCGGGCTTTGGTCGGTAGCCAGCACGGTCCAGCCCGGCCGGGCGGCGAGCCAGGCGCGGACGCGCGCCACCACCGCCTCGTGCACCGCCGGATCGCGCACCACGCCGCCCTTGCCGACTTGGCCGCGCCCGGCCTCGAACTGCGGCTTAATCAGCGCGACGAGGTGCGCGCCCGGCGCCGCCAGGGCAAGGGCGGCCGGCAGCACCGTTTCCAGCCCGATGAAGCTCGCGTCGCAGACGACGAGGTCCGGCGGCTCCGGCACCTCGGCTTCGGTCAAATAGCGGGCGTTGACGCCCTCCAGGCACACGACGCGCGGATCGGTGCGCAGCTTCCAGGCGAGCTGGGCTCGGCCCACGTCGACGGCATAGACGCGCCGTGCGCCGCGGGTGAGCAGCACGTCGGTGAACCCGCCCGTCGAGGCGCCGACATCGAGGCAGACGAGACCGGCCGGGTCGATCTCGAACGCATCGAGCGCATGGGCGAGCTTCACCCCGCCGCGCGACACCCAGGGATGGTCGCGCCCGCGAACCTCGAGCGCCGCGTCGTCGGCCACCTGCTGGCCCGGCTTGTCGAGCCGCGCCTCGCCGGAGAAGACCAGCCCCGCCATGATCAAGGCCTGGGCCCGCGCCCGGCTTTCAGCGAGCCCGCGCGCCACCAGCGCCTGGTCGAGCCGCTGCCGGCCCGCGCGGGCAGCCATCGCCGCCGCTATCCCCAGAGCGCCTTGGTCGCGAGGCGGGCGCCCTCGCTAAGCGAAGCAAGTTTGGCCCAGGCGATCTGCGGATGCACCCGGCCCCCGAGGCCGCAATCGGTGCCGGCGATCACGTTCTCGCGCCCCACCTGCTTCGCGTAGGCGACGAGCCGGTCGCAGACGAGCTCGGGATGCTCGACGAAATTCGTGGAATGGCTGACGACGCCGGGGATCAGCATCCGGCCCGCGGGCAGCTTCACCTCGCCCCAGAGCTTGACCTCGTGCTCGTGGCGCACGTTGCCGGCCTCGACCGAGAAGGCCTGCGCCTTCACCCGCAACATCACGTCGACGATGTCCTTGAGCGGCAGGTCGGCGACGTGCGGGCCGTGCCAGCTTCCCCAGCAGATGTGGTAGCGCACCCTATCCTCGGGGATGCCGGCGAGCGCCACGTTCAGCGCCTCGACGCGGGCGAGCGCGTAGCGCTTGTACTGGTCCAGCGTCGGGTGCGGATCGAGCATGTCCCAGGTGTCCGGCAGTCCAGGGTCGTCGAGCTGCAGCACGAAGCCCGCGTCGACGATGGCGCGATACTCGACCGCGAGCGCGGCGGCGATCGCATCGAGGAAATCCGCATCGGTCTTGTAGTGTGCGTTCTGGCCGCGGCAGAACATCTCAAGGCTGCCGACCGCAATGGAGGTGACGAACGCCTCCTCGATGCCCGCCGCTTCCGTTGCCGCCTTGAGGTTCGCGAGGTCGCGCTTGAGCGCGGACTCGGCGGTGTAGGCGATGGGCCCGATGCAGGCCGGGCGCGAAGCGGTCGCCGGGACCTTCGCCGCCTCGGCATAGAAGGCGGCGAAGTCGCGCTGCTCCCACCGTTCGCCGACGATGCGCATCGGCTGGCCGGCGACGGCGCGGTCCGGCGCGGCCGCGCCGGCGGGCGCCGGGCCGAAGCCCGCGAGCCGGCCGAAGATGTACGTGCCCCAGGCCGCGAGGTCGGCGGCGGCGCGCATCGGCTTGCCGAACTCGCCATCGTTGGGGACGTCGATCCCGGCGTCGTGCTGGGCCTTCACGACCTCGGCGACGGAGGATTTCAGCAGCGCGTCGAGCCGCGCCTGGTCGGCGTTCGGGTCGGCCCAGGCGGCGCGCAGCGCGTCCGGCCGCGGCAGGCTGCCGGCATGGGTCGTAAGGATGCGGTCGGTCGAACGGTTCATAAAGGGCTCCGCGGCGGCAAAGACGTTGTCTGCTATACTACTTTGATGAACGCCCCGCTCGATACGGTTCTGGCCGAGTTCCGCGCCCGCATCGAGGCGCTGTACGGGCCGCGCCTAGACCGGCTGATCCTGTTCGGCTCGCAGGCGCGCGGCGATGCGGACGCCGAATCCGACATCGACGTGATGGTCGTGCTGAAGCAGCCAATTGCCGACCTCGGGCTGGAGCGCGAGGCCCGCCTCGACGTCATCTGCGACCTGTCCCTGAAATACGATGCGGTCATCATGCCGGTCTTCACCGACTCGGCGACCTACGTGTCCAGCGACTTCGGGATATATCAGAACGTGCGCCGTGAGGGCGTGCCGATTTGAACGACGAGCAGCGCGCACTGCTTTCAAAAAGCGAGCAGCTTCTGCGCGCCGCCGAGCTGCTCGTTGCGCAAGGCTTCGCCGACCCGGCATGCAGCGAGGCGTACTACGCGATGTTCAATGCCGCTAAGGCGGCTTTGATTTCCAAGCAGCTCTACCGCAGCAGACATAGCGCCGTCCTGGCAGCCTTCGGCCAGCACTTCGCGAAGCCCGGTCTGGTGAGCCCTGACCTGCATCGCTGGCTCATCGATGCCGAAAGGGACAGGCTCGTCGCCGACTATACGACGCGCGGAACGGCGGCAGAGCTCGCGGAGGCACATATCGCCCACGCCGCCGCGTTCATTACTGAGATCAAGTCGCTCTTGGCAACCGATTAGGCCCTGGCGGACTTGGCGGCGACGCCGAGCGCGCCGAGCGCCGTGGCGACGATGTCGGCCGACTTCAGCCCCGCCGTCTCGTACTGCTTTTCGGGCGCGTCCTGGTCGAGGAACGCGTCCGGCAGGATCATCGGGCGGATCTTCATCCCGTCGTCGAGCATGCCTTCGGTCGCGAGGTAGTGGAGCACGAACGAAGCGAAGCCGCCGATCGCGCCTTCCTCGACCGTGATCAGCACCTCGTGCTCCTTGGCGAGGCGGCGCACCAGGTCGGTGTCGAGCGGCTTCGCGAAGCGCGCGTCCGCGACCGTGGTCGAAAGGCCGCGCGCGCCGAGCTCGTCCGCCGCCGCGAGACATTCCTGCAGCCTGGTGCCGTAGGACAGGATGGCGACCTTGGTGCCCTCGCGCAGGATGCGGCCCTTGCCGATCTCGAGCGGCACGCCGTGCGCCGGCAGCTCCACCCCCGCCCCTTCGCCCCGCGGATAGCGGAAGGCGGACGGGCGGTCGTCGATCGCGACGGCGGTCGCCACCATGTGCACCAGCTCGGCCTCGTCGGACGCGGCCATCAGCACGAAGCCGGGCAGCATGCCGAGATAGCCGATGTCGTATGAACCGGCATGGGTCTGGCCGTCGGCGCCGACCAGCCCGGCGCGGTCCATCGCGAACCTGACCGGCAGGCGCTGGATGGCGACGTCGTGGACGATCTGGTCGAAGGCGCGCTGGAGGAAGGTCGAATAGATCGCGGCGAACGGCTTCATCCCGTCGGCGGCGAGGCCGGCCGCGAAGGTCACCGCGTGCTGTTCGGCGAGCCCCACGTCGAACGCGCGGTACGGGAATTCCTTCTGGAACAGGTCGACGCCCGTGCCCGACGGCATGGCGGCGGTGATCGCGACGATCTTTTCGTCGCGCCGCGCCTCGTCGACGAGGGCGTTGGCGAACACCTTAGTGTAGCTGGGCGGCGCGTTCGGCTTGCCCTTCACCTGGTTGCCGGTGACTACGTCGAAGCGCGACACGCCGTGATACTTGTCGGCCGATTCCTCGGCCGGCTTGTAGCCCTTGCCCTTCTGGGTGACGACGTGGACCAGGATCGGCCCCTTCTCGTCGTCGTCGCGCACGTTGCGAAGCACGGGCAACAGGTGGTCGATATTGTGCCCGTCGATCGGGCCGACATAGTAGAAACCGAGCTCCTCGAACAGCGTGCCGCCAGTGAGCAGCCCGCGCGCGTACTCCTCGGCGCGCATCGCCGCGTTCTTGATGGTGCGCGGGAAGCGGTCGGCCATATGCCGGCCGATGTCGCGCAGGCTGCGGTACGACTTGGACGAGATCAGCCGCGAGAGATACGCGCTCATCGCGCCCACCGGCGGCGCGATCGACATGTCGTTGTCGTTCAGGATGACGATGAGCTGGGTGTCCATCGACCCCGCGTTGTTCATCGCCTCGTAGGCCATGCCGCCCGACATGGCGCCGTCGCCGATGACCGCGATCACCCGGTTGGTGTGGCCCTGCAGATCGCGCGCCACGGCGAAGCCGAGCGCCGCCGAGATCGAGGTCGAGGCGTGCGCGGCGCCGAACGGGTCATAGGGGCTCTCGACGCGCTTGGTGAAGCCGGACAGCCCGCCGCCCTGGCGCAGCGTGCGGATGCGGTCGCGCCGGCCGGTCAGGATCTTGTGCGGATAGCACTGGTGGCCGACGTCCCAGATCAGCTTGTCGGTCGGGGTATCGAACAGATGGTGCAGCACGACCGTGAGTTCGACCACGCCCAGCCCGGCGCCGAGATGACCGCCGGTGATCGAGACGGCGTCGATCGTCTCCTGGCGCACCTCGTCGGCAAGCTGCCGCAGCTCGCGGACGCCCATCTTCTTGATGTCGTCCGGAAAGGTCACCTTGTCGAGAAGCGGGGTATTCGTCTTATTGGACATGACCCTCTCCCTCTCAGGAACGTCGATCCACCACGAACCGGGCGGTTGCCCGGAGCACATCGGCCCGCGAATTGAACGCCGCGAGGCGGTCGGCCGCGAGTTGCGCATGATCGCGAGCACGCGTGCGCGCCCGTTCCAGCCCTAAAACCGACACGAACGTGGCCTTCCCTGCGGCGGCGTCCTTTCCCGCCGTTTTCCCGATATCGGTCGAATCCCCCTCGGCGTCAAGGAGATCGTCGGCGATCTGGAAGGCGAGACCGAGGTCGCGGGAATAGGCCGCGAGCGCATCCTGGGCGTCGGGCGCGGCACCACCGAGCACGCCGCCCGCCTCGCAGGCGAAGCTGATGATCGCGCCCGTCTTCAGGGCGTGCATGCGCGAGACGACCTCGATCCCCGGGCTCTGCCCTTCGCAGGCGAGATCGATCATCTGGCCGCCGACCATGCCGGCCGCGCCCGACGCGACCGCCAGCCGGCGCGAAAGCTCGCAGCGGACCTCGGCGTCGGGATGGGTTTCGCGCCCGGCCAGGACCTCGAAGGCGAGCGCCTGGAGCGCGTCGCCGGCGAGAATGGCCGTCGCCTCGTCAAATTTGGCGTGGCAGGACGGCTGGCCGCGGCGCAGATCGTCGTCGTCCATCGCCGGCAAATCGTCGTGAATCAGCGAGTATGAATGGATCAGCTCGACCGCCGCCCCCACCCGGAAGGCGCGCGCCTCGGGTGCGTCGAACAGCCGCGCCCCCGCCGCCACGAGGAATGGGCGCAGCCTTTTGCCGCCGGCGAGGGTGGCGTAGCGCATGGCCTCGTGCACCCGCCCCTCCGGCCCGGACGGACGCGGCAGCACCTTATCCAGCACGGCATCGACGGCCTTGGAGGTTTGCGCCATCGCCTCCGCGACCGAGGCCGCGGTCAGGGCGTCATTCAATGTCGGCAGGCTCTGCCCGGACTTCGCCACCCGGGCCGATGTCGATCCTGTCGATCTTCATCTTCGCCTCCTTCAACTTCTGCTCGCAGTGGCGCTTGAGCTTGGCGCCGCGCTCGTACGCGGCGATGGCGTCATCGAGCTTCGCCTTTCCGTCCTCGAGCCGCCGGACGATCTTTTCGAGCTCGCCGAGCGCGTCCTCGAAGGACATGGCGCCGATGTCGTCGGTCTTGGCGTCAGGCATGATTTCTCCGTGTCGCGAGTGTAGTGGCCGCGGCGCGTCGCGGCAAGCCGGCCAAACCGGCGAAACGGCTTGAAATTGCCCGAAATCCGGGCGAATCGGCCGGCTATTCGGCCATCAGGCTCCGCACGTGCCGGCTGACGCCCGCCGCCAGCGCCTGCAGGTCGTAGCCCCCTTCGAGGGTGGACACGATCCGCCCGTCGGCGCTTTCGGCGGCGATCTCGCGGATGCGGTCGGTCACCCAACTGTAATCTTCGTCGCCTAGATCGAGCATGGCGAGCGGGTCGCGGGCGTGCGCGTCGAACCCGGCCGAGACCAGGATCAGCTCGGGCCGGAAATCGGCGACGGCGGGCAGGATCACCCGCTCCATCGCCCGGCGGAAGCCGAGCGAGCCGGTGCCGGCCTGGAGCGGCGCGTTGAACACATTGCCGGCGCCGCGCTCGTCCGCCGCGCCGGTGCCGGGATAGAACGGGTACTGGTGGGTGGAGGCGAACAGCACCTCGGGCTCGTCCTCGAAGGCGGCCTGGGTACCGTTGCCGTGATGCACGTCGAAATCGACGATGGCCACGCGCTTCACCCCGTGCGCCGCCCGGGCGTGCAGAGCGGCGATGGCGACGTTGTTGAACAGGCAGAACCCCATGCCGCGCGCGGGCTCGGCATGATGGCCGGGCGGGCGGACCGCACAGAATGCCGTCTGCGCCTCGCCCGCCATCACGGCATCGACCGCGGCGATCACCGCGCCCGCAGCGCGCAGCGCTGCCTCACCGGACTCCGGGCTCATCGCCGTGTCGGGGTCAATGCGGACGCGTCCCTCCTTGGGCACGGCGGCGAGCAGCCGCTCGACATAGCGCCGGTCGTGCAGCGCCGCGATGTCGTCGAGGCTGGCGCGCGGCGCCTCGCGCCGGACCAGCGTCTTGAACTCGTCGGCGTCGAGCGCGGCAAGCACCGCCTTCAGCCGCTCCGGCCGTTCCGGATGGGCGGGGCCGGGGTCGTGCCAGATCGCGCTTTCGTGGGTGAACAGGAGGGTCATGAGGGCAAGCTAGGGCAGACGGCGCAAGGGACAACCCGCTTCTACGGGCGATCTCACAGCGGCCGGTTGATCGGAATCTTCAGATACACCGCCCCGGACTCGTCCGCCGGCGGCAGGTGGCCGGCGCGCATGTTCACCTGGATCGACGGCAGGATCAGCCGCGGCAGGGTGAGCGTCGCGTCGCGCGCCTCGCGCATCGCGACATAGGCGTCCTCGGACGTGCCGTCCTTGACGTGGATGTTCGATGCGCGCTCCTCGGCGACCGTGGTCTCCCACGCATAGTCGCGCTTCCCGCCGTTGCCGTAATCGTGGCAGACGAAGATGCGCGTCTCCGGCGGCAGGTCGAGCACCCGGTGGATCGAGCGGTAGAGCGTGCGCGCGCTGCCGCCCGGAAAGTCGCAGCGCGCGGTGCCAGAATCAGGCATGAACAGCGTGTCGCCGACGAACGCGGCATCGCCGATCACGTAGGTGAGGCAGGCCGGCGTGTGGCCGGGCGTGTGCAGCACCCGCCCCTCCAGCCCGCCGATGACGAAGCGGTCACCGTCGCCGAACAGCCGGTCGAACTGCGAGCCGTCGGAGCGGAAACCAGGCTCGGCACCGAACACCGCGGCGAAATGGCGCTGCACCTCCGCGACGTGCGCGCCGATGCCGACCTTGCCGCCCAGCGCGTCCTTCACGTAGGGCGCGCCGGACAGATGATCGGCGTGGATGTGCGTTTCGAGAATCCAGGCCGCCTCGAGTCCCTGCTCTCGCACGAAGCCGATCACGCTGTCGGCGGCGTGCGTGCCGGTATGTCCCGAGGCCGGATCGAAATCGAGCACCGGGTCGATCACCGCGCAGGTCGTGCCGACCGGATCCCGCACCACGTAGGTGACGCAGAACGTGTCGCGGTCGAAGAAGGCATGAACGTCAGGCTTCATGGAAAATACGTCCGCACGCCGTAGCTCCCTCTCATTCTACCATCGGCTCCGCGTAGATTCTCCAGACAGAAACGAGCATTTGACGAGCCGGGCACGTTTCCGAATACTAGCCGCCCCACAGGTCGGCCAATGTCCGCAAAGCACCGCCTCGATACCCAGCCCGTCGTCGCCGACGAGGTCAAAACCTCGACATGCTACATGTGCGCCTGCCGGTGCGGCATCAAGGTGCACCTTAAGGACGGCGCGATCCGCTACATCGAAGGCAATCGCGACCATCCCGTCAACCGCGGCGTGCTGTGCGCCAAGGGCTCGGCGGGGCTCATGAACCACCTGTCGCCCGCCCGGCTGACCAAGCCGCTGAAACGGGTAGGTCCGCGCGGCGCGGCCGAGTTCGTCGAGATCGAGTGGGACGAGGCGCTGGAGCTGGCCGCCGGCTGGCTCGGCGCGATTCGCGAGACCGACCCGCGCCGCCTCGCCTTCTTCACCGGCCGCGACCAGAGCCAGGCGCTCACCGGCTGGTGGGCGAGCCAGTTCGGCACGCCCAACTACGCCGCCCATGGCGGGTTCTGCTCGGTCAACATGGCGGCGGCGGGGCTCTACACCATCGGCTCGTCATTCTGGGAATTCGGCGAGCCCGACTGGGAACGCGCCGAGTATTTCCTGATGTTCGGCGTCGCCGAGGACCACGATTCCAACCCGATCAAGACCGGGCTCGCCAAGCTGAAGGCGCGCGGCGCCAAGATCGTGTCGGTCAATCCGGTGAGGACCGGCTATTCCGCCATCGCAGATGAATGGCTCGGCATCCGACCCGGCACCGACGGGCTCTTCGCCCTTGCTTTGATGCACGAGCTCCTGCGCGCGAACCGCGTCGACCTCGAGTTCCTGGTGCGCGCGACGAATGCGCCCTGGCTGGTGATCGACGACCCCGGCGGCGCCGAGGACGGGCTGTTCGCCCGGGGCGCGGAGGGCGAGCCGCTCTGCTGGGATGCGGCGACCGGCCAGGCGGCGAGCGCGCTGCTCGCCGGGGTCACGCCGCGCCTCGTCGGCGAGGTGACGCTGGAGGACGGGCGGCGCGCGCGGCCGGTGTTCGAGCTCATGGCCGGCCGCTATCTCGGCGACGAGTACGCGCCGGAGGCTGTGGCGGGGCGCTGCGGCATCGACGCCGACACCATCCGCCGTATCGCGTCCGAGCTTGCCGTCGCCGCGTTCGATTCGAACCTCGCGCTCGACGTCCCTTGGACGGACTGGGCCGGGCGGACCCACGAGCGCATGGTCGGCCGGCCGGTCAGCCTGCACGCCATGCGCGGCATCTCGGCCCATTCCAACGGCTTCCACACCTGCCGCGCGCTGCATTTGCTGCAAACGGTATTGGGCGCGATCGACGCGCCGGGCGCGATGCGCCACAAGCCGCCCTTCCCCAAGCCGGTGCCGCCGCCGATCCGCCCGGCCGGCCACGCCCACCAGGTTGCGCCCGGCAAGATCCTGGCGGGCCCGCCGCTCGGTTTCCCGCAGGGCCCCGAGGATTTGCTGGTCGAGGCGGACGGCACGCCCCGACGCATCGACAAGGCCTATTCGTGGGAGGCGCCGATCGCCGCGCACGGGCTGATGCACATGCTGATCGCCAACGCGCATGCGCACGACCCGTACCCGATCGACACGCTGTTCCTCTACATGGCGAACATGAGCTGGAACTCGTCGATGAACGTCGACGCGGTCCACCGCATGCTGACCGAGCGCGACGCCGCGACGGACGCGTACCGCATCCCGCGCATCATCTATTCCGACGCCTACTTCTCGGAGATGGTCGCCTACGCGGACCTGGTGCTGCCCGACACGACCTATCTCGAGCGCTGGGACTGCATCTCGCTGCTCGACCGGCCGATCTGCACGGCCGACGCGGCGGCCGATTCAATCCGCCAGCCGGTCGTCCCGGCCGACCGCGACGTCCGCCCGTTCCAGGACGTGCTGATCGCGCTGGGCGTTCGGCTGGGCCTGCCCGGGCTGGTACACGCCGACGGGACGGCGCGCTACCCCGGCGGCTATGCCGACTACATGGCGAACCACGAGCGCGCGCCCGGCATCGGCATGCTGGCCGGCTGGCGCGGCGCGAACGGCGAGAGCCACGGCACCGGCAAACCGAACCCCGACCAGCTGTCCCGCTACATCGCCAACGGCTGCTTCTGGACCGAGGAGCTGCCGGAAAGCGCCCGGTTCCACAAGCACATGAACCGGGACTACCTGCTGCACGCCGCGCGGATGGGGTGGATTCCCAAGCCCGAGCCGATCGTCATGCAGATCTGGTCGGAGCCGTTGCAGCGCTTCCGCCTCGCCGCCCGGGGGCACGGCGAAATCGTTCCCCCGGCGGCGCACCGCGACCGCATCGCACGCTATTTCGACCCTCTGCCATTCTGGTACCCGCCGTTCGAGGACGAAGGCGCCGACGGTTTCCCGCTGCACGCGATCACCCAGCGCCCGGCGGCGATGTACCATTCGTGGGGCGGGCAGAACGCGTGGCTGCGCCAGATTCACGGCGCGAACCGCCTCTACGTGCCGCGCGCGCGCGCCGACGCGCTCGGGCTCGAGGACGGCGACTGGGTGCGCGTCGAAAGCCGCACCGGCGCGATCTCGGCGCGCATCAAGACAATGGACGGGGTCAACGCTGATACGGTGTGGAGCTGGAACGCCATCGGCAAGCGGCGCGGCGCATGGAACCTGTCGCCCGACGCGGCCGAGGCGACCGAGGGATTCCTGCTCAACCACGTGATCGACGAGCTGCTGCCCGAGACGGCGGACGGGCACCGCTACGCCAACGCCGACCCGGTGACCGGCCAGGCCGCCTGGTACGACCTGCGCGTGCGGCTGGTGAAGATCGCGCCGGAGGAGGCCGCGTCTCCCGGCGCCGCGCGCCCGGCCTTGCAGCCCCCGCCGGGCCTGCCGCCGCGCCCGGCGATCCTGCGGGTCGGCGCGCGCTTCCGATTCGGCGCGAAGGCGAACGCATGACAAGCCTGCCCGAGCCCGGCGGCCGCAAGCTCGGCCTCGTCATCGACCTCGACACCTGCGTCGGCTGCCACGCCTGCGCTGTCAACTGCAAGCAGTGGAATTCGGGCGGCGTCGCCGCGCCGCTCACCGACCTCGACCCCTATGGCGCCGATCCGCTGGGCGTCTGGTTCAACCGCGTCCACACGTTCGAGGCGGGCGAAGGGCCGACCGGGCGCACCGTGCATTTTCCGCGCTCGTGCCTGCATTGCGAGACTCCCGCCTGCGTCACCGTCTGCCCGACGGGCGCCAGCTACAAGCGCGCCGAGGACGGCATCGTGCTGGTCGATGAGGACAAGTGCATCGGCTGCAAGCTGTGCTCGTGGGCGTGCCCATACGGCGCGCGCGAATACGACCACGACGCCGGAGTGATGAAGAAGTGCACGCTCTGTATCGACCGCATCTACAACACCAACCTGCCCGAGGCCGAGCGTGTGCCCGCCTGCGTCTCGACCTGCCCGGCGAGCGCGCGCCATTTCGGCGACCTCGGCGATCCCGGCTCGAAGGTCTCGCGCCTCGTCGCCGAGCGCGGCGGCGTCGCGCTGATGCCGGAGCTCGGCTACGCGCCGGTCAACCGCTATTTGCCGCCGCGCCCGCGCCGCGATCGCACGACGGCGCCCCGGCCCGCCCCGCGCGAGGAGACGGACGGCCCGCCGGCCGGCCGGCTGCTGCGCTGGGTCGACGCGCTGCTGTCGCGATGACCGGAGCAAGGCGACGGCCCGGCCCCCCTCCCTACCTCCCCCCTTGCGAGGGGGACGAGTCCGCAGGCATGCGCGCGGTTAGCGCCCTCCCCCTGAAAGGGGGAGGGTCGGGGTGGGGATCTGGTCGAACGCGGGGCCCGGGGCGATGAGCCCGGCCTACTCGGTCATCTTCTTCACGACGGCGGCGGGAGCGGGCTACGGGCTCCTCGCCCTTGCGGCCTCGTTCTCGCTGGCCGGGCTGATCCCGCCCGACCGCTGGGTCGGCGTCGTGACGACGGGTCTCGCGCTCGCCGGGATCACGGCCGGGCTTCTCTCCTCGACCTTCCATCTCGGTCACCCGGAGCGGGCGTGGCGCGCCTTCACGCAGTGGCGCAGCTCCTGGCTGTCGCGCGAGGGCGTGCTGTCGACCCTCACCTACCTACCGGCCGGCGCCTTCGCCATCGGCTGGGTGGTCTTCGAGGACCGGTCGGGCTGGTGGGCGGCGGCCGCGGCGGCGAGCGTCGTCGGGGCCGCGCTTACCGTGCACGCGACCGGCATGATCTACGCGAGCCTGCCGCTGATCGCGGCGTGGGCGAACCGCTGGGTCGTGCCAAACTACCTGGTGCTCGCGCTCGCGACGGGCGGGCTCGTGCTCGACGCCGTCGCGGCCGCGTTCGGCTTTCTCGCCGCACCCTTCCTCGCGGTGACCGCGGCGGCGCTGGCGGGCGCGCTGTGGCTCAAGTGGAGCTACTGGCGCCACATCGATTCCACGCCCGGCCCGGCGACGCCCGAAAGCGCGACCGGCCTTACCGGGCTCGGCGCCGTCCGCCTGCTCGAGCCGCCGTCGACGCGCGAAAGCTACGTCCAGCGCGAGATGGGCTACCGGATCGCCCGCAAGCACGCGCGGAAGCTGCGCAGCGTCGCCATCGTGGCGCTTTACGTCCTGCCGCTGGCGCTGACGCTCGCCGCGCTGGCCGGGCCCGACTGGGCGCGTGTCGTCGAGACGGCCGTCGCAATCCTCGTCGCCGCACCCGGCGTCGTGGTCGAGCGCTGGCTGTTTTTCGCCGAGGCGAAGCACACGGTGATGCTCTATTTCGGAGCGCCGAGCGCGTAGCGGCCAGCGGTCAGGCGGTCGCCGTAGCGGGCCGCCGCCTCGCCTTCGCGGGTTCGGGGGCAAGGATTCGCTCGGCCGGCAGGCGCACGGTGACGGTGGTGCCGACGCCCGGCGCGCTTTCCAGCCCCAGCTCGCCACCGTGCAGCTCGCAGAGGTTCTTGGTGAGCGGCAGGCCGAGGCCGGTGCCGGCATGCTTGCGCGACAGCGACGAATTGATCTGGCCGAACGGGGTCAGCGCCTTCTGCATGTCCCCCGCGGCGATGCCGATGCCGGTATCGGCGATGCGGATCACAAGGTCGCCTGCAGGCTCGATCTCGGCCGCCATCGAAACCCGCCCTTCCGTGGGCGTGAACTTGATCGCGTTCGACAGCAGGTTCACCAGGATCTGCAGCATCTTGCGCCGGTCGGCGCGGAACGGCGGCAGCCGGTCCACCTCGCCGATCTCGAGGACGATGCCGGCGGTCACGGCGCGTTCGCGCACGATGCGCGCCGTCGCTTCGAACACCTCGGCGAGACGTAACGTCTCTTCATGCATCTCGGCCTTGCCCGCCTCGATGCGGCCGAGGTCGAGAATGTCGTTGATCAGTGTCAGAAGGTGGTTTCCCGAGTGGCAGATATCCGACGCGTACTCGCGATAGGATTCGTGACCGAGCGGGCCCATCGCCTCGATGCTCATCAGCTCGGCAAAGCCGATGATGGCGTTGAGTGGCGTGCGCAGCTCGTGGCTCATCGTGGCCAGGAACTCGGACTTGGCGCGGTTGGCGATCTCGGCCTGCTGCATCGCCTGGACCAGAAGCAGCTCGATCCGCTTGCGCTCGATCGCGTAGCGGATGGCGCGCACCATGTAGGATGCCGCCTCGATCCCCTTCACCATGTAGTCCTGGACGCCGCTTTTCAGCGCCTCGATCGCCGCCTCCTCGTCGTTGAGCCCGGTTAGCACGACGATGGGCAGGGCGTCGTTCACGGCGCGGAGCCGGGCGACGCCATCGAGCCCGTGCGAATCGGGGAGCGAGAGGTCCATCAGCGCGACGTCGAAGGGGCGCTCGGCAAGAAGCGCCCGCGCCGCCTCGAGCGACGTCGCTTCGGCGATCTCGAACGTGTAGCGCCCGCCTTCTGCCAGAATCTCGCACGCCATTCGGGCGTCGGCGGGATTGTCCTCGATCAGAAGTACGCGATATGCCTGCAAGTCATCCAAGCGCATCCCTCCCCGCCGACCCGGCGCGGCGCCCTCAGGCGACGACCGGCGAGGGCGGCAGGCGTACTGCCTGAAGCCAGAAATTCTCGATCAGCGCCAGGATGCTCATGAACTTCTCGAGATCGACCGGCTTCTGAACGTAGCAGTTCGCGTGCAGCTCGTAGCTGTTGAGGATGTCCTCATCGGCTTCCGAGGTGGTGAGCACGACGACCGGAATGGTCTTGAGCGCCGGGTCCTGCTTGATCTCGCGCAGCACGTCGCGCCCGTCCATGCGCGGCATGTTGAGGTCGAGCAGGATGATGTCGGGGCGCGGCGCACCCGTGAACGCCCCCTGGCGGCGCAGGAAGTCGAGCGCCTGCTCGCCGTCCCACACGTGGTGCAGCTTGATCGGCACGCCCGATTCGCGCATCGCCTCCTCGGTCAGGCGCGCGTCGGCCGGGTTGTCCTCGACCAGCATGAGATTGACGACCCGCTGGGTCATATCGCGATTTCCTCCATCGGGCCGGCTAATTTGCGGGCGAGGGTGAAGTGGAAGCTGGCGCCCTGTCCGGGTGCGGATTCGACCCAGATGCGTCCGCCGTGGCGGCCGACGATCTTCTTGCAGACGGCGAGCCCGATGCCGGTGCCCGGATACTTGCCGCGCTCATGCAGCCGCTGGAAAATCTGGAAGATCCGCTCCTGGTGACGCGGCTCGATGCCGATGCCGTTGTCGGAGATCGAATAGACGGTCTCGCCGTCGATCCATGCCGCGTCGACGCTCACAACCGGCGCCGCGTCGCCCCGGAACTTGATGGCATTGCCGATCAGGTTCTGGAAAAGCTGGCCAAGCTGGACCGGGTCGCCCATGACCGGCGGCAGGTCGCCGCTGGTTACCTCGGCGCCGGACTCGGCGATCGCCTGGTTGAGGTTGGCGATGGCGTCGGCCACCGCCTTGTTGCAATCGGTCCGCTCGAACGGCTTGCCGCGGGTGCCGACGCGGGAATAGCGCAGCAGGTCGTTGATCAGGAGCTGCATGCGCTGCGCGCCGTCGACCGCGAACTGGATGAACTCGTCCGCGCTCTGGTCGAGCTTGCCGCCATAGCGCCGCTGCAGGAGCTGGCAGTAGCCGGAGATCGAGCGCAGCGGCTCCTGCAAATCGTGCGAGGCGACATAGGCGAACTGCTCGAGCTCCTCGTTCGAACGGCGGAGGTCCTTCGCCTGGGCGAGAAGCTGCTCGGTCAGCCGGTCGCGCGCCGTCTCGAACTCGCGCCGCTCGGTGATGTCGGTGCGCGTCGCGACAAGGCCGCCGCCGGGCATGGGCGCGTAGCGTACCTCGAACGTGCGGCCGCCGGGGCCGGAGCGTTCGAACGTGCGCGGCACGCGCGTCCGCGAGGTCTCCAGCCGCTGGGCAAGCCGTTCTTCCGGGTCGCCGCCGCCGTCGTCGCCGCGCGCGACGCAGAACCGCATGATGTCGCTGAACTTGGTGCCCGGTGCCAGCATCTCGGGCGGGAGGTCGAGCATCTCGCGGACGTGATCGTTGGCGATCACCAGCTCCTGGTCGGCGTCGAACACCCAGATGCCTTCGTTGATGCTCTCAAGCGCCTCGCGCAGCACCGCCTGTTGCATGTCGTAGGCGCGCCGCAGCTCGACCCGCTGGGTGGCATCGCGCATGAAGACGAGCGCGCCCAGCCCGCCCTCCCATTCGATCGGGGTGGGGGTCGCCTCGGTCCAGACGTAGCCGCCGTCGAGGCGCATGTAGCGCTGCAGGAAGGGCTCGCCGGTCTCGCCGACCGTCAGCTTCTCGTTCATGCGCTGCAGCACCCCGGCGCGGTCGTCCGGGTGGACCAGCTCGACCGTGTCCTGGCCGATCAGGTCTGCCTCGGACTTGGCGCCCAGCATGCGCAGCAGCGCGCGGTTGACCAGCGTGATCTCGCGGTCCTTGCGGACGTATATGCCGAACGGCGCGTTGTTCAGGACCAGGCGAAGCTGTTCTGCGCGATCCAGAACCTGGCGCTCGATCTCCTTCCGCGCGGTGATGTCGGTCGACATGATGACGGTGCCGCCCGACGGGGTGCGGCGATGGCTGATCAGGTGCCAGCGTCCATTCTGGTCGCGGAACTCGTTGGCCGCGCCGCCGCTCCGGAACCAGGCGAGGCGCTTCGCCACCTCGTCGGCAACCGTCGAATGCGCCGACCGGAACGGGTGGGTTTCCATCGTCCGGGTGATGAATTCCTCGAACGTGACGCCGGGCGTCAGGAATTGGCGGCGGACGGGGTCGTTCTCGAGATAGTGCTCGTTAGCGAACACGAAGCGCTCGTCGCCATCGAACAGGGCAAGCCCGTCGGAGACGTGATTGACCGCCTCGGCAAGCTGGGCGCGGGCGTGGGTCAGTTTGCGCTCGACCTCGGCGCGGTCGGACAGGTCGCGGACCAGCACGAGCATCGCCGGCTCGCCCTGCCAGCGGCACGGCATGGCCGCCACCTCGCCCGGATATTCCGTCCCGTCGAGGCGAAGCCGATGGCGCTGCAGATAGACGTGGCGCTCCTCCCCGGCGAGCATGCCGCGCATGTGATCGCGCGCATCGTCGAGATGGTCGGGATGGAGGAATTCCAGGTTGCTGCGCCCGATGACGTCGTCCGCCGTGGTCCCGCCGAACTGGCGGACGCCGGCCGAGTTGATCGCGACGATCAGGCCGTGACACAGAACGAACACGGCGTCGGGCAAAAGCTCGGCGAACTCGGGTTGCCAGGATTCGCCGACAAGCTGCGGCGGGGCGGAGCGCGAAGGGGGCCCGAGACGGCTCTTCAGCTCGTCGAGCTCGGCGCGCAGAAGCGCGTTCTCGGCCTGAAGCTCTGGCTTAGCCGTCCGTGTCCGTGCCGTCGACATGAAGCGCCCAACGTTGTTTGGGCGAAAATGTCGCGGAAAGGCGTTAAGCAATCCTTGCGGGGCGCCGGCTTCGCCCGCAGGTGCGGCATTGCGCCCATGAATGCGCCACCTTACATGCCCGGGATGAAGCCCATCGCCGTCCTGGCGGCCGGACTGGCCGCCTTGCTGCTCGCCGGCGCGGCGCCTGCCGGCGCGGCCGAAATCGTGCGCGGCCCCAAGCCCCAGCACGTCGCCGACCAGTTCGTGCCCGATCCCAAAGACCTTACCGTCAGCGATTGGGTGACCGGGCTCGAAATCCCCTGGTCGCTCGTGTTCCTGCCTGACGGGCGCGCGCTGGTCAGCGAACGGCCGGGCCGCATCCGCCTGATCGACCACGGCACTCTGAAGCCCGACCCGGTGGCGAACTTCGACGTGGTGCGCGACGGCGAGGGCGGGCTGCTCGGCCTCGCCCTCGACCCGAACTATCCGAAGCGGCCCTACCTCTACGCCATGATGACAGTCGACAAGGGCAGCGACCGCGTCGACCGGGTGGTGCGGCTGCGCCTCGAAGGCGACCACGCGAAGTTCGACCGCGTGCTGGTCGACGACATCCCCGCCGGGCGGTTCCACGATGGCGGACGTATCGCGTTCGGCCCGGACGGGATGCTCTATATCGGCACCGGCGATTCCACCCATCGCGAAATCGCGCAGGAGAAATCGAGCCTCGGCGGCAAGATCCTGCGCATCACGCCGGACGGAAAGCCCGCTCCCGGCAACCCGTTCGACGACGCGCCGCTGGTCTATACGCTGGGCCACCGCAACGTCGAAGGGCTCGCGTGGGAGCCGAAGACCCACCAGCTTTTCGAATCGGAGCACGGCCCGAGCGGCGAGGACGGGCTGCACGCCCACGACGAGATCAACGTGATCCAGAAGGGCGACAATTACGGCTGGCCGCTGGTCGTCGGCGCGCCGGGACGGGAGGGCCTTACCGACCCGTTGATCGCCTGGAACGACCGGACGACGCCGCCGTCCGGCATCGCATTCTGGCACGACCGGCTGTACGTCGCGACGCTCGGCAGCGAGGCGCTGGTGCGCGTCGCGCTGTCACAGGCGAAGGGCGGCTGGAAGGTGGACGGCATCGAGCGACTGTTCACCGACGGCCAGCATTCGCGTTACGGAAGGCTGCGCGCCGCCGTGGTCGGGCCGGACGACGCGCTCTACGTGCTGACGTCGAACCGCGACGGGCGCGGCGACCCGCGGACGGGCGACGACAAGATCCTGAAGATCACGACGAAGTAGCGCCGTTCCCCTGCGCGTCGCGGATGGCGCGCCAGACCCGCTCCGGAGTCGCCGGCATCAAGAGGTTGCGGACGCCCACCGGCGCCAGCGCGTCGTTGATCGCGTTCATCACCGCGGCGAGCCCGCCGACCGTGCCGCATTCGCCCGCGCCCTTGACGCCGAGCGGATTGGTCTTGGTCGGCACCGGGTGGCTGCCGAGGTCGAAGGCGCAGAAATCGTCGGCGCGCGGCATGGCGTAGTCCATGAACGAGCCGGAAAGGAGCTGGCCCGTCTCCGCATCGTAGGCCACATCCTCCATCAGCGCCTGGCCGGCCGCCTGGGCGATGCCGCCATGCACCTGTCCGGCCACCAGCAGCGGGTTGAGCTCGACGCCGACGTCCTGCACCGCCGTATAGCGGACGAGCTCGGTCCGACCCGTGTCGGGGTCGATCTCGACCTCGCAGACGTGGCACGAGTTCGGGATGTTCTGCACCTGCGGCGACCAGGTGGCGGTTTCGTAAAGCCCGATCTCGATCTCGGGCGGCAGGCGGTTGGGCATGAAGGCCGTCTTCGCCACCTCGCCGAACGCCACCTTGCGGTCGGTGCCGGCCACCGAATAGGCGCCATCGGCGAACTCGATGTCCGCATCCGCCGCCTCGAGCATGTGGGCGGCGATCTTCTTGCCCTTCTCGATGATCTTGTCGACCGCCTTGAAGACCGCGGTGCCGCCGATGGTCGCTGTGCGCGCCGCGCCGGTACCGGTGCCCCAGGACAGCTTGTCGGTGTCGCCCTCGATCACCCGCACCTTTTCGGCGTCGAGGCCGAGCCGGTCGGAGACGATCTGGGTGTAGATCGTCTCGTGGCTCTGGCCGCCGGCGGTCGAGCCGACGACCACGGTGACGTCACCGCCCGGATCGAAGCGGAGTTCGGCCGATTCCGGCGACGGCCCGGCCGAGGGATCGACCGAGGTCGAGATGCCGACGCCGCGGAGCTTCCCACGCGCCTTCGCCTCCCCCTTCCGCCTGGACGCGCCCGCGTAGTCCGACTGGGCGAGCGCCTTGTCCATCACCTTCTCGAACTCGCCCGAATCGTAGGCGCCGGCCGTGGGCAGCTTGTAGGGCATCGCCGCGGCGGGGATCAGGTTCTTCCGGCGGATCTCGGCCGGGTCCTTGCCGAGCTCGCGCGCCGCCATGTCGATGATCCGCTCCAGCACGTAGGTGCCGGGCGCGCCGCCGGGCGCGCGGTAGTTGGAGACCGGCACGGTGTTGGTCATCACCCCTGCCGCGCGGCCGTGCACCACCGGCGTCGCGTAAACGCCCACCGGCGACATGGCGACGCCATTGGTCGAGAGGAACCCGATCATGGAGAGGTAGGCGCCGATATTGTTGTTCGAGGTGAAGCGGATCGCGCGGAACGTTCCGTCGTCGTCGAGCGCGATCTCCGCCTCGATGTGCATGTCGCGCCCCTGGTCGTCGGCGAGCAGCGCCTCCGACCGCTCGCACGTCCATTTGACCGGCCGGCCGACGCGCTTCGCCGCCCAGGCGACCAGCGGCACCTCGACATACAGCCCGCCCTTCATGCCGAACGAGCCGCCGACATCGCCCGCGATCAGCGAGAACTTGTGCTCCGGCACCTTGAACACGAACTGGGCGAGGTTGGTGCGCCAGATCCACGGGCGCTGCTGGCACGCCCAGATCGTGAAGTGGTCGCGCCCGGCATCGTATTCGGCCACCACCGCGCGCGGCTCCATCGTCGAGGCGGCGATGCGGTTGACCGGGAAAATGTCGCGCAGCACGTGCGGCGCGCTTTTCAGCGCCTCGTCCACCGCCTCAGCGTCGCCATGCTGGAAGAACACCGATTCGTTCTCCGGCGCGTCCGGCCAGAGCGCCGCGGCGCCCGGCTTGTTCGCCGCCGCCGTCGACACGTTGGCCGGCAGCGGGCGGTAGTCGATCTCGATCGCCTCGGCCGCGTCCTTCGCCCGGTCGATCGACTCGGCGACGACCAGCGCGACCGCCTGGCCGACATGGCGCACCCGGTCACGTGTCAGGCCGGGACGCGGCGGGCGGTACATCGGCTTGCCGCCGCGCCGCTTGGCGGGAGAGACGCCTTCGACATAGCCGAGCCCGTCCGCCTCCCAGTCGGCGCCGGTGAGCACGGCGAGCACGCCCTCCATCTGCGCCGCGGCGCGCGTGTCGATGCCGGCGATGTCGGCATGGGCATAGGGCGAGCGCAGGAACACGCCGTAGGCCTGGCGCGGCAGGGTGATGTCGTCGGTATAGCGCCCCTTGCCGGTGAGCAGGCGCGGCGCCTCAAGCTGGGTGACGGGCTGGCTGATGGCGTAGCGGGTCATGACGGCCTCCCTTTCCCCGAAGTGTACAGGGTGAGGCCGTTAGGGCAACGCCCGCGTGTCAGTGCCGGGCGTGGATCGTGACGGTCTCGATCGGCCGCGTCGCAGGAGCGCGCAGGTCAGCGACGATCGCGCCGGCGAGAAGCTCGGCGATGCAGCCGTAGCTCGTGTCGTTCATGTGCAGCGAGTTGCCCGCCAGGATCGTTGCGAAGCTGGCGCCGCCCGAGGCGATCCAGTCGCGCATGACCGCGAAGCGGTGGAACACCGCGACGCGCATCCGGAGCCCCACGTCGTCGAGCAGGCGCAGCATGGCCGGGTAGTCGGGATCGCGCAGCACCTTGGGCGCGTATTGCGGGTTCATCAGGATGACGTCGGCACCCGACGCCTCGAGCCGCGCCACGCCCTTGCGGATCGCCGCCTCGTCGTGCGAGACGCCGTGCTCGTGCGTCACCGCGTTGGTGCCGAGCTGCCAGATCACCAGGTCCGGGTGGTAGGGGAACACGTCGCGGTCGAACCGGCGCATCATGTCGTAGTGGGTCTCGCCGCCGACGCCCTTGTTCTCGATGCGAAGCGCGAGGCCCGGCAGGCGGCGGTGGAGCGCGGCGGCCAGCCGGTCGGGATAGCGGAAGCGGGGGGCGCTCGCCCCGCGCCCCTCGGTCGAGGACGAGCCAATGGCGACGATCTCGAGCGGTCCGCCGGCGATGATGCGCGCCGCGGTGTGCGGCAGCGGCCGGTCGAGCCCGCTCGCCGTGCTGGGCGCCGGGCAGGCCGGTCCCGCCGCGCGCGCCGGTCCCGTCACCCCGGCGGCAAGGGCGAGCCCCACGGCGAGCACACCCAACCGCGCCGGTCGCACGCTATTTCCCCATACCATCCTTCTGTTCCACCCCGATCGCGATCGTTTCGGCCAGCAGCCGGCCGATGCAGCCATGTACGCGGTCGGCCATCTTGAGCTGGGCAGCCGCGCCCGCGACCTCGAAGTCGAAATTCCCGTTCCGATACCAGTATTCCATGATGTCGTAGCGACGGAACAGGGTGACGTCGCTGACTTGGCTGACCCAGGTCATCCGTCGGCGATAGCTGTCCAGGCTGACCATCGAGCCGGTGTAGGGGCTGTACTGCATGTCCATCAGGATCACGCTGATGCCGGCGCGGTGCAGCGTGTCGATGCCCATGAGCAGCGCCTGGGCGAACGTCTCGGCGTCGACGCCGCGCACCGCGTCGACGGTGCCGGTCTGCCACACCACGAGGTCGGGACGGAGCGGCAGCACGTCCGAGCGCATCAGCCCGACCATCTCGGCCGCGCTGCGCCGCGGGGCGAGGCGCAGCGCCACCGTCACCTTCACCTTGGGAAGCAGCGCGCCGAGCGCGGTCTTGAGCCGTTCGGGATAGGCGTTGGCGGGCGCGCTGAGCCCCTGGGCCGACGACGAGGCCGTGCCAAGTACCACGATGGCCAGCGCGCCCTGCTTGGCGACGGCGGCGTGCGCCGCGCCGATCGGGTCGGTCGGCTCGTACAGGTTCTCCGGCGCGCCGCAAAGCGCCGTCCAGTTCGGCTCCTGCGCCGTCGCCGCGCCGCAAGCCGCAAGGCCGAACAGCAGGGCCGCACCGAAGATGTGGCGCGCGATCATTCCGCCACCGACGGGCGCGCCGGCTCGGCCGTCTGGCGCGCGCCCGCTTCCGCCTTCTTGTACCAGGCGAGCCCATAGGCGAGCCCGGTCATCAACCCGATCCCGGCGAGGCTCACCGCGATCTGCATCAGGTTTCCTCCGTTGAGCTGGACCAGGATCCAATGGCCGGCGAAGGACAGGAACGTGCCGACGCAGAAGACCTGGAGCGAATGCTGGCCGCAGACGAGCAATGGCCGGGCGGCACGGCTGGACAGGAACGCGCTGTCGCGCCGCACCAGCGTGACGGTCACGTAGGCGAGCGCGAGGAAATGGATGTAGCGCAGAAAGTCGAGATTGCCCTTGTCGATCGGGTAGAGGAGCTTGCCGAGCCAGTTGGGCATCGCATGGTCGAGGAACGGCACGGTCCACGTTGCCACCACGAAGGCGGCGAACACCAGGTAGGCGAGGGCGACCGGCATCAGCACCCGGCGCGGCGGCAGCCAGCGCGCCAGGTCGGGTCCCGCTACCGCGCAGACCGCGCCGGTGACGAACAGAAGCTGCCAGGCGAGCGGGTTGAAATGCCAGGTCGTGCCCGGCGGATAGCCCGGCAGGTTGAGCCCGAACGCGTGGACCACCGCCCAGAACGCGGCCGAGACCGCGAGCACGACCCGGGGCCGGCGCGGCAGCCAGTAGAGCGCGAGGGGAAATCCCGCCAGCAGCACGATGTAGAGCGGCAGGATGTCCATGTTCGCCGGCTTGAACTTGAGCAGCAGCGCCTCGGCGAGCGAGCGGTACGGGTCGCGGAAATAGTCCACGATTCGCATCTCGTCGGCATACATCGGGTTCTTGAAGTGGGCCGCGACGTAGGCGATCTGCGCCGTGAAGATCACGAACAGCATGATCTGGGCGATGTAGAGCTGCCACACCCGGCGCCAGACGCCGGCCGCCGCGAAGGCGAAGCCGCGCCGGCGCATGATCGAGCCGTAGGCGACGGCGGCGGCGAAGCCGGAGATGAACACGAAGATCTCCGCCGCGTCGGAAAACCCGACGTTCTGGACGGTGAACGAGTTCAGGAAGTTCGACGGGATGTGGTCCAGGAAGATGAACCACAGCGCGAGCCCGCGGAAGAAATCGAGCCGGAGGTCCCGCCCGCGCCGGACCGCCTCGACCCCCTGTCGGGGGGACATGGACATGGTGTTCGCGCCTTCCGCGGCCCGACCGCACGCGCAGTCTAGCCCATTCGCCGGCATCGAGGGAACGGGGGCCGGCGCCAGCCAGGGCCTGCGCCGCAGCGCGACCGCCCCGCTCACGGCACCCAGCCTTGCGCCCGGCGGGCTTGCACCGCGCCGCCGGGCCCCACTAAGGTGGCGCCGCGCACGCGCCGTGCGCGCCTCCCCACCCCTGTCGGGACGCCGCGAATGAACCGCCCGGTCTGGGCCTCGCTGATGGTTGCCGGCGCGATCCTGGCTTTTTCGGGCAACGCGATCCTCGGCCGGGCCGCGCCCGCCTATCATATCCCGCCGATCGGGCTGAACTTCTGGCGCTGGCTGGTGGCCCTCCTCGTCGTGCTGCCGTTCGGCATCCCCGACATCAGGCGCAACGCCGCCGTCCTGCGCGCCAAGTGGCCGCTGTTCTTCGCCTATGGCGCGCTCGGCATCTTCGCCTTCAACACCTTCTTCTACATCGGGCTGCAAACGACCACGGCGATCCAGGCCGCGCTGATCCAGTCGACCTTGCCGGTGCTGGTGATCGTGCTGGCCTGGGCGCTGCTCCGCCAGCGCATGACCTCACGCCAGGCGATGGGGGCGGCGGTGTCGATCCCCGGCGCGATCCTGGTGGTGCTGCATGGCGACGTGACGCGGCTGGGCGAGCTCGCCTTCAACCGGGGCGATCTCTGGGTGCTGGCCGGCACCACCTCCTGGGCGCTGCAGCTGATGCTGCTCCGCCACATCCCGCGCGGCGTCGGGTTCCTCGCCTTCCAGACCGTGGCGCTGGCGGCGGGCGTCGCCTGTACGCTGCCGTTCTATTTGAACGAGACGTTCCTGCAGGGACGGCCGATGCCGGCCGAGCCGATGAGCTTCGCCTTCGTCGCCTATGGCGGGATCGTCGGCGGCGCCATCGGCTTCACCTTGTTCAACGGCGGCTCGATGCGGCTCAGCCCGCAGACCGTCGGGTATTTCGGCAACCTCTACCCGATCTTCACCTCGGTCCTGGCCATCGCGCTGCTTGGCGAGCATCTGCTCTGGTATCACCTGGCGGGCGGGGCGATGGTGCTGGCCGGTATCGGGCTCGCGACCGTCCGGCGCGGCGCGCGGCGCGCCATCCAGCCCGAAGCGGGGTGAGCGGATGGAGCGGAGCCCGCTGCGAATCCTCGCCTCGCCCTACATGCTGCTGACCCTGACAGCGCTGTTCTGGGCCGGGCACACCATCGTCTACCGCGCGGCGGTGAACGAGATTCCGCCGCTCGGCCTCGCCTTCTGGCGCTGGGCGGTGACCGTGGCGCTCGCCGCGCCGTTCGTCGCCGGGCGAAGCTGGCGGGCACGGGCGACCCTCCTGCGCGAATGGCGGCTGATCCTGGTCCTCGCCAGCCTCAACGTCGTCGGCTTCTCCGGCCTCGTCTACATCGCGCTCGAGCACACGACCGCGGTCAATGCCGGGCTGCTGCAAGGCTCGCTCCCCATCTGCATCGTGCTGATGGCGGCGTTCGCGACCCAGGCGCGCACCACGCCCCGCCAGGGGGCGGGCGTCGCGATCGGCTTCGCCGGCATGGCGCTGATCGTGCTGCGCGGCAATCCGGCGGCGCTCGGCACGCTGCAGTTCAACGCCGGCGACCTCTTGATGCTCGCGGCCGTGTTCCTGTACGCGCTCTACTCGATCCTGCTGCGCCGCCTGCCGAAGGAGATCGACCCAACGATGACCATCTTCGCGACCGGCCTCGCCGGCACGGTCCTGCTGGCGCCGCTCTACTGGTTCGAGACCGCGACCGGCCGGCCGATGCCGCTCGACATGACCGCCGTCGGGGTGATCGCCTACACTGCTTTGTTCGCCTCGCTGGCGGCACAGATATTCTGGGTCGCCGCCGTCGCCAAGGTGGGACCGACCACCGCGAGCTATTTCATCTACCTGACGCCCGTCTTCGTCGCGGCGATGGCGATGACCCTGCTGGGCGAAGCGTTCCACTGGTATCACGGGGCGGGCATCGTGCTGATCTTCGGCGGTATCTGGCTCGCCACCGCGAAGCGCGCGTTGCCCGTTCAGAGATAGCCGGTCTTCGCGACCGCCGCGAACAGAAGCCGGAGCGCGAGCAGGCTGAGCGCGATCTGGAAGACGCGGCGGAACAGCGCCTCGGGCATGCGGTCGAGCAGATGCTTGCCTGCCCAGTTGCCGAAATAGCCCGCGGCGATCATCGCGGCGAGCAGCGGCACATAGGCCGCGAAGGCGAACCCCAGCACGCCGAACGTCACGACCTTGAGCCCGTGCACCATGATCATCATGGCCGCGAGCGTGGCGATGAACACGCGCCGGTCGTCGCTGACCCCCGCGACGAAGGGCGAAAGCAGGCTGCCCGTCGCGCCGACGAACATCGAGATCACCGTGCCGACGGCGCCGAGCAGGAAAAAGCGGCGGCGCGTCGGCTTGCCCGCCGTGACATGCGGCGACCAGCAGACATAGAGCAGGAACGCGCCGAGGATCGCCTCGAGCAACGCGGTCGGCAGCGAGACCACCAGCTCGCCGCCGATGGCGGCGCCGAGCAGCGCGCCGATGCCCGCGGCGACGATGGCGCTCCACAGCACGTGGCGGCGCATGATGGTGACGCGGCTGACGTTCGAGCCGAGCTGGATCACCCCGTGCAGCGGGATCAGCGCGGCGGGCGGGAACACGGTTGCCATGACGCCGAGCAGCAGCACGCCGCCGCCGAGCCCCGCGACCGTGCCCATCGCGGCAGTGAGGAAGGCGAGGCCGGTAAGCCCGGCGAACGTCCAGGAATCGACGTACGGGACGGCGTGGAACAGCATGGGGCCCGGTGATGCGAAGAGCGCGGCGTTCTTGTTGCGCCCAGCATAGACGGGTGCGGGGCCGCTGTCCCGCGGCGTGTCACAAGACTGTCATGCGACGTCGGCGTGCCGGGGCCGGCGCGCCGGAGCGGCGCGCGGCTTACCCCGCTTTCGGCACCGCCACGCCTACCATGCAGTCGCGGGTGACGACCGCGGCGAGCCTGTCCTCGGACCAGCCCTCGGTACCGGCCGGGCGCTGGGGCAGGACGAGGTAGCGCATATCGGCGTTGGAATCGTGTGTGCGGACCGTCACGGAATCGGCGATCTCGGTGCCGAACTCCTTCAGCACGGCGCGGGGCTCGGCGACGACGCGCGAGCGGTAGCTACGGCTCTTGTACCAGTCGGGGGGCAGGCCGAGCACCGTGCGCGGGTAGCACGAGCACAGCGTGCAGACGACGACGTTGTGCACCTGGGGCGTGTTCTCGACCACGATCAGCTCGGCGTCGCCCATCGGGATGCCGAGCTCGGCGACCGCGGCGGTACCGTCGGCGAGCAGGCGCTTCTTGAACGCGGGATCGGCCCACGCCTTAGCCACCACCTTGGCGCCGAGCGCCGGGGTGCGCGTGTCCATGAATTCCAGCGTCTTGCGGATGTCGTCGCCGGTGATCACGCCCTTCTCGATCAGCAGCTCCTTGATCGCGTGGACCATGATCTCGTACTCGCCGGCGCCCTCGGCCACCTCGATCGGGTCGTGCCGATGGTTGTGGCCGTGCTCGTGCCCATGATCGTGGTCATGGCCGTGCGCGTGGTCGTGATCGTGCGCCATCGTCCGTCTCCTCAGGCCTTTTCCAGCCAATGCTCGTAGATCTCGAGTTCCAGCACGTCGTTCGCCGGTCCCTTGTAGTCGGGCCAGATGTCGGACTGGCGAATCCGCACGCGGTAGAGGTTGCGCGCCGGCAGCCCGTCGAACCCGTAGGCCAGCTCCTCCGGGTTCGGGAAGGCGCCGCACACGCGTTCGATCACGCCTTCGCGCCCCCGCGCATAGACCGGCACGCGGCGGTGGCCGGGCGGGTTGGCGGCGGCGATCTTCACCCGATCGCCCGGCGCGTACTTGGGATTGTCGGCTTCGCTCATGCTTTCCTCGCCAGCCTGTCCTTGATCTCGGCGGCGCGCGCCACGACCTCGTCCCGCGTCAGCACGCCCTTCTCTTCCATCAAATTGACGAACCCCTGGGCCCACAGCTCGAAATAGGTGAGCGAGGCGTAGAAATCGGGCTCCAGATCCTCGCGCGCCCGGCGGAACTCGTCGACCGTGTTGATCTTCGCCCGCGATGGACCAACGGTCGACACCAGCGCGGTGATCAGCAGCTCCCACGGCTCGGGCTCGTGGCCGCGCGGCCCGATCGGGCCGGCGGGAAGCCCGCCCAAATCGTTCGGCCGTCGCGTCAATCCAGTCATTTCCCCTCCAGCCGGGCGCGCAGGGCGTCGGTTCGATCCGCGATCTCGTCCCGCGTCATCAGCCCCTTCTCCACCGCCAGCGTCGAAACGCCGATGGCCCACTTGTCGAAATATCCGAGCCGCCGATAGTCGTCGGCCGGCATGTCCGCGATGGCACGGCGCATCTCGTCGGTCCTGGCGAGGTGGCACTGGTCGCGCAGCAAATACATCAGCGCCGTCACCAGATTCTGCCACGGCTCCGCCTCGTGCTCGGCCCGGTCGATCGGGCCGGCGGGCAGGCCGCCGAGATCGTGCGGCCGGGCGCGCGCGAGGTCGGGCGCCCGGGTCACCTTCCGAGCCTCCCGCGGATTTCGGCCATGCGCGCCGCCACCTCGTCCGGCGTCAGGACGCCCTTTTCGTACATCAGGTTGGCGGTCGCCTGCGCCCAGCGCTCGAAATAGGCGAGGCGGTTGTAGTCGTCGCCCAGATCCTCCTGCGCGCGGCGCGATTCGTGCACCGTGCGGAGCCGCTTTTCGGAGAGCACGCTGCCGAGCGCGGTGATCAGCTTCTCCCACCCCGCCGTCTCGTGCTCGCGCCGGTCGATCGGCCCGCCCGGCAGGCCGCCGATGTCGCTGACCGCGGCGTTGGAGAAGCGCGCCTTTGGGTGCGCCCGGTCCTTGTCGCCCGCCAGCGTGACGGCGAACCGCGCCATCCGCACGTTGAGCTCGCCCGCGTCCACCAGCCCCTTGGCAACCAGCACATCCGACGCCGCCTGGGCCAGCCGCTCGAACGGCGAGAGCGTCCGGCTGGCGTCGCCGAGCGCCGCGTCGGCGCGCCGCAGCTCGTCCACCGTCACGACCTGCTGCACCCCGCCCAATATGTCGACCAGCGCGACGGCGAGCTTCTCCCACGGCAGCGCGTCTTCGGCCGGGCGCGGGATCACGTCGACGGGTGCGGTCATCGGCATGGCATGATGGTAAGGTCCGCCGAGGCAGTTGTCATCTGCATCGGTTCAGCCGACCAATTCTTTCCGGACGATATCGGCACCGTCGACCATGGCCTTCAGCTTGCCGAAGGCGGTGGCACGCGGCAGGTACTTCATCCCGCAGTCGGGCGCGATCACCGCCCGTTCGGGCGCGACGTGCTTCAGCGCCGCGCGGATGCGCCCCGCCACCGTCTCCGCCGTCTCGACGTTCGGGTCGCCCATGTCGATCACGCCGACAATGATGGTCTTGTGCGGCAGGACGTCGAGCGTCGCGAGGTCGAGCTTCGGCTGCGCCGTCTCGACCGAGATCTGCTTGGCCGCGCAGCCTTCCAGCTCGGCGAGGAAATGGTAGGCGTGCGACGGCTTGGACGGCGTGACATAGGCGTAGCCGAAACAGAGGTGCAGCGCGGTCGTGCCGGCGACGCCCTCGAGCGCGCGGTTGATGGCAGGCAGCGCGCAGGTCCGCGCCTTGTCGGGCTGGGCCTCCAGATAGGGCTCGTCGAGCTGGACCACGTCGGCACCGGCGGCGAACAGCGCCTTGATCTCCTCGTTCACCGCGGCGGCATAGTCCATCGCCGCTGCCGCCTCGTCCTTGTAGTAGTCGTCCTGCGCCTGGTGGACCATGGTGAACGGGCCCGGCAAGGTGATCTTGGTCTTCCGGTCGGTGTTGGCGCGCAGGAAGCGCATGTCGCGCACCTCGACGTCGCCCTTGCGGCGGATCGGGCCGACGATGCGCGGCACCACCATCATGCGGCCCGACCGGCCGGGCGTCTGGCCCGGATTCTCGTTGTCGATGCCGTCGAGCGCGGTGGCAAGCCGGTTGGAGTAGCTTTCGCGCCGGATTTCGCCGTCGGTGATGATGTCGACGCCCGCCCGCTCCATGTCTCGGATTGCGAGCACGGTCGCGTCGTCCTGAGCCTGTTCCAGGAACGGCGGCGCGACGCGCCATATGTCGGCGGCGCGCACCCGCGCCGGCGGACGCTTGACCAGAAGGTCCCGGTCCACCAGCCAGTCGGGCTGCGGGTAGCTTCCCACCACGGTCGTCGGCAACAACTTTTCGGCCAATTCGTCTCTCCCGTTTCGCGGCAGCTTACCGGAACCTCATCCTTCGACAAGCTCGGGATGAGTTAGGCACGGATCCTCGTCCTGAGCCGGTGGAAGGACGAGGGCCGGCCGTCCGCCTTGACGGGGCGCGTGCACGAAAATACGGTCGCCGCGAAAGGATCGTCCCATGGAACTCGCCAAGACCGCGCTGCAAGGCTCCTACCCGCCGCTGATCACGCCATTCAAGGACGGCGAGGTCGATTACGACGCCTATGCCGGGCTGGTGGAGCACCAGGCGAAGAACGGCTCGCACGGCATCGTCGTGTGCGGCACCACGTCGGAGCCGTCGACCCTTTCGGTGGCCGAGCGCCAGCGCTGCCTCGAGGTCGCGATCGAGGCGGCGGCGGGCAAGCTTCCGATCGTCGCAGCCACCGGCTCCCAGTCGCACGCCGAGACGGTGGCGCTGGTCGAGCACGCGAACCGGCCCGGGGTGGACGCGCTGCTGATCGTCACGCCCTACTACATCCGCCCGCCGCAGCGCGGGCTTGTGGCCTATTACCTCGACGTCGCCAAGCGCACCAAGCTACCCTGGATGATCTATCACATCCCGGGCCGGGCCGCGGTCAGCGTGACGCTCGAGACGTTGGCCGAGATCAGGAAAGGCGCGCCCAACTTCGTCGGCATGAAGCACGCGGTCGACGATCTTGGGTTCGTCTCCAAGTGCCTCGACGCGTTCGGGCCCGAGTTCCGCATCTTCGTCGGGCTCGAGGATCTGAGCTTCCCGATGATGGCGGTCGGCGCGTGCGGGCTGATGAACGCGGTCGGCAACCTCGCGCCGAAGCGGGTGGCCGAGCTCGCCGCGCTCGTCCTCGCCGGCAAGATGGAGGCGTCGCGCAAGCTTCATTACGAGCTGTTCGAGATCAACCAGGCGGTGTTCTACGACACCAACCCGATCCCGATGAAATACATGATGCGCCGGCTGGGCATCCTGGCACGGAACGAGCACCGCCTGCCGATGGTGCCCGCGACGCCCGAGCTGGAAAAGCGCCTCGACGGGGTCCTGAGCCGCGCCGGCTTGATCTGACATTGGGGCGGGTCCCCGACCCGCCCTTACGGCCCACAAACCACGACAGGTGTAGGGCCGGTCCCCGACCGGCCCCACTACTCGATCGCGTAGACGACGCGGAGCCGGGCGCGGATCGTGTTCTCGCCCGCCTCGATGGGCACCGGGGCCGCCTTCATGGCGGAAAAGGCGCGCATCGGCACCGGGCCGCCCCCGGCGCCCTCCTCGGAGATCGAGACCACCTTGCCGAGCGTTACGCCGGCCGCCTTGGCGAGCAGCGCGGCCTTGCGATGGGCGTCACCCATCGCGGCCTCGCGCGCCGTGTCGGCGAGCCGGTGATCGTCCGAGACGCCGAGAGAAGTCCGTTCTCGGTGTTGGCGCCGGCGCCCGCGACCTTGTCGAGCAGCGTGCCGAGCTTGCCGAGGTCGTGCAGCCGGATGCGGAGCGTGTTCTGGGCGCGGTAGCTCGCGATATGCGGCGGAGCGCCGGAATTGTCGGACCGGGCATAGACCGGGTTCAGATTGACCCCTTCGGTCTGGAGGTCGCGCCCCTCGATGCCGAGCGCCTTCACGGTAGCGATCACCCGCTCCATCGCCTGCGAGTTGGCCGAGAGCGCGTCGTGAGCCGACCGCCCCTCGGTCACCACACCGGCCGAGAGCTCGGCCATGTCGGGCTTCGCATGCGCCTCGCCCTCGCCCCATACCGCGACGACGCGGTCCGCGCCCGCGACCGCTTCCGGACCGGCCGCGGCGGCCGGCAGCGCGGTCGCGGCGAGGAGCGCCAGTGCGAGCGAGAGGCGGCGCATCAGAACGTCACCACGCTGCGGATCGATTCGCCGGCATGCATCAGGTCGAACGCCTTGTTGATGTCGGCGAGCGGCATGGTGTGGGTGATCAGCGGGTCGATCTCGATCTTGCCGTCCATGTACCAGTCGACGATCTTCGGCACGTCCGTGCGCCCCTTGGCACCGCCGAACGCGGTACCCTTCCACACCCGGCCGGTGACGAGCTGGAACGGGCGGGTCGAGATCTCCTGCCCGGCGCCGGCGACGCCGATGATGGTCGAGACGCCCCAGCCGCGGTGGCAGCATTCCAGCGCCTGGCGCATCGTGTTGACGTTGCCGATGCATTCGAAGCTGTAGTCCGCCCCGCCGCCGGTCAGCTCGACCAGCGCCGCGACCAGCTTGTCTCCGTGGTCCTTGGGGTTGACGAAATGCGTCAGGCCGAACCGCTCGGCGAGGGCGCGCTTGCCGGGGTTCGTGTCGACGCCGACGATCATGTTGGCGCCGACCAGCCGCGCGCCCTGGATGACATTGAGCCCGATCCCGCCGAGCCCGAACACCACCACGTTGGCGCCCGGCGTCACCTTCGCCGTGTTGATCACCGCGCCGACGCCGGTGGTGACGCCGCAGCCGATGTAGCAGACCTTGTCGAACGGCGCGTCCTTGCGAATCCTGGCGACCGCGATCTCGGGCAGCACCGTGTAGTTGGCGAAGGTCGAGGTGCCCATGTAGTGGTGCAGCTTCGTTGCGCCGACCGAAAACCGGCTGGTCCCGTCAGGCATCAGGCCCTTGCCCTGGGTGTCGCGGATCGCGGTGCAGAGGTTCGTCTTGCCGGAGGTGCAGGATTTGCACTCGCGGCACTCCGGGATGTAGAGCGGGATCACGTGGTCGCCGACCGCGATCGAACGCACACCGGGCCCGATTTCGACCACCACCCCCGCGCCTTCGTGGCCGAGGATGGTGGGGAACAGCCCCTCCGGGTCCTCGCCCGACAGGGTGAAGGCATCGGTATGGCAGACGCCGGTCGCCCGGATCTCGACCAGCACCTCGCCCGCCCTGGGCCCTTCGAGCCGCACCGTCTCGACCGTCAGTGGCTTTCCCGCCTGGTAGGCGACCGCGGCCTTCACATCCATCGACAAGCCCTCGCGTCCTGTTGCCGCGGCCATGATACAGGCGGCGGGTCAAATTGACAGGGGGTCGGCCAGCCGATACCGTCCGCCTGGAAGCAATAAACAAGGGAGGCAATCAAATGATCCGCTTGGTCCGCCCGCGCCGCGCGGGCTGGGGCGCGTTAGCCGTGGCGGCCGCCGTCACGGTCGCCGCCGCGCCGGGTGCCGCGCCGGCCGCGCAATACACCATGAAGATCGGCTCGCCGACGGTGCACTCGGCACTCGAGACCTGGTCGGAGATGGTGAAGAAGATCGTGGAGCCCGCCTCCAAGGGCGCGATGCAGGTCGGCATCTACCCCGGCAGCCAGCTCGGAGCCATCCCGCGCATGGTCGAAGGCGCCCAGCTCGGCACCATCGAGGCCGTCGAGGTGCCGCCGGAGTTCCTCTCGGGCGTCGATCCGCGCTTCGGCATATTCTCGGTGCCCGGCGTGCTGACCGGCATCTGGCAGGGCTACCACGCGCTGAACGACCCCGAGTTCAAGAAGGCGTTCTGGAACGTTGGCGCCGACAAGGGCATCAAGATCGTCGGCCAAGACTGCGACGGGCCGGGCGACTACGCGACGCGCGACCCGATCCGCAAGATCGCCGATTTCAAGGGGCTTAAGCTCCGCGTGTTCGGCAGCCCGATCGAGCGCGAGAGCCTGTCGCGCCTCGGCGCGACCGGCGTGCCGATGCCGTTGGGCGAGGTCCTGCCCGCCATCCAGCGCCACACGATCGACGGCAACAAGGCCGGAATCACGGTGTTCGTGCCGTTCCGCTACTACGACACGGTCAAGTACGTGCTGCGTCCCAAGCAGTCGATGATCTGCGTCCTCAAGTTCGTGTCGAAGAGCTGGTTCGACGGCTTGCCTCAAAACCTGCAGACCATCGTCTGGGATGCGACGCAGAAGGCCAACAAGGACGTGATGCCCGATGCGGTGAAGATCGTCGAGGAGGACTACAAGGCCTGGACCGCGCATGGCGGCACGCTGACCGAATTCTCGCCCGACGAGCAGCAGCGCTTCTACAAGCTGCTCGAGGGCGTCGGAGAGCAGGTCTTCAAGGGCCAGCCCAAGGTGCTGGACCTTCTGGCCCTCCTGAAGAAGGTCGCCGCCAAATACAAGGACACGCCTTCCGGGACGTGACCGGATCGCGAAGACCTGGATGGAAAGGGGCGGGAGACCGCCCCTTTTCTTTTCGGGCGCGCCTCGTTCGTTTGACAGGCCGTGACCCGGGCACTACGGTCGGTTCCATAACAAGAGCCTGCGACGACCGCTTCGCGTCTTCGCTTCATCTCTGGGAGAAGATCATGCCGCGCCCCGCCTCGCCGCGCCGGACCGCCGCCTTCGCCGTCGCCCTTGCCGCCTTCGCCGCCGCGGTGCCCCTGGCCCCCGCGCCGGCCGCCGCGCAGCAATACACGATGAAGATCTCGATCCCGACGGTCCGCGACCAGCTCAACGAGTGGGCGAACATGGTCAAGGCGGCGGTCGAGAAGCGCCTGCCGAACAAGATGAAGGTGGAGGTCTTCCCGGCGAGCCAGCTCGGCTCGATCCCGCGCACGGTCGAGGGCGTCCAGCTCGGCACCATCGAGGCGGACATTGTGCCGCCGGAGTTCCTGTCCGGCATCGACGAGCGGTTTGGCATCTTCTCGGCGCCGGGCGTGCTGACCGGGCTGTGGCAGGGCACGCACACGCTGAACGACCCCGAGTTCCGCAAGGCGTTTTGGCCGATCGCGGAGAGCAAGGGCATCAAGATCGTCGGGCACAATTGCGATGCCTTCTCCGACTACGCGACGCGCAACCCGATCCACACCATGGCCGACTTCCAGGGGCTCAAGCTCCGCGTGTTCGGCAGCCCTCTGGAGCGCGAGACCCTGTCACGCCTCGGTGCGACCGGCGTGCCGATGCCGCTGGGCGAGGTGCTGCCCGCCATCCAGCGCCACACCATCGACGGCAACAAGTCGGGCATCACCGTGTTCGTGCCGTTCAAGTACTACAACACGGTGAAATACGTTTTCAAAGCGCGCGAATCGCTGATCTGCGTGCTGAAGTTCGTGTCCAAGACCTGGTACGACTCGCTGCCGCAGGACGTCCAGTCGGTGCTGTGGCAGGAGATGCTGAAGGCGGACAAGGACGTGATGCCCTTCACCATCAAGCTGGTCGCAGACGCCTATAAGTCATGGACCGCGAACGGGGGCACGCTGACCGAATTCTCGCCCGCAGAGCAGAAGAAGTTCAACGCGCGGCTCGCCACCGTCGGCACCACGGTATTCAAGGACCAGCCGAAGGCGCTCGCCCTCCTGAAGCTGATGACCCGCATCTCCAAGAAGTACAAGGACACGCCCTCCGGCACCTGAGCGGCGCTCCGGCACGGCGGAAGGCGGGACTTGCGCGAATCGCGGGGCGCGGGTTCCCTGGCGCGCGACCGCCGCCGGTCCCGACGGAAGACGACCGCATGCTGTTCCGGCTGATTTTCGTCTACATCCCGCTCGCCGCCATCGCGGCGGCCGGCGCGGCGGTCTATTTCGGCGTCGAGGAGACGCCCGCGGTCGCCGCGGGAGCCGCGACGCCCGCCCGCAGCCTGACCGAAATCGCGCGCGGGCGGCTCGATCCCGACGCGCTCCGCGCCCTCGCCAACGGGCCGAACCGGCCGAGCCGCGCCCAAATCGAGGAGCTTCTCCGCAACCAGGGGCATGCGGGTGCCGCCGTGCCCGGAAACGCCACCGGGGCGGCGCGACTCCTGGCCGCCTCGGGCGTGCCGATCACCCTGACCGGGCCGGAAATCGACGGGCTGATCGCGGCGAGCCTGCCCGCCCGGAGCCCGGTGCGCACCCGGACCTCGATCAGGCCCTACGGTCTCGTGATGGCGACGACGGTGATGCTGCCGGTCGCGATCGGCCCGCTCGGGCGCTACGTCAACCTGCGCGCGGCGGTGCCGCCGTCGCAGGGCAGGGTCGAGGTCTCACGCCTCGCCATCGGCCGGATCGACGTGCCGGCCTCGCTCGCCCGGCCGGCCTTCGGGCTGGTGCTCGAGCTGGTCGCCGGCGAGGACAGGCGCCGGGCGCTCGACGACGTTCGCGCCGTCACCTTCGCCGGCGACAAGGTGACCATCGTCTATCGCCCCGCCGACGGCGCGGGCGCGCCGGCGCGCTGAGCCGGGCGGCGTGAACGGCGCACTGAAGGAGGCGATCCGGATCGGGCTCAGGCTGAGCGGGCTCTATGCGCGAGGACGGCGAAACGCCGGCGACCTCCGCCTCGCCGAGATCGAGCTTTCGTTCCCCGCCCTGCCGCAAGCGTTCGACGGCTACCGGCTGCTGCATCTCAGCGACCTGCATATCGGCATGCTGCCCGAGGCGACCGAACGGCTGATCGCGCTGGCGGCCGCCGCCCCCGCCGACCTCTGCGTCATGACCGGCGACTACAAGCCGCGCGTGCGGTCGGACCCCGACGCGATCCTGCCGACGATGCGACGGATCGCGGGCGCCGTGACCGCGCCCGACGGCATGCTCGCCGTCCTCGGCAACCACGACCACCGCCGGCTGGCCAGGACCCTGCCGGCCATGGGCATCGAGGTGCTGGCCAACCGCTCTGTCGCCGTCCGCCGCGGCGAGGAGACGCTGCATGTACTCGGCGTGCAGGACCGCCACATCCGCGTGCGGCCGGCCGGCCGCGCCGCCCTATCCCGCGTGCCGGGCGGGTTCGTCGTCGCGCTGGTGCATTCGCCGCGCTACGCGACTCTCGCTGCGCGCGCGGGCATCGACCTCTATCTCTGCGGCCATACGCACGGCGGGCAGATCTGCCTGCCGCGCGGCTGGCCGGTCTACGTGCCGCGCGGCGGGCGCGGCGGGCGCAGCGCGGGAGGGTGGCGCGAGGGCGCGATGATGGGCTACACCTCGCGCGGCGCCGGCACCTCGGGCCTGCCGGTGCGATTCAACTGCCGGCCCGAACTGGTGCGGTTCACGCTGCGCCGGGACGCGGAAGCGAGGTAGGGCGTGGCGACGGGCCCGATACCGCCGGCGGTGCGCGGCGCCGGCTGGATGCTGGTGACGATGCTGTCGTTCGTCGCCATGGCGGTGGCCGGGCGCGAACTCGCCCATTCCATGTCGCCGTTCGAGACAGTGGTGATGCGCTCACTGGTCGGGCTCTGCGTGCTGCTGCCGCTTTCGGCGCGCGACGGGTTCCGCGCCTTCCGCACCCGCATCCTGCCCCTGCACGTGGCGCGCAACTCGATCCATTTCCTGGGCCAGGTGGCGTGGTTCTTCGCCCTCGGCGTCCTGCCGATCGCCGAGGTTACGGCGATCGAATTCACCATGTCGCTGTTCGCCATCCTGTTCGCCGGACTGTTCATCGGCGAGGCGATCGACGGCCGCCGCTGGGTGACCATCGCGATCGGCTTCGTCGGCGTTCTGATCATCCTGCGGCCGGGCGCGGCGGCGATCCACCCCGCCTCGCTGATCATGCTGGCGGGCGCAGCGTGCTACGGCGCGTCGATCACCATGACCAAATCGATCATGCGCGCGGATTCGGCCTTCGCGGTGGTGCTCTACATGAACCTGATCCAGCTCGTCCTCGGGCTCGGCCCCACCGTGTTCGACTGGGCGATGCCGACCCTTCGCGACGTGCCCTGGATCCTGCTGGTCGGCACCTGCGCGCTTGCCGCCCATTACAGCTTCGCCCGCGCGCTGGCGCTCGCCGACGTGAGCGTCGTCTCGCCCATCGATTTCCTGCGCCTGCCGACCGTGGCGCTGGTCGGCTACCTCGCCTATCGCGAGACGGTCGACGCGTGGGTCTGGGCCGGCGCCGCGCTGGTCATCGCCGCCAACTGGTACAACATCTGGCGGGCGAGCCGCCGCGCCCGCGCCGCCGTAGCGGCCTGACTACGCCTTCGCGCCCTGGCCGGCGAGCTGGCCCAATTCGTCGACCGGATCGCCGCCGAGCGCCTTGAGCGCCACGATCAGCTCGGCCAGCACCGCGTCGAGCCGGTTGGGGTCGGTGCCGCGCAGCACCACGCTGACCCCGAACGAGCCGCGCCGCATGGCCGGGTAGCTGCCGATCTCGACGTCGGAATTGGCGTCCTGCAGCCGCGACAGCGTCTCGGCGATGGCGCCCTCGGCGAGCTCGATGCGCACCGAGCGCGACCCCATGGCGAGCCCGCCCTTCAGCGTGCCCTTCACGCTGTCGAACATCGCCTTCATCACGGCCGGCACTCCGGCCATGACGTAGACGTTCTCGTAGCGGAAGCCCGGTGCGGCCGAGACGGGGTTGAGGATCAGCTCCGCCCCCTCGGGCACGGTCGCCATGCGGAGCCGCGCCTCGTTCAGCCCGCCGGGCGGCAGGTAGGATTCGAGGATCGCGACCGCCTGCGGATGGCGGTGGAGATTGACCCCGAACGCCTTCGCCACGCATTCGGACGTGATGTCGTCGTGGGTCGGGCCGATGCCGCCCGAGGTGAACACGTAGTCGAACTTCGCGCGGCATTCGTTGACCGTCGCCACGATCGTGGCGGGCACGTCGGGGATCACCCGCGCTTCCATCAGCCGCACCCCGGCCTCGTTCAGCCCGCGGGCGACGTAGTTGAGATTCTCGTCCTGCGTGCGGCCCGAGAGGATCTCGTTGCCGATGACCAGCATGCAGGCGGTGACCGTGCGCGTCTCGGCCATGGGCCCCTTCCCCGTTGCGGCGGCGCATCATAGACCGGGCGCGCACGGCGGGCCAGCGCCCGGGCCTGGAACATTGAAACGGCCCGCCGGGAGGCTTACCTTTGCCGAGGTGTCCTTCCCCAAAAGCGAGTGACGATCGGATGAATGGCAGGTTCCCAACGGCGGTGCGCGAGGCGGACGACCCGCGAATCGTGCTGCACGGCGAGGCCGAGTTCAAGGGCATGCGCCGCGCGGGCCGGCTGGGCGCCGAAGTGCTGGACTTCATCACCCCCTACGTCGTGCCGGGGGTGACGACCGAGCGGCTCGACGATCTCTGCCACGAATTCATCGAGGACCATGGCGCCGTGCCGGCGCCGCTCAACTATCGCGGCTTCCCCAAGTCGATCTGCACCTCGATCAACCACGTCGTCTGCCACGGCATTCCCGGGCCGAAGACGCTGCGCGAGGGCGACATCGTCAATCTCGACATCACCGTCATCCTCGACGGCTGGCACGGCGATACCAGCCGCATGTTCGCGGTCGGCGAGGTCTCGCTGAAGGCCAAGCGGCTGATGGACATCACCTACGAGTCGATGGTGCGGGGCATCGCCGTGGTGCGCGCGGGCGCGACGCTCGGCGACGTCGGCCACGCGATCCAGTCCTTTGCCGAGGGCGAGCGCTGCTCGGTGGTGCGCGACTTCTGCGGCCACGGGCTGGGGCGCGTGTTCCACGCCCCGCCCAGCGTGCTGCATTACGGCCGGCGGGGCGAGGGAACCGTGCTGCGCGAGGGCATGTTCATCACCATCGAGCCGATGATCAATCTCGGCCGGCCGGAAACCAAGATCCTGGCCGATGGCTGGACCGCGGTGACCAAGGACCGCTCGCTCTCCGCCCAGTTCGAGCATTCGATCGGCGTCACCGCCGACGGGTGCGAGATCTTCACCCTGTCGCCCGCCGGCTACACCAGGCCGCCCTACGCGGCCTGATCTGGCTGGGCCTCGCCGCCGCCGTCAGTTGATCGCGGTCTTCTCGGCCGGCGGCCGTGCCTCCTTCGCGCCGCGCACCTCGCCCAGCATGGCCTCGACCGCACCGATGTCGCCGGTAAGCTTGATCGCCTGCTGAATGGAGTCGGGCGAGGGCGGGCCGACCACGGCGGCGAAGGCCGCGCCGTACTTGGTCTTCTTCATCGCCTCGCCCTCGGCGTCGCGGATCGCGGCGAGCCCCTGCTCGTCGCCCGCGAGCGCGAGCGCCACGGCGCGGCTCAGCACCAGCCGGGCGCGGTCGTCGGGCGCGGGCGGCAGGTCCTTGCGCTCCATCAGCTCGGCGAACGCGGCGGCCGCGCCGGCCCAGTCCTTCGCATGCCACGCCATGCTGGCGCGGAGCTCCTCGGCGGCGAGGCTCGAATCGCCGGCGAGCGTGGCCAGCGCCTCCGGCCGCTGGCCGAGCGCGGCCTCCGCGCGCGCCTTGTCGAGGCGGCGCGTCTCGACCACGTCGTCGGGAAGGTTCGGCTGGTCGCTTTCGGCAAGGGCGGCAAGCGCATCCTTCGGCTTGTTGTCGAGCAGCCGCACCTCGGCGAGGCGGGCGCCCACCCGCGCCTTCTCCACCCCCTTCAGCCGGAACTTCACCTGCTGGCCGTAGAGCCTCGCCGCCTCGCCCAGCAAATCGACCGACACCAGCCGCTCGGCGAGCTTGCGCACCATCGCATCGCCCTCGGGCCCCGGCGGCGTCAGCTCGCGGAACTCGTCGAACAGAGCGAGCGCGGTGACCGGCGGCAGCTTGTCGACGCCGCCGTCGGCGAACAGATGGCGGAACATGCCGGCCATGTCCTTGGCCACTGCCTGCACCCCGCCGATGTCGTGGAAGTATGTCGCCGCTTCCTTCAGCGTTTCGAGCGCGTCGCGGCTGTCGTCGCGTTGGGCATAGAGATGGGCGAGGCGGCGCAGCAGGTCGAACTCGAAGACGTCGCCGCGCCATGCGAAGCGCAGCCGCTCCAGCCGGTCGATTGCCTGGTCGAGCGTGATCGCCTTCTGGCCGAGCAGCGTGTCGGCGAGCGCGAAGCGCGCCCGCGCCGACGCCCGCCGGTCACCGTGCGACGCCACCTGGCGCCAGAGCTTGAGCGCGGCGTCGATGTTGCCGCTGTCCTTTTCGTAGAAGCCCTGCAGCACGTCGAGCATGTCCCGGTCGCCCGGCGAGAGCGACCGGTCGGCGAGCACGTCGAGCCGCGCCTGGGCGGTGCCGGTGTCGCCGACGGCGAGCGACGACTCTGCGGCGAGGAGGCCGAACCGGGCGGCGAGCCAAGGCGGATAGCTCGACATCACCGTCTCGATGTCGCCGAATTCGCGCTGCGCCGTCCGCCAGTCGCCGCGCATCGCCGCGATCGCGCCGCGCCATGGCGCCGCCTCGACGTTGTTGGCAAGCGACGGCACCGCGAGGTCCTCGGCGGCCGGCCCGTACTCGCCGGCGAGAAAGTAGGCGGCGCCGCGCATCGCGCGGAACGCCGGACGCTCGATCTGGTCCGGCGCTTCGCGCGCGACCTGGGCGAGCACGCCGAGCGCCTCGGGCCCGAAGCCCTGCGCCAGAAAGTAGCGGGCGAGGCGAAGCCGCGCCTCGGTGCGCCTTGCGGGCACCGCCTCCGCGGCGGCGCGGGTCAGCTTTTCGCGGCTCTCCGCCGGGGTCGGGCCGGGTCCCTTCTGCCAGGCGGCGAGGTCGAGCAGCCGCTTGATCGGCGGCGGCGGCTGGCTCCGGGCGCGCACCCGGTCGGCGACACTGGAGAGGCGGAGCCCGCCCGGGCGGCTGACGGTGACGCCCGTCGGGGTCGAGGCCACCGCGACGCCATCGGCGAGCGGGTGCACGGCGACGCCCTGGGCGCTCCCCAGCACCTCGACGTCGACGAAGCGGTGCGGCGCGGCGACGCCCCGGCCGGCCTCGGCGAGCGGCACGACGCGCAGCTCGTCGCCCACCTCGGGGTCGCGCAGGCGCAGCACGGGCCCCGGATCGGGCACGGGCATCACGATGCGGGCATCGCCCGCGACGACGCTGCCCTGGGGGAGCACGGGGATCGGCTTGTCCGCACGGGACGGCGCGATTCGGGCCTCGACGACCCAGATCGTGCCCTCGGTGTGCACGTCGAGGCCGAAGGTCGGGTCGAGCGCGAAGCGGATTGCCGTGCCGCCGACGATCGGCACCTGGGCCACGGATCGCACGACGGGCTTGCCCAGAACGGCGAGCGAGGCGACGTCGATCCGCGCCGCGGCGTTGAATGTCACCCACACCTCGCCCCGCCGACGGAACACGGCGGCCGCGACCGGCCGGCGCCAGTTGAAGCGGAGGGCGGCCCGGTCGACGCCGCGCGTGACGTCGACGCTGACCAGGCCGGCGCCCTGCGGCCCGTCCGCCGCGCGCGAGATGGTGCGGCGCTCGGCGGCGGGGCTGGACGCGGCCGGGAACAGGCGCGTCGGCGGCAGCAGGGTGGGCGCGGCAGCGGGCGTCGGCACCGGCACCGGGACGGGCTTCGCCGCAGCGGCGGCGGCCGGCGGCGATGGCGGGGTGGCTGGCTTCGCGCGGGCAGGGCGCATCGGCGCCGCCGCTTCCGACTTCGCAGGGGCGAGCACGTCGAGCACCACGGCGGTGCCGCTGGTGAAGTGGCGAAGCCGTGCCCCGTCCGGTACGCGGAACGCGACGGCGAGGTCGGGTCCCGGCCCCTCGGCGACGGCAGAGATCGGCGCCGGCAGGGCGGCGCGCAGCCGGGCGAGATCGATGCGCGCGGGCCGGTCGAACCGCACAAAGACGGTGTCGCCGCTTTGGTCGAGCTTCATCCCGACCGGCGCCCGCCAGTCGAACACCAGCCGGCCGAACCCTTCATGCGTGCCTGTGCGCACCGCGAGCTTCGGCGCGGCCGCAGGCGTGGCGGGGGCAGCAGCGGCCTTGGCCGGTGCGGCCGCCTTCCGGTCGGGCTTCGCCTGCGCGGCCTTGGACGGCGCGGCGGCGAGCAGGTCGAAGACCGCCGCCGACTTGTCGTCCAGCACGCGCAGCCGGTAGTCGCCCTTGAGCGTCGCCCGCACCGTGCGCCCGTCGGGCGACAGCGACACCGCCGAGACGTAGTCGGGCAGCAGCGCGGCGATGCGCGGCAGCTTGGCCTCGAGCGGCCGGGCGAAGCGGATGGTGAGCGTGCGCCCGTCGATCGACGCCTCGTGCCGCGCGGGCTTGGGCCAGTCGAACACGATGCGCCCGTAGCCGGGGTGCGGGGCGGCGCGGATTGCGACCGTTTCGGCCGCGGACGCCGCGCCGGCCCACGCGAGCAGCCCCACGAGGGCGACGAGGACGGCGCGCCTCACGGCTGGCTCCGGTACGGGCCGATCACCACGTCGACGCGGCGGGCGAGGGCGAAGCGCCGCTCGCGCGGCTCGATCGTCGCGAGATCGGCAAAGCGGCTGGCGCCGAGCCCGATCGCCGGGATGTCCCGCACATATCCGAGATCGTGCAGCGCATCGGCGACCGCGAGCGCGCGGGCAAGCGACAGCGCCCGGTTGGTGGGGAAGGGACCGTTGACGATCGGTTCGGGATCGGTGTGGCCTTGGACCGAGACGGCGTTGCCGATGCTGGCGAGCACGCCCCCCAGCGTGTAGAGCACGCCGCTCGCGCTGTCGGCGAGGGTGGCGCTGCCCGGCTTGAACAGCAGGTCCGCCGGCAGCCCCACCACCAGGCGGTCGTCGCCGAGCGCGATCCGCACCCCCGCGAGGGACGAATCCTCGCGCGTCTTCTCGGTGAGCAGGGTCGCCAGGTAGTTGAGTCCGGCGGCCTGGCGCGGGTTGAGCCCCTGCGAGGAGCGGTCGGCGCCTGGCCGGGGCGCAAAAGCCGGAACCTGCGGGTTGAGGCTGCGCGACAGGCTGTCCACCACGTTCCGGTAGCGCGCGGTGTCGACCCGGTGCATGGCGTAGAGCATGACGAAGAACGTCAGCACCAGCGCCACCAGGTCGGAGAAGGTGAGCAGCCAGGCGCGCGAAATGCGCGGCGTCAGCAGGTGGTGGTCGGGGTCGGAATCGTTCATGGCACGGCCGCGGCCGCCGAATGGACGGTGAAGACGAGGCGCAGCAGGATGGCCCTGCCGCGCGCGAGGCCGGATTCGACGGCGGTGGCCGGTGCGCCGGCGGCGACCAGCGCGTCGGCGAGGCCGGAGATGCGGCGTACCGCGAGGGCGCGCTTCGCCCCGGTCGCGGAATCGTCGAGCCACGCGGCGACCCGGTAGGAGGTATCGGGCGGCGGCGCGGCGAGCAGGGCGGCGGTCTGAGCGATGAAGCGCGTGCCCGCGGTGGACGGCGTCTCCGCGTCGCCCAGCCACATCGAGGTGAGCGGCATCGTCACCTGGTATTCGGCGCCGGGGGCGGTCCCGTCCACCTTGGCGAGCGGGAAGGCCGTGGTCACCAGCTTGCCGAGCCGGACCGAGAACGTACCGTTCTGCAGCACGTCGCCGACATCGGCGGTAAAGGCGTGGGCGGCCTTGGCCTCCGGGTCCTCCGCCGAGAAGGTGGACGCGACGCTGCCCATCACGGCGCGCGAGCGCGCGCCCGCCATGTTCGAGGCATGGTTCAGCACCACGAAGAACCCGATCAGGAGGACGATCAGACCGATGAACAGCAGCGCGCCCGATTCGCGGGCGTCGGCTTCGGTCGCCTCGTCACGCTCATCCATGTGCAAGCCCGGTCGCGTCCCGGCCATGCCGGAACTTGCCGAGAGGTTAAGATGGCGTGGTTAAGCGGCGGTAAACGGGGGCCGAGTGCGTAGGGGCCGGCGGACGGGAAAATGTCTCAGACGTGGAAGCTTTCGCCGCAGCCGCAGCGGCCCTTCTCGTTCGGGTTCTTGAACACGAACCCGGACTGTAGGGTGGATTCGACGTAGTCCATCTCGGTGCCGAGGAGAAACATCATCGCCTGGGCGTCGATCACGACCTTCACGCCCTTGGCCTCGACGACCTCGTCCATCGGGCCGGACTTGTCGGAGAATTCCATCGTGTAGGACATTCCGGAGCAGCCGCCCTTGCGCACGCCGATGCGCAGCGCGGCGGCGTCGCCGCGGCTCGCCATCAGCGCCTTCACCCGCTCGGCGGCGGCGTCGGAGAGCGTCATGATCGGCGGTCGTTCACGCATGGCAAATTCCTTCGGTCCCAGCTAAATCAATCCGAGCTCGAGCTTCGCCGCCTCGGACAGCTTTTCGGGCGTCCAGGGCGGGTCCCACACCAGCTCCACCTCGCAGTCGTGCACGCCCTCGACATCGCGCACCACCTGCTCGACCTCGCCCGGCAGCGAGCCGGCGACGGGGCAGTTCGGCGTGGTCAGCGTCATCTTCACCTGCACGACGTTGTCGGGCGTCTTCTCCAGACTGTAGATAAGGCCCAATTCGTAAATGTTTACCGGAATCTCGGGGTCGTAGACGCCCTTCAGCGCCTCGATCACGCATTCCATCAGGGGATCGACAGGCCCGGCGGCCGGCGGATTCGCCCGCTCGGTCGCGGCCACCGTCTCCGGCGCCGCCGTCTGCGGATCGGTCGGGTGCTCGGTCATTCGGTACGAACCTCCTGCTCCTCGCCCTTCAACGCGGCCTTGAGCGTGTGCCAGGGCAGCGTCGCGCATTTGACTCGCATCGGGAAATCCTGCACGCCGGAGAGCGGCGCGAGCCGGTCGAGGCCGGGCACCGAACCGGTGTCGACGGGATCGCGCGTCGTCACCATGGCGTGAAATTTCTCGAACAGCGCCTTCGCCTCCGCCTCGGTCCGGCCCTTCACCAGCTCGGTCATCAGCGAGGCCGAGGCGAGCGAGATGGCGCAGCCCTTGCCCTCGAAATGGACGTCCTCGATGCGCCCGTCCTTGGTGCGGACGTGCACCTCCACCCGGTCGCCGCAGAGCGGGTTGTTGCCCTTGGCGTGGTGGTTGGCATGCTCGTCCGGACCGAAATTCCGCGGATGCTTGGAATGGTCCAGGATCACGTCCTGGTAGAGCTCGCGCAGCTCCTCGTTCATCCGAAGATCTCCCGCACGCGGCCGAGCGCCGCGACCAGCGCGTCGGCCTCGGCGCGCGTGTTGTACAGCCCGAACGAGGCGCGGATGGTCGCCGGCTCGTCGAACCGGTCCATCACCGGCTGGGCGCAATGATGGCCGGTGCGCACCGCCACCCCTTCGCGGTCGAGGATGGTGCCCGCGTCGTGCGGGTGGATGTCGCGCAGGGTGAACGAGATGATGCCGGCCTTGTCGGGGGCGGTGCCGACGATCCGCACGTCGTTCAGCGCGGAGAGCCGCTCGGTGGCGTAGCGGACCACGTCGCGCTCGTGCGCCGCGACCCGGTCGAGCCCGAGCCCGGTCACGTAGTCGACAGCCGCGCCGAGCCCGACGGCGCCCGCGATATGCGGCGTGCCGGCCTCGAACTTGAAGGGCAGGTCGGCATAGGTCGTCTTCTCGAACGTGACCGAGCTGATCATCTCGCCGCCACCCTGGTAGGGCGGCATGGCGTCGAGCAGCGCCGCCTTACCGTAGAGCACGCCGATGCCGCTCGGCCCATAGAGCTTGTGGCCCGAGAGCACATAGAAATCGGCGTCGAGCGCCCGCACGTCGACCGCCAAGTGCGGCACCGCCTGGCAGCCGTCGACCAGCACCTTGGCGCCGTTGGCGTGGGCGATGCGGATCACGTCCGCGACCGGTACCACCGTGCCGAGCGCGTTGGAGACGTGGGTGATGGCGACCAGCTTCGTCCGGTCGGTGAACAGCTTCTCGAACTCGTCCATCAGGAACGCGCCGTCGTCGCCGATCGGCGCCACCTTCAGTACGATGCCGTTGGATTCGCGCACGAACTGCCACGGCACGATGTTGGAGTGATGCTCCATCACCGTCAGGATCACCTCGTCGCCGGGCTTGAGGAAATTCCGGCCCCAGCTCGAGGCGACGAGGTTGATGCCCTCGGTCGCGCCGCGCACGAAGATGATCTCGTCGGTCGAGCCGGCGTTGAGGAAGGCGCGCACCTTCTCGCGCGCAGCTTCCATCCGGTCGGTCGCGATCTGGCTGAGGTAGTGCACGCCGCGATGCACATTGGCATACTCGCGCGAATAGGAGCGCACCAGGGCGTCGATCACCGCCTGCGGCTTCTGCGCGCTGGCGCCGTTGTCGAGATAGACGAGTGGGCGGCCGTGCACCTCGGTCGCAAGGATCGGGAAGTCGCGCCGGACGGCTTCGACATCGTAGGGTGCGTCGCTCATGCCGCCCGCCTTTCCGCTTCGCCGGCGAGCCAGCGATCGAGCCGCGCCGCCAGCCAGTCGCGCACAGGGGCCGAGGGCACGCGCTCGACCAGCTCGGCGACGAACGCCTCGACCAGCAGCGCGCGGGCCCGGTCCGCCGGGATGCCGCGCGCACGAAGGTAGAACAGCGCGTCGCGGTCGAGGTCGCCCACGGTCGAGCCGTGGCTGCACTTCACGTCGTCGGCCAGGATCTCGAGCTCGGGCTTCGAATCCGCCCGAGCGCCGGCCGACAGCAGCAGGTTGCGGTTGAGCTGGTGCGCGTCGATCTTCTGCGCGCCCTCGCGCACGACGATGCGACCTTGGAAGGCGGCGCGCGAGCGGTCGTCCAGCGCGGACTTGAACAGCTGGCGGCTGTTGGTGTGCGGCGCGTCGTGGACGATCTCGGTCCAGCAATCCATCTGGCGCCGGTCGCGCCCGAGCATCAGCCCGTCGATCGCGGCCTCGGCGCCCTCGCCGGCGAGCCGGGCGACCGCCTCGCTGCGCACGAGCCCGCCGCCCGCGATGACGGCGAGCCCGCGATAGACGGCGTCGCGCCCGACGAGGAGGGCGGCGCGCTGTGTGCCGTAGGCGCCGTCCGCCTGGTCGGTGAAGGCGAGGTGGTCGAGCCGTGCCGCCGGGCCGAGCGCGATCTCGGTGAGCGCATTGGTCCAGCTCGCCCCGCCGCGCCCGAGCCAGGTCTCGACGAGGGTCGCCTCGGCGCCCTCCTCCAGCACGACGAGGCTCCGCAAATGGTGCGCCGCGTTCGCCTGCCCACCGGTCGCGACATGCACGAGCTGCACCGGCGCGGCCAGCCTGACGCCGCGCGGCACGATCAGCACCGCGCCGTCCGCGGCGAGCGCGAGCGCAAGCGCGGCGAGCGGCGCGCCCGCGGTCTGGGCGATGCGGCCGAGCTGCGGCTCCACCAGCTCCGGGTCGATGTCGAGCAGCCGGGCGAGCGAGACGAGGCAGACCCCGTCCGGCAGCGCGGCGAGGTCGGAGAGCGACGAAACGAACCTGCCGTCGACGAAGACGAGCCGGCTCGCACCGTCGAGCAGGATGGGGGCGAGCGAACCGGGCTCGACGGTCCCCGGCGCGGCGGCGGGAGCGAAGCCCGTCCGTACCAGCCGGTCGAGATTGGTGTATTTCCAGGCCTCGGTCTTGAGTGTCGGGAAGCCCTCCGCCGCGAAGGCCGCGCGCGCGTCGGCCCGGCGGGCGGCGAGCCAGCCGAGCTCCGCCCCCGGCAGATCCGCCGCCCCGTCGATCTGGGCGAGGTACGGCGCCTCGCGGTCGGTGATGCGCGTCACGTTCATGCGGCGTCGGCCTCGAACTCGGCATAGCCGGTGCGCTCGAGCTCCAGCGCGAGTTCCTTGCCGCCGGACTTCACGATGCGCCCGTGCGCCAGGACGTGCACCCGGTCGGGCACGATGTAGTCGAGCAGGCGCTGGTAGTGCGTCACCACCACGATCGAGCGGTCGGGCGCGCGCAGCCGGTTGACGCCGTCGGCGACGATGCGGAGCGCGTCGATGTCGAGGCCGGAGTCGGTCTCGTCGAGGATGGCGAGGCGCGGCTCGAGCACGGCAAGCTGGAACACCTCGTTCCGCTTCTTCTCGCCGCCGGAGAAACCGACGTTCACCGCGCGGTTCATCAGCTTCTCGTCCATGCCCAGCGCCTTCGCCCGCTCGCGCGCGAGGCGCAGGAACTGGACGCCGTCGAGCGGCTTCTCGCCGCGATAGGCACGCTGGGCGTTGAGGGCGGTCCGCAGGAACGTCATGTTGACGACGCCCGGAATCTCGACCGGATACTGGAAGGCGAGAAACACGCCCTCGCCTGCGCGCGCCTCGGGGGCAAGCGCCAGCAAATCCTTGCCGCCGAGCGTGGCGGCGCCCGCCGTCGCCTGGTACCCATCGCGCCCGGCCAGGGCGTAGGCGAGCGTCGACTTGCCGGACCCGTTCGGCCCCATGATGGCGTGCACCTCGCCCGGCCCGACTTCGAGGTCGAGCCCGTGCAGGATCTCCTTGCCGTCCACCGCGACGTGCAGGCCGCGAACCGAAAGCATCGTTTCCTTACCCGACATGACTACCCCACGCTGCCTTCGAGCGACACGCCGAGCAGCTTCTGCGCCTCGACGGCGAACTCCATCGGCAGCTCCTTCAGCACTTCCTTGCAGAACCCGTTGACGATGAGCGAGACCGCGTCTTCCGCCGTGAGCCCGCGCGAGCGGCAGTAGAAGAGCTGGTCCTCGCCGATCTTGGAGGTCGTCGCCTCGTGTTCGACGCGCGCCGACGGGTTGGCGACCTCGATATAGGGCACGGTGTGGGCGCCGCATTCCGACCCGATCAGCAGCGAGTCGCACTGGGTGTAGTTGCGCGCGCCCTCGGCCCCGCCCAGCACCTTCACCTGGCCGCGATAGGTGTTCTGTCCATGGCCGGTGGAGATGCCTTTCGACACGATGGTGGACGAAGTGTTCTTGCCGATGTGGATCATCTTGGTGCCGGTATCGGCCTGCTGGAAATTGTTGGTGACGGCGACCGAGTAGAACTCGCCCACCGAGTTGTCGCCCTCGAGGATGCAGGACGGGTACTTCCAGGTGATGGCCGAGCCGGTCTCGACCTGGGTCCAGGAGATCTTGGAATTGCGGCCGCGGCACGCGCCGCGCTTGGTGACGAAGTTATAGATGCCGCCGCGCCCCTGCTCGTCGCCGGGGTACCAGTTCTGCACGGTCGAGTACTTGATCTCCGCGTCGTCGTGGGCGATCAGCTCGACCACCGCGGCATGGAGCTGGTTCTCGTCGCGCATCGGGGCGGTGCAGCCCTCGAGGTACGAGACGTAGCTTCCCGCCTCGGCGATGATCAGCGTGCGCTCGAACTGGCCGGTCTTCGCGGCATTGATGCGGAAGTAGGTCGAAAGCTCCATCGGGCAGCGCACGCCCTTCGGCACGTGCACGAACGTGCCGTCGGAGAACACGGCCGAGTTGAGCGCGGCGAAGAAATTGTCGCCCTGCGGCACCACCGAGCCCATGTACTTTTTCACCAGCTCGGGGTGGTTGCGGATCGCCTCGGAGATCGAGCAGAAGATGACGCCCGCCTTCTCCAGCGTCTCCTTGAAGGTGGTGGCGACGGAGACCGAGTCGAACACGGCATCGACCGCGACACCGGCGAGCGCGGCGCGCTCGTTCAGCGGGATGCCGAGCTTCTCGTAGGTCGCGAGCAGCTCGGGATCGACCTCGTCAAGGCTCTTGGGCCCGTCCTTCTTCTTTGGGGCGGCGTAGTAGTAGGCATCCTGGTAGTCGATCGGCGGATGGTGCACGCGCGCCCAGCGCGGTTCCTCCATCTCCTTCCAGCGGCGATAGGCCTCGAGCCGCCAATCGAGCATCCAGCCCGGATCGCGCTTCTTGGCCGAGATGAAGCGGACCGTGTCCTCGTCCAGCCCCTTGGGGGCGAGGTCCGACTCGATGTCGCTGACGAAGCCGTACTTGTAGCGGCCTTCGGTCGCTTCCTTGAGGGTGTCGGTCTCTACGCGGGTTGCCATGACGTCACCGATTGTTCAGGGGGCAGTCCCGGCGAGCGCGGGCACAGGGGCGCACTCGGGCCGGGGCGGAAGGGCGGATGGGGCGGCCATGTCGGCAAGCGTGACGCTCGCCAGCGCCTGGGTGACCGCGCGGTTGATGGTCAGCCAGTTGACCCGCGTCGGGCACAGCGACTCGATGCCGCATCCTTCGGCGCTGACGCATTCGGTGAGCGCAATCGGCCCGTCCAGCGCCGACACGATGTCCGCGACGGTGATCTCGCCCGGCGTCCGCGCGAGCGCATAGCCGCCCTTGATGCCGCGATGCGAGCCGACCACCCCGTCCTGGGCGAGCAGCTTCAGCACCTTGGCCACCGTCGGCAAGGGCAGCATGGTCGCCCCCGCAAGCTCCGGCGCCGTCAGCCATTTCTCCGGCTGACGGGCGAGATGCGTCGTCAGGACGACGCCGTAATCGGCAAGGCGCGACAGGCGAATCATCGCGGTCTCCCGGCTCATACCGCACCAACTTGGTGCGGTTTCCAGGTAAGGCCGCGACGCGCGCCTGTCAAGCGCGGAGGCGGATCCAGAGGGGGCAGGGAACCGAAACCCAGCCCCGCCGTTTTTTTGACACGCGGCGCCTGTTGCACCGGCGCGGTTGTAGCGCCATTTTAGAGGATGTCGAGGAAACGCTCGGCGATTGGGGGAGAGTACCTGTGATTGCATACCGGACTGGGTTCTACGCGCTGATGGCCGCCGGGACTGCCCTGGCGCTGGCGGCGCCGCGGGCCGTCGCCGCCGACATGGACTCCGGCATGGCCGATCACGGCCAGATGGAGATCAACACCGGCTGGTATGTCCAGGGCGCGGGCGGCATCAACTTCACCGATCACACCGACAACACCACCGCCGGGCTCGACCGCCCGACCGAATACAACGACGGCGCCGTCGCCGACTTCTCCGTCGGCCGCTCCTTCGCCAGCGGGCTGCGGCTCGAGTTGGACTACTCGTACCGCCACAATTCGATCGAACTCGATCTCCAGCGTGGGCGCCCGCGGCACCGGGAAGGTCAACTCCATCCTCGCCAACGTCGAATACGCCCTGCCGACCCACGGCTGGCTGGTGCCCTATGTTGGCGCCGGCGTCGGTTACGGCTGGCTGGACTATGACGGCGTCTCCCCGATCGCCGGCAGCTCGATCAACGACACCAGCGGCGGCTTGGCATACCAGCTGATCGCGGGCGTCGAGCACCGCATCGATGACCATCTGACCGCCAGCCTGAGCTATCGCTACTTCGCGATGCCCGACACCGACTTCACCACGGCGTCTGGCGCCGGCGTGGGCGGCGATTACGCGAGCCACGCGGTCCTGATCGGGCTGCGCTGGAACTTCGGCGCGCCGGAGCATCACATGGCCGCGGCGGCTCCGCCCCCCGCGCCGGCACCGGCCCCCGAGCCGCAGGTGCAGGCCGCGCCCGCCCCGGCGCCGGCCCCGCAGCCGCGCAAGTACCTGATCTTCTTCGGCTGGAACCAATCGACCCTCACCCCCGACGCGCGCACCGTCCTGTCGAGCGCGGCCGAGGCCGCCCGCCAGGGCCAGGTGGTGCGGATCGTGCTGACCGGCCACGCCGACCGGTCGGGCCCGGCCACCTACAACATGAAGCTGTCGCAGCGGCGCGCCGACGCCGCCAAGGCCCAACTCGTGCGCGACGGCATCGCGGCGAGCGAGATCGAGACGGTGGCCAAGGGCGAGTCCGACCCGTTGGTGCCGACCGCCGACGGTGTGCGCGAGCCGCAGAACCGCCGGGTCGAGATCGTCTTCGAGAACGGCAAGGCCGGCATGTAACGCGAAGCGGGGCGGGCCCGAGGGTCCGCCCCGCCTTTCGTGCCGAGGCGTAAAAAAGGGCCGGTCCCGCGGGACCGGCCCTTTTCGCGTCAGCAGGTTCGGAAGATGCTCAGTTGTCGGCGAGGGTGCAAGGCGCGAAGTCGTGCCGCGCGCGGATCGCCGCCTGCTGGGTCGCCGCGAAGGCGTCGAGCCGGTCGGGCGCGGTCACCAGGGCGGCCTGAAGCTGCGCCGCTTCCTGATCACAGAACTTGTCGAGATTGCCGACGCTGGTCAGCGCCGTGCGGTTGGCGAAGCGGGTGAAGTAGCTGGTCGCCCGGCTGGTGCCGGCCGACCCGTAGGTGCGGTCGAAGAACCGATGCATCGTGCGGGTGTGCAGGTTCAGCGTGTGATGGAACCGCCGCATGAATTTATTGTACTCGGGCTGGAAGTTGCACGAGAGGGCGGCGACCATCATGTCGGTCTGGAAGGCGCGGACCTCGATGGCGGCCCGCTCGTCGGGCCTCAGGCAGGCCGGCGCAGCCGCCGCCTCCGTCGCCACCAACGCCGCGATCCCGCAGCAAACAGCCATTCCCAGCCAACGCGGCGCCTTGTGGCGCGCGGTCCAGCCCGTCGCTCGCATGGTCCCCCCGTTCATCACGGTGTTGCTACTGCAGGCACTATCGCCGGATTTGCGCGGCGAGGCAACGATTCGCGAACATTCCATGCCCGAAAACTAGGCGAAAGGTCGTTAGCGAAACCCTAACCGGCGTTAGGAGGGCCGCGATCAGGACGGGCGGGCGCCACGGATCGTCGTCCGGTGCATGTGGCGGCGATGGCGCGGGTCGTAGAGCGTCGCGTGGTGCATGGTGCCGCGATTGTCCCAGCAGAGGAAATCGTTGGGCCGCCAGACATGGGTATAGCGGAACTCCGGCTTCAGGCTGTGGGCGAACAGCTCGTCCAGCAGCGCCCGGCTCTCGGCCTCATCCATCCCGTCCACGCGCCAGGTGAATCCCGGGTTGACGTAGAGGGCGCGGCGGCCGGTGTCCTCGTTGGTGCGAACGATCGGGTGGCGCACGTCGGCGAGCCGCGCCTTCTGCGCCTCGGTGAGCTTGGGCCGGATGCCGGGCCGCGACTCGTTCTTCTCGTAGTTCCGCACGTACGAGTGGAAGGCGCAGCGCCCCCCGATGCGGGCCTTGGTGGCGGCCGGCAGCGCGTCATAGGCGCGGTACATGTCGACGAACAGCGTGTCGCCGCCCTCGGGCGGGATCTCGACGGCGTAAAGCATGGTGCCGAGCGAGGGCTGCGCGTCGTAGGAGAGGTCGGAATGCCAATAGCGGCCGGCGTCCTCGAACCCGACCGGCGTTCCGTCCGGCCGCTTCTCGTTCGACAGCAGCAGCACCTCGGGATGGCCGGGAAGCTGGAACTGCGTCAGCACGTGGATCTGGAGTTCGCCGAACCGGCGGCTGAACGCGGCCTGGGCGTCCGGCGGCAGCGCCTGGTCGCGGAACACGATGACCGCGCGCTCGAACCAGGCGCGGCGGAGCGCCGCGAAGGTCGCCTCGTCGATCGGCCGGGCGAGGTCGAGCCCCACCACCTCGACGCCGAACCCTTCGGTCAGCGGACGGATTTCGAAAGCCATGGCGGGAGGCTACGCGCGCCGTCGCGGCCGGCGCAAGGGGCCACGCAAGGATGCGGTTGCCAGCGTGCGCGCCGCGCCGCACACTCGTTGCGCGGGAGGGGAAGATGAAGATCACCAAGATCGAGGACCTGCACGCCGACGCGGGCTGGCGCAAGTTCTCGTTCCTCAAGCTCTCCACAGACGAAGGGCTCGTCGGCTGGTCGGAGTTCAACGAGGGGGTCGGCGCGGGCGGCGTCTCCGAGATCGTTCAGAAATTCGCCCCGCACGTGATCGGCACGGACCCCAGGGCGGTGGCACGGCTCGGCGCCACGCTGCGCGCCATGACGCGCCAGGCGGCCGGCGGGCTCAACCACCAGGCGATCGCCGCCATCGAGAACGCCTGCCTCGACGTCAAGGCGAGGGCGCTGGGCGTGCCGGTCTATGCCCTGTTCGGGGGGCCGGTGCGCGACCGGCTGGGGCTCTACTGGTCGCACTGCGCCTCGTTCCGCGCCTGGCAGCCGGAGATTTTCGAGAAGCGCCTCGGCATGAGCGGGGTGCGGAGCCTCGACGACGTGAAGAAGCTGGGGGCGGAGGTGGTGGCGCGCGGCTTCAAGGCGCTGAAGACCAACCCGCTGAACCTCGATCCCTCCGCGCCCGCCTTCAACTCGGGCTTCCGCCCCGGGCCGGGCCTTCTGGAGCGCCGGCCCTCCGCCCGCTACATCGCCTCGATCTGCGCGGTGCTGGAGGCCTTCCGCAACTCGGCGGGGCCCGACATGGGCATCCAGCTCGACCTCAACTTCAACCAGCGGACCGAAGGGTTCCTGCGCATCGCCAAGGCGGTGGAGCCCTACGCCCTGCAATGGCTGGAAATCGACATCCACGACCCGGAGGCGCTGGCGCTGATCCGGCGGTCGACCGCGACGCCGATCGCCTCGCTTAAATCGCTGCACGGGCTTCGCGAGTATCGGCCGTTCCTCGCGGGCTACGCGCAGGACGTCGCCATCGTCGACGTGCTGTGGAACGGGATGTGGGAGTCGCTCCGCATCGCCGCGCTTGCCGACGCCTACGAGGTGGACGTCGCGCCGCACAACTTCACCGGCCACCTCTCGACGCTGATCAGCGCGCATTTCTGCGCCGCGGTGCCGAACTTCCGCATCATGGAGTACGAGGTCGACGACGTGCCGTGGAAGGACGAGCTGGTCACGCCCGCGCCGGTCGTCGAGAACGGCGAGCTGGTGCTTCCCACCGGCCCGGGTTGGGGCGCCGAGGTGAACGAGGAGGCGGTGCGCGCCCATCCCGTGCGGCCGCGCGGCTAAGGCGATGTGGGACTGGCTGAAGATCTATCTGCCGCTAAGCCTGCTCGCGATCGCGGGGTTCGTCGTTGCATACCAGTTCGTCGCGCCCATCCCGCCCCACGTGGTGCGCATGGCGGCGGGCCCGGCCGACGGTGCCTACGCGGAATACGCCCAGCAATACCGCGACATCCTTGCGGAGAACGGCGTCAAGCTGGAGATCGTGGAGACCAAGGGCTCTGTCGAGAACCTCGCGCTTTTGCAGGCGCCGACCGGCGGCGTCGACGTGGCGTTTGTGCAGGGCGGCATCGCCGACCGCAAGAAGGTGCGCCACCTTCGCGCGCTCGCCAGCCTGTTCTTCGAGCCGGTCTGGCTGTTCGGGCGCAAGGACCTGGGCATATCGCGCCTCTCGGGCCTCGCCGGAAAACGCATCGCGATCGGCGCCGAGGGCAGCGGCACCCGCGCCATCGCACAGCAGCTTCTCGACGCGAACGGCATCGACGCGAGCAAGGCAGACGAGCGGCCGCTCGGCGGCGCCGAGGCCGCCGATGCCCTGCTCGCCGGCCGGATCGACGCCGCCTTCTTCGTGATGGGACGGCCGTCGGCGTCGATGGACCGGCTGCTGCGCGCGCCGAACGTGACGCTGATCGGCGCCGCCCGCGCCGCCGCCTACACACGCCGCTTCCGCTTCCTCGAGGCGGTGTCGCTGCCCGAGGGGGTGCTCGACCTGGCGCGCGACATCCCGGCCAGGACGGTGACGCTGATCGCGCCGGCCGCGGCGCTGGTCGCCCGCGCGGACCTGCACCCTGCGATCGTCGACCTCCTGCTCGACGCGGCGACCTCGGTGAATCGCGCCCCCGGTCTGTTCGGTGCGCCCGACCAGTTCCCCTCGTCGCACTATCTCGACCTGAAGCTGAGCGGCGAGGCGCGCCGCTACCTCAAGTCGGGCCCGACGCTGTTGCGCCGCTACCTTCCGTTCGAATGGGCGAATCTGGTGAACCGGCTCGCGATCATGCTGGTGCCGCTGATCACGCTGCTGATTCCGCTGGTCCGCTTCGCCCCGCCGCTCTATCGCTGGCGGGTGCGCGCCAAGATCCTGCGCCGGTATCGCGAGCTTCGTGCCCTGGAGGCGGGGCTGCGCGCGACGGGAACGGGCGATGCGGCCCTGGCGGAGCTGGTGGCCCAGCTCGACAGGATGCAGGAGCTTGTGGGCAAGCTCGCCGTGCCGCTCGGCTACGCCGACAGCCTCTATCACCTGCGGCTGCACATCGATTTCGTCCGAGCGCTGGCGCTGCGGGCGAGATCGGGTCAGCCCGACGCGGCCTGACCCCCGGCGGCGGTGAGGCCCGCGACGCCGAGGAGCGCCCAGCCGACCATCATCAGCGTCCCGCCCGCCGGCGCCGCAGCGCCCCAGCCGCCGACGGCGAGAGAGACGAGCGATCCGGAGAACGCGGCGATCCCGACGAGGAAAGCGAGCGCGGCGAGCAGCGCGAGGCGTCGCCCCCAGCCCGTCGACCGCTCGGCGAGCAGCGCCGCCCCGATCGCCGCCAGCGCGTGCCACAGCGCGTAGCGCGAGGCGGTTTCAACCCAACCGGCCGGCTGCGGGGCGAGCCCGTGCGCCGCCCACGCGCCGAGCGCGACGCCCGCGAGTCCGGCGAGCGCGGCGAAGGCGATGGCGATGGCGGCGGCGCGCGAAAGTCCCATGGCGGTGACAGCTACCCCTTGCCTTGCGCGCGCGCAACCGCCAACCTTGCGGCCCTTCACCGCGCCGATGGAAGGACGGAATGGCAACGATCGCCGAGGAACGGAGTGCACGCCTGAGGGCGGCGATGGAAGAGGCCAGCACCGATGCGCTGGTGCTGTTCGGCAATGCGTGGCAGGCCGACTACCTGCGCTACGCGACCGATTTCGCCGCGGTCGAGGGCGACGCGCTGGCCGTGGTCACCGCGTCGGAAACGCGCCTGTTCGTGGAATCGCCCGGCGAGGCCGAGCGCGCCGCCGTCGCTTCGCCGGCGCTTTCGGTCGAGGCGTCGGACGACATCGTCGGCGCCGCGCGCGCCTACCTGAAGCGGCTCGGCAACCGGTCCGTCGCCTCGGCGCCCGGCACGCTGGTGCCGTTCGGCCTCAGCCAGAAGGACGACACGACCCGCATCGGCGACGCCACGGCGATGCTGGACAAGCTGCTGATCGCGAAAATGCCGTCCGAGATCGGCGCCATCGCGCGCGCCGCCGCGCTCGCCGACCGCGGCTACCGCGCCTTCATGGACGCGGCCCGGCCCGGACGGCGCGAGTACGAGCTGATCGCCGACATCGAGGCGTTCTTCCGCGCCGCCGGCTGTCCGGAGAACTTCATGATCATGGGCTCGGGCGGGGTGGAGGTGCGCGGCATGCACCCGGCGGGCGAGCGCGTGCTGCAGGTCGGCGACCTGGTGACCACCGAGCTCACCCCGTGCGTCGAGGGATACTACGCCCAGCTCTGCCGCACTTTGGTAATCGGGGAGCCGTCGAAGGCCCAGCGCGACGCCTTCCAAGTCTATATCGACGCCGCCGCGGCGGGCGAGGCGGTGCTGCGCGCGGGGACGACGGCGGCCGCGGTCGCCAGGGCCGAGAACGACGTGTTCCGCGCCCGCGGGCTCGGCATTTACTGCACCAGCGAGTACACGCGGGTGCGCGGCCACGGGATGGGGCTGTTCGCCGATTCCAAGCCGCATCTGCTGGAGGAAGTGGAGGTCGCGCTGCCGGCCGGCGCGGCGGTGATCGTCCACCCCAACACCTACCATCCGGAGGTCGGCTACATGGTGTTCGGCGACACGCTGATCGTGACCGAGGACGGGTTCCGCCGCCTCGCCACCACGCCGCGCACGCTGCTGTCGGTTCCGGCGTAGGAGGGGACGATGCGACGCGGGCTATTGAGCTGGAACCAGGACGAGGTGCCGGTCGCGGTGCTCGAGGCGCGGCTTGCCCGCCTCCAGGCGGCGATGGCGAAGGACGGGCTGGGCGCCCTCCTGATCTACACGAACTTCCCCCGCCCGGCGGCGGTGTCGTTCCTGACGCATTTCGTGCCCTACTGGTCGCAGGCGGCGCTGGTGGTGTTCCCCGAGGGCGAGACGAAGCTGGTCTCGGCGCTGTCGAAGCGCGTATCGGGCTGGGTGCATGAGACCGGCCATGTCGGCGAGATCGTCTCGACCGGCGACATCGGAGCGGGCGCCGCCAGGCTGATTGCCGCGCGCGCGCCGAAGCGGGTGGGGGTGGTGGAGCTCGCCAAGCTGCCGGGCGGGATCGGCCGGCCCCTCGCCGAAGGGCTCGGCGGAGCGGCGCTGGTCGACGCCTCGGCCCTGTTCGCCGCGATCCGCCACCCGGCGGACGCGACCGAGATCGCGCTTGCCCGCCGGGCTGCGGCAATCTGCGCCGGTGCGCTCGACGCCGCGCTCGCCGAGCGACCGGAGACGGCGGACCGGCTGATCGCCGCCATCGAGAACGCCGCGCGCCTCGACGCCGCCGAGGAGGTGATCGTCAACGTCGCGCCGGACCTCGCCCGCGACGCGCGGCTCGCCCGGATCGAGGGCGATGCGCCGCTCGCCGGCCGGTTCGCCGTGCGCGTCTCGGTCGCCTACAAGGGCGCCTGGGTGCGGGTGACCCGCACCGTGGACCGCCGCAAAGCGGGCGCGGGCGACGCGGCGGACGGATGGGCGGCGGCGGCGATGGCCCGCCTCGCCCCCGGCGCGACACCCGCGTCGACCGCGCCGGCCGCGAACGGCGTGCGCTTGGTCAGCGCGACGGCAGAGGTTCAGGTGGGCTCCGCCCCGCTCAGCGTGGTGGCGGCCCCGCCCGCCGGATCGGTGGCGACCGTCGCCTACCACCTCGCCGACGCATCGGGCCCCTGGCTTGCCGGCGCGCCGGTCGTAGTGCCCGCCGCCCCGGGCACATCCCCGGAGCGGCTGGGCTAGGCTGGCTGGCGCCGGACGGCGCTACTGCTTCTTCGGCAGGAAGGCGGTGGTGAAGAGCTGGTCGTCCTTGGGCTCGGTCTTCAGGTGGCCCATCTCGACGAACGACTTCTTGATGACCGCGACGGCCCGGGGCGGGAAGGCGCCGTCGCGCGACATGATCGGCATCTCGTCCTCGTAGGCCTCCTTGGCGACCGTCGGCGACCGCTTCAGGATGCGGACCGCGAACTTGTTCGCCTCCGCTTCGTGGTGGGCCATGTAGTCGACCGTCTCGAACCAGCCGGCGAGGAAGCGGCGCACCATGTCGGGCTTGTTCTTGATGAGGTCGTCGCGCGCGACGATCACCTGGGTGATGAAATGCGGCACGGCGTCGCCGCAATTATAGACGAGCCGCAGCACCTTCTTTTCCTGCAGGTTGAGGATCACGTCGGTCGCCATCATCATGGCGTCGATCTGGTGCGTCTTGATCGCGGCGACCCGGGCCTGCAGCCCGCCGAGCGCGACGGTCTTGATCCCGTCCTGGCCCCAGCCCTGGGCGACCGCCGTCTGCTTGGCCAGCCAGTCGCTGAGGGAGCCGATGTTGGAGACGCCGAACACCTTGCCCTTGAGCTGGTCGATGTTCTTGACCGGCGAGTCGTAGCCGACGCCGACCGCGAGGCTGCGGGGCGGGCCGTTGATCGCGGCGATCGCATGATCGGTGGCGCCCTTGACCGAGAACACCATGCCCGACCCGCCGGCCAGGGCGAAATCGATGTTCTTGGCGATCAGCGCCTGCTGGATCTTGCCGTCGCCAGTGAACGACTCGATTTTGACGTTGTCGAACCCGTGCTTTTTGAAGATTCCCTTGTCGACGCCGATATCGACCGGCAGAAAGGCCCAGACGAAGGCCTGGGCCTTGCCGACCACGATGGAATCCCCGGCGCGGGCCGCAATGGGCGAGGCGGCGAGCGCGGTTGCGGCGAGCGTCGCCGCCAAGACGAGTCTCTTGGACATATTCCCTCCGATTTGAAGCCGTTCCGACGCGATTTTGTCGCCCGTGGGGCGGGCGGGGTCGTTATGCGGCCAGTATAGGCCATCGGGCCCGGGGGGAAAGGGTTCGGAGGAAGGCCGATATTCGTGGCGCGACTCGGAACAATCGGTTCGATATATGGAAAACGGAGCGGAAACGGTTTAAGTCTAAGCGGCTAGTGCGCGCGACGCGCGTCTTGGCGCGGCGGCGACGCCGCAACGAACAACGCCGGACGGCGTCGTGCGCGCCGCGACCGGGGGGGCACCGAGGAAAGCGTCGTTGAACGAACACACCGGGTTCTCGGTTCGGTTCTGGGGTGTGCGCGGCAGCATCCCGGCGCCGGGCGCATCGACCGCACGCTATGGCGGCAACACCTCATGCGTCGAGATGCGCTGCGGGCCGCATCTCCTGATCTTCGACGCGGGCTCGGGCATACGCGAGCTGGGGATCGCCCTGGAGGCGGGCGGTCCGGTCGAGGCCGACCTGTTCCTGAGCCACACCCATTACGACCATCTGGTCGGGCTGCCCTTCTTCGGCTCGGTGTTCAACCCGCGCAACTCGTTCCGCGTCTGGGCCGGGCATCTCAAGCCCGAGCGGACGATTGAATCGGTGCTGCGCGGCTTCATGACCGACCCGCTTTTCCCGGTGCCGCTCGACATCTTCAACGCCGATATCGACTTCCACGACTTCATCGCCGGCGACGCCCTGCAGCCGCGCCGCGACATCACCGTGCGGACCACCGCGCTCAACCATCCGAACCGCGCCACCGGCTATCGCGTCGAGTACGGCGGCAAGGCCGCCTGCTACATCACCGACACCGAGCACGTGATCGGCGCGCCCGACCGCAACATCCTCGAGCTGATCGAGGGCGCGGACCTGATGATCTATGACTCCTCCTATACCGACGGCGAGTTCCCGAACTTCATCGGCTGGGGCCACTCGACCTGGGAGGAGGGCGTCAGGCTGGCGCGCAGCGCGCACGTCAAGCGCGTCGCACTGTTCCATCACGAGCCGTCGCGCGACGACGACGTGCTGGACGCCATCGGCGCCGCGGCGGAACGAAGCTTCTCCGGCGCCTTCGTCGCTCGCGAGGGCGAGTCGCTGACGCTTTGACGGGACTTCGCGAGCGCCGGCGCCGGCTCGCCCTTGGGCTCTCCACGGTTCTGGGACTTGCGCCGCGCGGCTTCTTCATCCCGCACCGCTATGCCGGCGAGGCCGAGAGCGACGCCGCGCGCGCCACCTACCGCGAGATCGAGCCCGCGTTCGCCGCCCGGGCGGGCGAGTTCCGCCAGGTTCTGGCGGGGCTCGAAAAGCTGGCGCCCGCTTTCCAGCGCATCGTCGAGGTGGAGGCATCGGGGGCCGCGCCGCGCGCTCCGCGCTTCGGCCAGGGCTGGTTCCCGCGGCTCGATGCCGCCGTCGCGTACGCCATGGTGCGCTGGCTGGCGCCCAAGCGGATCGTCGAGATCGGCGGCGGGCACTCGACACGCTTCCTCGCCCGCGCCGCGGCCGACGCGAAGCTGGCCGTCCGCATCACCACCATCGATCCCGAGCCGCGCGCCGCGCTCTATGAGCTCGATTTCGAGTTCGTTCGCCAGCCGGTACAGCGCGCCAACCCGGCGATCTTCGCCCCGTTGGCGGCGGGCGACGTGCTGTTCGTCGATTCCTCGCACGTCGCCATGCCCGGGACCGACGTCGATGTGATCCTGAACCGCGTCTGGCCGGCCCTGCCCAAGGGGGCGATCGTGCATTTCCACGACGTGTTCCTGCCCGACGCCTACCCGGCCGACTGGGCGTGGCGAGGCTACAACGAGCAGATCTGCCTCGCGCCGCTCCTCACCTCGGGCGCGGCCGAGCTCCTGTTCGCCTCGCACTACGCGGCGACCCGCCTCGCCGACAGGGTGGCGGCGAGCATCGTCGCCAAGCTGCCGTCCTTCGCCGGCGCCCACGACGCGAGCCTATGGCTGCGGAAGCTGGTGTAGGGAATCAGCGGCCGTATTCGACGGTCGGCTTGTGCGCCGCGCGAATGCGCTCGCGCGCCGTCACCGGCACCGGCGCGCCGGCGGCGGTCGGCTCGACCTCCAGATGGTAGGGGCCCACCACGAGGTTGGCGGCGACATCGGCCTCCGAGCGGGCGAGCGCGGCCTCGGCCGCCCCCTTGTCGGGGTAGAGCGTCGCGCGGGCGATGTCGTCCGGCCAATCACGGCCCGATGGCGCCTCGCGCAGATAGACGACGGTGCCCTCGCGGACGAGGTTGGCGGTGATCGCGAACTGGGTCATGGGGCGGTGATATAGCGGGACCGCGCCGCGATGAAAAGCGCCGATCGGCCGCGCCTGGGGCTAGAATGGCCCGGAAGGCGGAAGTGGAAGCGGAGCGAGGCGCGATGACCCCCGTGACGATCGGCGACGTGCGCATCGACCGGCTGGTCGAGCTGGAGGGGCTGGGCTACGAGCCGACCTTCTTCTTCCCCGAGGCGACGATGGACGGGTTCGCGGCCGAGCTCGACTGGCTCGCCCCGCATTTCTGGGACATTGCCGCCAACACCTACAAGCGCGCGATTCAGAGCTACGTCGTGCGCACGCCGCGTCATGTCGTGCTGGTCGACAGCTGCATCGGCCACGGCAAGCCGCGCCCGTCGACGCCGGCCTGGCACGGGCTGCAGTCGGACTGGCTCGACCGGCTGGCCGCCCTCGGCGTCGCGCCCGAAGAGGTGGACTACCTGCTCTGCACCCATCTGCACGCCGACCATGTCGGGTGGAACACGCGCCTTTCCGACGGGCGCTGGGTCCCGACCTTCCCCAACGCGCGCTACATCTTCCACCGGAACGAGGTGGCGCACTGGCGAGAGACGGGCGACCCGCTGACCGGCCCGGGGTCGATGGACGGCGCGTTCGAGGATTCGGTCCTGCCGGTCATCGCCGCGGGCCGCGCCGAGCTGGTCGGCGACGACTTCGCCATCGACGACGCGCTGGTGCTGGAGCCGACGCCCGGCCATTCGCCGGGCCATGTCTGCCTCGACGTGCGGGCGGCGGGCCGGCACGCGATCATCTCGGGCGACGTGGTGCACCACCCGATCCAGGTGGCGCGGCCGGAGTGGAACAGCCGGTTCTGCGTCGATCCCGTGGCATCGCGCGCGACACGGAGGGCCTTCGTCGAGCGCCACGCCGACACGGGCGACATCATCCTCGCCGCGCACTTCCCGACGCCGGCCGCCGGGCGCATCATCGCCAACGGCCCGCGGCTCAAGTTCGAGATCCTGGAGTAAAAAACGAGGGGCGGGTCATCGACCCGCCCCTTTGAGCCTCCGCGCGGGTCCGGTCGAGGACCGGCCCCCGGTATTGGCGCGTCAGTCGTCGCCCTCGAGGCGCTTTTCCCAGATCGAGATCACGGCCGGCTTGCCGTTCCGGATCTGCTCCAGCCCGCGCTTGAGGGCCGGGGCGACCTCGGCCGGGTCGCGCACCGTCTCGCCATACGCGCCGGCGGCCTCGGCCTCCTTGGCGAAGTCGATCGGCGGGTCGAAATAGCCGCCCGGGAAGCCTGCCTTCTTGGCGTAGCCGTCGGGGTAGGCGTTGGCGACGTTGGTCGTGCCGGTCGTGTAGCTGCGGTTGCAGTAGACGACCACCATGAACGGCGCGTCATGGTGCGCGCCCGCCCAGAGGGCCGGCGCCGGCGTGCCGAACATGTAGAACCCGTCGCCGCAGACCGCGACCACGTCCTTATCCGGCGCCGCGAGCTTGGCGCCGAGCGCCGCGCCCGGCGACCAGCCGCCCGACGAGCCCGGGTTGGAGAAGTACGAGCCCGGCTTGTCGCGGTGCATGTACTCGCGCACCCGCGGACCGGCGAGCGTCTCGTCCAGCACGATGCAGTTGTCGTCGAGGATCCGGCCAAGGTTGTAGCTGACCCAATAGGGATGGATCGGCGAGTCCTTGGCATGCGCCTCGGCCTCGGAATCGGCGGCTGCGAAGCGCTTCTTGGACGCGGCCGCGAGCTTCTTGGTGCGGTCGGCGATCGCCTCCTTGTGGTCGGCCTTGAGCAGCTTCTTCACCTCGGCGGTGATCGCCTTGATGGTGAGCAGCGGATCGGCGCCCAGCCGGACGTCGGCCGTGAACTCGTAGGTCGGCAGGCGCATCTGAATCGGGTCGTGGCCGATCGCGGCGACGAAGGCGTTCGCCTTCGGCGGGTTGCGGTTGGGCATCCACGGCACTTCGGCGTCCATCACGAGCACCGCGTCGGCGTCCGACAGTGCCGTCGTCACCTGGCAGAGCGGGTGGCGGAAGGGGAAGCACATGTAGCCGCGCTGGGCCGCGTCGACGACGCCCATCCCCAGCATCTCGCAGAGCGCGACGAGCGGCTTCACCGTCTCCGGGTTGCGGCCCGAGAACCCGACCACGCAGAACGGGTTCTTGGCGGCGACGAGCTGGGCGGCGATCTCCTTCACCGCCTCGGCGTCCGGCGCCGTCGGCCGCGGGATGCCGAGCTGGTCGGCCGAGGGGAACTTGCCGTCCTTGAACGGCAAGTAGGTCAGCTCCTTCGGGAAGCAGACATAGACCGGGCCCTGCGGCTCGGTCCGCGCCACCTGGATGGCGCGGCTCATGATGGTCGCCGGGTTGTCCTGCCAAGCGAGCTGGTGGTCCCACTTGGTGTAGTTGCGCACGATGCCGGGCTGGTCGAACACCTGCTGCATCCAGAGGTGCGCGCCCTCGTCGCGCGAGCCCTTCACCGAGCCCGGGAAGGCGGTCGGCGCGAAGCCGGCGGTCATGATGACCGGCAGGCTCGAGCGCCATGCGGTGTGCACCGCGCCGCCGTAATGCTGGGTGCCGCAATCGACGTGCGCGGCGGTCACGGCGGGCCGTCCGGAGACGGCGGCGAAGCCGAGCGCGGCGTTGAGGCTGGCATGCTCGATCGGCACGGTGATCAGCCGGATCGGGTTGTTGTGGCCCTTGGCGCGCGCCTTGGCCACCGCCTCCTGGTAGAAGCCGATCTCCGACCCGGAGGTGAAGAACAGATGATCGACGCCGCCTGCGCTCAGCGCCGCGACGATGGCGTCGGCGACGTCATCGGCCTTGGTTTCGGTCCAGGCCCCTGCGGCCTCGCCATTGCTCATTGCGTCTCTCCCTATCGAAGATGGATTGCGAACGGTTCCGAATTGGGCCGGAGGTTAGCCGATCGGTCGGCCGCGGTCGAGCGTCCCCGAGGGGCGCGCCGCACAATGATCAGTGGTGGAATCGTTGCCCCGGAAGTCATCCCGGCCGAGCCGCCATTGGCGGCGAGGGCCGGGACCCGTATTGGCTGGCACGAACGTTGCTCCATGGACCCCGGGTCCGCGGCGCACCGCTGCGCGCTGCGCCGCGCCCGGGGTGACAATCGGGCGTTACCCCATGGCGCGCTTCAGGCGGCCGTCCAGCGAGTCGAGGAACTGGCGCGTGTTCTGCCACTTCTGGCTCGGCCCGATGAGAAGCGCGAGATCCTTGGTCATCTCGCCCTGCTCGACCGCCTCGATGCAGACCTTTTCCAACGTCTCGGCGAAGCGCACCACATCGGGCGTGTCGTCGAACTTGCCGCGGAAATAAAGCCCGCGCGTCCAGGCGAAGATCGAGGCGATCGGGTTGGTCGAGGTCTCCTGCCCCTGCTGGTGCTGGCGGTAATGGCGCGTGACGGTGCCGTGCGCCGCCTCGGCCTCGATCGTCTTGCCGTCCGGCGTCATCAGGACCGAGGTCATCAACCCGAGAGAGCCGAAGCCCTGGGCCGCCGTATCCGACTGGACGTCGCCGTCATAGTTCTTGCACGCCCAGACATAGCCGCCGGACCACTTGAGGACCTGGGCCACCATGTCGTCGATCAGCCGGTGCTCGTAGGTGATCTTCTTCGCCTTGAACTTGTCGGCGAACTCCTTGTCGAACACTTCCTGGAACAGGTCCTTGAAGCGCCCGTCATACTTCTTGAGGATCGTGTTCTTGGTGGACAGATACACTGGCCAGCCGCGGTCGAGCCCGTAATTCATGCAGGCGCGCGCGAAGCCGCGCACCGACTCGTCCAGATTGTGCATGCCGAGCGCGACGCCCGGCCCGTCGAACTGGTGGACCACCACCTCCTGCACCGGTCCGCCGCCTTCCGGCTCGAACCGCATGGTGAGCTTGCCCTTGCCCGGGATGATCATGTCCTGGGCCTTGTACTGGTCGCCATAGGCGTGGCGGCCGATCACGTAGGACTGGGTCCAGCCGGGCACCAGGCGCGGGATATTCTTGATGACGATCGGCTCGCGGAAGATGGTGCCGCCCAGGATGTTGCGGATCGTGCCGTTGGGCGACGGGTACATCCGCTTCAGCTTGAACTCCTCGACGCGCGCCTCGTCGGGGGTGATGGTCGCGCACTTCACGCCGACGCCGTACTGCTTGATCGCGTTGGCGGCGTCGACCGTGATCCTGTCGTCGGTCTCGTCGCGCTTTTCCATGCCGAGATCGAAGTATTTCAGCTCGACGTCGAGATAGGGAAGGATCAGGCGATCCTTGATGAATTGCCAGATGATCCGGGTCATCTCGTCGCCGTCGAGCTCGATGACCGGGGTCTTGACCTTGATCTTGGGCATGCGTCGTTCCCTTTATCCGGCCGGCGCACCCCGGCCCCGCGTTTCTGGGTAATTGAAGGCGCCGCACAATATCACCGCGCGGCCCGAACGCAACCGTCCGGGGGCCCGGCGAGGGCCTCAGAGGCGGAGGGAATCCGGGTGGAGCCGAGGGGCCGGCGCCCGCGCCAGCGTGTCGAAAACCGCCTCCATTGTGCGCACGGCGACATAAAGCCGGCTGGTCGCCGACGGGGCGAAGCCGTTGGCGATCACGTGATCCATCAGGGCAAGGAACGGCGCCCAGTATCCCTCCAGATCGAGCAGCACGACCGGCTTGTCATGGAAGCCGAGCTGCTTCCAGGTCAGCACCTCGATCGTCTCGTCCAGCGTGCCGATACCACCCGGCAGGGCGACGAAGGCGTCGGACAGTTCGAACATCTTCTGCTTGCGCTCGTGCATCGAGCCGACGACGTGAAGCGCGGTGAGGCCGCGATGGCCAAGCTCGCGCGCCTCCAGCGCCTCGGGAATGACGCCGTGCACCTCGCCGCCGGCCGCGAGCGCCGCGTCCGCCATCTGCCCCATCAGCCCGACATGCCCGCCGCCGAACACCAGGCGCAGCCCGCGGGCCGCCGCGCCCGCGCCCATCGCGCGCGCCGCCTCGAGGAAGCGGCCCTCGACCCCGCCCGAAGCCCCGCAATAGACGCAAACCGACGCGATCCCGCTCATCACGCTCCCCCTTCGCCGCGCGCAGGATAGGCGAAACGTCGCCGCGCCGCGAGGCGGCCGGAAACGGCGGAATAGATCGGGCAGGCCGCGTGTATTATGGTCGATAGCGCCATGTCGGCGCGGTTGAACGACGAGGGAGGCGAGAATGAGGTTCGAAATGCGCCACGTGCTGGCGGCGGCGGGGTTCGTTGCGCTGATGGCGGGCAGTTGGGCCGCCGTGTCGCCCGCGACCGCCGCGGACATGTCCGCCGTCGAGAAGCGCCAGGCGCTGATGAAGAACAACGGCAAGGACGCCAAGACCGTCGCCGAATACCTCAAGGGCCAGGGCTCGGCCGAGGACGTGGCGAAGGCCGCCGCGCAGATCGCCTCCAACGCCAAGGAGATCCCGGAGCTGTTTCCGGCGGGCACCAGCTCGAAGGACCTCCCGGGCAAGACACACGCCAAGCCGGTGATCTGGACCGACATGGCCAAGTTCAAGGCCGACGCGCACACGCTGGAAGAGAAAGCGATGGCGCTGGAAGCGGCCGCCAAGGCGGGCGACAAGCAGAAGATCCAGGTTGCGTTCGGCGATATGGGCCGGCAGGCCTGCGGCGCCTGCCACGGCCAGTTCCGCGAGAAGATGGGCAAGTAGGCGCCCTGGTCCAGCGTTTCGCCGAATCGTCATTGCGACGAGCGGAGCGACGAAGCAATCTGGCCGTCTGACGAAAGGGGGCTGGATTGCTTCGCTTCGCGCGCAATGACCGGGCCGCCGTGGTGGCGGCAGCGGCCCTCGCCGGGTTGGTGCTGCTGGCCGGCCCGTCCGCGCGCGCGGACGGGCCCGACGCGAAGCACGGCGAATATCTGTTCCACGCCGGCGGCTGCGAAGACTGCCACACCGACACGGCGAAAAAGGGGCCGCTGCTTAGCGGCGGCGCCAAGATCACCACGCCCTTCGGAACGTTCTATCCGCCCAACATCACGCCCGACCGCACGCACGGCATCGGCAGTTGGGCCGAGGCAGACTTCCACAAGGCGATGCGGCGCGGGATCTCGCCGGGGGGCCACTACTACTTCCCGGTATTCCCCTACACCGCCTTCACCGGCATCACCGATTCCGACCTCGCCGACCTCTGGGCCTATCTGCGCACGGTGCCGCCGTCCGACCGGGCAAGCCATCCGCAGCAGGTGGATTTCCCGTTCGGCTGGCGCTTCCTGCAGGTCTTCTGGCGCTGGCTGAACTTCTCGCCGGGCCCGTTCCACCCCAACACGTCGCGGAGCGCCGAGTGGAACCGCGGCGCCTATCTGGCGGAGGCGCTGGTACATTGCGGCGAATGCCACACGCCGCGCAACGCGCTCGGCGGGCTCGACCGCGACATGTGGATGGCGGGCAACGCCAACGGGCCGGACGGAACGCACATGCCCAACATCACGCCGGACAAGGCGACCGGCATCGGCGACTGGTCCGAGGCGGACATCGAGCTCTACCTGTCGGCTGGGATGACGCCCTCGGGCGACGCCGCCGGCTCGCTGATGGCCGAGGTGGTCGACAAGTCGACGAGCAAGCTGAGCGATGCCGACCGCAAGGCGATCGCTGTCTACATCAAGTCGCTGCCGCCGATTCGCAACAAGCCGGCCGGGCACGACAGCGACGGAGACTGACGAACCCCTTGATCGGCCAGAGTTTCAGAGGGTTGCGCCGGGTGGCTGGTCGATGCATGCCTTGCGCCCCGTCCGGCACTATACTACCCTGGGCGAATCGAGCTCCCAGGGCAGGATCGGGCTGGCGCGAACCGGGCCGGACCTCGATACCCGCCCAGGCTATCGTTTGAGGGCGCGGGACGTGACGCCGGCGGATCGGCCGGGACCACGGCGCCCGCGCGGAGCAGGCCAGAGAACGTGAAACGTTCCCTTATCATCGGCGCCGTCGGCGTGGTCATCCTGGTGGCGGCGATCGTGCTGAACTATGTGATCGACGTCGGTCCGGGCGGCTCCCCGACCCAGCAGACGGCCGCGAATGCCCCGGCCGCGTCCGGCGCTGCGGCCCCGGCGGCCAAGCCCGCCGCCCCCGGCGACGACACGCCCGTGCCGGCACTGGGCGAGCGGCCGATCCGCCCCTCGTTCGACGTGGTGCGGGTGAACCGCCAGGGCGATGCGGTGATCGCGGGTCGCGCCGCCCCCAATGCCGAGGTCACGGTCAAGGTCGGCGAGAACGAAATCGGCCATGCCAAGGCCGACGGGCGCGGCGAATGGGTGCTGGTACCGCAGAAACCCTTGGCGCCCGGCACGGCGGAGCTGTCGATCGAGGCCAAGGGCGCGGACGGCAAGGTCGTCCTCGCCCAGTCAACCGTGGTGCTGATCGTGCCCAAGCCGAGCGCGAAGGGGCCGGAGCTCGCCTCGCGCGAGGCGAATGCCGCCGGCCCGATCGCGGTCGAGGTGCCGAAGGGCGGGGGCGCCGCGCGGCTGCTGCAGGGTCCTTCCGTCGCTCCCACGGCCGGGCCCACGGCCGGGCATGCCGCCGGCAAAGCGCCCCCCGACGGGCTGCACTCCGACACGCTGTCGCTGCAGACGGTCGATTACGGCAAGGAGGGCAAGGTGGCGCTGTCGGGCAGCGCGCCCGCCGGCAGCCATGTCGAGGCCTACCTCGACAATGGCCACGCCGGCAGCGCCAAGGCCGGCGCCGACGGTCACTGGACCCTCGCCCCCGGCGAAAAGCTCTCGCCCGGCACCTACAAGCTGCGGCTCGACGAGGTCGGGCCTAGTGGCAAGGTGGTCGCGCGCATCGAAACGCCGTTCACCCGCGCCGGCATTCCAGAGGACATGCCGCCGGGCACGGTCGCACTGGTGCAGCCCGGCAACAGCCTGTGGCGCATCGCCCGCCATACCTACGGGCAGGGAACGCGCTACACCGAGATCTTCGCCGCGAACCGCGAGCAGATCCGCGACCCCAACCTGATCTATCCCGGCCAGGTCTTCGTCCTACCCCGCGTCAACTGACGCCTTCCGCGCCACGCTTCTCCGCCGCCGCGCGGCACGAAGCCGGGCAAGACGCGCGCGTTTTCCTGTATCGTGCGCCCCTATTGAAGCAGGCGACCAGGAGGGAGCGATGGCGCGGTTGACGGGCGGGCAGGCGGTGGTGAAGTCGCTGGTCGCCCAAGGCATCGACACGGTGTTCGGCCTGCCCGGCATGCAGCTCGACCATCTGTTCGCCGCGTTCCACGACGAGCGCAACGCCGTCCGCATGGTCCACACCCGTCACGAGCAGGGCGCCGCCTACATGGCGTTCGGCTACGCCCAGTCGACTGGCAAGGTCGGCGTGTTCGCCGTCGTGCCGGGGCCGGGCCTCTTGAACGCGGGCGCGGGCCTCGCCACCGCCTTCGCCTGCAGCCAGAAGGTGCTGTGCCTGACCGGCCAGATTCCCTCGCCCTTCATCGGGCGCGGCATCGGCTACCTGCACGAGATCGACAACCAGCTCGGCATCCTACAGAGCCTGACCAAGTGGGCGACGCGCGCCAATCACCCTGTCGAGATCCCGCCCTTGATGGAGGAGGCGTTCCGCCAGATGCAGACGGGCCGGCCGCGTCCGGCGGCGATCGAGGTGCCGCTCGACGTGCTGCCGAAGCGGGCCGAGCTCGCCCCCGCCGCGCCGGTCGCGGGACGCCCCGGACCGGTGCCCGATCCCGACGAGGTGGCGCGCGCGGCGGAGCTGCTGGGCAATGCCCGGAACCCCGTGATCTTCGCCGGAGGCGGCGCGGCCGAGGCGGGGGCGGAGCTCCTGGAGCTCGCCCGGCTCCTCGAGGCGCCGATCGTGCCCTCGCGCGGCGCGCTCGGCGCCGTCTCCGACCGGCTGGACTGGGTGCTGCCGATGCAGGGCGGCCACGCGCTCTGGCCGGACATCGACGTGGCGCTCGCCGTCGGCACGCGGTTCGAGCCGATGGTGCCCGGCTGGGGCACCGACGATAAGCTCGCCGTCATCCGGCTCGACATCGACCCGGTGGAGGCGACGCGGGTGCAGCGCCCGACCGTGTCGCTGGTGGCCGACGCGCGCGAAGGGCTCGCCGCGCTGATCGCCGCCGTCCCCGCCAGGAACCGCAAGCGCCCGTCGCGCAAGGACGAGCGCGTCGCGCTCAAGGCCGAAATGGTGCGCCGGTTCGATGACAAGGTTGCGCCGCAGATGAGCTACATCCGCGCCATGCGCGACGCGCTGCCCGACGATGGTTTCTTCGTCGAGGAGCTGACCCAGGTCGGGTACGTCTCGCGCTTCATGTTCCCGACCTATTTGCCGCGCCACTTCATCCACACCGGCTACCAGGGGACGCTCGGGTACGGCTCGGCGACCGCGCTCGGCGTCAAGGTCGCGAACCCGGACAAGAAGGTGCTGGCGATCGCCGGCGACGGCGGTTTCATGTACAACGTGCCGGAAATGTCGACCGCCATGCGCCACGGCATCGACATCACCATCGTGCTGTTCAATGACGGCCATTTCGGCAACGTGCGCCGCACCCAGATCGAGGTGCTGGGCGGCAAGGAGATCGCGGTCGACTTCCGGAACCCCGACTTCGTGAAGCTGGCCGAGAGCTTCGGCTGGAATGCGCGGCGCGCGACGAACGCCGCCGAGGTCGGCCGCGCGGTGGCGGAATCGTTCGAGACCGCCGGCCCGACGCTGATCGAGGTGCCGGTCGGCCAGTTCCCGAGCCCGTGGGGATTCTGGCACATGCCGAAGGTGCGCCCGACGGCGGGCTGAGCGGGCTGAAACCGTCTGATCGGAGAGCGCTTAGCTCCGCTCGGCGAGTTCCCGCGCGGCGGCGGCGACGCGCTCGAACTGGTTGTTGTGCGCGAGGACGAGCTCTTCGTCCGCTTCGCCGGCCGCGCGGCGCCGCTCGCCCCAGGCGCGGACGTAGTCGCGCAAATCCTGATCGGTGAGGATCGTGCGGAGCAGCGCGTTCTGCACCGGAAGCGGCGGCTCGGGCCGGCCGATCGCCTCAGCGCAGACGGCGCGCAGATAGGCGACCGAGTCGAGGATCAGGTCGGCTTCCTCCACGCTCCAGTTCTTGTCGCGCGGAAAGTTGAGGCGCTCGAGCCGGCGAAGTTGTTCGCCGGTCACGGTGCGCGGCGTGCCGAGGCGCGGCATCGAGCCATCCGCCGGGCGCTGCGTGCGCGCCACCTGGCTGCTCGGCTTGGCGGGCCCCTGTCCGCGGCCGCCGAACAGCCCGAACAGCCCGCCGCCCTTGCGGCGGCGGAACATCAGATAGATCGCGCCGCCGATCGCGGCCGCCAAGATCATGCTGTCCTGGTTCATGGGCCGCAACATAGCGGGGGTTGCGCCGCGATGCGAGACGGTGCGGGGCGCGTCAGGCGGCCATGCCCGACTGCGCCGCCCCGGGCTTCTGACGGGCGCGGTCGAAATCGGTGATGTAGTCGCGCTTGAGCGGCACCGCGTCCTGCCGGCGGGCGATCTGCATCTGGAACACCATCTGGTTCCAGTGTTTGAAGGCCACTTCGCAGCCCTTCAGGTAGAACTCCCACATTCGGCAGAACCGCTCGTCGTAGAGATCGCGGATGCGGTCGCGGTTGGCCTGGAAGCGGTCGTGCCAGTGCGACAGCGTCTTGGCGTAGTGCAGCCGCAGGATCTCGATGTCGCAGACGTAGAGCCGTTCGCGCTCGACGGCGGCGAGCGTCTCGGACAGCGCCGGGGTGTAGCCGCCGGGGAAGATGTACTTGCGCAGCCACGGGCTGGTGTTGCCCGGCGGCTCCATCCGGCCGATCGAGTGCACAAGGCACACTCCTTCGTCGGTCAGCATGTCACGCATCTTGTGGAAGTAGGTGCGGTAGTAGCGCGCGCCGACATGCTCGAACATGCCGACCGAGACGATGCGGTCGAATTGGCCGAGGTCTTCGCGGTAGTCGGCGAGCTTGAAATGCACCCGGTCGGCGAGCCCGGCCTGGCGCGCGCGCTCGGTCGACACCTTGTGCTGCTCGACCGACAGCGTGATGCCGGTAACTTCGACGTCGGCGGCGCGCGCGAGGTAGAGGGCGAGCCCGCCCCAGCCCGATCCGACGTCGAGCACCTTCTGGCCCGGCTCGAGCAGAAGCTTGGCGGCGATGTGCCGCTTCTTGTTCTCCTGCGCCTGTTCCAGCGTGTCGTCGTCGGACCCGAAATATGCGCACGAATACTGGCGGTCGCGGTCGAGGAACAGGTCGTACAGCGTGTCCGACAGGTCGTAGTGGTGGGCGACGTTGCGCCGCGACCGCCGCGCCGCGTTCTGTTGCTGGATAAAGCGCAGCCTGCGGCCGATCCAGTCGTTGAGCCGGAACACGAAACCGTCCGACGCCTCCTCGTTCATCGCCAGGATCTCGAGGAAGTCGCCGAGCGTGCCCTCCTCGACCGTCAGCCGCCCGTCCATGTAGGCCTCGCCGACGCCGAGATAGGGGTCGAACAGCAGCCGGCGCTGCAGCGCGCGGTCGTGCAGCCGCACGGTCGCCGACAGGCCGTCGGCGGTGCCCGAAATCTCATGGCGGCGGCCGCCGGCGTCTATGACCGACAGCGCCCCGGTTTTGATCAGCGCTTCAAGCGCCTTAACCAAAAGCATCGTCTCGCGCCCCCGCTGGACACCGCTTTGGGACCGAAACCATAACGCGAAGCTTTTTATCGATTTAACAGTCCCGGCGCGTAGGGTCAACCCGTTAATTTCCACCGGGAAATCCCCGGGTTTCCCACAGGAATCGGCCTGATGCGGCAATTCGTGCTGCCCACGCGCGCATGCGCGCCGTATCCTCCGGCCACGTGCGGGAGGGGATGCCGGCATGCGGGGACCGGAGAACAAGGTCGATATCGAAGATATCGACCTGGAGAAGGTGATTTGGGACCCGCGCTACCGGCGCGAGGTGATCGAGCGCCTCAACCGTGAGGTCGCCGAGCCGCCAGCCGCGGACGACGGTCCGCGCGAGCAGACGGGCTGAGGCCCGCCGCCCTTTCCGCTCACTCGACCGTGGCGGTTGCGTCCAGCGCGTAGCCCGCAGCGCGCACGGTGCGGATCGGATCGAGCATGTCGGACCCGTTGAGCGACTGGCGCAGCCGGCGGATGTGAACGTCGACCGTGCGCGGCTCGACATAGACGCCGTGGCCCCACACCCCGCCGATCAGCTGCTCGCGCGAGAAGACGCGGCCCGGATGCTCCAGCAGGAAGCGCAGCAGGCGGAACTCGGTGGGGCCGAGGCGCACCTCACGCCCGTTCCGGCTGACCCTGTGGGCGGCGAGGTCCATCACGATGTCGGCGTAGCTCAGCCGTTCGGCCGCAAGCGCCGGGCGCACGCGGCGCAGCACCGCATGGACGCGGGCGATCAGCTCGGCCATCGAGAACGGCTTCGGCACGTAGTCGTCGGCACCGGTTTCCAGGCCGCGCACCCGGTCGGCCTCCTCGCCGCGTGCGGTCAGCATGATGATCGGCGTGTTGCGCGTGGCGCGCTTGCGGCGGAGCTGGCGGCACACCTCGATGCCCGACACGTGCGGCAGCATCCAGTCGAGCAGCACCAAGTCAAGGTCGCGCTCCTCGCCGATGAGCAGCGCCTCCTCGCCGTCATGCGCCTCCAGCACCTCGAACCCTTCCTTCTCGAGGTTGTAGCGCAGGAGGGCGCAGAGCGCGGTCTCGTCCTCGACCACCAGGATCACGGGCTTCATCTCGGTCGTGCCCCGCTCACTTCGCCCGGCGCGCGGCGGCGCCGTCGTAGAGGTCGGCGTCGTAGCCCGGCCCGCCCTTGGGCCGGTCGGCCCGCATGCGCGTGCCCTCGACCAGGAAATAGATGGTCTCGGCGATGTTGGTGATGTGGTCGCCGATCCGCTCGAGATTCTTGGCGATGAACAGGAGGTGCGTGCAGGGCGTGATGCGGCGCGGATCCTCCATCATGTAGGTCAGCAGCTCGCGGAACAGGCTGACATACATCTCGTCGACCTCTTCGTCCGCGTGCCAGACGCGCACCGCCTGGTCGACGTCGCGCTCGATGAATGCGTCGAGCACGTCCTTCAGCATCCGCTGGCCCAGCCGGCTCATCCGCGGCACGGTGTGGACCGGGCGCATCGGCGAGACCTGGGCGAGCGGGATGGCGCGCTTGGCGATGTTCGCGGCATAGTCGGCGATGCGCTCGAGGTCGGCGGAGATCTTGAGGGCGGCGACGATGGCCCGCAGGTCGGCCGCCATCGGCTGGCGCAACGCGAGGAGGCGCGTCGCCTGGGCGTCGATCTGGAAGTAGAGCGCGTCGATCTTGTCATCCTCGCGGATGATCGACTGGGCGCGGTCGGGATCGCGCTTGATGACGGCCTCGATCGCCGCCTCGATCTGCGCCTCGGTCGCGCCGCCCATCTCGACCAGCGCGCGATTTAAGTGCTGCAGCTCGTCGTCATAGGACTTGACGATATGCGTCCCGGCCATCACGGCACTCCCCGCCCGGCGGCCCTGCATGGCCGAACCGGCGTGGTCAATATGGCTTCGCTGCACCGAGAATCCAATGTCTTGCGTGTCCTCGCACCCGTGGTGCCAGGGATAGCACGACGCGGGTGACGGTTCGGTTGCGAAAATGTTTCGATCCCGTGACGGCGCCGCGCGCGGCGCGCCGTTGTGCATTGCACAATGCCGGCTTGTCCGGTCCCGGGACGGTTCGTATATTGCCACTACTTCCCCATTCCCAAGGAGGCGTCCATGAGCGAGATCGTCATCGCGGCCGCGGCCCGTACCCCTGTCGGCGCCTTTAACGGCACCCTGGCCGCGCTTCCCGCCTCCGAACTCGGCAAGGCCGCCATCGTCGCGGCGATCGCGCGCGCGGGCGTCGCCGCCGAAGAGGTGTCGGAGGTCATCCTGGGCCAGATCCTGACGGCGGGTCAGGGGCAGAACCCGGCGCGCCAAGCCTCGATCGCCGCCGGCCTGCCGGTCGAGGTGCCGGCCTACGGCGTCAACCAGCTCTGCGGCTCAGGTCTCAAGGCGGTGGCGATGGGGATGCAGGCGATCAAGAATGGCGACTCCGCCATCGTCGTCGCCGGCGGCCAGGAATTGATGAGCCAGGCGCCGCACTGCGTCCACCTGCGCAACGGGACCAAGATGGGCGACGTCCAGATGGTCGACACCATGATCCGCGACGGCCTGTGGGACGCGTTCAACGGCTATCACATGGGCAACACGGCGGAGAACGTCGCCCAGAAATGGCAGATCACCCGCGAGCAGCAGGACGCATTCGCCCTCGCGTCGCAGTCGAAGGCGGAGGCGGCGCAGAAATCCGGCCGCTTCAAGGACGAGATCGTCCCGGTCACCATCAAGTCTCGCAAGGGCGACGTCGTCGTCTCCGAGGACGAGTATCCGCGCCACGGCACCACGCTCGAGGCGCTGCAGAAGCTGCGCCCGGCCTTCGCCAAGGACGGCACGGTGACCGCCGGGAACGCGTCCGGCATCAACGACGGCGCGGCTGCGGTCGTGCTGATGACCGCCGAGGAGGCGGAGCGGCGCGGCATCGAGCCGCTGGCGCGCATCGTCTCCTGGGCGCAGGCGGGCGTCGACCCTGCGATCATGGGGTCCGGCCCGATCCCCGCCTCGCGCAAGGCGCTGAAGGCGGCCGGCTGGACGATCGGCGACCTCGATCTGATCGAGGCGAACGAGGCGTTCGCCGCCCAGGCCTGCGCCGTCGGCAAGGACCTCGCCTGGGACGGCGAGAAGGTGAACGTCAACGGCGGCGCGATCGCGCTCGGCCATCCGATCGGTGCATCGGGCGCCCGGGTGCTGGTCACGCTGCTCTACGAGATGCAGAAGCGCGGCGCCAAGAAGGGGCTCGCGACCCTTTGCGTCGGCGGCGGCATGGGTGTCGCCCTGACGGTCGCACGCTGATGGCCCGGGTCGCGGTCGTCACTGGCGGCACGCGCGGCATCGGCGCGGCCGTCTCGAAGGCATTGCACGCCAAGGGCTACAAGGTCGCCGCGACCTATGCGGCGAGCGACGAGGCCGCGAAGAAGTTCCACGACGAAACAGGGATTGCCGTCTTCAAGTTCAACGTCGGCGATTTCGAAGCGTGCAGGCACGGCATCGCCGAGATCGAGCGCGAGGTCGGGCCGGTGGACGTGCTGGTCAACAACGCCGGCATCACCCGCGACGGCACGCTGCACCGCATGACCTCCGAAGACTGGTGCGCGGTGATCGACACCAACCTCGGCTCGTGCTTCAACATGTGCCGCGCGGTGATCGAGGGGATGCGGGCCCGCAAGTTCGGCCGCATCGTCAATATCGGCTCGATCAACGGCCAGGCCGGCCAGTACGGCCAGGTGAACTACGCCGCTGCCAAGTCGGGCATCCATGGCTTCACCAAGGCGCTGGCGCAGGAGGGCGCGGCGCAGGGCATCACGGTCAACGCCATCGCGCCGGGCTATGTCGATACCGACATGGTGCGCGCCGTGCCGGAAAACGTTCTGGAGAAGATCGTCGCCCGCATTCCGGTCGGGCGGCTCGGCCATGCCGAAGACATCGCCCGCGGCGTCGTCTTCCTGGTCGCCGACGACGCCGATTTCATCACCGGCGCAACGCTGTCGATCAACGGCGGCCAGCACATGTATTGAGGCGAAGCGGGCGGAGTTTCCCGTTCCGCGCGGCCGCCGCACGCTCTAAGCTTCGTCATCCGGCCGCGGGCGCCAGCATCCGCGCCAGGTAAGGGAGACGAAGATGAAGCGTTCGACCGGCCGCATCATCACCACCCATGCGGGCTCGCTGCCGCGCCCGGCGCGGCTCCTCGAGGTCAACAAGGCGAAGCTGACCGGCCAGGGCTTCGACGCGGCCGAGTACGGCCGCCGCCTCGCCGAATCCGTCGCCGAGATCTGCCGCCGCCAGGCCGCGCTCGGCATCGACGTCATCAACGACGGCGAGTTCGGCAAGGCATCGGGCGGCCCCATCGATTACGGCGCGTGGCAGAGCTACGCGTGGGGGCGCCTCTCCGGTTGGCAGCCGGGCGAGCCGCGCCCGGCGCCGGCGCTGTCGACGCGGCGCGACCGCGCGAAGTTCGCCGAGTTCTACAAGGAACTCGACGGGCAGAATTTCATTTCGACGAGCGCCACCTTGCCGCGCCCGCCGGTGGTCGTCGGCCCCATCGAATATACCGGGCACGAGGCGGTGAAGACCGACCTCGCCAACCTCAAGGCCGCCATGGCCGGGGTGAAGGCCGAGGAAGGATTCGTCACCTCGGTCGCGCCGGGCAGCTTCGGCCGCCGCCAGAACCAGTACTACAAGACCGACGAGGAATATCTTTACGCGCTGGCCGAGGCACTCGCGCACGAATATCGCGCCATCGTCGACGCGGGCTTCGTGCTCCAGCTCGACGATCCGGGCCTGCCCGACAATTGGGACCTCTCGAGCCCCGAGCCCAAGGTCGAGGACTACAAGACATTCGCGATGCTGCGCATCGAGGCGCTGAACCACGCGCTCGCCGGCATCCCCGAGGACCGCGTGCGCTACCACATCTGCTGGGGCAGCTGGCACGGGCCGCATTCGACCGACCTGCCGCTCGCCGCCATCGTCGACGTCATGTTGAAGGTGAAGGCGGCCGCATTCTCGATCGAGGCCGGCAACGTGCGCCACGAGCACGAGTGGAAGGTGTGGCGCGACGTGAAGCTTCCGGAGGGCCGGCTGTTGATCCCCGGAGTCGTCAGCCACGCGACCAACGTGGTCGAGCATCCGGAACTGGTGGCCGACCGCATCTGCCGCTTCGCCGAGGTCGTGGGGCGGGAGAACGTGATCGCCGGCACCGATTGCGGGCTGGGCGGGCGCATCCACGAAAGCCTCGCCTGGGCGAAGCTCGAGGCGCTCGCGGCGGGCGCCCGTCTCGCGACCGCGAGGCTGTTCTAAAGGCTGTTCCGGCGGAACCGGCACGCGGCCCGATCCGTTGGGCTAGAGCGGTTCATTGTTTGAGCGAATCGGAGGGGATTCCCGATTTGCGGCGTTTGTGATTCAAGATGCTGGCTGGAGCGGAGGCCAGCATCGATGACCCGACGTCTTTCGAATGATCTTCGTGAGCGCGTTGTTGCGGCGGTTCTGTCCGGGGAGACCTGCCGATCTGCGGCGGCCCGGTTCGGCGTTGCCGTTTCGACGGTGGTGAAGTGGTCGCAGCGCTATCGTGCGACGGGCTCGGTCGCACCAGGTAAGGTCGGTGGACATCGCAAGCCGATCCTGACGCCGCACCGCGCCTTCATCGTGGAACGGATCGCCCAGACGCCGCACCTGACGCTGCACGGGCTCAAGCGCGAGCTGGCGGCGCGCGGGGTGAAGGTCTCGCACAACGCGGTGTGGCTATTCCTCAGGCGCGAGGGGCTGCGGTTCAAAAAAAACGCTGTTCGCCCTTGAGCAGGGCCGCGCCGACGTCGCCCGCCGGCGGCAACGCTGGCGATCCTGGCAGGCCGGCCTCGACCCGAAGCGCCTGGTCTTCATCGACGAGACCCCCGCCTTCGCGGGGGCAGGCTCTGGATCAAGACCAACATGGCGCCGCTGCGCGGCTGGGGATCGAAGGGCAAGCGCCTGCGCGGCTTCGCGCCGCACGGCCACTGGCGCACACTGACCTTCCTCGGGGCGCTGCGCTGGGATGGCCTCGCCGCCCCCTGCGTCTTCGACGGGCCGATCAACGGCCAATGCCGCGCCTATGTCGCGCAGCAGCTCCTGCCCGTGCTCCGGCCCGGCGACATCGTCGTCATGGACAATCTCGGCTCCCACAAGGGAGCTGCCGTCCGCCAGATGATCCGCGCCGCCGGCGCGAGGCTCTGGTATCTGCCGCCCTACTCCCCCGACCTCAACCCGATCGAACAGGCCTTCGCCAAGATCAAGCACTGGATGCGCGCCGCACAGAAGCGCACCGTCGACGACACTTGGCGCCACATCGGCTGCCTCGTCACGACCATCGATGAGGCCGAATGCCAGAACTACTTCGCAAACGCTGGATACGCTTCCGTCAAAGCGTGAACCGCTCTAGAGCAAGATCGGGGCAGCTCGAACCGAGCTGAGGCGTGAATCTCGTTCCGATTATTGACTGAGGGCGCGATTCACGTCGCAAGTCGCTTCGAATTGAGACGATCGCGACCCAGAGGGGCCAACGGCAAGGGAGCAACCGTGGACATCCTCCGAATCATCATTGCGATCATCCTGCCCCCGGTGGGCGTGTTCCTGCAGGTGGGGTTCGGCCCGCAATTCTGGCTGAACATCCTGCTGACGATCCTGGGCTACATCCCTGGGATCATCCACGCGATCTACGTCATCGCGAAATACTGACGAGGCGGCGCAACCGCTCCCCTCAGTGCAGGCGGGCGGGAAGCTCCTCGATCGCGCCGTCGATCAGCCGGCGGCTCGCCCCCTCATCCAAATGACGGGCGATCAGCGCGCGCGTCGTGGCGACGGCGATCTCGACCGCCACCTCGCGCACTTCGCGCACCGCGTCGGCCTCGGCGATGGCGATCTTCTCGCGCGCGAGCTGGACGCGCCGGCGCAGCGCCGTCTCGAGCCGCGCGCGCGCGTCGGTGACGTTGCGCTCGGCCTCCTCGCGCGCATGGGCGACGAGGCGCTCGACCTCCCGGCCGGCGTCGCGCTGCTTGCGCTGGTGCTCGGCGAGCAGATGCTGCGCCTCCTCGGCGAGGCCGCGCGCTTCGTCGAGCGAGGCGCGGATGCGCTCGGCACGGGCGTCGAGCGCATGGGTCATCTGGCGCGAGACCGGCCGCCAGATGGCCGCGACCAGGATGACAAACCCGACCGCGACCCAGAATTCGGCGGAGCTGATCATCGTTCCCGTGCCTCCAGCGCCCGGCCGGCCGCGTCGTCCGCGTCGCCCGCGGCGATCTCGGCGCCAATCAGCTTGGCGGTCGCGGCCCGCGCCGCCTCGGCGGCCACGGCGCGCACCCCGTCGAGCGCCTCGCGCTTGGCCTGGGCGATGCGCCGCTCGGCGTCGCCGACCTCGCGGTCGAGCCGGGCGACGGTCTCCGCCTCGCGCGCCTCGGCTTCCTTGACCATCCGCTCTGACGCCTCGCGCAGCACGGCCTGGGCATCGGCGCGCCCCTTGGCCATGGTCTCCTCATAGGCGGCGAGCGCCGCCTCGGCCTCGGCCTTCAGCTTCGCCGCCTTCTCCAGGTCGTCGTCGATCCGCTCCTGCCGCTGGCGCAAGAGGTCGGAGACGCGCGGCAAAGCCACGCGCCACGTCATCAGGTAGAGGAGGGCGAACAGCACGACCAGCCAGAAGACCTGGCTCGGGAAGGTCGTGACGTCGAACTGGGGCATCGGCGTCTCCCGCCGCTTGTTCCCGGCGTCAGCCGAACAGAATGACGAGCGCGACCACCAGGGCGTAGAGCGCGATGGCTTCGACGAGCGCGAAGCCCAGCATGGTCATCGGGAACACGTCGCCGCGCGCGGCCGGATTGCGCGCCACCGACGAGATGAACGAGGCGAAGATAGAGCCGATGCCGACGCCGGCGCCGATCACGCCGATCGCGGCGAGGCCCGCACCGATGAGCTTAGCGGCTGCGACTTCCATGGGTCTGTTCCTTTCGGGAGTGGATTGGCGGAATGGCTCCGGCGCGCCTAATGCAGGTGCAGCGCGTCGTTGATGTAAAGGCAGGTCAGGATCGCGAACACGTAGGCCTGCAGGAATGCGATCACGATCTCGAGCCCGTTGAGGGCGACCACGAAGGCGAGCGGCAGCACGCCGCCGACGCCCAGCATGAACACGAACCCGCCGAACACCTTGAGAAGCGTATGGCCGGCCAGCATGTTGGCGAACAACCGGACCGACAGGCTGATCGGGCGCGAGAGATACGAGATGATCTCGATCGGGATCAGCAGCGGCCACATCACCCAGGACACGCCGGGCGGCACGAAGAAGGTGAAGAAGTGGATGCCGTGCTTGGCGAAGCCCAGCACCGTCACGCCGATGAACACGCAGATCGCCATGGTGAAGGTAACGACGATGTGGCTGGTGAAGGTGAAGCTGTAGGGCACCAGCCCGAACAGGTTGCCGAGCAGGATGAACATGAACAGGGTGAACACGAAGGGGAAGTAGCGGCGCCCTTCCTGCCCCACCGTGTCGCGGATCAGGTTCGCGACGAACTCGTACGACAGCTCGGCGAGCGACTGCCAGCGCCCGGGCACGAGCGCGCGCCGCCCGGTGCCAAGCGTCAGGAACGCGGTGATCGCGATCAGGACGATCGTCATCAGCAGGGCCGAATTGGTGTAGGAGATATCCACCCCGCCCAGCTTGAGCGGAATCAGGCTGTGGATCTCGAACTGCGACAGCGGCCCCTCGTGGGCGGCTGCGGTCTGGGCAGCGGTTGCCAAGGCTTTCTCTCTTCTTCTCTGTCAGCCCGCGCCGGGCCCCGGCGGCGAACCGTCCTCATCCTTCTCTCGCGGGCCGGGGCCGCGCCGGTAGCCGACGGCACCGCCCATCCCGTTCATCACCCTCACGACGTTCAGGATTCCCGCCGCGGCTCCCAGCACGATGAATACCACCATCAACCACGGTGTCGTGCCGAGCCAGCGGTCGAGCCCGATGCCGATCGCCACGCCGACCATAAGCGCCGCCACCAGCTCGACCCCGATGCGCAGCGCGATGTTGATCCCGCTGCGCATGTCGTCGCCCTGGCGCCCCGGCGCTCCGCGCCGGTCGCCACCCCGCCGTTCGCGCGCGCGCCGCAGCCGCTCGTCGAAATCGCCGGGCGGTGCGGGTTCGTGACCATCCGTCATTGGAACGACCCGGCGCACCCAAGGGCGCGCGCACCATAGGGGCGCCCCCCGACACTGTCAAGGCGCAAACGGATTCCCTCAACCCATTGAAAGGGCAGAAAAAATCGAAATGCCGCAGGCGGGCTCAGCCGGCCTCGCGCAGGCCTTCGGCGGTGCCGAGATCGACCGATACGAGTTGCGATACGCCGCGTTCCGACATGGTGACGCCATACAGGCGATCCATCCGCGACATGGTCATGCGGTGATGCGTGACCACCAGGAAGCGGGTGGCCGAGGCGCGGGAGATCTCGTCCAGCAGAATGCAGAACCGCTCGACGTTCGCATCGTCGAGCGGCGCGTCCACCTCGTCCAGCACACAGACCGGCGCCGGGTTGGTCAGGAACACGGCGAACAGCAGCGAGAGGGCGGTCAGCGCCTGCTCGCCGCCCGACAGCAGCGACAGAGCCTGCAGCTTCTTGCCCGGCGGGCTCGCGAAAATCTCGAGCCCGGCCTCCAGCGGGTCGTCGGCATCGGTCAAAGCGAGATGGGCGTGGCCGCCACCGAACAGCCGGACGAACAGCTCCTGGAAATGCTTGTCGACGCGCCCGAACGCGGCGGTCAGCCGCTCGCGCCCCTCGCGGTTGAGCCCCGCGATCCCCTGGCGCAGCCGGGCGATGGCGGCCAGCAGATCCTCGCGCTCGGCACCGAGCGAGGCGATGCGCTCGTCGAGCTCCTGCGCCTCCGCCTCGGCGCGGAGATTGACCGGACCCATCGTCTCGCGCTCGCGCACCAGCCTTTCGAGCCGCGTCTCGACGGCATCCAGCGCCGGCAGGTCGGCCGGGTCGGCCCCCACCGTCTCCAGCGCCGCCTCGGGCGCGCATTCGAGCTTCTCGGCGACGCGCTCGGCGACGGTCGCGAGCGACTGGTCCGCCTGCTCGACCGCGCCCTGGCAGCGCACCCGCCGCTCGCGCGCCTCGCCGAGCCGCGTCTCGGTGGCGCGGAGCGCGCGGCTGGCCTCCTCGACGGCGGACTCGGCTTGGGCCAGCGCCTCGGCCTCGCGCCGCCGGTGGGCCTCGGCGGAGTTGATGCGGGCGAACAACTCGGTCCGCTGGGCGGCGATCTCGGCCGGACGCGCACTCAGCGAGTTCGGCCTCGGCGGCGGCGGACGCGCGTCGCTCCTCGAGCTGGGCAATCTGGGCCGTCGCGGCTTCGGCGCGACGGCGCCACGAATCGTGCTGGGTCGCGATCTCGTTCAGCCGCCCGGCGCGGGTGGCCGCCTCGCGCACCACCCGGTCATGCGCGCCCTGGCGCTCGGCGAGGGTCTGGCGCTCGGCGCCGAGCGCCTGGCGCTTGGCGGCGGCCTCGGCGCGCACCCCCTCGGTCTCACGATGAGCGGCAAGGTCGGATCTGGCCGTCGCCTGCTCGCCCTCGAGCTCGACCCGCTCGGCGTCGAGCCGACCGGCCTCCTCGGCGAGGGCGTTGCGGCGCGACGCGGCGGCCGCCTCGCGCTGGGCGAGCGCCGTCTCCCTGTCGCGCGCCGACTGGAACGCCTGCTCGGAGGCGCGCGATTCGGCGCGGGCGCGCGATTCCTCCTCGGTGGCGCGCCGGGCCGCGTCCTCCGCGGCGTCGAGCGCCTGCTTGGCCTCGGCGGCCACCCCGTCGGCCGCAAGGCGCGCCGTCTTGATGTCGGCCAGGCGGTTCCGCTGGGCGAGCCGCGTCGCCGCCGGGGTGGGCGTGCCGGCCTTCGCGGTGAACCCGTCCCAGCGCCACAGCGCGCCGTCGCGGCTGACCAGCCGCTGGCCCTGGGCGAGCGCGTCGCGCACCGCGCGGCCGGCGGTCTCGTCCTCGACCACGCCGATCTGCGACAGCCGCCGGGCGAGCGCCGCGGGCGCGCGCACCAACTCGGCCAACGGACGAACGCTCGCCGGCAGTCCCGGCGCGTCCGACGCGGGATCGAGTGTGCGCCAGTGCATCGGCGCCGCCTCGTCGGTTGGCGCCGTCAGGTCGTCCCCGAGCGCCGCGCCGAGCGCGATCTCGTAGCCCGGCTCCACCGTCACCGCGTCGACCAGTGGCGGCCACAAATCCGGATCGCCGCCGCCCAGCAGCTTGGCAAGCGCGTCCTCCTCGGCGCCGAGCTTGGCGGCCTCGGTGTGGCGGGCGTGCCAGACCTCGCGGGCCTCGCGCGACGCCGCCTGCGCCACGGCGCGGCCCTCCTCGGCGGCGGTCAGACGCGCGCGCGCGGCCTCCCGCGCCTCGTGCGCCTGGGCGGTGCGTTCCTTGGCCTCGTCCAGCGCGCCGCCGTCGCCGGCCTCGCGCTCCAACGCCTCGCGCGACTGGGCAAGCTGGGCAAGGCGCTGGCTCAGCCGGTTGCGCCGTCCCTCGAGATCGGCGAGGCGGCGGGTCAGCGCCTGCTCGCGCGCCTCGTACTGCGCGGCGCGGCCGGCGAGCTCGGTCGCCTCGTTCTCCAGCGCCTCGGTCGCGGCGCGGGCCTCGGCCAGCGCCTCGGCGGCACGGGCAAGCTCGTCCTCCTCGCCGTCCTGGGCGGCGCGGAGCTGCGTCTGCTCCTCGTCCAGCCGGGCGATCGCCTCGAGCGCGTCCGAGGCGAAGCCGCGCTCGCGCGCCGTATCCTGCGCGACCTGGGCGAGACGCGATTCGAGCGCCTTCCGCTGTTCGGCGATGCGCGCCTCTTCGGCGTCGAGCGCATCGCGTGCGAGGCGGAGGCGCTGCAACGCGGCGGCGGCCTCGGCCTCCTTCTGGCGCAGCTCGGGCAGGCGGGCGGCGAGGTCGGCGTGGCGCGCGGAGAGACCCGCCGCCTCGCCGGTCAGCGTCTCGACCAGCGCCTCGGCCTCGGCGAGCCGGGCGCGCGCCGCCTCGCGGGCGGCGGTCGCCTCGGTCCAGCGCCAGTGCAGCAGGATGCCCTCGGCCCGGCGGATGTGGTCCGAGAGGTTGCGGTAGCGCGTCGCCTGGCGCGCCTGGCGCTTGAGGCCGCGGAGCTGCTCGTCGAGCGAGCCGATCACGTCGTCGAGCCGGGTGAGGTTCGCCTCGGCCGCCGACAGGCGCAGCTCCGCCTCGTGGCGGCGCGAATGCAGCCCGGTGATGCCGGCCGCCTCCTCCAACAGATGGCGGCGGTCGGTCGGCTTGGCGGCGACGATGGCGCCGACGCGACCCTGGCTGACCAGCGCGGTGGATTTCGACCCGCTGGCGGCGTCGGCGAAAAGAAGCTGCACGTCGCGCGCGCGCACCTCGCGCCCGTTGACCCGGAAGGTCGAGCCCGAGCCCCGCTCGATGCGGCGTACCACCTCGAGCAGGTCGTCCTCGTTGAACATGGCGGGGGCGGTGCGGTCGGCGTTGTCGAGCGCCAGCACCACCTCGGCCAGGTTGCGCGCCGAACGGTCGGACGTGCCGGCGAAGATGACGTCGTCCATCTCGCCGCCGCGCATCTGCTTGGCGGAGCTTTCGCCCATCACCCAGCGGAGCGCTTCGACCAAATTCGACTTGCCGCAGCCGTTCGGCCCGACCACGCCGGTGAGCCCGGGATCGATCGAGAGCTCGGTCGGCTCGACGAACGACTTGAACCCCGACAGCCTGAGCGTGGTGAACTGAACCATGCGAAACGCTCCCCCCCCAGCGCGCCCGCGGCGCGCCGCTAGCCCTTTTTCATGTGGGCGAGAATGATCGCCCGGAACTGGTCGTAAGACATCTCACCCGAATAACGATCGCCGTTTACGAGGAAAGTCGGCGTGGAATTGATGTGATATTCCTTCTGCGCGTCCAGCCGGCTTTGCAGGACCTTGTCGACCAGCGACTGGTCCTTCAGGCATTGCTCGTACTTGGCGGGCGTGACGCCGCCGAGCCGGCCGACCTGCTCCAGCGCCTTCACCGGATCGGACGAGCGGATCCAGTTGTCCTGGTCGGCGAACAGCGCGTTAATGAAGGGGAAGTACCGGTCGCGCCCGTTGCAGCGTGCGAGCACCGACGCGCGCACCGCGATCTGGTCGAGTGGGAAGTCGCGATAGACGTAGCGAACCTTGCCGGTATCGACGAATTCCTTCTCGAACTTGGGCAGGACCGTGTTGGACATGCGCGCGCAGTGCGGACAGGTCATCGAGGCGTACTCGATCACCGTGACCGGCGCGTCGGCCTTGCCCATCACGTAATCGTCGGCAGTGACCTTGACGTTGTCGAAATGCGCCTCGGGCTTGGGCGCCGTCACCTCGGCCGTCGCCGCCGCGCCGGCGGCCGCTGGCGTCACCGGCTGGGTGGCGACCGTCGACGCCGTGGGCACCGGGCCCGGACCCGTGTCGACCGCCTCATAGACCGCGATCGCGACCCCGGCCGCGATCACCGCTCCCACCACATATGGCAGGGTGTTAGCCATCGTTACCTCCTGATCTACAAGATATAGCGGGCGCGAACGCGCCCGTAAAGAATCGATGCACGGCCTTCGCCGGCCCTTTCAGCCCTTGTCCACAGGTCCGCGGCCGCGGGCAAGCACGGCGCGGCCGAGACCGGCGAGTGCATCACGAAGCGGCCCGTCCTCGAACCCGGAGAGCGACCGGTCGAGCCGCTCGGCCTCCTCCCGGCTCGGCGGCGGCGGTGGGGCGGGCGGCGCGCGGCGCGCGGCGAAGCCGGCGGGCGCCTGGACGAAGGCGAGGCGGGCGACGGCGCGGTAGCCGAAATAGCCGTTGATCCGCTCGATCACCAGCGGCTCGAGATGCTGCAGTTCGAGCGCGAGCGGCCCGGCGGCGCGGATGCGCAGCGTGCCGCCCGATTCGGCGCCGCGCGCGTAGGTGAGACGTTCCGGCAGCGAATCGCGGGCGAGGGCGGGGCCGACAATCTCGGCCCAGTCGGTGACGACCCGCACCGATGCCTCGCCGCCGCCGGCGAAGCCGCGGCGCCGGAACGCCGGCCCGGCGATGCGCGGCAGGGTAGCGGCGATCGCCCGCGGCCCGCTGGCCCGGCGCCCCCGCTCGTCACGCGATCCTTCGGCCATGCGCGCATGGTAAGGTTCGGCCCGTCCGGGCACAACACGCATGGCGACGCAGACCGCACATCTTCCCCCCGCGACCGACGCGCGCCTGATGGCGGCGCGCCTGCTCGACTGGTTCGACCGCCACCGGCGCGACCTGCCGTGGCGCGCGCGGCCGGGCGTGGCGGCCGACCCCTATCGCGTGTGGCTGAGCGAGATCATGCTGCAGCAGACGACCATCGCCGCGGTCGAGCCCTATTTCCGCCGGTTCCTCGCCCGTTGGCCGGATGTCGCCACCCTTGCCGCCGCGCCGTTGGACGAGGTGCTGCACGCCTGGCAGGGGCTCGGCTACTACGCGAGGGCGCGCAACCTGCACCGCTGCGCGCAGGCGGTCGCACGCGATCACGGCGGCGCCTTCCCCGCGGACGAGGCGGCACTCGCCGCCCTGCCCGGCCTTGGTCCGTACACGGTGGCGGCGATGCGCGCCATCGCCTTCGACCGACCGGCGGTGGTGGTGGACGGCAATGTCGAGCGGGTGATGGCGCGGCTCGGCGGGATCGAGACGCCGCTGCCCGATGCCAAGCCGGCGCTGCGCGCCCTCGCCGCTCGGATCGCACCGGCGGAGCGGGCGGGCGACTACGCCCAGGCGCTGATGGAGCTGGGCCAGACCGTCTGCACCCCGCGCGCGCCCGACTGCCTGATCTGCCCATGGCGCGAATCGTGTGCCGGGCGGGCGGCGGGGATCGCCGAGACGCTGCCGCGCCGCGCGCCGAAGAAGGCGCGGCCGCTGCGCCGCGGCGTCGTGTTCTGGGCGGTCCGCGACGACGGAGCCGTACTGCTGCGCCGACGCGCCGAGACCGGCCTGCTGGGCGGGATGATGGAGGTACCGTCGACCGAATGGCGCGAGGCCGCCTGGCCCGACGGCGCGGCGCGCGCGGCGGCGCCCGTGGCGGCGCGCTGGACCGTCCTGCCAGGGGTGGTGGAGCATGGCTTCACCCATTTCCGGCTGGAGCTCGCGGTCATGGCGGCGCGCATCGGCGACGGCGCGGCGGACCGGGCCGAGGGCGTCTGGTGCGCGCCCGACCGGCTCGACGATTATGCCCTGCCCACGGTGATGAAGAAGGTGGTGCGCCACGCCCTCGCGCACGCGGAGGGCTAGCTAGAGCGGTTCATTGTTTGAGCGAATCGGAGGGGATTCCCGATTTGCGGCGTTTGTGATTCAAGATGCTGGCTGGAGCGGAGGCCAGCATCGATGACCCGACCTCTTTCGAATGATCTTCGTGAGCGCGTTGTTGCGGCGGTTCTGTCCGGGGAGACCTGCCGATCTGCGGCGGCCCGGTTCGGCGTTGCCGTTTCGACGGTGGTGAAGTGGTCGCAGCGCTATCGTGCGACGGGCTCGGTCGCACCAGGTAAGGTCGGTGGACATCGCAAGCCGATCCTGACGCCGCACCGCGCCTTCATCGTGGAACGGATCGCCCAGACGCCGCACCTGACGCTGCACGGGCTCAAGCGCGAGCTGGCGGCGCGCGGGGTGAAGGTCTCGCACAACGCGGTGTGGCTATTCCTCAGGCGCGAGGGGCTGCGGTTCAAAAAAAACGCTGTTCGCCCTTGAGCAGGGCCGCGCCGACGTCGCCCGCCGGCGGCAACGCTGGCGATCCTGGCAGGCCGGCCTCGACCCGAAGCGCCTGGTCTTCATCGACGAGACCCCCGCCTTCGCGGGGGCAGGCTCTGGATCAAGACCAACATGGCGCCGCTGCGCGGCTGGGGATCGAAGGGCAAGCGCCTGCGCGGCTTCGCGCCGCACGGCCACTGGCGCACACTGACCTTCCTCGGGGCGCTGCGCTGGGATGGCCTCGCCGCCCCCTGCGTCTTCGACGGGCCGATCAACGGCCAATGCCGCGCCTATGTCGCGCAGCAGCTCCTGCCCGTGCTCCGGCCCGGCGACATCGTCGTCATGGACAATCTCGGCTCCCACAAGGGAGCTGCCGTCCGCCAGATGATCCGCGCCGCCGGCGCGAGGCTCTGGTATCTGCCGCCCTACTCCCCCGACCTCAACCCGATCGAACAGGCCTTCGCCAAGATCAAGCACTGGATGCGCGCCGCACAGAAGCGCACCGTCGACGACACTTGGCGCCACATCGGCTGCCTCGTCACGACCATCGATGAGGCCGAATGCCAGAACTACTTCGCAAACGCTGGATACGCTTCCGTCAAAGCGTGAACCGCTCTAGGGAGCCGCGCTCAGCTCGCCCGGCGGGGCGGCGATGTCGGTGGCGGGCGGGGCGAGCTCGGCCCGCAGGCGCTGCCGCAGCACGTCGATCGGCACCGCCTTGCCCTCCACGTCGAAGTGCCAGAACGTCCAGCCGTTGCAGGCCGGCGCGCCCTGCACCTCGGCACCGATGCGGTGGATCGAGCCGCGTGCCGCGCCGGACGCGAGCGAGCCGTCGGCCTGGATGCGCGCGGTGAAGCGGCGGCGCGCGTCGAACAGGGTTTCGCCGGGCGCGAGCAGGCCGCGCTCGACCACCAGCCCGAACGGGATGCGCGGTTCCTCGCGCTTGGACGGGGTGGCGAGGGAGGTGGCGTCGACCGGCGTCGCGCGCCGGATGCGGTCGTTCGCGACCTCGACATAGGCGTCCTCGCGCTCGATGCCAAGCCAGTCGCGCCCCAGCTTGCGCGCCACGGCGCCCGTGGTGCCCGAACCGAAGAACGGGTCGAGCACCAGCTCGCCCGGCCGGGTCGCCGCCAGGATGGCGCGGTAGAGCAGCGCTTCGGGCTTCTGCGTCGGGTGCGCCTTCTTGCCGCCACGCTTGACCCGCTCGGCGCCGGTGCAGAGCGGGATCAGCCAGTCCGACCGCATCTGCAGGTCCTCGTTCAGCGCCTTCATGGCGTCGTAGTTGAAGGTGTAGCGCGACTCCGGCCCCTTGGCGCACCAGATCAGCGTCTCGTGCGCGTTGGTGAAGCGCCGGCCGCGGAAGTTGGGCATCGGGTTGGTCTTGCGCCAGATCACGTCGTTCAGCACCCAGAAGCCGAGGTTCTGCAGCGCGGCGCCGACGCGGAAGATGTTGTGGTAGCTGCCGATCACCCACAGCGTGCCGTCCTCCTTGAGGACGCGGCGGGCGGCAGCGAGCCAGTTGTGGGTGAAGCGGTCGTAGGCGGCGAAATCGCCGAACTTGTCCCAATCGTCGTCGACCCCGTCGACGCGGCTGTTGTTCGGCCGGTGGAGCTCGCGCGCAAGCTGGAGATTATAGGGAGGATCGGCGAACACCATGTCCACCGAGCCCTCAGGCAGCGCACGCATCAGCTCGACGCAATCGCCGACCAGAATGCGGTTGCGCGGAATGTTCCCCCCGTCGCGCATAGAGGGCGAGCATGAGTTCGCGCCGGGGTCGATGTCAACAAATCTTTTGGAATCAGTCGCTTACAGGACGTTTTCCACAAGATATGCGAAGATTGTTCACAACCGGCTCAACATGTTGACGACCGGCGAGAAGCTGCGCCGGTGGTGCGGGGTGGGCCCGAGCCGGGCGAGCGCGCTGCGGTGCGAATTGGTGGCGTACCCCACGTTGGTCTCCCATCCGAAGCCCGGATAGCGCCGCGCGAGCCGGACCATCAGCGCGTCGCGCGTCACCTTGGCGACGATCGAGGCGGCAGCGATGGAGAGCGACAACCCGTCGCCGCCCACCACGGTGCGGCAGGCGCAGGGCAGCTTCGGCGCCACGTTCCCGTCCACCAGAGCGATGTCGGGAAGGACGCCGAGCGCCGCGACCGCCCGCCCCATGGCGACGAGGGTCGCCTGCAGGATGTTGATCCGGTCGATCTCCGCCGCGCTCGCCGCGCCGACGCCGACCCGCGCGCCGGCCTGGATCTCGGCGTAGAGCGCCTGGCGCACCGAGCGGTCGAGCACCTTGGAATCGTCGATCGCACGCAGGACCCGGCGCTTCAGCCGCTTCGGATCGACGATCACCGCGGCCGCCACGACCGGCCCGGCGAGCGGCCCCCGCCCGGCCTCGTCGATGCCGCAGACGACGCCGCCGCACTCGATCTCGATCGCGAAGCTCGGCATGGGCCGAACATAGCCGAGCGCGCGCGAATCGCGGAGTCGCGGACGGCAGGGCCGGCTGAAGAATCAGCCGGCTTTACCCCGGCTCGCAGCGCGGTCGTGGAGCCGTCAGAACAACGCGAGCTGGTCGCCGGAGCGGGGCGGGCGGCGGAACTGCGTGGTGTCGAGCTTGTAGCGCTGGCGGTCGAGCCCGAGCCGCTGGGCGGCGAGGCGGAAGCGGCGGCCGATCAGCTCGGCATAGGCGCCCTCGCCGCGCATGCGCGAGCCGAAGCGCGGGTCGTTGTCGCGCCCGCCGCGCGCGTCGTGGACCAGCGACATCACGTGGCGCGCCTTCATCGGCGCATGCACGGCGAGCCATTCGCGGAACAGGTCCTTGATCTCGTGCGGCAGGCGCAGCAGCACGTAGCCGGCGGACGAGGCGCCGGCCCCGGTGGCGGCCTCGAGGATCGCTTCCATCTCGGGATCGGTCAGCACCGGGATCACCGGCGCCGCCATCACGCCGACCGGAACCCCCGCCGCGGCAAGCGCGCGAATCGTCTCGATCCGCCGGGGCGGCGTCGGCGCGCGCGGCTCGAGCTTGCGGGCGAGAGAACCGTCGAGCGTGGTCACCGACAGGAACACCTGGGCGAGCCCCGCCTTGGCCATCGGCGCGAGGATGTCGAGGTCGCGCAGCACCAGCGACGACTTGGTGACGATCCCCACGGGATGTCGGTGCGCAGCCAGCACTTCGAGCACGGCGCGGGTGATGCCGAGCCGGCGCTCGACCGGCTGGTAGGGGTCGGTGTTGGTGCCGAGCGCCATTACCCGCGGTTCGTAGCGCGAGTTGGCGAGCTCCGCCCCCAGGAGCTTCGCGGCGTCGGGCTTGTAGAACAGCCGGCTCTCGAAATCGAGCCCCGGCGACAGGCCGAGGAAGGCGTGGGTCGGGCGCGCGAAACAGTAGACGCAGCCATGCTCGCACCCGCGATACGGGTTGATCGACCGATCGAACGGCACGTCGGGGGAGGCGTTCCGCGTGATGATCGTCCGCGTCGTATCGCGGGTGAGAGTGGTGCGGAGCGCGGTGGGGAATTCCGCCTCGTCGGCCGCCCAGGCGGTACCCCAGCCGTCGTCCACCGCATGGCGCTGCTCCCGCTCGAACCTGCCGGTCGGGTTGGAGGCGGCGCCGCGCCCCTTATGCGGGTGGAGGGAGAGGTCAGCGTCCATGAGGGGAGTATGGGACTCCATAAAGAACAAATCAAGAACATTCTGCGCCAGCTGCCGGCATGGTATGACGGGCCATGCCGATGCGACTGTCCGTGGTGATCCCGACGCTGGATGCCGAGCGTGTCCTGCCGCGCGCTCTGGCAGCGATCGCGGCACCGTTTGTCGAGGTGATCGTCGCCGACGGCGGCTCGCGCGACGGGACGGCGGCGCTGGCCCACCGGCACGGCGCGACGGTAATCGCGGCGCCGCGCGGGCGCGGGTCTCAGCTCTGCGCCGGCGCGCGCGCCGCCACCGCCGAGTGGCTGATGTTCCTGCACGCCGACAGCGCGCCGGGGACTGGGTGGGGCAAGGAGGTCGGCGCGTTCATCGCTGACCCCGGGAACCTCGAGCGGGCCGGCTATCTCCGCTTCGCGCTCGACGACGAATTGGAAGCGGCGCGGCGGCTGGAGCGGGCGGTCGCCTGGCGCTGCCGGCGGCTCGCCCTGCCCTATGGCGACCAGGGGCTGGTGATCGGGCGCGCCTTCTACGAGCGGCTCGGCGGCTTCCGGCCGATCCCGCTGATGGAGGACGTCGATTTCGCGCGGCGCATCGGGCGGAAGCGGCTGGTGCCGCTTTCGACCGCCGCCGTCACCTCGGCCGCGCGCTACCGGCGCGGCGGCTACGTGCGCCGGCCGATGCGCAACCTCGCCTGCCTAGGGCTCTACTTCGCCGGCGTCCCTCCGACACTGATCGCCAGGCTCTATGGCTAGGGCGTGTCCAACGGTCGTGGTGTTCGCGCGCGCGCCTCTGGCCGGCGCAACCAAGACCCGCCTCGCTGCCGCGATCGGCGACGCCGCGGCGCGGCGCTTCCATGCCGAGATGCTGGCGCAAACGGTGCGCGCCCTTGCCGATCCCCGCTGGCGGCTGGTGCTGGCGGTGACGCCGGACCGGTTCGCGCGGCGCGGGCGGTTCTGGCCGCGCGGCATCGCGCGCGTACCGCAGGGGCCGGGCGACCTCGGAAGGCGCATGGCGCGGGCGCTGGCGGCGGCGCGGCCGGACGCGCCGGTCGCGGTCGTCGGCACCGATATCCCCGGCCTGCGGGCAGGCCACGTGGCGGCGGCGTTCCAGGCGCTGGTCGCGCACGATGCGGCGTTCGGCCCTGCGGCGGACGGCGGCTATTGGCTGGTCGCGCTGCGCGAGGGGAACCTGGCGCGCGCCCTGTTCCGGAACGTGCGCTGGTCGTCGCCGCACGCCCTGGCCGACACGCTGGCGAATCTGCCGGCCGCGCGGGGCGCCGCACTGGTCGAGACGCTGGCCGATGTCGACGACGGGGCGGACTATGCCCGGTGGCGCGCTACTCGGGAAGGTTGATCCGGGCGCTCCGCCGGTCGACGAGTGCGGAGATCGCCCAGCATGCGAGCGAGACGGCGACGATCGCGGCGCCGATCGCGACCGAGCTTCTTTCGCTGAGGTCCCAACTCGCCCCGCTGCCGTTCCATTGCTGGGCGACGAGGCGCGACGCTTCGATGCCGCCTACCACCACCGCGACCGCGACCGACACGAAGGTGATGGCGAGGTTGTAGTAGAGCGTGCGGATCGGCGTGCCGAACGCCCAGCCATAGAGCCGGGTCATCACCACCGCGTCGGTGGTGTCGAGCAGCGACATGCCGGCCGCGAACAGGGCGGGGAACACCAGCACCTGCGCGACGGCGAGCCCGTGCGCGGCCTGGGCCGCCGAAAGGGCGAGAAGCCCCACCTCGCTTGCCGTGTCGAACCCGAGCCCGAACAGGAAGCCGACCGGGTAGAGGTGCCAGCTTCGCCCGACCATCCGCAGCACGGGGCGGAGCAGCCGGCCGACCGGACCGCGGAGCGCGGGCGATGCGGCCGCACCGGCGGCGGGCAGGGCCTCGCCGCGCTTGGCCGCCGCGAGGGCGCGCCAGCCGGCGGCGAGCGAGACGAGGTTCGCCGCCCCGACCGACAGAAGGAACAGGGCCGAGACCACAGTGCCGACGATGCTCGCCACCTCGTGCACCGTGTCGATCCGCGCCTGGAAGGCCGACGAGGCGATGGCGAGGGCAAGCGCCGCCAGCAGAACCACGGTCGAATGGCCGAGCGAGAAATACAGACCGACCGACTGGGTGCGCCGCCCCTCGCGCATCAGCTTGCGGGTGACGTTGTCGATGGCGGCGATGTGGTCGGCGTCGAGCGCGTGGCGCAGACCCAGCATGTAGGCGAGCCCCGCCGCGCCGAGGAGCACGGGACTGCCGCCGAACACGACCGCCGCCCAGACCCACGCCAGCGCATTGCTGGCGAGGAGGGCGGCGAACATCACGGCGGTGCGGCCGGGGCGGCGCACCCCGTGACGCGGCGCCGCTCCGGTAGGCTCGGGCATCCCGTCTCCATCGGTCGCGGGCTCAGGGCAGGCTGGCCCCGGCAAGGCCAGCGCGCTCGCCCGCGAGCCATTGGTACCACGCCCCCATACCTTCGCCCGTCCGGGCCGATACGCGCAAGGCTGAGATGTGGGGCGCGACCTGGCGCGCATTGGCCTCCGCCCGGTCGATGTCGAACGTGACGTAGGGCAGGAGGTCGATCTTGTTCAACAGCATCAGGTCGGCCGCGCGGAACATGTGGGGATACTTGATCGGCTTGTCGTCGCCCTCGGTGACCGAGAGGATCGCGACCCGCCGCCGCTCGCCCAGGTCGAACAGGGCCGGGCAGACGAGATTGCCGACATTCTCGATAATCACCAGCGACCCGAACGCGGGCTTCAGCGCCGCGAGCCCGCGCGCGACCATCTCGGCGTCGAGGTGGCAGCCGGTGCCGGTATTGACCTGGACGACAGGCGTGCCGGCGGCGCGGATGCGCTCGGCATCGTTGAGGCTCGCCTGGTCGCCCTCGATCACCGACAGCGCCGTGCGGTCGGTCATGTCGGCGATGGTGCGCTCGAGCAGCGTCGTCTTGCCCGCTCCCGGCGCGCTCATCAGGTTGATCGCGAGGATCTCGCGCCCGGCGAGCCAGGCGCGGTTCCGCGCCGCCAGCGAATCGTTCTTGGCGAGAATGCGCTGGTTGAGCTCGACCACCCCGGCCGGACCGTGGGCGTGGTCATGCCCATGATCGTGCCCATGATCGTGCCCATGATCGTGCCCATGATCGTGATTGCGATCCTGCGCATGGGAGTGGGAATGGGAATGGGAATGCGTCTGGAGGTCGACGATCTTCACTTCGGTATCCTCGCCGCAACCGCAATGTCCGCACATCAGGCGGCCTCCTCCAGCTCGAGGGGTTTGAGATCGAGCGCTTCGCCCGCCAGCCGCGCGATGTCGAGCTCATGCATCGGCCGCGTCAGCAGATTCGCGGAAGCTGCTCGCCGACGAGCATGTCGACGATGCGCGCGCCGCCAAAGCGCGTCCGCATGGTGACGCGGCCGGGCTCGCCGTCGCCGACCCGCCCGATCATGGCTGCGGCGCGGCCAAGCGGATGGGCGCGGAGCGCGGCGAGCGCGGCCTCCGCCTCGCCCGGCGGCACGATCATCACCGCCTTGCCCTCGTTCGCGAGGTAGAGCGGATCGAGCCCCAATATCTCGCAGACCCCCTTCACGTCGTCCCGGATGGGCGTCGCCTCCTCGTCGATGGCGATGGAGACGGCCGAGCCCTGCGCCACCTCGTTGAGCACGGTGGCGAGTCCGCCGCGCGTCGCGTCGCGCACGAATCGCGTGGCGGGCGCGGCCGCGAGCAGCGCGTCGATCAGCGTGTGGAGCGCCGCGCAGTCGCTTTCGATCTCGGCCTCGAGGGCGAGGTCGCCGCGCGCGACAAGGACCGCCGCGCCGTGATCGCCGAGGACGCCGTTGACCAGCACCGCGTCGCCCGGCCGCGCCCGGTCGGCGCCCAGCGCAACGCCCTCGCGGATCACGCCGATCCCGGCGGTGTTGAGGAAGAGCTTGTCGCACGCCCCCTTGGGCACGACCTTGGTGTCGCCGGTGACCAGCGCCACCCCGGCATCGCGCGCCGCCGCTGCCATCGAACCGGCGATCCGGCGGAGGAGGTCGACCGTCACCCCCTCCTCGACGATGGCGGCACAGGAGAGATAAAGCGGCCGCGCGCCGCCGACCGCTAGGTCGTTGACCGTGCCGCAGACGGCGAGCTTGCCGATATCGCCGCCCGGAAACTCGATGGGATCGACCACGTAGGAATTGGTGGTGAAGGCGAGCCGGTCGCCGTGGCGCGCGAGATCGGCCAGCGCGATGCGCGCCTGGTCCTCCATCGGCGCGAGCAGCACGTTGTCGAAGGCGCGGACGAACACGTCGTCGATCAGGTCCTTCATAGCCTTGCCGCCGCCGCCATGCGCCATGGTGACGGTGGGGACGTTGACCATGCCGAGCCGGCGCGCGCGTCGGGCCACCGCGTCCATCACGCGTCGGCCTCCGCCTCGCTTCGCTTCACCCCGCCATACCGGTAGTAGGCGGCGCAGGCGCCCTCGGACGAGACCATCAACGCACCGAGCGGCGTCTCGGGCGTGCAGGCGGCGCCGAACACCTTGCACTGCCACGGCTTGATGGCGCCTTTCAGCACCTCGCCGCACTGGCACGATTTGGGATCGGCGATCCTGAGGTTGGGGACCGGGAACTTGCGCTCGGCGTCGAACCGGGCGTAGCCCTCGCGCATCCGCACGCCCGACCGGTCGATCGACCCGAGCCCGCGCCATTCGAAGAACTCTCGAAGCTCGTAGACCTTCGCGACGGCCATGAGCGCCGGCCCGTTGCCGTCCTCGGGCACGATCCGCCGGTACTGGTTCTCGATCTCGCAGCGCCCCTCGGCGATCTGCTTCAGCACCATCCAGAGCGATTGCAGGATGTCGAGCGGCTCGAACCCGGCAACCACCAGCGGACGGCGATAGTACTCGGCGATGAAGCGGTAGGGGCTGGTACCGGTCACCATCGAGACGTGGCCCGGTCCGAGGAACCCGTCGATGTTGAGGCCCGGCGAATCGAGGATCGCCTTGATCGTCGGCACGATGGTGATGTGGTTGCAGAACAGCGAGAAGTTCGCGATCCCGTCGCGCTCGGCCGCGAGCACGGTGAGCGCGGTCGACGGCATGGTGGTCTCGAACCCGATGGCGAAGAACACGACCTCGCGGTCGGGATGCTTGCGGGCGAGCGCCAGCGCATCCATCGGCGAGTAGACCATGCGGATGTCGGCGCCCTCGGCCTTGGCCTGGAGCAGCGACTTCTTCGAGCCCGGCACGCGCATCGCGTCGCCGAAGGTGGCGAAGATCACCTCGCCCCGCTCGGCGATGGCGAGGGCGTCGTCGATCCGTCCCATCGGCAGCACGCAGACCGGACAGCCCGGCCCGTGCACCAGCTCGATCTCCTTCGGCAACATGCCCTCGATGCCGTAGCGGAAGATCGAATGGGTGTGCCCACCGCACACCTCCATGATCTGCAACGGCCGGCGCTTCACGATGTCGATGGACGCGACCAGCCGCTCGATGTCGGCGATCAGCGCGCGCGCCTTGGCCGGATCGCGGAACTCGTCGACGTATTTCATGGCCGCGCCTCGCCCGCCGTCGCGCCGCGCGCGTCGGCCAGCAGCGTGTGCACCAGGTCCCACAGGATATGGTAGGCGGCGACGTGGCATTCCTGGATGCGGTGGACCGAGCTCGCCGGCACCACGATGCAGTGATCGACCGTGCCGGACGACTTCATCCGCCCGCCATCGCCCCCCGCGAAGCCGATAGTGACGAGCCCGCGCTCCTTCGCGGCCGCGAACCCTACGAGCAGGTTCGCCGAGTTGCCGCTGGTCGAGAACCCGACCAGCGCGTCGCCCTTCCGCCCGTGCGCAGCGATCTGGCGCGCGAACACCTGGTCGAACCCGACATCATTGCCGACCGCCGTCACCATGGCGAGCTCGGAGACCAGGTTGACCGCCGGCAGCGCCGGGCGCCCCGCGGTGATCGGGTGCTCGAACTCGACCGCGATGTGGCTCGCGTCGCAGCTCGACCCGCCGTTCCCCATGGCGAGGAGCCGCCCGCCCGCCCGGTAGCTATCGGCGAGCCCGCGCGCCGCGGCGAGCAGCACCGCCCCCTCCGCCGCGAAGAAGGCCTCGTTCGCCGTGCGCGATTCGCGCGCCTTCTCCGCGATCGAATAAGCGAGCGCGGCGTCGAGCCGGTCCGCATCCTGGGCCGGCGCGCCGAGGAACGGGTAGAGGCCCTTGAGCTCGCCCGCGTTCGACATTTCAGTCGGCCGCCGCCGGGTCGGGCTTGTCCGCCATCGCATCGAGCTCCGCCTGCATCTCCGCCAGCTCCTCCAGCAGCCTCAGCGTCTCCATCGCTTCCGCCTCGTCGATCCGGCTCATCGCGAACCCGACATGCACAAGCACCCAGGAGCCGACGCAGGATTCGGCCGGCTGCCCCTCGTCCAGCACGCAGGCAATGTTGACCTGGCGCCGGACGCCGCAGACTTCGACCGTCGCCAGCATCGGTTCATCATGGTTAATTTTTACGATACGGCCAGGAATTCCGAGGCACATCGGGCCATCCTCCGTGCGGGTTCGGCCAGTTCGACACGTGGGGCAGGAATCCGGGCCGCCGCCGTCGTTGGCGGGCAGCTCCGCGTGGCCAGGATGGCGAGTCCCTCCGCCCGAAGCCGCGCCTCGGCCGATTCGAGCAGGTTGCGGTTCCGGAAGCAACCGCCGCCAAGCGCCGCCGTGTCGATTTGCCTCCCGGCGGCGAGGTCGTCCCATGCCCCCGTCCGGCAGGCCGTAGCGTGGGTTTGGTGGGGGATGATTTTGTCAGAACCGGAATGCTATGGTGCAGGGCATCGAGGAGGGCGGATGGACTGGAAGCCCTACATCGCTGCCGATCCCCTGGTGATGCAGGGCGCGGCCTGCCTGCGCGGAACCCGGATTCCCGTCTCGGTGGTGCTGGAGAACCTCGCCGCGGGCGAGACGGCCGAGCGGATTCGCGAGCAGTACCCCTCCCTGACCGACGACCAGATCCGGGCCGCCATCGCCTACGCGGCCGAATTGGCGCGGGAGCGGATCGTCCCGACCTCAGCCTGACGCGCGCATGGCAGCGCGCTTCAAGCTCGACGAGAACATTCCGGCCAATGCCGCCTCCTTGCTCCGCGGTGCTGGCCATGATGTCGCAACGGTGCTGGAGGAGGGCCTCGGCGGGCAGCCGGACGGTCGGGTTTTCGAAGCGGCCCTGAGCGAACGGCGTACCCTGGTCACTCTCGACCTCGATTTCGCCGACGCGCGCCAGTACGCGCACGCACCGCACGCGGGGGTATGGGCGCTACGCCCTGCCGCGCAAAGCATCGCGCAAATCCTGTGCTGATTGAGGCCGCACTGCCCGTACTGGAAAGCGAAATCCGCGACAATCGGCTTTGGATCGTGGAGCCTGGCCGGGTCCGCATCCGCGAGTAGGCCCGGAAGGCCGGGATTCACCCCTTGCCGCGGCCGCCGTAGCTCATGTGCTCGGTGAGGCGCGGCATCAGCTCGACGAAGTTGCACGGCCGGAACCGGTAGTCGAGCTGGTAGACCAGTATGTCGTCCCATGCGTCGCGGCAGGCGCCGGGCGAGCCGGGCAGGGCGAACAGATAGGTGCCGCCGGCGACCCCCGCCGTGGCGCGCGACTGGATCGTCGAGGTGCCGATCTTCTGGAAGCTGAGCATGCGGAACAGCTCGCCGAAGCCCGGGATCTCCTTCTCGTAGACTTGCGAGAAGGCCTCCGGCGTCACGTCGCGGCCGGTGACGCCGGTGCCGCCCGTCGCCAGCACGCAGTCGACGGCGGAATCGGCGACGAATTCGCGGAGCTTGGCGACGATCGCGTCGGTGTCGTCGGTGACGATGGCGCGCGCGGCCAGCCTGTGGCCCGCCTTGGTCAGCCGCTCGACCAGCGTGTCGCCGGAGCGGTCGGTTTCGGGGGTGCGCGTGTCGGAGACGGTCAGGACCGCGATGGCGACCGGAAGGAACGGGCGGCTTTCGTCAATTCCGGGCATTCCGTGCCACCGCCGTCGCCGCCCCGTCAAGGGGCACGTAAAGCGGCCGCTCGCCCTGCGCGACGGCATCGAGGGAGGGTGCCGTCTGGCCGAGCCGCAGGTGATAGACCCACAGGTTCGCCAGGACCCGCTCGATGAAGTTGCGCGTTTCGGCGGCCGGGATCGATTCGATGAACATCAGCGAATCCTGCATCTTGGCCGAGCGCTTCTCCCAGCGGGCGAGATTGCCTGGCCCGCCGTTATAGGCGGCGGCCAGCCGGAACAGATCTCCGCCCACCGTGTCCTGCTGCATCAGGTAGTCTAGATATTTCTGCCCGAGCGTAATGTTAAGGGTGGGGTCGAAAAGGCTGGCGATCGAGCGGATGCGATGGCCGGCGATGAAGCGGGCGGTGGCCGGCATGAGCTGCATCAGCCCGCGCGCCCCGGCGGACGAGGTCGCGCGCAGGTTGAAGCCCGATTCCTGCCGGATGAAGGCATAGACGAGCGCGCGATCGACCGAAAACCCGCCCTCGGGCTGCCACACCGGGATCGGGTAGAGCGCTGCAGGATGACGGCTGTCGCCGGTCGCGGGGTCCTTGTCGGCCTCGGCGATGTGCAGCGCGAGCGACGGCAGGCCGGTGTGCTCGGCGACCGCGATCAACGCGTCGGAAAGGGCCGCGTCGCCGGTATAGGCGAGCGGCAGAAGCTCGCGCTCGGCGCGGCCCTTGCGCCCGATCTGCAACAGGGCGAAGGCCCGCCGCGCCGAATTGTGGCTCATCAGCGCCGTGATGGTCCGGGTGGTCAGCGTTTCGGGCCGGAAGCGGATGTCCGGCTGGGTGCCGAGCAAACGGTGGGCGAGCAGCCCGTAGAAGGTCAGCGGGTAGGACGCGGCCTTGTGCAGCCACTTGTAGACGTCCTCGGGCCGGCGGCCGACGAGGTTGGACCGCCCGGCCCAGAAGGCGGCGGCGGCGGCGGACCAGTCATCGAGCCGGCCGACCTTGGCCAGCGCCTCGAAATGGGCGGCGGCGTCGAGTGGACGGCCGAGGCGATAGGCGGCGAGCCCGGCAATCCAGTGCGCCGTCTTGGCGGAGGCGCTGTTGCGTCGGGCGATCTCGGAGGCGAGGCGGTAGGCCGCTTCCGGATTGCCGCCATAGAACAGATGCTCGGCCCGCCGCTCGGCGGCGCTGTAGGCGGCGCGGGTGAGCGTGGGCGCCCGGTGCGGCGACCGGTTCTCGACCCGTGGCGGGGTCGGATCGTAGGTCGGGCGCGGCGGCGCCTTGACGCGATGCGGCTTCCGCGACAGGGCGAGGCGCCAGATCATCGGGGCGTCCGGCTCGTCCCGATAGGCTTCGAGCCAGTCGCGCAGTTCCGCGTAGCGGGAGTGGTAGCCGTGCGGCGCGAGCAGGCGCTGGGCCTTGACGTGACCCATCAGGATAGGGTCCTGGATGCGGCGGATCACCCGGTCGGCCGCGGTCCACCGGCCCTCATCCTGCAGGGCGAACACCTCGCGGTAGCGCGCGACGTCGTGCTCGGTCAGGATCAGCGGCAGGGCCGCCTCGTCCTCCGGCACTATGTCGGACGGCGGTAGCGAAGCGGTTTCGGAGGAGATTCCGTCATCGTCGGCCCGGGCGGCCGGGTTGTGTATAGCAAACAGCGCGACGGCCATGGCCGCCGCGATCATCCAACCCGTCAGGCGTTGGCGCGCCCCCTTTGCCGACACCCCGCTCCCCCTCGTCGTAGCACTCGTATCGAATTTATCGTTTATCGCTGGTGAACATGACGTTAACCAGCGTTGATCCGGTCATACAGGACTCGGCCGGGCCGGGCAAGCCAAACTGGCCCCTTAACCGTGGAAAGCGGCCCTAGCCCTGGGAATCCAGCCTCTGGCGGATGGCAAGGAGGTCGCGCCAGGCCTCGCGCTTGTGGGCGGGGGTGCGCAACAGAAAGGCGGGATGAAAGATCGCCCGCGTCGGCACCGGCAGGTCGATTCCGGGGATCTGGTGGGTGAACCAGCGCCCGCGCAGCCGCATGATGCCGTCCGTCGTGCCGAGCACCGCCTTGGCCGCGACCCCGCCCGCCAGCACCAGCACTGCCGGGTCGACCAGCGCGACGTGCCGTTCGAGGAAGGGCAGGCAGGTGGCCGTTTCGGCGCCGGTCGGATTACGGTTCCCGGGCGGGCGCCAATAGATGACGTTGGTGATGTAGGCCTGGGTCCGGTCGAGCCCGATGGCCGCCAGCATGCGGTCCAGCAGTTTTCCCGCCTGGCCGACGAAGGGCAGGCCCTGGCGGTCCTCGTCGGCGCCCGGCGCCTCGCCGACGATCATCAGCCGGGCGCGCGGGTTGCCATCGGCGAACACGGTGCGGTTGGCGGTGAGCTTGAGGGCGCAGCCGTCGAACGATTCGACCGTGGCGCGGAGCTCTTCCACCGTCCGGGCGGCCTGGGCCAGCGCACGCGCGGTCTCGCCGGCCTGGCGGGCCGAAACCAGCGCCGCCTCCGGCGCCGCTGGCCTTGGGGCGGGCCGGGCGGCCGGGCGCGGCGCCGGGGGGCGCGGGGCGGGCGGCGCCTCGTCCGGCCCCGCCTCGTCCATCCAGTCCGGCGGGGGCGGGGCCTCAAGCTCCGGCGATGGGGGCGGCGCCTTGGGCCGCGGCGGCGAAACGGGCGCGGCAGGAGCCCGCGCGTTCCGCGAATCGGCGTAGCGGTCGCGCGCGACCTCGCCGATCGCCTCGTCGGCGCCGGCCTCGATCTGCCAGCGCAGCAGCTCGCGCAGCTCAAGGGAGGAGGCCATGCCCGACGCTAGCACGGGCGCGGGGTTCCCAACATCCGAATCGAGACGCTATACAGGCGGCAAGACGGGAGGAACCATGCCCGACCGCGAGCAGATGAGCTACGACGTGGTGATCGTCGGCGCCGGCCCCGCCGGCCTTGCCGCCGCGATCCGCCTGAAGAGCCGCGCGGCCGAGGCCGGGCGCGAAATCTCGGTCTGCATCGTCGAGAAAGGCTCGGAGGTCGGCGCGCACATCCTGTCGGGCGCGGTGGTCGAGCCGCGTGCGCTCGACGAGCTGATCCCCGATTGGCGCGCGCGCGAGGACCGGCCGCTGAAAGTCGAAGCGGGCGCGGACGACCGCTTTCTGCTGCTGACCGAGCGCCGCGCCTTCCGCCTGCCGACCCCGCCCCAGATGCACAATCGCGGCAACTTCGTGGTGAGCCTCGCCAACGTATGCCGCTGGCTCGGCGCGATCGCGGCCGAGATGGGCGTCGAGATCTATCCCGGCTTCGCCGCCGCCGAGGTGCTGACCGACGAGACGGGCGCGGTCGCCGGCGTCGCGACCGGCGACATGGGCATCGGCAAGGACGGCGAGAAGACCGAGGGCTATCAGCCGGGCGTCGAGCTGCGCGCGCCGATCACCTTGTTCGCCGAAGGCTGCCGCGGTTCGCTCGCTCAACAGCTCATGGCGCGGCTTGGCTTGCGCGAGGGGGTCCAACCACAGACCTACGGCATCGGCCTCAAGGAGCTGTGGGAGGTGGCGCCGGAGAACCACCACACCGGCCGGGTCGTACACACGGTCGGCTGGCCGCTCGACCCCGCCACCTACGGCGGCTCGTTCCTCTACCATATGGAGGACAACCAGGTGGCGGTCGGGTTCGTCGTCGGGCTCGACTACCGGAACCCCTATCTCAGCCCGTTCGAGGAGTTCCAGCGCTTCAAGACCCACCCGGCGATCCGGCCGATCTTCGAGGGCGGGCGCCGCATCGCCTATGGCGCGCGGGCGCTGAACGAGGGCGGGTTCCAGGCGATCCCGCGCCTCGCCTTCCCGGGCGGCGCGCTGATCGGCGCCTCGGCCGGCTTCATGAACGTGCCCAAGGTGAAGGGCAGCCACACTGCCATGAAGTCGGGCATGGTGGCGGCCGACGCCGCGTTCGACGCGATTGCCGCGGGCGATCCGGCGCGGCTCGCCGAATATCCCGACCGGCTCAAGGCGAGCTGGGTGTGGGATGAGCTATACCGCGTGCGCAACGTCCGGCCCGGCTTCCGCGCGGGGCTCTGGGCCGGGCTCGTCCACGCCGCGCTCGACACCTACCTTCTTCGCGGCCGCGCGCCCTGGACGCTGCCGCACCATCCGGACCACGCGAGCCTCAGCCCCGCCCGCGCGTCGCGCCGAATCGCCTATCCCAAGCCCGACGGCAAGATCACGTTCGACCGGCTGTCCTCGGTATTCATCTCCAACACCATCCACGAGGAGAACCAGCCGCCGCATTTGAAGCTGCGCGACCCGGAAAAGGCGCTGACGGTGAACCTCGCCGAATACGATTCGCCCGAGACGCGCTACTGCCCCGCCGGCGTCTACGAGATCGTCGAGGAGGCGGGCGCGAAGAGACTGCAGATCAACGCGCCCAACTGCCTGCACTGCAAGACCTGCGACATCAAGGACCCGACGCAGAACATCGTCTTCACCGTGCCCGAGGGCGGCGGCGGCCCGAACTACCCGAACATGTGACCAAAGACCCGCTACCGGAGATGACGTAGGGGCCGGTCCCCGACCGGCCCACGCGCGAATACCGCATACGGGGCGGGTCGGGGACCCGCCCCTACGAACGCCCCTGCTGTAAGATGCGACACCATGTCCGCGCGCCTCGCCTCGTTCTATGCCGCCCTGTTCCTGGTGATCGGCATCCAGCTTCCGTTCTTCCCGGTCTGGCTGGCGGGACGGGGCATGAGCCCGTCGGAGATCGGCGCGATCCTGGCCGCGACCAGCGGGGTGCGCATCGTCGCCGGCCCGGCGCTCGGCCCGTTCGCCGACCGGGTGGGACGGCGGCGCCAGATCGTCATCGGACTCGCGCTTTGCGCGCTGGCGGGCTACGCGATGTACCTGCCGGCCGAGGGGTTCGCGGCTTTGTTCGCCGTGACGCTGGTCAGCGCGTTCTTCTTCTCGGCGATCATGCCGATGACCGAAAGCCTGACCCTGCTGTCGGTCAGGACGCACGGGCTAGATTACGGCCGCATCCGGTTGTGGGGCTCGATCGCCTTCATCGTGATGGCGACGGCGGGCGGGCGGGCGCTGTCCGGCGCGCCGTCCGAGCTGGTGCTGTGGCTCCTGCTGGGCGGGCTGGTGCTCCTGGCAGCGGCGAGCCTTGCCCTTCCCGACGTGCGCACCGCGCCCTCGCGCGCGCGGAAGCCGCTCCGCGCGCTGTTCGCCGGCGGGCCGGGCTTCGCGCTGATGCTGACGGCGGCGAGCCTGTTGCAGGCGAGCCACGCGGTCTATTACGGCTTCGCGACGCTGCACTGGCGCGCCGCGGGCCTGTCGGAGACGCTGATCGGCGCGCTGTGGGCCGAAGGGGTGGTGTGCGAGATCGTGCTGTTCGCCGTCTCGGGCGCGTTCGTCGCCCGGCTGGGCGTCGCCGGGCTATTCGCCGCCTCGGCCGCCGCGGGGATCGTCCGCTGGTGCGTGCTGGCGACGACCGACGCGGTATGGGCCATCGCCGCGGCGCAGACACTGCACGCCCTCACCTTCGCGGCGAGCCACCTCGCCGCCATGCGCTTCATCGCGCGCGCCCTGCCGCCCGAGGCGATTTCGACGGCGCAAAGCCTCTACTACGCAACCGTCGGCGGGGTCGCCTCCGCCTTGTTCATGCTGGGGGCCGGCGCGCTCTACGGGCGGTTCGGCGCGCACGCCTATTTCGCGATGGCGGCGGCCGCCGCCGCGGGCGGTGTCGTGGCCTGGGCGCTCGGCCGTCTCGCGCCCGAGCGCGCGGTTCCGGCCGCGGCCGAGGGATAGCGCGTTCCGCACCGGCCCAAAACGCGATACATAGGAGCAAGATAGAAATCCCTGGAGGGTGCGATGCGAACTCGGAACAATTCTGCTGGGGCTTGTCGTCGCGTCGTTCGCCGCGACTGGTGCGTGGGCGGACGGGCCCGTGAAGCTTCGCATCCAGTATGCCGGGTCGGTCCCGGGCCAGTGGGGGCCGCTGCTTACCGCCAAGACCGACCTCTACAGGCACTACGGCAAGTCCTACACGATCGAGAACGTCTCGATGAAGGGATCGGGGCCGGCGCTGACCGCCCTTGCCTCGGGCGACCTCGAGATCGCGGCGCTGAGCTACGAGAGCTACGCCAACGGCATCCTGCGCGCCAAGATGCCGCTGGTGGTGATCGCCGACGTGCTCGCGACCGGCATCAAGGGATGGGGCGACGACCCCTTCATGGTCCGGAAGGACGAAGGGGTCGGCAAGGTCGAGGATCTGCGCGGCCACGCCGTCGGCGTCATCAGCCGCGGCTCGATGCCGGACACGGCGCTCCGCCACATGTTCGCGATGCACGGCATGAAGCCGGGCGCCGACTACCAGATCGTCGAGATCGGCGTGCCGGCCCAGCTTCCCGCGCTGGCGAGCCGCCGTGTGGACCTCGCCTTCTTCACCGAGCCGTTCACCTTGATGGCCGAGAAGACGGGCAAGTACCGCAAGCTGTTCACCGTGACCGACGCGATGGGGCCCACCCAGTCGGTGAACTGGGTGGCGCGCGCCGACTTCATCGCAAAGCATCGCGCGGCGATGGTCGATTTCATGGAGGACCACATCCGGTTCCGCCACTGGATGTTCGACCCGAAGAACCGCCAGGCGGCGCTCGAACTGATTTCGAAGGTCACGCACCGGCCGGCGGCGGCCTTCAGCGCCTGGGTGTTCACCCATCGCGACCACTGGCGCTCGCCCGATGCGAAGCCCGACCTCGCCCTTCTGCAGAAGAACATCGATGACGCCGTGTCGCTCGGGCTGATCGACAAGACGTTCAAGATCGAGCCCAAATACGTCGACATGTCGCTGGTCGACGACGCGCTGAAGCGGATCAAGGGCTAGGGAACCGGATGGCGCCTACGGCCGCGCTCGACCGCACGGTGACCGTCGCGTTGCCCGACCTCGCGGCGACCGAGCGGCTCGCCGCGCGGCTGGCGGCCGCGGCGCAGACCGGCGACGTGATCGCGCTCGAAGGTCCGCTGGGCGCGGGCAAGACCGCGTTCGCGCGCGGCTTCGTCGCCGCGCTCTGCGCCGCCGAGCGGCGCGTGGCGGACGAAGTGCCGAGCCCGACCTTCACGCTGGTGCAGCACTATCCGTTTGTGCGCTTCACCCTCTACCATTTCGATCTCTACCGCATCACCGACCCAGACGAGGCGGCGGAGCTCGGTCTCGACGAGGCGCTGGCCGAGGGGGTGACGCTGATCGAATGGCCGGAGCGGCTGGGCGGGGCGCTGCCCGCCGACCGGCTCGACCTCGCTCTCGCGGCGGGAGACGCGCCCGACGCGCGCGTCGCGACGCTGACCGCGCACGGCGCGCGGGGAGCGCGGCTCTGCGCCGCGGCCGCGGATGGCTGAGGCGCGCATCGCCGCCTTCGCCGCGCGGCACGGCTGGGCGGGCGCCGCGATCGCGCCGCTCGCCGCCGACGCCTCGTTCCGCCGTTACCTCCGCATCCGGCGCGGGCCGGAGACCGCCGTCGTGATGGACGCCCCGCCGGGGAAAGAGGACGTGCGGCCCTTCCTTGCCGTCGCCCGCCACCTCGCCGTGCTCGGCTATTCGGCACCGCGTATCGTGGCGGCGGACGAGGCCGCGGGGCTGGTGCTGCTCGAGGATCTCGGCGACGCGACCTTCACCCGGCTGCTCGTGCAGGGCGCCGACGAGACGGCGCTCTATGCGCTGGCGACCGACCTGCTGATCGACCTGCACCGCCGGCCCGACGCGGCGCCAGAATGGTTGCCGCCCTACGACGATGCCCGGCTGCTGGACGAGGCGGCGCTGCTGGTCGACTGGTTCCTGCCCGGCGTGGGGGCGGCGCCCAGCCAGGCGGCACGCGAAGAATACCTCGTCCTGTGGCGCGCAGCGTTGCCCGCCGTGCGCGCGGTGCCGGAGACGCTGGTGCTGCGCGACTACCACGTCGACAATTTGATGCGCGTCGAAGGGCGGTCCGGCATTGGCGCCTGCGGGCTTCTCGATTTCCAGGACGCGGTGAAGGGGCCGACCTCCTACGATTTCGTCTCGCTGGTCGAGGACGCGCGTCGCGACATCGACCCCGCCCTCGCCACCGCCATGCGCGCCCGCTACCTCGCCGCCTTCCCGGACCTCGACGCCCAAGCGTTCGACGCCGCATGCGCCGTGCTGGCGGCGCAGCGCCACGCAAAGGTGATCGGCATTTTCACCCGGCTCTGCGTGCGCGACGGCAAGCCCGGCTACCTTGCCCACATCCCGCGCGTGTGGCGGCTGCTCGAGCGTGCGCTGCGCCACCAGGCGCTCGGCCCGCTCGCCGGCTGGTTCGACGCGAACGTGCCGGCGACGCTGCGCCGCGCCCCGCCCATCCGGCCCGCCGCATGAGCCAGCACCCGACGCGCGCGATGGTCCTGGCGGCGGGGCTCGGCCTCCGCATGCGCCCGCTGACCGAGACGCGGCCGAAGCCGCTGATCGAGGTGGCCGGTCGCACCATGCTCGACCGCGCGCTCGACCGGCTGGTCGATGCCGGCGTGACCGATTGCATCGTGAACACGCACCATCTGGGCGCGATGATCCACGACCATCTGAAGGGCCGCGAACGCCCGCGCATCGCCTTCTCCGACGAGGCGACGCCGCTCGAGACCGGCGGCGGGGTGGCCCAGGCGCTCGAGCGGCTGGGCGACGGGCCGTTCTACGTGGTCAATGCCGATGTCGTGTGGCTGGACGGGCGGCGCTCGGCCCTGGTCCGGCTCGCCGAGGCGTGGGACGACCGCCGGATGGACGTGCTGCTGATGGTCCACCCGACCGTGCGCGCGGTCGGGTACGAGGGTCGCGGCGATTTCGTGGTCGACCCGCTGGGCGCGACCCGCCGGCGGCGCGAGACCGAGGTTTCTCCTTACGTGTTCACGGGCGTCGAGCTGATCCACCCGCGCCTGTTCGCCGACGCACCGAAGGGGGCGTTCTCGCTGAACGTCCTGTTCGACCGCGCCGCCGCCGACGGCAGGCTGCACGCGCTGGTGCACGACGGCGAATGGTTCCACGTCGGCACGCCCGAAGGGCTTGCCGAGGCCGAAGCCGCGATGCGCGAGCCGTTCCGCGTCGACCCGCGCCGGGATACGTAGAGAAGCGGCGGCCGCGCCCCTCAGTTCATGTGAATCCGGGCCATCGCCTCGCGCACGATCGAGGTGTCGATGTACTTGTTTGCGTCGACCTTCGCTTTGATCAGCCCGTATTTGTAAAGGTCATCCAGGTTTTTCTGGTAGCGCTTCTCGTCGATCAGCCCGTTCGGATCGTGATAGTTGTCCTTGTCCGTCCAGACGAAGCTGATCGCCTTCAGCGGCTGCTTGCCGATCTTGGCGGCGAGCGCCACCGCCTCGCCATGCGTCTTGGGGTCGAGGCACCAGTGGCGCAGGCGGATGTGGTCCTCGACGAAATCCACGAGGGCCGCGCGGTGCGCCGCGATCCAGTCGGGCCGGCCGACCCAGCTCGTCGATTCCGTCGGGCCGAACACGTCGCCCACCGCGAAGACCGGGCGCAGGTCCTTGCGCGCGGCCGCGAAGTTCACCCACGGCGGAACCAGCACGGCGCAATCGACCCGCTTCGCGTCGAGCGCAGCGAGCGCCACGTTGAAGCGCATCTCGACCGGCTGGTAATCACGCCCGGGCTGCATGCCATGCTGGGCTAGGAACACGCGCGCCGCTGCCTCGGGCGTCGAGCCGCGCACGTTGATGCCGATGGTCTTGCCCTTGAGATCCGCGATCGTCTTCACCTCGTCGGCGCGGCAGACGTACTGGGCGCTGGCGTGGCCGGGCAGGTCGGTCGACAGCACCTCGACGATCGCCTTGAGCTTGAGCTTGCCGGTCACGACTGCGTTGCCGAGCGTCTGCGGATTGAGCGCCGCGAGCTCGAGATCGCCCGCCGCGAAGGCGGTGAGCGCCGGCCCAGCGCCCGCCATGAAGGTCGGCTCGACCACGTAGGACTTGCCGTAATGCTTGTAGAGCCCCTTCGGCGCGTACGGGATCAGCGGCACAAACTGGCTTACCGACGCGTACTGGATGCGGATGCGGACCGGCTCGGCCGCGACGGTGCCGCCAACGAGCTGCACGCAGAACGCGGCGGCGACGGCGAGGAGTCCCGACTTTTTCATCACGTTCCCTTTCGCGCAGGACGGCGGACGGCGGCGATCGGCACCGCCGTCCGCGCTCCTGCCGTTACATCTTCTTGTTGACGCGCGCCGCCGCCTCTGCCGCGATCGTCGGATCGACCACGTCGCTCACCTTGATCGGCGCCTTGAGCAGCTTGATCTTGACCAGATCGTCGATGTTCTTCTGCATGCGCGCAATGTTCACCTCCGCGTTCGGGTCGTAGTAGTTGTCCTCGTGCGTCCAGGCGTACTCCATCGACTTGACCGGCCGCTTCGTCACCTTGGCGACGATCTTCACCGCCTCCTCGTGGCCCGGGCCGGCGGCCCAGCGGCGCGCGCGGATCGAATCCTCGATGAAATCGACCAGCGCGGCGCGGTGCGCCTTCACCCAGTCGGCGCGGCCGACGAAGGTGATGGTCTCGGTCGGGCCGATCGATTCGCCCATCGAAAACAGCGGCTTGAGGGTCGTATCCTTTTTCGCGAGCCCTTCCCATTGGCGCAGCAGGATGGCGAGGTCGACGCGCTTGGACTTGAGCGCGGCGAGCTGCGCGGGAAAGCGGAGCTCGACGATCTGGTAGTCGGTGCCGTCCTTCAGCCCGTGCCGCTCCAGCATCGTGCGCGCGGCGGCATCGATGGTGGAGCCACGCGCGTTGACGCCGACGATCTTGCCCTTCAGGTCCTCGACCTTGGTGATGCCCGAATCCTTGCGCACCCAGAAGGACGAGCCGGCCCAGCCGGGCACGTCGGTCGAGAATTGCTGGCCGATCACGATGACCTTGAGCTTGGCCGTGTTCGTCGCGAGGACGATCGCCTGGGGCGAAAGCCCGGCGAGCTCGAGCTCGCCCGCCGCCAGCGCCTGCATCGCCGGGCCGCTGCCCGCGATGAAGATCGGCTCGACCACGTAGGACTTGCCGTAATGGGTTTCGACCGACTTGGGGAACAAGGGGATCAGCGGCGCCCAGTGGCCGGGGGTGGTGGCCCAGTGGAGCCGGATCTTGACGGGCTCGGCCTGGGCGCCGGCGGCCGAAACCGCGGCGATCAGCGCCGCGCCCAGCAGCGCAACGAGCTTTGTGAACTTCATCGTTTCCTCCGTGGTCGGCGTCCGACCGCGCGCGGCCAGAGGGAGCGCAGACGCCCGGGCCGCGCCCCGGGACGATGCGCCTTCGCCCGGGCGCACAGGCGTCCGGCGACACAGGACTGGCGGAAACGATCTCGCGCCCGCACCGAGGCGGGCCGTTCCCTCCCTGGCCCCCTCTCGACGCTCTTGATGGCGGGGGGCCGATGCGAAACGCTACGCGCGGCCTAAAACCCGGTCAATCGGATTCGCGGGACGCCTACTCGGCGGCGTCGACGGCTTCGGGCGAATAGGCCGGCGCCTCCGGCGCCTCGGCGACGATCTTGTTGCGCAGCACGCCGATACCGGTGACCTCGACCTCGCAGACGTCGCCGACGTTCATGTGCTGCTTCTTGCCAGGAATGGCGCCCGGCGTGCCGCAGACGATCACGTCGCCCGGCACCAGCGTGTGGCCGGTCGAGATGTAGTGCACCAGGTTGGCGATCGAGAACATCATCTCGCCGGCCACGGTGTTCTGCTTCTCGTCGCCGTTGAGCCGCGTGACGATGCGGGCCTTGTTGGGGTCGCCCGCCTCGTCCTTGGTGATCAGCCAGGGGCCGAAGCTGCCCGACTTCTCGAAATTCTTGCCGATGCCGAAATTGCGGTTGTGCCGCTGGTATTCGCGCACCGAGCCCTCGTTGTAGGCGGCGTAGCCCGCGATGTGGTCGTAGGCGTCCTTCTCGGCGATGTGGCGGCCCGCCTTGCCGATGATCACCGCGAGCTCGCCCTCGTAGTCGAATGCGCCGGTGTGGGTGTACTTCACCAGCGGCTGGTCGTGGCCGACGATGGAGGACGGCACGCGGAGGAAGATGTGCGGGAAGTCCGGGTTGGTGGTGAGGCCCGTCTCCTGGATGTGCTCGCGATAGTTGAGGGCGAGGCACCACATCGCATGCGGGTCGGGAATGACGGGCAGCATCTCGACCTCGGACATCTTGAGGTCGGGCTTCCTCCCGGCGGCCGCTTTCTTCGCGCGGTCGAGCCCGTCGGGGAGCGCGAGGATCGCCTTCAGCGAGCGCGGCAGATCGGGCGCCGCCTTGGCGAGCGCGACGAAGCCCTGGTCGTCGACCATGACGCCGACGCCGTCCTCGCCCTTGTGCCGATAGGAAATAAGCCGCATGGTTTCCTCCGCGTTTCGCCCCCTGGGGGCGCTGGTTCCCTCAAGATTAGGCTGCAATTTCGCGGCGCGGAAGCCTCACGCGCCGCTCAACAACTCGTGACCGCAAATTCACTTGTCACGGCACGCCGGATCGCGGCGAATGGGGGCGGTCCCGTTGGGGGGGCCGATTTTTTCGGGAGAGGATTTATGGACCGTCGCGCACTTGCCACCGCCACCCTGTCCACCGCCTTCGGCATCGCACTCGCCGCCCAGGCCGGCGCCCAGGGCATGAGCAACGACAAGATGGGCATGCAGAAGGCGTCGACGCCGAAGATGGAGCATTGCTACGGCATCAACGCCGTCGGCAAGAACGACTGTGCCGCGGGCGCCCACAGCTGCGCCGGCCAGGCGACGAAGGCGCGCGATTCGAAGTCGTTCGTGCTGCTGCCGGCCGGCCTCTGCGGCAAGATCGCCGGCGGCAAGACCACCGCGTCCTGACCCGGCACGGCGGATGAACCGCCCCGCCGAGCACGAGGCGCACACACCGATCCCCGCCGCGGCGGGGATCGGGTTGCGCTTTCCGCACCACCGCGCGCTGGTCGAGCGCCGGCCGGAGGTGGCGTGGGTCGAGGTTCATCCCGAGAACTACATGGGCGGCGGTCCATCCGTCGCCGCGCTGGAGGCCGCGCGCGCCCTCTACCCCGTCTCGTTGCACGGTGTGGGGCTGTCGCTCGGCACCGCCGAGGGCATCGATGAGGCGCACCTCGATCGGCTGGCGGCGCTGACGGACCGCATCGCGCCCGGCCTCGTGTCCGAGCATCTGGCGTGGAGCGTGACCGACGGCACCTACCTCGCCGACCTCCTGCCTTTGCCGCTGACCGAAGAGGCGCTGGACGCGATGTGCGCCAACGTCGCCCGCGCGCAGGACCGGTTGGGCCGCGCCATCCTGGTCGAGAACCCGTCGACCTACCTGGAATTCGCGCACGCGCCGATCCCGGAGCCCGAGTTCCTGGCCGCGCTCGCGCGCCGCACCGGCTGCGGCATCCTGTGCGACGTGAACAACATCTATGTCAGCGCCTGCAACCACGGCTGGGACGCGGACGCCTACCTCGCCGCCCTGCCTGCGGACGCGGTCGGCGAGATCCACCTTGCCGGCCACGCCGTCCGCGAGATGGCGGGCGGCGGGACTCTCCGCATCGACGACCACGGCTCGCGTGTCGCGCCCGCGGTGTGGGCGCTCTACGAGCGGGCGCTCGACCGGTTCGGGCGCGTGCCGACGTTGATCGAATGGGACACGGACATCCCGCCCCTCGACGTGCTTCTGGACGAGGCGGCGGCCGCGGCGGCGCGGCTCGACCGCGTCGGGAAAGGCTCCGATGCCCAGGCTGCTTGACATCCAGGACGCGATGCGGCGCGCAATCCTGACCGGCGCGGACGCCGACGCCGCGGCGCAAATCGTGCCGGGCCTGATCGGCACGGCGGCGCGGCTTGCCGTCTATCGCAACAATTTCGAGGGTGCGCTGATCCGGGCGCTGCGTCTTGCCTATCCGGCCGTCGACCGGCTGGTCGGGGCCAGCTTCTTCGACAGCGTGGCCATCACCTTTGCCCAGTGCCACCCGCCGACCGATGCCTGGCTCGACCTTTATGGCGGCGAGTTCGCGTCTTTCCTGGAGGCGCTGCCCGAGGCAGCGGGCGTCCCTTACCTCGCCGACGTCGCGCGGCTGGAATGGGCGGTGGGGCGCGCGATTTCGGCGGCCGACGCGACGCCGCTCGGGCTCGACACGCTGACGGCCTGCGCCGCGTCGAACCACGAGCGGCTCCGCTTCGAGCCGCACCCTTCGGTCGGGATGGTCCGCTGCGTCTATCCGGCCGAGGCGATCTGGCGCGCGGTTCTGACCGAGGACGAGGACGAGATGGCGTCCGTCGATCTCGCCGACGGGCCGGTGCATCTTCTGGTGCAGCGCGCCGCCGCGGGGGTGGAGGTGACGCGGCTCGACGAGGCGGATTGGGAGTTCGCGGCCGCGCTGCTGGCCGGGGCGCGGCTGGGCGCCGCCCTCGCCGCCTACCCCGAGGTCGACACGCCTGCGGTCCTCGGCGAGCTGATCGCCAAGGGACGATTCATGGGCGTCACGCTGGCGCCCGAGGTTTGGGAGGCGAGACCATGAGCGCACCGGCAACGACCGCGGCCAGCCGTGTCCAAAGCTGCGTCACCGGCCCGGTGGGCTGGGCGATCTGCTGGCTGGAGGCGGTGCCGTACTGGTTCCTCGCCCTGCCGCTGCGCGTTGCCGTCGCTAACGTGTTCTGGTCGTCGGCGATGACCAAGCTGCCAAGCTGGGACTCGACGCTCGCGCTGTTCCGCGACGAGTACAAGGTGCCGCTGCTCGCGCCCGAGACGGCGGCCTATCTCGCGACGGGGATCGAGCTTACCACCTCGGTCCTGCTGATCCTCGGGCTCGGCTCGCGCTTCGCCGCCGCCGTGCTGCTCGGAATGACCGCGGTGATCGAGATCTTCATCTACCCGCTGGCCTGGCCGACCCACATCCAATGGGCGGCGATGCTGCTGATCCTCTTGTGCCGCGGGCCCGGCGCGCTGTCCCTCGACCACCTGATCCGCCGCTGGACCCTCGGCGGCTGAATTTCATCTGTCACTCCGGGCGCGGCGCAGCACATAGCGATGCGCTGCGCGCGGGACGACAGGTTGGATGCTGCAGCTATTCCGCCGCGTCGCCGAGCTTGTAGACGGTGCGGTGCAGCTCGGCCTGATACTCGGCGCGCGATTGCGGCGCGTATTTCGGCGGGTTGCCGGGCCCCTGGCAAGTCGGCAGGCATTCCAGCCGCACGTCCCAGCGGGTGGAGACGAAGAACGGGATCGACAGCCGCTCGTCACCTTCCAGATTGTAGACGCGGTGCGGCGCCGAGCGGAACCGGTCGTTGGTCCAGCGCTGCATCATGTCGGCGTTGTTGACCAGCAGCAGCCCCTCGTAGGCCGGCGCCTTGATCCACTGGCCCGACCGGGTGAGGATCTCGAGCCCCGGCTTCTGCGCCTGGGCGAGGATCGTGCAGTAGCCGAAATCGGTGTGCGGGCCGATGCCGTACTGGCCGTCATTGGCGGCGACGCGCGGCGGGTAGTAGATCAGCCGCAGCGTCGGGTTGAACGGCTGGAACGCCTCGTGGCTGGGCAGGTAGTCGGGCGCCAGGTCGAGCGCCGCCGATTGCAGCGGCAACAGCTCGCGCATCAGACCGGAGAGCGCGCCGAAATATTCCAGCAGCGTCTCGCGGTAGCCCGGCAGGTCGGCCGGCCAACGGTTGTCGAACACCCAGGGCTTCTTCGCGAGGCGGTCGGGATAGTCGGCTGGGTATTCCTCGCGGATGTAATAGGATGCCGAGCGGTCGGGATGCTGGCTCTGCGCGCCGTACTGCTCGGCGCGCTGGGTCTGGCCGCCGAGCGGCAGGTAGCCGATCGGCTGGCCCTCGGCCTTCACCGCCATCTTGCGCACGTCGGGCAGGTGGTGGAACCGCTCTGCCTCGGCGAATACGCGGTCGGCCAGCGACGGCCGGACGCCGTGATTTTCCAGGAAGTAGAAGCCGATGGTCTCGCTCGCGCGCTGCACCTGCTCGGCCGCGCGCTCGAGCGCGCCCTTCTCGCCCGCGCGATAGGGGCCGAGGTCGATGACCGGGACACGCATGTCCTCGGCGGCTTCGATGATACGCTCGGCCATGGCGGCCTCCGCTGCTGCGTCGCGGGAATCCTACGGCCCGAACAGGTGCGCGGTCAAACGGCGCGGATCGCGTCCGAGCGACGGCTTTGATCCCGGACGCCTTCAGGGCTTAGGTTGACATGGATTGACCCCGCCCCATCACCACGAGGGAAACGATGACCGATACTTCTTACGTGCCGCCGAAGGTCTGGACCTGGGACAAGCCCGACGGCGGGCGATACGCCAACACCAACCGGCCGATCGCCGGACCGACCCATGAGAAAGACCTGCCGGTCGGCCGCCACCCGCTGCAACTTTACTCGCTGGCGACGCCCAATGGCGTGAAGGTCACTATCATGCTGGAAGAGCTTCTGGCGCTTGGCCACAGCGGCGCCGAATACGACGCCTGGCCGATCAAGATCGGCGATGGCGACCAGTTCGGCAGGGGCTTCGTCGCCGTCAACCCGAATTCCAAGATTCCTGCTTTGCTCGACCGCTCTGAACCCAAGCCGGTCCGTGTGTTCGAATCCGGTTCCATTCTCGTCTATCTCGCCGAGAAATTCGGCGCCTTGCTGCCGACCTCGCGCGCCGCGCGCGCCGAATGCCTGTCCTGGCTCTTCTGGCAGATGGGAAGCACGCCCTATGTCGGCGGCGGCTTCGGCCATTTCTACGCCTACGCGCAGACCAAGATCGAATATGCCATCAACCGCTTCACCATGGAGACGAAGCGCCAACTCGACGTGCTCGACCGGCGCCTGGCAGAAAGCGAATATGTCGCCGGGGACAGCTATACAGTCGCCGACATCGCGATCTGGCCGTGGTATGGCGGCTTGGTTCAGTACAACCAATATGGCGGCAGCGAATTCTTGTCCGCGCAAGACTACAAGAACCTGCAGCGCTGGACGACGCTGATCGGCCAACGCCCGGCGGTGAAGCGCGGTCGCAAGGTCAACCGCCTGAGCGGCGATCCCGCGGATCAATTGCACGAGCGGCATGACGCCAGCGACTTCGACACGAAGACGCAGGACAAGCTCGCCGCCAAGAGCTGACGATGTCGGTTACTCCCACACCACACCGCATCCTGTGAAACGATGGACGCCTATGCGCGTCGGTTCCGTAGATGACCGGAATGCACACGTCGCCGGCGGCTTCGATGATTCGCTCGGCCATGGCGGCCTCCGCCGATTGGATGTCCGAATCCGACGGCGGAGGCGGGGTCACAGCGTTCCCGCGGGACTACCCGCCCGCGCCGAGCCGCTTCAGGAACCGCGGCAGGTCGACCCATACGCGCTCGTGGATGCCCTTGGTCAGCTCCTTGTCGCCGACGCGGCCGGCGAGGGCGAATTTGAGCTTGCGCCCGTCGATCTCGATCAACTCGGAATTGATGGTCACCTTCTGGCCCGGCAGGGCGGCGGCGAGGTGCCAGATGTCGTTGTGCAGGCCCACGGTCGAATCGTCCGGCCCGTAGGCGTGGCGGATGGCGTGGTCGGCCGAGATCTCGCAGAACAGGATCAGGGTGGGCGTCGCCAGTACGTGGACGCCCTTGTGGCCCTGGGAATGGGCGGTGTGCCGCTCCTCCACCGTCACGGTGTAGGAGCCGGTGAGCCCCACGCGCAGATCGGCGAGCGCCATCAGGCGGCCCGCGCGTAGCGGACCACCCCGTCCGCGCCCTTCTCGCGCGTCATGCGCCCGTCCTCGACCAGGTAGTTGAGGTGCGACAGCGCCTCGCCCATGGCGAAGCCGATCTGGTGGGCGTCGAGCTTGCGCTTGAACAGGACGGGGATCATGTCGTTCGCGGTGACCGGCGCCGCCGCCGCCTGCCAGGTCGCGTCGAGCCGGACGCGATGGTGGGCGTGCAGCGAGTCCAGCCGGTCGTGCAGCCCGCGGAACGGCCGGTCGTGCGACGGCAGCACCAGCACATCGGCGGGCAGCGGGCGGAACCGTTCGATGGTGGTGAGGTAGCGCCGCAGCGGATCGCCCTCTGGCTCGGTTTCCCACAGCGAGATGTTGGTGGTGATCCGCGGCAGCACCTGATCGCCCGAGATCAGCACGTCGAGCTCGGCGCAGTAGAGCGCCGCATGCTCCGGCGAGTGGCCGCCGCCGGTGATGACCCGCCAGATGCGCCCCCCGATGGCGATCTCGTCGCCGTCATTGATACGGCGCAGCTCGCGCGGCGGCGGCGTCATGATGTTGGCGAAGCTGCTGCGCCCGGCGCGGAACGCCTCGGCCGTCTCTTCAGGAAGCCCGTTGGCGCGCCAGAAGGCGACACGGTTGGTCAGGCTGTGAGTCACGTCGTTGGTGCGGCCGAGATGGGCCTGCAGCCATTCGGCATAGGTCATCCACAGCCGGACGCCCCACTCCTCCTCGAACCAGCCGGCGAGGCCGAGATGATCTGGGTGGAAATGGGTAACGATCAGCCGGGTGATCGGCCGGCCGCCGCAGATCTTCTGGATCGCCGCCGTCCAGTAGCCGCGCGTCTCGTCGTTGTTGTAGCCGGTGTCGATCACCGTCCAGCCGTCGCCGTCGGCCAGCAGCCACAGATTGACGTGGTTCAGCGCGAAGGGCAGGCGGACGCGCAGCCAATGGACGCCGGGCGCGACCTCCATCGTGTCGCCGTATTCGAGCGTGTCCCAGGGATAGACGGGTTCGGCGGCCATGTACGCGCGGTCCGGGCGGTCAGCAAAGGGGGCGGATTAAGACACGGGCCGCGCATGGGCGCAACCTCGCGCGACGCGGGGCGGACTTGCGATTCGGCACGCGAAATCGGCGCGGTCACCCGCGCCGTTCCGCCGTGCGTGCCCGAGGGCGGCCGATCAGGTCTCCGCCAGCTCCTTGGTCTTCTTGCCGGTGCGCTTCTCGCGCTCCTCGCGGAACTCGACGCGGCCGAACCCGTGCTCGGACAGGTCGAACAGATTGCCGTCCGGGTCGGTCGCGCGCTTCTCGGCATAGGGGCGGTTGGCGGGACGGGTGGTCGGCTCGCCGATGCCGTGGCGGGCGAGGCGGCCGGCGATCTCGTCGGTGTCCTCGATCTCCCAGCCGAAATGGTTGATGCCGTTCGGCGTCTCCTGCATGCGCTGGGGCAGGATGGCGACGTTCATATAGCCGTCGCTGAGATAGATGGCGCCGCCGTTCCCCGAACGGTGCACGACCTCCATCTCGAACACGTCGGTGTAGAACTGGGCGAGCTTGTCGGTGTCGCGCGTGACGATGGCGATGTGGCGGATCTTCGGCTTTTTGCGGTCGGCCATGATGTCCTCCGTCTGCTGGCGCCGGCTCAATAGCCGGGCGCGTTCTCGAGCTGGTCGAGCCAGTTGAACCCCATCGACTTGACGATGCGGTTCGAGATGACGACGAGCCGCGCCTCGCCGGCGCCCGGCCCGTCGATCGCGTGGTGCTGGTGGATGGTGAAGGGCGGGACGTAGATGAAGTCGCCGCGCGTCCATTCGAAGCGGCGCGGCTCCGCCTCCCAGTCCCAGCTGTATTCGTCGATGCAGTCGAACTTGAGGTCCCAGTGGAGGTCGTAGCCCGACCCCTCGGCGACGAAGACGATCTCCTCCCACATGTGGCGGTGCTTGCCCGACCGCCCGCCCGGCTTGAGGAACTGCATGTAGGCCTCGACGCAGCATTCGCGCGTGTTCATCCGCGCGTTCACGATGTGCTTCAGGAGCCCGTCGGGCGAGTTCTCGAACGGCTGGTCCTCGGCGGAGACGACGTTGGCCGCCGCCTCGTACAGCCGGCGGAACTCCTCGGAGGATTTGAGGTCGTCGGCGCGGAAGTTGCAGCTGTTGGTGCCGACATGGGCGAAATCGCGTTCTTCCTGGGCGGCCACGCTCGTCTCCCTACAGATCGGTCGGCGGTGTCCAGTCCTCGTGCCCTTCCGGCGGGGTGGTCGGCGGGTAGGACACGATTTTCTGGTACAGAAGGTGCATGAACAGGAACAGAGGCTTCGCCTTGAAGACGAGCAGGATCGCCTCCTCGTCCGGGTCGTCGTTGAAATGCTGGTGGACGCAGCCGTTCTCGACGATCATCGCGTCGCCGGCCTTCCATTCGATGCGCCGCCCGTCATGGATGTCATGGCCGCGCCCCTTCAGCACGTAGAACACCGCGCTGTTCAGGTGCCCGTGCTTCTGGCCGTAGGCGCCGGGGGCGTAGACCTCGATATGGGTCTCGATCGACTGGGTGATCTGGGCCGCCTGCGGGCTGATGACGTGCTTGCCATAGAGCTGCGGCCCGCCCTTCCACGGCACGTCCTTCGACGAGTAGACGCGCGGCTGGTCCAGCAGCTCCTTGGTCAGGTGGCTGTAGGTGCCCTCCAGCGCACGGACGAAGGTGCGCTTCTTCTGCCAGCGTTCCCACACCACCTCGCGCTCGATGTTGTGGCCCGGCCCGGCGTGCGGATGGGGATGGTCGTGGTCGTGCCCCTGCCCGTCGCCGTGCGGGTGGTCGTGATCGGGCAGCGGATGGTCGGGCGCGGCCTCGGCCGCGCCCGGCGCGTCGCCCGGCTTCCGGTCGTACAGTCCGGTCATGCGCGGTCCTTTCCCGCTACTTCTTTTCCGATCCCATCGCGGCGATCGCCATCTTCACCACGTCGGGCGGCGCGCTGTAGATCTCCTTCACCAAATCCTCGACCTCCTGCCCGTCGGTCGGACGGACCTCGAGGTGGTGCTTCGCGGTCTCGGCCAGGAAGTCCTTGTCCTTGGTCGTTTCGTTGAACGCCACGCGCAGCGCCTTCAGCCGGTCCGACGGCACGCCCGGAGGCGCGGCGTAGGGCCGGGCCATCGACTGGCGCGAAACGATCAGCCGCACCGCCTTCAGCGTCTTCGGATCCTTGGCGATCTCGGTGACCAGGGGCACGTTCGGCAGGTCTTCGTGCTTCTTCAGCCCGAACTGGACGATGATGTTGATCTCGTGCTTTTCGAGCAGCGGCTTCTCGCGCGACTGGAGCGAGCTCCACGACCAGCCGCAGCGGCCCTGGACCTCGCCGCGCTGGAGGGCGAGGTTGACCTCGGACCCGCCGGGGAAGCCGGTGATCAGCTTCAGCGGCACATGGAACAGGTTGATCAGCATGGTCGGGTAGATGTCGGTATCTGACCCCGCGCCCGTGCCGCCGACCTTGAGCACCGTCTTCGAATTCTCAAGGTCCTGCCAGCTCTTGATGCCCGTCGTGTGCCACATGGCGCAGATCGACGTCTCGTTGGTGATCGAGCCGAGCCAGCTCAGCTTCTCCGCCTTGAAGCGGATGCCCTTGGAATGCTGCAGCAACGGCTCCATCGCAAGGCCGCGCCCGAAGGTCGCGAACACCGTGCCGTCCTTGGGCGCCACGTTGTAGATGTAGTTGACGACCTTGAGGCTGCCGGCGCCCGGCATGTTCTCCGGCACGATCGACGGGTTGCCGGGAATGTACTTGCCCATGTGGCGCGCCAGAATCCGCGCGTACTGGTCATACCCGCCGCCGACCGAATATCCGATCAAAAGGCGGACGGTCTTTCCCTTGTAGAAATCGGCGACCGAATCCGCAGCGTGGGCGGTTCCGACGAAGGCGAGCGCAACTGCGCCCGCAAGGGCGAGCGCAAGGCGCGAGCGGGACGAACGAGCAAGGCGAGCGGCGCGTCTCATGGTTCCCTCCCTGGTGATTTGGCCGGCCGAACGGCCAGCGGGCGAAGATTAGGCCCGTTCCCGGCCTCGCACAACTGGGGCGGGTGCCGGGTGCCGCACTGGGCGCGGCTCACCGCGCGTTCGCGCTTGGCAAGAGCGCCGGGGGGTGGTTACCTCGGTTCCGAAGCCGGGCGCGAGAACCGGCGGGAGTGCCGAACCGGGAGGCCCACGACCGTGCTGCACGCGGCGCTGGAGGCGATCACCCTTCTGTTCGAGCCGACGCGGTTGGCGATCCTCGCCGCCGGCGTGATCATCGGCCTCGCCATCGGCGCGCTGCCGGGCCTTTCCGGCGTTGTCGGGCTGGCGATCCTGATCCCGTTCACCTACCACCTGGACGCGCACGCCGCCTTCGCCCTGCTGCTCGGCATGGCGGCGGTGACGACGACGTCCGACCTGATCCCCGCCGTGCTGTTCGGCGTGCCAGGCACGGTCGGTGCGGCGGCGACCGTGCTCGACGGCCACCAGATGGCGCGGAAGGGCGAGGCCGGCCGCGCCTTCGGGGCGGGTTTCGCCGCCTCGCTGGTCGGCGGGCTGTTCGGCGCGCTGGTCCTGGCCCTCGCCATCCCCGTGCTGCGCCCGATCATGCTGTCGGTCGGCTCGCCCGAGCTGCTGGCGCTGGTGATCTTCGGCATGTCGATGGTGGCGACGCTCTCCGGCCGCGCACCGCTCAAGGGCCTCGCCGCCGCGGCGCTCGGGCTGATGATCTCGATGGTCGGCGCCGGCGCCCAGACCGGGGTGATGCGCTGGACCGGCGACTGGCTCTACATTTGGGATGGCGTGCCGCTGATCCCCGTCGCGCTCGGCCTGTTCGCCGTGCCCGAGCTCGCCGACATGGCGATCGCGCGGACCCGCATCGCCGGCGACGCGCCGCCCGAAATCAGCCTGTCGAGCCAGTGGCAGGGCGTGCGCGACGTGATGCGCAACTGGTGGCTGGTGCTGCGCTGCAGCTTCATCGGCGTCGCGCTGGGCGCCATGCCGGGCATCGGCTCGGCGGTGATCGACTGGATCGCCTACGGCTACGCCCAGCGCACCGAGAAGGACGCGGAGCGGTTCGGCACCGGCGACGTGCGCGGCGTGATCGCGCCCGAAAGCTCGAACAACGCGAAGGAGGGCGGCCACCTGGTGCCGACCATCGCGTTCGGCGTGCCGGCCGGCGCGTCGATGAGTTTGCTGCTCGGCGCATTCCTGATGCACGGGCTGGTGCCCGGCCCGGATATGCTGACCAAGAACCTGTCGGTCACCTACGCCATCATCTGGTCGCTCACCCTCGCCCACGTGCTGGGGGCCGGAATCTGCATCTGCGGCAGCCGCTGGCTCGCCAAGCTCGCCGAGGTGCGCCACGAGATATTGCTGCCGCTGATCGTGCCGGTCGTGTTCATCGCCGCGTTCGAGGGGGCGCGGAGCTGGGGCGACCTCTACTCGCTGTTGTTCTTCGGCACGGTCGGCTGGATCATGAAGCGGCTCGGCTGGCCGCGCCCGCCGATGGTGCTGGGCGTCGTGGTCGGCGGCATCTTCGAGCGGTACCTGTTCATCTCGGACCAGATTTTCGGAAGCGCCTGGCTGCTCCGCCCGGTCGTGCTGGTGATCGGGGCGCTGATCCTCTGGGCGCTCTACCGCCCGATGAGGGACACGGTGCGCGCGCTGGCGCACGAGGTGCGCCATTTGCGCCTCGCCCACCTGCGGTTCGGCCCAGCGGCCCTGTTCAGCATCTTCATCCTCGCCATCGTGATCGTCGCGCTCTACACCTCGGCCGACTGGCCGCGCATCGAGCGGATCGTGCCACGCACCGCCTGCTGGGCAGCGCTGGTGTTCGTCTCGCTCAACCTGATCACCGAGATCTTCGGCGCCGACCCGGCGAGCCGGCCTGTCCATCCGGAACAGGGGGGGCCGCTCTCCGCCACGCTCGACCGGCGCACGATCCGCGACCGCGCGCTCGCGTATTTCGCCTGGCTCGGCTCCTTCCTCGTGCTCGCCGCCGTCGCGGGGTTCGTGCCGGCCATCGCGCTGTTCATCTTCGCCTACATGGCGATCGGGTTCGGCCAGAGCTGGCCGCGCGCGCTCGCCTGGGCCGCGGCGACGACCTTTCTCTGCTGGCTGGTGTTCGACTGGGGCCTCGCCGTGCCGTGGCCGCATGCCGTGCTCGGCGATCTGGTGCCGGCGCTCCGCGACGCCACGGGGCTGATGTAGCGCGGTCAGGCGTACCGGTAGTCGAGGGCGAAGCCGGGATTGGGCGGGTAGAGCCCGCGCTCCTCGGCCATTCGGCGGCAGAGCGCGTAGGCCATGTCCACGGCGGGGGTCGCCACGCCGGCGCGCCGCCCGATCTCGGCCACGACGCCGACGATGGCGTCGATCTCGAGCGGCTTGCCGCGCTCCAGATCCTGAAGCGTCGAGACCTTGTTGGGCGGCGCCTCGGCGGGCGCCCGGAACCGGTCGAGCGCCGAGGCCGGCAGGTTCGAGCCGACGGCGGCGGCGACCGCCATCACCTCGGCCGTCAGATGCGACATGACTGAGCGGGTGCCGGCATCGCGGTTGAGCGCCTGGTTGTTGGAGCCGGTGAGGATGGCGACCGGCGCGCTGGCGATCAGGTTGAGCAGCTTCCGCCACAGCTCGAGCCGGATGTCGGCGACCGGCTCGCCCTTGACGCCGGCCTTGGCGAGTGCGTCGGCGAAGGCGCGCAGCCGGTCGGAAACGGGTCCCGCCGCCTCGCCCAACACGATGCGCGGATCGGGCGCGTGGCGCACCGTGCCGGGCGCCGTCACTTCGGCCGGGCAGTAGACCGCGCCGCCGATGGCGCGGCCGATCCCGATCGCCCGCTCGCACACCCCGTCGGGATCGACCGCCTTGAGGCGTGTCCCGGCAATCGAGCCCGCAAGCCCGTGGAAGTGCCACCAATGGATGCCGTTCTGCAGCATCACCACCCCGGTATTGCGCCCGAGCAGCAGCGCGAGCGCTGGCGCGACCTGGGGCAGCGAATAGGCCTTGGTCGCGACGATCACCATGTCCTGCGGCCCGGCCTCGGCGGGATCGTCCGTTGCGCGCGGGCGCACCGACACCTCGTCGCCGCCCGCAACCAGCCGCAGCCCGTCCTTCCGGATCGCCGCGAGCTGGGCGCCGCGCGCGATCAGCGTCACCTCCGCGCCGGATGCCGCCAGCCTGCCGCCGAACACGCTGCCGAGCGCGCCGGTACCGAACACGCAGATTTTCATGGACTTCCCTTCTCCGGAAACAGCAGGTCGAAGGCGGGGTTGGCGGGGTAGCAGCCCGCCTCGGCCGCGCGCAGCCTGACCAGCGCGTAGATCATGTCGACGACCGGCGTGGCGACGCCCGCCATGCGGCCGAGCTCGGCGACAGCGCCGGTAATGGCGTCGATCTCCATCGGCCGGCCGCGCTCGAGGTCCTGCAGGGTCGAGGGGCGGTGTGCCGCCATCCGGCGCGATTCCTCCATCCGCTCGTCCACCGTGCCCGGGGCGAAGCGCGTACCGAACGCGGTGCCGACCGCGCAGGTCTCGTCCATGACGGCGCGGGCGATGCGGCGCGCGCCCGGATCGTTCCGCACGACCTTCAGGTCGGCCAGGCCGAGCACGCTGAGCATGCTGAACGAGATGTTGCCTAACAGCTTGAACCAGACGTCGTCGCGGAGGCGCGGCTTCGCCGTCGTGCCGAGCCCGTCAACGTCGAGCGCGGCGGCGAGGGCGCGGAGCCGGTCGCTCACCCCCTCGACCGGCTCGCCGATCGCGAAGCGGAGCGCACGGGCCTCGATCACGCCAGGCGCGGTGGCGTTGGCCGCGCCGACGACGACGGCGCCGATGCAGCGTCCCCGCCCGATCAGCCGGCGCGCGCGGCCATCGGCATCGACGGCGGCGAGGGTGCGGCCTTCCCACCTGCCGCCGATGCCCTCGAAGAACCACCAGGGCACGCCGTTCTGGGCCGAGATCACCGGCGTCTCGGGCCCGAGCATCGGGCCGATCGCCCCCGCCGCCTCGCCGATCGCGTGCGCCTTTACCGCGACGATGACCAAATCCTGCGGTCCGGCGGCCGCGGGCGTGTCCGGGCAGGCCGGGTGCGCGATGAACTCGCCCCCAGGTTGCACCAGCCGCAGGCCCCGGTCCCGCATCGCAGCGAAATGCGCGCCACGCCCGATCAGCGACACCTCGTGGCCGGCGCGCGCGAGCATCGCCCCGGCCGAGGCGCCGATCGCGCCGGCACCGAAGACGGCGATCCTCACGGATCTTCGAACAGGCTTGTGGTGAGGTAGCGCTCCGCCGAGGAGGGCAGCACGGCGACGATCATCTTGCCCGCCATCTCGGGGCGGGCGCCGATCTCCAGCGCGGCGGCGATGGCAGCGCCCGACGAGATGCCGACCGGCAGCCCCTCGATGCGCGCGGTGCGCCGCGCCGTGGCGAAGGCGGTGTCGTTGCCGATGCGGACGATCTCGTCCAGGAGGTCGGTGCGCAGGATCGGCGGCACGAAGCCCGGCCCGATGCCCTGGATGCGGTGCGGACCGGGCGCGCCGCCCGACAGTACCGGCGAATCCTCGGGCTCGACCGCGATCAGCTTGAAGCCGGGTCGCCGCGCCTTCAGCACCTCGCCGACACCGGACAGCGTGCCGCCGGTGCCCGATCCTGCGACCAGCGCGTCGATCCGCCCGCCAGTGTCGCGCCACAGCTCCTCGGCCGTCGTGCGCCGGTGGATCTCGACATTCGCCGGATTCTCGAACTGCTGCGGCATGTAGGCCTTAGGCAGCGAGGCGACGAGCTGCTCCGCCCGGCGGATCGCGCCGGACATGCCTTCCGCCGCCGGCGTCAGCTCGAGCTCGGCGCCGAGCAGCCGCAACATCTTGCGCCGCTCGATCGACGCGGTCTCCGGCATGATGATGGTGAGGCGGTAGCCCCTGGCGGCGCAGACGAAGGCGAGCCCGATGCCGGTGTTGCCCGAGGTCGGTTCGACGATAGTGGTGTCGCGGTCGATCCTGCCGGCCGCTTCGGCCGCCTCGATCATGGCGACCCCGATGCGGTCCTTCACCGAGGAGAGCGGGTTGAAGAACTCGCACTTGCCGAGAATGTCGGCCTTCACCCCGTCGGCGGCCGCAAGGCGCGACAAGCGCACGAGCGGCGTCGCGCCGACCGTCTCGATCACCGAATCGTAGATGCGGCCGCGAAACTCAGGCTCCGCGCGCCTGGCATCGCCCGGCCCTTCCACCGTCACGTCCGCCATTTTCCCCGCCTAGATAGTGAAATCTAGCGGCTTGGCGGGCTCTGTCGCAAGGCCGGCGGCGCGGGCGCGCCGGCACAGCTCCTCGACCGTCAGCTGGTCGAGCTGGGCGAGGAATTCCTGCTCGCATTGCGTCCAGAACGGGCCGACAACGTGCTGGCCGAGGTCGCTCTGCAGCGCGTGGCGCCGTTCGCCGGGGGGCTGCTCCGAATCGAGGATGGTACGCACGATCTCGCCGACCGTCACGCGGCGCCGCTCGCGCGCCAGGCGGTAGCCGCCCTTCGGACCGCGGATGCCCTCCACCACGCCGGCCCGGCCTAGCCGCTGCAGGATCGGTTCGAGGTAGCGCGGCGCGATCGACTGGCGCCGCGTGATATCCCGGCTCTGCACCGGTCCGTCGATGCCATTGAGCGCGATATACAGCACCGCCTCGATCGCGACCTGGAGTTTTTCCGACTGGTCGAACACGGGTCCGGTTTCAGCACCTGTGGGTCGAACAAAAACGCGTGCCGCCGAAGGGGCGACATCGCGCACGCCAAGATTGTGGTCCTGGCGCGAATGGCTCGCAAGTCTAACGGGCCGCAGAGGGGAGGAATTGTCCGGCCCGCGCCAATCGGTCGCAGTGGCGGGCGAGGGCGTGCCAATGCGCCGCCTCCCAGAACGCGCCGGCGCGGCCGGAGGGCGAGGGCAGCACGAAAATCTCGGTCGCGCCGATGCCCTGCGGCTGGACGCCGTATGTCAGCGTACTGACGGAATGAAGCCGGCCGAGCACGACGCGCGCTGGCCGCTTCGCGGTGAAGGCGAGGACGCGCGGCGCGAACCGCTCGATCTTGGCGACGAGCGCGTCGACGTCGTCGCCCAGCTCGGTCAAATCCGTGTCGGCGCCCGACTGGGTCTTGTTGAGGTCGGTGAGGCCGAGCCCGAGCGCGAGGAGCCCGCGCCAGTCGGACGGGGCGAAAAGGCGTGGGGTGAAGCCCGCCGCGTGCAGGGTCGGCCAGAACTTGTTGCCCGGCCCGGCGTAAGGCAGGCCCTTGAGCGCCGAGACCCGCCCGGCGGCGGAGCCGCAGAACACGCAGGCGAGGCCCGGCGCGAGCAGGTCCGGCAACACATGGCCGGCGGGATCACCGACATCCGTTCGCCGGGCGGAGGGCTGGGTTGCGCGTGGCATGGTATCAATCTCGCGCGTTTCGGTGTATTTCGCCAGCTTCGCCTTTCGATCGCCAGACATCGCATGAGCCTGTCCACGCGCCTCAACGCCATCTTCGGCGGCATCGGCCCCGCTCTGTCCAACCGCGACTATCGCTATTACTGGCTGGGCCAGTCATTCGCGACGATCGGGCGATGGATGTACCGCATGGCGATCGGCTGGCTGACCTGGGAGCTGACCAAGTCGACGAGCTGGCTGGGAATCATCGCATTCGCCGACGCCGCGCCGCTGGTCGTGTTCACCATCTTCGCCGGCGCGATCGCCGACCGCATCGGGTATTTCCGCGTGATGCGGGCGACGCAGGTGCTGTCCGGCTGCAACTGCGCGCTCTACGCGGCGCTGACGCTGACCGGCCATATCACGATCGAGCTGGTGCTGGTCCTCACCTTGCTCGGCGGATCGATCGAGGCCGTCACCTATCCCGCCCGCATGGCGGCGGTGAACACGCTGGTGCCGCGGCGTGACCTATCGTCGGCCATCGCGCTGGGGTCCACCACCTTCAACGGCGCGCGCACGATCGGGCCCGCGCTCGCCGGGGTGCTGATCCTCTGGATCGGCATCGGCGGGGTGATCGCAGTCGCCGCCGCGAGCTACCTCTGGTTCGCCTACGTGCTGCTGACGCTGCATGCGCCGGACACGCGGACGGAGCGCAAGGCGCGGTTCAACCTGATCGGCGACATCGCCCAGGGCGTGCGCTACGCCGCGGCCGATCCCGGCATCCGCTACCTGATGCTGCTGATGGGACTGACCGGGCTTTTCATCCGCCCCTATATCGACCTCCTGCCCGGCTATGCCGCCAAGGTGTTCGGCGCCGGGCCCGAGGGGCTTTCGGTGCTGCTCTCCTCGATCGGGATCGGGGCGATGTGCGCCGGGGTCATGCTGGCGCGGCGCGGCACGATGACGGGCCTCACCCGCTTCGTCTCCTTCACCATGCTGGGCATGGGCACAGCGCAGATCGCGTTCCTCGCCTCGGGCCATCTCTGGTACGCCGCGCCGTTCCTCACCCTATCCGGCTTCTTCATGCTGGGCGGCAGCGTCAGTTCGCAGACGCTGATCCAGAACGCGGTCGAATCCGAGATGCGCGCCCGGGTGATGAGCCTGTTCGTGGTGATCTCGTGGGGCGTGCCGTCGCTGGGCTCGATGACGATGGGCTGGGTCGCTTCGTATGCCGGGTTGCAGCCGACGCTGTTCGCCGGCGCGCTGATGACCCTCGCCGCCTGGCTCTGGACCCGGCGCGATACCGGGCGCGTCTCGCCCGCGCTCGAAGGGGCGGTCGCCGCGGTCGCCGAGTAGCGCGCGGCAGGTCAGCCTCAACGGACCTCCGCGCTCGCCTTCACCGCCTTTACCCCGTCGAGCTTCATCTCGCCCGCAGGCGCGGCCGGCGCGGGCACCTTGCCGCCGATCCGCTGCAACTCGGCGCGCGCGCCGTAATACTCGATGTAGTTGGTTGGGCACAATTCGGCCGCCTGGCCGAGCTCCGCCTGGGCCTTGGCGGCATCGCCCCGCAGCAGCTCGTACTCGCCGACATAGAAGGCGAGTTCGCACGCGCGCTCCGTCCGCTCTGCCGGCTTCGCGGCGGCGGCGGCGGCGCGCACCCGGTCGAGCGAGGCATAGCCGAGATAGAGCTCGACCAGCGGGCCAGGCCAGTCGGAGGCGCCCAGCTTGGCGCCGCGCGTCTCCAGGTCGTCGGCGTCGGTGCGGTTGGCGTGGCCGAGCGCGATGTGGCGCCAGAGGGCGGCGTAGGCGGAGGACGAATTGATGTCGAGCCCTTGGCCGAGGTCGGAAGCGGCCTTGCCGAATTGGCCGATGATGAAATCGAGAAAGCCGCGGTTGATGTAGGCCGTGGCGTAGTAGCTGCGCAACTTGGTCGCGCGGTCGAAATCCGCCATGGCGAGCTCGTACTTGCCCATTTCCTCGTAGGCGGTGCCTCGGTTGTTCAACGCCACGGCAATGTCGTTGTCGGTGGCTTCCGAAGCCTCGATGATCAAGTCGCAATTGTGCAGCCGGACGCCCGACGACACCGTCCGGTCGGCGCAGTTCTGGAAGGCCGAGTCCGGAACCGGCAGGGACACCGGCCCGGCATGTGCCGCGCCCGCGGTGCCGGCAGCAACCGCGATGGCGGCGAGGAGGGTGCGATGCATGGTTTCCTCGCTCCAGGAGTTTGCGCCAGCCCTCCTGGGGAACGAGGCTGTGACCGGCAGGTTCCCGTCCGATCACAACGGACCGCGAAAGCGGCCGCGGGGCTACAGCCGGATCAGGCGTTTTCCGAGGTTTTCCCCGCGATAGAGCCCGGAGATGGCGCCCGGCGCCGCATCGAGCCCTTCCAGGAACTCCTCCCGGTAGGCGAGCCGACCCTCGCGCACCCAGCCGGCGAGGCGCCCGACCGCCTCGTCGTAGCGATGATAGAAGTCCGAGGCGAGGAATCCCTGCATGCGCGCCCGCTTGACCAGAAGGTGGCGCTGCACGCGCGGCCCCTGCGGCCACGGGTCCCAGTTCGCGATCGAGGCGGTGCCGCAGATCGCGATGCGCGCGCCGATCGCGACGTTCTCGAGCACCGCATCGGTGATCGGGCCGTTGGTATTGTCGAAATAGACGTTCACCCCGCCCGGGCAGGCCTCGGCGATGGCGGCCGACATGTCCTCGGTCGCCTTGTAGTCGATGGCGGCGTCGTACCCGAACGCGTCGCGGCAGAGCGCGACCTTCGTCGGCCCGCCGGCAATGCCGACGTGCGGCACCCCGCGATCTTCGCGATCTGTCCGACCGCCGAGCCCACGGCACCGGCGGCGGTCGAGACCACCACCGTGTCGCCTGGGCGCGGCTGGCCGACGTCGAGCAGCCCGAAGAAGGCGGTGACGCCGTTCAACCCCAGCACGCCGAGCGCGAGGGACAGCGGCAGGTCGTCCTCGCGCACCTTGCGGATGACGTGGCGGCCGTCGTCGATGACGTAATGCTGCCAGCCGAGCTGGCCCATCACCTTCGTCCCTTCGGGAAAGGCGCGGTGGCGCGAGGCGATCACCTCGCCCGCCGTGTAGGCCCGCATCACCTCGCCGATCGCCACAGGGCGCGAATAGTTGGCGACGGCGTTGACCCAGCCGCGCATGGCCGGATCGACCGAGAGGAACCGGTTGGCGATCAGGAACTGGCCGTTCTCGAGCGCGGGAACGGGCGCCTCGGCGAGCTCGAAATGGCTCGCCTCGGGAATGCCCGCCGGACGGCTCTTCAGCCGGACCAGGCGGTTGGTTGCGGGGTAGTCTGCGGGCATGAGCCCCTCCGATTGACGTGCCTACGGCCAGCGAAACCTCCCCCACCGCAACCCTCCCCCATCGAGGGGGGAGGGATCGGCGGGATTGCCTACATGTTCTTCTTCGGCATGTCCGGCAGGTACTCCTCCGTATAGGTCTTCGACATGTCGGGCAGGGTCTTCTGCCAGCCCATCGCGACGAACGATTCGGCGAGGGTGTGAAGGCCCGCCTTGCTGAACTTGCCGTCGGTCGAGAAGAAGCCGGTCATCAGCTCGTCGTAGATCTTGCTGGTGGCGTCGGGCGGGGTGTTCATCACCTTGCCCGCGACCTTCACCGACTCCGCCTTGTGCGTCTTCATGTAGGCGATGGTCTCGAACCAGGCGGCGAGGAAGGCGCGCACCCGGTCCGGGTGGTCCTTGGCGAAATCCTTCCGCGTGTAGATCACGTGGATGATGAAGTCGTGGATGATGTCGCCGAAATTGACGATCGGGTGGGCGAGACCTTCCTTCTCCAACCTGTAGGACAGTCCGAGGTCGGTGAGCATCGCGTCGATCGACTTGGAGCGCAGCGCCGCCGCCTGGCTGGTGGGCCGGCCGAGCGCGACGATCTTGTAGCCCGTCTTGTCGATCCCTTCGCGCTTGCCGAGCTCCTGCGCCAGCCAGTAGGTCAGCCCGCCGACGGTCGAGACGCTGACCGTCTTGCCCGCCAAATCCTTCGGCGTCTTGATGTTTTCGTCGTTGCGCGCGGCGACGACCAGCAGCTTGGGCGGCCCGGCCATCTCGGCGACGCCGATGTTGGGCGCGCCCTTGAGGATGAAGTTGAGCTCCGGGCCCGAGCCGATGCCGATATCCAGACTCTTGCCGATCAGGGCCTGCTGCAGCTTGGCGCTGCCGCCCATGCCGAACTCCTTGATCTCGAGCCCGTGCTTTTTGAAGATCCCGGCGGCCATGCCGATGTCGAGCGGTGTAAAGGAATAGGCGTTGGGCACGGCCTTGCCGACATTGATGGGCGTGAGCGCGTGCGCCGGGGCGAAGCCGGAAGCGGCGAGCGCGGTCGCGGCCAGCGCGCCGAAGGCGAAGCGGCGCAAAGGCTTGCGGGACGGGGTCATGATCGTCTCCCAGTTGGTAGCGGAATGAGCGAAACGGCGCGGGCCGATGTTTTTTTGCCCGCCGGCGCATGCTAACGACCGCACGCCGGGGCCGCAACGCCGGACGGGCCGCGGCCCACCGGGCGCGGAGCCGCGCGCGGCGTTGACGCGGCGTTGACAGGGTCCCGCCGCCGTGCGAGGTGACGCGCATGGCAGAAATCCCACAGCTTCTCGCCTGGACCGAGACGGCGCGGCCGGAATGGGTCGACCATAACGGCCACATGAACGTCGCCTACTACGTGATGGTGTTCGACAACGCCTGCGAGGCGCTGAACAACGCCATCGGCATCGACGACGCATATCGTGCCGCCGGCCGGTCGACCTTCGCGGTCGAGCACCACATCACCTACCTGCGCGAGGTGCACGAAGGGGCGGAGCTGCGCTGCGTCACCCGCCTCGCCGACCACGACGACAAGCGGATGCACGTCTGGTCGGAGATGACCAACGTCACCGGCGGCGGCTACCTGGCCGCGACGTTCGAGATGATGGCGGTTCACGTCGACCTCGCCCAGCGCCGCGCCACCCCGTTCCCCGAGCCGGTGCGCGCCGCCCTTGCCCGGCTCCTCGCCGACCATTCCCGGCTGCCCCGCCCCGAGGGGCTCGGCCGCGCCATCGGCATCCGCCGGGCGAAATAGCCGCGGCAATTAGCGCTTTGCGCCGCCCGGCGGCGGGGCTACACCTAATCGCATGAAAAGAATGACGCTGCTCGCCTTGGCGGCGGCGCTCGCGTGCTGGGGAGCGAAGCCCGCCTTCGCCGAATGTGCCGATCCCGGGCGGCCCGGGGTCGATTGGCACGGCTGCTTCTTCGACGGCCAGGACCTTTCCAAGGCGAACATCTCGGGCGCCAGCCTGCGCAACACCTCGTTCGTGCGCGCCGACCTGACCGGCGCGAACCTCTCGGGCGCCAACGGTTACGGCGCCAAGTTCAACTCGGCCAAGCTTGCCGGCGCCACACTGGACAAGGCACGGTTCCAGCAGGCCGATTTCACCAAGGCGGACCTTTCCGGCGCATCTCTGAAGGACGCCGATTTGCGCCAGGCGAGCCTCTACCGCACGAACCTCGCCAAGGCCAACCTGACCGGCGCGCAGCTCCGCGACACCGAGATGACCGAGGCGGACCTCACCGGCGCGACCTGGACCGACGGCAAGACCGTATGCGGCAAGGATTCGATCGGCAAGTGCCGCTGACGCCCGACGAGCTGTTCGCCTACCTGGAAGGTCTCGGCATCGCGACCGAAACGGTCTGGCACGAGCCGGTGTTCACGGTGGAGGAGGCGCGCGAGAAGCGCGGCGCCCTTGGAGGCACGCATTGCAAATGCCTGTTCCTCCGCGACAAGAAGGGCGCGCTGTGGCTCGTCGTCTGCGAGGAGACCCGCCGCGTCGATCTGAAGGCGCTGGCCGCGCGCCTCGGCGCGGGCCGTTTCTCGTTCGCGAGCCCGGAGCGGCTGATGGCCCATCTCGGCGTGGTGCCGGGCTCGGTCACGCCTTTCGCACTGGCCAACGACACCGGCGGTGCGGTGCGCGTCGTGCTCGACGCCGCCATGATGGCGGAAGGCCCACTCCACTATCACCCGCTTGTGAACCGGGCGACCACGCGCATCGCCCCGGCCGACCTCGAACGTTTCATTGTGGCCACCGGTCACAGACCCGAGCGACTCGACCTCGACTGATCCCGCTGCAGGGTTTACAGAGGCGCCGCAACCCTCCATCTTTGTAACGAGGCGGCCCCCGGGGCCGCGGGGAGAGCGTTATGGCCGACCAGATTATCGCCTCCAATCCCGGGCCGCAGGGCCCCGCTGGCGGGCCGCCGGCGATCAAGGACGGCTCGACCGCCACCTTCATGGCGGACGTCATCGACGGCTCGCGCGACACGCCGGTCGTGGTCGATTTCTGGGCGACCTGGTGCGGCCCGTGCAAGCAGCTCGGGCCCGCGCTGGAAAAGGCGGTCGCCGCGACCAACGGCAAGGTGCGGCTGGTCAAGATCGACGTCGACCAGAATCCCGACATCGCCCAGCAGCTCCGCATCCAGTCGATCCCGGCCGTCATCGCCTTCCTCGGCGGACGCCCGGTCGACGCGTTCACCGGCGCCGTTCCGGATAGCCAGGTGAAGCAGTTCGTCGACCGGCTGGCGCAGTCGGCGCCCGGCGGCGGCCCCGATCCCGCCATCGAACAGGCGCTGCAGCAGGCGAAGGCGCTGGCCGACAAGGGCGACGCGCCCGCCGCCGCCGCGCTGTATGCCCGCATCGTCCAGCACGACCCGGAGAATCTGGCCGCGAAGGCCGGGCTTTCCCGCGCGCTGCTGGCCGCAGGCGACGTTGCCGGCGCGAAGGCCGCGCTCGACGATCTCACCGACGAGGAGAAGGCGAACGCCGAGATTTCCGGCGCGCTGACCGCCATCCAGCTCGCCGAGAAGGCGGCCGGGGCCGGCGACGCCGCCGCGCTGGAGGCGCGCCTCGCCGCCGATCCCGCCGACCACCAGGCGCGGTTCGACCTGGCGCTGGCGCGCTATGCCCAGGGCGACCGCGAGGGCGCCATCGACGCGCTGATCGAGATCATCCGGCGCAACCGCGAATGGAACGAGCAGGCCGCGCGCAAGCAGCTCATCGAGTTCTTCGACGCGATGGGGCCGACCGATCCCGTCACTCTCTCCGGTCGGCGCAAGCTTTCGTCCGTCCTGTTCTCGTAGGGGGATCGCCATGGCCGGGGGGCCGTTCGACCCGACGTACGAGGACCTGCCGCGGGAGATACCGATCTTCCCGCTGAACGGCGCGCTGCTGCTGCCGCACGGACGGCTGCCGCTCAACATTTTCGAGCCGCGCTATCTCGCCATGACGCGCGACGCGCTGGTCGGGCCGCGCATGATCGGCATGATCCAGCCCGAGAACCCGGACGACGAGGGCGGCCTGCGCCCGCCGGTCTACCGCACCGGCTGCACCGGGCGGATCGTCCAGTTCTCCGAGACGCCGGACGGGCGCTACCTCATCACGCTGGCCGGGCTGATCCGGTTCGACGTCGGATCCGAGCTTGCCATGAAGGACGGGTACCGGCGCGTCGTCGCTGATTACACGCGCTGGGAATCCGACCTTACCGATTCGACCGAGAAGGTCGACCGCGACCGGCTGCTCGGCGCGCTGAAGCGCTTCCTCGAACGCCAGAAGATCGGCGCCGACTGGTCGGCCATCGAGAAGGCGCCGGACGAGCAACTCGTCAACGCGCTGGCGATGATGGTGCCGTTCGGCCCGAACGAGAAGCAGGCGCTGCTGGAGGCACCGGACCTTGGCACGCGCTGCGGCACGATGGTCGCGCTCCTGGAAATGGCGGTCGCGGCCGGCACGCCCGGCCCGCGCCAGCCCAACTGAGTAAGGCGAAAGCAAGATGAGCACGCCCGCGCAGCCCGTCGACCCGAAGCTTCTGGAAATCCTGGTCTGCCCGCTGACCAAGGGGCCACTCACCTACGACCGCGAGCGGCAGGAGCTGGTGAGCGAGAAGGCCCGCCTCGCCTACCCGATCCGCGACGGCATTCCGATCATGCTGGTTGACGAGGCCCGCCGGTTGGACGATTCCGAGCCCCTCGGCTGACGGTGGCCGACGCCTCCAACCCCTGGCCCGTCGAGCTGCGCGTCAAGCGCGACGAGCGCGCCATCGAGATCGATTTCGACGACGGGACGAGCTTCCGCCTGCCGGCCGAGCTTTTACGCGTCGAAAGCCCGTCGGCCGAAGTAAAGGGACACGGCGCCGAGCCCAAGGTCATCGTCGCCGGCAAGCGCAACGTCGGCATCTCCGCCATCGACCCCGTCGGCAACTACGCGATCCGCATCGTGTTCGACGATGGGCACGATACCGGCATCTATTCGTGGCGCTATCTGCGCGAGCTGGGCGAGGCGCACGATACGCTGTGGGCGCGCTATCTCAACGCGCTGGCGGAAAAGGGCCTGAGCCGCGACCGTTAGGCCGTGGTGGACATATCCGGTATTAGGGCGCAGATGCCAGAAGGACCGCTTCGGGGCATTCGCTAGCAGATACGGCCAGGAACAGGGATTTAGTGGAAAAAATTTAGGGTTCCCATCCTACACATCAAGTAGTACGCTCGCCATAAAATCAGTCAATATGTGGGGCCAGCGTGGAACTTCTGAAGCAACCGGGCGCTCACGTTTGGGCTGTCGATGCGCCGGATGTGACGATGGCAGGCGTGAAGACGCCCATAAAGATTGGCATTCCGCACGATGCGGTCCTGTTGCGGGCAGAGCGGGGTCTAACCCATGTGCTGGGGCAACTCTTTGGTGTTGTAGGCCCTGGAATGATAATGACGCAGCATGTGTTTCAAGGGCTAAAACGAGACATGCTCGTGCGGAATGATCGCAATGCTGACGTGAAGAAGCTCGCATTCACGTGGAGAGCGAAGCAGGATGCCACGTATGTTGGGGGCAAGACCGACGGTCATCTTGAATATGGACCCGCTCCAGTGGATCGTGTTTTCGCGGTTTACGTCTCCCCCAATGAGATGGTAGATAGGTTCCCCCTCATTTCCGGATGGGCCGAGCATTGGACCTGGATCGCGGCCGATCCGGAGTTAGATGGCGCGCCCATCGAATGGGCCGAGCGGTATGGGGACAAGATTTGGTCACGAGCGCGTTAGCGCGAGGGAGAAGGAAGGGACTCGAACAATGGACCAGGATGTTGGGACGCTGCCAGAACGGTTGGAGGTGAAGCGGTTCGTCCCCGTGGCTTACTATGACAAGCACATGGACTGCATCCGCGTGGTGACTCATGATCGTAGCGTCACCGAAGTGCGCCTTGATGGATTCCTGACGCTGCACGAGTGTAACCGTCCGGGCGCGCACGATCCGCAGTATGTGGGCTTCACGATCAAGGGCATCCACCATCTCTTCGAGACGGTCGGCCTCTCGCTCGACCGTGTGTACCGCCTGGCGGATTTAATCGACCAACTCGTCAAGTATCGGCCGGGCTCAACGATGAGCGCCATGCTTGGTCTCGTCTACGAGAAACACAACACCATGGGCGATCTCTCTATCGATATGCGACAGGCCGCATAGCTCATATCAAAATAGCGTCCACAGATCGAGCGCATCGCTGCGCTTTATCGCCCGCGCTATGCCGGCGCGGCGCTGATGACGAAGCGCCGCGCCGACGCGCTTCGCCATCATGCGCATCATCTGCGGATCGGACGTGTCGAGCCCGCGTTCCGCCATGACGTGCTTTGCAAGATCGGGAGTCGTCATCCCTCCTGGGTGATGGCGTAGCATGCTCAACACGATACCGGTAAGCTCTCCGCGATAGGCTTGATGCTTTGGCGGCATGGGCTTCGGCCGGATGGTGAGAATGTCAACATCTGGCGCAAACATGCGGATGGTTTCGTCAAGGTGGTCTAGGTCGATCATGAGTTGGCGAAGGTCCGTCTGCATCTTCTCAACGCGCCCAGCGATCTCTGCGCGCTTGCGGATCAGCCCCGACACGACGTGTTCGTTTTCCATCACTGAGCCCTGTGCCAGTAGCCGCACCACACGTCCGACTTCGGGAGCCGGATAGCGGTTTGGGCAATCATGGTGAACTGTTCGCCGTTGCTGACGCGGCGGTTGTCCTCGCGCCAGGACATTTCATTCGCATAGGAGGCGAGGTAACGGCCCGCCACGTGATGATGGTGGCCAATCTCGGCGCGGCGCATCCGGGAAAACCACGACTCCGCCCAGTTCGTGCAAGCGCCATCGTCGCTATAGGCGCGCTGATGATTGATCCGCTTCATCGCATAGCGAGCATGAAGCTGATCCCAGGCGGAAGCCTCATCCGCATGAATGATGGAACCGGGCGCGACGATCTTACGAATAGTCGGGACAGCGGCCGTTTCGCTCTTGAAAACGAATGGGACGGAGCGACCCTTGCGTTCGCGTACGATCACGACGACCTCTCGCTTGCCAGACTGGTTACGGGCCAAGCGCCGGTCGCGGCGGTTTTCCTTGTAGTTCGTCGGCTTCACGTAGCCGCCAAAGTAGCCACCATCGATCTCGACATCGCCGGCAACTTGGGCAGGGACACGATCCGAGGCCATCGCCTCACGTAGCTTGTGGCACAAAACGAAGGCCGACTTGTATGCGAGGCCCAAGTCACGGGACATCGCCAGTGCGTTTTTGCCCTTGACCTCGTTCACGAAGATCGCGATGGCGGCCAGGTACATGCGGAGTGCCATCTTGTGGCTATGAAACAGGGTGCCAGATGTGATGGTGAAGTCCTTCGCACAGGCGCGGCACCGGAAGCGGAGCGCGCCGTTCGGGCGCCGACATTCGTAGGCGTCCAGGCCGCCACAGTGGGGGCAAACTGGCTCACCATCCGTCTCGGCCCAACGGACCTTACGGAAGGTGACTTCCGCCTCAACATCCGACATCTGCAACACGTGAGCTAGGCTCAGCGTCTTGGCTTGCCGGGAAAGGAGGAAGTGCTGCGCCACGAATACCTCAACGAAAATCGTTGACATCGGTTATATGGCGTTACATCAACCAACGTCAACGAAAAAAGTTGACCTTGACGCAAAAACATTTGGTCACTAGATTCCGGGCATGTCGCTTAACGCCGCTCAGTGCCGCGCTGCGCGCGGGTGGCTCGGATGGACCCAAGCCGAGCTGGCCGATCGTGCCCATGTGGGGCTCAGCACACTTCGCGATTTCGAAGCTGGAGCGCGGATGCCTATCGCCAACAACGCGGCCGCGATCAGGCGGGCGCTAGAGGACCATGGCGCTAGAACGTTCCTGGCGGCTACGGATGGACTTGCCCCGGCTACCTCGGAAGATGAGGCGCCGGGGCAGCCCGATCAGCCTAGAAGCCGGCCGGCTTCAACGGGAAGGCGAACGGGTGACGGCGACCGTGAATCACGTGACAAACCGTCCCGACATTCAAGCCGGATAAAACCGCCGTCTGGGACTGGCTCAGGCCGGCGATCAGGATGAACCACTTGACGTGGCAGGCTTTTTCAAACGTGCAGCTTAGCTTGATGCGCTTCGGCATCCAGGTTCTCCATACGTGTCAAAGGAAAACCCGGCCTTGAAATCAACGGCAGAACATGCAACCCTAAGCATACCTGAACCCGCACGTACTATGCTGACCTCTTAGCCGGGGTAGCGGAATACAGGGTTCCTGGGCGGGCCGGATGTTGAGAGCATCCGGCCCGTCTGTTTTAGGACAGGCCGCCCAGGTGGCAGTCTATGTCGTGTCGCTGTGCACGGGCTCAGCCTCCTGTGATTGCTCCTCGGCTCCGAGCGACGGGAGATTGGGACCCGGGAGATAGCGGCCTCGGGCCACGCGAACAGCTTCCTGCCGTTCGGGCCGCGCGAGAACCTTGAGCGCCGTGCCGACTTGCTTTGGTTCAATTCCCTGAGCCCATGGCCAGCGCCGCACATAGTCTAAGATTTCGGAAACACCCACCCCGCCCTCCACGGGCGGCATCTCTTGTAGAGCGCGTCGGACAGGCTTCACGACGGCGCCGTACTCCTTCTCGGTAACAATCTCAGCCGCAGCATCTTCTTCCTCGTCCGGTTCGGGTGGTGAGGACGGAGACGCTTTTTGCCTCAAAAGCTGATTGAGTTTATTGAGGCCAGGGACGGCCTCCTTCCACGCCTCTTTAATCTCGCGCGCAGCCCGTTCGGCGCCGACCGAATCACCAGCGGCGAATGCCTCGGCAACAAGGCCCGGAAGCTGGGAATAGGGCGTTTCCTTGAATTTCCCAAGGAGTTCCGCCAATTTGGTATGGGTCATTGTCCTTCGCCGCGACCTCGACGAAGGGGATTTTACCGCGGAAGCGCCCTCGCGTCTATGCCGATGCCCCGTCGGGGCATAAGAACATCCGAAGAACTCATTACCGTCCTTCTGGCATCTGCGCCCTAATACCGGACATATCGGCAGGGGATCCGCCCAGCGCCAGCGTCGTGCGCACCACCCCGGCATCGTCGGGATCGGCCGTGCGGCTGAATCCGAGCTTGGCGGCCAGGGCCAGCATCGCGTGGTTCTCGGCCAGCACGCGCCCCTCCAGCGTCTTGATCCCTCGCGACCGCGCATAGGCGACGATCCGGTTCATCAGCGCCGCACCGAGTCCGCGCCGCACCACGTCGTCGCGCACGATTACCGCGTATTCCGCCCGGTCGTTGTCGGGATCGGCGGCGAGCCGCACGACGCCCACCAGCCCGCCCTGCTCGGGCGGCAGCACCGCGACCAGCGCCATCTCGCGGTCGTAGTCGATCTGGGTGAGGCGGGCGAGCCAGGCCGGCGACAGCGCCTTCAGCGGTGCGAAGAACCGCATCCTCACCGTGCGGGCCGACAGCCGCTCGAACGCGTCGACGAAGGCGGGCGCGTCCTCGGGCCGCACCGGGCGGATGCGCACCGGCCGCCCGTCGGCCAGATGCTCGGTCGCCTCCAGCCCCTGCGGGTAGGGGCGGATGGCGAGCCGGTCCTCGCCGCGCCTTGCGGTCCGGGCAACGCGGATGCGCGCGTCCAGCGCGACGATGCCCTCGGAGTCCGCGAGGAGCGGGTTGACGTCGAGCTCGGAAATCTCGGCGAAGTCGATGACGAGCTGGGCGATCCGTACCAGAGCCAGCGCGACCGCGTCGGCGTCGACCGGCGGCGCGCCGCGCACCCCGCCCATCAGCCGCGAGACGCGCGTGCGCGCGATCTGGCCGCGCGCGAGGGCGAGGTTGAGCGGCGGGAGGGCGAGCGCCTTGTCGTCGATCAGCTCGACCGCCACGCCGCCATGGCCGAACAGGATGACCGGACCGAACATCCGGTCCTCGACCATGCCGAGGATCAGCTCGAGCGAACCGGGGCGGCGCACCATCGGCTGCACGGCGATACCCTGGATGCGTGCCTCGGGCCGCGCCCGGGCGACACGGGCGAGCATCTCGGCCGCCGCCGCGTGCACCGCGGCCGCGTCCTGCAGGTCGAGCGCGACGCCGCCGATGTCGGACTTGTGGGTGATATCGGGCGAGACGATCTTGAGGACCGAGGGGAAACCCTGGCGGATCGCGGCCTCGGCGGCGGACTCGGGCGTCGCGACGATCTCGATCGGCGTGACCGGCATCCCGTAGGCGGCAAGCACCGACTTCGCCTCGGGCTCGGACAGCCAGTCGCGCCGCTCCGCAAGGGCGCGGTCGATCACGGCGCGCACGGCGGCGCGGTCGGGCTCGGGACCGGCCGGCAGTGCCGGCGGCACCTCCATCAGTGCGCGCTGGGCGCGCTGGTAGGCGACCATGTGCATGAAGCCGCGCACCGCGTCGTGCGGCGTCGCATAGGTCGGGATGGAGGCGGCGACGAACATGCGCCTTGCCGCGGCCGCCGCTCCCTCGCCGAGCCAGCAGGTGAGCAGCGCGCGCTCGGTGTCGGCGGCGGTCGCCACCACGGCCCGCGCCGCCTCCTCGCCCGAAGCGACCGCGGTCGGGCAGTTGAGCACCAGCGTCGCGTCGGCCGCCGCATCCTCGAGCAGCACGCCCAGCGCAGCCGCGTAGCGCTTGCCGTCGGCGTCGCCGATAATGTCGACCGGATTGCCGTGCGACCAGGTGTGCGGCAGCACGGCGTCGAGCCGCTGCCGCGTCTCCGCCCCGACCTCGGCGAGCCGGCCGCCCGCGTCGAGCAGCACATCGGTGGCGAGGATGCCGACGCCGCCGCCGTTGGTAAGGATCGCGAGGCGGTCGCCCGAAATGCGCGGTGCGGCCGAAAGCGTTTCCACCGCGTCGAACAGCTCGCCCAGATCGTTCACCCGGACCATGCCGGCGCGGTGGAATGCGGCGTCGTAGACCGCGTCCGAGCCCGCGAGTGCGCCGGTGTGCGAGGCCGCGGCCCGGGCGCTTTCGGCGTGGCGGCCGGTCTTGATGACGATCACCGGCTTGAGCCGGGCGCAGGCGCGCGCGGCCGACATGAACTTGCGCGCCGCCGTCACCGCCTCGACATAGAGCAGCACGGCCTCGGTCTCGGGATCGGCGGCGAGGAAGTCGAGCATGTCGCCGAAATCGACATCCGCCATGTCGCCGAGCGAGACGAGGTGCGAGAAGCCGATGCCGCGCCCCGCCGCCCAGTCGACCATCGAGGTGACGACCGCGCCCGACTGGGCGACGAAAGCGACACGGCCGCGCGGCGGGGCGATGTGCAGGAAGCTGGCGTTGAGCCCGATCCCGGGCACGCCGATGCCGAGGCAGTTCGGGCCGCAGATGCGCATCAGATGCGGCCGGGCGGCATCGAGCATCGCCTGGCGGCGCGCCTGGCCGGCCTTGTCCGCGCCTTCGCCGAACCCGGCCGTGATGACGACGGCCGCGCGCGTGCCGCGGCGCGCCAAGTCGGTGACGAGCCCCGGCACGCTGTCCGGCGGCGTCGCGACGACGGCGAGGTCGGGCGCGAAGGCAAGGCTGGCGACGTCGGGCGCGCAGGGGCGGCCCTCGATCTCCGCCTCGTGCGGGTTGACGAAGCCAAGCGGGCCCGTAAAGCCGCCCGCCGCCAGGTTCCGCGCGACCACCTGGCCGATCGAGCCCGGCCGCTTGCTGGCGCCGACCAGGGCGACCGAGCAAGGCCGGAACATCGCGTCGAGATTGCGAACGGTCATGGCACCTCGGAGAGCGCCGCGAGGGCCGCCCGATGCGCCGCCGCGGACTCGGCGCCGAAGCAGGCGAACACGACCCGTTCGATATCCGGATAATCTGGTGCGCATTCTGCCACGGTGCCGACCGCGATCCGCGCCGCGCGCGCGACGGGAAAGCGGTAGATGCCGGTCGAGATGGCCGGGAAGGCGATCGAGCGGCAGGCTTTCCCGGCGGCGAGCGCGAGCGCCCGGCGATAGCAGCCGGCGAGGGCCGCATCCTCGCCCGCCGCGCCGCCCTGCCACACCGGCCCGACGGCATGGATCACCCAGCGGGCCGGCAGACGGTAGCCGCGGGTGATCTTGGCGTCGCCCGTCGCGCAGCCGCCAAGGGTGCGGCATTCGGCGAGAAGCTCCGGCCCCGCCGCGCGGTGGATCGCGCCATCGACCCCGCCGCCGCCGAGCAGGCTTCCGTTCGCCGCGTTGACGATGGCATCGACCGCGAGTGTGGTGATGTCCGCCTCCGCGATCTCCAACCGCGCGGCCATGTCCCGTCTCCTGCCTTGCCGGAAGGCCGTCCCTGGTCTAACACGCAAGGTGGGACCATCGGAAGGCGGCGGCCGGCCGCAGGAGACATGACCGACTCGCCTCCGCGCACGTTCGAGGAGCGGCTGAAGGCCCTGGTGGTGCCGCCGCCCCTCTATATCTGGAACCGCCATAGGCGCGAGTTGCGGAAGGGCGAGCGCGAGCTTCACCTGATCCCCGAGCTCGCCGATCCGCGCCGGGTCTCGCTCGACATCGGCGCCAACCGCGGCGTCTACGCCTACGCCCTGCTGCCGGTGAGCGAGGCGGTGCATGCCTTCGAGCCCAACCCCAAGATGTTCGCGATGCTGAAAAGCTGGGCCGCGCGGCGGGTGACCCTGCACCAGATCGCGCTGGGCGACACGACCGGCGAGGCGGATCTCCTGGTGCCGCGCTCGGCGCGCGGCTATTCCAACCAGCGCGCCACGCTGCGCCGCGACAATTTGAACGAAAATTACGCGCGCTTCCGCGTCCGGACGGCGCGGCTCGACGACCTTGGCATCGCGAATGTCGGTTTCATGAAGATCGATGTCGAGGGCTTCGAGATGCAGGTATTGGCCGGCGCCGCGCAAACGCTCGCGCGCGACCGGCCGAAGATGCTGATCGAGATCGAGGAGACGACGGTCGGCCGCCCGCTGGCCGACATGGTCGCGGAGGTGTGCGGCTACGGCTACCACGCCTTCGGGCTCGCCGACGGAAGGCTGGTGCCGTTCGCGGAGCTCGACCCGGTGCGCCATTTCGACAAGGGGACGAGCCCCGACTACATCTTCAACTTCGTGTTCATGCCGGGCTGATCCGGCTCCGGGAAGCTGCGCATCAGGTAGACCAGGAGCGCAAGCCCCGGCAGGGACGCCGCCGTCGCCACCGCGAAGAAAACCGGCCAGGACAGCCGGTCGGCCAGCCACCCCGACGAGGCGTTGGCCGCGATCCGCCCGAGCGCGGCGAGCGCCGAAAGCAGGGCGTACTGCGTCGCCGTGTAGTCGAGCCGGCAAAGGCCGGAAAGGTAGGCGACGAACGCCGCCGTTCCCATCCCGCCGGTGAAGTTCTCGCCCGCGACGGTGAGTGCGAGCAGCGCGATCTCGCGCCCCGCCACCGCCTGGACGGCGTAGAGCAGGATCGCGACCGCCTGCAGCACGCCGCAGAGCAGCAGCGCCCGCCAGATTCCGAGCCGGGCGACCGCGACGCCGCCGAGCACCGCGCCCGCGATGGTGGCGGCGAGGCCGAACGCCTTGCTGACCGAGGCGATCTCGCTGAGCGAGAAACCGAGCTGGATGTAGAACGGGTTCGCCATGAAGCCCGACACGGCGTCGCCGAACTTGTAGAGCAGCACGAAGGCGAGGATCGCCGCCGCCGCAGGCCGGCCGAGGAATTCGGCGAACGGCGCGGCAACGTGGCGCGCGAGCCAGGCGACCGGCGAGCCGCCTGGCGCGGCAGGTGCGGCCCGCGGTTCGGGATTGGCGAGGATCGCACCGATCCCGACGATGACCAGCGCGGCCATCGCCGCATAGGCCACGCCGAACCCGGCCGCGTCGGCGATATAAAGCGCGCCCGCGCCCGACGCGAGCATGCCGAGCCGGTAGCCGATCTGGATGGCGGCCGCGCCGGCGCCCTGCTCGTCCGACGCCAAGCTCTCGACCCGGTAGGCATCGATCACGATGTCCTGGCTCGCCGACAAAAAGGCTACGGCCACCGCAAGCGCGGCGATGGCGACGGGCGCGCGCGTCGGATCGAGCGCGCCCAGCGCCCCGATCGCCGCGAGCAGCAGGAGCTGACAGAGGATCGCCCAGCTTCGCCTGCGCCCGAGCCGCCGCGTAAGGACCGGCAGGCTGAGCCCGTCCATCGCCGGGGCCCACAGGAACTTGAATGCGTAGGGGAGGCCGGCGAGGGCGAACAGCCCGATGGTCGTCTTGGCGATACCCGCCGTCGCGAGCCAGGCCGAGAGCGTCGAGCCGGTGAGCGCGAGCGGCAGTCCGGACGAGAAGCCCAGCACCAGGACCGTCAGTACCCGCCGGTCGCGATAAAGTGCGACCGATCCCCGCCAATCCAGATGCTGCGGCACCCGGAAGCGCCGCCTACCTACGTCATGGCCGGGCTTGGCCCGGCCATCCACGGGGAGCATCGCGCTCCACGATCCCGTGGATGCCCGGAACAAATCCAGGCATGACGAAAGGGGATGGGGCGCACCAGCGTCGCTTCAGTTCACGCCGGTGGCGGGGCCGAGGGTCGGGCCGATCTCGAAGTTCAGCACCATGTCGGCGAACGAATCGAGCTCGGTCGGGTCGCGGTTGAGGATGACGAGCTTCGCCCCGTTGCGCTTGGCGACGATGGGGAACCCGGCCGCGGGATAGACCACCAGGGACGAGCCGATCGCGAGGAACAGGTCGCAATCGAGCGTCGCCTCCTCGGCGCGGCGTATCGCCTCTTCGGGCATCGCCTGGCCGAACGAGACGGTCGCGGTCTTGACGTGGCCGCCGCACGAGCCGCATTCGGGCAGGATCCCCGCGCTTTCGAACGCCGCCCGGATCGGCGCCAGCTCGTAGCGCTCGCCGCAATCGATGCACTTCGCATGCATGTTGTTGCCGTGCAGCTCGATGATGAGCTCCTCCGGCACACCAGAGCGCGCGTGCAGCCCGTCGATGTTCTGGGTGATGATTTGGCTGACCTTGCCGGTCCGCACCAAGTGCGCGATGGCGCGATGGCCGCGGTTGGGCTCGGCCGCCTCGAAGCCGGTGGCGCGGTCGAACCGGCGTCGCCAGCTCTCGCGCCGCGCCTCGGCCGAGGCGACGAACTCGTCGAAATAGACCGGCTTCATCTTGGTCCAGAGCCCGCCGGGCGAGCGAAAATCGGGAATGCCCGATTCGGTCGAGATGCCGGCACCGGTGAACACCACGACGCGGCGCGCCACCTCGATCAGCTCGCGCAGGCGGCGCACCGCCTCCTGGCTGGGATCGGCCATCAGTCGGCGAGCTCCGCCCGGTCCTTGAAATGCGCCAGCGCCTCGGGGTTGGCCAGCGCCTCGACGTTCTTCACATTGCGGCCGTGGATCACGTCGCGCACGGCGAGCTCGGTGATCTTGCCCGACCGGGTGCGCGGGATGTCCGGCACCTGCACGATGCGCGCCGGCACGTGGCGCGGCGAGGCGCCAGCGCGAATGCGGGCGCGGATGCGGTCCTCCAGCGCCTTGTCGAGCGCGTGGCCCGCCCTGAGCCGGACGAACAGCACGACGCGCACGTCGCCGTCCCAGTCCTGGCCGACGGCGATCGCCTCCTCCACCGCGTCGATCTGCTCGACCTGGCGGTAGATCTCGGCGGTGCCGATGCGCACGCCGCCCGGGTTCAGCACCGCGTCGGACCGGCCGTAGATGATCATCCCGCCGCGCGGGGTCAGCTCAGCATAGTCACCGTGGCACCATACGCCGGGGAAGCGCTCGAAATAGGCGGCGCGGTATTTGGCGCCGTCCTCGTCGTTCCAGAACCGGATCGGCATCGATGGGAAGGGCGCGCGGCACACCAGCTCGCCCTTCTCGCCCACCACGGGCCTGCCGTCCTCGTCGAACACGTCGACCGCGAGCCCGAGCCCGCGCGACTGGATCTCGCCGCGCCAGACCGGCCCGATCGGGTTGCCGAGCACGAAGCAGGACACGATGTCGGTGCCGCCCGAGATCGAGGACAGGCAGACGTCCCGCTTGATGTCGCCATAGACGTAGTCGAAGCTTTCCGGCACCAGCGGCGAGCCCGTCGAGCAGATGGTGCGGACCGACGAAAGGTCGTGCGTCCGCGCGGGCGCTACCCCCGCCTTCTTCGCCGCGTCGATATATTTGGCCGAGGTGCCGAACAAGGTGATCCGCTCGTCCTGGGCCACGTCGAACAGCGCGTCCGACGCGGGATGAAAGGGCGAGCCGTCCCACAGCACGAGCGTCGCCTCGCAAGCGAGCGCCGACACGAGCCAGTTCCACATCATCCAGCCGAGCGTCGTGAAGTAGAACACCCGGTCGTCGCGCTTCACGTCGGAATGGAGCGCAAGCTCCTTCACGTGCTGGAGAAGCGAGCCGCCCTGGCCGTGCACGATGCATTTCGGCACACCGGTCGTGCCCGACGAATAGAGGATATAGAGCGGGTGGTTGAACGGCAGGCGGCGGAATTCGATGTCGCGCGGGGCGTGCGGCGCGAGGAATTCGCCGAGTCCGACCGCGCCGGGCAGCCCGTCGAGCGCGGTCCCCGGCCCGGCGAAGGGCACGACCACCGTCTTCTCGATCGTGCCGATGCGGTCGCACGCCTCGCGCGCCTTGCCCAGCGTGTCCTGCACCTTGCCGTTGTAGAAATAGCCGTCGCAGACGAACAGCACCCGGGGCGCGATCTGGCCGAACCGGTCGCACACCCCGCCGACGCCGAAATCGGGCGAGCAGGACGACCAGACGGCACCGATCGCCGAGGTGGCGAGGAGCACCGCGACGCCCTCGGGCCCGTTGGGAAGGTAGCCGGCCACCCGATCGCCCTCGCGGATGCCGGAAGCGGTGAGCCCCTGGGCGAGGCGGGAGACGAGGTCGTAGAGCGCACCCCAGGACAGCACGCGGCGCTGGCCCGCCTCGTTCCGCGCGATCAGGGCCGGGGCGTCGTCGCGCCGGCGCAACAGGTTCTCCGCATAGTTGAGCCTGGCGTCGGGAAACCAGCGCGCGCCCGGCATGGCGGTCGCGTTCTCGAGCACGCGGTCGCCGCGCGTCTCGGCGACGATTCCCGCATAGTCCCACACCGAGACCCAGAACTTCTCGGGTTCGGCCACCGACCAGCGCCAGAGCGCCGGGAAGTCGGCGCAATCGGCGCCCCACCGGTCGCGCACGCGGGCGAGGAACGCCGTCGCGTTCGCATCGGCGACGCGCGCCGGCGACGGGCGCCACAACGGCTCGGAAGCGGGCTGGTCCATGGCAGGATGATAGCAATCCGCCGCCGCCTGCCCAACCCGATCGTTAGCGATGATTGCGGTCGGCAGCTTCCCCTCACCCTGTCCCTCTCCCCAAGGAGAGGGGACGGTGAAACGCCGTCCTTACCGTCCGTCATCCATCCGGACCCGGGGCGAGATCCAACACTCCATGACCCAGCCCCTTCTCTTGCGGTGAGAGAGGACGCTGACCCGAGATCCTTCCCTCGAGCCAACGTGTCGAGCTGGGTGGGTTCGCGCGGCAGCCATGGCGACGTTCCCTCTCCCCCGGGAGAGGGACAGGGTGAGGGGTCGGCGCCCGCAGGCCGGCAAACCGCCCGCCGCAAGCCCGCCTTGCGCGGCGATGGTGGCGCGCCGGCGGGATTGTGCGTAACGTCCCGTGCCATGCCGTCCCACCCGTTCGCGTTTTCCCGCCGCCGGCAAGCCCCGTGACCGCGCTTCGCGCCGCCGGCGCCTGGTTCGATTCGCTGCCCGGGCCGGTGCGCGGCGCGGCGTGGATGACGCTGAGCGGCGCGCTGTTCTCGTTCAACGCGGCGGCGGTGCGCCATATCGCAGGCGAGGTGAGCGGCATGGAGGTGGCGTTCTTCCGCTCGCTGTTCGGCGTGCCGCTGATGCTGCCCTGGCTGTTCCGGGTCGGGCTCGTGGCGCTGTCGACCCGTCATCTCGGGCTCTACGTCGCGCGCGGCACGGTCAGCGGCTTCAACACCATCTTCTGGTTCACCGCCCTCGCCATCATCCCCGTGGCGGACGCGACCGCGATGTCATTCCTTGCCCCGATCTTCGGCTCGATCGCCGCCGTCGCGATGCTGGGCGAGCCGATGCGCGCCCGACGCTGGTGCGCCGTGGCAGTGGGCTTCGCCGGCATGGCGATCATCCTGCGCCCGGGCTTCGTGCAGATGAACTGGGGCGCGATTCTGGTACTGGCGTCGGCCGTCGGGGTGGCGATCAACTCGATCATGGTCAAGACCGCGACGCGCACCGATTCGCCCGACACCATCGCGTTCTACCAGATCGTCATCATGGTGCCGGTGACGCTGGTGCCGGCGCTGTTCGCCTGGCACTGGCCGAGCGCGGAGGGATGGCTCTGGCTCGGCGTCGTCGGGCTCGCCTCGACGCTCGCCCACCGCTCTCTCGGCCGCGCCTACGCGGCCGCGGACGTGACCGCGGTGCAGCCCCTCGACTTCATGCGCATGCCGTTCGCGGTCGCCTTCGGCTTCCTCATGTTCGACGAGCTTCCCGATATCTGGACCTGGGTCGGCGGCACCACGATCTTCGCCTCGTCGGCCTATGTCGCCCACCGGGAAGCCCAGCTCGCCCGCCGGCGGCGTAACGCCGCGAAATCGGTCGAGGCGGCGGCATGAGCCGGCTTGCCGCCACCCTGCGCGCGACGCCGCTGCCGGCCAACTGGCGCGCCGTCGCCTGGATGGTCACCTCGATCGCGAGCTTCACGGTGGTGATGGTCATCGCACGCCACGTGACGCAGTCCATGCACCCGTTCGAGATGCTGTTCCTGCGCTCGGTGTTCATGCTGGCCTTCATGCTGCCCTGGCTCGCGAAGAACGGGCTGGGCGATCTCGGCCTGAAGCGCATGGGCCCGTTCGCCCTGCGCGGCGTGCTGGCCATGACCAACATGACTTTTCTGTTCTTCGCGCTGAAGCTGATGCCGGTGGCGGAGGTGTCGGCGATCAACTTCATCCGCCCGATCTTCGTCACCATCCTGGCCGCGATCTTCCTGGGCGACGTCGCCGGCACGCGGCGCTGGGTGGCAATCCTGTTCGGATTCGTGGGTGCGCTGATCGTGATCCGGCCGGGCTTCGCCACGGTCAATCTGGGCGCGATCCTGGCGCTCTGCAGCTGCGGGACGGCAGCCGTCACCTTCATCCTGGTCAAGACGCTGACGAAGCGCGAATCGCCCGACGCCATCGCCTTCTTCCAGCCGTTCTGCGTGTTGCCGATCGCCGCCGCGCTCTGCGCCTTCGTGTGGACCCCGCCGACGGCGGCGCAGGTCGCCTGGTGCGCCGCGCTCGGCTTTTTCGCCATCACCACCCACCGGACGATGAACCGCGCCTTCCGCGCCGCCGACCTCAGCCTGCTGCAGCCGCTGGAGTTCGTGCGACTGCCGCTCGCCGCGCTGCTCGGCTGGTTCGCCTTCGGCGACGCGACGGACATCTGGACCTGGGCGGGCGGCGCCACCATCTTCGCCGCCTCGATCTACGGGTCTGGCGGGCGCAGCCGGCCGGCGGCGGGCTGACGATGGCCCAGTCCCGCCGCAGCACGATCCGCCTGCCCGGCGCGGGGCTTTCCGCGAACATGCAGGGCGCGCTGTGGCTGGTGCTCGGCACGCTGCTGTTCTCGTTCAACGACGCCTCGGTCAAGACGCTGGGCCACGCGATCTCGGCCTACGAGATCACCCTGGTCCGGTTCGTGCTCGGGCTGGTGCTGCTGGCGCCCGCCTTCCACCGCTTCGGCTGGCGGAACCTCAAGACCGACCGGCTGCATTCTCACATCGCGCGTGCCGCGGTGGCGGGCGTCGCACAGTACGGCTCGTACTACGCGGTGATCCATTTGATCCTGGCGAGCGCGACGGCGATCAGCTTCTCGCGGCCGCTGTTCCAGACCCTGCTGGCGGTCTGGATCCTGCACGAGGCGGTCGGGCGGAGGCGCTGGTGGGCGACGGCCATCGGCTTCGCGGGCGTCGTGGTGATGGTCCGTCCGGGACACGACACGTTCCACCTCGCCTCGCTGGTCGCGGTAGGGGCGGCGTTCCTGTTTGGCCTTTCGCTGATCCAGATCCGGCTGATGGCCCGGACCGAACCGCCGGCGCGGATCCTGTTCTACTACCACCTGATCGCCGCCATCCTGTTCGCCGGGCCTGCCATCGCGCACTGGCAGAACCCGACGCTGCACCAGGCGCTGTTCCTGCTGCTGGTGGGGATGTTCACCACCGCCGCCATGTGGTGCTTCGTCACCGCCTACTCGATCGCCGAGACCAGCTTCATCGGCCCGATCGAGTATGTGCGCCTCATCTACGCCGTGCTAATCGGCTACTTCATATTCCGGGAGGTGCCCGATACGTGGACGCTGGCCGGCGCCGCGGTCATCGTCGGGGCGACCCTCTACCTCGCCCGCGCCGAGGGGCAGCGCGGCAAGGCGGGGGGATGAGATGACCCGGTCGATCGCCATGCGCGCGGACGCGCTGCGGGTAGCCTGGGGCCGGCTTCCCGGCAACGCGCAGGGCATGGTGTGGATGACCTTCTCGTCCGCCGCCTTCGCCATCCACGACGCGACGGCGAAGGCGCTGGGCCTCCACTACAGCGTGTTCGAGATCACCTTCCTGCGGTTCTCGACCTCCGTCCTGTTGATGATCCCGATCCTGTGGTGGGTCGGGTTCGAGAAGCTCAAGACCAAGCACCCGGTGGTGCATGGGGTGCGCGCCACGCTGACCATCTGCGCCCAGATGCTCACTTACTACGCCCTTGCCCACATGCTGCTGGCCGACGTGACGGGCATCGCCTTCACCCGGCCCTTGTGGGTGACGCTGCTCGCCATCCTGCTGCTGGGTGAGCGGGTGAACTGGCTGCGCTGGTGCGCCCTGGCGATCGGCTTCGCCGGCATGATCGTCATGGTGCGGCCAGGCCAGGGCGGATTCTCGCCCGCGACCCTGTCTGCGATCATGAGTTCGTTCCTGTTCGCAGCCGTTGGCGTGGTGGTGCGGCGCTACTCGGCGAGCGAATCACCCGCCGCCTGGATGTTCTACTACATGGTCGCGGGCGTCGTGATCAGCCTGCCCGGCACCATCGTCACCTGGGAGGTGCCGAGCTGGACCGACCTCGGCCTCGCCCTGCTGATCGCCACGATCGCCATCACGGCGCAGGCCTGCTTCATCATGGCGTTCATGGCGGGCGAGGCATCGGTGGTCGGGCCGGTCGACTACACGCGGCTGGTCTATGCCACGGTGATCGGGCTGTTCGTCTTCCGCGAGGCGCCGGAGGCAACGACCTGGATCGGCGCGCTGGTCATCATCGCGGCCACCATGACCGTCGCCCGCCACGAGGCGCGCGCCAGGAAGGCGGCGGGCGCGGCCAAATAGGCCGGACGCCGCGCCTCTCGCCTTTCGCGGAAAAACTGCCTATCGTCCCGCGCCATGACGGACGAGCCCATCCTGCCGCCCACGCTGGACCGGATCGAGGCACTGGCCCGCGAGGCCTACGCCGCCATCCCGGCCGAGCTCGCGCGTCACGCCGGCGACGTGGTGATCCGGGTCGAGGACTTCCCCGACGCCGAGACCGAGCGGGAGATGGGGCTCGAATCGCCGTACGACCTCCTGGGCCTCTACCGCGGCGTGCCGCTCGGCCACAAATCCACGGGCTTCACCCCGCAGAGTGTCGACATGGTGTTCCTCTACCGCCGGCCGCTGCTCGACTACTGGTGCGAGACGGAGGAGGACCTGGCGGGGCTGATCCGCCACGTGCTGATCCACGAGATCGGCCATCATTTCGGCTTCTCCGACGACGACATGGAACGGATCGAGCGGGACGCCGGTTGACCCGGCAGACCCCCGCCACGTGACGAGGAGGACGATGTCACCGGTTTCCCCGCTCGGCCCCGAGCGCCTCTACCGCAGGATCGACCCGGCATCGCTGAGCTTCGCGACGACCGCCGAGCTTGAGCCCTTGTCCGACGTGTTCGGCCAGGACCGCGCCATCGAGGCGGTCGAGTTCGGCATGGGCATCCGCCGGGTCGGCTACAACATGTACGCGCTGGGCGAGGCGGGCATGGGCCGGCACGATTTCGTGCGCCGGCACATCGCGCGCCGGGCCGAGCGCGAGCCGGTGCCGGCCGACTGGTGCTACATCAACAACTTCTCCGAGCCGCACAAGCCGAAGGTGTTGCGCCTGCCCGCCGGCAAGGCCGTGCCGCTGCGCGACGATGTGGCGAAGCTGATCGAGGAGGTGCGCGCCGCCATCGCCGGCACGTTCGAATCCGACGACTACCGCGCCCGGCGCGAGGGCATCGACAACGCCTTCAAGGAACGCCACGAGAAGGCGTTGGAGGGGGTCCAGGCCCGCGCGCAGGAAAAGAACATCGCGCTGATCCGGACGCCGATGGGGCTCGGCCTCGCGCCCGTCCGCGAGGGCGAGGTCCTCAACCCCGAGGAGTTCCGCAAGCTTCCGCAGGAGGATCAGGAGCGCATCCGCGCCGACATCGCCGAGCTCGAGCACCAGCTCGCCTCGGTCATGCGCCAGGCGCCGCAATGGCAGCGCGAGCATCGCGAGCAGGTGCGCACCCTTGACCGCGAGATGACCGAGAACGCGGTGAGCCACCTGATCGAGGAGCTGCGCCACCGTTATCAGGACCTGCCGCAGGTCCTGCCCTACCTGATCGAGGTGCAGGACGACATCATCGAGAACGTCACCGACTTCCTGCCCGGCGCCAACACGCCGCAGCAGGCGCAGGAGGGCGTGCCGCCCGCAATCGCCCGCCGCATGAGCCGGATGACCGACGAGGCCGCGCTCCGCCGCTACCGCGTCAACGTCCTGGTCGACCATCGCGGCGACAAGGGCGCGCCGATCGTCTACGAGGACAATCCGACCCACCCCAACCTGATCGGCCGGATCGAGCACGAGGCGCAGTTCGGCGCCCTGTTCACCGATTTCAACCTGATCAAGCCGGGTGCCTTGCATCGCGCCAACGGCGGCTACCTGCTGCTCGACGTGCGGAAGGTCCTGATGCAGCCCTTCGCGTGGGAGGAGCTGAAGCGTGCGCTGCGCGCGTCCTGCATCCGGGTCGATTCGCTCGCCGAACAGCTCGGCATCATGTCGACCCAGACGCTGCAGCCCGAGCCCATCCCGCTCGACGTCAAGGTGGTGCTGATCGGCGACCGCCAGCTCTACTACATGCTGGCGCAGCTCGATCCCGACTTCCCCGAGCTGTTCAAGGTGCCCGTCGACTTCGCCGAGCGCATCGAGCTTACCGACGAGAACGCGCTGCTCTTCGCGCGCATGCTGGGCGCCATGGCGAAGCGCGAGAATTTGCGCCCGCTCGACGCCCCGGCCGCCGCCCGCGTGATCGAGCGCGCCGCCCGGCTCGCCGGCGATTCCGAGCGGCTGACGACCCATATGCGCTCGGTTTCCGACATCCTGCGCGAGGCCGACTACTGGGCCCACAAGAACGGCCGCCAGACCGTCACCGCAGAGGACGTGCAGCAGGCGATCGACGCCAAGGAGCACCGGCTCGACCGCATCCGCGAGCGGAGCCTCGAGGAAATCGAGCGGCGCACCATCCTGATCGACACCGACGGCGCCAAGGTCGGCCAGGTGAATGGGCTCGCCGTGCTGCAGATGGGCGAGCTGTCGTTCGGCCGGCCGTCGCGCATCACGGCGCGGGTACGGCTCGGGCGCGGCGAGTTCGTCGACATCGAGCGCGAGGTGGCGCTCGGCGGGCCGCTGCACTCCAAGGGCGTGCTGATCCTGGCCGGTTTCCTGGGCGAGCGGTTCGGCCACGACCATCCGCTGGCGCTGTCGGCGAGCCTCGTGTTCGAGCAGTCCTATGGCGGGGTCGACGGCGATTCCGCCTCGTCCACCGAGGCGTACGCGCTGCTCTCGGCGCTCTCCGGCGTGCCGATCCGCCAGTGCTTCGCCGTCACCGGCTCGGTGAACCAGCGGGGTGAGGTGCAGCCGATCGGCGGAGTCAACGAGAAGATCGAGGGCTTCTTCGACGTCTGCCGCGCGCGGGGGCTCGACGGCCATCACGGCGTGCTGATCCCCGCCTCGAACGTGAAGCACTTGATGCTGCGCCACGACGTGGTGGAGGCGTGCGCCGCCGGCCGCTTCCATATCTACCCGGTGGAGACCATCGACCAGGGCATCGAAATCCTCACCGGCGCGCCCGCCGGCGAGCAGCGTGCGGACGGAAGCTGGCCGGACAACACCGTCAACGGCCGCGCCGCCGCCCAGCTTGTCAAGTTCGCCGAGAATCTGCGCCGGTTCGGGCCGCTGCCCGCCCGCGGGAGCAATTCATGATCGAGCCGGCACCGCCCCGCCGGCCGCCCCGCCGGCCGCGCCGCCCGCGGCGAAGCGGGGAGACGACGCTGGTGCGGCGCATCGTTGTGGCGGCGGATTCGTCGGAGCATGGGCGCGCTGCGCTGGAGGCCGCCGTCCGCCTGGCCGCGCGGCTGGAGGCGGAGCTCGAGGGGCTGTTCGTCGAGGACGTGAACCTGAAGCGCCTCGCCGGGCTCTCGGTCGGGCGCGAGTTCCGCTACGGCTTCGGCGGCACGGCGCGCGACACCGCCGCCATCGCCGAAGATCTGCGCGCCGAGGCCGCCAATCTGCGCCGCGCCCTGGAGGCCGCCGCCTTCGCCGCGCGCATCAAGGCGACCTTCCGCGTCGCCGAGGGCCGCGTCGCCGCCGAGGTGGTCGCAGCCGGCAGCGGGGCGGACCTGTTGATCGTCGGCCGGTCGGGCCGCCGCGTGGTGCCGGGCGTGGCGCTCGGCGGCACGGCCCTTGCCGCCATCAGCCAGTCGTCGCACTCGGTGCTGGTGCTGCGCCCGGGCGTCGACATTACGCGCCGCGCGCTGGTGCTCTACGACGGCACGGCGGGCGCCGACAAGGCGCTCGACCTCGCCGCCCGCCTCGCGGCGGACGACGCCGACAGCCTGACCATCGTGGTCCGCGCCGACAGCGAGGCGGAGGCGATGAAGCACCGCCGGCGCGCCGCGCAGCGCCTCGCCGCGCACGGTCAGGCGGCGCGGTTCCGCGCCATTGCGAGCCCGAGCCTCGGCGGGCTCTGCGGTGCCGCTGGGGCGATGGGGGCGAGCGTGCTGGTGATCTCGGGCGACGACCCGCTGCTCGAAGGCGACGGCCGCCGTCGCCTGCTCGAGGACGTCACCTGCCCCGTGCTGTTGGTCAGGTAGAAGCCGCCAACACCGCGACCAACACTCGGACCAACAGGCTCATCCGTCGACAAGCTCTGGATGAGGATTTTTTTGATCTGGCCTCACCCCGGGGCCTGTCGAAGGGCTAGGCCACGGCACGCCCGAAGCACGAATCCCCTCTTCAGCCCCGCGCGGCCGCGGCCTCATCGCGGGCGCGGCGCTCCGCGCGGCCCTCGCGCCGGGCGAGGTCGTAGTTGGCGGCGAGGATCACCGCGGCGCCGAGCCAGGTCCAGACCGACGAGGTCTCGCCATACAGCACGAGGCCCAACAGAGCGACCATCGGAAGCTGCAGGAAGTTGAACGGCATGACGAGGCTTGCCGGCGCGGTGGTGAGCGAGCGCACGATGCATTGCTGCGCGCCGAGGGTGCAGAGCGCGACCGCCACCATCCACAGCACATCGTGCGGCTCGGGCCACACCCAGAGCAGCAAGGCCGGCACGAAGGACAGGAACGTCTGCAGCCCGTAGAGATAGATGATGTTGACGTTCGGGTTCTCGGTATTCGCCATTGCCCGGGTCAGCGCGTGCCCGACGCCGAACATGAAGGCGCTGGCGATCGTGATCAGCGCGGCCGGCGAAACCACCGTGGCCCCCGGGCGCAGGATCACCAGCGTACCGGCGAAGCCGATGCCGAGCGTGATCCAGCGATGCAGCCCCGCCCGGTCGCCCAGCACCAGCATGGCGATCAGCACCACGAACAGCGGCGAGGTGAAGTTGAGCGCGTTGACGTCCGCCATCGGCAGCCGGGCGAGCGCGTAGACCCAGAGAACCCCGCCGAGATAGACCGAGCCGCAGCGCGCGAGGTGCAGCCTGAGCCGCGAGGTGCGCAGCGCGCCGAGCCCGGACCGGGCAAGCCACGGCATCATGCCGAGCGTGCAGAACAGCGAGCGGAAGAAGATCAGCTCGAGCGGCGAGAACTTGTGAGTGAGCTGGCGCAGCGTGGCGTAGAGCAGCGCGTAGCAGACCGCGCCCATGCACATCCACACGATGCCGCGCGTCGAGGCGGGCAAGGCGGACCAGCCGGGAATCTCGCGGCGCTTGCCGGCCATGCTGGAATTCCGTTGCGGCACGCGACCCTCGTCGCGCGCGGGCTCGCCGGGGTATCATGGGCTGAGCGACCTTGTCGAGAAAAAGCCGAATGACCACGCGCGTCCTGTTCGTCTGCACCGGAAACATCTGCCGGTCCCCCACCGCCGAGGCGGTATTCCGCGCCCGCGCCGAGCGGGCGGGGCTCGCCGGCATCGAGGTGGATTCCGCCGGCACAGGCGACTGGCACGTCGGATCGGCGCCCGATCCGCGTGCGACGGAAGCGGCGGCGCGGCGGGGGCTCGACCTTTCCGACCAGTGCGCTCGCCAGGTGCGCGCGGAGGATTTCGACCGGTTCGACCTGGTTCTGGCGATGGATCGCAGCCACGAGAAGGCGCTGAGGCGCCTGAAGCCCGCCGGCGCGCGGGCGGAGCTGCGTCTTTTTCTCGATTTCGCGCCGGAGTTCGCCATTTCTGACGTCCCCGACCCCTATTACGGCGGCCCGGACGGATTCGAGCGCGTGCTCGACATGATCGAACGGGCGGCCGACGGGCTTGTCGCCGCGATCCGCGACGGCCGGGCGTGACCGCGGCCCGCGCAAGGGTTGACTGGGGACGCGGAGAGCATTACAACGCCGCCCTCACCCGGAACCAGGGGACGCACGATGGCCAACATCAAGTCGGCCAAGAAGAGAATTCGCCAGACCGAGCGGCGCACCGCGCTGAACCGCGCGCGCACCAGCCGCGTGCGCACCTATGTGCGCAAGGTCGAGGAGGCGATCGCCACCGGCGACAAGACGGCGGCGCAGGAAGCGTTCAAGTCGGCGCAGCCCGAGATCATGCGCGGCGTCACCAAGGGCGTCCTGCACAAGAACACGATGGCACGCCGCCTGTCGCGCCTTTCGGCACGCATCAAGTCCCTTCCCGCGAAGGCCTGAGCGATCCGCGCGCGCGAAAGCGCGCGCGGATGCGACGCCGCTGCGGCGTGCAATTGCACGCGCGTTGCGCATCGATTCCGCACCGAGTTCGTGCACCTTCTCACGCAAAATTTTTCGTCGTTCCGTGTTCGATCATGTTGCGTCGGCCGAAGCGCACGAGTACGATGGCTACCGTTGGATGCTTGGGAGACGCGATCCTTCAAAAGAATTTCCGGCGGATTTCAAGATAATTTGCACGAAAAATAAGAGCTGGGCGTCCGAGTACTAGTAATAACTCTTTCCATTACTTGGCCCTCTGCTTTTCGCTGCAAGGAACAACCGCTCTCGCCGGAAACGTCGCAGTCCCCGCCGGTCGGCCTATACGGGCGCGAGCCCGGTAAGCCGCGGCAGGTCGGTCGAAGCCCCCGACGCAATGCGTCGCTGGGCACGGACCGCAAGGGATAGCGCGAGGGACGCGGTCGAAGACATCGAGCCGGCGTTTGAGGCGTGCCAGTACATGGTTCTGCCGCGGGAGTGCGTTCCCGCGGACGGATGCTTCGCCGGTTGCGGCGAAATGGGGGGTCCGTCGCCGCGTGCGGCGGGCGTGTTTGGCGACACAGGCGGGGCTCGAGCCTTGCGGGGGGCTGGGTGCATGGCAAGAACACCGAACCAGGACCTCGAACTGAATACGTTCTGGGCGCGCGTCCGGGGACATCTGCGGGCCGAGGTCGGTGACGCCGCCTACCGAAGCTGGCTCAAGCCGCTGACGCTGATCGACCTGCAGACGGACGGAACGCTCCGCATCGCGGTGCCGACGCGCTTCATGCGCGACTGGGTGCATCGCAACTATGGCGAGCGCCTCCGCGAGCTTTGGGTCGCCGAGTGCCCCGAGATCAAGGGCATCGACCTGTTCATCGAGGCGGAGGCGCAGCGCCCCTCGCCGCGCGCCGGCATCGAGCTCGAGCCCATGCAAGCGCCGTCGGGCGCGCCCGACCGGGCGCAGGAGGCGGCGCAGCTTTCATCGCCGCTCGATGCGCGCTTCACCTTCGAAAATTTCGTGGTGGGCAAGCCGAACGAGCTTGCCTACGCCGCCGCGCGCCGTGTCGCGGAATCGACCACGGCGACGTTCAACCCGCTGTTCCTTTACGGCGGGGTCGGGCTCGGCAAGACGCATTTGATGCACGCGATCGCCTGGCACATCCGCGTCTCCCAGCCGAGCCGCAAGGTCGCGTACCTGTCGGCCGAAAAATTCATGTACCACTTCATCCGCGCGCTCCGGTACCAGGACACCGTCGCGTTTAAGGAGCAGTTCCGCTCGGTCGACGTGCTGATGATCGACGACGTGCAGTTCATCAACGGCAAGGAATCCACCCAGGAGGAATTCTTCCACACGTTCAACGACCTGGTGGACAACAACCGGCAGGTGATCGTCTCCGCCGACAAGTCGCCCTCGGACCTCGAGGGCATGGCGGAGCGGCTGCGCTCGCGCCTCGGCTGGGGGCTGGTCGCGGACATCCACGCCACAACCTACGAACTCCGCGTCGGCATCATGGAGGCGAAAGCCGACCAGATGGGCGTCGCGATCCCGCGCAAAGTGCTGGAGTTCCTCGCCCACAAGATCGTATCGAACGTGCGCGAGCTCGAGGGCGCGCTCAACCGCGTTGTGGCGCACGCGACGCTCGTCGGCCGCGACATCACGCTGGAAACTTGCCAGGAGGTTCTGCACGACCTGCTGCGCGCCAACGACCGGCGGGTGACCATCGAGGAGATCCAGAAGCGGGTCGCCGAGCATTTCAACATCCGCATCACCGACATGCACTCCGCCCGCCGCTCGCGCGCCGTCGCGCGGCCGCGCCAGGTGGCGATGTACCTCGCCAAGCAGCTCACCGCCCGCTCGCTGCCCGAGATCGGGCGCAAGTTCGGCGGGCGCGACCACACCACCGTGATGCATGCGGTGAAGAAGGTGGACGAGCTGCGGGCCGCCGATTCCGCCTTCGCCGAGGATGTCGAGCTCCTCCGCCGCATGCTGGAGGGGTGAGGCCGGCGGGGCCACGCCCCGGCTTCCCTTGGCGCGCCTTTCGCCCTAAATCACGCTTTCGGAGCGGCCATTTGGGCTGCCCCCGATTCGGCCGCCGGAAAGCCCCCCGGAAAGCCGCGGAATCGGCCGGTTTCGGCCCCCTGCCGGGACCCGACCCGTGGCGCGGAACGCTTCGAGATGCAAGGGCTTGCTGGTATACTGACGCCTGTCCGCCGAGGGCGGCGGACCCGGCGACCGCCGGCCCGCGACGAGACCGGTCCCGGGGCGGCGGCACGGGTGGACCGTCGCCACGACGTCCGCCGCGCCGTGCCCTATCCGAGCCACCGAGTTGCCATGAAACTGACCATCGAACGCGCGGCCCTTCTCAAGGCGCTGGCGCACGTCCAGAGCGTGGTGGAACGTCGCAATACGATCCCGATCCTGTCGAACGCGCTGCTCGAGGCGCGCGAGGGCGCGCTGCGCGTCACCGCCACCGACATGGATCTGGCGGTGGTCGAGACCGTCCCCGCCGCGGTGAGCCAGCCGGGCGCGACCACGGTGCCGGCGCACACGCTCTACGACATCGTGCGCAAGCTCCCCGAGGGCGCCCAGATCGAGATCGGCTCCGGCGCCGAGGAGGGCCGCGTCGAGCTGCGCGCCGGGCGCTCGCGCCTCGCCCTCGCCGCGCTTCCCTCGGCCGATTTCCCGGTGACGACCGAGGGCGACACGCCGACGAGCTTCACGCTGACCTCGGCCGAGCTGCGCACGCTGATCGACCGCACCCAGTTCGCCGTCTCGACCGAGGAGACGCGCTACTACCTGAATGGCATCTACCTGCACGCCGCCGAGGGCGACGACGGCGCGAAACCCGTGCTGCGCGCCGTGGCGACCGACGGGCACCGGCTCGCGCGCGTGCAGATCGCCCTGCCCGAAGGCGCCGCCAGCATGCCGGGCGTGATCGTGCCGCGCAAGACGGTCGGCGAGCTCCGCAAGCTGATCGAGGAGGATGGCGAGGTCGCGGTCTCGCTGTCGGAGACCAAGATCCGCTTCGCGCTGGGCGACGTGGTGCTGACCTCCAAGCTGATCGACGGCACCTTCCCCGACTATCGCCGGGTGATCCCCGTCGGCAACGACAAGAAGCTGGAGGTCGAGTGCGGCGAGTTCGCCCACGCCGTCGACCTCGTCTCCACCATCTCGACCGACAAGTCGCGCGCGGTGAAGCTCACCATCGGCAAGGGCTCGCTGATGCTGTCGGCGACCAGCCCCGACGCCGGCTCGGCCACCGAGGAGCTCGAGGTCGGCTATGCCGACGACGCGATCGAGATCGGCTTCAACTCGCGCTACCTGCTCGACATCACGCGCCAGATCGGCGGCACCGCCCAGTTCATGCTGGCCGACGCCGCCTCGCCCACCCTCGTGTGCGACGCGTCCGACCCCAGCGCCATCTACGTCCTCATGCCCATGCGGGTCTGACTGTTGAGTCTGTCCAGCCTGAATCCCATCGCGCTGGCCGAGGGCGCCGCCGCATCGGCCGCCGTCACGCGCCTCGCGCTCACCGACTTCCGCGGCTATGCGAGCCTGCGCCTCGAGATCGATTCGCGCCCTGTGCTGCTCACCGGCCCGAACGGGGCCGGCAAGACCAACGTGCTGGAGGCGGTGTCCTTTCTTGCCCCCGGACGGGGGCTGCGCAGCGCAGCGCTGGACGAGGTGGGACGGCGTGACGCCGCGATGGCCGACGCGCGCCCTTGGGCGGTGGCGGCGACAGTGGCGACCCCTGCCGGACCCGTCGAGATCGGCACCGGCCTTGCCGACGGGCTGGGCACGGCGGCGGCCCGGCGCGCGGTGCGCGTCGACGGCCGCCCGCAGCGCGGCCAGTCGGTGCTCGCCGGCCATCTCGGCATGCTGTGGGTGACGCCCGAGACGGACAAGCTGTTCGGCGAGGGCAACGGCGCCCGCCGCCGTTTCCTCGACCGGCTGGTGTTCGGACTCGACGCCGCGCACGCGGCGCGCCTTTCCGCCTATGAACGCGCGCTTCGCGAGCGGGCGCGGCTCCTCCGCGCGCCGCGCTTCGGCGGCCCGCCTTCCGACCACGCCTGGATCGCCGCGCTGGAGCGTACGATGGCCGAGCAGGGCGTCGCCGTGATCGCCGCCCGCCTCGAATTGATCGCCCGGCTCAATACTGCCTGCAAGATGGGGGTGGGGCCGTTCCCGGCCGCGTCCCTCGCCCTGGAGGGCGAGGTGGAGGAGCTTCTTGCCGCGATGCCGGCGCTCGACGCCGAGGAGATTTTCCGCGAGCGGCTGGCCCGCGCGCGCGGCCACGACGCCGACACCGGCGGGGCGGCGCTCGGCCCGCACCGGTCCGAGCTGGCCGTCACCCACCTCGCCAAGAACCAACCGGCGGCGCGCTGCTCGACCGGCGAGCAGAAGGCGCTGCTGGTCGCGATCGTGCTGGCCGACGCGCGTCTCCGCGTGCTCGACCACGGCGCCGCGCCCGTCCTGCTTCTCGACGAGGTGGCGGCGCATCTCGACGATCTCAGGCGCGAGGCGCTCTATGCCGAGATCGCGGCCCTCGGGCTGCAGGCCTGGATGACCGGCACCGACGAGGCGCCGTTCGCCGCGCTGGGCGACAAGGTGCAGCATTTCCGGGTGCGCGACGCCGCGCTCTCCCCCGCGTGAGGACCAGATGACCCCGGCCGAATCCAAGCTGAAGGCAGAGGCTGCCGAGAGCTACGGCGCCGAATTCGATCAAGGTGCTGCGCGGACTCGACGCGGTGCGGAAGCGCCCAGGCATGTATATCGGCGACACCGACGACGGGTCGGGCCTGCACCACATGATCTACGAGGTGGTGGACAACGCCGTCGACGAGGCGCTGGCGGGCTTCTGCGACCGGATCGAGGTGACGCTGAACGGCGACGGCTCGGCCACCGTCTCGGACAACGGCCGCGGCATCCCCGTGCAGATTCACGAAGAGGAGGGCGTCTCGGCGGCCGAGGTCATCATGACCCAGCTGCACGCCGGCGGGAAGTTCGACCAGAACTCGTACAAGGTATCGGGCGGGCTGCACGGCGTCGGCGTTTCGGTGGTGAATGCCCTTTCCGACTGGCTGGAGCTGCGTATCTGGCGCGCCGGGAAGATGCATTTCATGCGCTTCCGCGACGGCGTGCCCGAGGCGCCGCTCGCCGAAGTTGGCCCGGCCGACCATGTTTCCGGCACGGAGGTGACGTTCCAGCCGTCGCGCAAGACCTTCACCATGACCGAGTTCGACGCGCAGACGCTGGAGCACCGGCTGCGCGAGCTCGCCTTCCTCAACTCAGGCCTCTGCATCGTCTTTATCGATGCCCGCGGCGTGGAGCCGCGCACGGTCGAAATGCGCTACGACGGCGGGATCGAGGCGTTCGTGAAGTATCTCGACCGGTCGAAGCAGCCGCTGCATTCCCCGCCGATCGCCGTCCGGGCCGAGCTCGACGGCATCACGGTCGAGGCGGCACTCGAATGGTCGGACGCCTATCACGAGACGATGCTGTGCTTCACCAACACCATCCCGCAGGCGGACGGCGGCACGCATCTCGCCGGCTTCCGCGCGGCGCTGACGCGCACGGTGAACGCCTACGCGACCTCGGCCGGCATCCAGAAGAAGGAGAAGGTGACGCTGACCGGCGACGACGCGCGCGAGGGGCTGACCTGCGTGCTGGCCGTGAAGGTGCCGGACCCGAAATTCTCGTCCCAGACCAAGGACAAGCTGGTCTCGTCCGAGGTGCGCCCAGTGGTCGAGACGGTCATCGCCGAAAAACTTGCCGAATGGTTCGAGGAGCATCCCGCCGACGCGAAGCGCGTGGTCGCCAAGGTCGTCGAGGCGGCAGCGGCGCGCGAGGCGGCGCGCAAGGCGCGCGAGCTGACCCGCCGCAAGGGGGCGCTCGACATCTCGACGCTGCCCGGAAAGCTAGCCGACTGCCAGGCGCGCGAGCCGGAGCGGGCGGAGCTGTTCATCGTCGAGGGCGATTCCGCCGGCGGCTCGGCCAAGCAGGGGCGCGACCGGGCCTTTCAGGCGATCCTGCCGCTGCGCGGCAAGATCCTGAACGTCGAGCGCGCGCGGTTCGACAAGATGCTGGGCTCGGCCGAGATCGGCACGCTGATCGCCGCGCTCGGCACCGGGATCGGCCAGGAGGACTTCGACATCTCGAAGATCCGCTACCACAAGATCATCATCATGACGGACGCGGATGTGGACGGCAGCCATATCCGCACCCTTCTGCTCACCTTCTTCTATCGCCAGATGCGCGCGATCGTGGAGCGCGGCTATCTCTACATCGCCCAGCCGCCGCTCTACCGTGCCAAGAAGGGCCAGTCCGAGGTCTATCTCAAGGACGACCGCGCGCTGGAGGACTACCTGATCGATGCGGGGCTCGACGGCGCGACCCTGACGCTCGCCGACGGCACGCAACTCGGCGGCCAGGACCTTCGCTCCGTGGTGCGCGAGGCGCTGACCGCGCGCCGGCTTATGCAGCCTCTGATCCGCAAGCTCTCCAACACCGAGGTGGTGGAGCAGGCGGCGATCCTCGGCGCCTTCCGCGCCGACCTTCTCGCCCAGACCGGCCAGGCCGACCAGGCGGCGGGCGCCATCGCCCGGCGGCTCGACGGGCTCTCGCCCGAATCCGAGCGCGGCTGGAAGGCCGAGACGGTCGCGGGTGGCGGGTTCGCCTTCTCGCGGACGCTGCGCGGCGTGACCGAACGCCACATGGTCGACGGGGCACTGCTGCGCTCGGCCGAGGCGCGCCGGCTCGACGAGATGGCGGTGGCGCTGCAGCGCGCCTACCAGCGCCCGGCGATTTTCCGCGCGGGCGAGCGCGAAGTGCGCATCACCGGGCCGATCGGGCTCGTCGAGACGGTAATGGCCCAGGGCCGCAAGGGCATCGCCATCCAGCGCTACAAGGGGCTGGGCGAGATGAACCCGGGCCAGCTCTGGGAGACGACGCTCGACCCGAACAGCCGCGCCCTCCTGCAGGTCAAGGTTTCGCTCGCCGACGAGGCGGACAATCTGTTCGAGACGCTGATGGGCGACGTGGTCGAGCCGCGGCGCGAGTTCATCCAGTCGCACGCCCTCGAGGTCCAGAACCTCGACGTGTGATTGCCCACGATCAGCGGCTGTGGAAGGATTGCCACATGACGCACCAGAGAATCACGATCGAGCCGGGAAAGCGTGGCGGCAAACCATGCGTCCGTGGTCTGCGCATCACGGTATACGATGTGCTGGGTTGGCTCGCATCGGGCATGAGCGAGCAGGACATCCTGCGGGACTACCCCGACCTCGAACCGGAAGACATCAAGGCTTGCCTAGTGTTCGCCGCCGATCGTGAGCGGCGCATCTCGCCGGTCCATTGAAGCTTCTGCTCGACGAGAACATATCCCACCGCCTTCTGCCTGCATTGGCCGAGCGCTTCCCGGGATCGACACATGTTCGTTTCGTGGGCCTGCAATCGGCCCCCGACATCGACATCTGGGCTTATGCGCACCAGCACGGATATGCCATCGTCACCCGCGACGTCGATTTCGCCGACCGCTTCGTGTGGCAAGGCGGCCCACCGAGCGTGGTTTGGCTGAATTGCGGCAACTCGTCCACGGCTTCCCTGATGTCGCTGCTGCTGCGCCACGCGGATCGCATTCTGGCACTGGATCGAGACGAGGGCTGTCTCACGCTGGACGACCGAGACTGAGCGCGGCAACGTCGGTGAGCTCGCCTACCGCGCCCGTCCGGTCGCCATGTCCGCGAGATGCTCGAACGTGCGGCCGAAGGCGGCGCAGACCAGCACGTCCTTGAGCTCGGGCGCGAGCGCCTTGTAGAAGCGCCGTCCGGTCTTGTTGCGGCGGAGCACCGACCAGAACATCCAGCGCCCGCCGGACGCCCGGCAGGTCTCGGCGACCCCGGCCACCAGCGCCCGCCCGACCCCCTGGCGGCGGGCCGCGTCGCGCACGTAGAGGTCGGCGAGGTAGACGCCGCGCGTCGCCGTATCGGTGTCGTAGCCGGGGTAGTAGACGGCGTAGCCCGCCACCTCGCCGTCGAGCTCGGCCACCAGCGCGCGAAAGGCGGGCTCGGCGCCGAACCCGTCGCGAACGTAGGTGTCCTCGGTGAAGCGCGATGGAAACCCGCCCTCGGCGCGCGACAGGGCGCTTGCCATCGCCGCGACTGCCCCCCCGTCGCCGCGCGTGGCCGGGCGCACGCGCACGCGCGGCCCGAGGGCCGCGTCGGGAGCAGGCTTCAGCCACGAAAACGCCACGGTCACGCTCCGCAATGATGCGGTTAGATAGCGCGCGATCATCGCGTGCCGCAAGGCGCGGCGCCAGGAGTTTCCGGCCCGCCCGCGCGGGGCGGTGTCAGATTCGGTCCGTTCCTGAGATAGTTGGGGCAATGGCGGGTAAGGACAGGAAGGCGACGCGCCCGGGCGGCAACCGGGGCACCGGCGGGGCGAAGCGCCCGGCGGGGGGCGCCCGTCGTCCGGCGCGCGGGGGCGGCCGGGCGGGCGGCGGGGGCCGTTCGCGGCTCGCGACCCTCGCCAAGTGGGCGGCCGTCGCCGCCATCTGGATGGGCGTCGCCGGCGGGGCGCTGGTCGGCTGGTACGCCTACGACCTGCCCGACATATCGAGCCTTACCGCCGCCTCGCGCCGGCCGAGCATCACCGTGCTCGCGCGCGACGGTACGGTGCTCGCGACCTACGGACAGGTCTATGCCCAGCCGGTGACGCTCGCCGAGGTGCCGCCCGTCCTGGTGCAGGCGATCGTCGCCACCGAGGACAGGCACTTCTTCACCCACGGCGGCATCGATCCCGTTGGCATGCTGCGGGCGGCCGTGGCGAACCTCCGCGCCGGGGCGATCCGCCAGGGCGGCTCGACCATCACCCAGCAGCTCGCCAAGAACCTGTTCCTGACGCCGGACCGCACGCTGCGCCGCAAGGTGCAGGAGACGATCCTGGCGCTGTGGCTGGAGGCGCGCTTCACCAAGGCGCAGATCTTCACGATCTATCTCAACCGCGTCTATCTCGGCGCCGGCACCTACGGGTTTCCGGCGGCGGCGCGGCGCTATTTCGGCCGAAGGCTCGCCGACATCAATCTGCACGAGGCCGCGGTCCTCGCCGGGCTCCTCAAGGCGCCGTCGCGCTACGCGCCGCTGCACGACCCCGCCGCCGCCCGCGCCCGGGCCGACCAGGTGCTCGCCAACATGCAGGACGCGGGCTACCTAACCGCGCGCGACGTGGCGGTCGCCAGGGCCGAGAAGCTGCGCACCGCCGGGCCCGACGCCGGCTCGGGCGCGCGCTACTTCGCCGACTGGGCAGTCGAGCGGGTGAACGGCTATGTCGGCGAGCCCGACCGCGACCTGGTGGTCACCACGACGCTCGACGTCGCGATGCAGCGCGAGGCGGAGGCGGCGCTCGGCCGCACGCTCGCGCGCGAAGGCGACAAGCGCCGCGTGTCGCAGGGGGCGCTGGTCGCGGTCTCGCCGGACGGGGCGGTGCGCGCCATGGTGGGCGGACGCGACTACGGCGAGAGCCAGTTCAACCGCGCTGTCCAGGCGCTGCGCCAACCCGGCTCGGCGTTCAAGCTGTTCGACTATCTCGCCGCGTTCGAACAGGGCGCGCATCCCGACGACCGCATGCCGGACGTGCCGATCTCGATCGGCGGCTGGAAGCCGCACAATTACGAGAAGCGCTATCGGGGCGAGGTGACGCTGACCCAGGCCTTCGCCCAGTCGATCAACACGGTGGCGGTCCAGGTCGCCCAGCGCGCCGGCATCCGCAACGTGATCGACGTCGCGCGCCGGCTCGGCATCACGGCGCCGCTCGGCAACCACCCGAGCCTCGCGCTCGGCACCAGCGTGGTGAGCCCGCTGGAGCTGACCTGCGCCTACGCCGCGGTCGCGAACGGCGGCCGCGCCGCGCGGCCGCACGCGATCCTCTCGATCGTCGACCGCGAGGGACACGCGCTCTACCGCCGGGACGGCTCGCCCGCGCCCCGGGTGCTGTCGCCGGGCATTGTCGGCGAGATGGACCGGCTGCTCACCCAGGTGCTGATCGACGGCACCGGCCGCGCCGCCCGGCTCGACCGCCCGTCCGCCGGCAAGACCGGCACCAGCCAGGATTTCCGAGACGCCTGGTTCGTCGGCTACACGCCTGGGCTGGTCGCCGGCGTCTGGGTCGGCAACGACGACGATTCCCCGATGAAGGGCGTGACCGGGGGCAGCGTCCCGGCCGAGGCGTGGCACGATTTCATGACCCGCGCCACCCACGGACGGCCCGCCCGCGCGATTGCACCTCCGAGCGCGCCGATGGCCGAGCGGGCGTCACCGCCCCGCGCGATGCCGGCGGCCGCCACGCCCGCGACGCGGGCCTCCTCGTCGGACGGGCTCTATCACGACTGACGGCTCGGCTACTGGGCCGCCGCCGTCTGGCGCTCGAACCCCTGGTATTCCGCGTCGGTCAGCGCCTGCATGGCGGGCAGCACCTCGGCGGCGAACAGGCGGATGTTGCGCTCGGTGAGATCGCCCGGCAGCGTGCCGAACTGCAGCATGCAGACGAGGTTCTGGAAGCCGAGTTCGCGGTGGCGCTGAATCAGCTTCTTCCGCACCGTGTCCGGGCTGCCGCAGATGAAGATGCCCTGTTCCACCAGGTACTCGACGTCGGCCTTGCCCATCGACGCGCCCTTGGTCTGCATGAAGCGGCGCAGCGTCTCGGGCGAGACGTAGCCCGGCGGCAGCAGCATCTCGGGCGGCATGCGCAGGAACGTGTTGAACAGCGCGTCGATATGCGGACGCGCCTCCTCGATCGCCTGGGCGTCGGTCTCGGCGACGTACATCGGCGCGTTCCAGCCGATCTGCTCGGACGACGCGGTATAGCCGTACTTGGCTTCGCAGCAGGCACGATAGCCGTTGAGATAGCGCGTCACCACCGCTTCCGGCGTGTAGGCCTGGAGGTAGACGTAGCGCCGGTCGGGATGCGCGGCCCACTCCATCGTTTCGGTCGAGCCGATCGACGGGCACCAGATGGGCGGGTGCGGCTGCTGGAACGGGCGCGGCCACACGTTGACGTACTCGAAATTGTAGAAATGCCCCTCCCACGCGAACGGGCCGGTCTCGGTCCAGGCGCGCTTCACGAGGTCGTGCGCCTCGTTGCAGCGCGCGTGCGAGGTGACCGGGTTCACACCCATCGAGAAGTACTCGGCGCCGATGCCGCGCACGAAGCCGGAGATCAGCCGCCCGCCGGTGATGTTGTCGATCATCGCGTGTTCCTCGGCGAGGAGCAGCGGGTTCTCGCGGAGCCCGAACCCCGAGCCGAGGATGGCGATCTTCGCGTCCGTTACCCGGCGCGACAGGGCCGAGGCGGTGACGATCGGCGACGGCATCAGCCCATAGGCGTTCTGGTGATGCTCGTTGACCGCGACGCCGTCGAACCCGAGCTCGGCCGCGAGCTCGAGCTCGTCGAGATAGCGGTTGTAGAGAAGGTGCCCCTTGACCGGGTCGTAGTTTGAGTTGGGGAACTCGACCCAGACCGACCGGTACTTCTTCGCCTCCTCGAGGTCGATGTCGGCGTAGGGCATCAGATGGAACATGAACAGCTTCATGCGACGTGCTCCGGGATGAAGCCGGCGAGGGCGTCGAGCAGGGCCTGGGGCTTCTCGACCTGGGGCGAATGCCCGCACTTCTCGATCGTCACCAGCTTGGAATTCGGGATCAGGCGGTTGAGCTCGGGCGCGTGAACTGGCGGTATGACGCCGTCGGAATCGCCCCACACGATCTGGGTCGGCACGTCGATACGGTGGAGCCAGCGGGCGAGCTTCGGGTTGTAAAGGCGCGGGTGCCAGCACAGCCGGGCCGAGGCGGTGCGGGTGCGGATCAGATCGTCGATCTCGGCCTCGGACTTGGGCTGGGCGGCGAGGTCGAGCATCTTGCGGCGCAGATCGTCGCCGGCATAGACCAGTGGCATCATCTCGGCCGGCGTCAGCTTGAAGATGTCGGCCGGCGGGTGGCCCTTCACCCGTATGCCGGCGGGCGAGACCACTGTGACGCTGGCGAGCCGTGCCGTGTCGCGAATCCCGATTTCGAGCGCGAGCCAGCCGCCCATCGAGTGGCCGAGCAGGTGGGCGCGGTCGAGCCCCAGCGCCTTCAGGAAGTCGAGATAGAAGAAGGCGAGATCGCCGATATCCTCCAGCCAGTCCGGATCGCCCGACTTGCCGTAGGTCGGATGGTCGGGCGCGATGACGTCGTATCTTTCCGCCAGCCTGTCGAAGAACGGGACCCAGATCGCCGGTCCGTTCGCGCCGTGCAGGAACAGCATCGGCGCGCCCTTCCCCGCGCGCTGCAGGCGCACCTTGCAGCCATCGACCTCGACGAACTCCTCCCGTGCCGGCATTTGCCGCTCCTTTGTCCGACCAATTGCAATTGTCACCCCGGACGGCGCGCGAAGCGCGACGAGCCGGGGCCCATCTGGCCGCCGCGGAAATGCAGCGACATGGATCCCGGGTCGGCCACGCACCACTCCGTGCTGCACCGCGCCCAGGATGACAAATCTTATCCCCTCACCCGCCCGATTCCGGCATGCCTTCGCCGCGGGCGATCTTCACGCCCTTGATGACCTCCTTCACCGTTCCGGAGACCGGCAGCGCGACCCGCGCCGCGTCCGCCTCCTTAAGCACGATGGTCATGTCTTTCTCGGCCCAGGGCATCGGGAACTGCCAGATGGTGTTTTCCAGCGCCCAGTTGCCGGCGGACGAATTGACCAGGGCCGCCTTGAGCGGCCCCTCGGCGACGCCAAGCGCTTCCGCGAGCTTCAGCCCTTCGAGATCGGCCGAGATGCAGGCCCAGAGGATCATGTTGTTGACCATCTTGCCGACCTGCCCGGCGCCGAGCGCGCCGAGATAGTGGATCGAATTCTGCGAAGGCTGCGAAGGCCGCGCGGCAGGATTCGAACGCCTCCGCCTCGCCCCCACCCATGATCAGCAGCTTGCCGGCCTCGGCCGCGCCCTCGCCCCGGCAGAGCGGGATGTCGAGCAGCGCGACCCCGGCCGGCGCCCGCGCGCCGATCGCGCGCATGGTGCCGGGCGCGATGGTCGAGGCGACGGCGACGACCGCGCCGGCCTTCGCCCCGACGAAGGCGCCATCCTTGCCGAATAAAGCCGCCTCGACGTCGGAATCGAACCCCACCACGACGATGGTGAGGTCGCTGACCGAGGCGCAGGCGTTGGGCGAATCCGCGGCGCGGGCGCCAAGCTTCACGGCGGCGGCGCGCGCCTCGTCGCGGAGGTCGAACCCCACCACCTCGAACCCGCCGGCGATCAGATGGCGCGCCATCGGCAGCCCCATCTTGCCGAGCCCGATCAGCCCCACCGTGCGGACGGCATCGCCCATCTCAGCCTCCGTCATTCGCGTCGCCGAGGGGAATTCGCTTGCGCAGTCCCGCCTGTTCCATCAGCGGCATGACCTCGTCCACCCATTGGCGGCATTCGTCGATGTAGCGCACCCACGAGATCAGGCAGCCATCGACCCCCATGCGCGACAGGGTTTCGAGCTCGTCGACGATGCGCTCGGGCGTGCCGACCAGCGGGTAGCCGCCGTGCCCCGCGATGAAATGGCGGCGGAACTCGGCGAGCTTCTGGGGATCGAGCGTCTTCGACTGCACCCCGAAGATGGAGAGCAAATTGTCCGCGGCCGCGATGTCGCCCTTCTGGCGCACGTAATAGTCGAGATACTCGTCCGCCTCCTTCTGGGTCGGTCGGCAGACGACGTAGACGTGGATCCAGACCTGCACTTCGCGCCCCGCCGCGCGCGCCATCGCCTTCAAACTGTCGACCTGGGCCTTGCCGCCCTCGAAATCGTGGCGGGCGAGGATGACGAAGTTCATGTCGGCGACGGTGGCGGCGAACTTGCGCCCCGGCTCGGAGCCGCCGGCGTTCATGATCGGCGGGTAGGGCGTCTGGATCGGCTTCGGCTCCGACCAGGCGCGCTTCGCGTGGAAGTAGCGCCCGTCGAAATCGAACTCGCCCTCGTGCGACCACAGCGTGCGGACGAACTCGACCCATTCCGCGCCGTACTGGTAGCGCTCTTCGTGCAGGCGCCATTCGGCACCGAACATGTCGAACTCGTCCTTGAACCAGCCGCACACCACGTTCAGGCAGAACCGGCCGCCGGTGACATGGTCGACGGTCGCCGACATCTTGGCCGCCATTACCGGATGGACCAGCGGCACGTGGCAGGTGGCGAACACGCCGATCTGACGCGTCACCGCGCCGACGCCGGTCGCCCAGGTGAAGCTTTCGAACGTGCGGTTATTGAAGTTCGAACTCGCCGCCGTAGCCGCGCCAGCGCCCGACCGGCAGCAGCACCTCCATGCCGGCATTGTCGCAAAGCTGCGCGAGCTCGACCGTCTCCGGCCAGGTCATCCGCCACGCGCCCTCGGCCGTGGTGATCGACGAGCCATGGCTGCAGTTGAACGCCATGACGCCGAGCTTCATGCGGTGGTCGCGGTAGAGCGGATTGGTCCGCCGCCGGCCTTCGGCCGCGTCCTGCGCGATGGTTGCCATGCGGCGGAGCATAGCGGCAGGTCCGGCATGGCGGCAAACCGATTTGCGGCGCGTCCGCCTCTTCATCCAGAGCCTGTCGAAGGATGAGGTTCACAATCCGGCATCGATTGTGGCGGGACGCGATGCTAAGCTTCGCCGCCAGCGCCGCCGGAGCGCCCGAGGAATCATGGCCGATCCCAGACCGCCTTTCCGCGCCGAGCATGTCGGCAGCTTTCCCCGTCCCGAGAAGCTGATGGAGGCGCGCGAGGCGCTCGCCGCCGGCCGGATCGACCGGACGGAGCTGACCGCGATCGAGGATGCCGCCGTCCGCGACGTCGTCGCGATGCAGGAGCGGGTGGGCATCGGCGCCATCACCGACGGCGAGTACCGCAAGGCGGGCTGGCGCGACTTCCTGTTCGAGAAGGTCGAAGGGTTCGGTTCCGAGCCGGTGGCCCAGGATTTCACCTTCACCCTGTTCAACGGCACGCCGTGGAAGCCGTTCGGGGCGGAAAAGCCGGCCATCGCCCGGCTGCGCCGCGCGCGGCCGATCACCGCCGACGATTTCGCCGCACTGAAGCCGCTGACCCGCCGGCCGGTGAAGGCGAACCTGCCGACGCCCTCGATCGCCCACGCCATGTCGGGCGAGAACTCGTTCGACCACAAGATCTATCCGGACCGGGCGGCCTACCTCGCCGACCTCGCCCGCATCTATCGCGAGGAGATCGCCGATCTGGCGTCGCGCGGCTGCACCTACCTGCAGCTCGACGAGGTGCCACTGGCGCTGCTCTGCGACCCGAAGAACCGGGAGATGATCGAAGCGCGGGGCGAGGATCCCGAGGCGCTGATCGACGCCTATATCGGCGTCATCAACGATTGCATCCGCGACCGGCCGGCCGAGATGGCGGTCTGCGTGCATATGTGCCGTGGCAATGTCGGGCACGGCATGGCGGACGGGGGCTACGAGCCGATCGCCGAGCGGATGTTCGGCCGGCTGAACGTCGACGGGTTCTTCCTCGAGTACGACACGCCGCGCGCGGGCGATTTCGCGCCGCTCCGCTTCCTGCCGGCGCCGAAGAAGGCGGTTCTCGGGCTGCTCACCACCAAGCGGCCGGAGATCGAGCCGGCGGACGAGCTGAAGCGCCGGATCGACGAGGCGTCGAAATATGTCCCGCTCGACCGGCTGGCGCTCTCGCCGCAATGTGGCTTCGCGAGCGCCGCGCGGCGCGAGGGACGGCTTTCCATGAGCGATGTCGAGGCGAAGCTCGCCCGGGTGGTCGAGGTCGCGCACCAGGTCTGGGGATGAACGCAATGGCCAACGAACGCCCGCCCTTCCGCGCCGAGCATGTGGGGAGCTTTCCGCGCCCCGAGACGCTGATGAAGGCGCGCGCCGATTTCGATGCGAAGCGGATCGGCCTTGCCGAGCTCCGCGCGGTCGAGGACGTGGCCGTCCGCGAGATCGTGGCGATGCAGGAGCGGGTGGGCATCGGCGCCGTTACCGACGGCGAGTTTCGCCGCGCCTCCTGGCGCGACGCGCCGTTCGAGCATTTCGCCGGCTTCACCGAGGAACGGCACGAGGCCGACTTCACCTTCCGCCTGTTCGACGGCTCGACCCGCAAGGCGGGCGCGGTGCCGAGCGTAGTGGAGAAGCTTACCCGCGCGAGCCCGATGGCGGCCGACACGTTCGCCCTCCTCAAGCCGATGACCAGGGCGCTGCCCAAGGCCAACTTGCCGACGCCCTCGGTCACCCATTTCTTCCGCGGGCGCGCGCAGATCGACAAGCGGGTCTATCCCGACCTCGATGGCTATTTCGCCGACGTGACGCGGCTTTACCGCGACGAGGTGGCCGATCTCGCCAAGGCGGGCTGCACCTACCTGCAGCTCGACGAGGTGCCGCTCGCGCTTCTCTGCGATCCGAACATCCGCGACGTCGTGAAGGGGCGCAGCGAGGACCCGGACCGGATCATCGAGCTCTACATCGCGGCGATCAACGATTCGATCCGCGAGCGGCCGAAGGACATGGCGGTCGCCGTCCACATGTGCCGCGGCAACCAGGGGCACGGCATGTCGGACGCGGGTTACGAGCCGCTCGCCGACAAGCTGTTTAATCTGCTCGAGGTGGACGGCTTTTTTCTGGAATTCGACACCCCGCGCGCCGGCGATTTCGCTCCCTTGCGCTTCCTGCCGAAGGGCAAGAAAGCCACGCTGGGCATCGTTTCCACCAAGCTTCCCGAGGTGGAAAGCGCGGACGCCCTGGAGGGGCGCATCGCAGACGCCGCGAAGTCTGCCCCAATCGACCAGCTTTGCCTCTGCCCGCAATGCGGCTTCTCGTCCTCCGCCAGCGCCGGCCGACTCGCGCCGTCGGTGGTCGAGGCGAAGCTCGCGCGGATCGTCGAGGTCGCCCACAAGGTGTGGGGCTGACCGAGATTGCGCGCGGGCGCGCTTCGCCCTAGCTTGCGCCCGTTCGACCCGGAATGAGGAGCCGATGATGCCGACGCCCGACATGGAAAAATTCCGCCTGCGCGGCTTCGTCGAGCGGCTGATCGACAAGGGCGAGGTCGAGGTGCACGACGAGCCGGTGGCGCTCGCCGACCTCTCGCCCATCGTCGAGGGCACCGACAAGGCGGTGCTGTTCCGCAAGGCGGGGCCCGAGCGCTCGGAGCTGGTGGCGAACGTCACGGGCGCGCGCTCGCGCCTCGCCGCCGCGCTCGGCGTGAAGATGAACGACATGTGGGCCGAGTTCCAGAGCCGGCTCGACAACCCGCAGCCCAAAGTCGAGGTCGCCTCGTCCCAGGCGCCGGTGCACCAGGTCGTGCTGACCGGGAAGGACGCCGACCTCACCAAGCTGCCCTTCCATCCGCAGCACGAGTTCGACGGCAGCGTATACCTGACCTCGGGCATCGACTACGTGATCGACCCCGAGACCGGCCTCACCAACGTCGGCTGCCGCCGCCTCAGCCTGCGCTCGCGCCACGAATGCGGCACCAACGTCACGGCGCGCTCGCATCTGCGCCAGATCTACCTGAAATGCGCCGCGCGCAAGGAGCGGCTGCCGATCAGCTTCGCCTGCGGCTCGCACCCTATCGACTTCATGGCGGCGGGTCTGCGCGTCCGCCAGGACGAGGTGGCGCTGGTCGGCACGCTGCGCGGCGAGCCGGTGCCGTTGGTCAAATCGGTCACCAACGACATCTACGTGCCCGCCGATTGCGAGATGGTGATCGAGGGCTATCTCCACGAGCACGGCTATACCGAGCCGGAAGGGCCCTATGGCGAATACATGGGCTATTACGGGCCGATGCACCTCGACCCGATCTTCCACGTCACCGCCATCACCATGCGCAGGGACTGCCTGCACCAGTCGCTGCTGCACGGCTCGGGTTGGGTGCTCGGCAATACGGAATCGGCCAACATCTCCTCGATCCGGGTCGAGGCCGAGGCGATGAAGGCCGTGCGGAGCGCCGGTCTCGACGCCACCGCCGCGCACATGTGCCTGTCGTCGGGCGAGGGCCAGCATGTGCGCGTCGCCATCCGCCAGTCGGGCGCCGGCCAGGCGCGCCGCGCCATTGCCGCCGTCTTCGCCGCCATGCCGTCGGTCAAGCACGTCTGGGTGGTGGACGAGGACGTCGACGTGCATTCCGAGGCGGCGATGGACTGGGTGCTCGGCACGCGCTTCCAGGCCGACCGCGACATCGTGTTGTATGAGGGCATGCCCGGCATGCAGATGGACCCCTCGCTCGACGGCCGCCCGCTCGGCGCGAAGGCCGGGTTCGACTGCACCAAGCCGTTCGGTCGCCCGTGGGCGGTGCAGAACGTGGTGACCGAGGCCAAGCGCTTCACCGGCGAGGCGCGCTACCAGACGGTGGCGCAGGCGCTGGAAAGCGGGCCGATGTTCTTCACGCACCTGATGGAAAATCTGGGCAGCCGCGACGGGCGCGAGGTGGCGCTGGCGCTCGACGAGCTGCGCCGCGAGGGGAAGCTCGGCCGCGACTCGGACGGGCGCTACCACCTGACCAACGGCGAGCCCGGCCGCACGGTGCATGTCGGGCCCGTGGGCCACGACCCCAACATGTTCGTGACCTGACTGCGGCTTCAGCGCCCCCTCACCCGAGGTCGGCGATCCAGTCGCGTGTCGCGACGATTTCCGCCACCCGGTGCAGGAACGCCGCCGAGTAGGCGCCGTCGATGGCGCGATGGTCGAAGCACTGCGCCAGGATGCCGACCGGGCGGATGGCGATGGAATCGCCCTCGGCGCCCTCGATCACGACCGGGCGCTTCTTGACCCCGTCCGTCGAGAGGATCGCGACCTGCGGCTGGTTGATGACCGGGGCGGTGATCAGCGTGCCGAACGAGCCCGAGTTGGAGAGCGTATAGGTGCCACCCGCGTAATCGTCGGGCCCTAGCCGCCCGGCCCGCGCGCCCTCGGCCACGCGGCGAATGGCGCGGGCGAGCGCGGACAGGTCGAGCCGCGCGGCGTCGTGCACCACCGGGACGGTCAGCCCGTCGAGCGCCAGATCGACCGCGATGCCGAGATGGACCGACCCATGGATCACCAGCGCCTCGCCCTCGACCGATGCGTTGACGCGCGGGAAGTCGGCGATGGCGCGGCACACGGCGAAAGCGACGAACGGCAGATAGGTGAGCGCGAATCCCTCGCGGTCGCGCCAGTGCGCGCCATGGCGGGTGCGGGCGAGTTCGACGCGGTGAAAATCGGCCTCGACCACCTGAAGGACGTGCGGGCTGGTCGCCTTGGACCGGACCATGTGTTCGGCGGTGAGCTTGCGGATGCGCGAGAACGGCACGCGCTCGTCGCCGCCGGAAGCGGCCGCCGGACGCGCCTTCAACGCCGCCTCCATGTCGCGCCGGGTGACGCGGCCCTCGGCGCCCGAGCCCGCGAGCGCGCCGGGGTCGATGCCGTGTTCCTGCGCGAGGCGCCGCACCGCCGGCGACAGCGGCCGGCCGCGCGCGTCGCGGTTCCGCCTGCCCGAAGGACCCCTCTCGCTGTCCCTCTCCCTCAAGAGGAGAGGGGACGCCGCCATCGGCTTCCTTAACTCCCTCCCCCCTTGAGGGGGAGGGACAGGGTGGGGGGGCGATTTGCCCGCACTCTTCGCCGCTCCGCCCTCACCCACGATCACCGCGAGGATGGTGCCGACGGCCACGGTCGCACCCTCCTGGACGCGGATTTCGGCGATCACCCCGTCGGCCGGGGCTGGCACCTCGGTGTCGACCTTGTCCGTCGAGACCTCGAACAGGGTCTCGTCGCGCGCAACGTGCTCGCCCACCTTCTTGTGCCAGGCGGTGACGGTGCCCTCGGTCACCGTCTCGCCGAGCTGGGGCATGACGATGTCGTGGCTCGTCACGAAGGATACCCCCGCCCTCTCCCTTTCAGGGGGAGGGAGAAAAGACCGCCCGCGCGCGCCCCTCCGCCTGCAAGGGGAAGGTCAGGTGGGGGTCCGAAGCGGCCGCAGGCCATGTGACCTACCCCATGCTCCGCCGCACGGTGTCGGCGATGCGGGCGGCGGACGGGATGGTCGCGTCCTCGAGCGCGTCGGCGGCAGGCAGCGGCACGTGCGGCGTGGTGATGCGCACGATCGGCGCATCGAGGTCGTAGAAGCATTCCTCGGCGGCGATCGAGGCGATCTCGGCACCCCAGCCGCAGAGGCGTGGGTTCTCTTCGACGGTGAACAGGCGCCCGGTGCGCGCGACCTCGCCCAGGATGGTTCGCGTATCCAACGGCACCAGAGAGCGCACGTCGATCACGGCGGCGTCGATGCCGTGATCGGCCTTCAGCCTCGCCGCCGCGTCGAGCGCGCGCGACACCATCAGCCCGAGCGCCAGGATGGTGCAATCGGCGCCCGGCCGGACGATCTTCGCCGTGCCGAGCGTGTCGACCAGCTCGCCCTCGGGCACCTCGCCCTTCACCGGGTAGAGCGATTTGTGCTCGAACACCACGACCGGGTCGGGATCGCGCACCGCCGCGGCGAGGAGCCCCTTGGCGTCGGCCGGCGTCGACGGCGCGACGACCTTGAGGCCCGGCACCGCCATCGCCCAGTTCTCGACCGATTGGGAATGCTGCGCGCCGAAGCGCGAGCCCGCCCCATTGGCGGTGCGGATCACCACCGGACACTCGAGCTGACCGTTCGACATGTAGCGCGACTTCGCCATCTCGTTCGCGACCAGGTCCCAGCAGACGGCGAGGAAGTCGGAGAACATGATCTCGGCGATCGGGCGGAGGCCGGTCATCGCCGCGCCCATCGCGGCGCCGAGGATCGCCTGCTCGGAGATCGGGGTGTCCTTCACGCGCTTGGGCCCGAACTTTTCGAGGAGACCCACGGTCGCCTTGAACACGCCGCCGGCGCCGCCGACGTCCTCGCCGAGGAACACGACCCGCTCGTCGCGCGCCATCTCCTGCGCGATGCCGTCGGCCACCGCCTCGCGATAGGTCAGTTCCGCCATGCGGCGCCCCCGTCGGCATAGACGTCGCGCCCGATCAAATCCATCGCGGGCGGCGGCGAGGCCTTCGCCCGCTCGGTCGCGTCGTCGACGGCGGCCCGCACCTCGGTCTCGATCCTGGCGATGTCCTTTTCGGCGATGCCGAACTCGGCGAGGCGCGCGCGGTACATCGGGATCGGATCGCGCGCGAGCCATTGCTTCACCTCGGCGTCCGGGCGGTACTTTGCCGGGTCGGCGCGCGAATGGCCGGAATGGCGGTAGGTCTTCGCCTCGATCAGCGACGGGCCGTCGCCCTTGCGCGCCCGCGCGATGGCGGCCGCAGCGGTGCGGTAGACGGCGTCGGCATCGTTGCCGTCGACGACAATGGAATCAAGCCCGTAGGCGCCGGCGCGGTCGGCCGCCGGGTTGGCGACCGCGGTCACCTGGCCGATCGGGGTGTATTCCATGTAGAGGTTGTTCTCGCACACGAACACGACCGGCAGCTTCCACACCGCGGCCATGTTCAGCGCCTCGTGGAACGCGCCGATATTGGTGGTGCCGTCGCCGAAGAAGCAGACGGAAACCTGGTCGGTGCCGCGATACTGGGCCGACCAGGCAGCGCCCATCGCGATCGGCAGATGCGCGCCGACGATGGCGTAGGACCCCATCATGCCGTGCGAGGCGTCGGTGAGGTGCATCGAGCCGCCCTTGCCGCGCATCAGCCCGCAATCGCGCCCCATCAGTTCGCCCAGAACGCCAAGGACCGGCGCGCCGCGCGCCAGCGTGTGCGCGTGGCCGCGATAGGTGGCGAAGGTCCAGTCGCCGGGCCGCTGGGCGGTCGCGAAGCCCGCCGCCACCGCTTCCTGCCCGAGCGACAGATGGCTGGTGCCCTTGACCAAGTTCTGCAGGAACAGGTCATAGGCCCGCTGCTCCGCCTCGCGGATCAGAAGCTGGGAGCGCCACAGCGCAAGGCGCGTCGGCTCCCCGATGTCGTCGTTCGCCGTTGCGCGCACTCGCGCCCGGGGCTTCGCCCGCGTGGCCATCAGTAGCGGTTCGCGATGGGCAGTTCCTCGGCCGGGAACAGCGTGATGACGCGGGGCCCGTCCTTGGTGACGACCATCTCCTCCTCGATGCGCGCGGCCGAGAACCCGTCCTTCGCCGGGCAGTAGGTCTCGAGCGCGAAGACCATCCCCTCCTTGATTTCCATCGGATGGTCGAGCGAGCAGAGCCGCGAGATGATCGGCCGCTCGTGCAGCGCGACGCCGATGCCGTGGCCGAACTGGAGGGCGAACGCCTCCATCTCGTCGGAAAAACCGAACTCCTCCGCCTTCGGCCAGACGGACGCGATCCGATCCGTCGTGACGCCCGGCCGCACCAGCTCGATCGCAGCATCGAGCCATTCGCGGCAGCGCTTGTAGGCGTCGTGCTGCGCCGGCGTCGCCTTGCCGACGTTGAACGTGCGGTAGTAGCAGGTGCGGTAGCCCATGAAGGACTGGATGATGTCGAAGAACGCCTGGTCGCCGGGCCGCACCAGCCGGTCGGTGAAGTTGTGCGGGTGTGGGTTGCAGCGCTCGCCCGAGATGGCATTGATCGCCTCGACGTCGTCGGAGCCCATCTCGTAGAGCATCTTGTTGGCGCGGGCGACGAGGTCCGCCTCGCGGACGCCGGGCTTCAGATCCTCCCAGATCATCTGGTAGACGCCGTCGACCATGGCCGCCGCCTGGTTGAGCAGTACGATCTCGTCGATGTTCTTGATCTCGCGCGCGTCGAGCATGACCTGCTGGCCGTCGCGCACGTCGAGCCCGAGGCGCTGCAGCTCGAACATCATCGGCGGCTCGACGATGTCGAGCCCGATCGGCATCTTGGCGACGCCCGCCGCCTTGAGGAGCGAGAAGATCTCCTCGGCCGCGCGCTTCATCAGCCCGACGTCCGGCGGCACCGTGCCGCGCAGGCCCACCATGCCGGCGTGGCAACAGCCGGCCCCGAGCCAGGGCGCGTGCAGCCGGTGGTGCTTGGCGGCGGAGCCGAAATCCCAGACGTGCGGGTCGCCATCGCCCGCCAGCAGAGCGTAGCGGCACATCTTGTCGCGCGACCATTCCCCGATCACGGTCGAAGTCAGGTAGCGGATGTTGTTGTTGTCGAAGCAAAGCAGCGCGCCCAACCCCGATGCCTTCAGCGCCTGGCGCGCGCGGCCCAGCCGGTAGTCGTGCAGCCGGCGGAAATTCACCCGCTCCTCGAAATCGACCCCGCCATGGCCGGGCGCGGGGATGGCGCGGTCCCAGTCGAAATGGGGGTCGATCCGGTCGGGCGTGATGACGCGCGGCTCGGCGGTATCAGGCATGTTTTATTCCCTCGGGAAGCGGACCGGGGCCCTGGCCGGGCCAGTTGAGCGCACCGGCAGGGCCCGAGTCAACCGAGGGGACGGGAATAGCCCGAAGGCGGGGGTGTAGATATAGTGGCTGAGGCGCCACAGCGGCGCGGCGGGACGCGAGGGTGAGCGACGACGCCCATCGCCAGATTGTCGAGCAGATCCCCCACCTGCGGCGCTACGCCCGGGCGTTGCTCGGGGATTCCGAGCGCGCGGACGATTTGGTCCAGGACTGCCTGGAGCGGACGTGGAGCCGGTTCCACATGGTCCGGAGCGACGGCAATTTGCGTGCGTGGATGTTCACCATCATGCACAATTTGAACGCCAATGCCGCGCGCCGCGCGAGCCGCAGGCCCCGCACCATCGCCTACGAGCACGACATCCACGCCGTCTCGGTCGACGGCGGCCAGGAGGGGCGGGTCGCCATGACCGGCCTCTCCCGCGCGCTGGAACAGCTCTCCGCGGAGCAGCGCGAGGTGGTGCTGCTGGTCGGGCTCGAGCAGATGACCTACGAGGAGGTCGCGCGGATCGTCGGCGTGCCGCTCGGCACAGTCATGTCGCGGCTGCATCGCGGGCGCGAGCGGCTGCGGTCGCTCTACGACGGCGAGGCGCCGCCCGCGCTTCGGAGGGTGAAGTGACCGGCGCGCCTGTCACCGACGCCGAGCTGCACGCCCACGCCGATAGGCGGCTCGACCCCGCGCGCCGGGCGGACGTCGAGCGCCATCTGGCCGAGAGCCCGGCGGACGCCGCGCGCGTCGCCGGCTGGGCCCGCATCAACGCCGAGCTGCACGGGCTGTTCGACGGCGAACTCGACCGGCCGGTGCCTTCCGAATGGCTGGCGCCGCGCCGGCGCATCCGCCTGGCCGCCTGGCGCGACTGCCCGCGCGCCGTGGCCGCGGCGGCGCTGGTCGCGGCGTTCGTGGGCGGGGGCGCGGCCGGCTGGCTTGCCCGCGACGTGCCGGACGAGACTTCGGTCGCCAACGGCCCGCCGATCGTCGCTTACGCCGCCATGGCGCACGAGGTCTACGTGCCCGAAGTGCGCCACCCGGTCGAGGTGTCGGCGAGCGAGGAGCAGCACCTCGTCACCTGGCTCACCAAGCGGCTGGGCGCCACGGTCAAGGCGCCGCAGCTCGCCTCGCTCGGCTACCGGCTGATGGGCGGGCGCCTGCTGCCGTCCGGGCGCACCATCGCCGCCCAGTTCATGTACGAGGACGCCTCGGGCCAGCGCCTCACCCTCTACATCAAGAAGGCGGGCCCGCATGGCAACGACCAGACGGCCTTCCGCTTCCAGGAATACCAGGGCGTGGCGGTGTTCTACTGGCTCGACCCGACCTGCGGCTACGCGCTGGTCGGCGCCGTGCCGCGCGAGAAGCTGCTGCACGTCGCGCGCGTCGTCTACGACCAGCTCGACCGATAAGAGCCGCGGAAGGCTACTTGCCGGCCGCCGCCTCGAGCGCCGCAATGCCGGGCAGGGTCTTTCCCTCCATCCATTCCAGGAAGGCGCCGCCCGCGGCCGAGACGTAGGAGAAATCGCCGGTGACGCCCGCCGCGGCGAGCGCCGCCACCGTGTCGCCGCCGCCGGCGACGCTGACCAGTTTGCCGTCGCGGGTCAGGCCCGCGGCCGCCCGTGCGACCGCGAGTGTTGCGGCGTCGAAGGGCGGGGTCTCGAACGCGCCGAGTGGACCGTTCCACACCAGCGTGCGGCAATCGCCGAGGCGGTCGCTGAGTGCGCGGGCGCTGTCCGGCCCGACGTCAAGGATCATCTTGTCGTCCGGAACCGCGGCGACCGGCACCGGCTCGGACGGCGCGCCGGCCTCGAGCTTCGCGGCGATCACCACGTCCGAGGGCAGCGCAATTTCGCAGCCCTTGTCGTTGGCCTTGGCCAGGATGTCGCGCGCGGTCGCCACCAGGTCGCGCTCGACCAGCGACTTGCCGACCGGCGTGCCGAGGGCGAGCAGGAACGTGTTGGCCATCGCCCCGCCGATCGCCAGCACGTCGACCTTGTCGATCAGATGGCCGAGCACGTCGAGCTTGGTCGAGACCTTGGCGCCGCCGACGATGGCGAGGACCGGCCGGTCGGGCTTTTCCAGCGCGCGGCCGAGCGCATCGAGTTCGGCCTGCATCTCGCGCCCCGCCGCCGAGGGCAGCAGATGCGCAACCCCCTCGGTCGAGGCGTGCGCCCGGTGCGCCGCAGAGAACGCGTCGTTGACATAGAGATCGCCGAGCGCCGCAAGGCTCCGCACGAAGGCGGGGTCGTTCTTCTCCTCACCCGCATGGAAGCGGAGGTTTTCCAGCAGCACGACGTCGCCGTCGCTCATCGCGCGCACGGCCTTCTCGGCCTCGGGCCCGATGCAGTCCGGCACGAACCGCACCTGGCGGCCGAGGGCGGCCTGCAGCGCCGGAGCGACCTGGGCTAGCGAAAGGCCGGCGTCGGGCCCCTTCGGTCGGCCGAAATGCGACATCACCACCACGCGCGCGCCGCGGCCCGCCAGCTCTTTCACCGTGAGGGCCGAGCGCTCGATGCGGGTCGCGTCGGCGATCTTGCCGTCCTTCATCGGAACGTTAAGATCGGCGCGCACCAGCACGCGCTTCGCCTTGACGTCGAGATCGTCGAGCGTGCGGAACGCGACCATCGCCCGCCTCCGCGCCGCCTAGCCGAGCTTCGCCACCGCCATCGCGGTGTCGATCATGCGGTTGGAGAAGCCCCACTCGTTGTCGTACCAGGCGAGCACGCGGGCGAGCCCGCCGTCGACCACCTGGGTCTGCGTCAGGTCGAACGTCGCGCTGGCCGGGCAGTGGTTGAAGTCGGAAGAGACCAGCGGCAGGTCGTTGACCGCGAGGATGCCCTTGAGCCGCGCCGACTTGGAGGCCGCGATCATCGCCTGGTTGATCGCCTCGACCGTCACCTTCTTCTTCGACACGAAATTGAAGTCGATCATCGAGACGTTGGCGGTGGGCACGCGGATGGCGGTGCCGTCGAGCTTGCCGTTCAGGTGCGGCAGGACGAGCCCGACCGCCTTGGCCGCACCGGTCGAGGTGGGGATCATGTTGAGCGCGGCGGCGCGGGCGCGGCGCAGGTCGCGATGCAGCGTGTCGACGATCGACTGGTCGCCCGTATAGGAATGCACGGTCGTCATATAACCGCGCTCGATGCCGAATTCCTTGTCCAGTACGAACGCCACCGGGGCGAGGCAGTTCGTCGTGCACGACGCGTTGGACACGATCCGGTGCGTCTTGCGCAGCTTGTCGTTGTTCACGCCGTAGCAGACCGTGATGTCCTCGTCGGTCGCGGGGGCGGAGATCAGCACGCGCTTGGCGCCGGCCGCGATGTGCTTTTGTGCGTCGGCGCACTTGGTGAAGATGCCGGTACATTCGGCCACCACGTCGACACCGAGCTGGCGCCAGGGCAGGCGCGTCGGGTCGCGCTCGGCGAACACCTGGATCGCCTTGCCGTTGACATTGAACCCGTTCCTGGTGACGCGCACCGTCCCCTGGAAGGGGCCGTGCACCGTGTCGTGCGCGAGAAGGTGGGCGTTCGCCTCGTTCGAGCCGAGGTCGTTGATGGCGACGATCTCGAAGCCGCGCCCCTTGCGCTCGAGCGCGGCGCGCAGGACGAGCCGCCCGATGCGACCGAATCCGTTGATCCCGATGCGGACGGGCATGATGTTCTCCGTTCAGTGCAAGTGGTTCAGTGATGTCCCAGCGCGTCGCGCGCGGCCTTGGCCACCGCTTCCGCGGTGATACCGAAATGGGCGAAGAGCGCCTTGTCGGGAGCGGAGGCGCCGAAGCCTTCCATCCCGACGAAGGCGCCGTAGGGGCCGATCCAGCGGTCCCAACCCTGGCGCACCGCGGCCTCGACGGCGACGCGGGCGGGCGGTCCCAGCACGTAGTCGCGATAGGCGCCGGGCTGGGCCTCGAACAGCTCCCAGCAGGGCATCGAGACGACGCGGGCGGGAATGCCGTCGGCGGCCAGCAGGTCGCGCGCCGCGAGCGCGAGCTGGACCTCGGAGCCGGTGCCGATCAGGGTCGCCTGCGCACCCTCCGCCTCGGCCAGCACGTAGCCGCCGCGGACGCAGAGATTATCCTCGACATGGGTGGTCCTGAGCGCCGGCACGTTCTGGCGCGTGAGCGCCAGCGCCGACGGCGCGTCCGACGCCTCGAGGGCGAGCTGCCAGCACTCGGCGGTCTCGACCGCGTCGGCCGGCCGGAACACGCGCAGCCCCGGGATGGCGCGGAGCGCCGCGAGCTGCTCTACCGGCTGGTGGGTCGGCCCATCCTCGCCGAGACCGATGGAATCGTGGGTCAGCACGTAGATCACCCGCTGGCGCATCAGGGCCGAGAGCCGCGCCGCCGGGCGCAGATAGTCGGAGAAGATCAGGAACGTGCCGCCGTACGGGATGATGCCGCCATGCAGCGCCATGCCGTTCATCGCGGCGGCCATGCCGTGCTCGCGCACGCCGTAATGGATGTAGCGCCCGCCATAGGCGCCGCGCCCGAGCCCTTCCATGCCTTTGGCCAGCGTGTTGACCGAGCCGGTGAGATCGGCCGAACCGCCCACCAGTTCCGGGATCGCCTTGACCAGCACGTCGAGCGTCTCGCCCGAGGCCTTGCGCGTGGCCCAGGACGGCTTCTCGTCGGCGAGGCGTCGCTTGAAGGCGGCGAGCGCCTCGGTCCAGCCGGGCGCCAGATCGCCCGCCACCGCGCGCTCGAAATTGGCCCGCGTCGCCGCCTCGGCCTTCGCCAGCCGCTCGCGCCAGGCCCGGTTCGGGCCGGCGCCGCGCGCCCCGGCGGCGCGCCAGGCGGCGCGGATCGGCTCCGGCACCTCGAAAGGCGGCCAGGGCCAGCCGAGCTGCTTGCGGGCGCCGGCGACCTCCTCGGCCCCCAGCGGCGATCCATGCGAAGCGGCGGTGCCCGCCTTTTTCGGCGCACCGAAGGCGATGGTAGTGCGGCAGGCGATCAGCGCCGGCCGGTCCTGGGCCTTCGCCGCCTCGATGGCGGCGGCAACCGCGTCCGGGTCGTGGCCGGAGACGCGCTGCGTGTGCCAGCCATAGGCGGCGAACCGGGCGAGCGCGTCGTCGGCGAGGGCGAGGGCGGTGTCGCCATCGATCGAGATGTGGTTGTCGTCATAGAGCACGATCAGCCGGCCGAGGCCGAGCGCGCCGGCGAAGGACGCAGCCTCGTGGCTGATGCCTTCCATCAAGTCGCCGTCCGAGGCGATCACCCAGGTGCGGTGGTCGACCAGCCCGTCGCCGAACCGCGCCGCCATGTGGCGCTCGGCGAGCGCCATCCCGACCGCCGTGGCGATGCCCTGGCCCAGCGGGCCCGTGGTGGTCTCCACGCCCGCGGCGCAACCGTATTCCGGATGGCCCGGGGTACGGCTTTCGAGCTGGCGGAAGCGCTTCAGCTCGTCCAGCGTCATGTCGGCGTAGCCGGTGAGGTGCAGAAGCCCGTAGAGCAGCATCGAGCCGTGCCCGGCCGACAGCACGAACCGGTCGCGGTCGGGCCAATGGGGATCGGCGGGATCGTATTTCAGGAACCGCGTGAACAGCACGGTCGCCACGTCGGCCATGCCCATCGGCATGCCCGGATGGCCGGAATTGGCGGCCTGGACCGCGTCCATGGCGAGCGCCCGGAGCGCGTTCGCCATCTCTGCAGGGGAGACGGCCGGGGCGTCGTCGCGCTCGGATCGGGGCTTCGCGGTGGCCATGGTGCGGGGGGTCCTTCCTGCGCCGCAGCGCGACCGCCACAGGCGAGCCGAATATGTGAGAACGGGCCGAGGGTCCGCAAGCCGTTTTTGGAGCTTTTCCCCGTCCTTGCGAGCGAAGCGAAGCAATTCCCGACCGGCTCCGGCCCGGGATTGCTTCGTCGCCATGCTCCTCGCCATGACGAAGGATTCTAGTCCCGCGTTTTGACCTCGCCCTCGGCCAGGTTTCGGGCCGTATTCATCAGCCCGACATGCGAGAACGCCTGCGGGAAGTTGCCGAGCTGGCGCTTGCCGACCGGGTCGTACTCCTCCGCGAGGAGCCCGACATCGTTCCGGATGTCGAGCAGCCGCTCGAACAGGTCGCGCGCCTCGTTGTGGCGGCCCATCATGCAGAGCACGTCGGCCAACCAGAACGAGCAGGCGAGGAACGCCCCCTCCTCGCCCTTCAGCCCGTCGTCGGTCTGGGCCGTCGAATAGCGCTGCACGAACCCGTGGTGCACCAGCTCGTCCCGGATCGCATCGACGGTGCCGACGACGCGCGGGTCGTTGGCCGGCAGGAAGCCGACGATCGGGATCAGCAGCGTCGCGGCGTCCAGCGATTCGCCGCCGAAATATTGCACGAACGCGTTCTTCTTCTCGCTGAAGCCCTTGGCGCAGACCTCCTTGAAGATCTGCTCGCGGAGCTTCTTCCACGGCGCGGCCGGGCCCGACAGGCCGAAATGCTCGATCGCCTTGACCGTGCGGTCGGCCGCGACCCACGCCATGACGGAGGAATAGACATGGCGCTGCAGTGCGCTTCGCTGTTCCCAGATGCCGGAATCCGGATCGGTCCAATGGTCCGCCACGAACTTCATCAGCGAGCGCTGCACCCGCCAAGCATTGTCGCTGACCGGCAGGCCGTTGGTGCGGCAGCCGTGGAACGCGTCCATGATCTCGCCATAGACATCGAGCTGGCGCTGCTCGAACGCGCCGTTGCCGATGCGGACCGGGCGCGACTCTGCGAAGCCCGGCAGCCATGGCACTTCGTACTCGTCGAGCCGCCGCTCGCCGGCGAGGCCGTACATGATCTGCAGCTTCGAGGGCTCGCCCGCCACCGCGCGCTCCAGCCAGTCGCGCCACGCGCCCGCCTCCTCGGTGTAGCCCATGCTCATCAGCGCGTGCAGGGTGAAGGCCGCGTCGCGCACCCAGCAATAGCGATAGTCCCAGTTGCGCTCTCCGCCCGGCCACTCGGGCAGCGACGTGGTGGCGGCGGCGACGATGCCGCCGGTCGCCGCGTGGGTCAGTCCCTTCAGCGTGATGGCCGAGCGCACCACCGGCTCGTGCCACGCCTCGGGCGCTCGGCAGCGGTTGCTCCAGCGCCGCCACCACTCGATGGTCGCGCTGAGCAGCCAGGATGCGTCGCGCACCGGCGGCGGCTCCAGGTGCGAGGGATGCCAGGTCAGCATCATCGGAATGGTCTGGCCGCGCGCGACGGTGAACTCGGCGACCGTCGAAAGATCCTGCCCCTCGAGCTCGACCGGTGTCGCGAGGCGGAAGCCGTTCGGCCCCGCCACGGCGGCGAGCCCGCCCGCCGTGCGCCGCACCCAGGGCACGCTCACGCCGTAGTCGCAGCGCAGGCGCAGCTCGAGCCGCATCGGCACGCGGCCGCGCAGCCCCTCGACGACGCGCACCACGTCGACGCTCTCGTCGTGCGGCAGCGGCATGAAATCGGTGACGCGCACGCGCCCGGTCTCGGTTTCGTACTCGGTCTCGAGCACCAGCGTCCCCTCGACATAGCGGCGCTTGACGTTACGCACCTTGCGGGACGGGCCGACGCGCCAGCGCCCGTGCTGTGGCTGGCCGAGCAGCGCGGAGAAGCAGGACGGCGAATCGAACCGGGGCACGCAGAGCCAGTCCATCGATCCGTCGCGCGAGACGAGCGCGCCGGTGCGCGTGTCGCCGATGAACGCGTAGTCCTCGATCTTGTGAGCCATTCCCCCTCCTGAACGAAGCCTCGTTACGTTTCTTGCCGTGCGATCAGCCGTGCCCGTCCCCGAACCCCGGATAGAGCACCATGCCGCCATCGACCACGAGCGTCGCGCCGGTCACGTAGTCGGATTCGTCCGACGCGAGCCACATCACCGCGTTCGCCACATCATCCACCTCGCCGATGCGGCCGTACGGAATGAGAGTGAGAAGCTCGTCGAGCGCGGCCTCGGTGTCCCACGCCGGCTTGTTTATCGGCGTGCGGATCGCGCCGGGCGCGACGGCGTTGACGCGGATCTTGCGGTCGGCGAGCTCCTGCGCCAGCGTCTCGACCAGCAGCTTCACCCCGCCCTTCGACGCCGCGTAGTTGGCGTGCCCGCCCCACGGGATGATCTGGTGCACCGACGAGGTGCAGACGACGTTGCCGGTGGCGCGGCCGACCTTCGGGTCCGGCCCGCGGCGCAGGAATTCGCGCACCGCCGCGCGGGCACAGAGGAACTGGCCGGTCAAATTGACGTCGATCACCTTCCGCCATTGGGCGAGGGTCATCTTCTCGAACGCCGAATCCGATTGGAGCCCCGCGTTGTTCACCAGCACGTTGACCGTGCCGAACGTATTGACCGCCTTGGCGAACATGGCATCGACGTCGGCCTCGACGCTCACGTCGGCGCGGATGGCGAGCCCCTTGCCGCCGGCCTTCTCGATCTCGCGCACCACGTCGTCGGCAGCGGGATCGCCGATATGGTTGACCACCACGCTCGCGCCGGCGGCGCCGAACGCCTCCGCGCAGCCACGCCCGATGCCCGAGCTCGCCCCCGTCACAAGCACGACGTGTCCGGTGAAATCGAGCCGCGTGGCCATGGTCCATCCTCCTCGGAAAAGACGCCTCTGGCACAAAATGACAAATTCGACCGTGGGATAGAAGGATTAATCGCCCGCGCGATTCGCCGCGCCGCGCGCGTCAGCCGCGCGGATCGCTCTTTTCCGCCAGGTTGTGCGCCGTGTTGATCAGCGCGACGTGCGAGAAGGCCTGCGGGAAGTTGCCGAGGAGCCGCTTCCCGATCGGGTCGTACTCCTCGGAGAGAAGGCCCACGTCGTTGCGGATGTCGAGCACGCGCTCGAAGATCTCGCGCGCCTCCTTGTCGCGTCCGGCGAGTGCGAGATTGTCGGCGAGCCACAGCGTGCAGGCGATGAATGCGCCCTCGCCGCCCGGCACGCCGTCCGGCGACAGGTCGGCGTCGTAGCGGTAGACGAACCCCTCGCTCATCAGCTCGCGCTTGACCGCCTCGATCGTACCCTGGATGCGCGGATCCTCGATCGGCAGGAAGCGCACCAGCGCGAGCAGCAGTGCCGAAGCGTCGAGCTCGTCCGAGCCGTAGCGCTGGACGAACGCGTTCTTCTTCTCGCTAAAGCCATGGCGGCAAACGTCGTCGTGGATGATCCGGCGCAGCTTGCGCCAATCATCGGCGGGGCCGGAGAGGCCGAACCGCTCGGTCGCCTTCACGCAGCGGTCGGCCGCGACCCAGGCCATCGCGGTCGAATAGACGTAGCGCTGCGGATCGGAGCGCTGCTCCCAGAGGCCGGAACCGGGATCCTTCCAGTGCTCCACCACGTGCGCCATCAGCGCAAGCTGGACGTTCCAGGAATTGTCGTCTGGCTCGATGCCATGGTGGCGCGCGCCGTGAAACGCATCCATCACCTCGCCATAGACGTCTAGCTGCGACTGGCGGTAGGCGTCGTTGCCGATGCGCACCGGGCGGGAGTTGGCGTAGCCGGACAGCCAGTCGACCGCGTGCTCGTCGAGCCGCCGCTCGCCCGCGACGTCGTACATGATCTGCAGCTCGGACGGGTCGCCCGCGACGGCGCGCAGCAGCCAGCGGCGCCATGCATCCGCTTCCTCGGTATAGCCCAGCACCATCAGCGCGTAGAGCGAGAAGGTCGCGTCGCGCAGCCAGCAGTAGCGGTAGTCCCAATTGCGCTTGCCGCCGATTTCCTCGGGAAGCGAGGTGGTCGCGGCGGCGACGATGCCGCCGGTCTCGCGGTGGGTCAGCGCCTTCAGCGTGATCGCGGAGCGCAGCACCGCGTCGTGCCATTCGGTGTGCTCCTGGCAGCGGTCGCTCCAGTCGCGCCACCAGGCGACGGTGCTGTCGAGCAGCGAATAGGCATCGCGCAAGGGCGGGGGGTCGCGGAAGGACGGGTAGCATGTGAGGACCATCGGCACCGACTGGCCCTCGGCGACGTCGAACGCGGCGACCGTCGCCATGCCGCGCCCCTCCATGCCGATCTCGGCGGCGAGGCGGAGCGCGTTGCTGCCGGCGATGGCGGTGATCGAGCCGTCGTCGCGCCGCACCCAGGGAACGATTTGCCCATATTCGAAGCGGAAGCGGACCTCCATGTCCATCGCCACATGCCCGCGAAGGCCGGTGACGACGCGAACGATGTCGACCCCGTCGCGGTTCGTCACCGGCATGAAGTCGGTGAGGCGGATCGCGCCCGTACCGGTCTCGAACTCGGTGTCCAGCACCAGTGTGCCGTGGCGATAGGCCCGGCGCACCCGGCGCGGCCTGCCCTTCGGCGCGACGCGCCAGAAGCCGTTCTCGGGCTCGCCCAAGATCGCAGCGAAGCAGGCCTGCGAATCGAAGCGCGGCACGCAGAACCAGTCGATCGCCCCGTCCATTCCGACAAGCGCGGTGGTCGCCCGATCGCCGAGCAGCGCGTTATCCTCGATCCGTCGTGACATTGGCCTCGCGGTTCGGCTGGGTGATGCGGATGGCCCTTCTCTCCGTCAGAAGAGATAAATCCCCAGCCGCTCCAGGACAACGGTCATGGGAGGCTCTTGTTCCTGAGAGTGCGTGCAAAAACGGCCGAAAACGGCCGTATGCTTGACTCCAGACGCCGCCGGGTGCCTGATGACTGCCGCATCCATTCCGCCCGGCGCCCACGGCCGTTTGCCGCCCGGCGCGGACGGCCCAATCCCATGGGGAGGACCCGATGAAGAACGTCACAGACGGCGGCGAAGCCATCATTCAAGCGTTCCGCAACCTCGACATCGACTATGTCGTCTCGTCCCCCGGGTCCGAGTGGGGCCCGCTGTGGGAGGCCTTCGCGCGGCAGCAGGTCGATAAGACTCCGGGCCCGACCTACATCCACTGCTATCACGAGACGCTGGCGGTGAACGTCGCCACCGCCTACGCCATCGTGACCGGCAAGCTGCAGGCCGTGGTGCTGCACGCGGGCGTCGGACTGATGCAGGGCTCGATGGGCGTGCACGGCGCCAAGCTCGCCGGCGCGCCGATCATGGTGATGTCCGGCGAGTCACTGAGCTACGGCGAGAACGAGGCCTTCGACCCCGGCCACCAGTGGCTGGAGAGCCTGTCGATCCCCGGCGGGCCGCAGCGCATCATGGAGCCGGTCACCAAATGGGCGCAGCAGGCGTCGAGCCCCTCGACGCTTTACGAGCAGGTGATCCGCTCGGGCGAGCTTGCCATGCGCGCGCCGATCGGCCCGACCTACCTCAACGTGCCGATCGAGAACATGGTGGCGCCATGGACGCCGCCCGCCCGGATGCGCAAGGTGCCGCACCCCGTGAAGGCGCAAGTCTCGGAAAGCGAGATCGAGCGGGTGGCCAAGCTGCTGATCCAGGCCAAGAACCCGATGATCATCACCGAGACCGGCGGGCGAGAGCCCGAGGGCTGGGCGGCGCTGGTCGCGTTCGCCGAGTTGCTCGCCATCCCGGTGATCGAGGGCGCGGTCGCCGACTGCAACAACTTCCCGCAGGAGCATCCGCTACACCAGGGCTACAACGTCCGCCCGATGCTCGATCAGGCCGACCTGGTGTTGGTCGTCCGCTGCCGCGCGCCGTGGTACCCGCCGCGCAAGGGGCCGGCGAGCGCTACCGTGGTGGTGATCGACGAGCTCGGCATGCGCGATCACATGGTCTACCAGAGCGTGCAGGCGAACGAGCTGCTCGAGGGCGACGTGCCGTCGACGCTTCGCGCGCTGACCGAGGCGGTGAAGGCCGGCGGCGCCAACAAGGACACGGTGAAGGAGCGGCTGGCGAAGCACCACGCCGCGCACGAGAAGTTGGTTGCCGAATACGCGGCCATGCGCGAGAAGGTGAAGAACAACAAGGTCATCCACCCAGCGACGCTCGCCGCCGCGCTGAACGAGGTGATGCCGAAGAACGCGGCCTACACCGACGAGTGCACCACCCATCGCGGCATCAACGTGCGCCAGATCCAGTTCGCCGGGCCGCAGAGTTTCTTCAAGGTGCCGTCGGGGCTGGGCCAGGGGCTCGGCATCGCGCTCGGCGTGAAGCTCGCCATGAAGAACCGACCGGTCGTCTCGTTGATCGGCGACGGCGCGTTCCTCTACAATCCGGTCCCGCAGAGCCTCGGCCTCGCGCGCGACGCCAACCTGCCGATCATGATCGTCGTCTACAACAACAAGAACTACCGCGCGATGCGCAACAACCAGACCGAGTACTATCCCGACGGCGTCGGCGTGAAGCACAACCTGTTCTACGGCGCGTCGATCAACGGGCCGGACTATGGCGAGCTCGCCCCGCCGTGGGGCGGCGTCGGCATCAAGATCGACGACCCGGCGAAGCTGAAGGACGGGCTGAAGAAAGGCCGCGACGCGATCGAGTCGGGCAAGCTCGCCATCGTCAACGTCGAGATCGACCCGTAGCCGCGACCCCGTAGAGCCCGTAGGGGCCGGTCCCCGACCGGCCCACTTCGAGACGCAAGGGGCGGGTCGGGCGACCCGCCCCTAGTTTTTTGCCAGCCCTTCACGCAGCGGCGTTCGCCGCGAGCGGCGGCCTTACACCTTGTCGGCCATCTCCTCGAGCACCTGGTAGACGGCGGCGGTGTCGGCGTCGCCCAGCCCTTCGGCGATGGCGGTCAGGTAGTAGGGCGACGAGGCGTCGAACAGCGGCGTCGGCGCACCCACCTCGCGCGCGAACGCGCCGATCACCGCCATGTCCTTCTTCCACACCGCGCACTGCATGGTGGGCGGTCGGAATTCGCGCGCGACCATCATCGGCGCGCGCAGCTCGAAGATGCGTGAGCCGCCCGCCGAATCCCGGATCACCTCGTAGGCGAGGGCCGGGTCGAGCCCGCCGCGGCGCGCGAGCAGGATCGCCTCGGCCGAGGCGACGTTGTGGATGTGCACCAGATGGTTGGCGACGTACTTCATTCGGCTGCCGTTGCCGAACGCGCCGAGGAAGTGCCGCTTGCGCGCGAACCCGTCGAACACCGGCGCGATCCTTTCGTAGGCCGCCGCATCGCCCGAGGCGAGCACGACGAGGTCGCGCGTCTTTGCCTGGGCGCCGGTGCCGGACAGCGGGCAATCGAGCAGCACGTGGCCCGACGCGGCGAGCGTGTCGGCGGCGCGGCGCTTCTCGTCGATGGTGAAGGTCGAGCATTCGGCGACGATGCGAGGCGCGGTCGCCGCCCGCGCAATGGCGGCGACGGTCTCGTCGAGGGCCGCGGCGGACGGCAACGACGTGACGATGAGCTCGCACCGTCCGGCGATGGCCGCCGCGTTCTTGGCGATCGTTCCGCCCGCGGCCGCCAGCTCGGCGTTTTTCGCGTCGACGATGTCGTAGCCGGCGACCACGAACCCGGCGTCCACGAGGTTGCGTGCGATCGCGCCACCCATGATGCCGAGCCCGATCACCCCCACCGCTTCGGCCATAAGTCCCTCCCGATTGGTTCAGGCGGATTTCGACCGCGTTTCGCGCGCCGCTGCAACCCCGGGCGGGGGCGGCTTCGTCAGCGGACGCGGCGGAGGATGGCGGAGGGCGCGGCGCGTTCGAGCACGATGTCCGGGCCGGCGTCGGCGAGGAACGCCTCGACGGCCTTCCGGCAGCCGCCGAAATCGTTGTAGTCGTCGAGCACCAAGTGGCCGCCGGGGGCGAGCCGGCCGCGCAGGCAGTCGAGGCAATAGCGCACCGGCTCGTACCAGTCGCAGTCGATGTGGGCGAAAGCGACCGGCCCGGTGTCGGCGCCGTTCAGCGTGTCGGCGAACAGTCCGCGATGGAGGGCAACGCGCTGCCCGTCGACGGGCATGCCGTAGGCCGCGAAGTTGTGGCACACCCGGTCATACAAATCGTCGAGGTAGCCGTAATAGGTTTCGCCGCCGATGCCGGGCGAGGTGCCGACGCGGATCTGGCCGTAGCGCGCGTGGGCGTCGGCGTCGTCCTCGGGTCCCGGCGGCGGAATCATGCCGAACACGTCGTAGCCGTGGAACGCCGCCCCCTCAGGCATGTGCGAGGCGATCAGGATGGCCGAGCCGCCGAGCGCCACGCCGAACTCGAGGTAATCGCCGGCGATGCCCTCGTTCCCGACGCGGCGCAGCACGCCCTCGAGCGCGCAGAGCTTGGCCGGCGAAAGATAGGTGAGGTTGGACCGCCGCACGCGCCGCGCCAGCGGCGACACCCGCACCGTGTCGAACGCGGCGCTCAGCCCGCCGAGCACGCCACCGCCCCGCGCCCGCGCACCAGGGCGACGGCCCGGTCGAGCACCGGCAGGCCCTGCAATTCGCTGGGGATCACTAGGAGTCCGAGCCGGCGCACCGCCGCGCCCCAGGACGGCACGCTGGTCACGCGGCAGATCGCGATGGCGAGGGCGAGCCCGGTGAGCAGCGGCGCATCCCACCAGAGGCTCGCCGGAATCCAGTACCAGGTGACCAACCCAACGGCGACGGCGACCAGAGTGTGCGGGCCGAACGCCCGCGCTGCGGCGCGGAGACCGATGCCGCGGCTGCCGCGCTGCTGGCCGCCCCAACCGGTGCCGCGCCCGGTCAGCACGCTGAAGACAAACCAGCTATGCGAGAGCATCACGATCGGCGCTAGCAGAGTCGAGAAGACGCTCTCGATCACGACGCCGAGCACGAGGCGCGCGATGCCCCCGTGTGCGGCGACGGCCCGTCGGTCGCGCGCGAGCACCAGGACGGAGAGGATCTTCGGCCCGAACAGCAGGGCGAGGGTCACGGCCACCAGCGTCACCAGCGCAATGGTGTGCGAAATCGGCCAGGCGAGCACCGGGTAGCGCCCGACATAGGTCACCGACGCCGCGTGCTCGGTGCCGAGGGCGAGCACCGCCGAGGCGAGCAGCAACGCGAGCCAAATCGGCGAGGACAGGTAGCTCATCACCCCGAGGGCGAGGTGCAGGCGGCTCGGCGTGCGGAACCCCTGCGCGAATATCAGCTTGATGTGCTGCAGATTGCCCTGGCACCAGCGCCGGTCGCGCTTCAGGTGATCGAGGAGCGTGGGCGGCGTCGCCTCGAAGCTGCCGCCGAGCTCGGGGGCGAGCCACACCTCCCACCCGGCGCGGCGCAGCAGCGCGGCCTCGACGAAGTCGTGGCTCATGATTTCGCCGCCGAGCGGCGGGCGGCCGGGCAGGATCGGCAGGCCGCAATGGCGCATGAACGGGCGGATGCGGATGATCGCGTTGTGGCCCCAGTAATTGCCGTCCGGCCCCTGCAAGGCCGCAAGCCCGGCCGCGTGCACCGGGCCGTAGACGCTGGAGGCGAACTGCTGCAGCCGGGCGAACAGCGACTCGCCGCCGACGAGAGCCGGCGGCACCTGGATCAGCGCGGCGCGCGGGTTCGCGTCCATCCGCCCGACGAGGCGGGCGAGCGTCTCGCCCGTCATCAGCGAATCGGCGTCGAGCACCACCATGTACTCGTAGAGCGCGCCCCAGTTCTCGCAGAACTGGGCGATGTTGCCGGACTTGCGCCCGACGTTCCGGGGGCGGTGGCGATAGTAGATGCGCCCGCCCGCACCCGCCGCTGGATCGTCGCGCCGCATCCGGCGCCACGCCGCGATCTCGGCGGCGCAATGCGCCGGATCGGTCGAATCGCTGAGCACGAAGAAATCGAACCCGCAAAGCGCGCCCGCCTCGCGCAACGATTCGCGCATGGCAGCGAGCCCGGCGAACACCGACTCCGCGTCCTCGTTGTAGACCGGCATGACGATGGCGGCGCGCGCGCGGTCGAGCGCCGGCGGCGGTGCCTGCGCCTTACGCCCGGCGCGCCAGCACCTGTAGGTGCCGAGGCAAGCGATCCAGAACGACGACGCGATCCAGGCGAACAGGATGGCGAACAGCGCGAGCACCGCGCCCTCGAGCGGCGTCAGCCCGTCGACGCGGAAGATCGCCCAGAGGCGTGCGGTCGCCGCTGCGGTGGTCGCGAGGACGAGCCCGAGGAACAGCCAGCGGCGGACCGCGATGTCACGCCGCTTCATCGGCGTTCGCGGAGGAGGCGACGGCGACGGCGGGTGCCGCGCGGCGGACCGGCATAGTCAGCACGCGGATCGCGGCGCGGGCGAGACGGACGGGGGTCCAGAACTGGATGTCCTGGGCCGGCATCGGCGCCGGCCTGCGCGGCGGCATCGCGTTGCCCGACTGTTGTGAAAGCGGCTCGCTCGGCATGGTCGGATGACCTCCTAAACCCAACGCGCCATCCATGGATGTGGCCAATCGATGATCGGAAGGCTGATGCGGCGTGCGGTCCGATCGTGCCCCCGGACGCGTCCTCGGCAGGCGAACGTGCGCGCAGGGCCGCAGGTTCCTCGGCGCCGTATGCGACAATTGCCCGCGCAGGGCGGCAAGGGTTGGGCGACGGGCGGACCGGTCCTATATACGGCGGCACAGGCTCCCTTCCGCAGGAGAGAGATGCCCATCAGCCGCCGACGCTTTCTTGCCGCCAGCGCGCCGCTGGCGCTGCTTGCCGCGGGCTTGAGCCCGCGTCCGGCACGCGCCGCCGATTCCCCGGCCGGGCGGTTCGGCCCGGCGCGCCCGTTCGACTTCGCGTGGCTGAAGGGCCAGGCGAAGGCACTCGCCGCCAAGCCCTATGTCCCGCCGCGCGCGCCGGCGCCCAGGGTGGTCGCGTCGATCGATTTCGACAAGGTGCAGAAAATCAAATTCCGGTCGGCGCACGAGTTGTGGCCGAACGGCGCCGGTCCGTTTCCGGTGCGGATGTTTCCGCTCGACCGCTTCAACCCGCTGCCGGTGCGGATCTTCGGCGTGCAGGACGGGGTGCAGCGCGAGGTGCTCTATACGCCGGACGACTTCGATTTCGGCGGCACCGGGCTTGCGAGCACCTTGCCGCGCGACGCCGGCTATTCCGGCTTCCGGGTGATGGACGGGCCGGGTGCCGACACAGACTGGCTGGCGTTCCAGGGCGCCAGCTATTTCCGAAGCTCCGGCGCCGAGAACCAGTACGGCGCGTCGGCACGCGGCATCGCCGTGGACACCGCACTGTCCACCAAGGAGGAATTCCCGCGGTTCGTCTCGTTCTGGCTACTCGAGCCGAACCGCCAGGGCGATTCGATCACGATCTACGCCCTGCTCGATGGATCGAGCCTGACCGGCGCCTACCGGTTCGAGGCAATGCGCAAGACCGGCGCCATCATGGACATCGAGGCCGAGCTTCATTTCCGCGCCGACATTACCCGGCTCGGGATCGCGCCCCTCACCAGCATGTACTGGTACGGCGAGAACGACCGGCGCCAGGCAACCGACTGGCGGCCCGAAATCCACGACAGCGACGGGCTCGCCCTCTGGACCGGGACGGGCGAGCGCATCTGGCGCCCGCTGATCGACCCGCCGCGGGTGCAGACCAACGCGTTCGCCGACACCAACCCGAAAGGGTTCGGGTTGATGCAGCGCGACCGGAACTTCGCCGATTATCAGGATGACGGTGCGTTCTACAACCGCCGGCCGAACATCTGGGTCGAGCCGAAGGGCGACTGGGGCGCCGGCGCGGTGCAGCTCGTCGAGATTCCGACCGACGACGAGATCCACGACAACATCGTCGCCTACTGGCACGCCGCCCGGGAGATCAAGGCGGGCGGGTCGCTTCCCGTCGCCTACCGGCTCTACTGGCGCGACCAGAACCCGTTCCCCGCCACCGACATCGGCCGCGTTATCGCGACCCGCATCGGCCAGGGCGGCGTGCCTGGCGTGACGGCGCCAGAGGATCGCAAGAAGCGCAAGTTCGTGGTGGATTTCGCCGGCGGGCCGCTCGCCAAGATGGCCGCGCGGTTCGACGTGACCCCCGTGATCGTCGTCTCGCGCGGTACCGTCGGCAATGCCTACGTCATCAAGGTCGTCGGTACCGACTATTGGCGCGCGCTGTTCGATGTCACCATCGACGGCACCCAGCCGGTCGACCTGCGCCTGTTCCTGCGCCTCGGTGACAAGACCCTCACCGAGACCTGGCTCTACCAGTACTTCCCCCCGTCCTCCTCCTGACACATCGCTGCCCCTTTCCGGACCCGGGGCAGTCACCGGCTGATCACTGGAGGAAACGCCTCTCCGGCCGCTCTATCGGAGCGCGCGCATCCCGCCCGTCGGCGAACCGCGCGCGAGCGGAGAAGGGGCGCTTTCATGGCAACGGTGACGGCGGACGCGGACGCGGCACTACTGGCGGGCCGGCGCATCGGCATCGCCAGCGTGTTCGGCGATCCGATCGACCCGCGCACCTGGTCGGGCGCCCCGAGCAACCTGGCGGCGGCGCTGCGACGACTGGGCGCCGAGGTGGTCGGAATCGACACCGGCCCGGCGCGCGGCCAGAAGTACTTGTTCGCCCTCGATCACATGGTGCGCGGCGGTGGCATGCCGTCGGGCCATTACGTGCGCCGCGACGCCGCCGCCCGCGCGCATGGTGCGCGCGTCGTCGCCAAGGCCGCTTCTGCCAACGCGCTCGACGATGTGGTGCATACCGGCACGCTCGACTTGCCGGCGGAGGACGACGGCCGGACACGCCATTTCCTCTATTGCGACCATAGCTGGAACCTGGCGGTCGCCCATCTCGATGACGCCGAGACGCTCGGGCGCGCCTATCTTGCGCGCATCGAGGCGCTGGAGCGCCGCTCCTACGAGGGGCTCACGCACATCTTCACCTTCGGCGAATACGTGCGCGACAATCTGATCTCGCATTACGGCGTCGCCCCTTCGCGTGTCACCACAGTCGGCTCCGGCATGGGCGCGGTCGCGCCCTATGACGGGCCGAAGGATTACGCTGCGGGCCATCTGCTGTTCGTCGCCAAGCACCTGTTCGCGGAAAAGGGCGGGCCGCTGCTCGTTGCGGCGTTCCGTCGCGTGCGCGCCCAGCGGCCGGAGACCCGGCTGGTGGTGGTGGCGAAGAACCCGCCCGCCGCGCTGCTCACGGAACCGGGCGTTACCGTCCACGACTTCCTGCCGTGGGACCAGCTCGAAGCGCTCTACCGCAACGCCGCCCTGCTGGTGCAGCCCATGCTGAACGACCCGTGGGGCCAGGTCTATCTGGAGGCGCTGGCGACACGCACACCCGTCGTCGGGCTCGCCCGCAACGGCCTGCCCGAGATCGTGCGCGGCGGGCGCAGTGGGTTCCTCGTGGCGCACCCCGATCCGGGCGAGCTCGCAGCCACGATCCTCGAGGCTCTCGCCGCGCCGGAACGGCTGGCGGCGATGGGCCGCGACGGGCAGCGCCATGTCGCCGGGTCCTACTCGTGGGAGCGGGTGGCGGCGCGGATGGCCACGGCAATGCTTCAGGCCCCGGCCGGAACCTCGCCGGGACAAGGCGGTTCTTCCGGGGACGGTCGGGCGGACCGGCAGGCGTCACGCGTAGTCGAGAGGAGCGGATCATGGGCAACAAGGTCGCACTGATCACCGGCGTCACCGGCCAGGATGGCGCCTATCTGGCCGAGCATCTGCTCGGCAAGGGCTACCACGTCCATGGCATCAAGCGCCGCTCGTCATCGTTCAACACCGGGCGCGTCGACCATTTGTACGTCGACCCGCACGAGGAGAACGTGCGGTTCCGCATGCATTACGGCGACCTGACGGACGCGATGAACCTGGTCCGGCTGATCCAGGAGGTCCAACCCGACGAGATCTATAACTTGGCGGCGCAAAGCCACGTTCAGGTCAGCTTCGAGACGCCCGAATACACCGGCAACGCCGATGCGCTCGGCACGCTGCGCCTGCTCGAGGCGATCCGCGTGCTGGGGCTCTGCGAGAAGGCGCGGTTCTACCAGGCCTCGACGTCCGAGCTGTTCGGCAAGGTGCAGGAGATCCCTCAGCGCGAGACGACGCCGTTCTATCCGCGCAGCCCTTACGCCGCCGCCAAGCTCTACGCCTACTGGATCACCGTGAACTATCGCGAGGCCTATGGCATCCACGCCTCGAACGGCATCCTGTTCAACCACGAGGGGCCGACGCGCGGCGAGACCTTCGTCACCCGGAAAATCACCCGCGCCGTGGCCGCCATCGAGCGCGGCGTGCAGGACCGGCTCTATTTGGGCAACCTCGATTCCAAGCGCGACTGGGGCCACGCCAAGGACTATGTCGACGGGATGTGGCGCATCGTGCAGCAGGACACGCCGGACGACTACGTGCTCGCCACCGGCGAGGTGCACTCGGTACGCGAATTCGTCGAGTATGCCTTCGACTATATCGGCCGGCCCGTCGAGTGGCAGGGCAAGGGGCTGGAGGAGACCGGCCGCTGCGCCCGCACGGGCGACGTGCTGGTCGCGATCGATCCCGCCTTCTTCCGCCGCACCGAGGTGGAGTACCTGCTGGGCGATCCCTCCAAGGCGCGCGCCAAGCTCGGCTGGCACCACACGATCGGATTCCGCGAGATGGTCGGCCAGATGATCGACGCCGACCGCGTCCTGCTCACGCGCAACCGCTATTACAATGCCTGAGCGCACCAACTACGAGCTGGCGGGCAAGAAGGTCTGGGTGGCGGGCCACACCGGAATGGTGGGCCAGGCGCTTGTCCGTCGCCTGGAAAGCGAGAAGTGCGAGATCGTCACGGCCACCCATCGGGCGCTCGACCTGCGCCGCCAGGGCCGCGTCGAGGCCTGGATGGACGATGCGCGGCCCGACGCCGTATTCCTCGCGGCCGCAACCGTCGGCGGCATCCACGCCAACGACACCCGCCCCGCGGAATTCCTTTACGACAACCTGATGATCGCGGCGAACGTGATCGAGGCGGCTCGGCGCACCGGCGTCGAGAAGCTGCTGTTCCTCGGCTCGTCCTGCATCTACCCAAAGTTCGCGGCCCAGCCGATCCGCGAGGAGGAGCTGCTCGAAGGCCAGCTCGAGCCCACCAACGAGTGGTACGCGATCGCCAAGATCGCGGGCATCAAGCTCTGCCAGTCCTACCGGCGCCAGCACGGGTGCGACTTCATCTCCGCCATGCCGACCAACCTGTACGGGCCGTCCGACAATTACGACGTTATGTCGGGCCATGTGATCGGCGGACTGATGGCGAAGGCGCTAGCCGCGCGCAAGGCGGGGGAGCGCGACCTCGAAGTCTGGGGCAGCGGCCGGCCGCGGCGCGAGTTCCTGCACGTCGACGACATGGCCGATGCCTGTGTCCACCTGATGAAGGTCTATTCCGGCGAGATGCACGTGAATGTCGGCACGGGGAGTGACGTCACGATCGCCGAGCTGGCGGAGATGATCCGCCAGATCGCCGGCCTTCCCGGCACGCTGCGCTTCCGCGCCGACATGCCGGACGGCACGCCGCAGAAGCTGCTCGATGTATCGCGCCTTGGCGAGCTCGGCTGGCACGCGCGCATCCCTCTGGCGGAGGGGCTTAAGCAAACCTGGGCTGGCTTCACGCAAGAGCGCGCGAAGCAGGACGCATGAGTCGATGGCGCAGGCCGGTCCGGCGCGCCTTTTGATCACCGACACGGTGGCGTTGAACACCGGGGACGCGGCGATCCTGCTCGGCGCGGTCAAGGCGCTTCGCGCCGCGTTCGGCGCCGACGCCGAGCTCGCCGTCGCCGATCTGCATCCGGTTCCCGCCGCGCGCTATTACCCCGAGCTCGCGTTCGGCCCGACGATCCACGGCTGCCTGGTCGAATGGGCGGGCGGCCGCGGGCTGCGGCTCAAGCTCGCCTTTGTGATCGCGCTCGCCGCGGCGGCACTGTGGACGCGCGCGACGCGCCGGGCGCTCCGCCGCGTCCTGCCGGCCGCGCTTGGCGAGGCAATGGAACGCGCCGCCGCCGCCGACGTGGTGGTCGCGACTGGCGGCACCTACCTGGTGCCGCACTACGACCTCACGCCGCGCATCGCGAACTTCCTGGTCGTGCTGGCGCTCGGCCGCCCGCTGGTGCTGTTCACCCAAAGCCTGGGGCCGTTCCCGCCTGGCGCGAAGCGCGCCGTGCTGGGCGCGATCCTGCGGCGCTGCCGGCTGATCCTGGTGCGGGACAACCCGTCGCGCCGCCACCTGCGCGCGTTGGGGGTCGCCGACCGCCAGATCGTCGTGACCGCCGACGCGGCCTTCGCCCTGGCGCCGGCCGGCATCGAGCGCGAATCGGTCGGCGCCGCCAACGCCCCGCTCCGCGTCGCCGTGTCGCTGCGTGACTGGCCGCACTACGACACGGCGCGCAACACGGGCGGGATGGACGCCTATCTCGACGGCGTGGCGGAGATGGTCCGCGACATGGTCGACCGGCACGGCGCGCAGGTGACGTTCCTCTCCACCTGCCAGGGGATCCCGGAATACTGGACCGACGATTCGCGCATCGCCGAGGCGGTGGTCGCGCGCCTGCCGCCAGCGCTGCGCCATGCGGTCGCGATCGATGCCGCCCATCGCCGGCCCGAGGCGCTGATCGAGCGGTTCCGCGCGTTCGACGTAGTGGTGGCGACGCGGATGCACGCAGCGATTTTGGCGCTGTCCGCCGGCCGGCCGGTCCTCGGCATCGCCTACGAGTTCAAGACGCGCGAGCTGCTGAGCCGCGTCGGGTTCGGCGAGTTGGTCGTGGACATCGAGGACGCGTCGGGTGAGCGGCTGACCGCCGCGTTCGACCGGCTGCTGCGCTTTCGCGCGGGCATCGGCACTGCACTCGGCCGGCGAGTCGGCGCCGAGCGCGACGCGGCGTTGGAATCGGGCGCCCTCGTCCGCGCCGCCACGCTCGGCGCTGAGGCGGCATGATGTCGCCGCCCCTCCGCATCGCCGTCGTCGCGCACGAATTCCCCGCCCTGAGCGAGACGTTCGTGCTGAACCATGTGACCAGCCTTTTACAGGCCGGGCACGACGTGACGGTCCTTGCGGACCGGCCGCGCGCCGACAGCGCAACCCACCCCGACGTGGCGCGCTGGCACCTTGGCGAGCGGACGATCTACCGCGCCATGCCGGAGGGGCGGCTTCGCCGCCTGGCGCGGGGGGCGGCGCTCGGCGGCCGGCTCGCCCTGCGAGGCCGCGGCGCTGCGTGGCAGGCGCTCGACACCGCGCGGTTCGGGCGCGAGGCCCTGTCGCTGTCGCTGCTCTACTGGGTGGCGCGGCTCGACCGCGTGCGGCCGTTCGACGTGATCCACTGCCATTTCGGCACGGTGGGACGCGGCGCCGCCTACCTGCGCGAGATCGGCGCACTGCGGGGCCGCCTCGCCGTCACCTTCCACGGCGTGGACGTGAGCGCATGCCTCGACGCCGATCCCGATCTCTACGACCATCTGTTCCAGACGGGCGATCTGTTTCTGCCGATCAGCGAGGCGTGGCGGAACCGGCTGGTGGCCCATGGCTGCCCGCCGGAGCGCACCACCGTCCACCATATGGGTATCGACCTATCCCTGTTCCCCTACCGGCCGCGCCGCCTGGGCGCGGCACCCCTCCGCGTCCTCTGCGTCGGACGGCTGGTCGAGAAGAAGGGTTTCCGCTACGCCATCGACGCCGTCCGCCAGCTACGCCGCGTCGGCTTGGCTGCGGAGCTGACCGTCGTCGGCGACGGAGCGCTGCGCGATGGGCTGGAGGCCCGCGCGGGGACCGACGTCGTGGTGCGCCACGTGCGCTTCGCCGGCTGGCGCGACGCGGAAGCGGTGCGCCGGATGTATGCCGAGCACGACGTCCTTGTCGCGCCCAGCGTGACCGACGCGAACGGCGACCAGGAGGGAATCCCGGTCACGCTGATGGAGGCGATGGCGGTGGGGTTGCCCGTCGTCTCGACCTGGCATTCGGGCATTCCCGAGCTGGTGCAGCACGGCGTCTCCGGCCTTCTCGCGCCCGAGCGCGACGCGGCGGCGCTGGCCGGCGCTCTCCGCACCCTCGCCGAGCGGCCGCGCTTCGCCGAGGGGCTGGCCCTGAATGCGCGCAGCAAAGTGGCGGCGGAGTTTGACCTCGCCGCCCTCAATGCGCGGCTGATCCGGATCTACGAGCAGATGTCGGGCCGCGGTGGCCCGCGTCCCAGGGCGCGCGATGCGCCGCTCACGCCCCGACGGGCATCCCGTCCGAGTCGGATCGGGGCGATCCGCGCTTGATGCGGAGCTTGCCGCTGGTATCGACCCAGAGCGTGTAGTCGCCGAGCCGCGGCAGGGACGGGCTGTTCCACGCCGCGCCGAACCGCGCCCCGCCGTTCGCGCCGCCGATATCGACCACGCCGATGCCGCCTGCCTCGGCGACCTTGCCGTGGCAGCCGATCAGCGTGGCGAGCCCCTTGCCGTTGCCCTGCAGATGCGCGAGGCCTGCTTGCTTCGCGTTGCCGCCGCCACTGCCGGTGCAGCCCACCATCACCAGCCGGTTGGTCACGAAGGCGCGGACGAGCCCGGTCTGGTTGTGGATCGAATAGGCGGTGCAGCCGACCATCGTACCGAACACCATTAGCCGCACGCCGGCGTCGCCCCCGGTGAAGTCGCGCGCGCCCTGGTGGTTGTTCTCGAACCCGCAATTGTCGAGGAGGGTGCAGCCCGTCCCCGCATTCACTCCGTAATGATGGTTGAGCAGGAAGTAGCTGCCGTGGAAGGCCACGTCGTAGGTGCCGTTGACCAGTGCGGCGCCATCGGCGCCGTTGCCGCCGAACACCGAGCCGAACACGTGCAACGCCGACAGGACGCCGCCCTGCTTGTCATGGCCGAACGTTGCGCCCGCGCCCTTGTTGTCGCGGAAATAGCCGTTGAACAACTGGCCCTCGAAGATGTTGCCGATCATCCGGAGCCCGTCGCCGCCGCAGCCCTGCATCACCACGTCGCGCAGGCAAAAATTGTAGAGATAGTGCCCGCGCCCGGAGCAGGTGAAGGCGAGCCCGTGCCCCTCGGCGCCGCGCCCCTGGATGCCGAGCCCGTCGAGCAGGAAGAAGCGGTCGGTTGCGCGGCAGTCGACATCGACCACGTTGCCCCCCTTGATATCGGAGATGAGCCGTGCGCCGCGCGCGACGATGCCGTGCTGGCGGGTGAAACCGTGCCGGCCGTCCTTGTCGACAAGCGCGATGCGGAGCGGGCGCGTCACGCGGTAGTCGCCGGGCTCGATAGTTAGCAGCGCGGGCGATTCCCCACCGAAGGCAGCATCAAGGGCGCGCTGCAGCGCCTCGGTGTCGTCGCGCCGCCCGTCCCCCACCGCGCCGAACCGGGAGGCCGCGATCGTACGCCCGGGCGACGGCGGCGGTGCGGCGAAGGCGGGGCGCACGGGTGTGGCCGCGCCGGCAGCGGCCGCTGCAGCGGTCCCGGCGAGCAGGAAGTCACGCCGCCGCACGCGCACCCTCCAGCCGCTCCGCATAAAGCCGGACGTAGCGATCCGCCACGGCGCTGATGTCGTAGACCGCCTCGGCCTTGGCGCGGCCCGCCCGGCCGAGCGCGGCGGCGCGGTCGGCTTCCGCGAAGCACCAGGCGATGCCGTCGGCCAGCGAGGCCGGGTCGAACGGGCGGGCGAGATAGCCGTTGTCGCCGTGATCGACGATGTCGGCTGGCCCGCCGCTGTCGTACGCCACCACCGGGGTCGCGCAGGCGAACGCCTCGATCAGTGTCTTGCCGAACGCCTCCTGCATCGAGGGCGTGACCATCACATCGGCGGCCGAATAGAGCGTCGCCAGCGTCGCGTCGTCCGTGACCGCGCCGAGGAACCTCATCGGCGGCACGCCCGGGCCCGCTCCTCCCTCGGGCGCGTTGGCGCCGAACACCGCGAACTCGATGTCTGCGCCCACGGGCGAGCCTGCGAGAAGCGCCGCGGAGCGCGCGAACGAGCCAAAACCCTTGCGCGGATCGGTGAGGGCGTTGACCGCGCCGAACAGGACGAGCTTCCGGCCCGGCGCGAAGCCGAAGCGGCATTTCGCGAGCGCGCGGTCGACCGGGCGGAAGCGGCGAACGTCGATCCCGTTCGGAATCACCACCGACGGCTGGTCGGCGAACAGCGGGCTCGACCGCGCCTGGTCGGCGAGCCAGCGGCTGATCGGTACCAGCGTGAGGTCGAGCCCTTGCCAGCGCTTGAGCTTGGCGCGGACCACGCGCCGGCTGAGATCGTCGGCGTCGGCAGAGCGGAGCTGGGGACAGTTGCCGCAGGACACGCGATAGCGGTCGCACGCGCCGGCATAGTGGCACCCGCCGGTGAAGGCCCACATGTCACGCAGCGTCCACACCAGCGGCCGTCCGATGCGGGCGAGGGCGGCGATGGGCACGAACCCGCCGGTGATCCAGTGCAAATGCACGATATCGGGGACGAGCGCGTCGAGCGCGCGCTCGATGTGGTGCGGCACCCAGCCGATCGACCAGTAGGACTCCGCCGTCTTGCGGTAGCGCGCGAGCGGCAATCCGTCGAGCCGGGCGCGGAGCGCGCGCGTCACCCGCCGGGGCCCGGCGCTCGCCTCGATGACCGTGGCGTCGTCGCTGTACTTGCGGTCGACCAGCATCAGCGAATCGGCCCCGGCCGCGATCAGAGCGCGATGCAGCCAGTAGGCGCCGCGCGAGGCTCCGCCCATCGTGTCGGTGGTACACAGGTGAACGATCCTCACGGCGCGATCCCGGAGCCGGGACTGCCGAAGGCAGGGCTGGCGGCGTGGCCGAGGATGCGCCACCCTGCCAGACGGGGGCGGCGGCGCGCCGCGACGCGGAGGATCGGCTGGCGGTCGTGCAGCACCGAGACCGCGCAGGCGAGCAGCAGCACGCTCCACGTCTTCGGCCCGACATACGAGCCCGACGCCTGGCCGAAGATCGCCCAGACGATCCAGCAGAACAGTGCCGACGGCGCGTTCAGGACGCGCAGCCAGAAGGTGAGCGCGATGATCGCGGCCACGCCGAACGCGGCGCCGAGATAGATCCAGTGGCTCCAGAAATAGTTGGTGACGACATGCGCCGTGTCGCCCAGTGTCACCACCCCAGAGAAGTTGCGCGCGTCGAGATAGATTCGGCGCACCTGCTCGGCGATGAACTCCTCGCCAGTCAGGCCGGCGCCTGCCAGCGGGTGGTGGAGCAGAACGTACTTCGCCACCAAATAGGGGCCGAGTTCGCGCGAGAAGAAGCTGGGATCGGCGCCCTGAGCGATCAGCGCGAGCCGCTTGGCGTAGAGCGCGCTGCCGAGCGCGGCGGCGACGGCGAGCAGGGCGAAGCAGACCAGCAGGGCGCAGAACACGCGCGGCCCGTCGATACGCGCCGAGGTGCCGACCGGCCGGCGCGGGGCGAGCAGCAGCTCGTAGGCACAGGCGAGCGGCAAGCCGAGCATCAAAGTGGGCCCGCGCATCAGGAAGTAGCCGGCGCCGAGCAGCGCAAGGAAGCCCACGAGCTTCGCGCGGACCGGCGAGACCACGTACCACATGAAGGCGAACAGCGTGTAGGCGAAGGTCAGCGCCGACGGCTCGGAGGTGAACAGCTTGGGCCGGATGCGCCCGTACAGGAGTTGGTCGCGGAGGTCGGCCCGATACACCCCGAAATGATAGAACTCCTGGCGGAACGAATCGCTGACCGCACGGAAGCCGGTATAATTCTCGAGCGCCGCGCCCACGATGATGATGAGGCACGCGACCAGGAAGATGCGGGCGAAGCCGCGCCGGTCGTAGCGTTGCGCGGTGAGGTAGAGCGCGTAGGCGATCACCAGCGAGTAGACGAGCTGGATCAGCCCCTTCGCCCGCTCGTGCAGGAATTCCGGCCCGCCGGCGAACAAGATCGCCAACAGATAGACCATGATCACGGCGAACAGCGCCTGCAGATGGCCCTCGCCGACGCGGTCTAGGTTCTTGACCAGCAGCGCCCCGCCGGCGGCGCCGGCAAGCACCGACGGGATCGGCACGCCGGCCGAGAACTTGATGGCGAGGCCGGTGCCGATGCCGAACAGGAACAGAGAGACCAGCAGCGTGTCGATCGCGTCGGCCTTGCCGTGACGGCCCGTTGCTACAGCGCGGCGATCGCCAAGCACAGCATCTCTCCCCGGGTCTGCCAATCGAACTTGTCGGCGCATATATCGAACGCGCAGACCTGGATGGCGTTCAGCCGGTCGCAATCGTCGATCGTGTCGACGACCCCGGCCGCAAGCGCCGTGAGGTCGCGGAAGGAGAGCATGCTTTCGGGTGCGGACAGCGGCGTTCCCGCGACGCTGCCTTCGAGGCAGGCGATCGGCAGACGGTTGAAGACGTAGTCGAGCACCTTGAGCTTGAAGCCGCCGCCGGTCTCCTCGGGCACAAGGGCGATGCGGGCATCCTCGAGATGCGGCCACACCGTCTCGACCGGGCCGGTGAAGCGGGTGGCCCGCGCGCCGCGCCGGAGCCGGCGGAACAGCTCGTCCGGCCCGCCGCCGACCACCAGAAGCTCGACCCTCGCCGCGTCGAAGATCGGATCGGCCGCGGCGACGAAGCGCGCCAGGTTCATCTGCTTTGCGACCCAATGGAAGCTTCCGACCATGACCGCCCGCCGCGCCGTCCCGGGCGCGATGCGCCGCGCTGCCCGGCGCGGCCCGTCATAGCCAGGCGTAAGCGCGACGATGGGGCGTGCGCCGCGCCGCGCGGCGAACAGGTCGCGATCCTCGGCGGTGATCGCGGTTACCAGGTCGGCCTCAGTCACGAGCTGGCGCTCGAGCGCGCCCGCCTTGGTCGCATCGCGTGAAAGAGCGATGCGGCGGAGCGTGCCGCCGCCGGCCCCGTCGGCGAGGCGCTGGCGCGTCGTCTCCTCGTGGTTGTGCGCGACGTAGACGATGCGCGGCCGTCCGGCCCCGCCGCGCGCGCGGCTGGCCAAAGCATGGCGGAGCGCCCAACCCGCGTGAAGCGCGTCGATCACCACGCAGTCCCAGTCCTCGCGCGCCAGCTGCTCGCGCAGCTCGCGGCCGATGCCGCCGCGCGAGGCGCGCCAGGCGACGTTCGGCAAGGGCGAGGCGAGGCTTGCCCACGCCGGACGCTGGAGCGGCGCGACGCGATGCCAACGGATCGGCAGGGATTCGTGCGCCGGCCATTCGGGCGCGCCCGTGCGCGCGAAGCACACGACTTCGATCGACGCGCCGGCTCGCGCCAGCGACTCCAGAAGACGGCCCGAGTAGATCAGCTCGCCCGACTGCCCGCCCCGCGGGTCGACCCAGGTGACCCAGAGGCAGCGCGGTTGCGTCGTCCCCGACGCGGCGCGGGTCAGTACGCGTCGCGGCTCGAGAACCCCGTGAAGGCCGTGATCATGATGATTTTCAAGTCTAGCCACAGCGACCAATTCCGGATGTAGGCCATGTCATGCGCGACACGCTGGTTGATTTGCTCGAGCGTGCGCGTCTCGCCGCGCCACCCGTTGATCTGCGCAAGGCCGGTGATGCCCGGCTTCACCTTGTGCCGCGCGGCATACGCTTCCACCGCGTCGGCATAGAGCACGCCACCCGCCTTGGCCGCGCGCGCGTGCGGCCGGGGCCCGACGATCGACATCTCGCCGCGGACGACGTTGATGAACTGCGGCAGCTCGTCCAGCGAGCTACGGCGCAGGAAGCGGCCGATGCGCGTGACGCGCGGATCGTCGCGCGTGGTCAGGCGCTCGGCGTCGCGGTCGGCGAGGTCGGTCCGCATCGTGCGAAACTTGAAGACCTCGATCATCCGGTTGTTGAAGCCGTAGCGCATCTGGCGGAAGAAGACCGGGCCCGGGCTGTCGAGCTTGACCAGGACCGCAATGACGGCCAGAAGCGGCGAGATGCCGAGCAGGATCAGCGAGCCGAGCACGCGGTCCTCCAGCTCCTTGATCACAAGGCGCCAGTCGGCGAGCGGGCGCTGGATCACCCGGATCGTCGCGGCGCCGCCCATCCGGAGCAGCCCGGAGGCGTCGCCGGCGAAGTCGAGCCGGTCGGCGGTGACGTGCAGGTCGGCCGGGATGACGCGGAGCCGCGACAGCATCTCCCGCACCCGCGATTCGGCGGCGAGCGGCAGCGCCACGATCACGTCGTCCACAGCATGGTCGCGCGCGTAGTCGATCAGCGCCTCGGTGTCGCCGCGATTGGGAAAGCCCCAGCAGAAATGCGGCGTGCGCTGAACCCGGTCATCGAACAGCCCGATCACGTGCACGTCGCCCGGTCGATCTTCCGCGAAGCGCGCAAGCAGGGCCTGGCCTTCCTGGCTGCAGCCCACAACCGCCACGCGATGGGCGAAGGTACCGCTCTCGCGCAGGTGGCCCATCAGCACGCAGGCGACGGTACGGACGAACACGAGTCCCCCGTCGCGGACGCGACCCAGGCAATGAACCATTCGCCCCCGAAAGGCGCGCGCAACGTGACGCTCCAGCTCAGGAAGCCGACGATGGCGACCGACGCAAACCAGCCGGCCATCAACCGGCCGAGCCCGCCGGCGAGGCTCCACGCGCCGTCCGGTCGATAGCCGCCGAGGATGCGCGCGATATGCAGCGTCAGGAGCGCGCCGAACGCGTAGGTACCGAGATGATGCGCGGCCTCGATGCGCCATGAGGGCGGCGCGAGCCAGTGCACGAACATGCCCGAGCCGAAGATCGTCGCCGCCTCGGCGCCGCCAATCATTCCGCACACGACGCGTTGCGAGGCGCGGCGCGCCGAGTCCAACCCGGCGGCGAAGTCGTTTCGCGAACCCGTCTGAGCCAATGCCAAACGCACGCTGCACACTCCCACAATACTGATCTCACCGCGTTCGCCCGAATGGCGACGTACGCTGCAAAGACGTGGGGAATGTCTCATGGCCGCGTTGCGGCGCGGGGTGACTACGCGGTGGTTCCGGCGAGGCGGTCCGGTGATCGGCCGCATGCCGAATCTGCCTGCGAATCAGGCATTCCCAGCACCTGCGCCGCGAACGTCGCGCCGCTGTGCCCTTGCACGAAAGCGCTTGCGCGCGTGGCATCGAACGCGTGCTGCGCCGCGCCGTCTACCGATGCGGCGAGCGCATCGGCGATCGCCTGTGGCCGCATCGTGTCGATTGCGAGTCCGAGACTGTAATCCGCGACAAGACGTCCCAGCAGGCCGTAGCTCTGTGTGATGACGGGCCGCGCGAAGCGCGCCGCCCAGACCAGCACGCCGCTGGACCCGACGAAGCGCTGATAGGGCGCGAGCACGATGTCGCAAGCCGCGACTGCCGTCATCAGCTCGTCCGTGGGAAGCCTTCGGTCGTCGAGCGCGATCCAGAGCTCCGGACGATGCACGCGCAGCGCGGCGACGCGGTCCCCGACGACCGCGCGCAGCTCGGGCGCGATGCGGCCCGCGATCAGCACCGCGGCGCGCGCGGCCGTGCGGGCATCGACCAGCGCGCACGCGTCGAGAAGCGGCAGGATGCCCTTCCGCTCGGTGAGTTCACCGAACATGAGGAGGGCGGTGCGGTCCGGGGGAAATGGGCTCGGTGCCTTGGGGAGGTCATCCGCACCCGCCGGCACCGCAGCCGGATCGGCGAGCGCGACGACCTTGTCGCCGTGGCGAAATTCGCGGTGCGCGACCGCGGCGAAGTAGGGATCGAGCGACAGCACGCGGGCGAGTGCCGGATTGCGCAGCATGCGCGCATAGAGAATGCGCTTTCGTGCGTCGCGCACGCGCTCGGCCAAGGTCGGCGTGGTGTCGCCAAGGGCGCGATAATGGACGGAGGGGCGGAACAACACGCCGTCGACGCGCCTGCCGCCCATCCCGTGCCCGAGGGCGAGCGGCAGCGACAGCAGGTCGATGGTGAGAAAGATGCCCTCGTCCGCGCCGGACCGGTCGAGGCAGTCGCGCATCAGATGCCAGCGCGCGAAGGCGGCACGGGTCAGCGGGCGGTCGATGCAGGCACGGCAGCGCCCGGCATCGAGCGGAACGAATGTGACTCGCCCCCCGCCGCCGCGCGGGATCAGCGTCGAGAGAGGGGGAACCAGCGTGTCGGCGATGGCCAAAGTGACGCGGATCGGCGTCGGCGCGTCGCAAGCATGGCGCAGGATGTGACTGAGCCATTCTTCGGCATGGCCGCGGCCGTCGGGTTCGAACACGAGGACGTGGCGCGGCCGATCCGGCATGCGGTCAGCCGGCGCCCTCGATGCAACCGACCAGCTGGCGCGTCACCACGTCGCGCGCGTAGTGCGCTTCGACGTAGCGCCGGCCGCGCGCGCCGATCTCGGCGGCGAGCGCGTCGTCGCGAGCAAGGCGCAGTACCGTGTCGGCGAAGGCCGCGATGTCGTAGGGCGGCACGCAGAGGAATGCGCCGCTCTCCTGCTGCATCTCCCACAGCGCGCTGCCGGGCGCGGCGGTGGCGACGAACGGCCGCCCGGCCGCCATGATGGCGAAAATCTTCGACGGGATGGCGAAATCGGCCGCGCGCGGGTCCTGCGGCACCAAATGGACGTGCCCTTCCGCCAGCCCTTCGGCGAGCCGGGCCGGCGGGGCGAGCGGCGCGAACGCGATGTTCGCGAGCCCGCGCGTGGCCGCCTCGCGCTCCAGCGCTTCGCGCGCGCCGCCGTCGCCACGGATGACGAAGCGCAGCTCCGCGTCGTTGCCGCGCAGCGCGTCGGCGAGGTCGAGTATCTGGCCGAGTCCCTGCTTGCGGCCGATGTTTCCGCTGTAGAGGATCGTCTTCGGCCGCGCGTCCGGCATGGGCAGCGGGCGGATGCGCTCGGCGTCCACCCAGAGCGGGATCACCCGGATCGGCGCGGTGACGCCGAGCTCGACCAGCCGGTCGCGCATGCGGGCCGAGGGGGCGACGATCAGGTCGGCACGGTCGAGCGCAAACCGCTCCACCGCCTTGAAGGCGCGGAGCGCGAGTCCGAGCCGGACCATGCCGAGCCCATCGGCGATACCGGATTCGATGTCGTGCACGATGACGACGTGTCGCCCGCCCCGCGCGGCACAGGCGCGCCCGAGCAGCACGCTGAGAATGGATGGGCTGAGCGAGATGACCAAGGCCGCCGGCCGCACCCGCCGGCGTGCCAGCGCGAAGCGGCCGCGCGCGAGGAAGGCGGCATCGGTCGCGATGCGGCCGAGGGCGGACCGTCCGGCGATCCACGGCGCCACCCGCTCGACCGCCACGCCGTTCGCCACCTCGGAATCCCGTGCGCCGCGGCGATAGTCGGCGGGCACCGCGCGATCCGGGTAGGATGGCCGGTTGGTCAGCACCTTCACCCGCACGCCGCGGGCGGCGAGGCAGGCCGCGAGGTCGGTGCAGAAGGGCGCGGAGCCGATGGGCTCCGGGTCGTAGTACTGCGTGACCAGAAGCGTGTCCGTCCGTTCGTCGGCGTCCACCGCCCTAGGCCCGGATGCCCGGGCGGGCGTAGTGGTAGTTGAGCGGCCCGCGCCCATAGTGGCGGTAGCGGCGGGGGCTCACCTGCGACAGCACCGTGCCGGCGATTCGCGCCCGCACCTCCCGCAGCTGGCGAAGCGCGTTGAGGACCTCCTCGCGGCTGGTGCGCCCCCAGCGCACGACGAACAGCGACACGTGCGCGAGGCGCGAGAGGTAGAGCGCCTCCGTGCCGACCAGCACGGGCGGCCCGTCGATCAGCACGTGGTCGTAGTGCTGGGCGAGATGCTCCACCACCGCGCGAAGCCGGTCGAACCGCACCGCGCCACGGCCAATCCGCCGCGCGTTGCCGGCGAAAATGGCATGCGCACCGGACGGCTGGTCGACGTAAGTGATCTCCTGCAGCGCGTTCTCGGCGGCGGGAATGCCATCAAACTCGCGCCGCAGCGCATCGGACAGCCCATCCTGGTTGCGTGCGTTGAACAGGCGGTGGACGTTCGGCCGGTGCCAGTCGCAATCGAGCACGATCACCCGCATGCCGTCGAGCGCGAGCTGGCGGGCGAGAGAAACGCAGAGGCTCGACTTCCCTTCGCCGGGCAGGGTGGAGGTGAACAGCACCACCTTGGGCGGCACGCCCTTGGCGCCGGCGAACACCAGCGAGGTATGCAGTTTGCGCAGCGCCTGGCAGAAGGGCGAGTCCGGGTCCTTCAGCACGGCGCGGATCATTCCGCGCGCGCCGCGAACGCGCGGCACCATGGCAAGCGTGGGAAGCTGGGTCTCCTCCTCCACGTCGTCCGAGGTGCGGAAGGAGCGGTCCATCTGCTCGGCGAGAAGTGCCAGGAACGCGCCGAGGGCGAGTCCGACCAGCCCGCCGAGCACCAGCATCAGCTTGCGAGGCGGGAAGGTCGGGGAGAGCGGCGGCACGGCGAGCGAGATGACGCGGCTGTCGGCGCCGATGAAGTTCTGCTGCGCCTGCGTCTCCTGATACCGCAGGAGGAAGTTCTGGTAGAGGCTGCGGCTCGCATCGGCCTCGCGCTCGAGCTCGTGGAGCTTCACGGACTTGCTGTTGCTCGTGCCCATCTCCCCCTTGAGCTGCGCGAGGTTCTGGCGGAGTGCGCTGTAGCGCGCCTCGGCCGTGCGCGCCTCGTTGCGCAGGCCCTCGACGATTCGGCCCACCTCGGTGCGGATCTTGCGCTTGATGTCACGGTCCTCGGCCAGCGCGTTCTGCACCTCGGGATGCTTCGGCCCATAGGTCGAACGCAGCTCGGCCGCATGGCGCTCGACCTCGGCCTCCTGCTGCTTCAGCGCGACGATGGTGGGCGAGGCGAGCACCGCCGGCACCGCGTCGACATTGCCGTGCAGCAGCTTCTGGGCGTCCGAGAGCTTGGCGCGGGCGCCCGCCATCTCGGTCTGGGCGAGGATGAGCTGGGTATTGAGCTCGCCGAGCTGCTGCTCGGTCACGCTCGCCTCCTTGGTCTGGTAGAGCCCTTCCTTGCGGCGATAGTCCTCGACCGCGCGCTCGGCCGTGTCAACGCGGTTGCGGAGCCGCGCGATCTGCTGATCGAGCCAGCTGCCGGTCGAGCTGTTCTGGTGGGCGCGCGCTTCGAGCCGGCTTTCGACATAGAGGTTGGCGACGGTGTTGGCGATGCGCGACGCCTTGAACGGGCTTTCCGAGCTCGCCTTCACCTCGAGCATGTGCGAGCGGCCTTCCTGGGTGACGTCCAGATGGCCGAGGAGCGCGTCCACGACGTTCTGCTGCGGGTCGTAATGGTCGCCGTTCGTCGCGACCGGCGCGGGCCGGCGGTGCGGGTGGCGGAGGAAGCCGAGGGTGATGATGTTCCACGTCTCGCCGGCGATCTTCTGCCAGGTGCTGGGTGCGCGCAGCGCCGCGTTGAACTCCGGATCCTTGTCGAGCCCGAGCCGCTTCACCGCCTCGGTCGCGATGGCGCGCGACTGGGCCGCGTCGGCCTCGGTCTCCATCGTTTCGGCGTTGGGCGCGATCGCCTCCGGCATCGTCTGCAAATCGGCGAAGTGCGCCTGCGGAATCCCGACGCGCACCTCGGCCGTCGCGGCGTAGCGGTCCTGCATCAGGATCCCGGCGAGCGCCGCAATGGCGAGGCATGCGACGGTGATTCCGAGGATCAGAAACTTGCGTCGCCAGAGCTTCCGCAACGTGCCCGCCAGGTCGGACGGTGCGACGTAGACGTATTCCGGCGGGGGCAGGCGCTGCACGCCGCGCCGGCCGTCGAACGAGGTGAGATTGCGTTCGGGGGCGCGCATCAGAAGTACCGCTCGCGGACGGTCACGACGTCGCCGGGATAGACGACGGTCCCCGGACCGGCGTCGTACTTCTTTCCGCTGGAGGCGCGCCGTATGTAGAAGTCGCCCTCGCGCGCGCGGTAGGTGAAGCCGCCGGCGAGCGCCACCGCGTTGATCACGCGCATCCCGCTGACGTAGGGATAGCTGCCGGGCTTATGCACCTCGCCCACGATGTAGAACGGGCGATAGTTGATGATCTCGACGCTGACGTTCGGGTTCTTCAGGTAGTCCGGCGAGAGCTTGTGCTCGAGCTCCGCGGCGAGCTGCTGGCCCGTCTCACCGCCGGCCTGGACGTTGCCGATCAGCGGGAATGCGAGCCGCCCCTGCCCGTCGACCGTATACTCGCCGGTCAGGTTCTTTTGTCCGAAGACGATAATGCGCACATGGTCACCCGCGCCCAGCCTGTAGCCGGCGAGGCCAGCCTCGGCGGACTGGCCGGTCGGCGCCGGCGCCTCCGGATAATCGCCGCCGGAGCAGGCGGAGACGGTGACGAGCGCCGCGATGGCGCCGGCCGCGAGCGCGGACCGGGCGGCGGCACGGAACACGGAAGCGAATGGTCTCATCGGTCGGTACCCCGTGATCGTCGAACGGCAGAAGCAACGGGGGTCGGGCGCTGTCGGCCGGCGTGACCCGCACTTCTCGGCGTCAACGGCGAACCTGACGCGCCATCCCGCGCGGTTCGTGTGACCAATCGGAGGCTGGCCGCGTTGCCGGCGCGGCAGAAGCGCGCGCCGGCGGAAACGGGCGGGCGCGGCGGTGCGGCTTCCGCGAAGCCGGAGCTTGGGACGCTCGCTCTAGTAGCGGGCGGTCAGGCGGACGGCGACGACGTTTTCGACGAAATCCTGGCCGGCCACGTTCGACTGGCGGCCGCGGAACGTGTAGTCGCCGCTGAGCGCGAAGAAGCGGTTCATCTGGTAGACCGCGCCGAACCCGGCCTGGTAGCGATCGTCGTTGCGGCTGATGCCGTTGAAGCTGTCGTTGCCGTAAAGGGCGTTCGCGCGAAGGATCAGGTTGCGCAACAGCTCATGGTCTACCTGCAAGCCGAAATCGGTCGAGAAATAGCTCGACGCGCCGCTCAGCGTCGTCTCGTCCACGTCGCGCGTCAGCGAGGCGGTGACGGTCGTGAGCCGCGTCACGTTCCAGACGAGCTGCGCGCCCGCCGCGACGCCGGACACGTTGGCGAGGCGGGGGTCGTCGTAGCTCTGGCTGCGATAGCCGAGGAATGCCTGGGCGAATGTCACGCCGGTCAGGTCGTAGTTCGCGCCCACCGCCACCTCGTACCCGTTCGACGAGCGCTGGAACCCGCCGATGTCGAACGTGCGGTCGTAGTCGCGCATGTTGTAGCTGCCGCGCACGAACACGTCGCGCAGCGGCGCGAGCTCGTACCCGACCTGGGTCATGACGTTGTACTCGTCGCGGTTGCGGCCCGCATTGTCGAGCGTCAGGCCGGTCGGCGACAGCACGTTGGAATAGTCGAGCCGGTCGTAGGTCGCCTCGACGCGCGCGTTGACCCGGGCGAGCGCGGCGGTGCCGCCGAACGAGACGTTGGTGTCGTTGTATCCTGTCGGGGTGATGCCACCGACGTCGTTGGGCGAAGCGCGATCCTCGTGGAGATGCTTGTAGCTGGTGCCGAGGTCGAGGTGCGAGCGGCCGACCACGTCGAGCCGTCCCTGGCCGCCGACCGTGTAGTCGTTGTAATCCTCGCGCGTGTGGTCGATGTAGCGGCCGATGTCGGCGTCGGAATAGAGCGAAATCGCATGCCGGCCGAAGTTCGACTGCAGCCGCAGCGAGGGGCGGATGTCCGTGATCGCGTCCGACTGCGGATTGCTTTCGGCGTCGAACACGTTGTCGCGGAACGCCTCGCCCGCCGAAAGTCGCGGATAGAGGTAAAATCCACCAATCGGCACGCCGAGCGCGTCGAGTTCGGGCCGCGCCCGGTTCATTACCGTCGCGCCCCGCGTCACGTCCTCGGAACCGGCCTCTTCCGTGGGTTGCAACGGCTGAAACGTGACGCTTTGCGCCAGCGCGCCGTGGATGCCCCCGGCTGTGGCAACTGCCACCGCAAGCGGCAGCATGATCGTTCCCAACGACCTTCGCACGGCTCCCCCCGTGTTTCGTTACGCCAATGCGGCCGGGAGCTTACGCCGATCGTCAGCCGCAAGCATCTGAAAAACTTCGTGCTTCGGCTTCCGCCAGGCGCAGAAACGGGCGGATGCCGAAAAAGTCACAGCCGGCCCGAGGGACTGGGAGGGGGCCGCGCGCAGGACGCGCAGCCCCGCCACGGCCGGAAGCCCGCCGGTTAGACGGACTCCTTCAGCTCCTTCGCGGGCCGGAACGCGACCTTCTTGGAAGCCTTGATCTTGATCTGCTCGCCGGTGGCGGGGTTGCGGCCCATGCGCGCCGCCCGCTTGCGGACCTGCAGGACGCCCAGGCCGGACAGCCGCAGCCGGTCGCCCTTCTTGAGATGCCGCGTCACCAGTGTCACGAACTCGCCCAACGCCGCCTCGGCGTCCTTCTTGGACATGTCGTGCTTCTGCGCGATCTCCGCGGCCAGATGCTTCATCGTGACGGTGGCCTGTTTCGCCGCCGCAGCCTGCTTAGCCATTCGAGCCCTCCTGCAAGGATGGGCGGATAGAATCACGCGCGCGGACGAATGACAAGTCCGACCGATTCGCAGGCACTACAGCCGTTCGCGAGGGACGCTGAGGCGGGCACGCAGCCCCGGTGCCGCGGACTCAAACACGAGGGCCGCGCCGAGTTGGCCGGCGAGCGCGCGCATGACCTGGAAGCCGAGCCCGCCATCGCCCGCGGGATCGAATCCGTCCGGCAGGCCGGGCCCGTCGTCGGTCACCTCGATGACCAGAGCCCCGTCCGGCGCGAGGACCGTGTCGACCTTCACCGCGCCGGCGGCGGCACCGTGATGGGCGAACTTCACGGCGTTGGTCACGAGTTCGTTCACGATCAGGGCGACAGGAACGGCGGTCCCCGCCGGCACGGCGCAGGACGTGCCCGTCACGCGGAGGGCGGGCTGGCCGCCCTGTGACATCACCCCGCCGAGGCGTTCACAGATGTCGCGCACCAGGGCGTCGATGTCGACAGTCGCACCGCCCACGGTTGCGGCCAGGCGCTGGTGCAGGAGACCGATCGCCGCAACGCGCCCCGCGACCTCCTCGAGCAGCGCGCGGGTATCGTCGGGCGGAATGGGGCCCGCCTGGCGCCCGATCCGGCTGGCGTGGAGCCGCACCAGCCCCACGATGACCTGAAGATTATTCGAGATCCGATGATGCGCCTCGGATACCAGCGTGTGGGCGATTTCGGACGCATCGGAGGGCGACGGGCCCGTCCCCGGCCTCGACTTATTCGACGGCATACGCAGCCTCGACTTAGTGTATTGGCGAGCGCATTAACCACAAGGCAACAACGAACGTCACACTGTTTTTTCCAGAAATGCCGCCTCGACGGCAAAACATTACCGTCACATCCCAATTTCCGTCAGAATTACTACAAGTATTGTTATTTGGATGACGACACATGCTGTGGCAAGACAGTTAGATGAGTAAGTCTATTTTCCGCGACCGGTTGATGACGGGGCGCTGCCCTCCCACTTGGGTCGGACAGCGACGAGACCGCACGACACAAAGGGAGACCCGACAATGGCTGGCCTTACCCGTAGCGAACGGCTGCAGATCATGCTCAGTCCCGGCGAACTCGAGGCGGTGGACAACTGGCGCTTCGCCCGGCGGATGCCGACGCGCGCCGCCGCCGTGCGCGAATTATTGCGTCGCGGGCTGAAGGCCGACGGGTTCGACATTGCCCGCAGCGGCGCGAAGTCGCGCGATTTCCACGTGGTCGATGGCGCCGAGAGGAGGGGCGATTCCAACGACCGGCGGCAGTAGGCCGCGTTGATCGCACGGGCGAGGTGAACTAAGGTTGGCGCGAATCTGGAGGGCCACTGCAATGGCAACCGCGACCGACGATCTGGAGCGCGCCGCGACGCTCGACGAGCTCTACCCGGCACTCAACCGCCTCAACCTGATGGCCGGGTGGAACAAGCCCGAGCCCAGCCTATGGCCGGAGCCGCGCAAGAATTTCGTGCCGGCGCACTGGCGCTACGACGACGCGAAGATCGCGCTCGACGCGGCCGGCCGGCTGATCAATACCGACCTGGCGGAGCGCCGCAACCTGCTCTGCTATAACCCGATCCCGGGGAATTTCTACCCGACCGTCCGCACGCTGGTGGCTGCCTACCAGGCGCTGCTGCCGGGCGAACGGGCGCGCTGGCACCGTCATTCGCCGAATGCGCTGCGCCTGGTGCTCGACGGGCCGCCGGGGACCTACACGATGGTCGACGGCGTGCGCCTGCCGATGGTGCCCGGCGACGTGGTGCTGACGCCGAACTGGTGCTGGCACGGCCATGGCAACGAGGGCAAGTCGACCGCCTACTGGATCGACTTCCTCGACGTGCCCCTGGTCTGGCTGCTGGAAGGCATGTTCTTCGAGCCCTATTCCGAGCCGGAGAACGACCACACGCCGGACCAGTATGACTCGCCCTACATCTTCAAGTGGGAGGAGAGCCAGAAGCGGCTCGCCGCCACCAAGCCCGATCCCTCCGGCCGGTTCGGGCGGATGATCGAGCTGGGCGACTGCCCCGCAATGAAGACCACGGCGCTCTACCTGCATGCGCTCGAGCCCGGCCGCGAGACCGAGCCGTTCAAGACCACCGCCCACAACATCTACGCGGTGGTCGAGGGCACAGGCGTCTCGGTGGTCGACGGCGAGCGCTTCGCCTGGAAGCGGGGCGACGTATTCTGCGCGCCCGGCTGGCGGTCGCACACGCACAAGGCGAACGGCGACGCCGTGCTGCTGCGCGTCACCGACGAGCCGGTGCACAAGGCGCTGGAGTTCCTGCGCGAGGCGAACTGAGGCTTAGGGGCAGCTCCGCCGCAGGTCGCCACCCCGGACGGCGCAAAGCGCCGATCCGGGGCCTACCTGTCCGCTTCCGTAATGCTGCGAGATGGGTCCCGGGTCTGCGGTGCACCGCTCCGCGCTGCACCGCGGCCGGGATGACAGGGGCAAGCTGTCTCGCCCCCTATCCGATCTTCTGTTCGACGAGCTTCGCGAGGCTCGTCTCCGGCCGCGCGCCGAAATGCGAGATCACCTCGGACGCCGCGATCGAGCCGATACGCCCGCACGCCGCCGGCTCGTAGCCGCGGGTGAGGCCGAACAGAAACCCGGAGGCATAGAGGTCGCCCGCCCCGGTCGTGTCCACCACCCGCGCCACCTTCTCCGCCGGCACCTCGTACACCTCGCCGCCGATCGCGACCACCGAGCCGCGTTCGGAACGGGTGAGCGCCGCGACCTCGCAGTGGCCGCGCACCCCATCGAGCGCCGCGGCGAAGTCCGCCGCCTGATAGAGCGACAGAATCTCTGCCTCGTTGGCGAACAATATGTCGACGTGGTGCTCGACCAGATGCAGGAACTCCGCGCGGTGGCGGTCGACACAGAACGGGTCGGACAAGGTCAGCGCCACCTTGCGGCCCTTGGCATGGGCGATCTCGGCCGCGCGTACGAAGGCCTCGCGGGCCGGCGGCGGGTCGAACAGGTAGCCCTCCAGGTAGGTGACGCGCGCCGCCCCGATCGCGGTCTCGTCGACGTCGTCGGGGGTAAGACCGACGCTGGCGCCGAGGAAGGTCTGCATCGTGCGCTGCGCGTCGGAGGTGACGAAGATCAGGCAGCGCGCCGTCGGCGGGCCGGCGGTCGCCGCCTCGGTGCGGTAGTCGATGCCGATGGCGCGGAGGTCGTGGCTGAACACCCCGCCGAGCTGGTCGTTCCGCACCTTGCCGATATAGGCCCCGGCGCCGCCCAGAGAGGCGAGGCCGGCAATGGTGTTGGCCGCCGAGCCGCCCGACATTTCGAGGCCCGGGGCCATCGCCTCATAGAGGCTCTTCGCGCGGTCGGCATCGATCAGGGTCATGACGCCCTTCTCGAGTCCGTGCCGGGCGAGGAACGACTCCTCGGTCTCGGCCAGGACGTCGACGATGGCGTTGCCGATCCCGATCACGTCGTAGGTCGCCTCGGTCATACCCGTGCTCCTTCCCTGTAAGCTGGCGGGCGCAGTATAGCGGCGGGTCCCTTGCCCGCAACCGCCGGGCGGGATACAGACGCGTCCATGGTCGCCGCCCTCTTCAAATCGTTCGGCCAGCTTCACGACCCGGTGTTCCGGCGGGTGATGCTGATCTCGCTCATGTGGTCGATCCTGGTCTACGCGGCCCTGGTGGTCGGCTCGTGGCAACTGGTCGAGCACGTCAGCCTGCTGCAGAACGGGTTTCTGGACGTCGTCGTCCGCGTCGCGGCGGGGCTTGCCGCGGTCGCCGTCGCCACCCTGTTCTTCCCCGGCATCGTCATGGGCGTCGAGGGGTTCATGCTGGAGGACGTGGCGCACGCGGTCGACCGGCGCCACTACGCCTTCCTTCCCCCGGCTCGCCCGCAAGGATGGGGCGAGCTGATCGCCTCGACCGTGCGACTTCTGGTCGCGACGGTGGTGCTGAACATCGTCGCACTGCCGGTCTACCTGTTCGTTCCCGGGCTCAACCTCGTGGTGTTCTATCTGCTGAACGGCTATCTTCTGGGCCGGGAGTATTTCGAGCTGGCCGCGCTGCGCCGCATGGACCTCGCGGACGCGCGCCTGATGCGACGGCGGCACATCTGGCGGGTGATCGAGGCGGGCGCGCTGATCACCGTGCTCCTGTCCATCCCGGTCGCCGGCTGGTTCATTCCGGTGGTCGCGACCGCATTCATGGTGCATCTGGTCGAGGAGTTGAGGGGGCAGGATGGGTGAGTTCGGCGCGCGCCGCGCGGCATGGCGCCTCGTCCCCCTTCTGGCCGCGTTCGTGCTGTCGGGCTGCCTGCATCCGGTGACCAAGCCCCAGGCCGCGGCCCCGGCCGGCGCGGCGGACGCGGTTGACGCAGGGTCGGCGCCCTCGGTGGCCAGCCTGCCGCCGGTCGACGACGATCCCGACCATCTGATGGGGAAGGATGCTGCCGCGCTCCGCGCCATGCTGGGGGCGCCGGGCTTCCTCAGGCGCGACAACCCGGCGCAGCTCTGGCGCTACGCCGCCACCGGCTGCATGCTGGAGCTTTACCTCTACCGCTCCGGCCCGTCCGGCGCGTACGTGGTGCGCCATGTCTCGGCGCGCCCGGTGCCCGCCGACGGGTTCGACGTCAGCAAGCGGACTTGCCTCGGCGAGCTGTTGCGCGCACGCCAGAAATCCGCGCAGGGCTGACCGCGGCGCCGGCGGCGACCGTGGCGACGTCCGGTCTGGTCTTCTCCTTATAGGCGCAGAGATCGGCGATCGGGCAGGCCGGGCAGCGCGGCTTGCGCGCGATGCAGACATAGCGCCCGTGCAGGATCAGCCAGTGGTGGGCGTGCAGCTTGAACCGGTCGGGGGTGACCTTCATCAGCCGGTCCTCGACCACGCGCGGCGTCTTGCCGGGGGCGAGGCCGGTGCGGTTCGCGACCCGGAAGATGTGGGTGTCGACCGCGATCACCGGCGCGCCGAAGGCGATGTTCATCACCACGTTGGCGGTCTTCCGCCCGACCCCCGGCAGCGCCTCGAGCGCGTCGCGGTCGGTCGGCACCTTGCCGCCGTGCCGCTCGATCAGGAGCTGCGACAGGGCGATGACGTTCTTCGCCTTGTTGCGATAGAGCCCGATGGTCTTGATGTAGTCGCGGACCCCCGCCTCGCCGAGCGCGACCATCTTCTCCGGCGTGTCGGCGACCGGGAACAGCTTCGCCGTCGCCTTGTTCACGCCCGCATCCGTCGCCTGGGCCGACAGCACCACCGCGACCAGAAGGGTGAACGGGTTCTCCGCCTCGTGCACCAGCTCGCCGCGCGGGTTGGGGTTCGCCCGCTCGAACCGCGCGTAGAGCTCCTCGATCTTCCCCCTGGAAAGCGCCATGGCGCGACCTTACCAGCCGCCCGATTCGCTGTCGTGGGCCGCGCATGGCCCCGGCGCGCGGCCTGCAGTGTCTTGCAACGGCGGTCGGCTCGACCGATATTCGACGGATGGCCGAGGCGCGACATAGCGAAGCGGAGGAGGACGGCGACCCGGTGGCGCTCGACGTCACCCATCAGCCGCGCCCGAGCCTGACCCGCACCGGGTTCGTGCTGTTCATGTCCGGCATCTGCGCGGCCGGCATGGCCACATCGACCGCCTTCTTCATGATCGGCGCCTGGCCGATACCGGGCTTCATGGGGCTCGACGTCCTGCTCATCTACCTCGCGCTCCGCGCGAGCTATCGCCGTGCCCGGCGGTGGGAGCGGGTGCGGCTCACCCGCGCGGCGCTGACCGTCGAGCGCGCGGACCAGAACGGGCGCGTCAAGAGCTGGTCGTTCCAGCCCTACTGGCTGCGCGTCGAGATGGCGGACCCGCCGCTGCCCGGCAGCCGCCTGCTGCTGGCGACGCGCGGGGTGAAGTTCGAGATCGGTGCCTATCTGGGGCTCGAGGAGCGCGCGGCCTTCGCCAGGTCGCTGCGCGACGCGCTCGCCCGCCTCAAGGACGGGCCCTTCCTGCCCGCCAACTACAGCCCCAGCACGTCGAACATCGAGTAGAGGCCGGGCTTTTTGCCCTGCGCCCACTGGGCGGCGCGCACCGCGCCGCGCGCGAAGATCTGCCGGCCCGACGCCTTGTGGCTGAGCTCCAGCCGCTCGCCGTCGGCGGCGAAGATCACCGTGTGCTCGCCCACCACGTCCCCGCCACGCAGCGTCGCGAAGCCGATCTCGCCCCGCTTGCGCGCGCCGACGATGCCCTCGCGCGTCATCCGCGCCACGTCGCCCATGGCGATCCCCCGTCCCTCGGCGGCACGGCGGCCGAGCTCGAGCGCCGTGCCCGACGGCGCATCGACCTTGTGACGGTGGTGCATCTCGACGATCTCGACATCGAACGAGTCGTCGAGAATCCCCGCCACCTGGCGGGTGAGGGCGAACAGCAGGTTGACCGCGAGGCTCATGTTCGGCGCATGCACGATGGGGATGCGCTTCGCCGCCTCGGCGAGCGCCGCCTGGCCCGCCGCGTCGAGCCCGGTGGTGCCGATGATGTGCGCGACCCCGCGTGCCGCGGCGAGCTTTACATGGGCGACGGTCGCCGCCGGCTGGGTGAACTCGATCACCGCGTCGGTCGCGGCAAAGGCCGCATCGGAATCGGCGACGATGGGGATGCCGATCGGCCCGATCCCGGCCACCTCGCCCGCGTCGCGTCCGATCGCGGGCGCGCCCTCGACCTCGCACGCGGCGGTAACGACGCAGCCGGGCGTCTCGCCGACCTGGCGGATCACCGCCCCACCCATTCGCCCGGCCGCGCCGGTGACGCCGATCCTGAGTTCCGCCATACGCGCCTCCCTTCGTCTTTTGCCACTCCTAGCACATGAGGCGCCCGCGCGGCACCGTGCCGCGCGGCGGAGCGAAACCGCCTGTCCTACGTTAACGGTGATCGAACCGTGATCCGGAGGGACCGATGAAGCGATGGGCAATGGCCGCGATGGCGGCGATGGCGCTGGCGCTGGGCGCGAACCCGGCGGCCGCGAAGATCGTGCGGAGTGCCGTGACGGGGCCCTACAAGCTGGTCCTCAACGTGCTGCCGCCCGAACCGTTCTACACGCGCGCCGAGGTCGACAAGCAGCACATCAAGCACGGCATGCTGATCGAGGGCGGCGCGCGGGCGGTGCCGAAAGACGCACCGGAGCATCCGAACTACCACCTGGTCGTTCACGTCTTCGACCGCAACAGCGGCAAGGCCGTCACGGGCGCCAACGTGGCGATGGAGGTGGAGCCCTTGGACAACAAGGACCTGGTCATCCCCGGCCACGGGTTCCGCGTGCCGGTGGTCGAGATGCGAATGATCGGCAAGGGCGCGCAGTCGACCCACTACGGCAACAACGTGAACCTCCGCCCGGGCGAGACCTACCGCGTGGTGGTGAAGGCGAACGGCCACAACGCCACGTTCAAGATCAAGCCCGGCAAGGCGTGATCGCGGCGCGGCGCGCCGCATCCTTCGACAAGCCCGGGACGAGGCGCTAGGCTCGGTTCCCGTCCTGAGCCTGTCGAAGATCGAGACCAGGGAGGCTCCCATCGAGACGCGAACCATCCCCTCGACCGGCGAGGCGATTCCGGCCATCGGGCTCGGCACCTGGAGCGTGTTCGACGTCGGGCGCGAGCGCGCCGCCCAACGCGCGGTGCTGGAGCGGCTCTACGCCGCGGGCGCGACGCTGGTCGATTCCTCGCCGATGTACGGGCGCGCGGAAGGGGTGGCGGGCGATCTGATCCGCGACCTCGGCGCGCGCGAGCGCACCTTCATCGCCACCAAGGTGTGGACCTCCGGCAAGGACAAGGGCATCGCGCAGATGGAGCAATCGCTCCGCCTGTTCCACACCGACACGATCGACCTGATGCAGGTGCACAATCTGGTCGACTGGCGCACCCACCTCGACACGCTGGCCGGGTGGAAGAACGAGGGGCGCGTCCGCTACGTCGGTATCACCCACTATGTCGCCGGCGCACTGCCCGACCTCGCGCGCGTTATCGAGGCGGCGCCGGGCGAGATCGACTTCGTGCAGATGGCCTATTCGGTGACCGACCGGGCGCCCGAAAAGACTTTCCTGCCGATGTGCGCCGACAAGGGCCTCGCCGTGCTGGTCAACAAGCCGCTGAATACCGGGGGGCTGATCTCGCGCCTCGCCCGCAAGAAGCTGCCCGATTGGGCGGGCGAGATCGGCTGCACGAGCTGGCCGCAAATCTGCCTGAAATACGTTCTGGCGCACCCGGCGATCACCTGCCTGATCCCGGCGACGGCGAACCCGGACCATATGTCCGACAATCTGGCCGCCGGGGCGGGACCGCTGCCCGACGAGGCGATGCGCGGCAAGATCGTTCAGGCGGTCGAGGGGTAGCTCGGCCGGAGTGACAATTGTTTGGAAGGAGCTGTTCGGGAGGAGCGGCCTTCGGCCTCTCCCTTCCTACTCCTTCAGATCCTCCCACAGCTCCTTCACCTTGGCGAAGAAGCCTTCGGATTCCGGACTGGTCGACTTGCCGCCGCGGCCGTCTGACTTCTCGAACTCCTCGAGCAGCTCCTGCTGGCGCTTGGTCAGATTGACCGGCGTCTCGACCTGCAGCTCGACGATCAGGTCGCCGCGCGCTGGACTGCGCAGCACCGGCATGCCCTTCGCCTTGAGCCGCATCTTGTGGCCCGTCTGCACGCCCGCCGGCACGCTGAGCCGGGCGCGCGCGCCGTCGAGCGTCGGCACCTCGACCGTGCCGCCGAGCGCGGCGCGGGTCATCGGGATCGGCACCCGGCAAAGCAGCGTCGCCGCCTCGCGCCGGAAGAACGGGTGCGGCCGGACCGACAGGAAGATGTAGAGATCGCCGGCCGGCGCGCCCTGCACGCCGGCCTCGCCCTCGCCCGACAGGCGGATGCGCGTGCCCTCCTCGACCCCCTTCGGGATCGAAACCGAGAGCATCTTCTCCTTGTGCACGCGGCCGGCGCCCGAACAGGCGCGGCACGGCTTCTCGATCACCCGTCCGGCGCCGTGGCAGGCGGGGCAGGTGCGCTCGATGGTGAAGAAGCCTTGCTGGGCGCGCACCTTGCCGAGCCCGCGGCAGGTCGAGCAGTTGACCGGCTGGCTGCCCTCGGCCGCGCCGGTGCCGTTACACGTGTCGCAGGCGACCAGCGTGGGGACGCGGATCTGCGCCTCCTTGCCGGTGAATGCGTCTTCCAGCCGGATTTCGAGGTTGAAGCGGATGTCGGCGCCGCGCGATGGGCCGCGCGCACCGCCCCGACGGTTGCCCATGAAGTCGCCGAACATCTCGTCGAAGATGTCGGCGAAGCCCGAGGCGTCGAACCCGCCGGCCGCGCGCGCGCCGCCGAACCCGCCGCCGGCCTCGAACGCCGCGTGGCCGAACTGGTCGTAGGCCGCCCGCTTCTGCTCGTCCTTCAGGCAGTCGTAGGCTTCGTTGACTTCCTTGAACTTCTGCTCGGCGCCGTTGTCGCCCGGATTCCGGTCGGGGTGATACTGCATCGCGAGCTTGCGGAAGGATTTCTTGATGTCGTCGCCCGACGCCCCTCGCTTCAACCCCAGAACGTCGTAATAGTCACGCTTGGCCATTGCACACCGTCCCGATCATGCGGCGCCCCGGGGAATGCCCGGGGCGCCGATGCGCGTGTTCCTGCCCCCCGCGCAATCAGGCGGACTTGTCCTTCTTGTCGTCCTTCACCTCCTCGAACTCGGCATCGACGACCGATTCGTCGCCGCCGCGCGCCGGCCCCTCGCCCGGCCCGCCCTGCGGGCCGGCGGTGCCCGCCGCCTGTTCCTGCTGGGCCTTGTAGACCGCCTCGCCCAGCTTCATCGCCGCCTGCGACAGCACCTCGATCTTCTGCTTCAGCGGCTCCGGGTCCTCGCCCTCCATCGCGGACTTGACGTCGGCGATGGCGGTTTCAATCGCGGACTTGTCGCCGGCCGGGATCTTGTCGCCGTGCTCGGCGAGGTGCTTCTCGGTCTGGTAGACGAGGCCGTCGGCCTGATTGTGCAGCTCGACCTTCTCGCGCCGCTTCTTGTCGTCGGCGGCGTGGCTTTCGGCCTCCTTCACCATGCGGTCGATGTCGGAATCGCTGAGCCCGCCCGAGGCCTGGATGCGAATCTGCTGCTGCTTGCCGGTCGCCTTGTCGCGCGCCGAAACATTGACGATGCCGTTGGCGTCGATGTCGAACGTGACCTCGATCTGCGGCACGCCGCGCGGCGCCGGCGGGATGCCGACGAGGTCGAACTGGCCGAGCAGCTTGTTGTCCGCGGCCATCTCGCGCTCGCCCTGGAAGACGCGGATGGTGACCGCGCCCTGGTTGTCTTCGGCGGTGGAGAAGACCTGGCTCTTCTTGGTCGGGATGGTCGTGTTGCGGTCGATCAGCCGGGTGAACACGCCGCCCAGCGTCTCAATGCCGAGCGACAAGGGCGTCACGTCGAGCAGCAGCACGTCCTTCACGTCGCCCTTGAGGACGCCGGCCTGGATCGCCGCGCCGACCGCCACCACCTCGTCGGGGTTGACGCCCTTGTGCGGCTCCTTGCCGAAGATCTGCTTCACCGTCTCGATGACCTTGGGCATGCGGGTCATGCCGCCGACCAGGATCACCTCGTCGATTTCGGCGGCCGAGAGCCCGGCGTCCTTGATCGCCGCGCGGCAGGGACCGACCGTCCGCTGCACCAGCTCGTCGACCAGCGCCTCGAGCTTGGAGCGGGTGAGCTTGATGTTGAGGTGCTTCGGCCCGTTCTGGTCGGCCGTGATGAACGGCAGGTTCACCTCGGTCTGCGCCGTGGACGACAGCTCGATCTTGGCCTTCTCGGCCGCCTCCTTCAGGCGCTGGAGGGCGAGCTTGTCGTTGCGCAGGTCGATGCCCTGCTCCTTCTTGAACTCGTCGGCCAGGTAATCGATGATCCGGGCGTCGAAATCCTCGCCGCCGAGGAACGTGTCGCCGTTGGTCGACTTCACCTCGAACACGCCGTCGCCGATCTCGAGGATCGAGACGTCGAACGTGCCGCCGCCGAGGTCGTAGACCGCGATGGTGCCGGAGCCCTTCTTCTCGAGCCCGTAAGCGAGCGCGGCGGCCGTCGGCTCGTTGATGATGCGGAGCACCTCGAGCCCGGCGATCTTGCCGGCGTCCTTGGTCGCCTGACGCTGGGAATCGTTGAAGTAGGCGGGAACCGTAATCACCGCCTCGGTCACCGGCTCGCCGAGAAAGCGCTCGGCCGTCTCCTTCATTTTCTGCAGGATGAAGGCCGAGACCTGCGAGGGCGAATACTTCTTGCCCTTGATCTCGACCCACGCGTCGTTGTTGTCGCCCTTGACGATCTTGTAGGGGACGAGCCCCTTGTCCTTCTGGCTCATCGGGTCGTCGAAGGTGCGCCCGATCAGGCGCTTCACCGCGAAGACCGTGTTCTCGGGGTTGGTCACCGCCTGGCGCTTCGCCGACTGGCCGACCAGCCGCTCGCCATCGTCGGTGAACGCCACCATCGAGGGCGTGGTCCGCGCCCCCTCGGCGTTCTCGATCACCCTGACGTCGGACCCTTCCATGATCGCGACGCACGAATTCGTGGTGCCGAGATCGATACCAATCGCCTTAGCCATGTGTTCCTCTCTTGTCTGGCAGGACGGCCGGGCCCGGATCGGCACCCGGTCGCCCCCCGAATGGAATGACGCGTGGCTTCACGCCCCGCTCATATAGTGTGACATAAAACGGCCTACAACCTTCCTGCGCCTTGGAATTTGTCGGTTTTCGGCCCCTCGGGCGACGGATTCCGCCAAGGATCGCGTGTAGTAGCCGAGCGGGACCACGACCCGGGCGCCGGGGCGGGGGCAGGATCATGCGGACCAGGACAGTCATCGGCGGGTTCGTCGCGGCGATCGCGGTCGTCGCGGCGGCGGCGGCCTTCTCCTATTACGGCGGCGACGAGGACGCCGTGGCCTACCGCACCGAGAAGGTGCAGCGGGGCGAGCTGCGCTCGACCGTCTCGGCCTCCGGCACGCTCGGCGCGGTGACCACGGTCGACGTCGGCTCCCAGGTCTCCGGCCAGGTGCTGGAGGTGCTCGCCGACTTCAACTCGCGGGTGACCAAGGATCAGGTGATCGCCCGGCTCGACCCCGCCAAGATGCAGGCGTCGGTGAGCCAGGCCGAGGCCCAGCTCGCCCTCGCCCGCGCCAACGTCCTGCAGCAGATCGCAGCACTCGCCAAGGATCGCGCGGACATACTGAAGGCCCGCGCCGGCGAGGTCCGGACCCGCATCGACCTCGACCGTAAGCGCAAGCTGATGCCGTCCGGCTTCCTCGCCAAGACCGACATGGACGCGGCCGTCATGGCGCACGACCAGGCCGCGGCCGACGTCGCCTCCGCCGAGGCCGCCCTCAAGATGGGCGACGCCCAGATCGAGACCGCCAAGGCGACCGTCAAACAGATGGAGGCAGTGCTGCAAAACGCCCGGCTCGACCTCGACCACACCACCATCCGCTCGCCGGTCTCGGGGGTGGTGGTCGAGCGCGACGTCGATCCCGGCCTTACCGTGGCGGCGAGCTTCCAGGCGCCCAAGCTGTTCACCATCGCCCAGGATCTGCGCCAGATGCAGGTGCTGGTGAACGTCGACGAGGCCGATATCGGCCATGTCCGCGTCGGCCAGCGCGTCGGGTTCACGGTCGATTCTTTCCCCGATCACCAGTTCGCGGGGCGGGTCGGCCAGGTGCGCCTGGCGCCCCAGGTCGTTCAGAACGTGACCACGTACACGGTGGTGGTCTCGGCCGACAATTCCGAGCTTCTGCTGATGCCGGGGATGACCGCGAACGTCCACATCGTGACCGCCGAGCGCACCGGCGTGCTGAAGGTGCCGAACGCCGCGCTCCGCTTCCGTCCGCAGGGCGTCGCCGCCAGCGCCAGCCCCGACGCAGCCGTCGCGGGGGGCCGCCGGCCCGGCCAGCCCTCGCCCGAGGAGCAGGCCGAGCGGCTGACCCGCGCCCTGGCCCTGACGCCCGACCAGCAGGCGAAGGTGCGCGCGATCTTCAAGACGATGGGCGAAACGGCCCGCACGCTGCGCCAGGACGGGGTGCCGCCGGAACAGATGCGCGCCCGCTTCGGCCAGCTTCGCCAGAAGGCGATGGTCGAGGTGGCGAGCCTGCTCGACGACACCCAGAAGGCGAAGCTCGACCGGCTGCGCACCGCCCGCGGCCAGGAGCCCCAGGTGGCCGCCGGGCGCGTCTACCGGCTGGGCGCCGACGGCACGCTGACCCCCGTCGCCGTACGGCTCGGGCTCGACGACGGCAGCGCGACCGAGCTGCTGGGCGGCGCGCTGAAGCCGGGCGACGAGGTGGCGACCGGCATCGAGACGAACAAGCCCGCCGCGACCGCCAGGCGGTTCCGCGGGCTCCACCTGTGACCGCGGTCGTCCACGCCGCGCGTCTCGGCAAGGACTACCAGGTCGGGCCGCAGGTCGTGCGCGCGCTGCGCGACGTGTCGTTCACAATCGAGCCCGGCGAGTTCGTCTCGATCATGGGCCAGTCAGGCTCGGGCAAGTCGACGTTGATGAACCTGATGGGATGCCTCGACCGGCCGTCCGAGGGCCAGTATTTGTTCGACGGCACGGACGTCGCCTCGCTCGCGGGCGACGCGCTCGCCAAGCTTCGCAACGAGCGCATCGGCTTTGTCTTCCAGCAGTTCAACCTGCTGCCGCGCCTCTCGGCCGAGATCAATGTCGGGCTGCCGCTCTCCTACGCCCGCTGGCCGCGCGCCCAGCGGCACGAGCGCGTCGCCGAGGTGCTGGCGGCGGTCGGGCTCGCCGACCGGGCCGAGCACCACCCGGCGCAGCTTTCGGGCGGCCAGCAGCAGCGCGTCGCCATCGCCCGCGCGCTGGTCAACCACCCCTCGCTGCTGCTCGCCGACGAACCGACCGGCGCCCTCGATTCGCGCACCGGCATCGAAATCCTGGCGCTGTTCCAGGAGTTGAACCGCGCCGGCAACACCATCGTCATCGTCACCCACAACCCGGAGGTGGCGCAGTTCACCAGCCGGGTGATGCATTTCCACGATGGGCATCTGCGCCGCGACGAGCGGATCGCCCAGCCGGCGGACGCGCGCGCCGCCCTCGCCGCCCTTCCCGCCGCGGGCGAGGCGGCATGATGCCGGACCGCAACGTGCTGCCATCCTTCCCGCCATGAGCCTCTACGACTGCTTCCTGACCGCGCTGGATTCGATCCGGGTCAACGTGCTGCGGAGCGTACTGACCGCCCTCGGCATCATTATCGGGGTCGGCGCGGTCATCGCGATGGTGGGCGTCGGCGCCGGCGCCCAGTCGCGCGTCCAGAACATGATCCAGGGCCTGGGGTCGAACCTGATCGTGGTCCTGCCCGGCTCGGGCTTCTCCGGCGGGGCGCGGCTCGGCTCCGGCTCGCTGCCGACGCTGACCGACGACGACGCCGAGGCGATCCGCGGCATCGAGGGGGTGGCGGTGGTCGCGCCCTCGGTGCGCGGCAACGGCCAGCTCGTGTTCGGCAACCGCAACTGGTCGACCCAGATCAACGGGGTGACGCCCGACTACTTCGCCGCGCGCGAATGGGCGATCTCGTCCGGTCGTGACTTTACCGACGAGGAGGTGCGCGGCGCCGGCAAGGCGGTGCTGCTCGGCCAGACGGTCGTCGAGAACCTGTTCGGCGCGGGGTCGGACCCGATCGGCCAGACCGTCCGCATCATGAGCGTGCCATTCACCGTGGTGGGTGTGCTGGAATTGAAAGGCCAGACCGGGTTCGGCCAGGACCAGGACGACGCAGTCTACGTCCCGCTTTCGACCGCCAAGCAGCGCGTGCTCGGCGGGCGGCGCCTCTCGGGCTCGCTGGTCGGCTCGATCATGGTCAAGGCGGAGACCGCCGACGCGGTGAACGGCGTGGAGACCCAGGTCGACGCGCTGCTACGCCAGCGCCACAAGATCCGCCAGGGCCAGCCGGCCGACTTCTCCACCCGCAACCTGTCGCAATTCCTCCAGGCGCGGGCCGAATCTTCGCGGGTGATGACGCTGCTGCTCGGCGCCATCGCATCGGTGTCGCTGATCGTCGGCGGCATCGGCATCATGAACATCATGCTGGTTTCGGTGACCGAGCGGACGCGCGAGATCGGGCTTCGAATGGCCGTCGGCGCCTCGTCGGGCGATATCATGTCGCAATTCCTGATCGAGGCGCTGACGCTCTCGCTGATCGGCGGCGCGCTGGGCGTGGCACTCGGGCTCGGCGGATCGCAGGCGATTGCGGGCCTCGCCGGCTGGCCGATGGTGATCCGGCCGCAATCGGTGGTGATCGCGTTCGGCTTCTCGGCCGCGATTGGCGTGTTCTTCGGCCTCTACCCGGCCCGCAAGGCGGCGCGCCTCGACCCGATCGAGGCGCTGCGCTACGAATAGTGACCGCGGGCACCAAGCGATTATCGCCCCGGGCGCGGCGCGGCACGAAGTGACGCGCTGCAGACCCCTGGACGACAACGTGTTTGAACGGGGACGCCTGGTCCTCTAATGCCGCTTCATGAAGCCGGTGAACACGTCGGTGATCTCGTCCTCGTAGGGCGCCCATTCCTCGAACGGGATCAGCGGCACGTCCTTGTCGGTGATGGGAAGCTGGTGGATCTCGCTGCCCGGGATCATCCGGTGCGCGATGCGCCCGCTTTCCGACGAGTGGGTGTTGTCGTTGCCCGGGATGATCATCACCGGCGCCTTGATCTTGGAGAGCTGGTCCTCGGTCACACCCATCACGGGCAGGTTGGCCCCGGCGACGAACAAATCGCGCAGCTTCGACATGATCGCGATGAAGCGCTCCGGGTCCATCGCCATCAGCTTCTCGCGGTTGGCGGGGTTCGCCTGGATGCGTTCCTGATAGGCCTCGGTCTCGCACACGGCCTTCATGCCGCCCTTCTTGGCGACGTCGATGAACTGGCCGTAATAGTTCTCCGGCAGGCGCTTCGCGGCGAACGCCCCGCCGGTGACGCGGAGCAGCAGCAGACCCCTTACCGCCTCGGGATGGCGGATGGCGAACAGCAGCGAGGTGCGCGCGCCGGAGGACGAGCCGCCGATGAAAGCGGGCAGCCCGCCGAGCTGGCCGAGCAGCGCGTGCAGATCGTCGGCCCACACGATCTCCTCGACCTCCTTGTCGTCGAGCAGCATGTCGGACGCGCCGGTGTTGCGCCGGTCGTGCAGCAGCACCCGGTGGCCCTTGGCGGCCAGCTTGCGCGCCAGCGGCAGGAATTCGTGGTAGCCGCGCCGCCCGCCGGTGACCATGGTGACGAACGGGCCGCGCTCGCCGACGATCTCGTAGTTGATGTTAAGGCCGCGGACTTTCGCCGTGGGCATGACGTCTCCTCCCCTTCGTGGTGTCGGGCGCGCCCTTCGACACGCTCAGGGCGCGGCCGAACACAAATTCCTCGTCCCGAGCCTGTCGAAGGACGAGGGTTTGCGATAAAGCCGGTCAGTCCTTCTTCGCCTCTTTCTTCTCGAGGTCGAGCGCCACCGAATTCATGCAGTAGCGTTCGCCGGTCGGCGCCGGCCCGTCGTTGAACACGTGGCCGAGATGCGCGTCGCACTTGGCGCACAGCACCTCGGTGCGCGGCACGAACATCGAGAAGTCGGATTTGGTGGTGACGGCGCCGGGCCCGATCGGCGCGTAGAAACTGGGCCAGCCGGTGCCGGAATTGAACTTGGTGTCCGAGCTGAACAGCTCGTTGCCGCAGCACACGCAGCGATAGGTGCCCTTCTCCTTGGCGGCATTGTATTTGCCGGTGAAGGGCCGTTCGGTGCCGTGCTCGCGCGTCACCTGGTAGGCCTCGGGCGAAAGCTCCTTCCGCCACTCGTCCTTCGATTTCTCGACCTTGTCTGCCATCGCACGCTCCATCGAAGTCACCGGGTCAGTCTAGCAGCGCCCTTTCGGCCGCGATAGGGTGCGGCCATGGACGCGCTTACCGTCGAGATCGTGCGCGGCGACATGGTGGAGAGCCGCCACCGCGTCGCCGCCTGCGCCGTGGACGCCGCCGGGCGCATCGCGTTCGAGGCGGGCGATGAGGGCGCGCTGGTCTATCCGCGCTCGGCGATCAAGCCGCTGCAGGCGATCCCGCTGGTCGAGACCGGCGCCGCCGACGCGGCCGGCGTGACCGAGGCCGAGCTCGCCCTCGCCTGTGCGAGCCACGGCGGCGAGGCACGCCACGTCGCCCTGGTCGCCGCCTGGCTCGCCCGGATCGGGCTTTCCGAAACGGATCTCGAATGCGGCGGTCACCCGCCTTCCGACCCGGCCGCCGCATTGGCCCTCGCCCGCGCGGGGGAAGCGCCGAGCCAGCTCCACAACAACTGCTCGGGAAAGCATGCAGGGTTCCTCACCGTCGCCCGGCATCTGGCCGCGCCGACGCGTGGCTATATCCAGCCCGGACATCCGAGCCAGCGAGCGGCACTCGGCACCGTATTCGAGATGGCCGGAATTCCGCAGGAGGGCGCGCCGCGCGGCATCGATGGGTGCGGCATCCCGATCGCCGCCTTGCCTCTTGCCGCGCTTGCCCGCGCCTTCGCCCGCTTCGCCGACCCGGCGGGCCTTGCCCCCGACCGCCGGGCCGCCATCCTGCGCATTCGAAAGGCGATGACCGCCGAGCCGTTCCTGGTGGCGGGGACCGGCCGGTTCACCACCCGGCTGATTCAGGCGACGAAGGGTGCGGTGCTGGCCAAGGAGGGTGCCGAGGGGGTGTATGTCGCCGCCATCCCGGCCGCGGGGCTCGGCGTCGCCCTCAAGGTCGCCGACGGGGCGGGGCGGGCGGCATCGGTCGCGCTTGGCGAGGTGCTGAGGCGGCTCGGCGTCCTCGCCGACGCCGAGGAGGCACTTGCCGACGCCCTTGCCCCCGCCGTCCGCAATGTCGCCGGCCGTGTCGTGGGCGCAATCCGGGTCGCCTGACGGCGCGCTTGCACGGGGCGCGCATTCCCGGCTTCAATGGGCGAACCAGTCCGTTCGGGAGCATCCTATGGCGACCAATATGGGGCAGAGCCCACCCAGCAACGCGCCGACCGCGGCGGCGCTGATCGCGCGCGCGCGCGACCTCGCGCCCGTCGTCGCCAAGCGGGCGCGCGAGGCCGAGACGCTGCGCCGCCTGCCGCCCTCGACGCACGAGGATTTCCGCGAGGCGGGCTTCTACAAGGTGCTGCAGCCGGCCCGCTATGGCGGGTACGGGCTGGACTATGGGGTGAATTGCGAGATCTCCTCCGAGGTCGCGCACGGCTGCGCCTCGTCGGGTTGGGTCGCCTCGATCACCACCTGCCACGCCTGGATTCTCGGCATGATGGAGCCCGAGGCCCAGGAGCGCGTGTGGGGCGACGACGACGGCCAGCTCATCGCGAGCTGCTTCTTCGCGGCCGAGCATCGCTACGAGAAGGTCGCGGGCGGCTATCGCCTGTCGGGCCGCTGGCGCTTCTCGTCGGGCGTCGACCTTTGCCAGTGGGTACTGGTGCAGGTAGCGATGCCGCAGAAGGACAAGGCGGGGCCGCCCGACCGGTTCTTCGTGCTGATGCCGCTGAAGGAATGCGAGGTGGTCGACGTCTGGCACGTGACCGGCCTCGCCGCGACCGGGTCGAACGACGTGATCGCGCGCGACGTGTTCGTGCCGGACAGCCACTTCCTCAAGGTCAACGACCTGAACGGCGGGCCGACGCCCGGCAGCGCGGTGAACCCCGAGCACATCTACAAGCTGCCGCTGTTCGGCGTGTTCTCCTACAACCTGGTCGGCACCGGCGTCGGCGCGGCCCAGGGCGCGGTCGCCGCGCTGACCGACGAGCTCAAGTCGAAATCGACGGCGGGCACGCACATGAAGCTCGCCAACCTGCAAAGCGTGCAGCTCCGCATCGCCAAGGCCTCGGCCGAGGCGGACGCGGCACGCACCATCGTCGCGCGCAACCTCGAGGAGATGAACCGGGTGACGCGCGAGGGCAACTGGCCGACGCCCGCCCAGCGCATCCGCTATCGGCGCGACGCGAGCTTCGCCTCGCTCCTCGCCGTGCAGGCGGTCGAGGGGGTGTTCCCGCTGATCGGCGGCCAGGGCCTCACCACCGAGAACCCGATCGGCCGGTTCTGGCGCGACGCCCACGCGGTGCAGCAGCATATCGCGCTGGTGTGGGACAACCACGGCTCGGGCTACGGCGCCTGGGCGCTCGGCGTGAACGATCAGGTCTAGCGGCATGGCGGAGGCGCCGCCCGACAAAGCGGGCGTCGTCGCGCCGCCGCCGCTCCTCGCCTTCGCCGCGCTCGCGATCGGCTTCGCGCTGGAGTGGGCGTGGCCGCTCGCGACCCTGCCGGCGCCGGACGCGCGCCGCGCGGCAGGCATCGCGCTCGCCGTCGTCGCGGCGCTGGTGCCGCTCGATTCCTTCCGCCGGTTCCGCCGCGCCGGCACCCATGTCGAACCGAACCGCGCGACCACTGCGCTGGTGACCGGCAGGCTCTACCGCTTCAGCCGGAACCCGATCTACATCGCCATGATCGCGGGCGTCGTCGCGGTGGGCATCGCCGCCGGCAGCCTCTGGGTGATCGTGATGGCTGCACCGCTCGCCGCCGCGCTGCACTGGGGCGTCGTACGCCGCGAGGAGCGCTACCTCGTCCGCAAATTCGGCAGCGAATACCGCGCCTATTGCGCCCGCGTCCGGCGCTGGCTGTGACTCTATCCCGCCACGTGTGACCGTTTGCCGGGGGCATGTGACCGAGCCGTGTCGGCTCGCGGGCGCGGCGTTCAGACGCGCTCCCCATGCGTTACATGGCTAGGCAACCGGGCCCCGCATGGCCCCTAAAGTTCAAAGGAGTGTTCCCGATGAAACTCGACATGAGGAGATTAAGAACTCTCGGCCTCGCCACCACGGCCATCGTCGCCCTGCCCCTGTTCGGGTGCAGCGCGCTGACGGGCAACGGCAACGACAACGGCACCGCGTCCTACCATTCGGCCCAGGCAGCGCCGGCCGGCAATACGCACGCCTTCGCCAGCGACGAGAACGCGAACGGCAACAACGGCGTGACCTACAACGAGCGCCACGCGAATTACGACCGCAGCTACCGCCTGGGCTCGCGCATCCGTGACCTGCAGCAGGCGCTGAACCGAAATGGCGCCTCGCTGAAGATGGACGGCATCATGGGCCCGAACACCCGCCAGGCGCTGCGCAACTACCAGAGCCAGAACGGGCTGAAGGCGACCGGCCGCATCGACCAGCAGACGCGCCAGAAGCTCGACCTCGCGTCCTCTCGGAACGGCAACGGCAATGGCACCGTCGCCATGAATTCCGATGCCGGCACGAGCTATGACATGAGCGCGAAGAACGGTAGCGGACTGGCGACGAACAACAGCACGACCAACGCCGACCTGCACGACCAGACCAGGAGCTACAACACCTCGACCGGGAGCAACGGCGGCATGAACGCCAATGCCGCCTCGCAGTCCTATGACTCGCAAGCGTACAACTCGAACGGCCGCTATGGTGTCAACAACCAGGGCCGGGAGGAAGTGCGCGAGGTGCAGGAGGCGCTGAACGCCAAGGGCGCGTCGCTGCAGGTCGATGGCGTGATGGGTCGGAACACCCGGAAGGCACTACGCAACTACCAGAGCCAGAACGGGCTTCAGGCGACCGGCACGATCAACCAGAAGACCCAGCAGGACCTGGACATCGTCAGCAAGTAACCACCACCCGCGTCCCTTGCCGCGGCGCCCCTGCGGCAAGGGCGCGTTCCTGTCGCAATTGCGCCGGCGCCCCTCCTTTCCCAGATAATAAGGACGGGAAAGGAGGCGTCGGCGTCATGCGCCAAGTCGCTTCCCACGGATGGAGACGCAGCCTTGCGGTGGTGGTGCTATCCGCGCTGCCGCTGACGGCGGCCCAGGCCGGACCGGTCCAGACCTATTCCCGCCCCGAAAGCGCAATCCAACCCGGCGAGAGCCGCATCGGCATCGGTGTCGAGCCGCGCATCGGCGTGGGGGTGGTGCCACGGACCGGCATCGGCGCCGACACGGGCCTCGGCCTGGAGACCGTGCCCGAGGAGCCGCCGAGCGGAGTGTTGTCGCCTTCGGCCGGGGACAGCCCGGCGACCATCCGCGCGGCGCAGGACGCGCTGACGGGACAAGGACTCGCCCCCGACCGGAACGGCATCGTCGGGCCGCGCACGCGCCAGGCGATCCGCACCTTCCAGCGGAACCACAACCTTCCCGTCACCGGCACGCTGGACAACGAGACGCGCCAGCGGCTGGGCCTTCCCTAGCTGCGTCTATCCCGGCCGCTGTGACATTTCCGTCTCCTCCGTGATCCGACGGTGGCGCCGGCTTGCGCGCCGTTGCGGCACGCGTGCGGCACGCTAAATCGCCTTTTCAGGGGCATGGGACAGAGAAAGCCCCTCAAACCGGTTTGGAGGAGCGCAAAAATGAAGTTGGACCTTTTCACGCCGAAGCGGCTCGGCCTTCTCAGCGCGGCGCTGGTCGCGGTGCCGCTGGTGGCGTACGGGGCGGGCTCGATGAACGACAACGGCGCGCCGCCGGCCCCATCGTCGGAAAGCGGCGCGACGCGCGGCGGCCCGTCCATGGGTGCCCCCGGCACGTCCGGGAACGGATCGAGCGGGACCGAGATGAACAACAGCGGCATGACCAACGCCGAGCACAACGGGGCGATGGGCAGCCATGGCGGCATGAACGCGACGAGCGGCGAGAACGGCTCGACCGGCGGCGCCATGGGCAATCGCGGCGGCATGAACCAGGGCGGGATGAAAAGCGGCAGCATGGGTGGCGCCTCGACGCACCACGCCCGCGCCATGACCGGCCACCGTTCGCGCAGCAGCGCCCAGGTCCGCGAAGTCCAGCAGGCGCTGAACCAGAACGGCGCGTCGCTTCAGGTCGACGGCGTCCTCGGCCCCGACACGCGCAAGGCCTTGCGCAACTACCAGTCGCAGAACGGCTTGCGCGCCACCGGCCGCATCGATGCCCAGACCCGGCAGAAGCTCGAAGCCAGCAAGTAGGGACAGGCGCCTCGCCCGTCGGACGGATCGATGGGCGGGGCGCGGTCGCTCCAATCAGGGACGACGCACATGAAAATCGTGACGCGCGGCCGACGCATCCTGGAGCTGATCGCCGCGGCGGTGATCGCTCTGCCGCTTGGGGCGAACGCCGCAGGTTCGGGCGGCGGGGCGGGAGGCGGAGGTTCGGCCGGCGGGGCAGGCAGCGCCGGCGGGGCCGGAGCCTCGCACCTGGCGGCGGTGCCTCCGTCCTATGGTGCCGCGGGCGGCGGAGGTGCGGGAATCGGCGCCGGCACGCCCGGCACCCAGAACCGCACAGGGGTCGGGGTCGAAGGCCGCACGCGCGTCGGCGTCGCGCCCCGCACCGGCATCGGCGCGGACAACACCGGCATGACGAATCCGAACGTGGACACCGGCACGCTCAACCAGCCAGGCGCCAAAAGCATGCTCAACGGCACCGGCGTCGGCGCCTCGGGCGGCGCGGGGGCGAACATGAATCCAGTCGGCACGGCCAGCGGATCCGCCCAGGGCCCTAGCCAGGCGGAGGAACAGACGACGGTGCGCGAGGCGCAGCAGGCGCTGAATGGCAACGGCGCCGCGCTACAGGCGGACGGGATCATGGGCCCGCGCACGCAGCAGGCGATCCGCGCCTATCAGCGGAACCACAACCTGCCGGTCACGGGGCAGCTCGACAACGAGACACGCCAGCGCCTCGGCATGCCCTGAGGCGCGCCGCCGCCGCGCGATCAGCCGGTACGGCCGGCGGAGCGGCGGCGATAGAGGTTGAGCCCGACCTCGTCGATGCGCGACTGATCGAGCCTTCGGGCGTTTTCGGCCGCCGTGCGGTCGCGTGCCTCCTGCGCCAGCTCGTACCGTTTGAGATCCTGGAAGGCGCGCCCGACCGCGTCGTGGGTTTCCACGACTTGTCGCTCGACGTCGGCGAGGGACCGGGCCAGACGGTCGCGCCGCGCGCGGGTGGCGCTGAGATAGGCCGCATACGTCTGGGCAGCCTCGGGCGAGGCGCGCGCGACCTCCGCCTCCCGACGGACGCCCTCGTCCAGCGCCAGCATCTGGCGGCGGAAATCCCCGGCGAGCGCTTCGAGCCCGGCGAGGGTGCGGCGGACTTCGTCGAGCTTCCACTGGTGCAGCCGGATGAGCCCGGGGAGCCCCTTCATCGCTTGACCCCGTCGGAGCCGAGGATGGCGGCGAGCTTGGCGTAGCCGTCGCCGAGCGCGGCGCGCTCGTTCTTGTCCTGGGTGAGGAACGCCTCGAGCGCGTCGCGATGGGCGATCGCCGCGTCGGTCTCGGGATCGCTGCCCTTGCGATAGGCGCCGAGCCGGATCATGTCGGCCATATCCTCGTAGCGCGAGATCAGGGCGCGGGCGCGCTGGACCAGCGCATTCTCGCCGGGCGTGTTGCAGCCGGGCATGACGCGCGAGACGCTGCGCAGCACGTTGATCGCGGGGTAGCGCCCGCGCTCGGCGATCTGACGATCGAGCACGATGTGGCCGTCGAGCGTGGCGCGCACCGCGTCTGCCACCGGCTCGTCATGGTCGTCTCCCTCCACCAGCACGGTGAAGAGGCCGGTGATGGTGCCCTCGCCGGTGCCGGGACCGGCGCGTTCCAGCACCCGTGGGATTTCGGCGAACACGGTCGGGGTGTAGCCCTTGGTTGCCGGCGGCTCGCCAGCTGACAGCCCGATCTCGCGCTGGGCCTGGGCGAAGCGCGTGATCGAGTTGATCATGCACAGCACGTTCCTGCCCTGGTCGCGGAAATATTCGGATATGGCCAGCGTGAGATACGCGGCCTGGCGCCGCATCAGCGGCGGCTCGTCCGACGTGGCGATCACCAGCACGGTGCGCGCCATCCCCTCCGGCCCCAGATTCTCCTCGATGAACTCCTGCACCTCGCGGCCGCGCTCGCCGATCAGCCCGATCACGTTGACATCGGCCATCGTGTACTTGGCGAGCATCGACAGCAGGACCGACTTGCCGACGCCCGAGGCGGCGAAGATGCCCATGCGCTGGCCGCGGCAGCAGGTGAGGAACGTGTTGATCGCCCTGACGCCGAGGTCGATCTTGCCGGCGACGCGGCGCCGCCCGTGCGCCGGCGGCGGCGCGGCGCGAAGATCGTACGCCGCGGTGCCGTAGGTGAGCGGCCCCGCGCCGTCCACCGGCTGGCCGATCGCGTCGAGCGCGCGGCCGAGCCAGGACGGGTGCGGATGAATCACCGGCTGCGCCATGCCGATAACGGCGCGGCAGCCGAGCCCGACCCCTTCCAGCGGGCCGAACGGCATCATCAGCGCCCGGCCATCGCGGAAGCCGATCACCTCGCACGACACCGGCGCGCGGCCCCGCGCCATCACCTCGCAGCGATCGCCGACGCTGAGCGTAGGCGGCGCCCCGCCGAGCTCGACCAGCATGCCCATGACGCCGGTGACCCGGCCATATTCGAGCTGGGGCGGGACGCGCTCGATTTCCGCTACGAGGGAGCGAATAGCGTTCAGGGAAGCCTCACCGATTAATTTTTTCGTTCGGAATCAATCGTTTCCGAAATACGATCTTGACGCCTTCAAGTGCGGCGATCTTGCCTCGGGTCGCTTTAACGTTCGGTAAAAATGCTGCGGTGGGCCCCCTTGCGATTACCTTTTGTTAACCATTAAGGCCGCAGTATGGTGGGCGAGGTTAACGGAACCTGACCGCCGAACGGGGGACGAACACATGCGTGTGCTTCTCGTCGAGGACGATACTTCCACTGCCAAGACCATCGAGCTGATGCTGAAGTCGGAGGGCTTCATCGTCGACTCGACCGATCTCGGCGAGGATGGTCTCGAGATCGGCAAGCTGTACGACTACGACATCATCATTCTCGATCTGATGCTGCCCGACATCGACGGGTACGAGGTGCTGCGCCGGCTGCGCTCCGCGCGGGTGCGCACGCCGATCCTGATCCTGTCGGGGCTGAACGACGCCGAGAAGAAGGTGCGGGGCCTCGGCTTCGGCGCCGACGACTACCTGACCAAGCCCTTCGACAAGGCGGAGTTGATCGCGCGCATTCAGGCGATCGTGCGCCGCTCGAAGGGCTTCTCCGAATCGGTCATCCGCACCGGCCGGCTGCAGGTGAACCTGGACACGCGCACGGTCGAGGTCGAGGGCCAGCCGCTGCACCTGACGGGCAAGGAGTATGGCATCCTCGAGCTCCTGAGTCTGCGCAAGGGCACGACCCTGACGAAGGAGATGTTCCTCAACCATCTCTACGGCGGGATGGACGAGCCCGAGCTCAAGATCATCGACGTGTTCGTCTGCAAGCTGCGCAAGAAGCTTGGGGCCGCGACGGGCGGCGACAACTACATCGAGACCGTGTGGGGCCGCGGCTACGTGCTGCGCGATCCCGCGGGGATGGAGGAGATGCCCCCGCACCGCGAGGCGCGCGCCACCGCCAGCGCCTGACCCTTTCGTTCGCCAGCGATCCGATGGCCGCGCCGGCAACGGTGCGGCCATTCGCATGACGGGCGTCCGGCGCCCGGCTCTGCTATACCCGGCGCGATCCAATCGTCGAAAGGAGCCGAAGTGCGTATCCTCGCCCGTATCATTCCCCTGTTCCTGGTGATCCTGATGACCGCCGCCCCCGCCTCCGCCCAAGACCTCAAGATCGAGGACCTCAAGACCGGAACCGGCGCCGTCGCCGAGCCCGGCCATACCGTCACCGTGCACTACACGGGCTGGCTCACCGACGGGAAGAAGTTCGATTCGTCGCGCGACCGCGGCAAGCCGTTCCGCTTCGTATTGGGCGCCGGCCAGGTGATCAAGGCTTGGGACCAGGGAGTTGCCGGCATGCGCGTCGGTGGCGTCCGGCGCCTCACCGTGCCGCCCGAGCTCGGCTATGGCGACCGGGCGGTCGGCCCGATCCCGGCCGGCTCGACGCTGGTCTTCGAGGTCGAGCTGCTCGGCGTCGACTGAGACGCCGCAATCCGGCCGCGAAAAGGCCGGCTTTTCGCCCAAATCCCGGGGTGGACTTCCGCTTGGCCGGCTGGACCGGCCGACGAGCGGGAGGCTTGACGATGTCGATAAAAGAGGCCGCATCCGGGGCGAAGCCCTACGTGATCGGCGCGATCGCCGGTGTGGCGCTGGCGGCGTTCGGGGGGTTCGGGTCGGGCTGGCTGGTGACGCGCGGTACGATGCACGACGCGGTGGCCGAGGCGCAGGTCAGTTCCATCGCTCAAGTCTGCGCGAACGAGGCCACGAACTACTGGAAGACGCGCAACCAGAGTCTCGCCGTCCTCAAAAAGTGGGACGCATGGAGCCAACGCGAAAAACTGGCCAAAAAGTTCGCCGCAGATCTGCCGGAGGCCAAGGGCATCTCCGACCGCGTCGTCAGCCGTTGCGCCGACGACATGATGACGAGTTGAGGCACCGGGCGGCGGCGTAGCGACCGCGGCCGCTACACCGCCCCCGCGATTTCTGCTATTCCGGGCGCGCGCCCCGCGCGGGCCCGTAGCTCAATCGGTTAGAGCCGGCCGCTCATAACGGTCTGGTTGCAGGTTCGAGTCCTGCCGGGCCCACC
>CAVZIN010000010.1:0-438381 GCA_963775315.1 uncultured Alphaproteobacteria bacterium | reverse complement strand
AGGTTCCACATACACAATATCATTTGGCTGCAAATAATAATAAGGTGAATAAAAAATTGATTTATCAGTTAGGTTGACTTTCTTAAATGTTTTCGAATTACCGTTTTCCCTGATGATCAAAATATCATCGGCTCGCGCTTTTTCGCCCAGGTCGCCAGAGGCAGCAAGCGCATCCAGTAAAGTCATATTATCATTAGGCATCGGAAGCACCTGCGGAGAAACCGCGCCAATCAATGTTACGTGCCTGTTAAGGAAACCTATGGCCACCACACTCTGGGCTAAGTAAGGTGTTAATTTCTGCTGCAGTTCTTCTTTCAGTTCTTTGCGTGTCATCCCTTCTACATGAAGTGAGCCCAGTTTGATAAAATCAATATTCCCGTTTTCGTCTACCAGGTAACCTGTTACTGCTCCCTGTGCATTCTGCGGGTGCATTGTATATAGCTGTATTTTCCGGGCTAAGGCTTGAAACCGTTATCGAAAGCAAATCCCCTTTTTGTATTTTCGGTTCAAAGTTTTTTGATACCAGATTGGTAAGTGTAGTGTCCCGCTTAATATCCTGGAAATAGGTATTTTTTGCAGGAGTGCAGGCAATGAAATAAGTTACAATAAAAAACAAAAACAAAGAGTGCCGTAACCTGAAGTGGCAACGGCCGGATGGATTTTGATAACTTTCGCCTGTTGTTACGGGAAATGTTTTATTGAAAACTTTATGCATACAGTTGACTGGCAATAATGTAAAGGGGTTATCTTCAGGTGTGTGCAATTTAATGGAAAAATCGGTATCTGAAGGGAATTCTGTTCTTATTCTTCTTTAAAATCTTTAAATGGCAATCAATACAATTCTTAAGGTTGCTTCTCAAAAAACTTAGCCATAAACTGGTTTAAACGATAAGCGCAATAATGCCTGCGGTCAGATTTTTACCTTTTTCGAATCCAGTATCTTTTTTATTCCGTATGCAGCGCCAATTAACAGGAGAAAAACGAGGCCTCCATCAATCGGGCACGAAGGATCCAAAGGATCACAGTACGGATCTCCCGGATCTGCGAGCACCAGTTGGGGTAACATCATCAAAAAAAACATCACAAATCCAAGGGTCAAAATCCACTGTGTAAATCGTTTCATAAAAGGCATTTAAAAGCGTTGCTAAGTTAGATAAAATAATGATTGAAACCTTTAAACCATAACGGAAAGAGAGGATTTATTATTTCGTTATACCTTATTATTTCAGCAAGAAAATATTCGTAGTTACCATGAAAATAATTTTTACCGAAAAAAGTAGTTTTACTGCCGCACTTCCTGTTTTCCCACATTTAAAATCTTGTAGGGCTTCTCATGGCCCTGTTGTATTTCCTGTTGCTGCCGTTAATCAGTTCACGGCCGATAATGTACCCGATTTTAATGTTTACTGTAAAATACGAATCGTTGTTATTGGCATTCCCTCTGACACTTCCAATGCTTTGGGTTGTTTCGTTTGGTTTGGCATCCGGCCTGATTCTTTTATACAATTGAAGCGCATTGGTAAGATCATTTCCGGAGAGGTACTTTGAGAACAACGCCGGGTCAATATACCTGCCATGAACATCATCTAAATAGTCAGTATACAATATACGGCTGATATATTCAATCGATAAATTGAACTTTGGCGACAACTCATACGCAAGTCCTAAACCGTAAGACAAGTTCATTTGGCCCAGGCTGTATGGATGGCTGTTGGGATATTCTGCAAATCCCTCTCCTTCCGTGTGTAAAGGCCTCAGGTCAATCCATTGTGAATTAAGCTTTGCCTGTGGGTTAAAATGAAAATATCCAACCCCTCCGATTAAGTAAGGAGAAAAGATAACAGCGGCGTTATAGGGATCAAAAATCCGGAAAAAATCTACGGGATGAAATTCCATCAAAAGATTGATTTCCCTGATGGGGCTCCTGAAACTTAAGTTCCTGTTGTACCTTCCAATAGCGGGATTAGGACCAACTACGCCCTTCAATAAACTATCGTTAGATTGCACTTTCCCTGATGTCCCTTCAAGTCTCAATCCCAAAAAATGTTTGAAAATCGCACCGAAATAAATGCCGCCGGAAAAAGTGGTACTCTGGATGTTCATGTCCTTGGGCCCCCGCTTTACCAAATCCCGGCCTGCCACCGATATCGGTAAGGCTGTTCATAGCACCCAATGAAATTCCTGCTTCAAAAGTGACCGGGATTGTCATAGTACTTGTCATTGTAGAAATAAGAATTCTGTGCGCGCGTTTGCAAGCCGGTTATTAAGAACAACAAAAAACAAAAAAACCTAAATTTCATTGAATACAGTATGTTTTGATCTTCTTTTTTTAAGGTCATCACAAATTAAACGATTATTTCTCTCTTATCTTATTTCGCACCCCTTTTTTTATCCTGTAGTCTGTTCCATGAAGGGTGCGGCACATTCGCGCTTTTGGACAATTGAGTTTTTACTACTTCACTTCACACGTTCCAATTCTCATTTTTGTCACCGCGGAAATTCATTTTCACAATGGTCTGTTACAACCACACCACCGACATCGACTCTTAAAAGTTGAATCCCCAAAAAGCCGGGTTGCGGATCAACAGCCAGGTTGTTTCATTCCTCTTTGTTCAGCATCCGAAACGATGCGAAGCAACAGGAAAAAAGACGCCAACTTTTACAGAGGAAAAAGGATAATGTAACTGCGCAAAAAGCCTTGGTTATTTTCAGAGGATCGTTAACCGCGCAGCGGTCACATCCTGTGAAAACACAAAAATAAACAAGTTATTTTGTCCTGCAAGTTTTTTGACGGGTTATTTTTACGGTTGTGCCGGTGCTAAAGGGGTTTTGGCTTATTTTGTATACCCCCGGAATAAAAAAATCCGGAGCCTGCGGGCCCCGGATAAAACTATTGCTTGTTAACGAAAATCATTAAAACACGACGGGAATTACTTTCAGTTTTCCGTCCGGTGATTCTATTTCGAGGTGGTAAATGCCGGTGGGAAGAAGATGAGCGGGCCGAATTGCCGGGCACCGGTCCCCACCTTCAAAGTTCATCTCTTTTGACAGAATAACCTGCCCGAATGCATTCTTCAATTGTAATCTTATAAACGCCGGAAGGCTGGTTCTTCATTTGCAGGTTAAGACGGTTGCCAACGACCGGGTTTGGATACACCTCGAAGACTGTTGTATTGTTTTTGCGATCTCCGCTTTCATAATATTGCTATAGCTGATGCTGCCGTCAATGCCAGTTGCGACAACCCTGTAATAGTTGGTTCCTTCGCGTGGTTGCTCATCTTTATATTGATTTTGGGCCTGCCCGTTATTGTAAGTAACCAGCACTGTTTTGAGCCATCAAAGGAATTGCCATCGGTTGACCGTTCGATCGCCAGCTGACTGAAGTTTTTTTCATTTACGTTTGCCAGTTGATAGTTACCGAATGGTTGCTACAATGCATTGGCAAAAATATCGCAAAGGGCAAAAGGCCCTTCTTTACTGTTCTTGAAAAAACAAGCAAAAACCGGTCTGATGCTTTTGATGCCGGATCAGGCTGTTACCGAAAAATCCACATAAGTGGTTCCATTAAGGTTTAGAGGAGCGGAAGTATTAAGGTATTTATCTACGAGCATGCCCGTCCTGCCGGGAAAATCGAGGTTGGAGGCAATGAATTCCAGCCGGTATGTAATGACCCTCATGTTCCACATTTTGAAAAAGATAGAATCATTTCCTTCAATTGGTATGCCTTCTTTCAATAACATACACCGTATTATTCCGTACCATTCCCCAGTTTTCTGACATATTGCTCATCTTGCGGGCATCCATGCGATCGATGGCATTGCTATAATCAGCGATAATATTGTGTGAGTGCACCATCCATCAGTACGGTTGAGCCGTCGGGGACACGATGTATAAATTCGACCTTAATTGCGCAAAATCGCCGCCGTGACATTGTTTCCGGCAGTGCGACTGATGTGAAGTGGGCAACCAATACGGCAAGAAAAGTGTAAAAATGTTTTTCATAAAGGCATTTTAAAGATTCGGATCTGAACCTATAAAACGCCTTATATTGTAACTTATTGTATTATTTATGTGCTATTATTACCTGTTTACCCGTCACGTCTGCAAGAACTGAAGTAAACAGATAAATTAACATATTTTTTATTTCTTGGATAAATGTATTATGTTACAAATAACCCTTTCATCAATACAACACTTTTATCACCTCCATTGCTCCCCCGGGTTTAAGCACCTCCAACTGGTAAATAGCATGAGCAAGATAATAATCCCATTTGATATTTTCGGTTGCATTTCCACCCGCATGTTCAATCTGTTTGGATACGATGGTCTGGCCCAACGGGTTTAATAGCCGTACCATATCATGCCGGCAGGCTGGTTTATGAACTGCAAATGAATAATTCCGTCAGTTATCGGGTTTGGATGAATCTTAATGGCCGGCATGATATACGGGATTGAAACTTTCACTACTGAGCTGTAAGTTATCTCACCGTTCAGTCCGACAATTTTGATCCGGTAATAATTATCGCCGGATGATGCTTTAGGATCAGTTATTTGGTAGTTGCCGGCCCCTTTATTGAGGGCTGCCACAGTTTCGATCTTAACAAACTTCACGCCATCTGTTGATTTTTCCACTTCATATTGCAGTAAATCTTTCTCATTCTGAACTTTCCAGTTCACCAATATATCGTTTCCATGATGTTCGAGCCGGGCGACATCCAGTTCGTCAACAATCACACCATGTTCCATTCGCGCACCGAATTCGAGGACTGGCCCGAGCCCGAGCGGCACCGCCACCTGCTGCGGCTGTGGCTGTCGGTACCGAACTCGCGCACGCTGGGCGAGGGGTTCCGCACCTTCTACCGCGACCTGCGTCCGGGCGCGGTGCGGGGCGGCTTTCCGTCGCGCCGCACCGAAAAGGCGTTCGAGACGTTCTTGATCGCGTGAGGGCTCGTGGCGATCGAATGCCCGTTCCACCCGTCGACGCCTGACCCCTCACCCTGTCCCTCTCCCCGCGGGAGAGGGAACCCTGCCCGTACTTTCGTGGACTCGATCGCGGATTCGGCGCCCGACAGAGATTCGGAAAGATCATCGCGGCGTGCCCTCTCCCCTTGGGAGAGGGACAGGGTGAGGGGCTGCTTTTCTCGGCTCCGCAATCGCGCGATGACCGGCTGATGGGACGGCTCGAGGCGCAGCAGGCCGAGCCGGGGCGGGTACGGCTTCGCACCCTGACCACGATCCGCTGGGTCGGCGTTGCCGGCCAGGCACTTGCCATCCTGGTCGTTCATTACGGGCTGGAATTTCGCCTGCCGCTTGCCGAGTGCCTGATCGTGATCGGCGCGTCGGCGGCGGTCAACCTCGCGGTGACGGTGGCGATGCTCGAGCGGCCGCGGGCGGTGCGGCTCAGCGAGCCGGCGGCGGCGTGGTTCCTCGCCTATGACATCGTCCAGCTCTCGGTGCTGCTGTACCTGACCGGCGGGCTGCAGAACCCGTTTGCCGTGCTGCTGCTGGCGCCCGTCTCGGTGTCGGCGACCATTCTGGGCGCGCGGCCGACCGTGACGCTGTGCACGCTGTCGGTGGTCGCCATCAGCGTGCTTGCGGTCCTGCACATGCCGCTGCCGTGGCAGGGCGGCGGGCTCGCACTGCCCCTGGTCTATGTGCTCGGGATCTGGACGGCGCTCGGCCTCGGCATCGTGTTCTTCGCCACCTACGCCTGGCGTGTCGCGGCCGAGGCGCGCCGCATGCAGGACGCGTTTGCGGCCGCACAGCTCGCCTTGTCGCGCGAGCGCCAGCTTTCGGCCCTCGGCGCGCTCGCCGCCGCCGCCGCGCATGAGCTGGGGAGTCCCCTGGGCACCATTTCGGTCGTGGCGCGCGAGATCGCCCGCGACGTGCCCGCCGACAGCCCGATCGGCGAAGATGTCGCGCTGCTGCTCAGCGAGGCGGCGCGCTGCCGCGACATCCTCGCCCGCCTCGCGGCCCGGCCCGAGGGGGACGAGCCGTTCATGCACTTGCCCCTGTCGTCGGTGGTGGAGCTGGCGGCCGCCCCCTATGCCAACAAGGGCACGCACATCCGCTTCGATGCCGGCCCGGCCGATGGCGCGACGGCCACGGAGCCGCAGGTCCTGCGCTCGGCCGAGTTTCTCCAGGGTCTCGGAAATTTGATCCAGAACGCGGTCCAGGTGGCCCGCGAGACGGTCGACGTCGCAACGCGCTGGGACGACGATACCGCCTCGGTGGTCGTCGCCGATGACGGGCCCGGATTTCAGCCGGGAATCATGGAACGGCTGGGCGAGCCCTACGTCTCGGGCTGGCGCGACGGCGCCGCACATATGGGGCTCGGCATCTTCATCGCCCAGACCCTGCTGCGCCACACAGGCGGGCGGGTGTCGTTCGCCAACCGGCCCCAAGGCGGTGCGGAGGTTGCAGTTCGCTGGAATCGCTCCATATTGGAGGCAGCCGAGGCGGACGAGCCCGCCTCGTTCCCGCCCGAAGAAAGCAGATTGCCATGACCCAGCTTCAAGAGTCCCCCCGGGGCCAGGGCGCCGAACGGTCACTCCTGATCGTCGACGACGATGCCCCTTTCCTGGCCCGTCTCGCCCGCGCGATGGAGCGCCGCGGCTACGAGGTGCGAACCGCCCTGTCGGTGGCCGACGGCATCGCGTCCGCGCGCGCCGAGCCTCCGGCCTTCGCGGTCCTCGACCTCCGCCTCGAGGATGGCAGCGGTCTCGACGTCGTGACGGCGCTGCGCGCCGCGCGGCCCGACTCCCGCATCGTGATGCTGACCGGCTACGGCAACATCGCCACCGCCGTTGCGGCGGTGAAGGCCGGCGCGCTCGATTACCTCGCCAAGCCCGCCGACGCCGACCAGGTGGAAGCGGCGCTGCTCGCGGGCGAGCACGCCCTGCCGCCGCCGCCCGAAAACCCGATGTCGGCCGATCGCGTGCGGTGGGAACATATCCAGCGCGTCTTCGAGCAATGCGACCGCAACGTCTCCGAGACGGCGCGCCGGCTCAACATGCACCGGCGCACCCTCCAGCGGATTCTTTCCAAGCATGCGCCGCGCGAGAACGTCGCGGACTAGAGCGCCTTCCGCTTCTTTCGCTGGCGACGCCTGGCGGCTCGGCCCCGACACGGCGCCGATTGTCGTTGCCGGTGCCGGCGCGGAGCCGGTGATCGAACAACTCGGACTGTTCCTGTACGGCTGGCGCGTTCGCCCGGCCGAGCCAGCGGATTTCGCAGACATCCAAATCGGCCGCACGGCGTCGGGCGGCTATGCGGTGAGCGGCAGCTACGGCGCCGTCCTTGAATTCGACAACGCGCTCGACGCGGCGAACGGCGCTGCCGGCGCGCTGGTCATGGTCGTGGTGGCGCGCGACGCGTCACTGATCTGCCTGCATGCGGGCGCCGCGCGGATCGGCGCGGGCATCGTCGCGCTGGTCGGCAATTCCGGCGCCGGAAAATCCTCCGTCGCGCTGATGCTGGCGGAATTGGGACATCTCCTGTTCGGCGACGACCGGATCGGCATACGTCCGGGCGATGCTCCCGAGGCCATGTCGTTCGGCCTCGCCCCCAAGGCCCGCCAGCCCTTGCCGCCGGGCAGCGGCGCCGCCTATGCGCGCTTCATCATGGAGCGCACGGCATATGCAGGGGAGATCGCGACATACCTGCGTATGAAGCCGGGCGAGGCGGCGCCGTTCGGTGCGACCGCGCCGCTTGCCGCCGTTGTGATTCTCGCGCGCGGCGCGTCCGGCGACGGTCCGGCACCGCTGTCTCCCTCCCAGGCGGTCCGGGCGCTCGTGCCCCACTGCTATGCCGCGGACCGGCCGGCGGATGCGCTGGTGCGCGCGCTCGAAGGGCTCGCCCGGCGTGTGCCGGTCCTGCGGCTGCCGTTCGCGTCCAGCCCGGCGGCGGCGGCTCTGCTGGCCGCGGAATTCGCGCCGGCCGAGGACACGGCGAATGGCTGAAATCCGCTATCTGCGCAACCCGGCGATCAGCGCGACCGTTGTCGACGACGAGACCTTTCTGGTCGAGCCGTCGAGCCAGGAGGTCTTCTATCTCGACGCCGTCACCAGCGCGCTGTGGCGGCTGCTGGCCGAGCCGCGCAGCGCGGACGAGCTCACCGAGGCGTTCGCTGCCGCCTTTCCCGACGCCGGGCGGGCGCGAATTCGGGCCGATCTGGATCGCGCGACGGCCGATCTGCTGGCGCGCGGACTGGCCGTCGTGACTGGCGAGACGGGCGTTAACGAATCGTGAAGACGCCGGGCGCACCATCGGGGGCGGAAAAGGCCACCAGATTCGGTGTATACTTCCACGGGGTGGCGCGGCGCCGGGCGGAAGGCCCGGTACCAACAGAGGATGGAAGGCCGCGGAACAGGGCATGTCTCGACGTTCGATCCGATATTTTGCGATGCTCGTCCTCACGGCGGCGCTGACCCTGGGCTTTGGCTCCGGCTCCGCCTTCGCGCAGGATTCGGCGCCGGTTCAGGCCGCAAATCCGCCTCCCGCGAACGGGGCGCAGCAGCCACCACCGCAGCCGTCGGACCAGGTGATGGAAGGCATCTTTTCGGGAAGCGAGCGCGGTATGCGGGCACTGCGCGCCTGGCTGGGCATCGACGTGCCGTTACGCGAGCTGAAACGCCGCGTGCTTCATCTCGTCCAGTCGGTGCGCGCCCGCGCGGCGGAAATGACCCCGGATCAAGTCGTCGCGGCGCTGGGCCGCATCATGGATCTGACGCGTGCCTCGCTGGCGCGAGGCCAGAACGCGCCGGGCGGCGCGATCCCGGAAGACGTCCGCCTGGCCATCGAGTCGGAGCTTCAGACGGCGATGGCGGCGCTGCTGCAGGACCTCGGCACGTTGGCGCAGCTGCAGGACATTGCGCCGGCGGCCGGGCCCAACACCGCGCAACAAGCCATTCCGCTCGACCTGCCGCCGCCGGTCTTCGAAAACACGGATCAGGCAAGCCCGAGTTGATATGGGCGTAGAAGGCCGGTCCCGGCGTCTGGCCGCCTGGCCACGGGCCAGCTTTGGATTGATGGCCGCGGCCGCGGCCGCGCTCGCGCTCCTTCCCGTCGTCACCCATGCACAGCAGGCGCGGACCGAATCCGTGCTCGACCGCCCCCGCCCCGAGTTCGCGCCGATCGGTCTCGAGCTGGACGAGGTGCTCTACCATGTCGGGCTGGTGGACGAGCAGACGGTCGCGAACAAGAGCTCGCCGCTCGCAAGCTTCGTGGTGCATCCGACCGCCGAGGTCGCGATGTCCTATGACTCCAACATCTTCCGCACCGAAACCGACAAGCGCGGCGACGCGATCTTCGACTTCCGCCCATCGGTGTCGATCGCCTCGGACTGGGCCAACCACGAGGCGCATTTCGCCGTCGGCGGCGACGTCGGCCGGCATTTCGTGTACCCCGGCGAGGACTTCGTCAATTACCGGACCAGTCTCGGGGGACGGATCGACGTCACCGAGGCGCTGTACGTCTCCGGCGAGGCGGGCTATTCCGAAGCCCAGACGCAGCGCGGCACGCCCGACAATCCCGGCGGCGCCAACGTCCCACCGCAAACGGCCGACGTCCTGAACGCGCATGGCGAGGTGCGCTACATGGCGGACGCCGTCCTGCTCAGCGCCAGGATCGCGCGCGACGACATTACCAATTCGGGCGGCGATCCCCTGACCACGCCAGACGGCGACCGCGTCGAGACCACCTACGCCGTGCGCACCGGCTACGAGTTCAGTCCCGGCACCACCGTGTTCGTCGAGCCGCGCTACAATACCCGCAACTATGCGCGGCGCGTCGATGCCGGCGGCCTGCTGCAGGGCTCGAACGGCTACAACATCCAGGCCGGACTGACCTGGGATGTGACGGGCGTGACCTTCATCGAGTTCGGTGCGGGCTATCTGAGCCAGCGCTTCGACGAGCCGGGGTTCGAGACGGTGTCGGGTGTATCGCTCGACGGCAAGCTGATCTGGAACCCGACCGGTCTGCTGACCGTCACCGCCGGGCTGACGCGGCGCATCGACGAGACGACCCTGGTCGGGGCGTCCGGCGTCCTGGTCAGCGAGGGGAAGATCGGCGTCGACTACGAATACCTCGACAATCTCATCGTCTCGCTGCGCGCCGGATATTCGGACCAGTCGTTCCGCGGCTTCCGGCGCGACGACACGGTGATCGACGGCTCGCTCGCGTTCGACTACCGGATCGGCAGCAGGTGGTATGCCCGCCTCGCCTATTCGATGGCCCGCCGGAATTCGACCTTGGCCGGCGCCGGTTTCAGCGACCAGGTCATGACGCTCGCCGTCGGCGAACACCTTTAGGAAGGGACCATTAAGAAGGGACCAATGGTGCGACAAAGCCGGAGCGGTCGCGGCTCGCCCTTGCGATTCGTGGTTAACGAACAATTATGATCCGCATGCTTACGCGTCGTGGGATGGCGCACCGGGTCGCGAGATCCGGCCGGCGAATCTCAGCGGTTTGTGACGACCGTCACAGCCAATTCGCCCTGAATTTGAAATAGGGCGGCGGATACGAGGTAAATATTAACAGTGATTAACCGACAGAAGACAATTTTGGGTCGTCCCATCCGGCCGGCGCGGCGTCGTGCTGGGCTTGCCGCTGCGGTCCTGGCGGCGATGCTGGCTATGGCCGGCTGCAGCGGACCAGCGGACGAGAGCGCCTCGCAGGTCGAGCCGTCCGCGGGCAGCCCCGCAATGCAGGACATTTCCGCCTATCGGCTCGGCCCCGGCGACAAGCTGAAAGTCACCGTGTTCGGCCAGCCGCAGGAATCGGGACAGTTCGAGATCGACGGCTCCGGCACGATCGGTTACCCGCTGCTCGGCCAGATCGCCGCCAAGGGGCTGACCGTGCCCGAATTGCAGGAGAAGATCCGGGCGGAGCTCGACCGCAAGTTCATCGTCGATCCGCGCGTGACGGTCGAGGTGTTGAACTACCGCCCGTTCTATATCTACGGCGAGGTGAACAAGGCGGGCAGCTATCCCTACGTGGCCGGGTTGACCGTGCGCCGGGCCGTGGCCATCGCGGGCGGCTACACGCGCCGGGCGCGCTTTGCACCGGCCACCGTCGTGCGCGACAGCGGCGAAGGCGTTCGCGAACTTTCCGTTCAGCTGGATACGCCCGTACTGCCCGGAGACACCGTCGAAATCACGCGCCGCCTGTTCTAGGTCGGGCCGGACGCAGGCTTGACAAACATGTTCTTAACCTGAATTTGACACGCTACCGGTCCGACGAGCGGGGGAGGCCGGCCGGGGCAGGAGCACCCCTACCATAATGTCCACCATTGCGCGTCTTCCGCCCCGTCATCGGGAGCAACTGACCGATGTCGGCCCCTATATGCCGCCCGGCGAGCCCGAGGGGCTCGACCCGCGTCGCCTGCTCGGCGGGCTGCGCCGCCGCAAGGTCCTGATCGGCGGCGTGGCGTTCCTCGGCACCGCCATCGCGGTGCTGATGGTCAACCAGATCACGCCGCTCTACGTTGCCCAGTCCTCGGTGGTCGTCGAGGGCAACCGCCAGAACGTGGTGAACATCGAGTTCGTCGCCCAGGGGCTGACGCCGGACTACTACACGAACGAGACCCAGGCGGCGATCATCGGCTCACGCCATCTCGCGGCCCAGGCGGTCGACAAGCTCGACCTCTACCGCAGCCCGCTGTTCAACCCGGAGCTGGCCGAGCCGCATGAAAGCCTGATCGGTCTCGCCAAGGCCGCCGTCAAGCGCCTGCTCGGCGTGAAGCCGCAAGAGGCGCGGTCGCCCTGGGAGGGCATGACCGAGGCTGAGAAGCACGCCGCGATGCGCGAGGACCTGACCGATTCCTATCTCGCCGGTCTCGCCGTGATTCCCAGCCAGCGCTCGCGCGTCATCTCGATCGAATACACGTCGTCCGACCCCGACTTCGCCGCGCGTGCGGCCAATACGACGGCCGCGCTTTACATCGCCGACCAGCAGGCCACCAAGAGCGAGGCAACGTCGAGCGCCACTGCCTGGCTCGATCGCCGGGTCAACGAGCTACAGGCGAAGGTCGTCGAGTCCGAGCGCAAGCTCGACGAGTTCCGCGCGCAATCGGGCATCGTCGAAGCGGCCGGCGCAAACGTGCTGCAGGAACAGTTCGTCCGCCTCAACGTCGACCTGGTGGCGGCGCGCACCAAGCGCGCCGAATCCGAGGCGCGGCTCGAGCAGATCCAGTCGCTGCGGGCGAAGGGCGCGGCGGGGATCGACACGGCGGCGGCGATTCTCGACTCGCCCCTGATCCAGCGCCTGCAAGAGCAGGAAGCGACGGTCCTGCAGAAGATCGCACAGCTACGCACCACGCTGCGCCCGGGCCATCCGACGCTGGTGCTGGCCGAGAACGAGCTCAAGGACCTCCGCCTCAAGATCAGCGGCGAGACGCAGAAAATCGCGGCGAGCCTCGCGAACGACGTTCAGATCGCGAATGCGCGCGTGCGCAATCTCGAGACCGAATCGAAGAGGCTCGAAAACCAGATCGGCCGGCAGAACGATGCCGAGGTGTCGCTGCGCACGCTGGCCAGCGAGGTGAAGGCGAACCAGCAGCTCTATCAGACGGTGCTCGCGCGCTATAAGGAGACCTCGGTCTTCGACAAGGAGACGGAGCGGCCCGACGCGCGCATCATCTCGCGCGCCACCGCGCCGTTCTATCCGTTCTATCCCCAGAAGCGGCTGATGATCCTGGCGGCGCTCCTGGTGTCGCTGGTCGTCGGCATCGCGCTGGCGCTGATCCTCGAGTTCCTCGACTCCGGCTTCCGCAACGTCACCCAGCTGGAAAGCGTGACGGGCCTCACGGTCCTCGGCGCGACGCCGCGCCTCAGCCGGCGCGAACGCCGCCGTCCGACGCACGAGGTGGCGGTCGACCGGCCGAACTCGTCCTATGCCGAATCGGTGCGCTCGATCCGCACCGCACTGATGCTTGCCGATGCCGAGCACCCGCCGCGTACCGTGCTGATCACGTCGGCGGTGTCGGGCGAGGGCAAGAGCGCCCTGACCCTCTCGCTTGCGGCCCTGGCGTCGCGCTCGGGCCAGCGCTGCATCGTCGTGGACGGCGACATGCGCCATCCCAACCTGCACCTGATGCTCGAACAGCCCAACCAGACCGGTCTCGCCGAATATCTGGCCGGCCGCGCCGAGCTCGAGGACGTGATCGAGATCGATTCACGCTCGGGCATGCACTACATTACAGCCGGCGGGCGGGCCGCCCATCCGGCCGACCTCATCGGCTCGCAGAAGATGCGCGGCCTGCTGCAGCAGCTCGCGGCACTTTACGACCTGGTGATCCTCGACTCGCCGCCATTGCTCGCGGTGTCGGACAGCCTGCTTCTCGCACGCCATGTCGATCATGCGCTGTACGTGGTGCGGTGGGAAAAAACCCGGCGCGAGACGGCCATCGCCGGTATCCGCCAGCTCGTCGACGCCGGCGCCCCGCGCACGGGTCTGGTGCTCGCGCAGGTCGACGTTTCCAAGCAGGCGCGCTACGGCTATCGCGACTTGGGCTACTATTACAATTACGACCACCACAACAAGTACTACGCCGACTAGAATGCTTTCCGATCACGCGACTCCGCCCTCGCCCTTCTCGCCGGCGCGGCGCTTGCCGTCTTTGCGGGGCCACGCGCCCTCGACAATATCCGCCTCGCGCCCGACAACGATGTCGTAGCCGGCCTTGCGCGATCGCCGCCGCCGTCACCCGACGCCGTGGCCCAGACGCTTGCGCTGCGGCGCGATGCGCTGCGCGATACGCCCTCGACACATGCCGATATCGCCGCCCTCGCGCTGGCACAGGCTCGTTCGGCCGGCACGACCAGCCCGGCGGGCCGCGCGTCGCTCGACCTGGCGATCCGTGAATCGCGCGCCGCCATCGCAGAAGCACCGTCCCAGCCCTTTGTCTGGACCGGGCTCGTCTACGCCCTTGTCGCGCGCGGCGTCGGGGGCGAGCTCGGACCCGCGTGGCGCATGGCGGTGCGGACGGCGCCCGAGGATCCGGCGCTGATCGTGCCCCGCCTTGCGATCGGCTTCGCCGCTCGGGCGCGACTCGGGGAGGACGGCCCGCAGCTGCTCGCCGATCAGGTCCGCGTCGCGGCCCGCCTGGCCCCGCGTGACCTCGCGCTGATGGCGCGCCGCCACTTCCTGTTGGGGACGGTGCGCGAAATGCTCGCCGCTACGCCCGCCCTGCGCGATGCGTTCGACCGCGCCTATTTGTCGCTTGGGTAGGGTGGTTAACGCGATTCCGCATGAGCGGAAGAGATCTACGACCGCGGCGCGGCGGCGGTGCCGAAGGACTGGGCGTAACCGATGCCGGCGAGCACCAGCCAGGTGATGGCGACGGCCGGAATGTCGACCGCGAAATCGTAGACGCCCTGGAGCGCCACCAGCACGGTCGCGGCGAGCCCGAGGCAGGGAAAAATCCGCGCCCGCCGGCGCCGGATCGCGCCCAGGAGGCAGATGCCTCCGATCGTCGCCGCGACGCCCAGCAGCACGATCGCTGCCGGAATGCCCAGCTCGGCGGCGCGCTCGAGATAGATGCTGTGGGCATGCACGAAGGGCGGCGTGGTCCACGGAAATTCGTCGCCGCGATAGATTCGGAACAGGGACGGGAAGCTGCCAAGGCCTGTTCCCGTCCAGGGTGCATCGGCAATGGCGCGGCGGACGAGCGCGTGAATCGTGTCGCGCGCGCCGGGCCCGCCCAGCCCTTGTTCGATCCGCGCCAGCAGGAGCCCGCCGCTGATCGAAAGCACCGCGATTCCGGCGACCAGCGCGCCAAGCCCCAGCCCCACGCCGCGCCGCAGACCTGATTCGCGTTGGCGCAGCGTCGAGGCACCGATCATCGCCGCGACCGCCCCGACCATCGCGGCGAGCCCGCCGCGAGAATGGGTCAGCACCAGCGCCGTCGCCAGGGTCAGCGCCGCGGCGGCCAGGAAGTACACGGCCGGCGGCAGCGAGTCCAGGAACCGGACGAGACCGGTCCGCGTGACCAGCTTGTACCCGCCCGACGGTCGCGTCGCCTCGCCCAGCAACGCCAGCACGGCAAGAAGCGCGAGCCCAGCCTGCACCGCATAGGCGTTGCGGTTGATGAAGGTGCTGGTGAGGTCCCAGCGATACGCGACCTTCGGCTCGCCCAGCACGGTGATCTCGCCGCCGAGCTGGATGGCGAGCCCGTAGACCGCGTAGGCGAGCCCAGAGACGACGATGACCCACGCGGCCTGCCGCGCACGCCGCGCGTCGCGCCCGAGCTGCATGGCCAGCCAGAAGACGCAGCCATATGTGCCCAGGCGGATCGCGCCTTCCGACGCCGCCTCGGGGTCGAGCGCGATCGCGCCCGCCAGTGGCGTCTCCAGCGCGCGCGCCGCCGCGTCCCACAGCGGATGGTGCCACGAGGGTGGCGACAGGGACGTCCCCTGGAAGACGGCCCAGGCGATCACCGCGAAAAACGGCACGCTGACGAACGCATGCCGGCGCCAGCCGATCGGCGCGATGGCCGTGTCGGCAAATGCGGCGACGCTCCACGCGACCAGCAACGCGGCGACGAAAACGGCCAGCAGGTCCCACGCCCAGGGCCGGTTCGCGCCCAGCGGCAGCGGCGCAAGCGCCACCACCGCCATCAGCCCCCAGAACGCGATGCCTCCACTGGGCGCCGCCGCCCGCGGGGCAGCCGCCTCAGTACGCATTCTCGTTCACGAACCCGACGAACAGCGTCAGGACCAGGATCTTGAGGTCGAGCCACAGGGTCCAGTGCTCGATGTAGAAGATGTCGTACTCCACCCTGAGCCGCATGAGCTCAGGCGTCGCGGTTTCGCCGCGCAGCCCGTGCACCTGGGCCCAGCCCGTCATGCCCGGCTTCACGCGGTGGCGCCCGAGATAGCCACCGATCAGCGCGGCATATTGCTCGTTGTGCGGCACGGCATGCGGGCGCGGCCCGACCAGCGACATCTCGCCCCGCAGGACGTTGTAGAACTGCGGCAGCTCGTCCAGGCTGGTGCGGCGCAGGAACGCGCCCACCCGCGTCACGCGCGAATCCTCCCGCGTCGCCTGGTGCATCCGCGAGCCGCCCGCGCCATGGCGCATGGTGCGGAACTTGAGGACGGTGAACTCCTCATTGTTGAAGCCGTAGCGCGTCTGGCGAAACAGCACCGGCCCGCGGCTGTCCAGCTTGATCGCCGCGGCGATGGCGAGGCATAGCGGCAGGACCAGCACGAACAGGACCGCTCCCAGCGTCCGGTCCTCGATCGCCTTCACCACGTGGGACCAGCCGCCCAGCGGCCGCTCGAACACGTTGAGCATCGGCAGGCCGGCCAGCGCGCTATAGCCGATGGCCGGCAGGTCGACGGCGATCGCATCCGGGCACAGCTTCACGTCGGCGGGGACCGAGCGCAGCCGCGACAATATGTCGAGCAGATGCGGGCCCGCCCGCCAGGGCAGCGCGATCACGATCTCGTCCACGCGATGGCGGCGTGCGAACAGCAGCAGGTCGTTCACGGAGCCGCGTACCGGTACGCCGGCGACCTCGTCCGGCACGCGCGTGCGCCGGTCGTCGAAGAACCCGAGCACGCGGAGAGACGGGTCCGGCCGCGCCGCGATGCGCTCCATCAGCTTCTGGCCGTACTCGCCAGCACCGACGACGACGAGGTTCCGGGTCAGCTTTCCCTCGTACATCCAGGTCCGCACCTGGTCGGCGATGGCGAGCCGCAGGATGAACAGCGACAGCAGCGCGAGCGCGATCCACATCACGAACCACAGGCGCGAATACAGGTCCGACGACTTGGTGAGGTAGGCGATCGCCACCAGCGTCACCGCGACGGCGAATAGCGCGGTCGCGAGCGCGCCGTAGCCGGCCATTACCCGGCGCAGCGCCGCCAAGCTGTAGATATGCGCGAAATGCGCGTAATTGGCCATCAGCAATGCGCCGATCGCGATGGCCACCAAATAGGGGTTGGGCGGCAGGGCGGTCGCGCCGTGCCGCAGCCAGTAGGCGAACACGCCAGCGAGCACAAGAATCGCGACGTCGGCGACGCGCAGCACCCCGATCAGCACCGTCGCGAAATCGGCCGCGAAGGCCGACCGGCCGGGAAGCGACACCGGCATGCGTGCACCTGCGGCCGTGTTGCGCGCGCGGCGGCTCTGCGGCGACGTCGTCGTCTCGTTCAATTCGATCCTTCCACCGGTCCCGCCCGAGGGAGGCGCCGCGCCGCGACTATAGGGCTTCGGCGACGTTTGCGGAATCCCGCCCGACCGGCGTGCGTCTAGCGGCCCGCCGCCTGGAAATGTCCCGCCGGCCCGGCGCGGTACAACCACCAGGTCGTTTCGTTCAGCGAATAGATCGGGCGGTAATGATGGATCGATTCGGCGCGCACCACCTCGGGCACCTGATTGTCCAGCACCCAGGCGACTCCGTCGAGATAGACCACCAGGATGGCGTGCGCGATGCGCAGGTTCATGTCCTCCAGCACCACGATGCGCAGGTCGTCGTCGGCGAATCCCAGCGCGCGCAGCGACAGGTACTTGGTGATGGCGTAGTCCTCGCAATCGCCGTCCAGCTTCAGGAATTGCAGCGGTGTCGCCCAGTAGTCGGGGACGTGGTAATTCACCGGATCGGTCACGTAGGGCGCGTAATTCGCGAAGCGGTTGACCGCGCGAAGCTGGTCGTCGCGGCTCATCCGGTGGATGGTGCCGAGGAAGTGCCGCCACCGTTGCAACTGGCACGAGCGCGGGTCCGATGTGGGAACGCAGGGCGCCTCGGCCGCTGGCTCCTCCGTCAGGTAGCGCTGCAGCATGCCCGTCCATTTCGGGAACAGCTGGATCGCGTGAGATTCGATCGATGCAGCCCCGAAAATCGGCGGGTGCGCGTCCGGCGCGGCCGCGGCCGTCCCGCCCGAGGATAGGAGGGCCGCCGTCAGGGCCACAGGCAGGTGGCGGCGGAGCCGGAGGAAGCGCGCGCTCATGATCGGACAGGCTAGGCGGGGCAGAGTTAAGGGCCGGTGAACGGCGCGTTTACCAATGCCTAACCATGCGCGCCTAAAGCTGTGCCCGACGGCCGATGCGCGGGCGGCCGGGAGGGGCGACGCACGGCGTGCGGACCAGGATTCGGATAGCGCTGACGGGATTGGCGATCGCGGCGATTGTCGCGGCCGGGCTGCTCGCGCTGCGCGACATCACCGCCGCCGAGCGCGACCGAGACCTGCGCGCCTGGCAGACCCGTCTCGGCATCGTTGCCGACAGCCGCGCCCAGGCCGTGTCCGACTGGGTGGACGGGCAGTACCGCACGCTCGACGGCATCGCCGACAATCTGTCGGTCCAACTCTACATGACCCGGATTCGCGCCGCCGGCGGCGCGCCGACGCCGGAGACGCTGGCAAGCCAGGGCTATCTCCGGAACCTGCTGGACGCGGTCGCCGATCGGGCGGGCTTCTCCGCGCCGCCGCTCGGACCGCAGGTCAATGCCAACGTCCGGCGCGTCGGCGTCGCCGGCATCGCGCTGCTCGACGCGGCCGGCAATATCGTCGCCGCGACGCCCGGCATGCCACCGATCGAGGGGGCGCTCGCCGATTGGCTGGTGCAGGCCGCGCCTGCCGGCCGGGACCTCTACGACGTGCATCTCGACGCCGCCGGACGGCCGGCCATGGGCTTCTCCGTCCCGGTCTACGCCGTGCAGTCCGACCGCACGCCGGACCAACGGGTCGGGCGCGTCGTGGGCGTGCGCCAGGTGGCCGATACGCTCTATCCCGCCCTGCGCCAGCCGGGCCAGCCCTGGTCCACGGCCGAGGCCGTTCTGGTGCGCGCCCAGGGCGCCGCCGTTGCCTACGTGTCGCCGACGCGCGACGGGGCGAAGCCGCTGGCGCACGTCCTGTCCCGCGACACGCAATCGCTGGTCGGCGCGTGGGCGCTCGACCATCCCGGCGGGTTCACCATCGGGCGCGACTATCGCGATGCCGAGGTGCTGGCGACCGCGCGCGCGATTCCGGGGACGGGCTGGGCGCTGGTGTACAAGATCGACCGCGCCGAGGCGCTGGCCGGGACGGAGGCGCGGCTCCGCCGACTGACCATCGGGTTCCTGCTCGCGATGGCGGTCGTCGTCGTCGCGCTGTTCGCAATGTGGCGCCATGGCGCGTCTGTGCGTGCGTCGCGCGCGGCGTCGGAGCTGGCGGTGCTCGCCCGGCGCCATGAAAGCCAGCGACGGCTGCTCCAGCTCGTCACCGACAGCCAGCCCAACGCGATCACCATCGTCGATGCCGAAAGCCGCTACTTGTTCGCCAACCGGCCGGCGGCGGAGCGCGCGGGGATCGACGCCGCGGACATGATCGGCAAGACGCTGGCCGCCGTGTTGGGTCCCGCTGCGGCCGCGCGCATCGAACGGCTCAACCAGGACGCGCGCGCCCAGGCCACCAAGCTCACCGATGTCGCGCGCACCGGCGCCAACGGCACACAGCGCGTGGTCCTGACCCATCACGTGCCGGTGCCCGCCTCGCCCGACATGGACGAGGGCGTGCTGGTCGTCGAGGAGGACGTGACCGCGGCCGTGACGGAGCGCGAGCGGCGCGAACGCACCCAGCGCCAGCTCGTCACCATGCTGGTGCGGCTGGTCGACCGGCGCGACCCGTACGCGGCCGACCATTCGGCCCGCGTCGCCGCCGTCGCGCGGGCGATCGCGACCGAGATGGAACTCGACCCGGTGGGCGTCGACACCGCCGAAACCGCCGGCAAGCTGATGAATCTGGGCAAGATCCTGGTGCCGAGCGCGGTATTGACCAAACCCGGTGCGCTGACCGACGACGAGCTGCGCCAGGTTCGCGACAGCCTGCAGGCCGTCGCCGACGTGCTCGAGGAGGTCGAGTTCGACGGGCCGGTCGTCGCCACGCTGCGCCAGCTCCAGGAACGCTGGGACGGCTCGGGCGGACCCGCCGGCCTCGCGGGCGAGAACATCCTGATCACCGCGCGCGTCGTGGCCGTCGCCAACGCCTTCGTCGCCATGGTCTCGGATCGCGCCTTCCGCGCCGGCATCGGGCTCGACGATGCGGCATCGCGCCTGATGGGCGAGGCCGGCCGCGCCTTCGACCGCCGCGCCATCGCCGCGCTCGTCAATCGCCTCGACAATCGCGGCGGGCGTAGCGAGTGGGCCGGGTTCCATTCCGCCGCACCGGCGCCATGATCGTCGCCCTCTGGCGGCGGAGGGCGCTTCGCGCCATATTGCCCCCATGTTCGGACGACTTCGCCGGCGGGACGCGGCGCCGCGGCCGGCCGCAGAGGCCCCGTCGGGCACGCGGATCTATGCCATCGGCGACATCCATGGGCGATCCGACCTGCTCGACCGGCTCCACGACATGATTCGCGTCGACGCGCTGGGGCATCCATCGGCGGAAAAGGTGGTCGTCTATCTTGGCGACTACGTCGACCGCGGCGACGATTCGCGCGGCGTGATCGACCGGTTGATCGACCGGCCGCTTTCCGGGTTCCGCACCGTCGCGCTGCGCGGCAATCATGAGGAGTTCCTGCTGCGCTTTCTCCACGATCCCGAGGTCGGGCCCGCCTGGATTGCCAATGGCGGGGATGCGACCCTGTACAGCTACGGGGTGGACTGGCGGCCGGCCTTCGGCGAAGGCGATTTGCCCGCGGTGAGCGAGGCGTTCCGGCGCGAGCTGCCGCGCGACCATCTGGCGTTCCTCGACGGTCTGGCGCTCAGCGACGTCGAAGGCGACTACCTGTTCGTCCATGCCGGAATCCGGCCGGGCGTCGCGCTCGCGGCGCAGACGCCCGACGACCTGATGTGGATCCGCGGCGAGTTCCTCGATTCGACCGCCGACCATGGCCACGTGGTGGTTCACGGTCATACCATCACCGAATCGCCCGAGATGCGCGACAACCGGATCGGCATCGACACCGGCGCGTTCGCCACAGGGCGCCTGACCTGCCTGGTGCTCGACGGCGCGGAGAGGCGCCTGTTGCAGACGTGAACGTGTCCGAAGACCCCGGCCTGTGGCCGCTCATCCTGGCGCCGGAGGCGCCGTTGCCGGCCGACCGGGACGGGCTGCAAGCTGCGGCCGGCCAGCTTGCCGAACTGATCGGGCCGGCGCTCGCCGAACACCTGCTGGTGTCCGCCGAGGCGCGTCTCGGCATGACGCTGATCGACCCCGCGCGGGCGGAGACGGCGCGGCTCCTGAACCGGATGACTGCAGCGGTGCAGGCGCGCTGGGCGGCCGAGATCGCCCGGGCCGACATTCCGTTCGTCTGTCTCAAGGGGTTCGCCGCGGCGCGGACGCTCTATCCCCATCCCGACCTGCGGTCGACCGGCGATCTGGACCTGCTGGTGCACTCGGGCGACCGCGACCGGCTGATCGCGCATCTCGCCGCGCAAGGGTTCCGCTTCGCCGGGACGGGCCTGCCGCGCTGGGGCTTCATCTCGGACGCGAGCTATGTGCCCTTCGTCTCCGAGGACGGAACGTGCAACATCGACATCCACATCCGGCCGGATAGCTGGCCCGCGCATCTGTCGCTGACCACCGAGCGCGTGTTCGCCGCGTCGCGCACCGCCACCTCGCGCGACGGAACGTGGCGCGTGCCGTCGCCGGAGCATGCGTTCGCGCTCTGCATCACCAACGCCGCCAAGGACAAGTTCGGGCCGTTCGTCGCGCTCAAGCTGGTCGATGCCATGCGCATCGCCGCGATGTCCCCACCGCCCGACTGGCGCGCGGTTCAGGCGCTCGCCGATGAGGGCCGCTTTTCCAAGCCGGCGCGCGTGTTCGTCGCGCTGCTCGCCGCTTTGGGGATGCCGGCGTCGCACCTGCCCGCCGCGCTGGCGAAGCCGCCGGGCGGGATCGCCGCTGCCGCGTTCGCGACGCTGGTCGCCGACTGGCGCGCAGTCCGACCCGACCGCGCCGGCGCAGGCGGTGTGCTGTGGCGCGAACTGATGCTATGCACCGAGCCCGAGGTCGGGCTGCACAATGCGGGTCTCCGGCTGCGCGGCCTCGTACGGCCGGCGAGCGGCGTGCCCGGCCAGGGCTGAGGACGAAGGGAACGAACGATGGTCGCGAAACGTGTTCTGGTCACCGGCGGCGCCGGGTTCATCGGCTCGCATCTCTGCCGGCGGCTGCTCGCCGACGGGTGCGACGTGCTGTGCGTCGACAACTACTTCACGGGGCGGAAGGACAACATCGCCGAGCTGTTCTCGCACCCGCATTTCGAGGTGATGCGCCACGACGTGACATTCTCGCTCTATGTCGAGGTCGACGAGATCTACAACCTGGCGTGCCCGGCCTCGCCCATCCACTATCAGTTCGACCCGGTGCAGACGACCAAGACCAGCGTGCACGGCGCGATCAACATGCTGGGGCTCGCCAAGCGGGTGAAGGCGAAGATCCTGCAGGCTTCGACCAGCGAGGTCTACGGCGACCCGCAGATCCATCCGCAGACCGAAAGCTATTGGGGCCACGCCAACCCGATCGGGACGCGCGCCTGCTACGACGAGGGCAAGCGCTGCGCCGAGACGCTGTTCTTCGACTATCGCCGCCAGCACAAGCTGCGCATCAAGGTCGCGCGCATCTTCAACACCTACGGTCCCCACATGCATCCGGATGACGGGCGCGTGGTGTCCAACTTCATCATGCAGGCGCTCAGGGGCGAGCCGATCACCGTGTACGGGCAGGGCGAGCAGACCCGTTCGTTCTGCTTCGTGTCCGACCTGGTCGACGGGCTGGTTCGGCTGATGAATACCGACGACGATTTCACCGGCCCGGTGAATCTCGGCAACCCCGCCGAGATGACGATCCTCGAACTCGCCGAGAAGGTCATCGCGATGACCGGCTCGCGCTCCCAGATCGTCTACAAGCCGCTGCCGGCCGACGATCCGGTGCGGCGCAAGCCCGACATCGCGCTGGCCGGCAAGGCCCTCGGCTGGGCTCCCAAGGTCAAGCTCGAGGACGGGCTCGCGCCGACGATCGAATATTTCCGGTCGCAGCTCTGAACATCGTGCGCGGCCGCTGCCGCGCGGGCTCGGTCGCGAGATGGGGCAGCCGGAACAGGAATCCGGCGAAAAGCCAGAAATAGACGTTGGTCGGGTCGAGATCGAGGTGGAAGCCTTTGAAAGCGTCCAGCTCGATCACCACCAGCAGCGCGCCGAACGCGGCGGCCGCAGAATGGATGCGCCCGCGGCAGGCCAGGATCGCACGGGCGCCGTACAGCGCGACCGCGGCGAACAAAGATACGAGGATCAACAGGCCGGGAATGCCCAGCTCGGCGATGGTCTTGGCGAAAAACCCCTCGTAGGCGACGAACTGGCGGGCCTCGACGGCGCTCATGATGTGCCGCGCGGCGCCGGTCGAGGTGCCCGTGCCCTGCCCCATCGGGTAGCGCTGCAGCGTCTCGATCAGGTCGTGCAGCACCAGGCCCGAGCCGTACTCGTTGAACAGCTCGTGCGTAACGCCGAACACGACGAAGGGGTCGAACCCGGTCACCCACAGGACGGTCAGGATCAGGCCGGGGAACAGGGCCAGCGCGGCAAGTGCGCCGCTGATGCGCAAGTCGGCCACGTAGATCAGCGCGATCAGCATCGGCACGAACACGAAGTTGCCGCGCGCGCCGCTCAGCAGCGCCGCGGCGATCGCGACCACCATCATGATCCGGCCGAACACGCGCCAGCCGGGATTGGGGTCGACCCGTCCCAGCGCGTACGTCACCGCGACCATCGCCAAGGCAAACATGGCGTATTGCGCGACGAAGGTGAAGGTCGACGGGATGCGGAACAGGCTCGCGCCGTACTCGAACGTGCTGAACCCCTGGGTGGCGCCCTCCGCGGCCTCCGCGCCGTAGAATGCCTCGATGGCGCGCTCGGGCCCGATCGTGCTTGCCAGCGCGAACTGCACGAAGCCCACGGCGAACGGGATCACCGCGATCGCCACCATCAAGCGCAGCATCGCGACGAGGTCGTCCTGGGTGCGCAGGGCCGCACCGCCGACATAGAGCATGGGCAGGTAGAACAGCCACACCTTGGCGCCGACCAGTGCCACCATTACGTCCGACAGGTTCGGGTTGAACATCTGCAGCAGCGCCAGCACCGACAGGCCGAGGACCAGCGCCGTCACCGGGACCGGCACGCGGGCCCAGCCCAGCTCGCGCAGATGCACCAGCCCGAGCGAGAGATAGACCGGGATGACGAACAGGAAATCCTTGAATAGCAGCGGCGCCGGGTTGGGCGACAGCCACAGCGTGATCGCGCCGCCGACCGGCAGGTAGGCGAGCAGCATCGCAAGGCCGACCCGCCAGCGCACCAAGATCGCGAACCATGCGGCCAGCAGGATCGGCGCGCCCAGGATGACCAGCCAGATCAAGCGGCGACTCCGCGTCTCGTCAGGCCCCGTTCTAGCATGACGACTTGCCAAGGATTCGGCCGATCTCGGCGGCGAGGCCGCGCTCGTAGCGGGCGAGGTCGTGCGCCTCCGCCTGACGCCGCGCACTTTCGCCCATGCGCCGCCGCAGGGCCGGGTCGGCGTGGAGCGCGCGCAGCCGGTCGCGGATCGCGGCTTCGTCGCGGATCGGCACGACGAACCCCTCCGCGCGGTCGCGCACCGGCGCGCCTGCGTTGTGCGTCGTGATCACCGGCAGGCCCGACGCCATCGCCTCCAGCACGCTCAGTGCCATTCCCTCATGCAGCGAGGGGAACACGAACACGTCGGCGTCGCGGTACAGCGTATGCACCTCGTGATGCGGCACGTGCGCGATATGGCGGTAGAGGCCGCGATATGGCCGCAGCCATGCCCCGTCACCCGCGACGGCGCCGGCCAATACCAGCTCGCTTTCGGGCAGTGCGGCGTGGCGGAACGCCTCCAGCAGATAGTGCACGCCCTTGCGCGCCCCGATCTGGCCGACGAACAGGACGCGGAATCTGCCGTCCGGCGCGCGCGGCGCGGGGCGGAAGCGCGCCACGTCCACACCGTACGGCAGCAGCGCAATGCGAGCAGCGTCGACCCCCGCGGCGGTCAGCGTGTCGCGCACGTACTCGGACGGCGCGAAGATCCGATCGGCCGTCCGCGCCTCCTCTCGGCAGCGTGCGACGGTGGCCGCGTCGGCCCACGCCGCGCTGGCCGCAAGCTCGGGATGGCGGGCGACTTCCTCCGAGAGCAGGCGCGCGCCCTCGCCCTCGAACCCGATCACCTGGTCCAGAATGCAGGGTGCGCCGACCGATGCGGCGGCGCGGAACGCCAGCAGGGCGCAGGTCTCGGCGGCCAGCACCGCACGCGGTCGCAGACGCCGCACCAGCCGTGCGCCGCGCCGGTCGTAGAACGCGTTGAAGGCGCGGTTGGATGCGGCCTCGCTGAATCCCGCCCGGCGCAGCGCCCGGGTCACGACCTCGCCCGTCGCCGCGCCGTCGACGATACCCGGTCCGATGCCCGGATGGCGGCGCCGGCGCAACGTCCGGTCTGCCCGGTCTCGCAAGGATGCGGGCAGATGGCGGGCGAGGCGCGCCGCGAGCCCGTCGGGTTCGTAGTAAAATCCGGTGGCGAAATGGACGCGAAGCCCGGCGCGCGTCAGTGCCGCGACCATGTCGTAGACGCGCGCGTTGCCGGGGTGCGAGACCAATATGTCGGGCCGCGTGTCCGGCATCATGGGGAGCTCCGCCGGCGGCGCAGCAACTCGGCCATCAGCTCGGCCTCGCGCGCGGTCGGGGTGAAGAGTGTCCCAAGCCCGATGCCGAGCGCGCGCTTCACCGTCGCGACCAGCAGGATGCAGGCGAGAACGTTCGAACCGCAGAGGGCCGCGGCGCCGCCGATGATGCCATAGCGTGGCAGCAGCACGGCCAGCGCCGCGGCGAACGCCGCCAGCACCGCCGCCTCGATCCACCCGATCAGCAGCGCGCGATCATAGGCGCGCAGCCCGGCATAGAGCGTGATGCGGAAGGCGTGGAACACCATCCCCGCCGCAATTATGCGCGCTGCCGGCGCCGAGGGCACAAAGGCCGGGCCGAACAGCAGGCCGAGCAGCCAGGGCAGCAAGGGGATCAGGACGATTACAGTCGCGAAGGCCAGTGCGACCGATAGACGGACATAGCGTCCCAGCACCTCGGCGCGCACGGTCGGGTCGGCGGCGGCCACCTTGGGGAAGGCGAGCTGGTCGATCGCGGCGGTCACGATCCCGACAAGCCCGCCGGCCGACAGCGCGACGGCATAGAGCCCGAGGTCGGCGGCCGGCAGCATCAGCGCGATAAGCGCCTGATCGAGGCGCTGGCCGATCACCGTGGCGACGGTGCTGACGTGAACGGTGGCGGCGTAGCGCATCATGGCGCGCAGGATCGCGCGCGGCGCCTGCCAGCCCACCCAGCCGAACCGCGCGACCATCACGACCGACAGGACCAGCGGCACGAAGGTGCCGCCGATCGCCGCCACCGCGAAGCCGCCCACCGTCGCGTACCCCAGCACCAAGGCGGCACCGATCAGCACGACATAGCTCACCGGCTGCAGCGCGCGCAGAAGGTTGAACGCGCCGAACCTGAGCTGCCCTTGCAGCAGCGCCGCATAGCTGAGGACGAACAGGTTGAGCGGCACCCACACGAGATACAGCCGGGCGATGTCCTGCAGTTCCGGTCGGTAGTCGCGATAGGCCTCCGGTATGATCGCAAGGCCCACGGCCACCAGCAGCGGCGACAGCACGGCGACCAGGGCCGTGGTTGCTGCGAAGATCTCGGCCGGCGGGCGGCGCTCCCCCGCGGCGAGATAGCCGGTCGCGGCGTTGAGCGAGAAGCCGCCGATCGCAGCGAGCAACGCCGGCCACAGCATCACGGCGGCGAGCTCGCCCCGCCCTTCGGGCAGCAGAAGGCGCGCCGCCAGGATGCCGCTCGCGATGTTGGCGAGCTGGACGACGGCGGTCGCCGCGAACGATGTGAACAGGTCCTTCACCGGCCGCCATCCCTAACGGCGGCGATCGCCGTCTTGAGCGCGGCGAGGTCTTCGTCGAACCCCCAATGCGCGACGATCTCGCGGCTCCGTTCGCCCATGCGCCGGCAGGCGTCGGTGTCGGCGAGACTTCTTCCTCAGCGCGCCCGCCAGTGCATCGACATCGCCGGCTGGAAATACGAAGCCGTTGCCGCCCTCTCGCACCAAATCGGCGGCGGCGCCGACCTCGTCACTCGCCACGATCGCGCAGCCCGCGTTCATCGCCTCGTTGACGACCAGCCCCCACGGCTCGTGGCGCGAGGGCAGCACGAACACATCCGCCAGGTCATACAGCGCCGGCAGCTCGGTCTGTCGGCGGAAGCCGAGCAGCCGGACGCCCTCCATCCCGCTCGCGCGTTCCACCAGCCGCGCGGCCAGCTCGCCGTCGCCGGCGAACAGCAGATAGGGCCGTCGCGATTCGGGCGCGTCGGCAATGCGCCGATAGGCGTCCAGCAGATCGTCGGGACCCTTGCGGGCCTGCAGCTTGCCGGCGAACAGGACGACCGGGCGCCCGGCCTCGATGCCAAGTTCGGCGCGCAGCGCGTCGCGTCCCTTCGCCGCTGCCGCCGCGCGCTCGCGGAAGAAGCGATTGTCCACGGCATAGGGCATCACGAACACCCGCGCAGGATCGAACCCGTACCCGACCATGTAGTCGCGGTTGTTGCTGCCGATGGCCAGCACCGCGTCGACGAGACGGCGCAAAGCGGCGAACCACGCGTCCTTGGCCAGGCGCTTGGCGCGGCCCGGATCGGGCCGGCTGCGCGCCCAGGGCTCGTCGCGCAGCAGCACCTTGAGGCCGAGGCGCTGCGCGTTCGCCATCGCGATCAAGTGCGGCAGGCGCGCATAGCCGTGCACCCACAGGATGTCGAACCGGCCGCGCCGCAGCGCGCGCGCGAGGCCATGGCTGAACGGCCGGAACGGCGTCACGCGCTCGCGGCTGCCGTAGGCGGGCAGGAAGGCATGCGCGTACCCGTCGAGCAGCGGCACGTCCCAAGCGATCTCGCGCCCGAAATCGGCATCGTGGTGCGGGCGCAGCGACCGGTCGCTCGCGAAGAACGCGGTCAGGGCGATGTCCGGATCGGCCGCGATCCGGCGCAGCAGCGGCGCCTGGTACTGGATCGGGTGGGTGACGAGATAGGCGAGGCGCACGGGCGGCATGTCAGTCTTCCGCCGGCGCGACGCAGCGCGCGAGGGCCGCCTGAACGCGCGCGACGAAGGCGGGCCGCGCGTAGCGCGCCAGCCCATCGGGTACACCTTTCGCGCGGCGCAGCAACGCGGCCAGCGCGTCGCGCAAGGCCGCCGGATCGCGCGGATCGACCACCGCGCCGAGCAACCCGTCGCCCACCACCTCGCGCGAGGCGTCGAGCGTGCTGGCAAGCACGGGCACGCCAGTCGCCATCGCCTCCAGCAGCACGATGCCGAACCCCTCGCCGCTGCCGGCCAGCACGAACCCGTCGGCGAGCCTGTAGAGGCCCGGCTTGTCGGACTCGGGCACGTAGCCCGTGAACACGACGCGACCGCTGGCGCCCAGGCCCGCCGCCTTTTGCTCCAGCCGTTCGCGGTCGGTCCCTTCGCCCGCGACGACATAGACGAGGTCGGGGAACGCCGACCGTAGCGCAGGCAGCACCTCCATGACCTCGTCGATGCCCTTGTAGCGGTCGCGCGCATCGAGTCGACTGACGGTCAGCAGCACCGGCCGTCCAGTGATCCCGAAGCGGGCGGCGAGGGACCGGTCGGGCGGTCCGGGCCGGAACCGTTCGGTGTCGGCGCAGTTGGGCAGAATCTCGAAGCGCCGCTCGTCGAGCTGCGCCCAGCTGCGCATGCGGTCGCGGGTGTACGCGCTGACCGAGAGCACGCGGTCGACGCCGCGCACGAGCCAGGGGGCAAGCCGGGTCGGCGGGTCCCACGCGTCGATGCCGTGCACGATCAGCGCCATCGGAATTCGTCGCCCGCGCAGGCAACAGACTGCTCGTGCCAGCCATGCCGCGGGCAGGAGTCGCAGATGTCCGCACAGAACCAGGTCGTATCGTCCCCGCATCGCCGCACGCGCGACCGTGACGAGAAAACGGAGGCGGCTACCGATCCCGCGGGCCAGCCAGGTCAGACCGTCCGGCACCGGGCCGGGCGCTTCGATCGCGCGCAGCGGTACGCCGACGATTTCGGCATTGCCGGGTTCGGTCACCGCAGCCTCGATGAAGTCGCGGTTGAACTGGGCGATGCCGCCGCGCGCGCCATACGCCTCGTGCAGCACGAACAGAATCCTCACGGCTGGCCCCGCAGGGCAGCCACCTTATCGCGCGGCACCATCGCCAGCTCGGCCAGGATCGGATCGTTCCAGCGGAACGGCAGCAGGCGGTACCGGTCCGGGCGCTCGGAGAAAAAGACGAGAACCGGCCGCGGCGACTGCACGGCGAACAACTCGTAGTCCTCGCCGGCCAGCGCGCGAAGCCCGGCCGCGTCGTTCACAAGAGCGCGGCAGCGATGATCGCACTCGAACACGATCACTGGCCGGTTGCGCCGTATGGTGTCGGCAGGGCCGCGCAGTACGAACACGTCGTACCCTTCGGCGTCGACCTTGATCACGTCGACGCGCTCGATCCCGTTTCGCGCGAGATAGCGGTCGCCGTTCACGACCTCGAGTGCGCCAATCGCCTCGCGCGTGACGCCCTCGATCCCCTCGACGAATCCGCCGGTTCCGGTGTTCTGGCCGGTCGGCGCGAAATAGGTGGGCGCCTCGTCGCGCTCGCCCAAACTGACCGGATGGATAACGACGTTGTCGATGCGGTTGTCGGACAGCTTGCGCGCCATCGACTCGCGCACCGGCCCATAAGGCTCGAACGCGTGGACGATGCCGGCGATCCGCGACATGAAAAGCGTGTGCTGGCCGACATTGGCGCCGACATCGACGAAAACGGCGTCCGGTCCGACCGCGCGCGCGGCATCCGCGAGCAGGGCGAGGATATGACGCTCGTAGGCGCCGAAGAAGTACACCACCCATTCGATGTAATTGGCGAAGTTGCCGCGATAGCGCATCCCGAAGAAATCGACCACATATTCCCGGTCGCGCACCCGGTCCGGCGGAAACGCGCACCGCAACACCCGGTCGCGAACGCCATAGCGCAGCCATTGCGCGTGGCCTAGTCGTCGCAGCAGCCGCAATCCGATGGAGGCCGCCGACCGCGTCACTGCCCGCCCTCGAATGCAGCCATCACGATCCGCGCCCATCCCCCGAGCCCGCACTCCCGCCATTCCGGCGGTGCGCCAGCCACCTGACATTCACTTACCGGCACGACGGGGCCGGTGTTCGGCCGATGGCTCTCGCAGCCTTGTCTCCTCCGCCACAATAACGGAAATCGGCGCCTCCTCCCTCGAATCGCACCCTCTCAGCGCGTCGGCACGAGATGCGCGTAGATCGCGGCCAGCGCCGCGCCGTGCGCCGAAAACGAAAGTGCCGCCGTTGCCGCCTCGGCCGCACCCGCCGCGGCCCGCGCGTAGGCGGCAGCATCGTCGGCAAGCTTGTGCACCGCACCCGCAATCGCCTCCGGCATGGCGGCGCATTCGATGCCCGCCGCGTACCGTGCGACGATCTCCGCGATGCCGGTCTCCGGCGAGACCAGTGCCGGGACGCCGCGCACCAGGGCTTCCGCCGCCGCCATGCCGAAGCACTCGAATGCCGAGGGCATCAGCAGAAGATCGATCTCGCGGAAAAACGCGTCTCTCGCCTCGCCCTCGACGAAGCCGAGCCATTCGACCCGATACCCGACGCCCAGCGTTTCGGCCAGGTTCCGATAATTTCCGGCCTCGGGTCCGTCGCCCGCGACGACAAGGCGGACGCCATCGGGCAACAGCGCGAGCGCGCGCAGGATGACGTCGAGATTCTTCTTCGGATGGAACCGTCCGATGAAGCCGAGGCGCAGCTTTCCCGGCGGCGGTGCGGCGCGCGGAAGCGGCGCGCCGTTGCGATCGTCGTAAACCGGGTGGAATACAACTGCGCAGCGCGCCCGCGCGCGCCCCTCAGGGGTCGATTCGCGCGCCTCCAGCGCGGACGACATGACGAACCGGTCGAAGCCGTGCAGCAGCAGCGGATGCAGAAGGTGCTTGCCCAACTTGGTGATCCGCCGTGGCGTGCCCTCTATGTCGAACCGAGTCAGGCCTTCGTGCGGGCTAATCAAGCGCGGCCGCCCGGCCAGCCCGCCGGCGACGACCGCCAGGACGGTCCCCAGCACCCACGCCCCCTCGGCATGAATTACGTCGAACCGACCCACGCGGCGTGCCAGCCACCAAACGAGCCCGAGCTCAGCCCCCAGCGCGGGCCGTACTGTCCGAGCAGCCGCGTCGCCCGGAAGGTCTGCACCGCGACCCCCTCGCCTTCGAGCTCGGCGATGACGCGGTCGACCCCAGGACCGTCGTCGCGCGACCGCGCGAAAATCATCGTGGTCGCTATGCCGGCCCGACTTGCAGCGATGGCCGAATGGCGCGCGGCCGCGGGCGGCCCGCCGATCCGCGCGTCCATGCCGGCAATGATGCGCACCACCCGGATCGGGCGGTCGGGGCGGGGTTCGGCCAAGCGGCTTCCGGTCGAGTGGTGGCGTGGCGCAAGCGATTGTAAGGGAAATCCGGTAAACATGCCTTAAGCGCCGGTTCGGGGGCTTGGGCGATGGACGACGACCGAAGGCGAGCGGCTTCCGGCGGGCAGGGGCAGGGCGCCGTCGCCGTCGACCCGCGCACGCGCGTTTCGGTCGTGGTTCTCACCTTCAACTCCGAACGCTCGATCGGCGCCACGCTGGCGGCCGCCGCGCGCGTCTCGGACGACGTCCATGTCGTCGATTCGGGCTCGACCGACGCGACGCGCGACATCGCGCGGGCCCACGGCGCCCGGCTGGTCGAGCACCCGTTCGAGAGCTACGCCGCCCAGCGGAATTGGGCGATCGACACGCTGCCGCTCGCCCACGAATGGGAGCTGCACCTCGATGCCGACGAGCGACTGTCGGATGCGCTGGCCGCGGCGATCCTCGCGGCGATGCGCGACCCGCCGGCGGACGTGGCCGGCTATTTCATCCCGCGCCTCACCCATTTCCACGGAAGGCCGATCCGCCATGGCGGCATGTACCCGATCTGGCATATGCGGCTGTTCCGCCGTGGCGCGGGACGGTGCGAGCTCCGGCGCTACGACCAGCATTTCCAGGTCGCGGGCCGGACCGGGCGGCTCGACCATCCGATGATCGACGATGTGTGCATGGACTATGCCGAGTTCGTGGCGCGCCACGCCCGCTGGGCCGCGGCCGAGGCGGACGAGATCCTCGCGCCGGGCGGGGCGGGCGTGATCGCCGGACGGGCGCGCGGCAACCCGATCGAGCGCAAGCGCTATCTGCGCGGGATGTATTACCGCATGCCGCCATTTGCGCGTGCGCTCGGATTGTTTCTCTACCGTTACGTGCTGCGCGGCGGGTTCCTGGACGGGCGCGAGGGGCTGATCTTTTTCGTGCTGCAGACCTTCGTGTTCCGGTTCCTGGTCGACGCTACCCTCGATGAACGGCGCCGGGCGGGGAGGGCGGACGCAAGTGGACCTTGAGAAATCGCTCGGCGGACGCAATTTTCGTGAAGATGGGTAGAATATTTCTTCCAAGGTAGAAAGATGTCCCTCAACATCAAGGACAAGCGCACGCACGACATGGTCCGCGAGCTCGCCGGGAGCACGGGAGAGACCCTGACCGAGGCGGTTCGGATCGCCGTTCAGGAGCGTCTGGCGCGGATAAAGGCGCGCGGGCGCACCAAACGCCCGCTGGCCGAGCGCCTTAACGAGATCGCCTCGCGCTGCGCGCGCCAGCCGGTCCGGCGGCTGCGCGGCGCCGATGAGATCCTCGGCTACGACGATCGGGGAATGCCGCGCTGATGGTTCTCGATACCTCGGCGGTCCTGGCGATCCTGTTCGACGAGCCCGAGCGCTCGGAGTTCACGGCTCATATCCAGGACGACCCGGTGCGGCTGCTTTCGGCCGCCTCATACCTCGAGGCGGGAAGCATTCTCGATGATCGGTTCGGCGAGGGCGGCGGCGCGGCCCTCCGCCAGCTTGTCGTCGAGGGCGAAATCGACGTGGTGCCGGTGACGTTGGACCAGGCCGAGGTGGCGCGCGACGCCTACCGGCGTTTCGGCCGCGGCAACCATCCCGCCGGGCTGAATTTCGGCGATTGCTTTTCGTATGCGCTCTCGCGCGTCAGCGGCGAGCCGCTTCTGTTCAAGGGCGACGATTTTTCGCGGACCGACATTCCCGTCGCCCGGCAGAACGCCGCTCCGACGTGACCGTTAACGACCGGCAAACAGGGCCGGGCTAGGCTGAGGCATGCGGCTCGTCGTCCACGACTATTCCGGCCATCCGTTCCAGGTGCAGTTGAGCCGCGCCCTGGCCGCGCGCGGTCATGAGGTGCATCACATCCATGCCAGCTTCTTCCAGACGCCGAAGGGCCCGCTCGAGCGGCGACCCGACGATCCGCCGGGCTTCCACACCCTGGCGCTCGATATCGGCCGGCCCTTCGCCAAGTATTCGTTCGTCCGGCGCGTGCGGCAGGAGATTGCGTATGGCCAACTGATCGCGGCCGAGGTCGCGCGCATCCGACCCGACGTGCTGATCTCGTCCAACATGCCGCTCGACCCGCAGGCGATCCTGGCGCGTGCCTCTCGCGCCAACGGATGCCGCTTCGTGTTCTGGCTGCAGGACATCTATTCCATGGCGATCGACCGGATCCTGCGCGCCCGCCTGCCCGTCGCGGGGGCCGCAATCGGCGCGCGCTACCGCGCGCTCGAACGGCGCCTCTTGCGCGAATCGGACGTTGTGGTGGCGATCACCGACGACTTCGTGCCCGTGCTCGAGGGGTGGGGGGTCGTGCCCGACCGAATCGCGGTGATCGAGAACTGGGCGCCGCTTCCCGACATGCCGGTGCGGCCGCGCAACAACGCCTGGCGCAGCGTGCATGGGCTCGACGACCGGCTCGTGTTCCTTTACGCGGGCACGCTGGGGCTGAAGCACGACCCGTCGCTGCTGCTGGGCCTTGCCCGGGCGCTGGCCGTGCGGCCCGAAGCGCGCGTCGTCGTCGCGTCCGAGGGGCCGGGCGCCGACTGGCTGGCGGCGCACCGGGCGGACCTTCCTGCCGACAACCTCGTCCTGCTGCCGTTCCAGCCGTTCGACGCCTTGCCCGACATGCTGGGCGCGGCCGACGTGCTCTGCGCCATTCTCGAGGCCGAGGCAGGCGTGTTCTCGGTCCCGTCCAAGGTGCTCAGCTATCTCTGCGCCGGGCGGCCGATCCTCGCCGCCATGCCGGCGGAAAACCTTGCCGCACGCACCATCGCGCGGGCCGGCGCGGGATGCGTCGTCGCGTCGAGCGATCCGGCAGGCTTCGCGGCAGCGGCACTGAACTTGGCGGACGATCCGACGGCGCGCGAACGCTGCGGCGCCGCGGCCCGCGCCTGGGCCGAATCACATTTCGATATCAATAAGATAGCCGATCGGTTCGAGGCGGTTTGCCGGCTGGAACCGGGGGTGAAAGCGATTGACCGACGATTCGCGAGAGCGTAGCCATCCATCACGTACAGGGAATTGTGGCATGTCCATCATCGGCAAGCATGACGGGATCCTGGTCGCCGGCGGCGGCGGATTCATCGGCGGGCACCTGGTGGCCGCGCTGCGCGCCGACGGGCACGACAACATCCGCTCGGTCGACATCAAGCCCTTCTCCGAATGGTACCAGGCCTTTCCCGACGTGGAGAACGTCTTCGCCGACCTGAAGGATCGCGCGGCCTGCGCCGATGCGACGCGCGGCGTGAAATACGTGTTCAACTTCGCCGCCGACATGGGCGGGATGGGGTTCATCGAGTTCCACAAGGCCGACTGCATGCTGTCGGTGCTGATCAACACCCACCTGCTGATGGCCGCGCGCGAGGCGAAGGTGAAGCGCTACTTCTTCGCGTCGTCAGCCTGCGTTTATGCCGCCGACAAGCAGACGCGGCCCGACGTCACGGCCCTGCGCGAGGAGGACGCCTATCCCGCCATGGCCGAGGACGGCTATGGCTGGGAAAAGCTGTTCTCCGAGCGCATGTGCCGCCACTTCACCGAGGATTTCGGGCTCGAGACCCGCGTCGCGCGCTATCACAACGTCTACGGCCCGCACGGCACCTGGGACGGCGGGCGCGAGAAGGCGCCGGCCGCGTGCTGCCGCAAGGCCATCGAATGCCGCGACAGCAACCGTCGCGAGGTCGAAGTCTGGGGCGACGGCCAGCAGACGCGCAGCTTCATGTATATCGACGACTGCATCGAGGGCACGCGGCGGCTGATGGAATCGGATCTGCGCGACCCGGTGAATATCGGCTCGGACGAGCTCGTCTCGATCGACCGGCTCTATCGCGTCGCCGAGGAGATCGCCGGCATCGAGCTCGAGCACAAATACGATCTCGCGAAGCCAAAGGGCGTGCGCGGGCGCAATTCCGACAACGCCATGATCCGGCGCGAGCTGGGCTGGGCGCCGTCCATCCCGCTGGAGGACGGCATGCGCCGCACCTTCGCCTGGATCGATGGCGAGATGCACGCGGCACCGGACCGCCGCGCGGCGCGCGCCTAGGGGGACGCGTGAACCGCACCGCCATGGCCTTCTTGGATATCGCCCGATGACCGATACCGCCGCCCTCGCCGCCCTGGTGTCGCGCTTCGCCGGTGTGCGGGTCACGGTCGTCGGCGACGTGATGCTCGACCGCTACGTCTATGGCGACGTCGACCGCATCTCGCCCGAGGCGCCGATCCCGGTGCTTCGCATCCGGCGCGAATCCGCGATGCTCGGCGGGGCCGGCAACGTGGCGCGCAATCTGGCGGCGCTGGGTGCGAAGCCGCGCCTTGTTGGCGTCATCGGCGACGACGCGGCGGGGCGTGAGATCGAGACGCTGTGCGGACGCGACGGGATCGAGTGCAGGCTGGTGCGCGAACCCGGGCGCGAGACGACGCTGAAGACGCGATATGTCTCGGGCAGCCAGCAATTGCTGCGTGCCGACAGCGAAACGACCGCGAAGACGCGCGCGACCGATGCGCTGGTCGCGGCGGCCAAAGACGGGGCCGAGGCGATCGTATTCTCCGACTACGGCAAGGGCGTGTTGACCGCCGAAGTCGCGGCGGCGCTGCGCCGCGCCGCCAGCGCGCCGGTGATCGTCGACCCCAAGGGTACGGACTGGTCGCGCTACGCGGGCGCGGCACTGGTCACGCCGAACAAGAAGGAGCTGACCGAGGCGAGCCACGGCGCTATCGCCGACGACACGACCCTGGTTGCCGCAGCGCGGGAGCTCATGGGGCGCCACAAGATCGGGCAGATCCTGGTCACGCGCGGCGCCGAAGGCATGACCCTGGTCGCGACCCAAGGCGAGACGCACCTTCCCGCCGAGGCGCGCGAGGTGTTCGACGTCTCGGGCGCGGGCGACACCGTGATCGCGGTTGTGGCGGCCGGCATCGCCGCGGGCATCGCGGCGGAGGATGCGGCGCGCCTCGCCAACGTCGCGGCCGGCATCGTGGTCGGGCGGTCCGGAACGGCCGTGGTCCATGCCGATGACATCGCCGCCGCTTTGCACGAAAGCGATATCGTCGGCGGCGGGCGCAAGCTCGCCAGCCTGCCCCAGGCGATCGAGGCGGTGGGCGACTGGCGCCGGCGCGGACTGCGCGTCGGCTTCACCAATGGCTGCTTCGACCTGATCCATCCGGGACACGTCTCGCTGATCGCCCAGGCGCGCGCCGCCTGCGACCGGCTGATCGTGGCGCTCAACGCCGACTCTTCGGTCGCCCGGCTCAAGGGCCCGACCCGGCCGGTCCAGTCCGAGGCAGCGCGTGCCGCCGTGCTCGGCTCGCTCACCGGGGTCGATCTGGTGATGATCTTCGCCGAGGAGACGCCGCTCGCCCTGATCGAGGCGCTGCGACCCGACGTATTGGTCAAGGGCGCGGACTACACCGAGGACACGGTAGTCGGCGCCGACATCGTCAAGTCGTATGGCGGGCGGGTGCTGCTGGCCGAGCTCGCGGCCGGCCACTCGACCACCTCCACCATCGCCCGCATGGCGCGGTGACGCGGGCGCCCGCAGTTACAATTCCGTCATTGCGAGCGCAGCGAAGCAATCCAGAGCTTCACACCGACCTGGATTGCCGCGTCGGCCTCTGGCCTCCTCGCAATGACGATAGGTTGGACCCGCCGGGGGCCCTCAAAGCTCGGGGTCGGTCAGGCGGAACAGCCGAGCGCTCGCCGCGTGGCCGTAGCGCACCAGAAGCCGGCGCTTGCGGGTCGGGTTGAGGGACAAAGGCGGGGCGGGGCGCCGCACGGCGGCTCCGTAGGCGTCGGCGACGATCAGCCCGCATTCGGCCGGCAGGATCTCCATCGGAAAGCCGACCGGCACCGCGAAATAGAATGCCTCGCAATACGGCACGTAATCCTGCCACTTGCGGTCGGCGCGATAGTCCGCGCGGCTCGATTTCACCTCGCAGATCGCGATCTCGCCCGCTTCGCTCAGCGCAACCACGTCGGCCCGGCGCCCGAGCGGAAGGCGGAATTCGGTCAGCGTGCCGTAGCCCATCGCATCGAACAGGCGGCGCACGCCGCGCACCACCTCGCGGGTCAGGCGCTCGGCCTCGCCGGACGTTGCGGGCGGGGCCAAGAAGGCGGATCGGATCGGTACGGGCATCGGGGGTAAGGGTTCGTTGATCCAACGCTGCAAGCATCAGAAACCAAAGATTGCAGCATGAATCCGGTCGAAAACAAAGCGGGAACGAACGCCCGGCGTGCATGAGCGCCGGCACGGGCATTCGGCCCTGGAAATCCGTGCCGTTTCAGCCCATTTTATCGGTGTCGCGGGCCCCTGCGGCCCGCCAAGGGGTGATCTGATATGTCCAGGCAGCGCGCCAGCGCCAGCGACCGCCAGCCCGACCTTGCCCGCCGCCGCGCGCTCGCCCGGCTGGGGCTGGGGGCGGCCGTTGCCTATGTCGCACCGTCGGTCGTCCATCTCGATCGCAGCGCCAACGCCGCCGTCACGCCGACGCCCTGCCCGCCCGGCAAGGGCCAGGGCGGTGGCAGCAATAAGGGCAAGGGGCGCGGCTGCCCGCCTGTCTGACGGCGGGCGCCCGCTGCCGGCCGGCGCATGATCGACCCGGCCACACTCGCTTCCCTGTTTGCTCGCGCCGAGATGCTCGCGGGCCAGGGGCACGCATCCGAGGCCGCCGAACTGTTCCGCCGCGTGCTCGCCGATGCACCCGGCCACGTCGCGGCACATCGCGGCCTCGCGCAGGCGCTGCGCGCGGCGGGTGAGGAATCCGCCGCGCGCGATGCCGACGGCGAAGCGGCGCGCATCGAGGCCGACAATCTGATCGCGGTCGGCCGCGCCGCGATGACCTACGGCAAGCCCGAGGCTGCCATCGCCAGCTACGAGCGCGCCCTCGCGATTGCGCCCGAGCTGCCCGAAGCGGTGTGGTTCCTGGGCGAGGCGCTGCATGGTGCCGGCAAGCGCAACCGCGCGATCGAGACCTACCGGCGGTTTCTCGCGCTTCGCCCCGGCAGCGCGGAGGCGATGCACATGGTGGCGGCGCTCGGCGGCGCGCCCGTTCCGGACCGCGCGCCCGACCGATACGTGATCAGCCATTTCGACCGCTATGCCGACGATTACGACCGCAGCCTGCTCGAAGACTTGTCCTATCGTGGACCCGAGCTTGTGTTCGACGCGGTGACGGCGCTTCTGCCCGACGCGCGCGATCTCGACATCGTCGATCTCGGCTGCGGCACCGGGCTTGCCGGGGTGCGGTTCCGGCCGCTGGCACGCACGCTCGTGGGCATCGATCTTGCGCCCGCAATGCTCGAACGCGCCCGCGCGCGCGGCATCTACGACGTGCTGGTCGAGGGCGAGATCGCCGCGTCGCTCGCCGGCCACGCGCAGGCGTTCGACCTCGCCCTTGCCGCCGACGTGTTCTGCTATCTCGGCGATCTCGCGCCGGTGTTTGCCGCCGTCGCGCGCGCGCTGCGTCCCGGCGGCCACCTCGCTCTCACCGTGGAATTGCGCAAGGGGCCGGGCTGGCGACCTCACGGGCTCGGGCCGCTACGCGCACAACCCGTCCTGGCTGCGCAAGACGGCGCGATCCGCCGGCCTTTCCGAACAGTCGGGACACGCCGCGACCCTGCGTACCGAGTACGGCGCGCCGGTTGCCGGCTATGTCTCGGTCATGCGCCGCGTGCTATAACGCGCTGGAAGCTTCCAGGAGATTCCCGATGCCCGATACCGCCATCGCCCCGCCGCGCGCCGGACACAACAACGACGCCGCGCTCCGCATCAAGCGCGAGATGATGTACGGCTACCACATGCTCGGCCGGCACGGGCTCGGGCTCGGGCTTCTCGGCCACCTCACGGCGCGCGCGCCGGGCGGCAACACGTTCTATTCCTACCCGCTGGGCGTCAGCTTCGACGAGGTCACGCTCGACGACATCTACGAGTGCGACTACGAGTGCAACGTGCTGGACGGCGACGCCAAGATCAACCCGACCATGCGCATCCATGGGATCATCTACGCCAACCGGCCCGACGTGATGGCGATCTCGCACCATCACGGCGACCACTGCATCGCGCTCGGCGCGATCGGCGAGGTGATCCGCCCGTACGAGCGCACCGCCTGCCGCTTCGCCGACGACATGGCCCTGATCGAGGATTACGACAACGTCCACCGCATCCCCGAGCAGGGCGACGTGATGCTGCGCGCGCTCGGCAACAGGATGTCGCTGATGCTGCAGCATCACGGCGTGCTGGTCGCCGGGCGCAACGTGCCGCACACGGTGGTCTCGATCATGGAGGCCGAGCGTTCGGCGCGCATCCAGCTCATGGCGATGGCGGCGGGCACGCTCAAGCTCATGCAGTCGGCCGAGGAGGTGAAGGGCGCCCACGCCTTCAACAACTCGGACCAGGCCGTCATGGGCATCTGGGATTACGAGTGCCGCTGCCTGCGGCGCGAAAAGCCCGACTATTTCGCCTAGGCCGGACGCGGCGCGGTGAACGACGTACCGGCGAAGATCATGGCGGCGGCCGAGGCGCGTGCGCGCCTCAAGGCGATCGTCGGCACGCGCTGCATGAAGCGCGGCCAGTTCAAGCTCGCCTCGGGCGCGACCTCGACCTGGTATTTCGACATGAAGCCGGCGCTGATGGATCCGGAGGGCAGCTACCTGGTCGCCCGGATGATGCTCGACGCGCTGGCCGACATGGACGTCGACGCGGTTGGCGGGCTCGCCATGGGCGCGGTGCCGATCGCCGCCTCGATCTGCACGCTGAGCCACAGCTATGGCGCGAAGCCGCTCGCCGCCTTCTTCGTCCGCAAGGAGCCGAAGGAGCGCGGCACCGAGAAGCTGCTGGAAGGCAACCTCGCGCCCGGCATGAAGGCGGTCGTGCTCGAGGACGTCACCACCACCGGCGGCTCGTCGATGAAGGCGGTCGCCGCGGTGCGCGAATTCGGCTGCACGGTCGACACGGTGCTCTCCGTGCTCGACCGCCAGGAAGGCGCGGAGGAGAACCTGACGAAGGAAGGGCTCCGCCTCGTGTCGCTGTTCCGCCGCGACGATTTCGCGTAGGCGCGCGGCCGGATGCGCCACCCTGGGCGTGCGCCCGTGAAAAGCGCGCCGAAGCCCGGGCGCCCATCGAAGCCGGCTGCGTGACCGTCGTCAGCGACTCGCCCGTCGAGCACGCGCCGCTGCGCGGCCTCGCTCAGGGTGAACGGAAATGTTGGAACACCCATGCGCCGGATGATCCTCTACATGGTGCTGTGCGTCGCGGCGGTCGCCGGGGCGATCGCGATCTTCGCCGCTGCGGGCGGGGCCAGCACGATGGGGATGAGCACGAACGGGCTCATCGCCATGGGGCTCGGCATCGTGTTCAGCGTGGCGCTCGCCATCGGGCTGATGGCGCTGGTCTTCTACTCCAACCGCTCCGGCCGCGACGATGCCGCCAGCCGCCGCGACGGGTCCGAGGATCGGACCTGATCCCGCAGCGCCGGCCCGGCCTTCGCCGCGCCGCGTCGTAGCCGAAACGCAACAGCCGCGTTTTCCGTCCCCGACTTGTGGAACCAAAGCCGCCCCGGGCCGTTCTCGCCTTGCCCTGGCAAGGGGAGTGACTCCCATGGACGGAATCATTTATCTGATCGGCCTGATCGTCGTGATCATGGCCATCCTGTCGTTCTTCGGACTGCACTGACGTAATGCGTCCGCCGGGCCCGGCGCGCCGCCCGATTCTGCGGCCGCCGGCGGCGTGAAGGAGGGACCTGTCATGGCCACCAGTCGGACCTATGCGGACACCACCGTCGGCACCGCTGTCGCGGCACGGGCGGGCAGCGGCATTTCCCACCTCGACTGGGGCGCGATCATCGCCGGCGCCGTGCTGGCGGCGGCGATTTCATTCGTTCTGCTGACCTTCGGCACGGCGATCGGGCTGTCGATGGCGTCGCCCTATCGCGGCGAGGGCGCATCGCGGAACCTGTTCCTGATCGCGGTCGCGCTGTGGATGCTGTGGGTCATCGTCTCCAGCTTCATGGCCGGCGGCTACCTGGCCGGCCGGATGCGGCGCACCATCGGCGATGCCACTCCGCACGAGACCGAGGTGCGCGACGGCGCGCACGGGCTGATGGTGTGGGCGCTGGGCGTTCTGATCGCCGCGCTGCTCGCCGCTTCCGGCATCTCGGGACTGGTCCGCGGCGGGGCCGAGGCCGGCGCCACCCTCGCCGCAGGCGCGAGCGAACGGTTCGGCAGCACGGGACCGGTCAGCATGGCCGTCGACGGGCTGTTCCGTCCGGCAGCGCCGGCGCCGGCCGCGGGCGGTGCCCCTGCCCCCTCCACCCCGCCTGGCGCCACCGCGGAGGGGCCGGCCGCCCCTGCCTCCGGTCCCGGCACGACCGACGCCCGCGAGTTGCGGGACGAGATCGGGCGGATCCTCACCGCCAACGCGCTGCGCGGCGATCTGGCCGCCGACGACCGGACCTATATCGTCCAGATGGTGGCCCGGCGCACGGGGCTGTCGCCCGCCGAGGCGGACCAGCGCGTGACCGCGGTGCTGACCAAGGCCCGCGATGCCGCCGAGAAGGCGCGCCAGGCCGGGGTGATTGCCGGGTTCCTTATCGCCGCCTCGCTGCTGGTGGGCGCGGCCGGCGCCTGGTGGGGCGCGGGCAATGGCGGTCGCCATCGCGACGAGAACACGGTTTTTGCGGGGTTCTTCCGCCGCCGGGCCTGAACGCGAGCCTTGGGCGGCGCTTGACTCGGCAATTGGCGCCGCCTAGGTTCGCGCTACCCAAGGCATTCGGCCGTTTGTAGCGCCCGAGGGTGTCCGCCGGTCCGCGCGTCGCGCGCGCCGGCGCCGTTTGCGTTTGGGGCGGTTCGGAAGGGTTTTCGCGATGTTCGAGTCCCTGAGCGGCAGGCTCGGCGAGGTGTTCGATCGGCTGCGCAAGCGCGGCGCGCTGACCGAAGCCGACGTGGGCGAGGCGCTGCGCGAGGTGCGCGTGGCGCTGCTCGAGGCCGACGTCGCGCTGCAGGTGGTGAAGGACTTCATCGACCGCGTGCGCGAGAGCGCGGTCGGCGACGAGGTGCTGCGCTCGGTCACGCCCGGCCAGATGGTCATCAAGATCGTCCATGACGAGCTGGTCGCCATGCTGGGCGAGGACTCGGACGGGCTCAATCTGCGCGCCGACGCCGCCGGTGCCGATCCTGCTGGTCGGGCTGCAGGGCTCGGGCAAGACCACGACCGCCGCCAAGATCGCGCTCCGGCTGCAAGGACCGCGACAAGAAGAAGGTCCTGATGGCCTCGCTCGACGTGCAGCGCCCGGCCGCGCAGGAACAGCTCGCCATGCTCGGCCGCCAGGCCGGCATCGATACGCTGCCGATCGTGGCGGGCGAATGGCCGGCGATGATCGCGCAGCGCGCGATGGACCAGGCCCGGCGCGGCGGCTACGACGCGGTGCTGCTCGATACCGCCGGCCGGCTGCACATCGACGACGCGCTGATGGCCGAGGCCGTGCAGTCGCGCGACATCGCCAAGCCGGCCGAGACGCTGCTGGTCGCCGACGCGATGACCGGCCAGGACGCGGTCAACGTCGCCAAGGCGTTCCACGACCAGTCGGGCTCACCGGCATCGTGCTGACCCGGGTCGACGGCGACGCGCGCGGCGGCGCGGCGCTGTCCATGCGCGCGGTCACCGGCTGCCCGATCAAGCTGATCGGCGTCGGCGAGAAGCTCGACGCGCTGGAGCCGTTCCATCCCGATCGCATCGCCTCGCGCATCCTCGGCATGGGCGACGTCGTCTCGCTGGTCGAGAAGGCGGCGGAGACGATCGAGCAGGAAGAGGCCGAGAAGCTCGCCGCCAAGATCGCCAAGGGCCAGTTCGATTTCGACGACATGGTGCCGCAGCTGCGCCAGATCCGCAGCATGGGCGGCATGGGCGGCGTGATGAACCTGCTGCCCGGCGTCGCCAAGGTGAAGAACGCAGATGGCCGAACGCCAAGATCGACGAGAAGCTGCTGGCGCGCCAGGAGGCGATCATCCTCTCGATGACGCAGAAGGAGCGGCGCAAGCCCGAGATCATCAAGGCGTCGCGCAAGCGCCGCATCGCCGAGGGCTCCGGCACCACGGTGCAGGAGGTCAACCGGCTGCTGAAGCAGTTCGAGGAGATGGCCCGCGTGATGAAGCAGGCGAAGAAGCTGGGCAAAAGGGGCTGATGCGCGGCACGGGCTTTCGGCCCTTGCTGCCGCAACGCTAGACACGAACGCTAGGAGGAAGAGACCAAGCTACATGTCACTGACGATCCGTATGTCCCGCGGGCGGCGCCAAGAAGCGGCCCGTTTACCGGATCGTGGTGGCCGATACGCGCAGTCCCGCGCGACGGCCGCTTCATCGAGCGGCTCGGCACCTACAATCCGATGCTGCCGAAGGACCACCCCGAGCGGGTGACGCTCAATGCCGAGCGCGATCCAGCACTGGCTGGCGATCGGCGCGCAGCCGTCGGACCGCGTGGCGCGGTTCCTGGGCGCGGCCGGCCTCGTGCCGGCGCGCGGGATCCCGGCCCAGACCAAGAAGAACAAGCCGAAGCAAGCGCACGCAGGAGCGCATGGCCGCCGCCGAGAGGCGCGCGCCAAGGCGGCGAAGCGCGCGCCAGGCCGAGGCCAGCACAGGCCGAGGCCGCGCGCTGAGGCCGCAGCCGCGCCGGCTCCGGCCGAAGAAGCGCCGGCCGATGAGGCGCCTGGCCGCGGCCGCCCGGCCGAGGAGGCGCGAGCAACGGCTAGCCAGGACGGGACCGTGCCGGGACGGCGCGGCGCGCGTCTGCGTCGGCGCCATCGCCGGCGCCCACGGCAGTGCGGGGCTTGGTGCGGATCAGGAGCTTCACCGCCGAGCCGGCGGACATCGCGTCCTACGGCCCGCTGACCGACGAGGCGGCGCGCGCCGCTTCGCGCTGGCCGTCGTCGGGCACCTGGCGCAGGCGCCGTGCTCGCGCGCATCGCCGGCGTTGCCGACCGCGACGCGGCCGAGGCGCTGAAGGGCGTGCGGCTCTATGTCGACCGCGAGGCGCTGCCGCCGGCGGACGCGGATGAGTACTATCATGCCGACCTGATCGGGCTGCGGGCCGAAATGACGGACGGCACGGCGCTGGGCACGCGTCGTCGCGGTCGAGGATTACGGCGCCGGCGACGTGCTCGAGGTGCGCGCGCCGAAGGCGGCAGCGTCATGCTGCCCTTCACCCGGGCGGTGGTGCCGGTGGTGGACCTCGCCGGCGGGCGCGTGGTCATCGACCCGCCGCCGGGCCTGCTGGCGCCGCCGACGATGGACGGGCGAACGCGCGGACGCGCGCCGAGGCGAGCATGACGCGGCGACGCCGCCAGCCCGCGTGGACCGCGCGGGTGCTGACGCTGTTCCCGGCGATGTTCCCCGGGCCGCTCGCCCATTCGCTGGCCGGGCAAGGCGCTGGCGGACGGCGTCTGGGCGCTGGAGACGGTGGACATTCGCGATTTTGCGCGCGATAAGCACCGCACCGTCGACGACGCCCCGTTCGGCGGCGGGCCCGGCATGGTGATGCGGCCCGACGTGGTGGACGCGGCGCTCGCCGCGGCGCGGCGGTGCCCGGCGCGCCGCTGATCTATTTCACCCCGCGCGGCCGGCCGCTCGACCAGGCGCGGGTGCACGCGCTGGCGGCCGAGCCGGGCGGTCACGCTGGTCTGCGGCCGGTTCGAGGGCGTCGACGAGCGGGTGCTCGAGGCGCGCGGGATGGAGGAGATCAGCCTCGGCGACTTCGTGCTGTCGGGCGGCGAGCCGGCGGCGATCGCGCTGATCGACGCCTGCGTGCGGCTGCTGCCGGGCGTGGTCGGCGCGGCGGAGTCGCTGGCCGAGGAAAGTTTCGAAGCGGGGTCTGCTGGAATATCCGCACTACACCCGGCCGCAACTGTGGTGCGGCCGCGCGGTGCCCGAGGTGCTGCTTCGGGCCACCATGAACGGATCCGCGCCTGGCGCCGGCGACGAAGCCGAGCGGCTGACGCGCGACCGCCGGCCCGATCTCTGGGCCCGCTATGTCGAAACGCAGCGCAGGATGCGCGAGGAGCAAGGCCAACATGAACATCATCGAGCAAATCGAGAAGCGAGCAGATCGCGAAGCGTCACGGCCGTCCGCGAGGTGCCGGATTTCGAGCCCGGCGACACGGTGCGCGTCAACGTGAGGTGGTCGAGGGCACGCGCGAGCGCGTCCAGGCGTTCGAGGGCGTGTGCATCGCGCGCAAGAACGCCGGGCTGAACTCTCGTTCACCGTGCGCAAGATCTCCTATGGCGAAGGGGTCGAGCGCGTGTTCCCGCTGCTTTCGCCGCGCATCGCCTCGATCGAGGTGGTGCGCCGCGGCGCGGTGCGCCGGGCCAAGCTCTATTACCTGCGCGGCCTGCACCGGCAAGCGCGCGCGCATCGCCGAGCGCACCACGACGCGCGGCGACCGATGCGGCGACGGCGGCCGAGGCTGGCGAGGATTTGCCGATGCGGGCCCCGCGCCGCCAAGGCCGAAGGCGAAGCGCAAAGGGCGGGCAAGTAACACGGAAGGAGTGCGTGCACATGGCGGCAGCCGAGGACGCTGTTCGACAAGATCTGGGACAGCCACCTGGTCGATCGCCAGGAGGACGGCACCTGCCTGCTCTACATCGACCGCCAGCTCGTCCACGAGATCACGTCGGCCGCAGGCGTTCGACGGGCTTGCGCATGACCGGGCGCAAGGTGCGCCGGCCCGACGCGCAGCTCTGGCGTGCCGGACCACAACGTGCCGACCACCGACCGCGCCGGCGGGATCGACGACGAGGAGTCGCGCATCCAGGTCGAGACCCTGGAGAACAACGCCGCCGATTTCGGCCTGCCCTATATCGACGATCAACGACGTGCGCCAGGGCATCGTCCACGTCATCGGGCCGGAGCAGGGCTTCACCCAGCCCGGGCATGACCATCGTCTGCGGCGATTTGCACACCTCGACGCACGGCGCCTTCGGCGCGCTCGCCTTCGGCATCGGCACCTCCGAGGTCGAGCATGTGCTGGCGACCCAGACGCTGATCCAGCGCCCGGCCAAGAACATGCGCGTCACGGTCGACGGGCGCGCTGCCGCCCGGCATCACCGCCAAGGACCTGATCCTCGCCATCATCGGCAAGATCGGCACCGCGGGCGGCACCGGCCACGTCATCGAATATGCCGGCCAGGCGATCCGCGACCTGTCGATGGAAGGCCGCATGACCGTGTGCAACATGTCGATCGAGGCCGGCGCGCGCGCCGGCCTGGTCGCGCCGGACGAGACGACCTTCGCCTATCTCAAAGGGCCGGCCGATGGCGCCCAAGGGCGCGGCAGTGGGAGCAGGCGGTCGCCTACTGGAAGACCCTGCCGTCGGATCGCGGGCGCCCGCTACGACACCGAGGTCGACGATCGACGGTCTCCGACATTCGCGCCGCAGGTGACCTGGGGCACCAGCCCGCAGGACGTGCTGCCGATCACCGGCAGCGTGCCCGATCCCGGCCGAGCGCCGACGATACCGCCGGCGCGCGATCGAGCGCTCGCTGGAGTATATGGGCCTCGAGGCCGGCACGCGGCTGACCGACATCAAGGTCGACAAGGTGTTCATCGGCTCCTGCACCAACGGCCGCATCGAGGATCTGCGCGCCGCCGCCGCCATCGCCAAGGGCCGCAAGGTGGCGCGAGCGTGCACGCGCATGGTCGTGCCGGGCTCGGGCCTGGTCAAGCAGCAGGCCGAGGAGGAAGGGCTCGACCGGGTCTTCCGTCGAGGCCGGCTTCGACTGGCGCGAGCCGGGCTGCTCGATGTGCCTCGCGATGAACGGCGACAGGCTGGAGCCGGGCGAGCGCTGCGCCTCGACCTCGAACCGCAATTTCGAGGGCCGCCAGGGCCCCGGCGGGCGCACCCATCTGATGAGCCCGGCCATGGCCGCGGCGGCGGCGATCACCGGCCACCTCGCCGACGTGCGCGAGCTGATGAAGTGAGGGAGCGCGCCGATGGAGAAGTTCGACCAAGCTGACCGGCGTCGCGGCGCCGCTGCCGATGGTCAACTGCGACACCGACAAGATCATCCCGGCGCGCGTTCCTCAAGACCATCAAGCGCACCGGGCTCGGCAAGAACCTGTTCAACGACCTCCGCTACAACGCGCGACGGCTCGGAGAAGCCCGGATTTCGTGCTCAACAAGCCGGCCTATCGCAAGGCCAAGATCCTGGTCGCGGGCGACAATTTCGGCTGCGGCTCGTCGCGCGAGCACGCGCCGTGGGCGCTGGTCGATTTCGGCATCCGCTGCGTGATCTCGTCGTCCTTCGCCGACATCTTCTACAACAACTGCTTCAAGAACGGCATCCTGCTGATCAAGCTCGACCAGGACGACGGTCGAGAAGCTGATGGACGACGCCGAGCTCGGCGCCGAACGCGCGCATCACGATCGACCTCGAGAAGCAGGAGATCACGCGGCCCGACGGCAGCATGATGCAAGTTCGACATCGACCCGTTCAAGAAGCATTGCCTGCTGAACGGGCTCGACGATATCGGGCTCACGCTGCAGAAGGAGGACAAGATCGCCGCCTTCGAGGCCAAGGACCGCACCGCGCAGCCCTGGCTGCAGGGCCACGTTCGGGTGTAGCGCCCTCAGCTCGCCTCGTCCGCCTCGGCGGCTGGCTTGCGCGACGAGGCCAGGTCCTTGTCGGCAAGCTTCTCGAACGACGCCTTGATCTGTTCGAGCTCCTCGTCGGTCAGGTCTTCGAGAGTCATCAGCCGGTTGCGGGCGCGCTCCGTGACGAGAATCAGCTCGTCGAGCTTGAGTGAATCGCTGCCGTGTCGCGGTTCTGCGTGTTCTGGATCAGGAACACCATCAGGAAGGTGATGATGGTGGTGCCCGTGTTGATGACGAGCTGCCACGTGTCCGACCAGCCGACGGCGGGCCCGGTCACGGCCCACACCACGATCACCCCGATCGCGACGACAAAAGTATGCGTGCGCCCTGCCTGGTGCGACGCGGCCACGGCGAAGCGCGAGAAGAAATCGCCTTTCCTGGCGTCGCGCATGTGAGGCTCCCGGGCTGACCACGACTCCCAACAACGCCCGAAAGGCGCCTCGGTTGCCGTGCGCGTGGGGGCGCCCCCGATTTGTCCCTACGCCGCGCGCGCCTTGCCCCAGAGCTGCTGCGAGGCGAGCTTCGCGCCCTGGGCCAGGGCTTCCAGCTTCGCCCACATGATCGACGGGTGAACGCGCCGGTGTGCCGGCGCCTGCGCGAAGCCGCAATCGGTTGAGGCGATCACGTTCTCGCGGCCCACGACGCCGGCGTAGCGGCCGATGCGCTGGGCCACCAGCTCGGGATGCTCCACCACGTTGGTGGCGTGGCTGATGACGCCGGGCACCAGGATCTTGCCCTCGGGCAGCTTGACGTCCTGCCACACCGCCCATTCGTGCTCGTGGCGCGGGTTGGCGCCCTCGATGACATAGGCCTGCGCCTTCACCTTCAGGACCAGGTCGACGATGTCCTTCAGCGGCACGTCGGTCACGTGCGGCCCGGGCCAGCTGCCCCAGCACACGTGATAGCGCACCTTCTCCTCGGGAATGCCCTCGAGCGCGTAGTTCATCGCCTCGACATGCATCGCCACCCACTTGTAGTAGTCGTCGAAGCTCTTGGGCGGCACCATCCGGTCGAACGTGACGGCGGCGCGCGCATCGTCGAGCTGCACCAGAAGCCCCGCGTCGGTGATCGTCTTGTATTCGACGCGCATCGCATCGGCGATCGCGGCGACGCATTCTTCCTCGGTCTTGTAGTACTCGTTCCTGCGGTCGGGCACGACCCAGGCGGGCGCGGCGACCGGAAGGAACCCTTCCTCGACGCCCGCCGCCTTCATTGCGGCCTTGAAATTGTCGATGTCGGTCTGCAGCTCGGCCTGGCCGGTATACTTGATCGGGCCGTTGCAGACGGCCTGGAAGCTTCCCATCGCGCGCGACGGGTCGGACTTGTCCATCTCCTCGTAGAACGCGGAGAAGCGCGTGCGGTCCGCGCCCTTGGCGTAGGGATCGAGCGGCACCGGCTTGCGCTCGAAGCCCGACATGCGCTCGAGCACGTATTGCGACCAGCTGATCATCTTGCCGAACTCGCCGTCCGACGGGATGTCGATGCCGATCTCCTTCTGCTCGCGGACGATCTCGGCGACGCCGTCCTTCAGGATCTGGGCGAACTTCGCCTTGTCGTAGCTCTCGCCGCGCTGGCGGAGCCGGATCAGCTCCAGAAGTTCGGGCGGGCGGATCAGGCTGCCGACATGGCTGGTCAGGATCCGGTCGGTCGAGCGCTTCATGTCGGGGACTCCGTTTTGGGGGGTGTCGGAACTAACCACACGGGCGAAAACGGGTCAAATGGGCCTCTCCCCACCATTTCCGGGTGGCCGTGCGCGTCCTCAGCCGCTAGATTTCGCGCCTCTTCTCCAACCCACGGAAGCGAACAGATGGCCGCCAACAGGAAGGTTCTCATGCTGCCCGGCGACGGGATCGGACCCGAGGTGATGGGCGAGGTGCGCCGCATCGTCGGCTGGATGGACCGCCGCCGCCATGTGGGGTTCGACGTCTCGGAAGGGCTGGTCGGCGGCTGCGCCTACGACAAGCACGGCGTCGCGATCGCCGACGCGACCATGGAAGAGGCCATGAACGCCGACGCGGTGCTACTGGGCGCCGTCGGCGGGCCGAAATGGGACAAGGTGCCGTTCGCCGTCCGGCCCGAGGCGGGGCTGCTGCGGCTACGCAAGGACCTCGAGCTGTTCGCCAACCTGCGCCCGGCCATCGTGTTCCCGGCGCTGGCCGAGGCGTCGACGCTCAAGACCGAGCTGGTGGCCGGGCTCGACATATTGATCGTGCGCGAGCTTACGGGCGGCGTCTATTTCGGCGAGCCGCGCGGCATCGAAACCCTGCCCAACGGAGAGCGGCGCGGCGTCAACACCCAGGTCTACACGACGTCGGAGATCGTGCGCGTCGCGCGTGTGGCGTTCGACTTGGCGCGGCTCCGGGGCAACCGGCTGTGCTCGGTCGAGAAGTCGAACGTCATGGAATCCGGCCTGCTGTGGCGCGAGGAGGTGCAGAAGCTGCACGATGCCGAATATGCCGATGTCCAGCTCTCGCACATGCTGGCCGACAATTGCGGCATGCAGCTCGTGCGCAACCCCAAGCAGTTCGACGTGATCGTCACCGACAATCTGTTCGGCGACATGCTGTCGGACGTCGCCTCGATGCTCACCGGCTCGCTCGGCATGCTGCCGTCGGCCTCGCTCGGCGCGACCGACGCCTCGGGCCGCCGTCGCGCGCTGTACGAGCCGGTGCACGGCTCCGCGCCCGACATCGCGGGCCAGTCCAAGGCCAATCCGCTGGCCATGATCCTGTCTTTCGCGATGATGCTGCGCTACTCGTTCGAGATGGGCGAGGACGCCGACATGGTGGAAGCCGCGGTGCGGGACGTGCTGGATGCCGGGCTGCGCACCGGCGACATCATGCAGCCGGGCAAGACGCTGGTCTCCACTACCGCGATGGGCGAGGCGGTGATTGCCGCGCTCGACAAGCGCGCGGCGTAAGGCGCCTAACGCTGCTGCTTGCGCCAGCGGTCGACCACGCGATTGACGAAGTTGCCCACGTCGAGGTCGACCTCCCAGGCCAGCGGGAAGTTGGCCGAGGCGCTGTGCGGGCGGAACTCCTCGTCCAGGTCGCGGAAGCGGATGCGCATCGGGTGGGTCACGCCTTCGCCGATCACCACCGCCTCCTGGTGGCGCAGCGCCGGCAGGGTGTTGAGCAGCGCCGAGGCGCTTTCCGGCAGGGTGCCGCGCACGAAGTTCAAATCCTTGTCGCTCGCCATGCGCAGGGCGAACACGGTCGAGCACTGCGACAGCACGGCCTCCGAGATTTCGGACGGGCGCTGGCTGACGAGGCACAGCGACACGCCATACTTGCGTCCCTCCTTGGCGATGCGGCCCATCGCGCGCCGGGTCGGCTCGAACCCGGCATTCTCGTCGGACGGCACATAGCGGTGCGCCTCGTCGCAGACCAGAAGCACGGGCACCGACTCGCTGCGGTCGCTCCATAGCGCGAAGTCGAACACCAGCCGGCACAGAAGCGACACGACGACGTTCATGATCTCGGACGGGATCGCCGAGACGTCGAGGATGGTCACCGGCTTGCCGTCGACCGGGATGCGCAGCAGGCGCGAGACGATCTGGGCCAGATTGTCGCGCACGGTCAGCCCGCCGCCGAACATGAAGGCGTAGCGCCGGTCGGCCTGCAGCGCCTCGAGCTGGGTGATCAGCCGCAGGTAGAAGATCGACCCGTCGGCCTTGTCGAGCTTGCCCATCCCGTCGGTCAGGCGCTGCATCAGGCCGGACAGGCGGTACGGCACCGGCGTGTCGACGGTGATCAGCGGCGCGTCGGGCGCGTTGCCGGCGAACTCGCGCCTGGCGGCGACGATGCAGTCCTTGAGAATGCCCGAACTCGCGCGACCGGTTGATCGGGTCGCGGCTGCACATCACCTCGCAGATCTCCTCGAACGTCAGCAGCCAGTAGGGAAGCTGAAGGTTCTGCGTGGTGACCAGCTCGCACATGTCGGTGAAGGCCGTCGCATATTCGCCGTGCGGGTCGATCAGCAGCACATGGCCGTTGGGGTGGGCCTTCAGCAGCTCACGCAGGATCAAGGTCACCGAGCACGACTTGCCGGAGCCCGTCGTGCCCAGGATCGCCGAATGCTTGCACAGGAATTCCTGCGAGATCAGATAGGCCGGCTGGGTCGAAATCCTGGTACAGCCGCCCGATCTCGAGGTGCCAGGAATCGGGCTTGGCATAGATCACCGCCATGTCGGCGTGGGTTGCGGCCGAGACGGGCGCGCCCAGGACGGGGTAGACCGACACGCCGCGGGTGAATTGTAGCGGCTTGTCGCCGCCGATGCCGTGGATTTCGCCGAACAGCTCGATTTCGGCCACCGCATGGCCGGAGCCGTTGCCGCTGGTAATCTGCAGCTTCACCGAATCGATGAAGCCGAACGTCGCCGTGCCTTTCTCGGTCACGATCTTCACGATCGAACCGATCTGCGCCTCGCGATAGGCGCTCAGCTCGGCGTCCGGCCCGCGCCGTTCGGCCAGAAGGAAGGTGCAGCGATAGCCGGAGATCGAGATGATGCGCCCGATCGGCGGCGCTTCGGTCGCGGGTTCCGGCCGTTCGAGCAGGGCGGCGTCGGTATCCATGGCGGGGCCTCTCGCAGTGTCCGGCCCACACTGCCGCCTCAGCGTTAACAATCGGTTCAACAATGGGCGATGGCCGGCCGCGGGCGGTCACAACGCCACCCCTTGATTCCCGCCGGGCACGCGCGTACTTGAGGGCGAACCAAGGAGATTTCCATGGGTTACCGGGTCGCGGTGGCGGGTGCCACCGGCAATGTCGGGCGCGAAATTCTGTCCATCCTCGCCGAGCGGAAGTTTCCCGCCGACGAGGTGATCGCGCTCGCCTCCGAGCGCTCGATCGGGCGCGAGGTATCGTTCGGCGACGACAAGGTGCTCAAGATCAAGAATCTCGCCGATTTCGACTTTACCGGGGTCGATATCTGCCTCAGCTCGCCCGGCGCCAAGGTCTCCGCCGTGCACAGCCCGCGCGCCGCCGCCAAGGGGTGCGTGGTGATCGACAATACCTCTCAGTTCCGCATGGACCCGGACGTGCCGCTGGTCGTGCCCGAGGTGAACCCTGATGCCATCGCGCGCTACGCCAAGCGCAATATCATTGCCAACCCGAACTGCTCGACCATCCAGATGGTGATGGCGCTGAAACCGCTGCACGACGCGGCCACCGTCAAGCGCGTCGTGGTCGCGACCTACCAGTCCACCTCGGGCGCCGGCAAGGAGGCGATGGACGAGCTGTTCAACCAGACGCGCGCCATCTACGTGAACGATCCGGTCAAGCGCGAGCGCTTCACCAAGCAGATCGCGTTCAACGTCATCCCGCATATCGACGTGTTCATGGAGGATGGCGCGACCAAGGAAGAGTGGAAGATGGCAGTCGAGACCCGCAAGATCCTCGACCGCGACATCAAGGTGCATGCCACCTGCGTGCGCGTGCCCGTCTTCGTCGGGCACGGCGAGGCGGTGAATGTCGAGTTCGCCCGGCCGATCACCCCCGACGAGGCCCGCGACATGCTGCGCGAGGCACCGGGCCTGGCGGTGGTCGATAAGCGTGCCGACGAGGGCTACGTCACCCCGGTCGAGTGCGCGGGCGACGACCTGGTCTATGTCAGCCGCATCCGCAAGGACGATACGGTGAAGAACGGCCTGTCGCTCTGGGTGGTGTCGGACAATCTGCGCAAGGGCGCCGCGCTCAACGCCGTGCAGATCGCCGAGGAGCTGGTGCGCCACCACCTCAAGGCGAAGGCCGAGGTCTAGTCGGGGCCACTCCAAACCGTCATTGCGAGGAGCGTAGCGACGAAGCAATCCAGGACTCGCGCCGACGTCTGGATCGCTTCGCTGCGCTCGCGATGACGCGGTAGGGAGGGAGCTGGTAATGCCGAGGGTGAGCTTCACGGGAAACCTCAGGCGCCATCTCGCCTGCCCGCCCGCGACCGTCGAGGGGAAAACGGCGCGCGCGGTGCTCGATGCCGTGTTCGCTGACAATCCGCGGCTCCGCTCCTACGTGCTCGACGACCAGGGCCGGCTGCGCAAGCACGTCAATGTCTTCATCAACGATCGAATGATCGCCGACCGGATCGGTCTTGCCGATCCGGTGGCGGCGCATGACGAGCTCTTCGTGCTTCAGGCTTTGTCGGGAGGCTGAGGATGGCCACGCTGCATGTCGCGACACGAAAGGGATTGCTGACGTTCGAGGAACGGTCCGGCGCGTGGCGCCTCGCCGATACCGCGTTCCTCGGCGATCCGGTCAGCTCGGTCCTCGTCGACGCGCGTGACAGAACGCTCTACGCCGCGCTCAATCTGGGCCATTTTGGCGTGAAGCTGCACCGCTCCGACGACCGCGGCAAGAGCTGGACCGAGCTCGCCCCGCCGGCCTTCGCGGAATCCAACGGGTCCGAGGACGATGCGCCCAGCGTGTCGCTGATCTGGACCTTGGAGCCGGGCGGGGCCGACCGGCCGGGCGTGTTGTGGGCCGGCACGATTCCCGGCGGGCTGTTCCGCAGCGACAACCGGGGCGAGAGCTGGACGCTGAACGAGGCGCTGTGGAACGACGAAACCCGCCCGAACTGGTTCGGCGGCGGGTACGACAAGCCCGGCATCCATTCCATCTGCGTCGACCCGCGCGACTCGCGCCGGCTGACCATCGGCATCTCGACGGCCGGCGTCTGGCTTAGCGACGACGGCGGCGCCCACTGGCGGCTCGGCGGCAAGGGACTGCGCGCCGCCTACATGCCGCCCGACAAGGCGTTCGAGCCGCTGACGCAGGACCCGCACCGGCTGGCGCAGTGTGCGGCCGCGCCCGACACGATCTGGTGCCAGCACCATAACGGCATCTTCCTCACGCGCGACCGTGGCGCGACCTTCACCGAGATCGAATCCCCGGCGCCGTCGCGCTTCGGGTTCGGTGTGGTCGTGCATCCGGCCGATCCTGAGACGGCCTGGTTCGTGCCGGCGGTGAAGGACGAGTGCCGCGTCCCGGTCGACCAGCGACTCGTGGTCACGCGCACCTTGGACGGCGGCAAGAGCTTCGCGGTGCTGAATGGCGGCCTGCCGCCGCCGCCCGCCTTCGACCTGATCTACCGCCACGGGCTCGACATCGACGCCACCGGGCGCGGCCTCGCGATGGGCTCGACCACCGGCAGCCTGTGGGCCAGCGCCGATGGCGGCGCAGCCTGGACCCCGCTCGCGACCCATCTGCCGCCGATCGCCCAGGTGCGCTGGGCGCCGGACGGCTGGGCATGACACGGCCCGCCGCGCCCCGCCCGCGCCGCAGCGTGCTCTACGTGCCGGGCTCGAACGCCCGCGCCCTCGAGAAAGCGCGGGAGCTGCCGTGCGACGGGCTGATCCTCGACCTTGAGGACGCGGTCGCGCCGGAAAAGAAGGCGGAGGCGCGCGCGGCCATCGTCGCGGCACTGGCCGAGCGCTACGGCCCGCGCGAGGTGGCCGTGCGCATCAACGGGCGCGGCACCGAATGGTACGAAGACGACGTCGCGGCGCTCGCCACGGCCGGCGCCGACGCTTTGGTCGTGCCCAAGTGCGACGATGCGGCGACGGTCGCCGAGACCGACCGGCGCCTCGCAGCCGCGGGTGCGCCGGCGGCGCTCGCCATCTGGTGCATGATCGAGACGCCCGCGGGTGTGCTGGACGCGCGCGAGATCGCGGCGGCCTCGCCTCGCATGGGTGCACTGCTGCTGGGCGCGGCTGACCTGACAAAGGCGCTCGGCGCGCGCGCGACGCCCGACCGAGCGGCGCTCGCCACCTCGATTGGGCTGGTGATCCTCGCGGCGCGGGCGGCGGGGATCGCCGCGCTCGACAGCCCGTTCTTCGATTTGTCCGACGACGCGGGGTTCGAGCGCGCATGCCGTGACGGCCGAACGCTCGGCTTCGACGGCAAGACGCTGATCCATCCCAAGACCATCGCTGCGGCCAACGCGATCTATGCCCCCGACCCGGCCGAGGTGGCCGCCGCGCGCCGCATCGTCGCTGCGTTCGAAGCGGCCGCCGCGCGCGGTCAGGGCGTCACGCTGCTCGACGGAAAGCTGGTCGAAGGGCTGCACGCCGAGGAGGCCCGCGCCCTGATCGCCTTCGCCGACGCGATCGCCACCCGGGGTTAAAGCCGTTGAAAAAGTCGGATGCTCGACGCCCTGACGGTCCTTACTGATAGAACCGGTCGGTGCCGATCGTCGCGGTACGCTTCAGCCGGTGCGCCCAGTCCGGCTCGACCGTGCCGTCGTGGAAGTACAGCGCGCCGGCGGTGGGGTCCGGATCGTCCGGCCCTATCACGTGCTGCGCAATCTCCTTCGCCTCCCCCCACGCCACCTTGTTGTAGGGCGTGTCCGGCTTGCCGTCGCACCACCATGAGAACTGGCAAGCGTTGCGCGTCTCGCCGCCCTGCTTGACGACGCCGCAGAGCGTCTTGGGAAAGCGCGGGTCGGACAGCCGGTTGAGCACCACGTGCGCCACGGCGCGGCGGAATTCCCGACCTTCCGAGCGCGCCTCGAAATAGATCGTGAGGGCGAGGCAGCGCATCGATTCCTTGTCGTATTCGGGCGCGCCGGGGGGAATGGCGATCTCGTCCTCGGGCGGCAATGATGCCACCTGCGGCGGTTCGACGGCGTCGGACGTGTCCTCGGCATGAGCCAGCGTGCAGCCGGCGAGCAGGCCGGCGATCACGAACGCGAGAGGCACACCCGTCTTGCGGGCCGCGATCCGGGTCGGTCTCTGGGTCATCGGAGCTCTCTCCTTGGGCCCCCGCCGCGGGGCCTCGCAGGAAGAACGCTCGGACCCGCATTCCGTTTCATCGGAATGGATGCGTCCCCCCGCACGCCGATGCTACAGCCGCCGGCCCTCGCCTTGTCTCCCCCGATGTTTGTAACCATAATCCGGCCCCGTGCAAGTCAGGGAGGACGGACCATGTCGGACAACGTGATTCCGGTCCCGGAGGAGTGGGCGGAAAACGCCTGGATCGACGAATCCGGCTACTTTGCGATGTATCAGCGCTCGGTCGACGACCCCGAGGGATTCTGGGCCGAGCAGGCCAAGCGGCTGCATTGGATCAAGCCGCCCACCAAGATCAAGAACGTCGATTACACGGGCGACGTGCGCATTCGCTGGTACGAGGACGGCGTGCTGAACGCCGCGGCCAATTGCATCGACCGGCATCTGTCCACCCGCGCCGACCAGACCGCGATCATCTGGGAGGGCGACAGCCCCTCCGAACGCCGCCACATCTCCTATGCCGAGCTGCACCAGGACGTCTGCCGCCTCGCCAATGCGATGAAGGCCAGGGGCGTCAAGAAGGGCGACCGGATCACGATCTACATGCCGATGATCCCCGAGGCGGCGGTCGCCATGCTGGCCTGCGCGCGGATCGGCGCCGTCCATTCGGTGGTGTTCGGCGGGTTCTCGCCCGACTCCTTGCGGGATCGAATCCTCGACTGCAAGTCCGACGTCGTGATCACCGCCGACGAGGGGCTGCGCGGCGGGCGCAAGGTGCCGCTCAAGGCCAACACCGACGAGGCGCTGAAATCCTGCCCGAACGTCAAGACCGTGATCGTGGTGCGCCGCACGGGCGGCCAGATCGGCTGGGTCGACGGGCGCGACTTCTGGTACCACGACGCTCTGCGCCGTCGCCTCGACCGACTGCCCGGCCGAGCCGATGGGCGCCGAGGATCCGCTGTTCATCCTCTACACGTCGGGCTCGACCGGAAAGCCCAAGGGCGTGCTGCACACCACCGGCGGCTATCTGGTCTACACGTCGCTCACCCACCAATACGTGTTCGACTACCATGATGGCGACATCTACTGGTGCACCGCCGACGTCGGCTGGGTCACCGGCCACAGCTACATCCTCTACGGCCCGCTGGCGAACGGCGCGACCACGGTGATGTTCGAGGGCGTGCCCAACTATCCGGATTCGTCGCGCTTCTGGCAGGTGTGCGACAAGCACAAGATCGACATCTTCTACACCGCGCCGACCGCGCATCCGCGCGCTGATGCGCGAGGGCGAGGGGCCGGTCAAGCGCACCTCGCGCAAGTCCGTCCGGCTGCTGGGCAGCGTGGGCGAGCCGATCAATCCCGAGGCGTGGCTCTGGTACTACAACGTGGTGGGCGAGGCGCGCTGCCCGATCGTCGACACGTGGTGGCAGACCGAGACCGGCGGGATCCTGATCTCGCCGCTGCCGGGCGCGACGCCGCTGAAGCCCGGGTCGGCCACCCGTCCGCTGTTCGGCATCAAGCCCGTGGTGGTCGACGGCGAGGGCAACCATCTCGAGGGCGCGTGCTCCGGCAATCTCTGCCTCGCCGACAGCTGGCCGGGCCAGATGCGCACCGTGTTCGGCGACCACAAGCGCTTCATCGAGACCTATTTCAGCCAGTTCCCCGGCAAGTACTTCACCGGCGACGGCTGCCGGCGTGACGAGGACGGGTATTACTGGATCACCGGCCGTGTCGACGACGTGCTGAACGTCGCCGGCCACCGGCTCGGCACCGCCGAGGTCGAAAGCGCGCTGGTCGCCCATCCGCAGGTGGCCGAGGCCGCGGTCGTCGGCTATCCGCACGACATCAAGGGCCAGGGCATCTACGCCTACGTCACCCTCAACCTCGACGCCGAGCCGACCGAGGATCTGCGCAAGGAGCTGGTGCAGTGGGTGCGGAAGGAGATCGGCCCGATCGCCACGCCCGACATCATCCAGTGGGCGCCCGGCCTGCCCAAGACGCGCTCGGGCAAGATCATGCGGCGCATCCTGCGCAAGATCGCCGAGAACGACCCGTCGAACCTGGGCGATACGACGACGCTTGCCGATCCGGCCGTTGTAGCCGACCTGGTCGGCAACCGCATGAACCGGGCGTAGGGAGGGAGGCGGGATTGGCCGAACGCCGCCGCCCGTCCGCCTCGCCGGTCTGCTACGCCGACGAGCCGGGCATCGACCCGTCCTATATGTGGGCCGGCGCGGCGCCGGGGACACGGGTCCGCCTCAAGCGTGTCTACGAGGCGCCGGCCGCCGACGACGGCGCCCGTATCCTGGTCGAGCGGCTGTGGCCGCGCGGCCTCGCCAAGGACAAGGCGGCGCTGGCAGCGTGGGAGAAGGATGTCGCCCCATCGCCCGAGCTGCGCAAATGGTACGGCCATGACCACGCGCGATGGGATGCGTTCCGGCGCCGCTACCTCGAAGAGCTGGCCCAGCTTCCCGAGGCGCGGGCGGCGGTGACGCGGATCCGCGAGCGGGCGGCGCGCGAGTTGGTGACGCTGGTTTACGCGACGCGCGAAGCCGCATATTCTTCGGCGGCAATTCTCGCCGGGGTTTTGGCGGAGTCGGGGGACTGACATGCGACAGGGGTGGATCGTCGCCGCGGCGGCGTGTATCGCGGCGGTGGCTCTGGGCGGGTGCGAGCCGATGCGCGGCACGACGACCCAGAGCGTCTCGTTCAAGACCGAGCCCGCCGGCGCGACCATCGACGTCAAGGGCGCGGGCAAGTGCGCCACCCCGTGCGCCCTGACCATGTCGCGCGGCGAGACGCATGTGGCCGAGGTGTCGCGCCAGGGCTGCTATGCGACGCGGCTGATCGTGTATCCGACGGCAGACTACGGCCGGATGCTGATCCTGCCGGCGGCGTTTTTCGGCTATGGCTACGATCTCAATCCCAACCCGGCGACACTCAAGCTCATTTGCGGCAAGTAGGCTACCGGCGCGCCGTCTCGCACCAGGGCAGCTTGCGCCGTCCCCGATAGTGGTGGGCAAGCCCCGCCGATACCAGCGCATCCGACAGGTCGCCCCCGTCCGATGCGGCGACGCGCGCCACCACCCGCCCGCCATACTTGTCGCGCCGGATCGCGGTCAGTTGGACAGCTTCGCCCGCCCGGCGTGCCACCAGATCGCGCGCGGCGCGTGCCAGGTCGCGCTCGCGCGTGCAGCGTCCGCGCATCTCGGGCGCATCGACACCTGCCAGGCGGACGAGCACCGTCAGCTTCTGGCCCAGCCAGATGCGCGCCGCCACCTCGATCGTGTCGCCGTCGACCACGCGCAGGACGCGCGCCGCCACTGGCCCGTCGACGATCTCGGCCGCATCCGCCGGGATGCCGGCCGGCAGGAGGGCGAGGGCGAGACCCGTGAGACCCGCCCGGGACAGGGCGATGACCGACCGGTGCGCCTCTCGTGGCTTCCCCATCCATCGAAGCCGGCGCCTGTCCGTTCCCCTCTCCCGTGCTTCGCGAGCCATTCCGTCCCCGAACCTGCCAGCCGGCCCGGCACCACCGGGCCATCCTATCTACCATGCACCGTGGCGAAGGCCGGCATGCCTACGTATGAAATCCGATATATAGGATAATATATCTATATCAAGGGATTTAGGCAAGGAATTTCGTGCGCTTGACAGGTGTGGGGTCGTGCGTGACGATCCGCCATGCCTATCATCAATCGCATCGCCGAATTCCAGGCCGAGATGACGGCGTGGCGCCGGCACATCCACGAGAACCCCGAAACCGCCTTCGAGGAGCGCGAAACCGGCGATTTCGTCGCCGAAAAGCTGGCCGGGTTCGGGATTGCGGTCGATCGCGGGCTCGGCAAGACCGGCGTGGTCGGCACGCTGGCGGGGGCGAAGGGGCCGGGGCCTTCCATCGCGCTGCGCGCCGACATGGACGCGCTGCACATCCTCGAGGCCAACGATTTCGCGCACCGCTCGCACAACGAGGGGCGTGATGCATGCCTGCGGTCATGACGGGCACACCACCATGCTGCTCGGCGCCGCGAAATACTTGGCCGAGACGCGCAACTTCGCCGGCACGGTGCATTTCATCTTCCAGCCGGCGGAGGAGAACGAGGGCGGCGGGCGCGTGATGATCGAGGACGGGCTGTTCCGCCGTTTTCCGGTCGAGGCGGTCTATGGCCTGCACAACATCCCCGGCATTCCGGCCGGTGAGATGGCGATGCGGCCGGGCCCGACCATGGCGGCCTACGACATCTTCGAGATCACGGTGACGGGGCGCGGCAGCCATGCGGCCATGCCGCATCTCGGCACCGACGCGGTGGTGGCTTCGGCCGCCATCGTCACCGGTCTGCAGACCATCGTCGCGCGGACGCTCGATCCCATGCAGTCGGGCGTCGTGACGGTGACCCAGATCCATGGCGGGACCACGTGGAACGTGATCCCCGAGGAGGTGGCGATCCGCGGCACGGCGCGCTGGTTCCGCGACAAGATCGGCGACACGATCGAGGCCGCCATCCGCCGCATCGCCGACGGGGTCGCCGCCGGCCACGGCGTGTCCGCCACGGTGCATTACGAGCGGCGCTACCCGCCGACGGTGAACGAGGCGCACGAGACCGCGTTCTGCGCCCAGGTGGCGCGCGCGCTGGTCGGCGACGACAAGGTGTCTACCGACAAATCGCCCATGATGGGCGCCGAGGACTTCGCCTTCATGCTGCGCGAAAAGCCGGGCTGCTATGCCTGGATCGGCAACGGCTCGGCCGACGGCGACCGCCAGCTTCACAACCCGCACTACGATTTCAACGACGACATATTGCCGGTGGGCGCGAGTTACTGGGCGCGCCTCGCCGAAACGAGGCTGGCGCCTACAGGATGAAGGTCAAATTGCCGATCGGGATGTCGCGGTTGAGCAGCAGCATCTTTTTCAGCGCGATGCGCCAGCCGCCGCCGTCCGGACGCAGCACGTGCTCGCAGCGGATCGCGAACGAGCGCGGCTCGCCCAGCTCCAGATAGCGGTAATTGCCGCCGCCCGCGCGCATCTCGTAGACGATCTGGCTGGAGAAGACGCGCGCCTCGTCCGGCGTGCCCCCGTCCTCGACCTCGACGTTCGAGACGACGTGCAGCGTCCGCGAAATCGGGCTCTGCGATGGCGGATCGGCGTTGATGCGGAACACCCGTTCCTCGCGGCGCAGCGAGTCGTCGTGGATCAGCGAGACCTTGTCGTAGGGGTCGCGAGCCGTGTCGTCGGTCGGCGCCCAGTAGATGCCGTCCTCGGTGAACAGCGCCAGCCACTCGTCGAAGCGCCGCTCGTCCAGAAGCCGCGCCTCGCGATACAGGAATTGCGCTGCATCGTCGGTCGTCAGGTTCGGCATGCCGAAGCCGTTTCATTTGAAGGTGTCATTGCGAGCGAAGCGAAGCAATCCAGAGCCTTCGCCCGCCCCTGGATTGCTTCGGCGCTTCGCGCCTCGCAATGACAGGTAGGTTCCGCGCTTGTCACGCGTCCGCCATCATGCGCTTCCAGGCGCGGTGGAAGGAACGCTGCGGCGTCTCGTCCGTCGGGTGGCCGATGCGGATGCCCTCGTCGTCCGTCCGTTCGCGGATCATGCCGCGCGACAGGATCAGCCAGGTGACCTCCTTCGCGGCGAGGCCGGTCTGGTTCATCGCGAACATCTCGACGTCGTCGGGCGAGCCGAAGGCCGAAGGGCCGAAGAACCGCTCGTACCCGTCGAACCGCTTGCGGTTCACCTCGTCGGGCACGCCCTCGAGATCGTAGAGCTGGATCGTCACCTCGGTCCGGTCGGGCGCGATCGGACGGATCAGGCGAATCTGGTCCAGAAGGATGCCAACCGAGGGGAACAGCATGACGTTGTATTGCGGCATGATCGCCTCGAGCCCGGCGCGGCCGTGCTTCGCCTCCAACGCGCGCAAATAGTCGCCCTCGGGCCCAGGCCTGGACGTGTCGAGCCCGGTCTCGGGCAGCGGGTATTCGAGGATGCCGTGCCCGCCCTCGAAACCGTAGGTCGCACCCTGCTCGCGCCGCTTCAGGATCTTCTTGATGTCGGTCGCGGCGTAGTTGCCGTGCTGGCCGCCGCGATTGCCGAATTCGTGCATGACCTTCCAGAACGATTCATGCACCGTGTTGCCGTGATACCCGTCGGTCGAGTTCTCGACCTGGAACTTCCAGTTGCCGCGATACTCGGTGCGGTGGATGCCGCGGTTCATGCGGAACTTGCGGTTGGGCGCATGGTCGAGCTGGTAGTCGAGGAAGCGCTTGCACGGCCCCAGGAACGTCTCGAAGTCTGGGCCTTCGTGCGACATGTTGCCGAAAATCAGCCCGCCATAGTTCACGACGCGCGCGACCGGCATCATCCCCAGCTTGGACCGGTCCATGGTCTCGGGATAGGCGCCCTTGGCCTGCGGGATGGAGACGAGGTTGCCGTCCGCGCCATAGGTCCAGCCGTGATAGCGGCAGGAATGGAACTCCGCGTTGCCGTAGTTCTGCCGGCACACCACGTTGGCGCGATGCCGGCAGCGGTTGAGCAGCACGTGGATTCCGCCGTCCATGGCGCGGGTGACCAGCACCGGCCGCAGCCCGATCGTGGTGGTCTTGAAGTCGCCGGGATTCGGGATCTCGCTCTCGTGGGCGACATACACCCAGGTGCGGCCGAAGATCCGGTCCATCTCCAGCTCGAAGATGCGCTGGTCGGTGTAGACCGCCCCGTCGACGCGGAAATCGTCGGCCGTCTCGACCACAAGCTCGTCGAGGTCGAGCGCGTCACGGTCGCGGTTCGAAAGCAGCGTCGCCATGGCCGCATCCTTCGTTCGTTCCGCCCCGGAGCATAGCGGCGGCGGCAGCGGGGGGCAAACGTGGGTGCCCGCGGCGCCAGACAAAAAGTGCGTGGGGCAGTGATCCGGCCGCGCGGCCGCTCCGTATTGCTGTCGAACCCGGCGCACCAGCCGGGCTGATGACAGGATCAATTATCAACCGGAGACGTTCAGATGCTTTCGCTCAAGCGCACTTTCACCAGCCTCGCGGCCGTGGCCGCCATCGTCGCCGCCACGTCGGCCGCGCGCGCCGCCGACATCGTCGACACGGCCGCTTCGGCAGGCTCGTTCAACACGCTGGTCACGGCGGTCAAGGCCGCCGGCCTTGTCGACACGCTCAAAGGGCCCGGGCCCTATACGGTGTTCGCGCCGACCGACGCGGCCTTCGCCAAACTGCCGGCCGGCACCGTCGAGTCGCTGCTCAAGCCCGAGAACCGCGACAAGCTGGTCGCGATCCTCACCTACCACGTGCTGCCGGGCAAGGTGATGTCGGGCGACATCGCCGGCAAGACGATGGAGGTCAAGACCGTCGAAGGCCAGATGGTCGACATCGACGCGCGCGACGGCGTGAAGGTCGACAACGCGCACGTGACCCAGGCCGACATTTCGGCGTCAAACGGCGTGATCCATGTGATCGACACGGTGATCATGCCGAAGGGCTGACCGGCGGGGCGGGGAGGGCTCATGAATCCGGTCGCCCTTCCCGCCCTTGCGGTCCCGGCGCCGGGGACGCGCTATGCTGCCGACAGCCGCATCGTGATTGCGATGGGCGGTATGACGGGGCAGGCCACGTTGCAGGACGCGGGGATCTCGGACCTGATCATGGCGATCGGCGCGAAGGGCGATCGCACCGCCTTCGCGGCACTGTTCCGTCACTTCGCACCGCGCATCAAGGCTTACATCATGCGGTGCGGCGCCGACGCGGCGCTGGCCGAGGAGGTCGCGCAGGAGGCGATGGTTCAGGTATGGCGTCGGGCCGCGACCTACGATCCGGCCCGCGCCGGGGCGTCAAGCTGGATATTCGCGATCGCCCGCAACAAGCGCATCGACCTCGTCCGGCGCGAGCGTCGACCGAGATCGAGGCCGAGGACGAAGCGCTGGTTCCCGCCGCCGACGCGGACTACGACCTCGCGGAGAACCGCCGCGCGCTGGGCCGCGCGTTCGACACGCTGCCGGCCGATCAGGCCGCGATCCTGCGCAAGGCCTTCCTCGAGGACAAGTCGCACAGCAGCATCGCTGCCGAGACCGGTCTTCCGCTCGGAACCGTGAAAAGCCGCGCGCGCTTGGGCCTCGCGCGGATGCGGGTCCTGATGGCAGGATGGGAACCATGATCCGGCACCATCCGGCGCTCGACCTTTTGACCGACTACGCTTCGGGTGCGCTTGCCGAGCCGGTGGCGCTGGTCGTCGCCTGCCACGCCAGCATGTGCCCCGCCTGCCACGAACAGATCGTCCGGCTCGAGGGGCTGGGCGGCGCGATGCTGGACGCGCTGCCGCCTGAAGACGTCGCCGACGAGGCCCTGGCCGCCACGCTGGCCCGAATTGACCGGCCGGAGCCCAAAGCGGCGCCCGTACCCGCGCCCGATGCCGAGACGCGCGCCGTCGTGCCGGCGCCGCTGCGCCGCTATCTCGACCGCGGTCTGGGCGCGCTCAAATGGCGCTGGCGCGGACGCGCCCTCAGCGAGGCGCCGCTCGCCATCGGCCGTCGCGACTTCCGGGTGAGCCTGTTCCGCATGAAGCCCGGCCGCGCCGCGCCGCGCCATGCCCATGGCGGCCACGAGTTCACGCTGGTGCTCCAGGGCGGTTTCACCGATGAGGGCGAACGCTACGATCGCGGCGACTTCGCCCTCGCCGATTCCGCGCGCGTGCATGTGCAGGTCGCGGATGACGAGGGCTGCCTGTGCCTCGTGGTGCTGGATGCGCCGGTTCGGCTGCGTGGACCGCTGGGCGCGGTCGCGAACCGGTTCCTGAAGTTCTGATCGTGGTGGGACTGCCGCGCGTGGGCGACGTGATCCGCGTCGCCGACCGCATGCAGACCGGCTACAGCTATGAGATCGTGGCGCCATCCGGCCGTGACTTCGCGCCGGGCTTCACGCCGTTCTATCCGCCGGCCGAGATGCTGGCGCTCGGCGTGTTCGAAGGGAAGTACCTGAACGACTGCCGGGGCGAGCTGCCCGACGATTGGTATGATCGGGCCAAGATCGGGGCCCGGCCGGACCCGGCGCTCAATTGCTTCGGCGTCAAAAGCCGCCAGCCGCTGTCCGTGTGGCGCGAGAAGGGATGGATCGTCGGGCCCGATCCGCGCGGCTGGTTTCAGTGGTACTGCCGCTACTGGCTGGGACGCCGCCTGCCGGAAATCGACGCGCACCAGATCAAAAGATGGCGCGCGTTCGCCCGCCATGCGGCCCAGGTTCGCCGCAATTGCGATCCCGGCGACGTGTTTTGCCGGCCGCGACAGCGCCAGGCGCTGCTGCAGTGGTCCTACGATCCGTTCGTCTGACGCGCGGGAGACGGGCGTTCAGCCCCAGAGGCGCTGCGAGGCGATCTTCGCGCCCTCGGCCATGGTCGCGAGCTTTTCCCATACGATCGAGGGCGCCACGTTCTGCGATCCGGCGAACGTGCCGAAGCCGCAATCGGTGCCGGCGATCACCCGCTCGCGGTCGCCCACCGCGGCGACGCAGCGCTCCAGCCGTTCGGCCACCAGCTCGGGATGCTCGACATAGTTGGTGCAGGAATCGATCACGCCGGGAATGAGGATCGCCTCCTTGGGGAAGCGGCCCTTGAGCGTCGCAACCTCGTGGGCGTGGCGCGGGTTGGCGAGTTCGATCGAGAACGCGCCCGCATTCACCTTGAGGATGGACGGCAGGATATCGGACAGCGCCACGTCGTAGGTGTGCGGCCCCTCGTAATTGCCGTGGCAGATGTGGATGCGCACGCGGTCCTTCGGGATGCCGTCCAACGCCTCGTTCAGCGCCGCGGCATGGATGTCGATCGCTTCCTGGTACGCCACCATCGGCTTGTCGGAGAAGTATTTCGAATACTCGTTGGCGAAGTCGGGACAGTCGACCTGCAGCACGTGGCCCTGGTCGTGGATGAACCGGTATTCCTTGCCCATCTCGCGGGCGACGGCGAACACGTAGTCGGCGTGGCTCTTGTAGTGCGCGTTCATCATGCAGAACGCGATGGCGCCGGGCGACGCCGCGGTCAGGAACGTTTCGGTGAACGGGTTCGCGGCTTCATCCAGCGCATCGCGGAACAGCGTGCATTCCTCGGTGACGCTCGAAAGGTCCTTGTAGCGCACGTCGCCGACGCATTGCGGCGCGTTGAAGGTGCGCGCACGCACGCCGGTCACGGCCGCGCGCTGGCGGAACCGCTCCAGGAAATCGGGATGTTCCAGAAGGTCGCGCCCCTGCGGCCGCTTGCTCTCGCCGCCGAAACCGGTCATGCGCAGCGGCACGTAGGTCAGGTAGCTGACGCGCGGCTGCTCGCCGTCATTGGCGATGTCGACACGCGCGTCGCGCTGGTGGGCGACGACGTCACGGATGCCGGCCTGCTTCAGCCGCGCGAGGGAGGCGGCATCGAAGGGCTGGCCGTTCTCTTCGGCCGACAGGGCTTCGGACAGGGCCTGCGCACGCGGCAGGCTGCCGGTATGCGTGGTCAGGATCCGGTCGACGCTGGCCTTCATCGCCGCACCCCGCGTCAGGCCGAGGGCGATTCGCTGCCGTTGCCGTTGGGGCGGGCGTGGTCGCTGCCGGACTCGCCGTAGCCTTCGCCCTCGGATTCATTGTCGCCGTCGTCGTACTCGTCATTCGGGACGTCGGCGACGGAGGGAAGCTCGGGCTGGGGCCCGCCGCCGGGGAATCCCGGCCGGCCGCCATTCGCGTTCTGCTGTGCGGCCGCCTGGGCGCTCAGGACGCGGTAATAGTGCTCGGCATGCTGGTAGTAGTTTTCCGCGGTGATGCGGTCGCCCGACAGGCTCGCATCGCGCGCCAGCGCCAGATATCGCTCCAGTACCTGATGCGCGTTGCCCCAAATCTTCACATCGGGCCCGTTGCTTTCATAGGTCTGGTTGCGTGGATTTCCGCCGTGGCGTCTCGGGTTGCCGCGGCCGCGTTGACGCTTTGGGTTTGGACCCTGTCTCATGGCAGCAATGTCTCGCACTTATTGAAGCGAACTGCTAATCGGCGCAAATCGGTCCGAAGGGGCCCCCCGGCCCGACATTCGCGAGTCTCGTTCCTATTGCGATATTCGGGGGTGAATACGGAGCCTGTATGCGTAGATGCACAGGCTCGGTAATTCGCCGGAACTGACCCTAGTCGCGAATCGTCAGTATTCCAACCCTTTTTTTATATGGTGTTAACGTGCCTCCGGACAAGGAGGCAGCGGTCCCGGCCGGCCAAATCATGCCTTACCCCGGCCGGGACGAGCCCGGCCGCCCGGGCGAGGGATGCCACGGATTTCGCCTGGTTCCAGCCGATCTCCAAGGCCGCGATCGCATCCGGCGCCATCAGCCGCCCGAGATCGGGCAGGATCGCGCGATAGGCGTCGAGCCCGTCGGCGCCCCCGTCCAGCGCGCCACGCGGGTCCCAGTCCCGCACCTCGGGCGCCAGCTTCTCGATCGCGCCCGTCTCGATATAGGGCGGGTTGGCGAGGATCGCGTCGAAGAGGCCCGAAAGCCCTTGCGTCCAGTCGCCCGCTGCGAACCTCGCGCGTGCCGCAAGACCCAGCCGGGCCGCGTTTCCGCGCGCGATCTCCAGTGCTTCGGCAGTGGCATCGATGCCCAGCCCCTGCGCATTGGGAAGCTCGGACAGCACGGCGAGCAGCAGGCAGCCGGTGCCGGTGCCGAGGTCGAGCACGCGCCAGTCGCGGTCGCGGCCGCCGCGCGCATCGAGATCGGCGAGCACCGCCTCGACCAGCGTCTCGGAATCCGGCCGCGGGTCGAGGCAGGCGGGCGACAGCGCGAACTCCAGGCTCCAGAATTCGCGCACGCCCAGGATGCGCGTGACCGGTTCGTGCGCCGCGCGGCGAGCGATCGGCGCGTCGAGCGCCGCACGCTCCGAATCCGAAAGCTTGCGGTCGCGGCCGCGGACCAGCGCTTCCGGCGAAAGGCCCAGCGCGTGCCGCGCGAGAAGCCGCGCATCGGCCGCCGCGTTCTCGATCCCGGCCGCAACCAGTCGCCGCGCGGCGTCGGCCAGCGCGGCGGCGAGCGTCTCCGTCAAAGCACCGCGATGAACTCGAGCTGGACCAGCCGGCCACCCGCCAGGTTATGCTCCACGGTGTGGCGCACCGGCCGGTCCTCCTCGTCGGGGAACATCTCGATCCAGTACTTGTTGACCGTCGGCCGGTCGTTGCGGTCCTTCACCGTCACCGTCACCTTGGCGATGTCGGCGGGCGAGCCTCCGGCCGCTTCCATCATGCGACGTATGTTGCCGAATACGTGGCGCGACTGCTCCTCCAGCGTGTCGGGCAGCTTGCCGGTCGCCGGGTCCTCGCCGCCGACGGCGGCGGAGAACACCATGTTGCCGATCTTGATCGCCGCCGGGAACGGCTGATTGTGTTCGGGAATGCCGGGGCCCTTCAATCGAATGCGCTTCGCCATGTCGCACCTCCTCGTTGGTGGGCGGGAGATTAGCCGCGATGGGGACGGCCTGCCAGCCGGGCGCCGCGGCGTTTGCCCATCCGCTCGGGTTTCTGCTATTTGGGCGGAGCCAACCGGTCCGGCTTACCGTTGGATCGCCTCACAGACTGTCGGTCGGCCATGACGAACAAGCCACGCGGCGGCGCCCGGCAGCGCAAGCCGAAGGACGACGCGGCACGGCGTACCGCGGCGCCCGCGGCGGTGGGGCCCGGCAAGCCGGGCTTTCTGGCGGGCTATCCGGGCTACCTGATCCGGAGGGTGCACCAGATCGCCGATTTCTATTTCGCCGAAGAGACGGCTTCGTTCGGCGTGACGCCGGTGCAGTACGGCGCGCTGCAGGTGGTGCGCGCCCAGCCCGGCATCGACCAGCTGCGCCTCGGCAACGCCCTGCGCTGCGATCGCACGACGGTCAGCGGCGTGGTGCGCCGGCTCGAGGCGAAGCGGCTGATTCGCCGCACGACCGGGCGCACCGACCGGCGCGCCAAGGCGCTGTTCCTGACCGCCGCAGGCGGCCGGCTGCTCGACGGGCTGGCCGCGGCGGCCGCGCGCGCCGAAGGGCGCATCCTCGCCGGACTGCCCGACGCCGAGCGGCGGCACGTCTTTGCCGCGCTCGATCGCGCGATCCGGATTCACGAGTTGCAGGCGGCGGAAAAGTAAGCGTCTACTTCGCCGTTGCCGGCGCGCGGTCGCCCACGCGGTCGCGGAAGGCGCGCCAGATATCGCGATCGTCGACCGTCTCGGGCACCGTCTCCGACACCACGACCATGTCGGCCAGCGGGTCCGCGTTGCCCTCGGTGGACAGGATCGCGAGCGGCTTTTCCGCCTCGTGGTCGCGGATCGCGCGCAGCATCAGCCGGCGCATGGCGGTGACGCCGCGATCGGACGCGCCCAGATGCTCGCGCGTGCGGTCCGAGACCGGGCGCTGCGATTCCGTCGCGAACAGGTCGTGCACCTCGAAATTGTAGCCCATGCCGAGGAAGGTGTGCCGCTCCATCTCGGCGCGGTCCTGCTCATAGCGGTTGGACGCGTTGCGCTTCGAGGTGAATTCGGGCGTGAACTCCGTCTCGATCATCCGATGCTGGAAGTCGGGATCGATCGGCGTGTCGTAGGAATAGGCGACGATGTATTTCCAGTGGCGCTCGTCGTCGATCGGCACGTGCCAGTGCATCCAGTAGCCCATGTTGGGCTGGCGCCGGGTGCTCTTCGGATCGTGCAGCGGCCCGCCGTCGAAGCAGCCCGTGTAGGGCATCACGAAGTTGGTGACGCGCACGTATTTGCGCTCGCCGGCGATGTGGCGCGTCGCGAACAGGCGCAGTCCGAACGACGTTTCCTCGAACGCGATTTCCGGCGACTCGTCCGCCGCGAACATGAAGTCGGAGCGCGTCTCGTCCACCTCCTGACCGGGAAACACCATGCGGTGCAGGTAGGAAAGATGCTGCGAGTCGGTCTCGCCCTCGACGCCCTGCAGGTAGTTGCAGTGGTGGAACAGCTTCGACACCCAGACGTGGCCTTCCGGCGCCTCGAAGATCGGGAAGCGCGGCAGGGGTGGCGGCGCGCCCGCGCCCATGTACGTCATGATCAGCCCGCCCGCCTCGCGGCAGGGATAGGCGAGATGGCGCACCTTGTCCTTGAAGCTGCTGCCCTTGGGCTCGCCCGGCTGGTCGAGGCAGCGCCCGTCGACGCCCATCTTCCAGCCGTGATAGAGGCAGCGCAGCCCGTCCTCCTCGATCCGGCCATAGCTCAGGTCCGTGCCGCGATGCGGGCAATGCAAGTCCATGAGCCCGGGAACGCCAGCCTTGGTGCGGAACAGCACCAGGTTCTCGCCCAGCAGCCGGACCGGCTTCGGCGCCGCGCCCGGCGGGAGCTCGCGTGACAGCGCCACCGGGTGCCAGTAGCGCCGGAACAGCCTTCCGGCGGCCGTGTCCGGCCCCGTGCGGGTGATCAGCTCGTTGTCTTCCCTGGACAGCATGACGTGCCTCCCGACTCGCCGACCCAACGATGATCGCTCGCACCGGGCGAGGCAAGAACTACGGCAAAATCGCGAAGGCGCGGGCCGGGAAACCCAGCCCGTTCTCGACCTTGGGCCACGTCACCACGATGATCGCGCCGGTGGCCGGCACCTGGTCGAGATTGGCCATCACCTCGATCTGGTAGTGGCCGTTGCGCAGCAGCCAAGTCTCCGACTCCATCTTCTCGGTCGTGTCGGTATCGAGCGACTCGTGGCCGATGGCGGTGACACCGCGCTGCTCGAACAGGAACTTCACGGCCGCCAGCGACCAGGCCGGGAAGGGGGCGCGCTTGAACCGCTCCGGGTTCGCGTCCCAGTCCTTGTACATGTCGGTGCGCAGCGCGGCGAACGAGCCGGCCGGAACGCGGCCGTGCGCCTTCTCCCAGTTCGCGATGTCGGCGACGGCCAGCGCGTGGTTGGGATCGGACGCCAGCAGCGGCGTCTCGTCGATCACCACCAGTGGCAGGACCATCTGCTTCAGCGGGATCTTGTCCATGGTGATGCCGTCCGGGGCGAAATGCGCCGGCGGATCGACATGGGTGCCGTACTGGCCGACCATCGCGTAGAAGGTCGCGCGGAACCCGTCCTCGGCAATGGTGTAGGGGCGGTGGGTCTTCGGGTCGGACGCGGCCGACATTGCCGCCTGGCCGAACCCGGACCAGACCGGCGTCGACACCCCGAACGTGTGGGTCAGGTCGACGAAGCGCTTCGACGCGATGATGCGATAGGCGTCGGCGAGCGTGCCTTGGGCATGGGCGGCCGACATCGGCGCGAGCGCGAGGGCGAGGACGGCGGCAACGAGGGTCATACGGAATCGGGTCATGGCGGCCTCCTGTCGTGGGTCCCGATTGTCGCGTGAAATCGCCCGGTGCGGAACAGAGCGAGTGTTTGCGCACACGATCCCGCGTGCTAGGACATCCACCACAACCTCGACAAGGCCGAACGGCTCGCCCAGGAGAGACACATGATCGTCGACTTCCAGCATCACTACACCCCTCCCGAGATGCTCGGCGCGCGCCAGGGCGAATCCGTCTCGGCCCGGCTCGATGCCAACGGCAACCCGTCCTACCTGGTCAACCCGCTGCTCGCCGACCTCGACGCGCATGTGCGGATGATGGACAAGGCGGGCATCGACATCGCCGTGCTTTCGTCGGGCGCCGGGTTCGACAACCAGGATCCCGACTCGTGCCGCCATCTGAACGACCGGCTGCGCGATGCGGAAACGGACTTCGAGGGCCGCTTCATCGGGCTCGCCCACGTGCCGGCGCTGAAGGGCAAGGATGCCGTCGCCGAGCTCGAGCGCTGCAAGCGCGACCTCGGCTTTCCCGGCGTGACCATCGCGTCCGAGCTTCAGGGGCTGCCGCTCGACTGTCAGGAGCTGGAGCCGTTCTGGGCCGCATGCGAGCGTCTCGACCTCTACGTCTTCATCCATCCGCTGCCCGCGGTGATCGCGTGGAACCAGATGTATGCCGACGACCTCGGTCGCGCGCTGGGCTGGGAATTCTCGCTGATGACCGCGACCGTGCGCATGATCAATGGCGGGGTACTCGACCGCTATCCCGGGCTCAAGGTGCAGTTCGCGCATTTCTGCGGCGGGGTCGCGCACTATTTGCCGCGCTTCCGCGGATTCGTGCAGCGCGAGAAGTGGGGCACCAAGGACGTACCCAACCACAACCGCCGCGCCGCGCGCGACTACGACTACTACCTCAACGAGCGGCTCTACTACGACATCGCCGGCTGGGCCGGGCCCGACCATGCCGCCGAATGGGGCATGGAGTGGGTGAAGGACAATCTCGGCCGCGTGGCGCTGTCGCAGACCGTGTTCGCCACCGACTATCCCCAGGCGGTGCGCGAGGACGACGAGGTGGTCGCGTACGTCAACGCCTACAAGCAGCTCGCCGAGGCCGCGACCATCGACGCCAACGCCGCCAAGCTGATCCCGAAGCTGGGGAAGTAGCCAAAGGATTGTGCCGAATTCCCTCTCCGCCCTTCAGGGGGAGACGGGATGACGATCTTCCGTTGAATGCTCAGTTCAGCCGGCCGACGCTGCGGGCGAGAAGCAGATAGAGCTTGCCGACGTCGGCCGAGAGGAACGTCGAGGACAACAGGTTCTCGGGGTCGGACTTGTTGGCCTCGGCGAGCAGCCGCTCGAACTGGTCGAGATAGCGCGAGACGTATTTCCGGAACGTCTCGTCCTCATGGTACTTGGAGCTGATCGTCGTGCGCGCGCGCTTGTCGTCGTCGCCCAGCATGTTGCGCACGAAGATGCCGCGGTCGCCGCGGCTGAACTTCGACCACAGACTGTCCGACGATTGGCGGTCGACGATGCGGTTCAAATCGATCGCCACCGAGTTCAGGTCCTCGATCACGAATTTCGATGCCTTCAGGAACATGTCGCGGCGCGAATCGAACGAGTTCTCGCGGATCACCCGTGCCTGCCCCTCCGCCGCCTCGGACGCGCGCACCAGCGACAAGGCCTGCTCGCGGAAATTCTCCGACACGGTGCCGGCCTGCCCCGCCGCCTTGTCGAGCGCGCCCAGGAGTTCGCCCGAATAGGTTTTGAGCGTGTCCTGCACGTACTGGACCTGTTCGACCGCGGCCTCGGAGGCGAGCTGCAAATCGCGCGCCCGGTCGCGGAACTGGCGCCCGACGCCCTGCATGCGCTCTTCGGCGACCTTGGTCGAGGTGCCGAGCTCCGCCGCCTCGGCCTTGAGCCCGGCGGTCACGTCGCCGATCTCGTTGGTCAGCTTCGCGGTCAACTCGCCCACGCTGCGCGCGCTCGCCGCCAGCTGCTCGCCGACCAGCTTCAGATGCTCCGACGCGCTGCGCGACGCCGAATCCACGCCGGCGGCCTCGCCCGACAGCACCTCGCCGACGCGCGTCGCCTCGGCGGCGGCCCGCCCTACCGCGTCCTCAACGCGGGCGAGCTGTGCCTTGGCCGCCTGCTCGAACGTGGCGAGCTGCGCCGTGATGCGCGACGAGACGCGGTCGAACGCCTCGTCCTGCGATTCCAGCAAGGCGCGCACGCGGTCGGCCTGCTGCGCGGCGGATTCCGACGCGCCGCTCAGGTCGCGCGACTGGCGCTCGAAGATGCGGCCGGCGGCCTCGGCCTGCTCGCTCGCCTGATCGGCGGCGGCGCGCACCTGCGCGGTCCACTTGACCAGCTGCTCGCCCATCTTCTGAGCGTTCTCGGACGCACTGCCCGACGCCTCGGTCAGGTCGTCGGCCTGCCTGCGCAGCGCCGCGCCGACCACGCGCATGCGCGCCGTGGCCTGGGCCGAAACCCGCTCGCTCTCGTTGGCGAGCTCCTCGTTCTGGCGGCGCAGGGCGGCGCCCACCGACTCGACCTGTTGGGTGACATGCGCGGTCGCGCGCTCGGCGATGCCCGACGTCTCGTCCGACTGGCGGCGCAGCGCGGCGCCCACATCCTCGAGGCGCGTGGCCACCTGCTGGGCCGCGCGCCCCGAGGACGCGGCCATCTCGTCCGCCTGGCGACGCATGGCGAGGATCATCTCTTCGGCCTTCTTCAGCGTCTCGCGCGCCGCCTCGCCAGTGTCGCCCGCGACCTCGGCAGTACGCTTGGCCAGGAAGTCGCCGACCTCGTCGATACGCTCGCGCGCGTTGGCCGCGGCATGCTCGGTCGCGTCGAAGAACTCGGCCAGCTCGCGGCGCAGCACGGCGGTCATCTCGTCGGCGCGGGTCCGCACCGTGGCGCTGGTGCGCTCCGCCTCGGCCGTCACGTCGGCCGCGTGCTGGCGCAGCACCCCGCCGAGCTCCTCGATCTGCGCCGCGGCCTTGGCGATCGCGTTGTCGGCCGTCTGGCCCATGTCGGCTGCCTGGCGGCGCAACCCAGAGGCGACGTCCTCGACCCGGGCCAGCACGCGCGCGGCGGTCTTGTCCGCTTCGGCGCGCATGTCGTCGGCCTGGCGGCGCAGGATGGCGCCGGTCGCCTCGGACTCGCCGGCGATGCGCGCCGCGGTCCGCTCCACCTCGCCGTTCAGCTCCTCGCCATGGCGCTTCAGCGTCGCCTGCAGCTCGGACGCGCGGGCGGCGGCGTTCGCCGCGGCGCGGTCGGACTCGCTGACCATGGCATCCGCCTGGCGCTTGAGGGCGGTGTGCACCTCGGCGGATTTCTGGGTCGAATGGGCGACGGCGCGGTCGGTCTCGACAATCGTTACCTCGACCGTACCCCGGAGCGCGGCATTCATCGATTCCAGCCGGGCGGCGGCGGTTTCGGCGGCGCGCTCGGTGGCGGCGACCAGGTCGTTGGCGCGGTTCTGGATGTGCACGCCCACCTGGCCCAGCCGCTCGGCCGCGTGCTCGGTGCCGCGGTCGAGGCCGGCGGTCTCGTCGCGGAACGCCTCGCCCGCCGCACGAATGCCGGCGATCGCCGTCTGCGCGGCCTCGGACAATGTCTTGGATCGCGCGGTCAGCAGCGAGGTGGCGTCCTCCACCGTGCTGGCGGTGCTCGACGCGATGGTGCTTAGCTGCTTGCTCTGCTCGTCATAGGCGCCGCCGACCTCCTGCGCGCGGGCGACGGCGTTGGCCGCGGCGCGATCCATCGCGCGCGAGCCCTCCTGCACCGTCTCGGCCGACTCGCGCAGCCGCACGGCGGCGGCGTCGGCGGCCTGGCCCAGCTCGCCGGCCCTGCGGTAATAGGCATCGCTCGCGTCGTTGACGCCGGAGACGATCTCGCCCAGATGGGCCAAAACCCCGTCGGTCTGGGCGCGCATCGAGGCCTGCAGCCCCTCGGTGCGCTGGCTGGCCCGTTCCCCCGCGGCGGCCAGCGCGTCGAGCTGGCTGCGGAACGTGTCGGAGGCGGTGTCCATGCGGTTGAGCGCCCGCTCCGAGGCGGCGTCCAGCTCGCGCGCCTGACGGGCGATCGAATCCTCGATTGCGGCGGCACGGATCGAGACCTGGTCGGCGGTGCGGTCGAGCGATTCGGTCTCGTGGCTCAGCGCCTCGCGCAGCCGCACGGCCTGGGCGGCGGAGCGGTCGGTGGCCTCGTTCAGCTCGCGCGCCTGCTCGCGCAGGCTTTCGGCGATGGCGCGAACGCGGCTCTCGGATTCCTCGGCGGGATAGACAAGCTGGTCGAGCTGGGCGGCGAGCGAATCGGTGATCGTCCTGAGCTCCCGCCCGCCGCCCCAAAGCGCCAGGACCAGCCACAGCACCGCCAGCGGCACGAATACGCCCAGCACCACCAGCGCCTGCTCGTGCGGCAGCAGGAAGCCCAGCGTGGACCAGCCGGTATCGATGGTGATGTAGATCGCGCTGAGAATCAGCCACGTGATCGACAGGCCGACGCCCACCAAATACGCCCTGCGCCTGTCCGGTGGCACGTCGAGACCCATGGCAGAGCCCCCCGCCTCTGTTTTCGAACGCCGGGTCGCCCCATCCCGGCCCGTTAATCATACCGGACGCGCCGGGCTCCGTCCACGCGCTGTAGGCGTGTGCCTAGTGCTTGTCGGACGACGCGGTCGTCCCGCGCGGCACGGCGTGGCCGATCCCCAGGGGCGTGGCGTCGCACAGCACGAAGGCGACGCGCGCCGGCACTGTGCCGCGATTGACCCAGCTATGGTTGGTGCCGCGCTGGATAAGCACGTCGCCCGTCTTCAGGTGGACGGTCGAATCGTCCATGTCCATGTCGATCTCGCCCGACATGACGATGACGTAGTCGATCGTCTCGGTGCGGTGCATGGTGCCGGGCGCGCCGGGGGGAAGTCGATGACGGCGAAGCGCGTGCCGTTGGGCGGCGGCGGGCTGCCCAGGACGCGGTCGCCCATGTCCTCGATCGTCTCGCCAATGGCGATGTCGGCCGGCGTCCGGTCGGTGCACCAGACCAGGGTCGAGACCGTGCCGGGCCCGGGGTGCTTCGCGTTGGTCGCCGGCGAATCCATCAGCACCTTGGCGACGTTCTTCGAATCGTGCCCGGTGACGACGCGGCGGATCGGCGGATAGTTGGTGTTGGCGGCCATGAGTCCCTCCCTGACATACCGGTTTGGTAGCACGATTCCCCGTATGCCTCATCCTTCGACAGGCTCAGGATGAGGTACAAAATCAAATCCTCGTCCTGAGCTTGTCGAAGGACGAGAACCGTCCGGAATGCCTACCAGGCGAGATGCGCCATCGCGGCCGTGGGGAAGTGGCCGGCGCGGGCGCAGGCGGCGGCGACGGCGGCCGCGTCGGGCGCCTGGCCGGCGGCCGTGCCCAGCTCGTCGGCGTGCAGCCCGCCGGTGACCAGGATCGAATCGATCCCGACCGCCTCGGCGCCGGCAATGTCGGTGCGCAGCGAATCGCCGATGGCCAGCACGCGCGATTTGTCGGCGACGCCCAGCATGTCGAAGCACAGCCGGTAGATCGGCAGATGCGGCTTGCCGATCCAGCGCACGTTGCCGCCCAGCGCCTCGTAGCGCTGCGCCAGCGCGCCGGCGCAGATGATGCGCGTGCCGCCGCGAATCACCTCGAGGTCGGGGTTGACGCAGATCATCGGCAGGCCGAGGCGTGCCCCTGCGGCCAGGGTCGTCTCGTAGTCCGAGACCTTCTCCTCGTCGCGCCACGGGCCGGTGTTCATGATGAAGCCGGCGTCGGCGATCTCCGCCACGCGCTCGAGGTCGAGCCCGACGAACAGGTTCTCGTCGCGCTGCGGCCCGATATGGATGCATTTGTGGCCGATCCCGCGATACCACGGGTCGGAACGGGCCTTGAGCTCGATCCAGGTCGCCTCGCCCGACGACAGGATATGCCGGCAATGCGCGTCCGGGATGCCCATCGCCACCATGCCTTCCGCGATGGCGGTGGCGCGGCGCGGCGCGTTGGACAGCATGACGAAGCGCTTGCCGGCCGCCGTCATGCGGTCGAGCGCGTCGATCACGCCGGGAAACGCCGTCACGCCGTCGTGTATCACCCCCCACAGATCGAGGATGAACCCGTCATAGCGGTCGGCGATCGGCGCGAGGCCGTCGAGGATCGGGACGTGGGTGGACTGGGACACGCCGCCGTTTTAACCGATCACCCCTCTCCCTGTCCCTCCCCCTCAAGGGGGGAGGGCACCCTGGCATCAGCAACCATTCTTATTTCGGCCCCAGCGTGACCTGCAGGCGTCGCGCGGGTCGTCACGTTCGCCCCTTCCCCCTTGAGGGGGAGGGTTGGGGAGAGGGGTTATCTATGCCCGCGCCGCGAAGGCGAGGTAGTTGACCTTCACGTCGCGCGCGAGGCGCCAGTCGTCGCTGGCCGCGTCCCAGGCGAGCCCGCAGAGGTCGGCGAGGCGGAACCCGTTGGCGGCGAGGTCGCGGGCGAGCTCGGACGGGCGGACGAACTTGGTCCACCGGTGCGTACCGGGCGGCAGCCAGCGCATGACGTACTCGGCGCCGACGATCGCCATCGCGAAGGCGCGCGGCGTGCGGTTGAGGGTGGACAGGGCGAGCCCGCCGCCCGGCGCGACCAGGCTGCACAGCGCGGCCACGAACGCGCCCCGGTCGGCCGTGTGCTCGACCACCTCGAACGACACCACCGCGTCGTAGGATTCGCCCGCCTCGCACAACGCCTCGGCGGTGGTCCCCCGGTAATCGATGGCAAGGCCTCCGCCCGCGGCATGCGCCCGCGCGGCCGCGATACCCTCGCCCACCGCGTCGACGCCGGTGACGGTCGCGCCCAGCCGGGCGAGCGGCTCGCACAGCAGCCCGCCGCCGCAGCCGACATCGAGCACCCGAAGGCCCGCCAAGGGCCTGGGCCGCAGCGGATCGCGCCCGAAATGATCGCACAGCGCGTCGCGCAGCCATTGCAGCCGGGCCGGGTTGATGCGATGCAGCGGGCGGAACGGGCCGTCCGGGTCCCACCAGTCGTCGGCGAGCGCAGCAAAGCGCGCGGCCTCGGCCGCGTCGAGGGACGCATCGGCGGTGCGGCGGGCGCGCGGGGTTGCCTCTGCCATCGGGCCCGGAGTATGTATGCGCCCGCCTTGCGCGGCAACCGGCCAGCCCCGGCTTGACGCCGTATCCCGGGCTCCGGCCCGGATCGCCGGCGCCGGGCGTGGGGAATCCGATGGCCCGACTGGTCCACAAGTTCGGCGGCACTTCGGTCGCCAATCTCGATCGCATCCGCGAGGCGGCGAAGCGCGTGAAGGCGGCTGTCGATTCGGGCGACCAGGTGGCCGTCGTGGTCTCGGCCATGGCGGGGGCGACCAACCAGCTCGTCAAGTGGACCCTGGAGGCATCGCGCTTCCACGACGCGCGCGAGTACGACGCGGTCGTCGCCTCGGGCGAGCAGGTGACCGCCGGACTGATGGCGATCGTGCTGCAGACGATGGGGGTGGACGCGCGCTCGTGGCTTGGCTGGCAGATCCCCATCCGCACCGACGGGGTGCATGGCCGCGCCCGCATCGAGGCGATCGAGACGGCCGAGCTGGAAAAGCGCATGGCGATAGGCCAGGTGCCGGTGGTCGCCGGGTTCCAGGGGCTCGGCCCCGACAATCGGATCACCACGCTGGGGCGCGGCGGGTCGGACACGTCGGCCGTCGCGATCGCCGCGGCGCTCAAGGCCGACCGCTGCGACATCTATACCGACGTCGACGGCGTCTATACCTGCGACCCGGGCATCGTTGCCAAGGCGCGCAAGCTCGATAGAATTACCTATGAGGAAATGCTCGAGCTCGCATCCCAGGGCGCGAAGGTACTGCAGACCCGTTCGGTCGAGCTGGCGATGAATTACGGCGTGCGCGTTCAGGTGCTGTCCTCGTTCACGGACAAGCCGGGCACGCTGGTCGTCGACGAGGAGGAGATCGTGGAAAAGGAAGTCCTGTCCGGCATCGCCTATAGCCGCGACGAGGCCAAGGTCACGCTGGTGGGCGTCGCCGATCGTCCCGGCGTCGCGGCCACGATCTTCGGCTCGCTTGCCGACGCGTCGATCAATGTCGACATGATCGTGCAGAACGTGTCGGAGGACGGCAAGACCACGGGCATGACCTTCACGGTCGGCAAGTCCGACCTCGACCGCGCCACCCAGACGCTGGAGGCGAAGCGGGCCGAAATCGGCTATTCGCGGCTTGTCAGCGATGCCAACGTGGTCAAGATCTCGGTGATCGGTGTCGGGATGCGCAGCCATGCCGGCGTCGCCCAGCGCATGTTCAGCGCACTGGCCGAAAAAGGCATCAACATCCAGGTCATCTCGACCTCCGAGATCAAGGTCAGCGTGCTCGTCGCCGAGGAATACACCGAGCTCGCGCTGCGCTCGCTGCACACCGCGTACGGGCTCGACGCCGCTTAGCACGAATTGCGAACCGCGACCCCGGGAGAGGCCGCCCTGATGGATCGACGAGAGGCCAAGGCGCGCCTCGATGCGCTGTGGCGCAGCGGCCGGGAATTCCTCGGCGTGCGCTACGCCATCATGGGCGGGGCGATGACCTGGGTGTCCGAGCGGCATTTGGTGGCGGCGCTGTCGAACGGCGGCGGGTTCGGCGTGATCGCCTGCGGCTCGATGGAGCCCGACCAGCTTGCCGCCGAGATCGAGGGCACATTCGCGCTGACCGACAAGCCGTTCGGGGTGAACCTGATCATCATGCACCCCGCGCTCGACGCGCTGATCGACGTCTGCCTGGCGCACAAGGTAAGCCATGTCGTGCTGGCCGGCGGCATGCCGTCGTCCAAATCCATCGCCCGCGTGAAGGATGGCGGAGCGAAGTGCATCTGCTTCGCCCCCGCGCTGGCCATCGCGCGCCGGCTGGTGAAGGCGGGCGCCGACGCCATCGTCATCGAGGGCGCCGAGGCGGGCGGCCATATCGGGCCGGTTGCGACCAGCGTGCTGGCGCAGGAGATCCTGCCCAATTTGCGCGAGGTGCCGGTTTTCGTCGCCGGCGGCATCGGGCGTGGCGAGGCGATCCTCGCCTATCTCGAGATGGGCGCGGCCGGCTGCCAGCTCGGCACGCGGTTCGCCTGCGTCGCCGAATCCATCGCGCACACCAACTTCAAGCAGGCCTTCTACCGCGCCGCCGCGCGCGACGCGGTGCCGTCGGTCCAGCTCGACCCGCAATTCGCGGTGATCCCGGTGCGCGCGCTCGCCAACAAGGCGACGCGCCTGTTCGCCGAGACCCAGCGCGATGTGATCGACCGCTACCGGAAGGGCGAGATGCCGCTCGAGGAAGCCCAGCTCCTGATCGAGCGGTTCTGGGCGGGCGCGCTGCGCCGCGCGGTGATCGAGGGCGACATGGAGAACGGCTCGCTGATGGCCGGCCAGTCGGTCGGCATGGTCACGCGTGAACAGCCTGCCGCCGAGGTGATCGGCGAGCTGGTGGACCAGGCGATCGACGCCCTCGCGGCGCGCCAAGCCGCCGAGGTTTAGAATGGCGCTCCGGGCCGCCTCCAGTCCCCGGCGTACTCTCCGGCGGATACGCGAGGTCATGGCGGGACAGGGCACCGCCCAGTCGCGCCTCGACAGCCTCGTGCAGATCATCGCCGTCGAGATGGTGGCCGAGGTCTGCTCGACCTATGTCATGCGCGCCGGTCAGGTGCTCGAGCTGTTCGCCACCGAAGGCCTCAACCCTTCGGCCGTGCACCAGACGCGCCTCAGGGTCGGCGAGGGTCTGGTCGGCGACATCGCGGCGTATGCCCGGCCGCTGAACCTGCCCGAGGCGCAGTCCCACCCGCACTTCGCCTATCGGCCGGAGACGGGCGAGGAGGCCTTCCATTCGTTCCTCGGCGTGCCGATCGTGCGCGGCGGCCGCGTGCGCGGCGTCCTCGTGGTGCAGAACCGCACCCAGCGCCACTACACCGACGAAGAGGCGGAGGCGCTCGAGATCATCGCCATGGTTCTGGCCGAGCTGATCGCAAGCGGCGAGCTGATCGCAGCCGAGGAGCGCGCGCCGTCGCAGGGCAACGCCGTACTGCCGGTCCGGCTGGGCGGGCTCGCGATCAACGGCGGCGTCGCGATGGGCGAGGCGGTCCTGCATACGCCACGCGTCTCGATCACTCAGCTCCTCGCCGAGGACCCCGACGCCGAGCTCGAGAAACTGTCCCAGGCGGTCGCCGCCATGCATTCCGCCCTCGACGACATGATGGAGCGGTCCGACCTCGCCCAGCGCGGCGAGCACCGTGACGTGCTGGAGGCGTACCGCATGTTCGCCGAGGACCGCGGCTGGCTGCGCCGCATCCGCGAGGCGATCAATGGCGGCCTCACCGTCGAGGCGGCGGTGCAGAAGGTCGAGGAGGACACCCGCGCCCGCATGGCCGAGGCGACCGATCCGGTGCTGCGCGAACGCCTCGCCGACCTCGAGGATCTGTCGGGCCGGCTGATGGGGCACCTCATGGGTGCGGCGCACACGGTGGACCGGCACGACATGCCGGAGGACGTCGTGCTGCTCGCCCGCACGATGGGGCCGGCGGAGCTGCTCGACTATCAGCGCTTCGGGCTGCGCGCGGTCGTGCTCGAGGAGGGCTCGGCGGAATTGCACGTCGCCATCATTGCCCGCGCGCTCGACATCCCGATGGTCGGCCAGGTGAAAGGCCTTCTGTCGTCGATCGACCCGCACGACCCGGTGATCGTCGATGCCGATAACGGCGCGGTGTTCGTCCGCCCCGGCGAGGACATCCGCGACACGGTCGCCGAGAGCATGCGCAACCGCGCCGCGCGCCGCGCGCGCTACGCGGCGATGCGCGACGTGCCGCCGGTCACGCGCGACGGCCAGCACGTGAAGCTCTGCATCAATGCGGGGTTGCTGATCGATCTGCGCAACATCGAGGAAAGCGGCGCCGAAGCCATCGGGCTGTTCCGCACCGAGATTCCGTTCATGGTGCAGTCGGAATTCCCCGATGTCGCCGCGCAGACGCGCATCTACCGCGAAGTGCTGGAGCTCGCCGGCCGCCGGCGGGTGCTGTTCCGCACGCTCGACATCGGCGCCGACAAGCGCCTGCCCTATATCGACGCGCCGGTCGAGGAGAACAACCCGGCGCTCGGCTGGCGCGCCATCCGCATCGCGCTCGACCGGCCGATGATGCTGCGCCACCAGCTTCGCGCGCTGATCCGCGCGACTGCGGGCTGCGAGCTGCACGTGATGTTCCCGATGATAACTGAAGTCGCCGAGTTCGACGCGGCGCGCGAGATCCTCGACATCGAGCTGGCGCGCGCCCGCGCCGCCGGGGTCGAAGCGCCCACCGTCGTCCGCGTCGGTGCCATGCTCGAGGTGCCGTCGCTGGTCTGGCAGTTGCCGGCGCTTTTAAGGCGGATCGATTTCCTGTCGGTCGGATCGAACGACCTGTTGCAGTACGCCTTCGCCATCGATCGCGGCGACCCGCGCCTCGCCCAGCGCTACGATGCGCTTGCGCCGGGGGCGCTCGCCATGCTGCGCGAGGTGGTGGCGCGTTCCGCCGAAGCTGAAGTCGATCTCTCGATCTGCGGCGAAATGGCCTCGCGCCCGCTCGATGCTATGGCATTGATCGGCATCGGGTTTCGGACGCTCTCGGTCAACCCCACCGCGGTCGGCCGGGTCAAAATGATGATCCGCAGCGTCTCGGCCAGGACGCTCGCAACCTACCTGGAGACCCAGCTGGGCGGACCCGACCACAGCCTGCGGCCGAAGCTCCGCGCCTTCGCCGGCGACCACGGGGTTGTGCTGGAAGACGGGTGATTCCATCGAGTGCGTTGATTCCGACCCGAAAACGCTGATACTACTGGCGTGAGGGGTGCGGCGCGCGGCGCCGCCGGGGTCGGCGATGCCGGCGTCCGGGCCGGCGTGGCGCCGGGACGGGCGATAGTTTTGAACGCACAGGCAAGAGACGTGGAACGGTCCGGCCAGCCGGCCGCCCCGATGCCGCCTTCGGGCGGGGCCGAGGCGCTGGAGCTGGGGGCGACCCTGCGCGACGCGCGGCTGTCCCACCGGCGCGAGCTGGCCGATGTGGCCGCCGAGCTGCGGATCCGCGAGAACTATCTGCGCGCGATCGAGGACGGCCGCCTCGACGACTTGCCCGGCACGACCTACGCCTTCGGGTTCGTCCGCGCCTACGCCGAATATCTGGGGCTCAACGCGGGCGACATTGCCCGCCGCTTCCGCGAGGCCGCGGGCGGTGGCGCCGGCCATTTGAACCTCGTACTGCCTTCGCCGGTGGCCGAGGGGCGGATGCCCACCGGTGCGATCCTGCTGGTCGCCGCCATCATCGCGCTCGGCGCCTATGGCGGCTGGTATTACCTGTCGTCGCAGGGGCGCGACGCGGGCCAGATGATCGCCGCCCTGCCGGAGCGCCTGCAGGCGCTGATCCATCGCGAAAGCGCACCCGATACGCCAGCGCCGGCCGATACCACGCCCGCCGCGCCGCTGACGATGCCCGCGCCAGCCGCCGCGCCGACGACCGCGACAGCGCCGGAAATGGCGGCACCAGCAACCGGGTCGCAGGAACTCGACGCCGCCATCGGTCTCCATGCCCCTGACACCCGAACCGGCGCCTGCGCCCGCGCCCGCGGACAGCGCGGCATCCCGCCAGGCGCCCGCGGCGGATGACGAGGACGTTGCGCCGCCGCCGCCCGAACATTTGGAGCGCGCGGCCGGTTCCGCCGCGACCGAGGCTGAAACGGGACCCGATGCGTCTCAGGCGCCCACGGTGGCGCGCGCCCCCGCGGCGACTGCCACTGCGACGGTCGCCAGCGCGGTAGCGAAGACGCCCGAGGTCGTCCGGCCCCCGCAATCGGCACACCCGGGCGTGACGGTCGAGCCGCTGCCGCCGCGCCCGCCGCCGCGTCCCGACCTGGCCGCCGCGCCCACAGCGCCCGCGATGCCGTCCGCGACGCCCGCGCCGTCATCGGCCGCATCGGCCGCGACGACGGCGTCTTTCGGCACAGACGCGGTTCCACCGCCGCCAGCCCCGCCGGCGACCTCGCCGCACGACATCGTGCTGGTCGCCCGCGCCGACAGCTGGGTCGAGCTGCGCAGCGCCTCGGGCCAGCGCATCTATTCGCGGGTCCTGCGCTCGGGCGAGCGCTACACCGTGCCGGACGAGCCGGGCCTCATGATGATGACCGGCAACGCCGGCGGGATCGACGTGATCGTCGACGGCAAGACGGCGCCCGCGCTCGGCGAGGTCGGCGCGGTGCGCCGCGACATCCCGCTCGATCCCGTGCGCCTCCTGGCCGGCACCGCCGTTCCGCCCCAGCCATAGCGCCCTTCCCTGAAGACAAGGAGTTTCCGTGGCCGCTTTGAAGCCGGTCCGTGGCACACATGACATCCTGGCCGACGATGCCCGCCGCTTCCGCCGCATCGTCGAGACCGGACGCGCGACCGCCGCGCGCTACGGCTATGACGAGGTGGCGACGCCTATCTTCGAGCTGACCGAGGTGTTCCAGCGCACGCTCGGCGACACGTCGGACATCGTGACCAAGGAGATGTATTCGTTCGAGGACAAGGGCGGCGACAGGATCACCCTGCGGCCCGAGGGGACGGCCGGCATCGCGCGCGCCGTGATCTCGGGCGGGCTCGCCCAGGAGGTGCCGCTCAAGTTCTTCTATTCGGGCCCGATGTTCCGTTACGAGCGGCCGCAGAAGGGACGGCTGCGCCAGTTCCACCAGATCGGCGTCGAGCTGATCGGCGTGGCCGAGCCGGCGGGCGACGTCGAGGTGATCGCCCTTGGCGCCGCGATCCTCGAGGCGCTCGGGCTCGGCGACAGGATCACGCTCGAGATAAATACACTCGGCAATCCATACAGCCGTGCCGCCTACCGCGATCGTCTGGTTGGCTACGTGCGAGGACACCTCGAAAGGCTTTCGAAGGATTTCCTTGACCGATTGGAGCGCAACCCTTTGCGCATACTTGATTCCAAGGATCCTGGCGACCGAGAGGTGATTGCAAACGCGCCGACATTGGTCGAGTGCCTCGACGATGAATCGTATAGTTTTTTTGAGACAGTGAAATCGGGCCTTGATGCGCTTGGCATTCGTTACCGTGTGTCGCCCCACTTGGTGCGCGGGCTCGACTATTACTGCCACACCGCATTCGAGTTCACGACCGAGACGCTGGGCGCGCAGGGCACCGTTCTGGCCGGCGGGCGCTATGACGGGCTGATCTCGACGATGGGCGGGCCGGACCTTCCGGGCGTCGGCTGGGCCGCGGGCATCGAACGGCTGGCGATGATGATCGAGCCGCCCGAGGCCGCGCGCCCCATCGCCGTGGTCCCCATCGGCGCGGCGGCCGAGACGAAGGCGCTGACGCTTGCCCAGTCGCTGCGCGACGCGGGCTACGCCGTCGAGCTCGGCTATCGCGGCAATCTGAAACGGCGCATGCAGCGCGCCAACAAGCTGAACGCCCGCGCGGCCGTGATCCTCGGCGAGGACGAGCTGGCGAAGGGCGCCGCCACCGTGCGCGATCTCGATTCCGGCACGCAGGACGAGGTCGCGCTCGACCGTCTCGCCGAGCGCCTCGCCCCCTTCCGGTAGCACGCGCCATGGCCGCCTCCGGGCCGACCCTCCGGCCCCTGGTCGTCGGGGCCAACCACAGATCGAGCGGCGCGGCGACGCGCGAGGCCCTGTTCCTGCCCGAGGCCGCGGTGCCCGGCTTCCTCGACCGGCTGCGCGCTGCGGGGCTCGATCAGGCGCTGGTCATGTCGACCTGCGACCGGGTCGAGGTGCAGGCCGCTCATGCCGATCCGGCCACCGCGACCCGCGCGATCACGCAGCTGCTCGCCGAGCAGGGCGGGATCGAGCCGGGCGTGCTGGCACCCGAGTTGTACGCGCTGATCGATGCCGACGCGGTGCGCCACGTGTTCCTGGTCGCCGCCGCCCTCGACAGCCAGGTGATCGGGGAATCCAACGTCGCGGGCCAGCTCAAGGACAGCCACGACATGGCGAAGGAGCGCGGCATGACCGGCTCCGAGCTCGAAGCCGTGCTGCAGGCGGCCTACGCCGCCTCCAAGCGGGTGCGGAGCGAGACCGCGATCGGCGAGGGCGCGGTGTCGATCGCCGCTGCGGCGGTCGAGATCGCGCGCGAGGTGCATGGCGACCTCGCGCGCTGCGCCGCGCTCCTGATCGGCGGCGGCGAGATGGGATCGCTGATCGTCGACCGTCTGCGCGCGTCGGGGCTCTGCCGGCTCACCGTCACCGCGCGCGCCCAGGCGCGGGCCGAGATGCTGGCGCGCCAGTGGTCGTGCCACCACACCCCATTCGCCGGGCTTGACGCCGCGCTCGCCGACGCCGATATCGTCGTCGCGGCGCAGGCCGCCGGCGGCACGCTGGTCAAGGCCGACGCGGTCCGCGCCGCCCTTGCCGCACGCCGGCAGCGGCCGGTCTATCTGATCGACGCCGCGGTGCCGGCCGACATCGAGATCGCCGCCGGCCGGCTCGACGGGGCGTACCTCTACCATGTCGACGACCTCGAGGACTTGGCGCTGCGCGGGCTCGCCGGGCGCGACCGGGCGGCCGAGGAGGCGCGCGAGATCGTCGAGCGCGAGGTCGAGGCGTTCCTCGGCGACCGGGCCGGGCGGGCGGCGGCGCCCCTCGTCGCGGCGCTGCGGGCGCATTTCGCCGAGGTGCGCGATGCGGCGCTCGCCGAGGCCAAGGGCGACGCCGAGCGGGCAACGCGGCTGATGATGAACCGGCTGCTGCACCAGCCGTCCTCGGCGCTGCGCCGGATCGCGGGCGCGGGCAGCGGCCCGGAGGCCGAGGCCCTGGTGCGCACGCTGTTCGGGCTGGACGATGACGGGCCCGACGAAGGAGAGAAGATTTGAGTCTCGACGAGAAGCTCGACCGGCTTGTGAAGCGCCACGCGGAGCTTGCGCACGCGATGGAGGCGGGCGGCGGCGCCGACCCGCAGGCGTTCGTCAAGCTGTCGAAGGAATATGCCGAGCTCAACCCGGTGGTCGAGGGCATCGCCGCGCTGCGCAAGGCCGGGCGCGAGGCGGCCGAGCTCGAGGAAGTGATGAACGACACCGGCTCCGACGCCGAGATGCGCGCGCTGGCCCGCGAGGAATATGAGTCGCTGCGCGAGCGCATGCCCGAGATCGAGCAGCACCTGAAGGTGCTGCTGCTGCCGAAGGACGAGGCCGACGAGCGCAACGCCATCCTCGAGGTGCGCGCCGGCACCGGCGGCGAGGAAGCGGCCCTGTTTGCCGCCGACCTGTTCCGCATGTACCAGCGCTACGCCGAAGGCCGGGGCTGGCGGTTCGAGGTGATGCAGCTCTCCGACACCGGAATCGGCGGCTACAAGGAGGCGCAGGCGCTGGTCTCGGGCCGCAACGTGTTCGCCCGCCTCAAGTTCGAATCCGGCGTCCACCGCGTCCAGCGCGTGCCCGAGACCGAGGGGTCGGGGCGCATCCATACCTCGGCCGCGACCGTCGCCGTGCTGCCCGAGGCGGAGGAGGTCGACGTCAAGATCGAGGACAAGGATCTGCGCATCGACGTCTACCGCTCGTCGGGGCCGGGCGGCCAGTCGGTCAACACCACCGATTCCGCCGTGCGCATCACGCATATCCCGACCGGCATCGTCGTCACCCAGCAGGACGAGAAGTCGCAGCACAAGAACCGCGCCAAGGCGATGAAGGTGCTGCGCGCCCGCCTGTTCGAGGCCCAGCGCGAGGCCGCCGACCAGGCACGCGCGGCGACGCGCAAGTCGATGGTCGGCACCGGCGACCGCTCCGAGCGCATCCGCACCTACAACTTCCCGCAGGGCCGCGTCACCGACCACCGCATCAACCTGACGCTCTACAAGCTCGACCGCGTGCTGGCCGGCGAGGCGCTCGACGAGCTGATCGATGCGCTGACGAACGAGGACCAGGCGGCGCGACTTGCCGAGGTGGAATGATCCGCGTCACCGCCACCATCGCCATCGACGAGGCCGAGCTTGCCGAGCAGTTCGTGCGCGCCTCGGGTCCGGGCGGGCAGAACGTCAACAAGGTGGCGACGGCGGTCGAGCTGCGGTTCGATGCGCGCCACTCGCCCAGCCTGCCCGGCGCGGTGCGCACGCGGCTCGAGCGGCTGGCGGGTCATCGCCTCACCAAGGACGGCGTGATCGTGATCCGCGCCGACCGCTTCCGCACGCAGGAGAGCAACCGCGCCGACGCGCGAGAGCGGCTGGTCGAGCTGATCCGTCAGGCGACGTTCGTGCCGAAGAAGCGCGTCGCCACCCGGCCGTCCCGCGCCGCCAAGGCGCGCCGCGTCGATACCAAGACCCGGCGCGGCCGCGTCAAGCGCACCCGTCAGACGCGCCCGGACGAGGGGTGAGGCGACTTACGCCCGCCCGACCTCGATGACGTTGCCGTTGCGGTCCTTGCCCTGGGCCCGGTACTGGCCGACCGCCCTGTAGAGCGGGATGTCGGTGACGAGGTAGAGCACAGCGTCGCCCTTGCCGGTGTTGACATGGCGGCGCCACGCATAGGGCGGGATCAGGAAGAAGTCGTTCCGGCCCCATTCCAGCCGCTTGCCGTCGACCTCGGTATAGCCCTCGCCCTCGAGGCAGCAATACAAGCCCGAGGCCGAATGGCGGAAGGCGCGCGTCTCCTCGCCGGAGCGCAGAAGCTGGGCGCGATAGCTGAAGGTCGGCCACACCGGCCGTGCGTTCGCCGGGTCGACGAACTCGATGTTGATCCCCTCGTAGGGATCGCCGTCATAGGCCTTCATCTCGTTCAGCCGCGCGCGCGTGTCGACGCCCTTGAAGTGGAACATCGGCGTCACCTGGTCGCCGTAGCCCCGGCCGAACGGTGCGAACAGTGGCTTGATCCCGCCGCCGCCATAGAACGTGCCGGAGAAGCCCTGGTTAGGTGCGGCGTTGGGGGCGTTCTCGTAGTCGTTACGCACCTCGACGCAGCCAAGGAAGTCCATCAGCGGCCAGTCCAGGATGTCGGCCCAGTAGACCGGCGACTTGTCGTCGTTGCCATGCTGGTGCCACGTGCCGTTGGGGGTGAGGATCAGGTCGCCCCGGTCGGCTGGGATGCGCTCGCCCTCCACCACGGTGTAGCCGCCCGACTCGGACAGGATCGTGCGGCTCGCGTTCGGCGAATGCAGGTGCGGCGTCGCGTCGTCGCCGGGCTTGTAGATCGAGATGGCGACGCGGATCGTGTTGGAGACCTTCACCCCCTGCGTGCCGAAGGACGGGTTGGTCAGCAGCACCGACTGGCGCTCGGTCAGCTCGAGCGGGCACAGCTCGGCCAGCGTAAACAGATAGGGCTCGATGTCGGACCACTTCCACAGATGGGCGACCGGCTGGGCATGGTCGGGGCGCAGCCCGTGCGGCTTGACGCCCGGCGCGCCCGCCTCGCCCAGATGCCACGGCTTCTGGGTCGGCGTGTTCCATTTGGTGCGGATCCAGAGATCCTTGTTGCGCGCCTCGCCGTTGAGCCCTTCGAGTTCGTCGATGATTTCCTCGAGCTGCGCGGCGCGGTCGGCTGTGCGCTCGACGTCTTTGGTAGCCATGGCGATCTCCTTCCGGCGGTCTCTCGGCGCGGCCCTCGCCGCCGCCGGACCTTAGCAAATATCTAGGGAGCTGAACGAGCCATTACATCCATTGCCTAGGCTGCGCCGGGGGGCAGCCACCCACCGGACAGCATGGGGCCGAGCCGCTTGCCGCCGAAGATATGGACGTGCAGATGCGGCACCTCCTGGTGGCTGTTCGGCCCGTGATTGGCGAGCAGGCGGTAGCCCGCCGCGTCGAGGCCCAGGATCGCCGCCGTCTTGCCGACCGCGCGGACGAACCCGGCCATCTCGGCGTCGCTGGCATGCTGGGCGAAATCGACCCACGAGACGTAGCGCCCCTTGGGAACGACGAGGACGTGCACCGGCGCCTGCGGATTGATGTCGTGAAACGCCAGCGCGTGCTCGTCCTCGTAGACGGTCTTGTTGGGGATCTCGCCCCGCAGGATCTTCGCGAACACGTTGCTGTCGTCATAGGCCATGGCTCAGCCCCTCCTGCGCGCGCGCTTTTCCTCGACGCCCGAGGTGCCCTCGCGGCGCGCCAGTTCCTCCCACACCTGCTCGGGCGCGATGCCGGCGGCGGTCCAGGCGACGAGCAGATGATAGAGCACGTCGGCGCTCTCGCGGACCAGCGCATCGGCGTCGCCCGACTGGGCGGCCAGCGCGGCCTCGACGCCCTCCTCGCCCAGCTTCTTGGCGATCAGCATCGGCCCTCCGGCCAGAAGCTGCGCGGTGTAGGACGTCGCCGGATCTGCGCCGCGCCGGGCGCGCAGCGTGGCGGCAAGCCGCTCCAGCACGGCGGAGCTTGCGGCAGGCTTTCTCATGCGCCCAGTCTAACACGAACCGGAATACCCGCCTGTTCCATGTGCGCCTTCGCCGCAGCGATGCTGAACGTGCCGAAATGGAAGATCGAGGCGGCGAGCACCGCCGAGGCGTGGCCGTCGCGCACGCCCTCGACCAGGTGGTCGAGCGTGCCGACGCCGCCCGAGGCGATCACCGGCACGCGGACGGCGTCGGCGACGGCGCGCGTCAGCGCCAGGTCGAACCCCTTCTTCGTGCCGTCGCGGTCCATCGAGGTGAGCAGGATTTCGCCGGCGCCCAGCATTCTGCCATGTGCTTCGCCCACAGCACGGCGTCGAGTCCCGGTCGGGTTGCGCCCGCCATGGGTGAAGATCTCCCACCGCCCGCGCGCCGGTCGGCTTCGCGTCGACGGCGACGACGATGCACTGGCGTGCCGAACTTGTCGGCCGCCTCGCGCACGAACTCGGGCCGCGCCACGGCGGCGGTGTTGATCGACACCTTGTCGGCGCCGGCCAGCAGCAGCTTGCGGATGTCCTCGACCGTGCGCACGCCGCCGCCGACGGTCAGCGGCATGAAGCATTGCTCGGCGGTGCGCGCGACCACGTCGAGCAGCGTGTCGCGCCGTTCTCGTGGCTGGCGGTGATGTCGAGGAAGCAGAGCTCGTCGGCGCCTGCGGCATCGTAGACCCGCGCCTGCTCGACCGGGTCGCCCGCGTCGACCAGGTCGACGAAGTTGACGCCCTTGACGACGCGGCCGTCCTTGACGTCCAGGCACGGGATGATGCGGACCTTCAGCATCGGTCGTGGCCTAGCCATGCGGACCCCACGACCGAGGCACGCGCGCCTCGCCCAGCCGCTCGCCCTCAAGGGGGGAGGGGCGCGAATGCACCAGCCCGTGCGATCGCTCGGAAGTCGAGGTGCGGCCCAACCAGGTTCCTGCCGTCGATGCCGGGGTTCCGCATCGCGCACCTTGAGGGGGAGGGAACGGCGGAGAGGGAGTTAACTCCGTCTCTCTCCGTGCCTCCGTGGGTCGCCGCTGTGACGGCCATCGTCCTACTCCGCGCGCCACGCGCAGCGCGTCGGCCGGCGTCGATCCGGCCGTCGTAGAGCGCGCGGCCGAAGATGACGCCGGCGATGCCCGCCGGCTCGTGCTTCTTGCAGCTCGCGCAGGTCGGACAGCGACGACACGCCGCCCGAGGCGATCACCGGCGTGGTCAGCGCGCGGGCCAGGGCGCCCGTCGCCTCGACATTGACGCCGACCATCGCGCCGTCGCGGCCGATGTCGGTGTAGATGAGCGCGGCGACGCCGCGTCCTCGAAGCTGAGGGCGAGTTCGAGCGCGCTGCACGTCCGAGGTTCGGCTCCAGCCCTCGACCGCGACCTTGCCGCCGCGGGCATCGATCGCCGACGGCGACCCGGCCGGGGAAGCGCCGGCACGCCTCGCTTCACCAGCTCCGGGTTCGTCCAGCGCGACCGTGCCGAGGATCACCCGGGCGCACGCCCGCTTCGCAGCCAGCGCTCGATCGTCGGCGATGTCGCGGATGCCGCCGCCGAGCTGGACCGGCAGGTTCACCGCCGCGAGGATCGCGGCGACGGCGTCGCGCGTTCACCGGCTTGCCCTCGATGGCGCCGTTGAGATCGACCAGGTGCAGCCATTCGAAGCCCGGCTCGGCGAACGCGCGCGCCTGGGCGGCCGGATCCGCGTTGAAGACGGTCGCGCGGCCCATCTCGCCGCGCAGCAGCCGGACGCACACGCCGTCCTTGAGGTCGATGGCGGGAAAGACGATCAGAGAAATCCGTTCCTTGCCGCGCGTGGCGGACGATTTGCGCGCCGGGCGCAGGCGCTTGGAATAGAAGTACCCGGCGACCATCTTGCGGTCGACCATCGCGTAGTTCGGGATTGACGCCCCAGCGCTCGTAACCGAGCGACTCGTACAGGCCGATCGCGGCCGTCTGGGTCTCGCGCACGTCGAGGAAGATGAAGCGGAACCCGGCGGCGCGCGCGGCCTCTTCCGCCTCGACCGTCAGCCCGCGGGCCGATGCCGTGGCCGCGCGCCCAGGGCGCGACGAAATCGGTGGTCAGCGTCACGGCGATAGGCTTGCGCCTCGTTGTTGCGCGGCGGCCGCACAAGCTGGACCGACCCTGCGATCACTCCGTCCAGCCGCGCCGACGAACAGCATCCGCTCCGGCACCAGCACGACGCCCCGCCAGTAGCGTTCCAGCACGTCGCGCGGCGGCGGGCGCAGCCAGCCGAACCCGCCGCCCGCCAGGATGGCCGTCTCGGTCGCATCGCACAGGTCGCCCAAATCGTTGCCCTCGAACGCGTCCAGCTTGCCGATGGTGATGACGGGCATGATCGTCTAGGGCCGCCAGGCCAGGAAGTTGGGATCAGCGTCAGCCCCGCCGCCTGGCTCTTCTCCGGGTGGAATTGCGTGCCGATCAGGTTGTCGCGCGCGACCACGGCGGTGACCGGCCCGCCGTAGTCGACCGTCGCGCGCACAGGCTCGGGCCGGGCGCAGGCCATGGCGTAGGAATGGACGAAATAGGCGTGCGTGCCCGGGTCGATCCCCGGCAGCACCGGGATGCGGCCGCCCGGTCGGCTGCAGCTCGTTCCAGCCCATGTGCGGGATCTTGCAGCGTCGGTCGGCGGGCGCGAGCGGCACCACCTCGCCGGCGATCCAGCCCAGCCCGTCATGCGAGCCGTGCTCCAGCGCGCGCTCGGCCATGAGCTGCATGCCGACGCAGATGCCGAGGAACGGCCGCGCCTTCTCGATCACCGCCCGGTCAGCGCCTCGATCATGCCCGGCAGGGCGGCAAGGCCCGCCATGCAGTCGGCGAAGGCGCCGACGCCCGGCAGCACGATGCGCGTCGGCAGCGTCGATCGCCGTCGGCCTCGGCGCTGACCGTCACGGTGTCGCCGGGCCGAGCTCGCGGCGCGGCGCGCTCGAACGCCTTGGCCGCGGAGCGCAGATTGCCCGAGCCGTAGTCGATGATGGCGACGCGGTCATGACGCCCTATGCCGTCCTCGGCGCCGGGCCGGTCGGCCATGCGGGCAGCGCCGCGATCGCGCCCGGCGGCGGCGACAGCCTTCGCCGCCACATCTCCGCCGCCCGTAGCCGCGCAGATGCAGACCCAGCGGCCACATCCTCGGCCGCGATGCCGACCCCGTGTCACCGCCGTCGCGCCCAGCGTGCAGCGCCGATCGGCTTCGATCCGGCCAGGTCGGCGCCAGCGCAGCTCGACGCGAACACGATGATGGCGGTAAGCCACATGCCGAGCCCAGCGCCCAGACCGGTCGAAAAAGAACGCGGCCCAGTTGAATCCCTCGCTGCACGAAACGGCGCCGGTCGGGCGTGAACAGCGGATCCACGTCGAAGATGGACTGATGGACTCGCATGCTCTTTGTCGGTGCCAGCGTGGCCCGCTCAGCCCGCGCTCGAGCGTGCCCTTGGTCGATGGCATCGCGTTCGTGCTTCCGCGGATCGATCTCCACCGCTGGCGCAGCGCTCGGGCCAGGCCCTTGTAGCAGGATTCGACGATGTGATGGCTGTTCTCGCCGTACAGGTTCTCGACATGCAGGGTCACGCCGGCGGCCTGGGCGAAGGCCTGGAACCACTCCTTGAACAGCTCGGTGTCCATCTCGCCGACCTTCGGGCGCGGGAACGCGACCTTCCAGATCAGATAGGGCCGGTTCGAGACGTCGATGCGCGACCCGGGTCAGCGTTTCGTCCATCGGGATCAGCGCGTCGCCATAGCGGCGGATGCCGCGCCGGTCGCCGAGCGCCTTGGCCACCGCCTGGCCGATGACGATGCCGGTATCCTCGGTGGTGTGGTGGAAGTCGATATGCAGGTCGCCCTTCGCCCGAGCGTCGAGGTCCATCAGGCCGTGGCGGGCGAGCTGCTCCAGCATGTGGTCCAGGAACCCGATCCCGGTCGCGACCTCGTACTGGCCCGTGCCGTCCAGATTCGACGCGGCCTCGATTTCGGTTTCGTTGGTCTTGCGCGCGACCGTGGCTTCGCGCATGGGCCCTCCAGCCTTCGCCGGGCGCGGCGAAGCGCGTTTTTACCAGCCCGCCCGGGCTTTCGCCAGCCCGCCGTCTTTCCCTTTGCCCTTCGCGGCCAAACAGGCTACTAACGGCCACCGGACGGGCGGGCGCACGGCGCGCTTCGCGGTCCCCAGGTCCGGGCCACCCGAAAGATGAACGAGTTCGAGCAACGCGCCCTTCTGCCGGCGGGGCTCCGCGACGTTCTGCCGCCCGACGCGGCCTTCGAGGCCGAGGTGGTGGAGCGGCTGATGCGCCTGCTTCGCCGCGCGCGGCTATGACCGGGTCAAGCCGCCCCTGATCGAGTTCGAAGAGGGGCTGCTGTCGGGCGCCGGCGCCGCCATGGCGGCCGACACGTTCCGGCTGATGGACCCGGTGACCAGCGCATGATGGGGCTCAGCGCCGACATCACGCCGCAGATCGCCCGCATCGCCGCCACACGGCTGCGCAAGGCGCCGCGCCCGCTGCGCCTCAGCTATGCCGGCGACGTGCTGCGCGTCAAAGGCACCCAGCTCCGCCCCGAGCGCCAGTTCGGCCAGGTCGGCGTCGAGCTGATCGGCGCCGAGCGCGCGGCGGCCGATGCCGAGGCCGTCGTGATGGCGGTCGGCGGCGCTGGCGGCGGTCGGAGTCGGCGCATGTCGGTCGACCTCACCATGCCGCTGCTGGTGCCGCGCGTCTGCGACGGCGCTCGGCGCTCGCGCCGACCGGCCGCGGCCGGCTGACGCGCCGCGCTCGACCGCAAGGACGCCGCGGCCGTGGCCGCGCTCGGCGGCGACCGGGGCGCCGCTGCTCGACCGCGCTGCTGGCGGCCGCCGGCCCGGCCGACCGGGCGCTGGCGCGGCTCGGCAGCGCTGGAGCTGCCGCCCGCGGCCGCGGCGCGAGCGCACGCGGCTCGGCGACGTGGTCGGCGCTGGTCCGCGCGGCGGCGCCGCGACCTGCCCTCACCGTCGACCCGGTGGAGAATCGCGGCTTCGAGTACCATACCGGCGTCAGCTTCACGATCTTCGCGCGCGGCGTGCGCGGCGAGCTCGGCAGCGGCGGGCGCTACGTCGCGATCGCGCAGCCGGCGAGGCCGGGCCGCACGGCGAGCCCGCGACCGGCTTCACGCTCTATCGTCGATACCGTCGCTGCGCGTCGCTGCCCGAGCCGCGCCGCCGCCGCGGCTGTTCGTGCCGCTCGGCACCGACGCCGGCGATGCGCGACGCAGCTGCGCGCGCGAGGACTGGACGACGGTGGCGGCGCTCGACCCCGGCGACGATGCCGCGCGCCGAGGCACGTGCGCCTCGAGCTGCAGCCACGTGCTACGACGGCGGCAAGGTCGCGCCGGCCGAAGTGGATCAGAGGAGAAGCGATGGCGAACGTCGCGGTGGTCGGCGCCCAGTGGGGCGACGAGGGCAAGGGCAAGATCGTCGACTGGCTGTCCGAGCGGGCCGACGTGGTGGTGCGCTTCCAGGGCGGGCACAATGCCGGCCACACGCTGGTGATCGGCAACAAGACCTACAAGCTGTCAGCTGCTGCCCTCGGGCGTGGTGCGGCCGGGCAAGCTGTCGATCATCGGCAACGGCGTGGTGGTCGATCCGTGGGCGCTGCTCAAGGAGATCGACGACGCTCGCGCGGCCAGGGCGTCGCGGTCGGCGCCGGACCACCTGCGCATCGCCGACAACGCCTCGCCTGATCCTGCCGCTGCACGGCGCGCATCGACCGCGCGCGCGAGGAGGCGCGCGGGCACGCGCAAGATCGGCACCACCGGCCGCGGCATCGGCCCGGCCTACGAGGACAAGGTGGCGCGCCGCGCCATCCGCGTCTGCGACCTGGCCGACCCCGACGCGCTGGCCGAGCGGGTCGACGCGCTGCTGCTGCACCACAACGCGCTGCTGCGCGGGCTCGGCGCGCCGGAGGTCGACGGCGCGAGGCGCTGCTCGAGGCGCTGCTCGACGATCGCGCCGCGCATCCTGCCCTATGCCGACCGCGTCTGGCAGCGGCTCGACGAGGCGCGCCGCGCGCGGCAAGCGCATCCTGTTCGAGGGCGCGCAGGGCGCACATGCTCGACGTCGACCACGGCACCTATCCCTACGTCACCTCGTCCAACACCCATGCCGGCCAGGCGGCGGTCGGCTCGGGCCTCGGCGCCGCGCGCGGTCGGCTACGTGCTCGGCATCACCAAGGCCTACACCACGCGCGTCGGCGCGGGCCCGTTCCCGACCGAGCTGGACGACGAGATCGGCCAGCGGCTGGGCGAGCGCGGCCACGAGTTCGGCACCGTCACCGGGCGCAAGCGGCGCTGCGGCTGGTTCGACGCCGTGCTGGTGCGCCAGGCGGTCAAGGTCGGCGGCATCGACGGCATCGCGCTCACCAAGCTCGACGTGCTCGACGGGATGCCCACGCTCGACGTCTGCACCGGCTACCGCTACCAGCGGCGAGCACCTCGACCACTTCCCCGCCGCGCGCGGATCGCAGGCCGCGGTCGAGCCGGTCTACGAGACGCTGGAAGGCTGGTCGGAATCGACCCGCGGCGCGCGCAGCTGGGCCGACCTGCCGGCCACCGCCGTCAAGTATATCCGCCGCATCGAGGAGCTGATCGAGGCGCCGGTCGCCCTGCTGTCGACCAGCCCCGAGCGCGACGACACCATCCTGGTCCGCGACCCGTTCGGGTACTGAGCTCGGGCCGGAACCCCTCTCCCTGTCCCTCCCCCTCAAGGGGGGAGGGGACCTGGGTGCAACATCCGTAACGCGCGTTCGCCATCGCACCCTCGATTGCCGCAAGCGCACGGACCGTCGTGCTCGCCCCCTCCCCCCTTGAGGGGGAGGGCTGGGGAGGGGGGTCTAAGCGGCGTCCCGTTGGATGCCTCCCACACCCTCGTAACCCACGGAGACGGCAGGGCTTCCGGGCAGCGTTAACGATCCGTTTGTCGTCGCCGGCTAGTGTTCGCAGGAAACGAGAATCGGAGGCGGACGGTGCCCGAGCGGGCGGGCGAAGCCGACAATCAGACCGCGAACGGGACGGGCCAGTCGGCGCCGGGGGTGATCCTCGCCGAGCGCTACCGGATTCTGTACGAGTTCCCGCTGCCTGAGCTCGACGCGCCGGGCACGCTGGCGTTCGAGGCGACCGATTTGCAGGCGTCCAGCGCCAGGGTGTTCGCGCGCGTCTGCGTGCCGGGCACGCTGCCGCGGCGCGACCTGTTGTCCGGGCTGCGCCAGAACCGCGACATCAACATGATGCGCCCGCTGGAATGGGGCGCCGTCGACTGGCCGCCCTTCGACCGCGCCTGCTTCGTGGTCATATTCGAGCGGCCCGAGCGCGGTCCCCTGGTCCTGCCCCAGCAGCAGAGCTTCACCGCCTTGCCGGTCGCCGACCTGATCCAGAAGGTGCTGGCGCCGACCGCGCTCGCCCTCGCCCAGCTGTCGCGGCGCGGCATCGCCTACCGCGCGATCCGGCCGGACAATCTTTATGGCGGCGGGAAGGGCAGCCACATCCTGCTTGGCGAATGCGTGACGTCGCCGGTCGCGTTCGGCCAGCCGGCCGCCTACGAGTCCATCGAGTCGGCGATGACGCCGGCGCTCGGGCGCGGTGCCGGATCGCTCGCCAACGACATGTACGCGCTTGGCGCGACGGTGATGACGGTCGCGCTCGGGCGCGTGCCATTCGCCGGCATGGATGCCGAGGCGATCGTCACCGATAAGTTGCAGCGCGGCTCGTTCGCCGCGCTCCTGGGCGGCGAGCGCGTGCCGTTCGGCCTGCGCGAGGTGCTGCGCGGCCTGCTGGCAGACGATCCGAAGGCGCGCTGGGAACTCGCCGAGCTTCAGCAATGGCTCGGCGGCGGCGCGAACAAGAGCGTGCCGGACCAGTCCGACACGCGCATGGACCGGCCGTTTCCGGTCGGCAGCCGCGAATACTGGGGCTTCCGCGAAGTCGCGCACGCCTTCGGGCGCGAGTACCGGACGGCCGCCTCCGCCGTGCTCGACGAAACGTTCATCAAATGGGCCAAGCGCGGCCTCGCCGACGCCGACCTCGCGCTCGAGCTCGGCAACGCGCTCGCCGACGCGCGCCGCGCGGCGGGTGCGCAGGGCGCCGCCGAGGCGCGGCTGGTCACGCGCGTCTGCAAGGTGCTCGATCCCACCGGCCCCATCCGCTACAAGGGCGTGGTCGCCGCGCCCGACGGGCTCGGCCCGCTCCTCGCCAACGCGATGCGCACCGACAGCGGCGAACTCGCCCAGCGCATTTGCGAGCTGGTGGCCAAGGGCCTGCCGATCGAGCGGCTGGTCGACGATGCCGGTGGCGAAAGCGCCGAGGTGGCGGTCAAGGTTCGCCCCTATCGCCAGATCCAGCAGCTGCTGCGCCACACCGGTCCGGGATACGGGCGCGAGCGCTGCCTGTACGAGCTGAATCCGCACCATCCCTGCCTGAGCAAGGCGGTCGAGACCGACTATGTCGAGACGGTTGCCGAGCTCCTGCCGGCGCTCGATCGCGCGGTGAAGAACAAGGGCGGCCTCGCCGTGCTGTTCGATCGCCACCTCGCCGCGTTCGTGGCAAGCCGGGTGAAGCGCAACTTCGACCGCGACCTCGCCGCGCTCGACCATGTGCGGCCCGATGCGCCCGAGGGCAAGCTGGTGATGCTCCGCATTCTCGCCTGGCTGCAGCTCGAGTACGGTCCGGCAAACCTGCCGCATCTGTGCGCGTGGCTCGGCAAGGAGCTTCAGGATACGACCCAGCGGTTCGCCTCGCGCGCGGTGCGGGCGCTGGCACGCGAACGGCTGGAGGCCGTCGCCGGGTCGGGCGATCTCAGAGCGATCCTCAACGCGCTGAGCGATCGCGCGCTGGTCGAACGCGACATCGCGGGGCGGCGGCAGGCGCTGGCGCAGTACCGCGCCGCGCAGCACGATATCCTGCAGCTCGAAACCGGGCGCGGAATCGACACGGTCGAACACACCGGCGGGCGCATCGCCGCGGCGGCGGCCTGGACGTGCGCCGGCCTGTCCGCCATCGCGACGGTCATGTTCTGACCGATGGCCGCGCCCCGCCACACCGATCGGCAGCTTTCCCCGCGCGCGGCGCCACGCGCCGGCTGGCGCAGTCTCGGCTCGCTCGGTCTGTTTGTCCTGGCAGTCATCACCGTGCTGCCGACGACCATCGTGGTGGTCGTCGGCGTGATCCCGATGGTCGTGACGTTGATTGTCGACGATTCGGAGGGGCGCTATCTCGCCCGCACCGTCGCCGGCATGTCGACCGCGGCGATCATCCCGTTCATCGCCACGCTGTGGGGCGCCGGCAACTCGATGGCGGTCGCGATCCGGCTGGTGTCCGACGTGTATACCTGGTTCGCCGTCTATGCCGCGGTCGGGCTCGGCTGGCTGATGTTCCTGGGCTTTCCGTCGATCGTCGCCGAGCTGCGCAAGTTCAGCGTGCAGCGCCGCATCGCGCAACTCAAGAAGCAGCAGCAGGAGCTGATCGCGGAGTGGGGCCCGTCGATCGCCGATACCGTCTCCGACCCGGCGGAGACCGCGTCCGAAAAGGCGAACGAGGCGTCGGCTACTTCGCCGCAGCCGGCTGCCTGATCCGCGCGAACTCCTCGACGCCGTCGGCGATCGTCCGCCCCGGCGCCAGGCGGAAGCGTGCCGAGCGCACCTGGTAGCTCATCGGGTCCAGGCCTGGCAGCGGACGGCCCGCCTCGTAATCGTCGAGCGCGGCGAGCAGCAGCTTCCGTATCTTGATGATGATCGTGTCGCTGACGCCGAGATGCTCGGCGGTGCGATCGGCGATCGGGCCCATCGATTCCTGGATGCCGCAATCCTGGATGCCGAGTCCCGGGGATGCCCGTGTAGGACGTGCCGCTGGCCTGCAATTCGCGGTCGATCAGGTAGTTGTTGTCGCGATTGGCCTTGGCGCGGTCGGTGCCGGGGATGTTCTCCGTGTGGATGTGGTCCCAGCTCTTCGCATAGGCGAGCTCGTCGGCATCGAGCGGCCGCTCGGCGTTGTAGTCGACGCTGTAGTTCATCGTCGTCTCGTCGTCCATCGGCACCCAGGCATGCGCGCCCATCGGCGACGTCGCGATGATCTTGTGGAACGGCATCAGCATGACGTTGACGATCCAGTCGGTCGCGCCGCCAGCGCGTCGCGCCCCGTGCAGGCGATGTAGCCGAAATCGGCCGGCACCACGTCGTAGCGGTCGGGTGGCGTGGTCGGTGCCTTGACCGTGCCGCGATGCAGGAAGGCGAGGTGGCTGGTATCGAACCCGCCCTCGACCGCCTGCAGCCAGTTGCATTCCTGCACGTGGCGGGTGACGAAGCGGTGCGATTCGGGGACCAGCGTCCATTCGAAGGCGGGGAAGGCAGGCTTGAGCTCGGGCAGGCCCATATAGGTCCACACCACCCCGCCGCGCTCGACGCAGGGGTAGGAAGCGATCTTGATCTTGCTCTTGAAGCCCGAGCCCGGCGGCTCGGACGGCATGTCGACGCAGTTGCCGTTCACGTCGAACTTCCAGCCGTGATAGACGCAGCGCAGCCCGCATTCCTCGTTGCGGCCGAAGAACAGCGACACGGTGCGGTGCGGGCAGCGCTCGTCGATCAATCCGATGCGCCCCTCGGTGTCGCGGAACGCCACCAGCCGCTCGCCCAGCAGCTTGACGCGCACCGGTGGGCCGTCGGGCTTCGGGATCTGGTGCGCGAACAGGGCCGGCATCCAGTAGCGCCGCAACAGCCCGCCCATCGGCGTGCCCGGCCCAACCCGCGTCAGCCGTTCGTTTTCCTCGCGCGACAGCATCGTTTCCTCCCGGACCGTCCGGCCGCGGCCATTCTATCAACGCGCCAGATGCGGGAACAAGGCAAGGGCGTTGTCGCGCTCGATGGCGCGCAGCACCTGATCGCCAAGCCCCATGTCCGCAAGGCCCTTCACGGTGGCGGCCATGGTGGCCTCCGGCGCGAACGGGTAGTCCGAGCCGAACAGCACCTTGTCCGAGCCCACCAGCTCGAACAGCGAGCGGAAGGCGAGCCAGTTGGCCGACAGCGCCGTGTCGTAGTACAGCCGCTTCAGCTCGGGGATGACGCCGTTCGGCACCTTCTCCTTGAACTCGGGCCGGACGGCGAGGCGCGCGATGCGCTCGGCGAGGAACGGCACGCAGCCGCCGGCGTGGCTGAAGATGAAGCGGATGTTGCGGCAGCGCGCGAACGTGCCGCCATAGAGCAGGCTGGTGATCGCCCGCGTCGTGTCGAACGGGAAGTCGAGCGTCGCCGCCGGAATCTCGGGCAGGCAGGTCGAGCACGGCGCGTTGGTCGGGTGGAAGTAGACCACCGCCCCCCGACGGTCGAGCTCGTCGAAGACGGCTGCGAAGGCGGGATCGCCGGGGTACTTGTCGCCATAGCTGGTGAGCAGCCCGATGCCGTCGGCCTTCAGCGTGTCGAGCGCGTATACGATCTCCTCCAGGCTCGCGTCGACCTCGGGCAGCGGCAGGCTTGCGAACAGCCCGAGCCGGCCGGCGGTGTCGCTCCGCGTCTTCGCCGCGAACTCGTTGCACAGCCTGGCGAGGTGCAGCGTTTCGGCGCGGTCGCCGAACCACATGCCGGGCGCCGAGATCGAGGTGATCGCCGTCTCGATGCCGTGCCGGTCCATCGCCGCCAGCGAGATCTCCGGCGTCCATTCCGGCGTCTTGCCCGACACGATCAGCGGGCCGATGCGCGCGTCGCCGACCGTGCGGACATATTCCGGCGGCAGGATGTGGTGGTGCACGTCGATGCGGTGGTTCGCCATGTGCTGCCTTTCGTGTTCCGGTTGGACGCGATTGTAGCCCGCCCATCCCGATTGTCATCCCGGCCAAGCCGCGTCCTTCGACTGCCGTCCCCATCCTCATCCTGAGCCTGTCGAAGGAGGGGATGGGGGATGGCCGCTCAGGATGAGGGCGGCGCGAGCCGGGATCCATCTTGCCGGCCCGTGTTGGTGGCCGAATGGGCCCCGGCTCGGCGCGCAAGCGCGCCGTCCGGGGTGACAGTCAGTAAGAACGAGACGCTATGCCCTGACCGCCACCACGAAAAGGCGCGGGAAGCGCAGCAGCACGCGCCCGTCGGCCCGTCGCGGATAGGCCGGCGTGATCGCCGCCTCGTAGGCGGCGAGGAAGGCCGCGCGCGTCGCCGCGTCCAGCGGGTCGAGGAACGGGCGCAGCGACGTGCCCTTGAACCATTCGACGATGGCGCCGGGCCCGTCCATCGGGTGCTGATAGAACGTATGCCAGACATCGACGCGCGCGGCCTCGCCGACCAGCAGGTCGTAATACGCGCCCGGTGTCCCGAGTGCGCCACGCGCCTCGATCGCCTCGGCAAGCGCCGCCGCCCACGGCCCCGACCGCGCCGTCTCGCGCATCAGCGCATGCGACGGCTCGTCGAGATTGTCGGGCACCTGGATGGCCAGCGCGCCGCCCGCCGGCAGCGACGCGAACAGCCGGTGCAGCGTTGCCTCGTGGTCCGGCACCCACTGGAACACGGCGTTGGCGTAGAGCAGGTCGGTGTCGGGCTCGGGCGACCAGTCCGAGATGTCGGCGGCGACGAATTCGCATCGGGGCAGGCGCTTGCGCGCCGCGGCCAGCATGTCGGGGTCGCTGTCCAACCCGACGACGCGCGCCGCGGGGAAGCGCGCGGCGATCAGCGCGGTCGACGTGCCCGGTCCGCAGCCGAGATCGACGCAATGCCGCGCCTCGGCCAGCGGCACCTGGGCCAGCAGCTCGCGCGCCGGCCGCGTGCGCTCGTCCTCGAACTTGAGGTACTGCGACGCCGACCAGGCGGCGGTGTTGCGCGTCGCCGTCACGGCGTTCCCACCCGGTTGATGTAGTACCGCTCGGGGTCGATCCCCTCGGGCGGCGGCAGGCGCATCCAGCCGGGAACTCGCAGGCGCTGGTCGGACACCACGATCCCGCCTGGCGCCATCAGCCTGGCGAGCGTCGGGCCGAGGAAGTCGGCCAGCGCGTCGTTGTCGGCCCTCACGCCGGTGCCTACGTCGCAATGGGCGAGCGCGGCGGGCTGCCCCATGCGCGCGAGCGACGCGGGCAACGTCTCGCGCACGTCGCCCAGAATCATGTGCGCCTCGTCCGGCACGCAGTCGGGATGGGCGGCGACGCGCCGGTCGAATACGAAAATCTCGCGGTCGGGCAGGATCGACCGAAGATGGTCGAACGTGCGGCCGTTGCCGAGGCCGAGCTCCAGCACCGGGCCGGGCACGCCGGCGATCAGCTTGGCGGCCAGCCCCAGGCAGGCGCGCTGCGCCTCGAGGCGCCGGATGAAGGAATCGAGCCGGCTCACGTGCTGCGAACGCGTCTCATGCCTCGGCCCGGGAGCGGGCCTCGCGCAGCTGGGCCGTGGTGGCCTCGAGCCGGTGGGCCAGCTCGCGCATGATCTCCACACCCATCTGCGGAAACTCGGTGACCATGCGGTAGAACAGGTCCTTCGAGATGGCGAGGGTGGTGACCGGCGTCAGCGCGCGCACCGTCGCGGTGCGGGGCACGTCGATCAGGATGGCGATCTCGCCGACGAGGTCGTTCTTGCCCAGCGTGGCGACCTTCAGCTCGCCCGCCGGTGCGTTGACCAGCACGTCGGCCTCGCCGTCGATGATGATGTAGGCGGTCGATCCGGTCTCGCCCTGGTGGCACAGCTCCTGACCCGCCGCGAATTGAAGCCGCTCGCTGGTGAAGGCCAGAAGCTTCAGCTTCGAGGCCTCGATCTTCGAGAACAGCGGTATTTTCCGCAGCAGATCGACTTCCTCGTTCAGACCCATGGCTTTTCTCCCTACCGCGTCAGCTCGCCGGGCTCATCGCCGGCGCGCCCTCCGCGGCGCTGTCGGCCGACGGCTCGGCATCTTCCTGGCGGACGATCCGCCCTTCGCGCATCACGATGATGCGTGTCGAACCCTGCCGCCGCTTCCGGCGAGTCCAGCGTGACCACAAGGCCGCGGTCGGCGAACTCGCGCCGCAGGGCGGCGAGGATGCGCCCCTGCGTCGCCGTGTCGAACACGGCGAGCGCGTCGCCCAGCACCAGGATGTCCGGGCCGCTTCAGCACGGCGCGGGCGATGCCCAGCTTCTGGCGCTGCACGGTCGACAGGCGCGAGCCGCCGATGCCCACCTGGTAGTCGAGCCCGACCTCGATCACCGCGCGGCGCAGCTCGAGCTGCTCGATCACCTCGCCGATCAGCGCGGCCACGCGGTCGCCGCCCGCGGCCTGGCCGTAGGCGATCTTGCCGAACAGGATGTTGTCCTGCATCGTGGCGGCGGTGTTCCAGCTTGCTCGACGTCGAAGAACTCGACCGAGCCCGTCAGGCTTCGCCGGCAGCTCGGCGCGAAGATGCGCCGCGCCTCCAGCATGCGCTCCTGCATCTCGCGTCGATCACGTCCAGGCGGTGCCGCGCCTGATGACGCGGAACGGCAGCGACAGCAGCATCATGCGCTCCTCGGCCGTGGCGCCCGCGATGCCCTGCCGCTCGACGCGGTTCAGCATCGCCTGGAACTCGGGCAGGTCGTCGGAGCGGATGAAGCTGAACTGGTCGAAGAATTCGTGGCTCGGGCGGCAGGTCGGCGAACAGCTCGACCATGGTCTGCGCGACCCGCCGCCCGGCGTCGAAGAGGTCGTCGGTCAGGCCGGCCTTGTCCAGCACCGACAGCACGTAGGGGTTCTCGGCCAGCCGGTCGATATCGAAGGCTTCGCCGACCGGCGTGCCGAACAGCAGGTTCTCGCCGACGCGTCGCGTTCGCGTTGTAGCGGTCGCGCGTCGAACACCTCGACCAGCGGCGCGATGCTCCGGTCCTTCAGCCGCTCGCGCAGCGCGTGCGGCGCGCGCGAGCAACGCGCTCGGCGAGCTCCGGCCGCGCCGCCGGGTCGATCCGGCCGCGCAGCCCGAGCTGATAGACGTCGCCCTCCATGTCGACGATGGCGAGCGCCTCGATCGCGCCGCTCGATCAGGCGCCTCGCTCGACGACGCCGGCTGCGCCGATAGTCGACCCACTCGGCGATCGATGTCGTCGGTGCGAGTTGCCGGACGCGAGCGACTCGCTTGTGCGACCGTTGTCGCGCGCCACGGTGCTCGTCGGCCTGCTCGGTGCGCAGCGCGCCGGGCGCTGCTTCAGCCCGTAGATCAGGTTGTCGCGCACGCTGGCCGAGAACAGATACGCGCCCTGCGCCGACATAGCCGATGCGCCGGCCGATCAGCGGTTCGGGAAGGACGGCGAGGTTCAGCCGTGCCGATTGCAGCGTGCCGCCGGTCGGCATGATGACTGGCGGGCGAGCAGCAGCGCGAGCGTGTCCTTGCCGCTGGTCCCGTCGCCGACGATGGCCACGTGCCGGCCGATATGGAAGCGGAAGCTCGCGCCCTCGACCAGCGCGTGGCCGCTTTCGTCCACGAAGGCCAGGTTGGCAGCGGCGACCTCGCCCTCGAAGGGCTGGCCGCAATCGGGCTCGGCGGTGATCGATTCGTGTCGGCCATGCCCGGCGGTGTCGAACTGCTCGATCACCTGCTCGTACTTGATGCGCGCGTCCTGCTGCTGCTGGTAGTAGGCCAGCAGCTCCTTCCACGGCGCGGCCAGGTCCTTCTGCGCGCCGAGCACGGCGACCAGCGTGCCGATCTCGAGCTTGCCGGTGATCACCAGGTAGCCGCCGATCGAATAGAAGAAGAACGGGCCCGAGCTGGCTGATCGGGTTGTTGACGAACTTGATGACGAACTTCCAGAGGTAGATCTTGAAGCGGACCCAGAAGATCGAGCCCAGCCGTTCGGAGAACTCGGCGAGCTCGAGACGCGCGGTGCCGTGGGCATGGATCTCCTGGATGCCCGCGACGGTCTCGCCGATCCGGTCCGACATCAGCCGCACCATGCGCACGCGCTGCTTGCACAGCAGGTTCACCTTGCGCTGCAGCCTGGGGATGATGACGAACTGGATCGGGTACATCGCGATGGCGGCGAGCCCGATCATCAGGTTCTGCCAGATCAGGAACCCGAGGATGACCAGCAGCGTTCCGCCCTGGAACACGGGCAGGGCGAAGGCGTCGCCGATGAAGCCGCCCAGCGGCTCGACCTCGGCGTTGATCATGTGGATGATCATCGCCCGAGCGACTTCTTGCGGAACGCGGGCAGGGGGAAGCGCAGCACCCGTGCATACAGCTCGTAGCGCAGCCGGCGCAGCATTCGCTCGCCGGTCAGGCCGCGCGAGACGTTGATGACGTATTTGAACCCCTGGTTGATGAAAATCAGCACCAGGAACATCCAATGCAGAGCAGGGTCAGATACTCGATCTGGTCGAATTTGTAGCCGAATACTTCGATCGGAAAGGCGACGTTCTTGCCCTGGATCGCGTTGTTCACGATCTTTTTGGGCAGATCGTAGAACATGTAAAGAAACGGGAACGACACCACCGCCAGAATGGTCAGCATGAGCTGCTGGCGCAGGCTGTGGCTCAGGATGTAACGGTAAAGGCTCAATTCCATGGCCGAGCGGCCCCCGGGCCATCCAGCGCGCCTCAACGGGCGCAAACGCTTTGTTTCTACGCTACGGCAACCACTTGCCGCAAACACCAAATATGACCGATCACGTGGGATTGGCGCGGATTGGGCCCCGATCGGTCGGAACGGGAGGGTCGCCCGCTATGATTAACCGAGGGTTTCGCGCCGGCGGGGTTGTATGCCATATTTCGCGTCACACAGAGTCCCGCGCCATCAAAATGAGCCAAGGGGGGCGTAGCGTGCGATGAAGGGACCGCGCCGGGACCTCCGGGTCCTGATCTACAGCCACGACAGTTTCGGGCTCGGCCATCTGCGCCGTTGCCGCGCCATCGCGCATGCGCTGGTCGCGCGGAACCGCGACCTGTCGGTCCTGCTCCTGTCGGGCTCGCCGATCATCGGCAGCTTCGAGTTCCGGGCACGGGTCGATTTCGTGCGCATTCCGGGCGTGATCAAGCTGCGCAACGGCGAATACACGCCGCTGTCCCTGCACATCAATATCGAGCAACACGATCGCGCTGCGCGCCTCGATCATCCAGCATACGGCCGACATCTTCGATCCCGACATCTTCATCGTCGACAAGGAGCCGCTGGGCCTGCGCGGCGAGGTGACCGACACGCTGAAGATGCTGAAGGAGCGCGGCACGCCCCTGGTGCTCGGTCTGCGCGACGTGATGGACGAGCCGACGCTTCTGGCGCCCGAATGGGCGCGCAAGAACGTGCTGCCGGCGCTGCGCGACCTTTATGACGAGATCTGGGTCTACGGCCTGCCGAGATCTGCGATCCCCTGGCCGACATCGCGCTGCCGCGCGTCGGTGCGCAACAAGATGATCTACACGGGCTACCTGAAGCGCAGCGTGCCCGATGCGCTGGTCAAGAAGCAGCCCGACCCGCCGTTCGACGAGCCTTATCTGCTGGTCACGGCGGGCGGCGGCGGCGACGGCGAGGCGCTGGTCGACTGGGTGCTGCGCGCCTACGAGCACGACCGCGACGCGCCCTATCCCGCGCTGATCGTGTTCGGTCCGTTCATGCGGCCGGAATCGCAGGCTGCGTTCAACAACCGCGCCGAACGGCTGCCGAAGGTGCGGACCATCACCTTCGATGCGCGCATCGAGGCGCTGATGGCGCGCTCGGCCGGCGTGGTCAGCATGGGCGGCTACAACACGTTCTGCGAGATTCTGTCGTTCGACAAGCCGGCCCTGATCGTGCCGCGCTCGCGGCCCCGGCGCGAGCAGACGATCCGCGCCCAGCGCGCCCAGGAGATCGGGCTGGCGCGCATGCTGACCGCCGACAGCCCGCGCAACGCACATGTCATGGCGAACGCCCTGCGCGAACTGCCTCGCCAGTCGCGCCCCTCCCAGGTGATGGTCCCCGGCATGCTCGACGGCCTTACCACGGTCGACCGGCTGACCCGCCGGCTCATCGACGGGCCGAGCGAGGGACGGGTCGCCATGGGCGCGCGGCGCGCCTGATCGTCGCTATGGCCGTCGCGTTCATCCTCAAGGGTTATCCGCGGCTCTCCGAAACATTCATCGCGCAGGAGATCCGGGCGCTCGAGGCGCGCGGCCTCGACATCCGGATCGTCTCGCTGCGCCAGCCGACCGAGGGCGCCGTCCATCCGGTCCATCGCGAGATCGCGGCGCCGGTGCTGTATCTGCCCGAATATCTGTGGCGCGCGCCGCTGCGCGTGGCTCGCGGCCTCGCCGTGGCGCGGCGCCGGCCCGGTTTTCGTGCCGCGCGCCGGGCCTTCCTGCGCGACCTCGTGCGCGACGTGACACCCAACCGGGTGCGCCGCTTCGGCCAGGCGGCGGTGCTGGCGGCGGAGCTGCCGGCCGGTGTCGACCACCTGCACGCCCATTTCATCCATACGCCGGCGTCGGTCGCGCGCTACGCCGCGATGATGTGCGGCCTGGACTGGTCGGTTTCGGCGCACGCCAAGGACATCTGGACGACGCCCGGCTGGGAGAAGTCCGAAAAGCTCGCCGATGCGGCCTGGGCCGTCACCTGCTCGAAGGCGGCGCACGACCATCTCGCGGCGCTCGCACCGTTTGCTGCGCCCACGACCGAACCGGCCCGGCTCGGCCTCGTCTATCACGGGCTCGATCTCGAGCGGTTTCCGCCGGCGCCGCAGCGTCCGATGCGCGACGGCACGGACCCGGCCGCGCCGGTGACGATCCTCACCGTCGGGCGCGCGGTCGAAAAGAAGGGCCACGACGTGCTGATCGATGCGCTGGCGCTGCTGCCGGCCGACCTCGCCTGGCGCCTGGTCCATGTCGGGGGCGGGCCGCTTCGCCGCCGCCTGGAGGCGCGCGCGCGCCGTGCCGGCATCGCCGACCGCGTCACCTGGCGCGGCTCGCTGGCGCAGGAGGCGCTGATCGCCGAGTACCGCGCGGCGGATGTGTTCGCCCTGGCATGCCGCGTGGCGCGCGATGGCGACCGCGACGGGCTGCCCAACGTGCTGATGGAGGCGGCGAGCCAGGGGCTTGCGACCGTCGCGACGCGTGTCTCGGCGGTGCCCGAGCTGGTCGAGGACGGGGCGACGGGCCTGTTGGTGCCGCCCGAGGATCCGGCGGCGCTTGCCGCCGCGCTCGAATCGCTGATCCGCACGCCGTCGCGCCGCCTGTTCCTCGGCCGTGCCGCCGAGCGCCGCGTGCGCGAGAGGTTTTCCTGCGTCGCGGGGATCGACGCGCTCGCGGCCCGGTTCGGGCTCGCGCGCGACGCCGGCCCGCGCCGGCGCGTTGCGGAGGCAGGTTGATGCGGATTGCGTTCTATGCCCCGATGAAGGCGCCGACCGATCCGGTTCCCTCCGGCGACCGGCACATGGCGCGGATGCTGATGGCGGCGCTTCGGCTGGCCGGGCACGAGGTCACGCTCGCCTCCAAGTTCAAGAGCCGCGACGGGGCGGGCGACGCCGCGGTGCAGCAGGGGCTGAAGACGAAGGGCCTCGCCGCGGCGAAGCGGCTCATCTCGCGCTACCGCGCCAAGCCCGAGGACCAGCGGCCGCAGGTCTGGCTGACTTACCACCTCTATCACCGCGCGCCCGACTGGATCGGACCGGCGGTGTGCGACGCGTTGGGCATCCCGTATCTCGCGGCGGAGGCGTCGTTCGCCCCCAAGCAGGCGGGGGGCAGGTGGGCGCTGGGCCACGAGGCGGTCGAAGCGGCCCTGCGCCGCGCCGACGGGGTGATCCATCTGAATTCGCGCGACGCGATCTGCGTCGAGCCGCTGCTGAAGCCGGGCGCCGCATCGGTGCAGATCCGGCCGTTCCTCGAGACCGTGCCGTTCGCCACCGCGGCGGCGGGCCGTGCCGCGCATCGCAAGGCGCTGTCCGAGCGGTTCGACATTCCGGCCGGGACGCCCATCATGCTGGCGGTCGGGATGATGCGCCAGGGCGACAAGCTCGAATCCTACAGGGTGCTGGGCCGCGCGCTGGCGAGCCTCGCCGGCCGGCCATGGCACCTGGTGGTGGCGGGCGAGGGCCCGGCGGAATCCGATGTGCGCGCGGCGCTCGCCCCGCTCGGCGGCCGCGTGTCCTATGCCGGCTTCGTGACCGAGAAGGACATCCCGGCGCTTTACGCCGGCGCCGACCTCTATGTCTGGCCGGCGGTCCGCGAGGCCTACGGCATGGCGATCCTCGAGGCGCAGTCGGCCGGACTCCCCGTGGTGGCCGGCGGCGCCGGCGGCGTGCCCGACATCGTGCGCGACGGCAATACCGGGCTGGTCATCGCCGAGGGCGACGAGGCCGCGTTCGCCGCCGCCGTGGTCGCGCTGCTCGATGACGCCAACCGGCGCAAGGAGATGGGGCTGCGCGCCCTCGCCCTCGCCGCCGGCGAGCACACGCTGGCCGCTGCGGCGCGCGCGCTGCACAATGCGCTGGCGCGGGTCTGCGGGACCGTCGTCGCTGCCCAATGACGCCGGTCGCCTTCATCCGCCACGGCCCCACCGAATGGAACGAGACGCACCGGCTGCAGGGGCTCGCGGATAACCCGCTCAGCGCGGCCGGCCGCGCCAAGGTGGGAACATGGCGTCTGCCCGAGGAATTTCGCGGCTGGGACTGGGTGGCGAGCCCTTTGGTGCGCGCGCAGCAGACGGCGCGGCTGCTCGGCATCGCGTTCGCCATCGAGCCGCAGGTGCGCGAGATGGACTGGGGCGGCTGGGAAGGCCACACGAGCGACGAGTTGATCGCCTCCTACGGGCAGGAGTTTCACGACCGCGCCGCGAAGGGGCTCGACCTCCGCCCCGACAATGGCGAGACGCCGCGCGAGGTGCGGACGCGCGTCGCGGCCTGGGTCGCCGATGTTGCGCGCCGCGGCCGGCCGGCCGGCGCGGTGGCCCACCAGGGCATCATCCGCGCGGCGCTCTCGCTCGCCACCGGGTGGGAGATGATCGGCAAGCCGCCGGTGCGCATGGATTGGGCCGCCATCCACGTCTTCATCGCCGCCGAGGACGGCACGCTCTCCGTCGACCGGCTCAATGTCAGCCTGGAAAGCGCGTGAGCGGACGCGTCCTTTTCTACGTCCAGCACCTGCTCGGCATCGGCCATCTGCGCCGCGCGGCGACGCTCGCCCGCGCCCTGGTCGGGGCGGGGCTCGACGTCACGTTCGTGTCGGGCGGGCATGCGGTGCCCGGGCTCGATGTCGGCGCGGCGCGGCTTCGTGCAGCTTCCGCCGGTCCGTGCCGTCGACGTGTACTTCAAGGTGCTGGTCGACGAGACCGACCGGGTGATCGACGACGCCTTCCGCACGCGCCGGCGCGACCGGCTGATGCAGGTGTTCCGCGAGGCGCAGCCCGACGTCATCGTCACTGAGCTCTACCCGTTCGGCCGCCGCCAGCTCCGCTTCGAGCTCGAGCCGCTGCTCGATGCGGCGCGCGCCCTCGATCCGCGGCCGCGCGTCGTGTCTTCCGTGCGCGACATACTGGTGGAGCCCGACAAGCCCGAGCGCATCGACGAGATGCTGGCGCGGCTCGACCGCGATTACGACCTTGTCATGGTGCACGGCGATCCGACCCTGATTCCGTTCGACAAGACCTTCCCGCTCGCCGGTCGCATCCCGAACCTGCGCTACACCGGATACGTTGTGGAAGAGAAGGCGGCCGCTTCCGCCGGCCCGGCACCGGCGCGCGAAGGCGTCGTCGTGTCGGCGGGCGGCGGCGCGGTCAGCGAGCCTCTGTTCCGCGCGGCAATGGCGGCGCGCGCGCTGACCAGCCTCGCCGACGCGCAATGGCGCGTGCTGGCGGGCTATGCCCTGCCCGATGACATCTTCGCGAGCCTGGTGGGCGATGCACCGGCAGGCGTCACGGTCGAGCGGTCGCGGCCCGATTTCATCGCGCTTCTGCGCGGCGCGGCGCTTTCGATCTCGCAGGGCGGCTACAACACGGTGATGGAGCTGATGGCGACCGGCACGCGGGCGGTCGTCGCGCCCTATGCCGGCGGGCTCGAGACCGAGCAGACCCTGCGCGCGCGCCTGCTGGCGGCGCGCGGTGCGCTCCGGATCGTGCCCGAGGATGCGATCACGCCCGAGGCGCTCGCCCGTGCGGCCGAGCAGGCGCTTGCCGCACCGCCCCCCGATGCAGGTGGGCTCGACGTCGGCGGCGGCGCCAGGTCGGCCGCGATGATCGCGGCCCTTGCGCGCGGCGAGACGGTGGCGTGACCGCCGATCCCTGGGACGCGCTTTCCGTCGAGCTTGATCGCTGGGCGGCGGCCGGACGCATCGCGACCTTCTGGTGGCGCGACGACGACGCGGTCGCCGCCACGTCGGCGCTCGACCGGCTGCTCGCGCTGCGCGAATCGCTCGGCGTGCCGCTCACTCTTGCGATCGTTCCGGCGCCGGCCGAGCCGTCCCTCGCCGAACGCCTGGCCGGCGAATCGAACGTTGACGCGGTGCAGCATGGCTATGCGCATCGCAATCACGCCCCCGACGGCGCGCCGAAGCGCGAGCTGGGATGCCGCACACCCGTCGCCGTCGCCGACGAGCTGCGCGAAGGCTGGCGCCGGCTCACCGCCCTGCTCCCCGCCGCGCGGCCGGTGATGGTGCCGCCATGGAACCGGATCGACGATTCGGTGGTCGCAGCGCTGCCGGCGCTGGGCTATCGCGGCCTGTCGCGCTTCGCCGCCCGCGCCTCGCGCGACGCCCGGCCGGGCCTCATCGAGGCCAACACCCATGTCGACATCGTCGACTGGCCCGGCACCCGCCGATTCGCGGGCGATGCGGCGGCGCTCGGCGCCGCGATCGAGCACCTTGCGGCGCGGCGCGAGGAAACCGCCGATCCTGCCGAGCCGACCGGCCTGCTGACCCATCATCTCGCCCATGACGAGGAGTGTTGGGACTTCGTTAATCGCTTCGTCGCACGCTCTAGCGCACATTCCTCGGTGCGGTGGATCGATGCCGACGAGACGTTCGGAACCGGGCGGTGAGCGTGCATCGCTACGACCGTGGCGCGCTACGCGGCGACTACGCTCGGAGCGCCGTGGGGCTCGTCCTGACCGCGGGTCCCATGTTGCTGGCGCGCCCCGCTGCACCTATGATGGCCCTGCTTGGCGGCTTGGCAGGCCTGTTTGCCGTCTATGGCGTGCGGACCTGGATCAGAAGCGCGACGCGGATCACGCTGGACGAGGAGGAGATCTCGGCGTCAGGTCCGCGCAAAGCGACGCTGCGCTGGCACGAGCTGGTGCGAATCAAGCTGAACTACTATTCGACCCGGCGCGACCGAACGAAGGGCTGGATGCAGATGAAGCTTGAGGGCGACGGGGAGACGGTTCGCCTCGATTCGTCGCTTGAGGGATTCGCCGACATCGCTCGCCGGGCGGCCCGGGAGGCGGCGCTGCGGGGTATCGTGTTGCCGCCCGCGACGCGGACGAATCTGGCCGCGCTCGGGATCGGCGACATGGGCCCCAACACGCAGGACCCGGACCGTTGAATGATCTGCTGAACGTTCGCAATCTCGCCGTCGAGTTCCACGTCCATGAAGGCGCGATACGGGCCGTCAACGGCGTGTCTTTCCGCGTGCCCCAGGCCGGCGTCGTGGCGCTGGTCGGCGAATCGGGCTCGGGCAAGTCGGTCGTGTCGCAGTCGATCATGGGCATCCTGCCACAGGCGGCGCGCATCACCGGCGGCGAGATCCTGTTCCGCGACCCGGCAATCGGGCGAGGTCACCGACATCGCCGCGCTCGGCCGCGACAGCAAGCGCATGCGCGCGATCCGCGGCGGCCGCATCTCGATCATCTTCCAGGAGCCGATGACCTCGCTGTCGCCGCTGCACACGGTCGGCGACCAGGTCGTCGCGAGGCGCTGCGCCTGCACCGCGACGTGCCGCGCCGCAAGGACGCGCTCGCGCTGACTGCCGAGATGCTGCGGCTGGTCGGATTCCCCGATCCGGAGCAGGCGCTCGCAGACCTATCCGTTCGAGCTGTCGGGCGGCCTGCGCCAGCGCGCGATGATCGCCATGGCGCTGGTGTGCCGCCCGGCGCTGCTGATCGCCGACGAGCCGACCACCGCGCTCGACGTCACCATCCAGGCGCAGATCCTGAAGCTGCTGAAGGATCTGCAGGCCGAGCTCGGCATGGCGGTGCTGCTGATCACCCACGATCTCGGCGTCGTCGCCAACATGGCCGACGAGGTCGTGGTCATGTATCACGGCCAGGTGATGGAGAGCGGCACCGTCGACGACATCTTCGAGCGATCCGCGCCACCCCTATCTCAAGGCGCTGCTGCGCGCGGTGCCGCGCTTCGACATGGAGCCGGGCGAGCGGCTGCAGCCGCTGCGCGAGATCAAGCACGACCACCGGCCACCTGCTGGCCCGGCGCGAGGAGCCAGGCCGGCGGCCGACGGCGACGACGCGCCGCTGCTCGCGGTCGAGGGGCTGACCAAGACGTTCCGCATCGCGCAAGGCCGGCTGTTCGGCGGGCGCGTCCAACGGCGTGCGTCCTTGCGGTCGACGATGTCAGCTTCGAGATCGAGCGCGGCGAATGCCTGGGCCTGGTCGGCGAATCGGGCTGCGGCAAGACCACCCTGTCCAAGCTGATCATGCGCGCGCTCGCGCCCGATGCGGGCACGATCCGGTTCAACGACCGCGGCGAGCTGGTCGACCTGTACCGGCCTCGACGACGACGAGCTGCTCGACTTACCGGCGCAAGGTGCAGTTCATCTTCCAGGACCCGTTCGGCTCGCTCAACCCGCGCATGACCGTGTTCGACATCGTGAGCGAGCCGCTGGCGATCCACGGGATCGGCGACGCGGCGCGCCGCGCGCGAGATGGTGCAGCGAGCTGATGGCGCTGGTCGGGCTCGACCTGCGCCTCCTCAACCGCTATCCGCATTCGCTTCTCCGGCGGCCAGCGCCAGCGCATCGGCATCGCCCGCGCGCTCGCGCTCAAGCCCGAGCTGCTGATCTGCGACGAGCCGGTCTCGGCGCTCGACGTTTCGGTCCAGGCGCAGATCCTGAACCTGCTGAAGGATCTGCAGAGCGAGCTCGGCCTCACCTACCTGTTCATCTCCCACAACCTGGCGGTGGTCGACTACATCGCCGGACCGGATCGCCGTGATGTGCGCGCGGCCGCCTGGTCGAGATCGCGCCGCGCGAGCTGCTGTTCCAGCAGCCGGTGCACCCCTACACCAAGGCGCTGCTCGCCGCCGTGCCCGAAGCCCGACTCGGCACCCGGCTCGATCTCACCGCGCTGATGGAAGGCCAGGCGTCGCGACCCGGCGGCCTGGCCGCAGCCCTTCACCATCGACGCCGCGTGGACAGCTCGCACTGATCGAGATCGCGCCGCGGCCATATGGTGCGCGCCCATCCCGACGCCGACATGCGGGAGCTTGTCGCATGAGGCGGGCGCGTCGCGGCGCTGGCGCTGCTCGCGGCCTCTGATCGCCGGCCGCAGCTTCGGCCACCGAGACGTTCGCGCCGGTCGAGACGCCCTTTTTCGCCAAGGATGTGGCCGAAGGGAAGCTGCCGCCGGTCGAGAAGCGCCTGCCGGAAGAGCCGAAGATCGTCGCGTTCGGCCAGTATGGCCGGACCGTCGGCAAGCCCGGCGGCGACGCTCCGCATCCTGATGAGCGGGCCGCGCGACACGCGCATGATGGTGGTCTACGGCTATGCGCGCCTGGTCGGTTACGACCGCAACTACGACCTCGTGCCCGACATCCTGAAGTCGCTCGATGTCAAGGACGACCGCATCTTCACCTTGCACCTGCGCAAGGGCATGAAATGGTCGGACGGCGCGCCCTTCACCGCCGAGGATTTCCGCTACTTCTGGGAGGACATGGCGAGCAACAGGAAGGTGTCGCCCGCTGGCGCGCCGCGCGAAATGATGGTCGACGGCGAGCCAGGCCAAGTTCGCCGTCATCGACGCGACGACCGTCCGCTACGAATGGGCGAAGCCCAACCCCGCGTTCCTGCCGGCGCTGGCCGGGGCCGTCGCCGCTCTACATCTACAAGCCGGCGCACTACCTGAAGCAGTTCCACGTGAAGTACCAGGACCCGGAAAAGCTCGCCGCCATGGTCAAGAAGGCGAAGCGGCGCAACTGGGCGGCGCTGCTCAACCGCCGCGACGAGCAGTACCGCAACGACAATCCGGACATGCCGACGCTCGAGCCCTGGGTGCTGAAGACCCGGCCGCCGTCGCAGCGCTTCGTGTTCGAGCGCAACCCGTACTACTACCGCGTCGACCGCGAGGGCCATCAGCTGCCCTACATCGACCAGGTCGCGATGAACATCGCCGACACGAAGATCGTGCCGGTGAAGACCGGCGCGCGGCGAATCCGATCTGCAGGCGCGCGATCTGCGCTTCGACGACTACACGTTCCTGAAGCAGGCGGAGAAGCGCAACGGCTACCAGGTGCGGCTGTGGCGCGAGGCGCGCGGCGCCCACATGGCGCTGTATCCCAACCTGAACGTCGACGACCCGGTATGGCGCAAGCTGTTCCGCGACGTGCGGTTCCGCCGCGCCCTGTCGCTCGCCACCAACCGGCACGAGATCAACCAGGTGGTGTATTTCGGCCTTGCGCTCGAGGGCCAGAACACCGTCCTGCCGCAAAGCCCGCTCTACAAGCCCGACTACCGCAATGCCTGGGCGACGTTCGATCTTAAGAAGGCGAACGCGCTCCTGGACGAGATCGGGCTCACCAGGCGCAACGCCGAGGGCATCCGGCTGCTGCCCGACGGACGACCGGCCGAAATCGTGGTCGAGACCGCCGGCGAGATCGCCGAGCAGACCGACGTGCTGGAGCTGGTCCACGACATTCGTGGCGCAAGGCGGGCATCAAGATCTACACCCGCCCGTCCCAGCGCGAGGTTCTGCGCAACCGCATCTTCGCGGGCAAGACGCAGATGCCGGTGTGGTCGGGCTGGGAGAACGGCCTGCCGACCGCCGACACCTCGCCCGAGGAGGTCGCGCCCACAAGCCAGATGCAGCTGCAATGGCCGAAATGGGGCCAGTACTACCAGACCAAGGGCAAGATGGGCGAGAAGCCCGACATGGGCCCGGCCGAGGAGCTCTTGGAACTCTATCACGATTGGCGCGACCGCCAGCTCGCGCGCGGCACGCGCCGAGATCTGGCACAAGATGCTGGCGATCAATTCGCAACAGGTCTTCACGATCGGGCTGATCGGCTCGGTGCCCCAGCCCGTCGTGGTCAACGACAAGCTGCGCAACGTGCCGGTCGAAGGCGTCTACAACTGGGATCCCGGCGCGCATTTCGGCATCTACCAGCCGGATACGTTCTGGTGGGACAACGGTCGACGCGACGCACGCGCGGCGCGAAGACGAGGCCATGAACGACCAGGCGCTCGACGCGGCGCGTAGGCGAGAGCGCTGGTGCTCGGTTACCTCGTTCATCGCGTGCTGATCATGATCCCGACGCTCGTCGCGATCAGCTTCATGGTGTTCGTCATCATCCAGCTGCCGCCCGGCAACTACCTCACCACCTACGTCGCCGAGCTGGAAAGCCAGGGCGAGAAGGTGAGCGAGGACAAGATCGCCTTCCTGCAGGAGCAGTACGGCTTCGACAAGCCGTGGTACCAGCAATACGCGAGCTGGCTCGGTGGCATGCTGCAGGGCGATTTCGGATATTCGTTCGAATACAACCTGCCGGTCTCCAGGGTGGTCGGCGACCGGCTGTGGCTGACCTTCATCGTGTCGTTCGCGACGATCCTGTTCACCTGGATCGTATCGTTCCCCATCGGGGTGTATTCGGCGACCCACCAGTATAGCTGGGGCGATTACGGGCTGACCTTCCTCGGCTTCCTCGGCCTGGCCACGCCCAACTTCCTGCTCGCCCTGGTGCTGCTCTACCTCGCGCAGATCTGGTTCGGCACGTCGGTCGGCGGGCTGATGGACCCGCAATACTCGACCAGCCCTGGACCCTGGGCAAGATCGGCTCGATCCTGGCGCATCTCTGGATTCCGGTGATCGTCATCGGCACGTCCGGCACCGCGGGCATGATCCGCCGGCTGCGCGCCAACCTGCTCGACGAGCTGCAGAAGCAGTACGTCATCACCGGCCGGGCCAAGGGCCTGCCGCCGTTCCGGCTGCTGGTGAAATATCCGCTCCGCATGTCGCTCAACCCGTTCATCGCCGATATCGGCAACCTGCTGCCGGCAGGTGATCTCGGGCTCGGCGATCGTCTCGGTCGTGCTGTCGCTGCCGACCACCGGGCCGATGCTGGTCGCCGCCCTGCACAGCCAGGACATGTATCTCGCCGGCTCGTTCCTGATGTTCGTGGCGACATTGACCGTGATCGGCGTGTTCATCTCCGACCTCGCGCTCGCCGTGCTCGATCCGCGCATCCGCTTCGGCGCCGGCATCCGGCGATGAGCGCGCCCACCCGCGACCGGCTGGAGCATTTCGTCTCCACCGCCCCGTTCGACGTCACGGCCGAAGCGCCCTGACGCCCGAGCAGGAGCGGTACTACATGGCCTCGCAGTGGCAGATGATGTGGTGGCGGCTCAAGCGCCACCGCCTCGCCGTTGTCTCCGGCGGCTGATCGCGCTGATGTATCTCTCGATCCTGGTCAGCGAGATCCTCGCGCCGTACGACCTGCACACGCGCCACACCGATTTCATTTACGCGCCGCCGCAGCAGGTGCACCTGTTCCACGAGGGCCGCTTCGTCGGCCCGTTCGTCTACGGGCTCGACTACAAGCTGAACATGGCCAACCTCCGGCGCGAATACGTGGCGAACACGTCGCGCGTGCAGCCGATCCGCTTCTTCTGCCGCGGCGATGCGTACATGTTCTGGGGGCTGGTGCAGGGCGATTTCCACCTGATCTGCCCGGCCCAGGGCGGCACGCTGTTCCTGCTCGGCACCGACCGGCTCGGGCGGGACATGCTGTCCCGCATCGTGCTCGGCACGCGCATCTCGCTCACCGTCGGCCTGGTCGGCATCACGATCAGCTTCTGCATGGGCATCGTGATCGGCGGGCTCGCCGGCTATTACGGCGGCTGGGTCGACCTCATCTCCCAGCGCGCGATCGAGGTGCTCCGCTCCTTCCCCGAGATGCCGCTCTGGCTGGCTCTGTCGGCCGCCCTGCCGGTGACGTGGAGCCCGCTGCTGATCTATTTCGGCATCACCCTGATCCTGGGCTTCCTCGACTGGACCGGCCTCGCCCGCGCGGTGCGCTCGAAGCTGCTCGCCGTGCGCGAGGAGGACTACGTCTCCGCCGCCGTGCTGATGGGCGCGAAGCCCCGGCGCATCATCGGCCGGCACATGCTGCCGGCCTTCATGAGCCACCTGATCGCGTCGGCGACCTTGTCCATCCCGAACATGATCCTGGGCGAGACGGCGCTCTCCTTCCTCGGCCTCGGCCTGCGCCCGCCGATCACGAGCTGGGGCGTGCTGCTGAACGAGGCGCAGAACATCAACGTCGTCGCGCTCTACCCCTGGCTGATGCTGCCGGTGGTGCCGGTGATCGTCATCGTGCTGGCGTTCAACTTCTTCGGCGACGGGCTGCGCGACGCGGCCGACCCGTATAGCTGAATTTCTACGCCGTCTTCCGCACCCACAGGCTCGCCTCGTGCGCGCCGTCGAACAAAGGCAGGCGCGAGATAACGGTGCCGGCCAGCGCGTCGGCGAGGCGCGTCACGGCGTAGTGCGAGGCGAACAGCAGCTCTGCCGCTCCCGACGCGATCAGCGGTGCGAGCGCGGTCTGCTCGTTGTAGCCGCGCCATGCCCAGTCCGGCGGATAGTCGTCGGGCAGGAAGATGTCGTGGAAATGCACGATCACGCCGCGGGGCAGGGCGGGCCAGACGCGGTTCAGGATCACGTCGACATCGGTGCCCGGCATGGCGACGTGCGATGAATCGACGAACAGCATGTCGCCCGCCTCGAGCGGGGCGAACACCGCGCGGTTGGCGCGCTGCACCGGCAGGCGCACGAACTCGAAATCGAGGCCATAAAGTGCGGCGCGCGGCTCGGGGTCGATGGTGGTGATGCGCACGTCATGCTTGCCGTCGGCTGCGGCGCGGGCGAGGAAGCGGGTCGAGTGGCCGGCGCCGACCTCGACGATGCGCCGCGGGGCGAGCCAGCGCACCATGGCGTAGGCGCAGGCCGCGTCGAGCCGGGGGAACCAGCCCTGGGCAAAGCGGGGCGCGCGGGAATTGGCGCCCTCGCGCTCGGCCCTTGCGATCGCCTCCAGCGCGGGGGCCAGCTTGTCGAGTGCCGAGATCACGTCGCGGAACTCGCGCGTGCGTCCGGCGAAGACCCGCTCGATCTCGCGATAGGCGCCCCGCGCGCCGGGCGCGTCGGCTTCGGCGGCGTAGCGGTGCGGGATGAAGAAGCCGCGCGGCGCAAGGCCCAGGACCGTCGGCAGGCCGAGCGCGATCCTTCGCCTTCGGGCGCGGAAACCCGTCAAAGCGTCAGCGTCTCGCCCTCGCGCGCGACGAAGGCGCCCGGATACATGCGAGCCGCGGCCTCGCCGATCTGGTCCAGCACGTCGTCGTCGCGCGACGGTTCGTGGTGGAAGAACGCAAGCCGCTTGACGTGGGCGGCCCGGGCGAGGCGCACCCCCTCCTCCCAGGTCGAATGACCCCAGCCGATGAAGTTCGGGAACTCGCTGTCCGTGTACGACGAGTCGTAGATCATCAGGTCGGCCCCCTCGATGAGGGAAAGGATGTTGCGGTCGGGCGAACCGATTACATGTTCGGTGTCGGTGATGTAGCACGCCGTCTTGCCGCCATACTCGACCCGGTATCCGGTCGCGCGGTTCGGGTGGTTCAGCGCCGTGGTGCGCACCGTGACCACCGGGCGCGGCTGCAGCGTGTCGCCGGCGATGAAATCGTGGAAGTCGATATGGGCGTTGAAGATGTCGAGCGGCACCGGAAACAGCGGGTCGGTCATGAATCCGCGCAGCACCGATTCGATCGTGCGCTCGGGTTTCAGGTGGCCGGCCCACACGCGGAACGAATTGCGCGGGTTGAACACCGAGCCGAAGAACGGCAGGCCGACCAGGTGGTCGTAATGGGTGTGGCTCAGGAACAGGTCGGCATCGACGGGCCCGCCCGCCTCCAGCGCGACGCCGAGTTCGCGAATGCCCGATCCGGCATCGAAGATGAGAAGGTGCGGGCCGCAGCGCATCTCGACGCATGACGTGTTCCCGCCGTACTTGGCGGTCGAACCGCCCGGCGACGGGATACTGCCACGCACACCCCAAAATCGAACCGAGAACCCGGTTTTTCCGTTCAACGACGCTTTCCCCGGTCGCCCCCGCGGGCCGGCGCACTCAGCGTTCGACCCGGCCTTCGTTGTTGCGGCGCCTTCGCCTTGCCAAGTTGGTCACGGCGTGCAGAGCCGACCCATAACACTTACCTCCATTCGTAGCCGTTTTCCATATATCGAACCGATTGTTGCGAATCGACGGCCGATCCTTTGAAGGCGTCGCCAGATTCGTTAACGCTGCGTCAGGCGAGGCGCTGCGGCCGTGCGCCCGCGGCGGCGGAAACGAGGACCGGCCCGCCGTACAGGAATGGACCGGACGCGTCGGCCAGATGGAAGGCGACGCTCGCCACCGACCCGGCCGGCACCGCGTTCACCATGCTGAGCGGCGCGGTGGTGCGCTGCACCTCCGCCGTCGCGCTTACCATCCGTATGCCGTTCGCCGTTCCGCCGAGCGTTGCGACCTCGGCGCCCGCCGAGATCCGGTCCAGCGCGCCGTCTGCCCAGGATTCGGCTGCGGCGCCCGCACCGGTCCGGTCGAACGTACGGGCGATGCGTACCCATGCGCCGCTATAGGCAACCGAGGCGCGCACGGCGAACCGGTCCGCCAGCGTCGCGTCGCCCTCGATCCGGGCGAGCCTCGTGTCGCGGGCCAGGTCGGGGGCGACGTTGACGATCACCTCCTCGGCCGCGTTCAGGCGCGCGTCGTTCTCTATGGCGGCGATCAGCGCATCGGCGGTGGCGGGCGGCGTCGCCAGCGCCGCGTCCAGCGCGGCGGCGGTGATTTGGGCGGCGCGGCGGCTCACCGCGATCTCGGTCTCGTCCGCGGGATGGCGGATCGCGGCGAACAGCGACGTCGCGTCGACCAGGGCCGCGCCGCCCAGCCCCGCCGCCAGCGGACGTCCGATGCCGCCGGGCAGCTTGGAAAGCTCGACCACTCCCACGCGCGTCACGCCGCGCGCGGCGATGTGCTTCGCGGCGCCGGCGCCGATATCGCCTGTGGAGACGATCTCGCCGATATGGCCGGTCTCGTGGACCCAGCCCGACACGCGCCTCGACAGGGCCGAGACCAGCGCCGTCGGGCCGGACTCGAACACCACAAGGGCCGCCTGCGACCAGTAGGGTACGAAGTGGGTCAGGAACGACACCGCCGCCGGGCGCGGGAAGTTGGTGTAGATCAGCATGGCGCCGACCCCTTCGCGCGCCATCGCCGCCTGCAGCCGCCCCAGCCGCGCCTCCAGCACCGCGACCGGCACCTCGTCCTGGTTCCACGCAAGATTTCCGCGCCGCATGTCTACGCCCCTCCTTACGCCGGAACCGAAAGCAGCGTGCGCGGCGTGGTCGCCAGCCGGCGGAACCCGTCCTTCTCCACCAGCAGCGTGTCGCCGAACACCATGTAGCCGACCTCGGGATGGTAGGTGTTCGGGTGCACGATGACCGCCGCACCCTCCGGCAGCGGCACCTCGACGTCCTCCAGCAGATGCGGCTTCGAATCGGCGAACAGCCCCATCCCGTGGCCGCGCACCCGCGTGTATTCGCTGGTGCAGTAGACGCCCAGCCCGCGCGCCCGGAACACGTCGTTCTCCGCCCGGGCGACCGCGGCCGCCGTGACGCCGGCGCGCAGCACCGCCTCGCCGGCCACCGCCGCGTCGATATAGACCTGGAAGGCGTCGCGCTGGGCCTGCGACGGCTCGCCGATCACCAGTGTCCGGCACAGCTGGGCGTAATAGCCCTCGACGCACGGGGTCAGCTCGGTGGTCACCAGGTCGCCCACCTGCAGCACCCGCTCGCCGGCCGGGTGCATGCCGCGCACCTCGACCCCGCCCGAGCCCAGGATCATGAAGTTTTCGGGGCATCCCTCGGCGCGGAAGAACGCCTCGATGTCGGCGACCAGCTCGTACTCGCGACGGCCCGGCCGCGCCGCCTGCATGAACACCTCGTAGCCGCGATCGGCCAGCGCCGCGGCCCGCGCGATGGCGTCGAGCTCCGACGGCAGCTTGGCTATCAGCAGCCGGTCGAGCATGGCCGTCGCGTCGTCGATGCGCGCCGCGTCGTCGGGCTGGCTCAGGCCGAATGGCACCAGCGTGCCGGGCGCCGAGGCGACGGCGCGGTTGCCCAGCCGCTTCAGATAGGCGCGCGCGTCGGCCACGATGTCGGCGCTGGCCTCCGCCGCGACGCCGGGGCATTCGATGGCGGCGCGTGCCGCCTCGGACGGCGATTCGACGAACAGCCGCGTCTCGCCGGCCGTCACGACCGCCAGCGCGTCGCCCTCGACGGCGGCGAAATCGGTGGCGTAGCGCAGATAGTCGGCCTGCCACGCATTGCCGAACAGCACCAGCGCATCGGTGCCGGCCTCCTCCATCGCCGCCCGCAGCCGGGCGCTCCGTTCGTCGGCGATCGCACTCATGCCAGTCCTTTCAAGGGTCGCGCCGAAGGGTCGCAAGGTTGGCCGTTGCGCCGGCGCGTGGCAAGGGCTAGCTGTGACGCATGACGCTCTCGCGCGCCGCGGCCCTTGTCATCGCCTGCGCCGCCCTGGCCGGGCTCGCCGCCGTCGTGCTCGGGGCATGGTCGGCGCACGGTCTCGCGCCCCAGCCGGCCTCGTGGATCGAGACCGCCTCGCGCTACGCCATGTGGCATGCGCTGGCCATGATCGGCGCGGCGCTGATGGCAGAGCGTGTCGCGGGCGCGGCGCGCCGCCTCGTGCTTGCCGCCGCGATCCTGTTCGGCACCGGGATCGTGCTGTTCTCCGGCTCACTGGTCGTGCTCGCCACCGGCGGATGGGGCGGCGCGGCGCCGTTCGGTGGGGTCGCGTTCATGATCGGCTGGGGGCTGCTCGCCGCCGCCGCACTCGCTGCGCTGCGGGGCCGCGCTACCTCAGGGCAAGCGCCCTGACGAAATCGATGTGCAGCCGCAGATGGTACAGGCTGTCGGCGTAGCCGAGCGGCACGCTGACATTGCCGACCGATTCCTGCATCCGGTCCAGCCGCTCGACCAGCTCGGCCCGCGCCGGCTCGCTGGTATGCGAGGTGCGCAGCATTGTCTCGAGGCCGCGCAGCTCCTTGTACCAGCGCAGGATCTTGCTGCGGACGCGCCACCGATAAAGCGGCGGGGCGAAGCGGAACAGCGGGATCAGCAAGGTGAGCAGCGGCACCAGCATGATCGCCAGCCGCTCGACCAGGTTCGCCCAGCCGAACGGCAGATAGCGCCGGAGCAGGGTGGGGCCCGACTTGAGGTAGCGCCGCGCCTCGTCGCTCAGCGGCAGGTCGAGGTAGCGCGAGGACGGGAACTGGCCGGCATCTTGGAACAGGCCGGGCGCGCGGTGCACCTCGGTCGCTGCATCCAGAAGCAAATCGATGATCGCCGGGTGCAGATCCTCGCGCGCGACCAGCGCGGCGGCGGGGGCGAGCATGGGGACCGTCTTCGGCGGGATGTCGCGGCCGAGATCGAGCAGCCCCTCGGGCGCGGTCAGCCGCTCGAGATAGCGGAAGCGGCGCGTGTAGGCCTCGGCGCGGGAGAAGCCGACCAGCGCGATGCCGGGCGCGCGCAGAAGCTGCTCCATCGAGGGCGACGGGCGCGCCATCACGAAGAACGCGGCGTCCAGCTGGCCGGCCAGCAGCGCCTTGGCGGCATCGGCGCCGCCGAGCGGCCGCTCGTCCACCTTGCCGTCGCCCAGCCCGTTGGCGGCGAGAAGCTGGCGCGCGACGGGGCGCGTGCCGCTGCCCTCCGGCCCGATGGCCACGCGCCGCCCGGCCAGGTCGGACAGGTGGCGGACGGTGATGCCCCGGCGCGCGAACAGCCAGATCGGCTCGAACGCCACGCTGGCCAGCGAGACGAGCCCGGGCGTCGCGTCGGGATCGGCGATGCCGCCCTGGATCAGCGCGACGTCGACCCCACCCTCCTTGCTCTGCAGCAGCGCCAGGTTCTCGACCGAGCCCTTGCTCGCCACCAGCTCCAGCGTCACGCCCTCGCGCGCCAGGATCCGCTGGTAGCGCTTGGCGAACTCGGCGTAGGCGCCGTCGGGCGGGCCCGAGGCCATCCGCACCATGCGCGGCGGGGCCGGCGCGACGAACTGATAGGCGACGACGAACCCCGCCACGGCGAGCAGCGTCAGCGGCACGTAGACCTTCAGGAATTCCCACATGGCCTTAACGCCGCGGCGGAACGGGACGGGCGCGGATCGCCTCCTCGTTCACCTCGGTGCCCCAGCCCGGCCCGGTCGGCAGCACCAGCTCGCCATTCTCGACGACGGGCGGGTGGGTCACGAACTCGTCCTTCCAGGGCACGTCGTCGACCTCGTATTCCATGATGCGGAAATTGGGGATGGCCGCGCAGAAATGCGCGCTGATCAGCGTCGAAAGATGGCCGGTGAAGTTGTGCGGCGCAACGTCCACCTCGTAGGCGTCGGCCAAAGCTGCGATGCGCAGCGACTCCCACATCCCGTTCCACAGCACGTCGACGATCGCCACGTCCTGCGCATAGCCCGCCAGGAACGGGCGGTACTCGCGCAGCCCGTGCAGCGATTCCAGCGATGCGATCGGCGTGGTGGTGGACCGCCGCACCAGCGCCAGCGCGTCCGGGTCGTGCATGTCGATCTCGAGCCACTGCAGCGCGTAGGGCTCGACCGCCTGGGCGATGCGCAGGAACCCCTCGGTGCGCTGATTGAAATTGAGGTCGAGCTGGATGCCGATGTCCGGTCCGACCGAATCGCGGAACGCGCCCAGCACGTCGGTGATGCCGCGTATGTAGCGCGCGCTCGAGCGCCGCTCGAGGAGGCCCGGTCCCGGCCGGAAGCCGGAATTGAACGGCGTCGCACCGGGATCGAGGTTCAGCGGGTTGGTCTTCAGCGCCTTGAAGCCGCGCCTCGCCACCTCGGCGCCCAGCGCCTTCACGTCGTCGAGCGTGCGCACCCCGCTCATCCCCAGGCGCTTTTCGAACAGGTCCGGCTGCCAGGCGCGGAAGCTCGCGCAGTGCGACCAGTAGAGCCCCAGCCGCTCGCGCACCGGCCCGCCGAACAGCTCGTAGACCGGCACGCCCAGCGCCTTCGCCTTGACGTCCAGACAGGCGTTCTCGATGGCGGCGATCGCCTGGTGGTTGAGCCCGCCGGCCGCCTGGCGCGTCATGGCGCGCAGCGTGGCGCCGAGGCGCGCGACCGCACGCGGGTCGGTGCCGACGACGTGCGGCGCGAACTTCTGGATGATCTCGGAGACGCCGCCCGCCCCGAACCCCTCGTTGAACTCCGACCAGCCGACCAGCCCCTCGTCGGTCGAAAGCTTGAGGAACGAGAATTTCCGCCAGCCCGCGTCGGCGTGCAGGTCTTCCAGCCCGGTGATCTTCATGGAGCCCCCTCCCGCCATGCCAGTGTGCCGCGCGCGCCGCGCCGCGTCGAGCCTGTCGCGCGCCGCGGCGCCTGGATCAAATCACGTTCAGGTCGGGCGGGTGGCCCAGCATCCAGGCGCCGACGACGGCGAAGTGCGACTTCCGCCCCTGCACCTGCTGCGCGACGGTGTGGATGTCGCGGAAGCGACGCTCGAACGGGCTCGCCGGGAAGATCGCGCTGGTACCGGCCGTGTTGTACAGGATGTCGACCACCGCCACCGATTCCTGGATCGCGTGCGTCGCGGCCAGCCGGATGCGCATGCGCTGCGCGACGGTCAAGTCGTCGGTCGCCACCACCTCGTCCCAGACGCGCGTGCATTCGTCGAGCAGGAAGGCGCGCGCCGCCGACAGGCGCGCCTCGCAGCGTGCCAGCTCGTCATGCACCACCGGGTTGTTGGCCAGCGTCAGGGGGACGAGCCGCGGCTGCTTGCCGGGCGCCAGTCCACGGAACTCGTCCGCGAAGGCGCGGGCGAGGCCCAAAGCGGTGCCGGCGAACCCCGCGCCGTAAATGGCGTAGGCGGGGAACAGGAACAGCGGACGGCGCAGGCGCAGCGTGTGCAGCTCCTCGCGGGTCAGGGTGCGATCCTCGGCGACGAACAGATCCTCGACGGCGAAGCTGTCGCTGCCGGTGCCCTTGAGGCCGATGGCATCCCAATTGTCGGTCAGCGGCGCGACCGATGCCGGGAACAGCACCGTCCGCCGCTCGCCCCGCCCGTCGGACGCGATGCGTTCGCTGCCGTCCGGCTCGGTCACCTTGCAGTGCGCGCCGAGCCAGGTGGCGTAGTGTCCGCCCGAGACGAACGAGATCTTCGCGGTCACGCGGTAGCCGCCATCCACCGCCTTCGCCTCGGCCGGCCCGACGCCCCAGGCGAGGATGGAATCCGGCGCGCCCCAGATCTCGCCGGCGACGGGCGCATCCAGGAACGACGCCATCATCGCGCAGCCGGCCGCCTGGCAGACGCACCACGACGTCGAGCCGTCATGGAGCGCCAGCGCCTCGACCACGCGGACGAATGTGGCGAGCGGCACCTCGGCCCCATCGAGCTCGCGCGGCAGCAGAAGGCGGAACAGCCCCTCGTCGTGCAGTGTCGCCATCAGCTTGCCGGTCAGGCGGCGCGCGCGCTCCGAGTCCGGCGCGGCGGCGGCGATCTCGGGTCCGATCGCCGCGATGCGCGCGAGCCACGCCTCGTCCGTAGCGGGCCAGGCGGCGCGGTCGCGGGCCGGGGTCGGCGCATCGTTCATCGGTTCATTATGCGGCCGGCGGCGGGGCCTGTCACCGCAAAGCCGGATCAGGCCAGCGGCGTCGACCAGGCGTCGAACCCATAGACGCGGGCCGGATCGTTGGCGAAGCGCAGCCAGTCGTTGCGGTTCGATTCCTGCTGGATGGCGCTCGCCCGCGCGATGCGGGTGCGCTCGTAGCGGGCGAAGGCGCCGGCGACGTCGTCGCCCGCCTCGGCCAGGCAGCGCACCAGCACGGCAACGCTTTCCAGCCCCATCGCCGCGCCCTGCGCCATGAAGGGCAGCATCGGATGGCAGGCATCGCCCAGCAGCGTCACGCGCCCCTCGCCCCAGCGCGGGAGCGAGTCGCGCACGTAGAGCGCGGTTTTGAGCGGTTGGTCGATGGCGGCCAGCGTGCGGCGCGCATCCGGGTGGTAGTCGGCAAAGGCGGCGCGCAGCTCGGCCACGTCGGCCTCCGCCGACCACGATTCCCGCGCGCCCTCGGGCTCGCCCTTGGTCGCGAAGACGAACACCTCGCTGCCGCGATTGATCGAGAAGGTGACCAGCATGCTGTCGAGCGTCGGTCCCCACCACTTGGTCGAGCCGTTGAAATCGAGGTCCGGCAGGCGCTCCTTCGGCACGATGCCGCGATAGGCGGTCATGCCCGAATAGGTCGGGCTTTCCGCGCCGAACACGGCCGCGCGCACCACCGAATGAATGCCGTCGGCGCCGATCGCGCCGGCCACGGTCCGGCGCGTGCCGTCCTCGAAGACCAGCACGACCCCGTCGGCCGTCTGGTCGAGCCCGACCAGACGCATGCCCAGATGCACCGATCCCGCCGGCAGCGCATTTTCGAGCGCAGACAGGAGATCGGCGCGGTGGGTCATGATCTGCGGCGCGCCGAACCGCGCCTCGGCGTCGGTCAGGTCGGTGCGCGAGGTCTCCTCGGCGGTGTCGTAGACCAGGCTGTTGCGATAGGCCGGGATGTGGGCGCGCTCGCGCAGCGCCGGGCCGATCCCCATCCCGTCGAGGACGCGGACCGCGTTCGGGCACAGATTGATCGCGGCGCCGATGCGGCGGAACGCGCTCGCCTGCTCGAACACTTCCACCGCGCGCCCGGCGCGGGCAAGTGCGATGGCCGCCGCGAGGCCCGAGATGCCGGCCCCGATGATCGCAATGGGACGCGTGTCCACGGGCATCCTCAGCGCCAGAGCTGGCGCGAGGCGATGCGCGCGCCCTCGGCCATCGCCTCGAACTTGGCCTTGAGCACGGTCGGGTGCACCTCCGTCTTGTAGCAGGCCTGCGAGGAGAAGCCGCAATCGGCGCTGGCGAGCACGTTCTCGCGCCCGACCAGCTTGGCATAGCGCACCAGCCGCTCGGCGATCAGCTCGGGATGCTCGACGATGTTCGAGGCGTGGGTGATGACGCCCGGGATGATGGCCTTGCCCTCGGGCAGCTTCACCGACTCCCAAAGATGGTATTCGTGCTCGTGGCGGCAGTTCGCGCCCTCGAACGAGTAGGCGCCGGCATTGACCTTCAGCATGTGGCCGGCCACGTCCTTGAGCGCGGCTTCGTGGATGCGCGGCCCCTCGTTGATTTCGTAGCAGGTGTGGAAGCGCACGCGGTCGGCCGGAATGCCCTTCAGCGCCTCGTTGATCGATTCGACGTAGATGTCCGCGCGCTTCCGCTTCGCCGCGTCGTCCGAGGACTTGTCGGCGAAGATGTCGGACAGGAACGGGTCGTCCACCTGCAGCAGCAGGCCGGAGTCCACGATGGCGCGGTATTCCTGCGACAGCGCCGCGCCCAGCGCGTGGAAGAACTCTTCCTCGGTCTTGTAGTACGCGTTGTAGCCGACGCCCGAAGGCGCGGTCGCCGGGATGAACGCCTCGGCGACGTCCAGCCCCTCGATGGCCGACGTCAGGTTCGCGATGTCGGTCTTCACCTCGTCCAGCCCGGTATATTCGACGGGCCCGACGCAGTAGAGCGGCACGATCGGCGCGACCGACCCGCCCAGCATCGCGCGGGCGAAATAATCGGCGTAGTACTCGGGGAAGGCCGCCACCTCGGCCTCGAACAGCTTGTGCTTTGCGTCCGGCCGATCCTCGAATCCCGTCAGACGCTCCTTCACGTAGCTGAAGAACCCGGCCTTCGACATCTCGCCGTCGGCGACGACATCGATGCCGGACTGGGCCTGCATCTTCACCGTGTCGGCGACCGCCGCCTTCACCGCGCGATCGTATTCCGAGCGGTTGTAGCCTTCGCCCGCCAGCTTCGCCTTCATCAGGTCGAGCAGGGCCTTCGGCCGCGGCATCGACCCGACATGGGTGACGAGGATACGGTCCGTGCTCAGCTTCATGGCGTCCTCCCGTTCCGTCCGGCGCCGATCTTCGCGCGCGGGTGCGCCTTATCGTACACGCGGATCAGCCCGGCCGCATCGACCGCGGTGTAGCGCTGCGTGGTCGAGAGCGAGGCGTGGCCCAGCAACTCCTGGATGGTGCGCAGATCGCCGCCATTCGCCAGCAGGTGCGTGGCGAAGCTGTGGCGCAGCGCGTGCGGCGTCGCGCTGGCGGGCAGCCCCAGCGAGGCGCGCAGGCTCCGCATCGTGCGCTGCACCACGCCGGGGTTCAGCGCCCCGCCGCGCGCGCCCAGGAACAAAGGCGCGTCCGGCTTGGGCTTGAACGGGCAGGCCGCGCGATAGGCGGCGACCGCGTCGGCGACGACCGGCAGGATCGGCACGATGCGCTGCTTGTTGCCCTTGCCGGTGACGGTCAGCGTCTCCGCCATCGGCGCGGCGCGCTGGGTCAGCGACAGCGCCTCGCCGATGCGCAGTCCCGCCCCGTACAGCAGCAGGAACAAAGCCGCGTCGCGCGCGGCGATCCACGGCGCGGGGTGGTCCTCGGCGGCGGCCGCGACCAGGTCCAGCGCGTCGTCGGCGGTCAGCGCGCGCGGCACGGGGCGCGCGCCCTGCGGCGTGCGCACGCCGGCAAGGGCGGGGTTGGACACCCGTCCGGTGCGGTCGAGGAAGCGGAAGAACGAGCGCACGGTCGACATGGCCCGCGCGCTGGACGATTGCGCGAGCCCCTGGGCGGCGCGGCGCGCCAGCCAGCTCCGGAAGTCCCGCACCTCCAGCGTCGCAAGGTCGGCGAGCGAAGGCAGCCCGCCGAGATGGGCGGACACGAAATCGAGGAACGCGGCGAGGTCGCGCTGATAGGCGTCGAGCGTGTGCGGCGAGGCGCGCCGCTCATGCGCCAGCCAGTCGCGCCATTCCCCGACGGTCGCAATCAGCCCCGCATCGGCCGCGAAGCGGATTACGGGGTGGGCGTCAGCGTCAGCCATCTCCGGATGCAATGCGCCACGATGCGGGCAAGGAAGGCGAGCAGCTCCGTCGCCTGGTCCGGCGTGTAGAAGTCGGGCCGCGCCGCGCCGAGAGCTAGCAGGCCCGGCGGCGTCCCCGGTCCGAACGACAGGCGTGCCAGCGCGGTCGAGCGCACGCGGTCGTGCGCCGCGCCGAACAGCAGGCGGCTGCCGGTCGCGTCGGCTTCCAGCGCGATGGTGGCATCGCTTCCGATCAGCCGGTCGATCGCGCCCTTCTTCAATAGGCGCACGCCGCTCACCTCGGCCTTCTTGGCGAACGCCGCATCGGCCTCGACGCAAAGCGCCGTGGCTTCGAGCTCCAGCAGCTCGGGAAGCTCAACGGTGGCGATCTCGATCAAATGCTCGAACGAACGGGCGGCGAGCAGCGCCAGCACCGCGGCGTGGGCGCGCTCCTGGCTCGCCAGGTTGGCGGCGCCGATGGCCTGCAGCCGCCTTTCGTCGTCCTCCAGCGTGCGCACCCGCTCGCGCAGCCGCTCCACCATGAATTGTTGCAGATCGACCACGCCGTCGCCCTGGCGCCGCTCGGGCGGGGTCAGCGTCTCCATCAGCTCCGGCCGGTCGGCGAGGAATCCCGGGTGGCTCTCGAGATAGGCCTCGACCGCGTCGTCCCCGATCGGCTGGGTCGAAAGCGCCGTCACGTCGTCCGGTTTGCCTGCCATCGGATCAGGCTCCGGCCGGGCGAATTGCGTGCCCGATGCGGGCGGGCGACAGGTCACCTAAACTATGGTCCATGACCGACACCCTTACCACACAGCCCGGCGCCGGCGCACGAATCATGGGCGCGCGGGTGGGCGTGCTGCTGCCGCTCCCGCTCGACGTGGCCTACGACTACCGCGTGCCGGCGGGGCTTGCGCTGGCCGAGGGCGATGTCGTGTCGGTGCCGCTCGGCGGGCGCATCGTCGCCGGCGTGGTGTGGGGCCCGGCGGCGGGCGACGTGGCCGAGGCGAAGCTCAAGGACGTCGTCGGCCGGCTCGACGTGCCGCCGCTCGGCGCCGGGCTGCGCCGCTTCGTCGACTGGACCGCGGGCTACACGCTGGCGCCGCGCGGGGCGGTGCTGCGCATGGTGCTGTCGGTGCCCAAGGCGCTCGATGCGCCGCGCCCGACCATCGCCTACGCCCTGGCCCCCGGCATGCTCGACCGGGTCGAGACCGGCACGGCCGGGCTCCGCCTCACCCCCGCCCGCAAGCGCGTGCTCGCGGTGCTGGAGATCGGGCCGCCGCGTCCGCCGACCGAGCTCGCGCGCGAGGCCGGGGTGACGCCGTCGGTGGTGCGCGGCCTGCTCGATGCCGCGCTGCTGGTCCCCGTGGCGTTGTCGGCGGAGGATGTCGCTGCCCGAGCCCGACTGGCGGGTCAACGGGCCGACGCTTTCGATGGCCCAGCGCGCGGCGGCGGACGCGCTGGCCGGCGCGGTCGACAAGGGATTCTCCGTCACCCTGCTCGACGGCGTTACCGGGTCGGGCAAGACCGAGGTCTATTTCGAGGCGATTGCCGCGGCCCTGGCCGCCGGCCGCCAGGCGCTGGTGCTGGTGCCCGAGATCGCGCTGACCGCGCAGTGGCTCGAACGGTTCGAGCGGCGATTCGGCGCGCGGCCGGTCGAATGGCATTCGGACCTGACCGGAACGCAGCGCCGCGCGGCATGGCGCGCCATCGCCGCCGGGCGGGCGAAGGTCGTGGTCGGCGCGCGTTCCGCCCTGTACCTGCCATACGCCGCCCTCGGGCTGATCGTGGTCGACGAGGAGCACGATTCCTCGTTCAAGCAGGAGGATGGCGTCATATACAACGCGCGCGACATGGCGGTCGTCCGCGGGCGCGTCGAGGGCTTCCCGGTCGCGCTGGTCTCGGCCACCCCGTCGCTCGAGACGATGGTCAATGTCGAGCGTGGCCGCTATGCCCGGCTTGCTCTGCCCGAGCGCCATGCCGGGGCGGCGCTGCCCGAGATCGGCGTGATCGACATGCGGGCCGAGCTCGCGGCCGGGCGCCAGTCCTGGATCTCGCCCACCCTGCGCGACGCGCTCGCCCTCGCGCTGGCCTCCGGCGAGCAGGCGATGCTGTTCCTCAACCGGCGCGGCTACGCGCCTCTCACGCTGTGCCGCGCCTGCGGCCACCGGCTCGAATGCCCGAACTGCAGCGCCTGGCTGGTCGAGCACCGGCTGGAGGGCAGGCTGCAATGCCACCATTGCGGCTTCACCACATCGCCGCCCGACGTCTGCCCCGAATGCAAGGCGGAGGGACGGTTCGCGCCGTGCGGGCCGGGCGTCGAGCGGCTGGCCGAGGAGCTGGCCGCCACCTTCCCCCAGGCGCGCGCGGCGATCATGGCGTCGGACACGCTGACCGGCCCGCACGCGGCGGCCGAGCTGGTGCGCCGCATGGACCGGCACGAGATCGACGTGCTGATCGGCACCCAGGTGATGGCGAAGGGTCACCACTTCCCGATGCTGACGCTCGTGGGCGTGATCGACGCCGACCTCGGGCTTGCCGGCGGTGACTTGCGCGCAGCCGAGCGCACCTTCCAGCTCCTGTCCCAAGTGGCGGGCCGCGCCGGCCGCGCCGAGCGGCCGGGCAAGGTCTGGTTGCAGACCTTCCTGCCCGAGCACCCGGTGATGCGCGCTTTGGTCTCGGGCCGGCGCGAGGCGTTCTACGAGGCGGAGAGCGCGCAGCGGCGCGACCACGACATGCCGCCCTTCGGCCGGCTCGCCGCGCTGATCGTGTCGGGGCGCGCCGCCGCCGCGGTCGATGCGCTCGCCGCCGCGCTCGGACGCGCCGCGCCGCACGGCAACGGCGTCGAGGTGCTGGGCCCGGCGCCCGCGCCGCTCGCCCTGCTGCGCGGCCAGCACCGCCGCCGCCTGCTGCTCAAGGCCGGGCGCGAGGTCGACGTGCAGGCGACGTTGCGCGGCTGGCTGTCGCGGGTCACGCCACGCGGCGGGGCGCGCATCCAGGTCGACGTCGATCCGTACAGCTTCTTCTGAGAATCTCGTACCGCAGTGACGAAACGGGTCACCGCCGCCGGCGGCGCTGCCAGATCCAGCCCTTGCGCCAGAAGTAATAGACCAGACCGCCGGCGATCGCCGCCATCAGGCCGACCGCGAAGGGATAGCCCCAGCGCCAGTGCAGCTCGGGCATGTTGTAGGGCGAGGCCTGGGTGTCGAAATTCATCCCGTACAGGCTCGCGATGAAGCCGAGCGGGATGAAGATCGTCGAGATGATGGTCAGCACCTTCATGATCTCGTTCAGCCGGGTCGAGACCGACGAGAGGTAGAGGTCGTGCAGGCCCGACGCGATGTCGCGGTAGGTCTCGACCACGTCGAGCAGCGTGATCGCATGGTCGTAGCAGTCGCGCAGATAGATTGCGGTCGCGTCCGAGATGCGGGGCGAGCGGTCGCGGATCAGCGCATTGATCAGCTCGCGCTGCGGCCACACGACGCGGCGCAGCGCCAGCAGGTCGCGCTTCAGCGCGTGGATGCGCCCGATCAGCCGCGGATCGGCGTGCTCGGTCAGCTCGTCCTCCAGCGTCTCGACCGCCTCGCCGGTGTTTTCGAGCACCGGGAAGTAGGAATTGATCACCGCGTCGACCAGCGCGTAGGTCAAATAGTCGCCGGCGGTCGCTCGCAGCCTGCCGCGCCGCGTGCGCAGCCGGTCGCGCACCGGATCGAAGCAGTCGCCCTCGCTCTCCTGGAAGGTCAGGACGTAGTTGTCGCCAAGGAAGATCGAGAGCTGCTCGGTATCGAACCGCTCCTCGGTCGGGCGCGGCATGCGGATGACGATGAAGGTATGCTGCTCGTACTCTTCCACCTTGGGGCGCTGGTGCGACGATACGACATCCTCCAGAGCGAGGCGATGCACGCCGAACTTGTCGGCGATGCGCTGGACGGTGTCGAGATCGCCAAGGCCGTCGACATTGACCCAGACGACGGGGAAGCGCCCGGTCAGGTCGTCGACGTCGTCGACATGGGCGCAGCGGCGCTCGACCATCTGGTCCGGCCCGTAGGCCATGACGCGGATGACCGGGTGGGGCGCGTCGGGGTCGGCGACCAGCGTGCCGGGCGCCGAACCGGGCGGCGGGCGCTGCGACCCGACGATCGCCTCGACGTCGCTGCGGACGTCGTCTTCGTCGCGAAGCTGGTCGCCGTCGTCCATGCCGTTTGCGCCCAAGCCGCTTGGTGCGAACGGCCGGACACTAGCGCCGCCCGGGCGGCGGGGAAAGCGCGATCGCGCCGCAGCCCCGGTCGCTAGCCCTTGCGGCCGATCTCCAGCATGCGCTCGACCGAGCGGCGGGCGCGGGCGGCAATGGCGGGCGCGATCTCGACCCGGGGGGCGAGGGTGAGCAGCGAGCTATGGATGTTGTCGAGCGTGATGCGCTTCATGTGCGGGCACAGGTTGCAGGGCCGCACGAACTCGATGTCCGGATAGTCGGCGGCGACGTTGTCGCTCATCGAGCACTCGGTGACCATCAGCACACGGGCCGGCCGCTTGTCGCGCACATAGGCGCTCATCCCCGCGGTCGAGCCGACGAAGTCCGATGCATCCAGAACGTCGGGCGGGCATTCCGGGTGCGCGATCACGGTCAGGCCGGGATGGGCGGCGCGGTAGGCCGCGATCTCGGCGCCGGTGAAGCGCTCGTGCACCTCGCAATGGCCGTGCCAGGCGATGATCTCGACGTCGGTGTTGCGCGCCACGTGGTTGGCCAGGTAGGCGTCGGGCAGGAAGATCACCTTCGGAACCCCCAGCGCCTCGACCACCTCCACCGCATTGGCCGAGGTGCAGCAGATGTCGGTCTCGGCCTTCACTTCGGCCGAGGTGTTGACGTAGGCGACCACCGGCACGCCGGGATAGCGCTGGCGCAGCAGGCGCACATCCGCGCCGGTGATCGAGGCGGCGAGCGAGCATCCGGCGCCACGATCGGGGATCAGCACGGTCTTCTCGGGGTTCAGCAGCTTCGCCGTCTCGGCCATGAAATGCACGCCGGCCAGAACGATGATTTCGGCATCGGTCTCGGTCGCCTGGCGGGCGAGGGCCAGCGAGTCGCCCACGATGTCGGCGACGCAGTGGTAAATCTCCGGCGTCTGGTAGTTATGCGCCAGGATCACCGCATTGCGCTGGCGTTTCAGCCGGTTGATCGCATCGACCAGCGGCGCGTGCACCGGCCACTCGATCTCCGGGATGACGTGGCGTACCCGCTCGTACAGGGGCGCGGTCGCGCGCGCCACCGCCGGGGTGTAGGACAGTTCCGCCGTAGCCGTATCCATCGTCCGTCGCGCCCTATGCCGCCTTATGGGAGCTATTTATACTCATGTTGAGTATATAATATAGGACGCCCGGCGCCCGGACGCAATGAAAGTTTCACGGAAGCAGCTGGATTCCCGCGGCTGCGGGGGAAATGACAATTCGTCGCAAGGTGGCGACAGGCCGGGAATTCGGCCGCGTGCGGCGGCTTCAGGCCGTCAGGCGCTGGGTCGGGATGCCGACGCCGGGGGCCGTGCGCTCCAGCAGCACCTCCTGGCGGAACCGGAACAGCTCGGCGGGCCGGCCGCGTCCGCCCGCCTCGCGCCGGCCGGTGCGCTCGACCAGCCCGCCGGTGATCACCAGCCGGCGGAAGTTCTGCTTGTGCAGCCGGACGCCCGCCAGCGCCTCGACGGCGCGCTGCAGCATCAGCAGGGTGAAATGCGGCGGCACCAGCTCGAACACCACCGGGCGATAGCGCAGCTTGCCGCGCAGGCGGCCCAGCGCGGTCGCCAGGATGCGCCGGTTGTCGAGCGCCATCGGCGCGCCGAGCAGCGCCGCGGTCTCGAGCGCCGCCTCGTCGGGGCGTGTGTCGGCATCGTCGCGGATCACTTGGTCGCGCAGCGCCTCGGCCACCAGCCCGGCCTCGTAGAGAAGCTCGTAGCGTTCGAGCGTGCGTTCGAAGTCCCAGGCAGCGGCGTCGGCGCCGAACGCCATGGAGATGCGCTGCCGCCGGCGCCCGCGCGCCTCCTCGTCGGGCGCCTGCCGGGCCCACGCGTCGAGATGCGGCCGGATGGTGCGCTCGATCACGCGGGGACGGCCGCGGCGCCAGTCCTCCCACGGGAAATAGCCGTACCAGTCGCGCCACTCGGCCTCGCCGGTGCCGGCCAGCGGCGCCTCGCGCACCAGCGCGATGTAGCCGACCGACACCAGGCGCGGTCCGCCCAGGAACTCGCGCGTGTCGCGATAGCGGTCGGCGAAGGTATAGAGCTGCTCGACATAGCGCAGCGGAAGGCCGGTCTGCTCCTGCACCCAGTTGCGCAGGCCTCTTTCCAGCGTGCGGTCGCGATCCGCGTCGAACGGGCCGAAGGGCAGCGCCTCCGCCGAATTCGGCCAGCGTCTCGGTCTCGCCCTTCTGCACCGGGGTGGCCAGGGCGTGGGTCATGCGGCGCACCACCAGGATTCGCGGCACCTCCTGGGTCACCGCCACGATCACTGCGGTCAGGCCGACCGCCAGCTCGGATTTAATGGCCATAGCCTCGCGTACACGGATGAGCGGTCAGTATTCCGTCGAAACGCTTGGCGCAACGCCGAAATTCGGAGGTTAACGCAATCTTTACGAGGTTCTTATGACACTCGATGCGTGCAAGGGCGGAGTGCGGTTGTATGGGTGGGGCAGCCTTGAGGGGCACGGCACGCAAGACGGAGCCGGCGCTCGACGACGTGATTGTCGCCGACGAGACGCTGGCGCCGCTGCGCGACATTCTGGAGCCCGCGGCCTTCGCGGAGATTCTGACACTTTACGAGAATACGATCCGCGACACGGTGGCCAAGATCGCCGCGGCGGCGGGACAGGGCGACCTTGCGGCGCTGGGCCGCGCGGCGCACGACCTGTCCGGCCTGTGCGGCCAGATCGGCTCGGGCCGTACCGCGGCGCTCGCCCGGCGGATCGAGACGTGCTGCGGCGAAGGCCCCACCCCCACTGCGCTCGCCCTCGTGGTCGAGGTCGCGCCGGCCGCCGACGAGACGCTGGCGGCGCTCGCCCGCTACCACGACGCGCCCGCGGAGGGGTGATGGCAGACGCGCTCGAACGCCACGTCCTGCTGGTCGAGGATACGCTGCCGCTCGCACGCAGCTATATCGAGTTCCTCAAGACCGGCAGCTACCGGGTCGACCATGTCGATACCGGACGCAAGGCGCTCAACTTCCTGAAGCGCAACACGCCCGACGTCGTGCTGCTCGACGTCAAGCTGCCCGACATGAGCGGGCTCGACATCCTCGACCAGCTCACCGAACAGGGGCTCGCCTGCCCGATCGTCGTGATCACCGCGCATGGCTCGATCAAGCTCGCCGTTGACGCGATGCGCGCCGGCGCCGCCGACTTCCTGGTCAAGCCGTTCAACGCCCAGCGCCTCAAGAACGCGCTCGCCGCCGTATTCGAGCGCGTTGCGATCGAGGGCGCGCTGCCGGCCCCCACGCCGCGCCGCGTCGCGCACGTGGAGGGCGGGCCCGAGACGAACGCCTCCGGCCGGGCGGAGTGCGGCGGCTATATCGGCTCGTCCGACGCGATGCAGGCGGTCTACCGCACCATCGAGGCGGCCGCCGCCTCGAAGGCCAGCGTGTTCGTCACCGGCGAGAGCGGCACGGGCAAGGAGCTCTGCGCCGAGGCGATCCACCGGATCGGCCCGCGCGCCGACAAGCCGCTGGTCGCGCTCAACTGTGCCGCCATCCCGCGGGAACTGATGGAAAGCGAGATCTTCGGCCACATGAAGGGCGCATTTTCGGGCGCCGTGGCCGACCGCGAGGGCGCCGCGTCGCTCGCCGACGGCGGCACGCTGTTCCTCGACGAGATCTGCGACATGAATATCGATCTGCAGGCCAAGCTCCTGCGGTTCATCCAGACCGAGACCTACCGCCCCGTGGGGGGGGCCGAGCTGCTCCGCGTTGACGTGCGCTTCGTGTGCGCGACCAACAAGGAGCCGCTCGAGGAGGTGGCGGAGGGACGGCTGCGCGAGGACCTGTACTATCGCCTGCACGTCATCCCGATCCACCTGCCGCCGCTGCGCGCGCGCGGCACCGATGTGATCGAGATCGCCGAAAGCTTCCTCGCCGACATCGCGGCGGAGGAGGGCAAGGGCTTCAAGAGCTTCGCCGGCGACACGAAGGCGGCGCTGCTTGCCTATGACTGGCCGGGCAACGTGCGCCAGCTCGAGAACGTCATCCGCAACATCGTCGTGATGCATTCGGGCGAGACGGTCACCGTCGACATGCTGCCGCCGCCGCTCGACGCCTGCGTGCTGCAACGCACGTTCAAGGCGGTGAGTTGACGCCGCCTTGGCTGTTGCGGCGTCGCCGCTGCTGCCACAGATACCATAGCCAGACGATCAGCCCACCGCCGGCGACGATGCCGAAGGCCGCCGCCTCGTAGTGCTTCAGCTTGCCGACGACGATCTCGAACGCCTCGCCGAACAGATAGCCCAGCCCGCCGACGACGATTGCCCAGACCGCGGCGGCGACGAAGTTCAGCGTCATGAACTTGAGCGGGCGCACGCGCGCGAGCCCGATGGCAAGAGATGACACGGTGCGCACGCCGTAGATGAACCGGAAACCCAGGATGAACGGCACCTGGTAGCGATGGACCAGCCGCAGCGCCTTGTCGATCCGCGCACGCCACGACTTGACGCGCTCCAGCAGCCGGTCGCCCCAGTGCCGGCCGGCGAAATACATCGTCTGGTCGCCCAGGAAGCTGCCGATCAGCGCCGCGCCGATCACCGTCCAGATGTCGAGATAGCCGCGATAGGCGGCGAGCCCGGCCAGCACCAGGATCGTCTCGCCCTCGAAGAACGTGCCGATGAAGACGGCCGCGTATCCGTATTTTTCGATGAATTCGCCCATCGGCGTATTGCCGCTCGGGATCGGGTCAGACCTCGGCCTCTCGCGCCAGCGCTGTGAAGCGGGCGCGGTGCTGGGCGGCATTGCCCCACAGCGCGGCCAGCGCCATCGCGCGGCGCAGATAGAGCCCGATGTCGTGCTCGTCGGTGAAGCCGATCGCGCCGTGCAGCTGGATCGCCGCCTTGGTCACCTCCAGCGCCTTGTCGGAGGCGCGCGCCTTGAGCGCCGAGGCAAGCGCCGCGGTCGCGGCCCGCCCCGAATCCATCGCGCCGGCCGCCTGGAACAGGAACGAACGCATCGTCTCCACCTCGACATAAAGGTTGACCGAGCGGTGCTGCAGCACTTGGAACGCGCCGATCGGCCGGCCGAACTGGACGCGTGTCTTGATGTAGTCGAGCGCGATGGCATGGGCCGCGTCCATGATGCCGAGCAGCTCGGCGGCGTGGCCGATCAGCGCCGCCTCGGTCGCGCGCGCGATCACGTCCGGTGCGCGGTTCGGCCCGGCGACGACGGCGCTCTCGGGCACCGCGACGCCGGTCATCTCGATCGCGCCGATGCCGCACCCGTCCACCGTGGTGGCGATGCTGCGCTTTAGCCCTGCCGCGTCGGCCGGCACGTAGGCCAGTACGATCCCGTCGGGCGCGCGCGCCGGGACCAGGAAGCCGTCGGCGATGGCGGCGCTACCGATGAAGCGCTTGGCGCCGGTGAGCTTCAGCCCCGTGCCGTCGCGTGCGGCGGTGACGTTTGTCTCGGTCGGGGTCGGGCCCCAGCGGCCCCTCCTGGAACGCCGGCAGCACGACCGTCTCGCCTGCGACCAGCTTGGCGAGCACGCCGATGCGCAACGCGTCGGAGTTGGCTTCCGACAATGCGAGCGCGGCAGCCGCGCCGGCGGCCAGCGGATCGGTCAGCAGGGTGCGGCCCGCCTCCTGCAGCACGAGGCACAGCTCGGTGCGGCCGAGCCCCAGCCCGCCGGCCGCCTCCGGCAGCATGATGCCGAGCCAGCCGGCAGCCGCCATCTTGCGCCAGCGTGCGCGGTCGAACCCGTGCGCTTTGCCGCGCAGCGCGCGCAGGCGCTTGGGCCCCGCGGCGCGGGCCAAAAGCGTCGCCGCCGAATCCTGGATCAGCGTCTGGTCTTCGCCGAGAAGAAGCTGCATGTCGTGGTCTCGGCCTACTGACCCTTGAAGCGCGGCGGGCGCTTCTCGGCGAAGGCCGTGACGCCCTCGTCGCGGTCCTCGGAGAAGGCCAGCAGGTAGGCCAGGTCCTGCTCCTCGTACCAGCCGATGCATCAGCGGCACGTCCATGCCGCGATTGACCGCCTGCTTGATCATCATGATCGCGAGCGGCCCGTTCTTCGCCATCGCGGCGACGATCTCGCGCACCTTGCCCAGCGCCTCGCCCTTGGGCACGCAATGGTTCACCAGGCGCATCTCCAGCGCCTCCCTGGCGGTGATGCGCCGCGCCGTCCACATCAGCTCCTTGGCCAGCGCCTTGGCCGATCAGGCGCGGCAGATTCTGCGTGCCGCCCGCGCCGGGGATCAGCCCGTGCCGCGCCTCGGGCAGGCCGAACTGCGCGCCCTCGCCGGCAACGATGATGTCGCCCATCATGGCGAGCTCCAGCCCGCCGCCCAGGCAGTAGCCTTCGACCGCCGAGATCACCGGCTTGGTGCAGGCCTGGACGTATTTGTACAGCGTGCGGTTGGGCCGCAGATTGTGCCGCTCGCGATAGGTGTCGAATTTGGTTTCGGCCGATTCCTTGAACCCGCCCAGGTCGGCGCCGGAGCAGAAGGCCCGCTCGTCGCCCGCCAGCACGATGGCCAGCACGTCGCGCTCGCGCTCGGCCGCCATCATGGCGTCCAGGATCTCGCGCGCCATCGCCTCGTTCATGGCGTTCAGCCGCTCGGGCCGGTGCAGCGTGATCTCGATCGCCACGCCCTCGCGCGCCACAAGGATGTTCTCGTAGCCATCGGGCTTCTTGGCCATTGCGCTCCCTTCGCGATGCTGGTTGGCCCGGCCGCGGCCCGGCGGCGCGATCATCGGTCGGCGGCCCGCGCGCGTCAAGGCGAGGGCAGGTCGTTCTCGCGCAGCACGCGTTCGCGGCACTCGGGACAGATGCCGTGGCTGATGCGCACCTCGGACGTGCCGCCGCGGCGATAATATTCCTCGGCCGTGGTCCATACGGCGGGCGCCGCATCGTCCCGGTCGGGATCTCCAATCCGGACGTGGGCGCAATAGGCGCAGATTGTGGCGATCGGCAGGCCGCGGGTCGCCTCCAGGCTCGCATACAGCACCTCCGGCTCCAGCAGATTGATGGCCGGCCGGTCCGACGCGTGCAGGAGGATGGCATGGTAGAGGATGTGCGCGGGCTCGTCGCCGCTGCCAACCGGGGTCATCATCATGCGCATCTCGCGCACGACCGCCGGTCCGTCGCAGCGGAAGGCGAACTCCACCTGCGGCACCTCGCGCCGCCGCAGTGCCCGTTCGTAGCGCCGGACGGCGGCGCGAACCTCCTCGCCCGCGATGAACGACAGGACATCGCGGCCGACGACAGAGGCGGCGGTCAGTTCGGGACAACCATTCTGTACGGCGAACGAATCCCAGTTGCGCCCGCCGATCGCCGCCAGGCGCGACTCCCGGTCGACGAGATAGGCGACTCCGCACAACCCGTCCAGCAGGGCCGCACCCTCGACCGGACCAACGACCGCCGCCGCCATCTGCGCCTCCGCATCGGTTTCGTGCAGGATGACGCGGGTTGGTTAGCGCCGCCTTGATGTGGATCACGAGATTCGCCGGCACGCCTGGACCGCGCCGGAAGGGACGGCTATGACTGCGCGGTCAGCGCGGGAGGGAACGCATGATCGATGCCGCCATCGTGGGAGTTGGCCGCTGGGGCCGGATGCTGGTCGAACTCGGTGCAGGGCCAGTCCGACAGGATCCGCTTCACCCGCGCGGTGGCGCACACGCCCGCCAAGGCCGCCGATTACTGCAAGGAAAAGGGCATGGCGCTCGACGGCGACTATGCCGAGGCGCTCGCCGATCCGGCGGTGAAGGCGGTGGTGCTGACCACGCCGCACACGCAGCACGGCGCGCAGATCGCCGCCGCCGCCAAGGCCGGCAAGCACGTGTTCGTCGAAAAGCCGCTGACGCTTACCCGCGCCAGCGCGGCGAAGGCGGTCGAGGATTGCAAGGAAGCGGGCGTCGTGCTCGGCGTCGGTCTCAACCGGCGCTTCTACCCCGCGACGCGCGAGATCAAGCGCATGATCGAGGCCGACGAACTCGGCACGCTCCTGCACGTCGAAGGCAATTTCTCGGCCAACCTCGCCATGGCGGCGAATACCTGGCGGGCGAACCGCAAGGAGTGCCCGGCCGGCGGCATGACCTCGCTCGGCATTCACGCGCTCGACGCAATGATCATGCTGTGCGGGCGGATCCGCATTCTCGACGCCAAGAGCCTGCGCCGCGCGCTGCCCTATGACGTCGACGACGTGACCTCGATGCTGCTGACGTTCGAAAGCGGCATGACCGGTTATCTCGCCACGCTGCAATCGACGGCGCATCTGTTCTACCTGCGCGTGTTCGGCACCAAGGGGTGGGTGCTGATGCCTGACTACGACACGTTGGTGAAGCAGCTCGGCCAGGGCACGCCCGAAACGGTGAAATACCCCTCGACCCCCACCCTGAAGCTCGAGCTCGAGGCGTTCGCCGCGGCGGCCGAAGGGGGCGCGCCCTTCCCGATCACCACGGACGAGATGATTCACGGGATTTCGGCGCTCGAGGCCATCTCGTCCTCGGCCGCCCGCGGTTCGCCCTGCCAGGTGGACTGACCTCTCGCCTGTCACCTCGGCCAAGCCGTCCTTGCGAGATTTGCGGATCGGCGTTGTTCTGCTAGGCTGAATGTCCCATTCCGGCAGCGAGAGGTCGCGATCATGGCTCCCGATGACGTCAGGCTCAAGGACACCGCGTCCCCCTCAACCGCCCGGCCCGCGGGAAAGCCGCTGGCGCTCAGCGTGGCCTTCGCGGATTACGACCGCACGCGGCCGCTGCTCGACGGGCGCATTAAGATCGAGGGCGTCGCGCCCAAGTACAAGACGAGCTGGATCGGCGATTTCTGTACCCGTCCGGTCTACGAGGAGTACGACGTCGCCGAGATGTCGATGTCCTGGTTCACCGCGGCCCGCGTGCGCGGCGAGCCGGTGATCGCCCTCCCGGTCTTCCCGCTGCGCATGGCGGTGCTCGGCTACATCTTCGTGCGCGCGGATTCGCCGATCACGCACCCCAGCCAGCTCAAGGGCAGGACGATCGCCACCACCGGCTATCGCTACACCGTCAATCTCTGGCTGCGCGGCATGCTGGCCGAGCATTACGACCTGCGGCCCGAGGAGGTGCACTGGATCTCCAACGAGCCCGAGACCGCCGGCTATCTGATCCCGTCCAACATCGACCGCAAGATCGTGCCGGAGCGCTCGGTCGGCGAGATGCTGCTCTCCGGCGAGGCCGACTGCGTGATCGGGCCCGAGGCGCCGGACGAGTATCTGAAGGGCGATCCGCGCATCCGCCGCCTGTTCCCAGACGCGCGCGCCGAGACGCTCGATTTCTACCGGCGGCACGGCTACTTCCCGGCCACCCATACGGTGGTGATGAAGGAGGAGCTGGCGCGCGACGAGCCGTGGATCTGCGAAAGCGTGATGAAGGCGTTCCGCGAGGCGCAGACGATGTGCAATTCGTTCTACTACGAGAATGCGAAGCACACCTCGTTCCCCTCCACCGTGTTCTTCATGGAAGAGGAAAAGCGCGATTACGGCGCCGACAACACCTACATCCACGGGCTCGAGCCCAACCGCAAGGTGGTCGAGGCGTTCGTGCGCTACGCCCACGAGCAGAACTACATCTCGCGCCTGCCGAAGATCGAGGAGCTGTTCGCGCCCAACACACTCAAGCTGTAGGGCAGCGTCAGTCCGGCGTTCAGGGGCGGGTCATGGACCCACCCCTTTCCGCATCAGTTCGTCATTGCGAGCGGAGCGAAGCAATCCAGGGCGTGCAATAGCCTGGATTGCTTCGGCGCTGCGCGCCTCGCAATGACGTCAATGTGGGGCTTACAGGTACCCCAGCTCGCGCCAGACGCGTTCGGCGGCGGGGTGCAGCGGCACGTCCTGCGGCGTGTCGGGCGCCTCGCGGCACATGCGCTCGACCGGCAGCGGCCCCTCGCCCTCCCACGGAATGTTGTGCTTGCGCGCGTCGAGGGCGCGACACATCTGCTCGACCACCTCATCGGGAAGGTCGGCGCGCACGAAGATCGGCCAGCCGGAGAAGTCGATCGTCAAGATGTCGGCCGGCAGCTTCGGGAAGGCCGCCTTGCGGATATAGGCGCGGCGGAACCCGACATCCTCCAGCTTCCGCACCGTATCCTCGGCGAGCGGCAGGACGGTGAGGCCGGCGTCCAGCGCCTGGCCGACCCAGGCCGGCGCCGCCTCGTCGAATACCGCGTCGTACCTGCCCTCGACCAAAGCGGCGAACTTGGGCCCGTTGGGGAACGGAATGTTGCCCTCGTACCGCGCCGCGCCGCCCCATCTGTCGAGGTCGTGGATGTCGAAGCCCGCGGCCTCGGCCACGTCCTCGATCATCGGGGTCAGCGCGTGGTCGAGCTGGCCGCGCAGACCGACGACGAGCTTCGGCTTCTTTTCGCCGATCTGCTCGAACCGAGTGATGCCATGCTCGGGCCGGATGACGAAGGCGAACTGGTCGGCCGACGGGATGACGGCGATGGTGCTCACCGGCTGCGGGCGCGTGTAACGCCCCTTGCCGCGCCAGGCCATGGCGAGCGGACCCATCGGGTTCATCATGGCGATCTGCGCTTCGCCGCTGACGACCACGTCGATCATCTCGAAGGTCGAGGCGCCGTAGAAATTGCTGCTCCAATCGCGGCCCTGCTGCGAGCGGAACGAGATTTTCGCCTGGCGGTAGTTGAGGTTCGGCCCGCCCACCATCTCCGACGCGATCTCGAGCACGATCCGCGATCGGGTCGTCATCGGGTGAGCCGGCATGGTCCCCCTCCCTTAAGGCGGGCGCGTCAGCCCGCGAGCGTCTTGAGCCTCGGCAGCAGCCGCTCGGCATTGCCCCGGCAGATCGCGGCAAGGTCGGCCTCGGTCAGCCCGAACTCCGCCACCCCTTCCAGGGTCGTCCCGGTCGATCCGAACGGGTAGTCGGTGCCGAGCAGAACCTGCGAGACGGGCACGAAGGCGAATAGCGCGGCAAGCGCCGGCTTGTTCGCCGACAGCGCCACGTCGTAATGCAGCTTGAGAAGCTCGTGGTCGATTCCCTTGGGCGCGGCCTCGGCGCCCTTCGGCATGAACCCGCCCATCGACATGCGTCCGCGCATCATCGGCAGCGTGCCGCCCGCGTGGCAGAAGATGAACCGGATGTCGGGGCAGCGCGCCAGCGTGCCGTTGACCAGAAGGCTCGTGATGGTGCGCGTCGTGTCATGCGGGAATTCCAGAACCGCCGGCGGCACGCCCTCCAGCAGGTTATGGCAGCACACCGGCTCCAGCGGGTGGACGAACACCACCGTCTTGCGGCGGTTCAGCTCGTCGAACACGGGCGCGAACTTCGGATCGCCCAGCCACACGTCGGAATAGCTGGTCATGAGCTGGATGCCGTCGGCGCCCAGCGTGTCGAGCGCGTAGGCGATCTCGGCCAGGGTGCCGTCGACGTCGGGCATCGGCACCGAGGCGAATTGGCCGAACCGCGTCGGGTACTCCGTGCGCAGTTTCTTCCCGTGCTCGTTGATCGCGCGGGCCAGCGTGCGGTTCTGCTCCGCCGTGCCCTGATGATAGCCCGGCGGCGACAGCGACAGCACGCCCAGCGCGATGTCGTTCTTGTCCATCTCCTCGATGGTGCGGGCCAGCGTCCAGTCGCGCGTCACCGCGCGCGCCGACAGCGACTTCGACGACGCCATGTATTCGGGCGGATAGAAATGGTGGTGCACGTCGATGCGGCGGCGGGGAAGCGCGGAACTCATGAATCACCTCGTAAAATGGTGCCGGAGCCTCGCCCGCGCCCGCGCACCCTGTCAATGCGAAACGGGCGCCGCGCTCACCACTTCGCGACGAGGTGGGGGCCCAGCACATCGCGCCAGTCGGCGCCGGGCGGCACCACACCGTCATGCGGGCGGAGGCCGCGATAGGCGGCGGGCTCGGCGCCCTTGGGGCGCTTGCCATCCTCGACGTCGCGGGTGGCTTCCAGCAGCATCTTGCGCATCTGGATGATCGCCTTGTCCGACGTGCCAAGATGCTCTTTCGAGCGGTCGACGATCGGGCCCATCCCTTCCTGCAGCGCGAAGTCCTGGGTGTTCACGCCGTGGATGCCGGTATAGGTCGTGGTCCGCTGCAGCTCGCGGTCGATCATGTAGTCGTTCGAGGCGTTGCGCCGGAGCTGGAACGTGCCGGGGATCAGGTCGTCCTTGCCGCGGCCGTAGAACGCCTCCGACGCCTCGCCATGCTCCTCCGAGATCGGCGTCGTCGGATCGAAGCTGTAGAGAATGTTGTAGACGAAGGTCTGGTGGTCGTCGATCGGCACCCAGATGTGGCCGTGGATGGCCGGCACCTGGTTGCGCCCGAACGAGCCCGACACGCCGCCGCGCATCTGCTGCGCCGGCATCACGTAGCGATAGACGCGCACGTAGTTGCCTTCGTCGGGGCCGAGCCGGCGGGTCGAGACGTAGGTGTAGCCGTAATCGGTCGGCTCGACGTCGAGGGTGGGCGCGCGGTCGCGTTGGCGCAGCTCGTTGTCGCCGCCGTCGAGCCGCAAATTGTGCAGGAAGGACGAGTGCGTCGTGTCGAGCCCGCCCTCCAGCGCCTGAAGGTAGTTGCACGCCTCGTAGGTCTTCGACAGGTGCCGGTGCGTCGGTGGCACGCGCAGCCATTCGTAGTCGGGCGGGGGCGGCATCTCGTCGGCGGGGCCGAGATAGGCCCAGATCGCGCCGCCGCCCTCCCATGTCGGGTAGGTCTTGATCTTGACCTTGTCCTTCAGCGGCGAGCCCGCCGGCTCGGACGGCAGGTCGACGCAGTTGCCGTCCGCGTCGAACTTCCAGCCGTGATAGACGCAGCGCAGCCCGCATTGCTCGTTCCGGCCATAGAACAACGGCGCGCGCCGGTGCGGGCAGAACGCGTCGATCAGCCCGATGCGCCCGTTGGTGTCGCGAAACGCCACCAGATCCTCGCCCAGCGCGCGCACGCGCACCGGCGGCCCGTCGGGCCCGGCCAGCTCGGACGACAGCAGGACTGGCTGCCAGTAGCGGCGGAGCAGCTCGCCGGCCGGCTTGCCCGGCCCGACGCGCACCAGCCGTTCGTTGTCTTCGTGTTTCAGCATCGAAAGCCCTCACGCCTTCCACGGATCGACGGTGATATGGATCGAACGCTCCTCGGACTCGCCGCCCAGCATGCGCAAGCCCCGATCGACATCGGCGAGGCCGATGACGTGCGACGACATCTTCTCCAGCGGGAAGCGCCCGCCGGACATCGTGCCCAGCGCCAGCTCGACCGCCTGGTAGCTGTGGCCGCGCGTGCCGCGCAGCACGATCTGCTTGGCGACGACCTGGTCGAGGTCGAATTCGGGAATCGCGCCCTTGCGCGTCGCGACCAGGAACGTGCCGCGCTTGCGCAGCAGCGCCAGCGAGTCGTTGATGATCTCGGTGCCGCCGCCCGAGCATTCGATGACGATGTCGGCCATCCGCCCACCCGTGAAGCGCTCGACGGCCGGGGCCAGCTTCTCCTGGTCGACCATTACGACGTGATCCGCGCCCAGCTCCTTCGCCACCGCCAGGCGGCCTTCGTCGCGCGCGACGCCCGAGACGATGATCCTGTCGGCGCCCGAGGCGCGCGCGGCCACCACGCAGCCCAGCCCCTGCTGGCCCGGCCCCTGGATGACGATGGTCTTGCCCGGCCCGACCGCGGCGTCGAGCCGCGCCCACTGGAAGCCGTTGCCGATCGGCAGGGCCATCGCGGCGATGTGCGACGGCACGCCGGGCGGCACGCGGTGCAGCACCGAGCGCGGGTGCAAATAGAGATACTGGCTGTAGCCGCCCCACAGCGCCGGCGCCTTCTCGACCGGCGTCGAGCCGTAGCGGACGGAGCCCGCCATGCGCGTATCGGTCTCAAGGCACGAGCGGTACTCGCCGGTCAGGCAGTACTCGCAATGGCCGCAGGGCAGGTATTCCTCCAGCGCCACCACGTCGCCCTCGGCGACGCCCCAGCGCTGGCGGGCAATGTCGCCCAGTCTCTCGATGGTGCCGACCATCTCGTGGCCCAGGATGCGCGGCCGGTCCTTGCGGTCGAGATACATCGGCCAGTCGCTGCCGCAAATGCCGGTGGCCATCACGCGCAGCAGGCCGGCGTCGGGCGGAATCTCCGGCAGTGGGAAGCGGCGCAGCTCGGTGCGCTTCGGCTCGACCTTCACCGCCGCCAGGACTTCCGTCGCCTCGCCCATTACGCCTTCTCCCGCATGGCCCGTCCGGGGGCCGCGCCGCGATGGGCGGGAGACTAGCACCTGCCACGGCGCTGGGCCAAACGCGGCGCGCTACCCCGCCACCTCCTCGCGCAGCAAAGCGGCGCGGCGCAGCACCTCGCGGTCGGTGAACTGGAACAGGTGCGCCTGCCCGCTCGCGGCCTTGTGCGAGATCCAGTTCCAGTGCGGCAGGGTGAACACGTCGTTCTTGCGCCATTGGATCGTTTTGTCGCCGACGGTCGTCGTGCCCTCGCCGTCAACCGCCAGGCACACCGCGTTGGCCGTCGTGCGGTAGGCGGTCGTCGCCCGGCCGCCCTCAAGCTGCATGGCGTAGCAGTCCATGGTAGGCATCACCGGCCCGCCATCGACCGGGTTGGTGTAGCGCAGCCGGCGGCTGCCGTCGGCGGCGGGCGCCATCGCGTGGAACGTGGCGAGGACGCCGGTCCAGGGATAGCGGAACATCGGCGAGTGCGGGGCTTCGTCGCCGGCGCCGGCGGGCATGAGCCCGCCTTGGGCGAATGCGGGATCGTCGAAGAACGGCGCATTCGGCTTCGAAGCCTCGGGATCGCCGCCCTCGGCGAAGATCGCGCCGAGATTGGCGGCGAGCGGCAGGTCGAGCCCGTCGAGCCAGACGACGCGCTTTGTGCCGCGGTTGTAGTGCGAATGCCATGCCCAGTTGGGGGTGAGGATCAGGTCGCCCGGCTTCATCGGGCAGTCATGGCCGTTTACGACCGTGGCGCCGTGCTCGCTCTCGATCACCAGCCGCAATGCCGAGGCGGTGTGGCGGTGCGGCCGCGCGGACTCGCCGGGTTCCAGGATCTGCAGGCCGGCGAACAAGTTGGTGGTGGCGGCCGGCCGCGTGCCGAAATCGGGATTGACCAGCATCAGCACGCGGCGCTCCGCGTCCGCCATCGACACCTCGCGCGCGGCCCGTTCGATCAGCTTCTGAAGCGCGTCCCAATGCCAGACGATGGGCCGGTCCGGCGCGACCGGCTCCGGCTTCAGCAATTCGTGATAGCGGTCCCACAGCGGCAGGACCGCGCTCTTTTCCATTTCGGCCAGGAAGTCGGGCGCGACCGCCGCGCCTTGCGCATGTTGCCAGGTTGCCATGGGGCCGCCTCCTCGCGGTTCACGGCGGCCATGGTCCGTGTTTGCCCGCTAGGCCATGTTGATCTGGATCAACCGCGCCTGCGACGGAATGACGGTAGACGGGGCCCGCTACTTCCCGAACAGGCCCTTGATGGCACCGCCCACGTCGGGCACCGGGCTCGACGTGCCGCCGGAGGTCCCGCCGTTCTTGCCGCCCGGCAGGACCTTCTGCAGCTGCTCCATCGCCTTGCCCTTGGCCGCGCCCGAAAGGGCGCCGGCGAGGTCGGGCTTGTAGCTGAGATTGTCCCACGGGCCGGACACGATCACCGGCACCATCACCCCGGACAGGTCGGACTTGCCGCCCTGGCCGGTGGTGGACGCCACCACCTTCGGCTCGACGCGGTAGTCCACCGTCCGCTGCGGCAGGTTCACCGTGCCCTTGCCCGAAATGCGCAGCAGCGGCGATTTCAGCTCGAGGTCGTTGTTCGTCAGTATGCCGTTCTTGATGACGTAGGTGCCGCCCAGCTCGGCGAAGTCGGTCTTCTGCGTCTTGTTCGCCTCGGGGTTGAGGAAGGCGGAGCCGACATTGCGCACCATCGCGGCCAGGTTGATGCCGCGGATCGCCCCGTTCAGGAACTGCATCTTGCCTGCGCCGTCCAGCGCCGACACGAGGGCGCGCTGCGAGCCGCCGGCACCCTTGACGTCGAGATGCGCGTTGGCCGTGCCCTCCAGCCGGTCGAGCCCGATCGCATCGGTGAGCAGCGGGTTCGCCTGCACGCTGGCGAGGTCGAAGGCGAGCGCGACGGCCGGCACCTTGCCCGATCCGTCGGCCGTCACCTTGGCCGTGCCCTTGCCGTCATAGAGCGCCATCTCGGTCAGGTCGGCGACCAGCCGGCCGTTCTTCAAGGTCGCGGCCAGATGCGACTTGCCGATCTTGATCTTCTTCATGATCAGCCCGCCCAAGGTGAAGTCCAGGTCGGCATCGGCCTGCTTCAGAGGGCTGAGGTCCAGCGGCTCGTCCGACCAGCCGGACGGCTTGGCTGCCGCGCCGCCCTGCGCCGGCGCGCTGCCGCCCGCGGGCTTGGCGCTGCCGCCGGACGATGCGCTCTCGGGCGGCATGTACGGGTTGAGGTCGAGCGTCTCGACCGCGAGCTTCGCGTTGACGTAGGGCCGCGCACGGCTGCCGTCGAACTGCACGTCGCCGGTGCCCTTGATCGCGTCGAAAGCGAGCTTCGCGTTCGTGAACGAGTATTTCTGCCCGTTCACGCCGACCGTCCCGGCGATGGAAAGCGGCCCGAACCCGGAGCCGGGCGCGTTCAGCGGCGCGCCGGCCCAGGCCGCGAGCTTGCGGACCGACGGCACGTCCAGGTTCGTCTGGCCCTGCGCCTTGATCGCCTTGTCGTTCTGCACGTCGCCCTTGAAGGCGAACTTCACGGGCGCGGACAGGACACTGACATTCACCGCGGTCCGCTCGGCGTTCAGCAGCGCGTTGGGATTGGTCACGTGCGCCGACAGCGTGATCTTCTCCTGGTTCCACACGACCGAGCCGTCGGCCTGCATCGGGCTCGACAGCGACGGCAGGGCGACCTTCATGTTCACCGCGTCGAGCACGTAGCTCTTGTTCGTGCGCGCGTCGGAATAGCTGACCTTGCCGTCGACGATGCGCACGTCACCCAGGGTGAGGCCCTTGAGCATCGAGGGCGCGCCGCCGCCCTCCGCGGGCTTCGCGCCGCCCGATGGGGCCGGTGCGGGCTTGGCCGCCGCCGCCGCCTCCTTCTTCGCGAACTGCCAGTTGGGCACGCCGTTCTTGTCGACCGAAAGGTTGATGACCGGCTTGTCCAGCACGAAGGAATCGATCTGCACGTTGCCGGACAGAAGCGGCATGACGGCGACGCGGACCTTCAAATTGTCGAGCGTGACCATCTTGTCCGGGCTCGCCCCCTTCGCGTTGGCGAGCGAGACCTTGCCGGCGGTGAACTGGACGTTGGGCAGGATCGAAAAGCCGAAATCGCCGTCGATGCGGGCCTCGCGCCCGGTCGCGTCCTGGATGGCGGCCAGCAGGCGGCCCTTGTAGGTGTCCACCGGAATCAGCATCGGCACGACGAGGGCGGCGATCACCAGCACCACGATGACGGCGCCAAGGCCGATCAATATCTTTTTCATAATCGATCCTCCCGAGGGGAAAGGCGAAGAATGCTAGTTTGCGCCGAAGACGCGCTGCAGCAGCGCGGTGGTGCGCTTCGCCGGGTTTTCGCGGATGGCGGCTTCCTCGCGGCTCAGATACAGGAATATGCCGTCGATCGCCTTGCCCAGCACGTACTGCGTGAGGTCGGCCTTGGCGTCGGGCATGAAGGGCAGGGTGCGGTACTGGCCCATCATCCTGTCGTAGGCCTGCACCGCGCCGACATTGGCCAGCTCCTGGTCGACGATCGGCTTCATGTCGGCGGCCAGCGGCGCGGACATCTTCTTGCGGAAGTACTGGGTGGCGGCGTCCTTGGGACCGTTATAGATGCCGCGCACGTCGTCCAGCGTCATTTGCTGGATGGCATCGCCGAACAGCGCCTTGGCCTTCGGCGTCGCGGCCTCGGCCGCGCGGTTGAGGCGCAGCTCCAGATCGTCGGTGAGGCTGCCCGCGCCGACGCGGTCGAGCGCCTTCTTGACGGTGGCCAGCGTGCCGGGCAGGGGGATGTGCACGTCCGGACTGCCGTTGAATCCGTTGGTGCGGCCCAGCGTGCCGACCACCCGCTCGGTGCCGACGCGCAGCGCGTCCTTCAGGCCGCCGGCGATCTCGCCGGTGCTCAGGCTGCCCACCGAGGACGTGCCGCCGCTGCCGCTGCCGGACGAGCCGCCCATCCGGTCGAGCATGCCCTTGCCCTGCTCCATCATCTTGCCTGGGAATTGCGCCTCGGCGGCCAGCGGACACAGGACGAGCGCCACCGCCGCGATCCATCGCCGTCCGATCATCCTGGCTCCTCCCCCGAGAATTCTTATCCCGTCACCTGGACAAATGGTCATTCCGTGTCGAATTTCCATCGTCCGCCGCGTCGCGGCACTGTGGCGCATGGCCTTACCCGGCGCTACCATGAAGGCGGGAAGGACATCGCATGATCACCATCACCCCGCTTTCGCCGGCTCTCGGCGCGGAGGTCGCGGGCGTCGACCTTGCCGCCCCGCTCGACGATTCGACCGTGGCGCAGATTCGCGCGGCCTGGCTCGCCCACCAGGTGATCGTGTTCCGCGGCCAGCAGCTCGACGCCGAGGCCCAGCTGCGCTTCTGCCGCGCGCTGGGCGAGATCGAGCTGACGCGCACGACCCGGCGCGACGGCCGCGAGATTCCGGGCGTGCTCTTCGTCGCCAACCGCGTGCGCGACGGGTTCAAGGGCATCCTGCCCGATGGCGAGATGCAGTTCCACACCGACCAGTGCTACTACGAGGTTCCCATCGCGGCGACCAGCCTTTATGCGCTGGAGATCCCGTCGCAAGGCGGCAACACGCTGTTCGCCAACGCCTATCGTGCCTATGACGCGCTGCCCGGTGCCCTCAAGCCAAGGCTCGACGGGCTTCGCGCGCTCAACGTCTACGACTACGCCGCCAACGCCATGGTGCGCGCGAGAGAGCCCAACCCCGACGCGCCGCGCTACGTCCACCCCGTGGTGCGCACCCACCCCGAGACCGGGCGCAAGGCGATCTACGTCAACCGGCTGATGACCGACCATATCGAGGGCATGGACGCCGGACGAAAGCCGCGACCTGCTCGACACGCTGTTCGCCGCCGTCGAGCGGCCCGAGCACATCTACGAGCACGCCTGGCGGCCCGGCGACCTGGTGCTGTGGGACAATCGCTGCACGCTGCATGCGCGCACCGACTTCGATCCCGCCGAGGCGCGCGTGCTGCGCCGCGTCGCCGTGCGCGGCGACCGGCCGTACTGAGCCGAAGCCGCGCCGCGCCGGCTACTTCTTCTTGCCGCCGCGCGCGGGCTCGGCGCGGATCGGCGTGCGCAGCGTGCCGATGCCGCTGATCTCGACCTCGCAGATATCGCCCGGCTTCATCCAGACCGGCGGGTTGCGCGCCGCGCCGACGCCGCCCGGCGTGCCGGTGACGATCAAATCGCCCGGCACCAGCGTGGTGAAGTTCGAGACGTAGGACACGAGATAGACCACGTCGAAGAACAGGTCGCTGGTCGGCGAATGCTGCATCACCGTGCCGTTCAGCCGCGTCTCCAGCGTGAGCTTGGACGGGTCCTTGATCTCGTCCGACGTCACCATCCACGGGCCGGACGGGCCGGTGGTCGGGAAGTTCTTGCCCGGCGTGAACTGAACGGTGTGGCGCTGCCAGTCGCGCACCGAGCCGTCGTTGTAGCAGGTGTAGCCGGCGACGTGCTTGAGCGAATCCTTCTTGTCGACGTAGCGCCCGCCCTTGCCGATGACGACGGCGAGCTCGCCCTCGTAATCGAGGTTCTTCGACACTTTCGGCACCAGCATTGGCCGGTTGTGGCCGGTCTGCGAATTCGTTGAAGCGCACGAACACCATCGGGTACTTGGGCAGGTCGCGCCCGGTCTCGCGCATGTGGGCTTCGTAGTTGATGCCGATGCAGATGATCTTGTCGGGGTTCGGGATCACCGGATTGAACCGCACCGCCGCGAGCTTGTGGTCGGGCTTCTTGCCCTTGGCGAGGCGGCGGATCTCGGCCATCCGGTTGCCGGCGATCGCATCGCGCAGCGTCGGGTATTGCTTGCCGAGGCGCTTGCCCACGTCGAACACGCCGCCATCGACCACCACGCCGTAGCTGTCCTTGCCCTTGGCGCTGAAGCTCATCAGTTTCATGCGAAGCCCCTCTGCAGAACGACGCGCCCTGTTAGGCGAGCGGTCGGGGCAAGTCAAGAAAGCGGCCCAGCACAACGCAATGTCGCCCGCCGGCCGCGCGCATGTCGCCTCAAGGTCGCCTGAAGGAACCCGAACGAACCCGAACGAACCCGAACGAACCCGAACGAACCTGAAGGAACCTGAAGGAACCCGAAGGAACCTCCGTAGACGCGACCGTCGCCTCGCAAGTCCTTGATACCAAACGATTGTCGCCTCAAGGAACTGAAAAAATTCCCGAAAAGCGACCCGACCGCCCCGAACCCGATGCAGCCAGCTATCTTTTTACAGGAATTTTATCACATAATCAAGATCGAAGCGCATGCACGTGACCTTTTGTGCTTAGCGGCACTAAATGCAAGCTCCTTGAGAAAGGTTGCTTGCATCATGCCCTATGAGGTCTATAATGCAAGCATCGAAACGAACGGAGCTTGCAAATGTCTGATGAAATCCGAGGTCGTGCTCGGGGGGGCTATGCGCGCGCGCAGAAGCTTAGCCCGGTGGAACGCCGCGATATCGCGCGGCGCGCGGCGCTGGCGCGCCACTCTGGCGAGATCAAGCGCGCCACCCATGGCTCACCGGATCATCCTCTCCGGATCGGCGACGTGGAGATTCCCGCTTACGTGTTGGAGGATGGCACGCGAGTTCTGTCTCAGCGCGCGCTTCAACGCGGCATTGGGCTGTCAGAGGGTGGCGGCAAGGGCGGCGCGCGCAAATCGCTGCTTTGATGGAGAGTTTGGCTGAAAAGGGATTAAACACTAGAGACTTAGCGGCGCGCTCCAACTCGCCGATCCGGTTCACTCCGCCGCACGGCGGCAACCCGGCCGATGGGTACGACGCGACGATTTTGCCGGACCTGTGCGCCGTACTGATCGAAGCGGGCCAACGCAACCTGTTGGGGAAGCGCCTCGCCCACCTCGCCAAACACGCGGCGGTCCTTCAACACGGCTTTGCCACGCTCGGCATTATCGGTCTTGTCGATGAGGTGACGGGCTATCAGCGCGACCGCGCAAAGGACGCGCTGGCTCGCATCCTTGAAGCATTCATCGCGAAAGAATTGCAGCCATACGTGAGGACATTCCAGCCGGAGTTTTATGAGGAAATGTTCAGATTGCGGAGGCTGGATTACCCGACTGGGTCAGTGAAACGCCCGCAGTATTTCGGCATGCTCACGAACGATATCGTGTACAAGCGCCTCGCGCCGGGCGTGCTGGAGGAATTGAAGCGCGTCACGCCCAAAGACGAGTCCGGTCGCCTTAGAGACAAGCTCTTCCAGCGGCTGACGACAAACGTCGGCTACCCAAAGCTTCGCGAGCATTTGGGCTCGGTTGTCACGATGATGAAGCTTAGTGCCGACTGGCAGGACTTTATGGCGAAGTTGGATCGCATCCACCCGCGGTACGGTGAAACTATGCCGCTGCCGCTGGATGATGACGGGCGAGGGTTCTAGCCTTCGCCCCAGCGCTTCTGCGCGGCCTTCCGTGCGATCTCTGAGACTCTCGACTCGAAATGAATTTCGTGATGTCAACGTCTTGCAAATTCGTCATGGCCGGGCCCTTCGACGCCGCCTGCGGAGTCGCTCGGGACAGGCCTGTCCCGGCCATCCATGGGCAACCGCACGGACCGTGATCCCGTGGATGCCCGGAACAAGTCCGGGCATGACGATTGAGTGGTTGCCAACGCATTGAAATGACTTCGATCATTTCGGGCCAGCGTCTCAGGGCGAACGGCGGTCGAGCCCATGCGATAGCCTTGGCCACCTTCGCGCCCGCTTGCCCGACTCGGGGCAGCCGGTAGCGTCCGGGGATGGCGCTCGATCCCGCCCAACGCTCCGTCGCGCGCGGCATGGCCGCGGGGGCGGTGTTCTCCGCCCTGATGCTGGGCATCGGCTATGCCACGGTCACCTTTCCCATCGGCGGTCCGCTGCCGACGCTGGCGGACCGGCTGGGCCACGCGCTGCGCGCCGACGTGTTCGTCTGGCTGTGGCTGGTGGTCGCCATCGGGCGGGTGGCGAAGGGGCGGTTCTTCTCGCCGGCCGACATCGACGGGTCGGGCCTGACCGAGGCGAGCGCGCGGGTGCGCGTCCCGGCGGCGATCCTGCAGAACACGCTGGAGCAGTGCGTGCTGGCGGGTGCCGCGCATCTTGCGCTCGCCGCGACGCTGCGCCCGCGCGAGATGGTGCTGGTGCCGCTTCTGGTCGCGCTGTTCTGCATCGGACGCGCCGCGTTCTGGGCGGGCTATGCGAACGGCGCGGGGGCGCGCGCCTTCGGCTTCGCCACGACGTTCTATCCCAGCGCGTTCGCGCTGCTGCTGGCGGCGGTGCTGGTTTTCGTGCGCTGAGGGCGGATACGCGGAGCCCCGCCGGGGACAGGGTCCGCCTCGCGGGGCTCGTGGCTTTCGCCATCCCGGTAACAACCGGGCAATTCATCCGGACCTTCGTCCGGTCATCGCGTTCGATATTTCGGCGGTTGCGTCGTGGCGCGGTGTGTCAGGCCGTCCCGTGCGACGCACCGTGGCTCCCCGTCGCTAGGCAGGGAGCCCAACCCAATGGGTCGGTGGAGTCTCTGCTGTCATCGCACCTCCCTGTTGCGGTTTCGCGCCGGCCGCGGCCCGTTGAGCGCGCCGACGATTCTGAGCTAGGCATCGCGCGCGCCGGCGTCAATGGGGCGGCGCGACTTATCCACCGCGGCGTCCGCCCCGACCGCCTCGACAAGGGACCCTCTCGACAAGGGACCCTCTCGACAAGGGACCCCCTCGACAAGGCGGGGGCGCGGCGTCAATGTGGCTGCGACGAATTCTCAAACTCCCGGAGGCGGACATGATCGCGTTGTACTTTTCGCCCGGCGCATGCTCGATGGCGTCGCACATCACGCTCGAGGAGATCGGCGAGCCCTACGAGGAGCGGCCGACCCTGCTTCCCAAGGGCGAGCATCGCGCCGAAAGCTACCTGAAGAACGTCAACCCGCGCGGCAAGGTGCCCGCGCTCGAGGTCGACGGCAAGATGCTGACCGAGAACCTGGCCATTCTCGCCTATCTCGCCAAGCGCTTCCCGGCGAAGAACCTGCTGCCCGCCGACCCGCTGCAGGAGGCGCAGTGCCTTTCGACCATGGCGTACTTCTCCAACACCGTGCACACGACCTTCGCGCATTTCGCCCGGCCCGAGCGCTTCGCCGCGAACGAGGCGTCGCATCCCGACGTGAAGGAGATGGCGCGCAAGACCTTCTTCACGCTGCTGGGCGAGATCGACGGCATGCTGGCCGGCAAGGACTGGATCATGGGATCGCAGTTCACCGTGGCCGATCCCTATGCGCTGGTGTTCTACGGCTGGGGGCTGCGCATCGGCCTGCCGATGGGCGAGCTCAAGAACTACACCGCGTTCAAGGACCGGATGATGGCCCGCCCGGCCGTCAGGCGCGTGCTCGAGCGCGAGGACTCGCCGATCCTGAAGGCGGCGTAAGGCACGTTCACACCGTCGTCGCGACCCTCGGGCCTCGGCCCGAGGGCTGCGATGATGAATGGGAGTGTTGGGAATGGCGAGCGAAACGGCGATCGTCGCGGGCGGCTGCTTCTGGTGCACCGAGGCGGTGTTCAAGATGGTCAAGGGCGTCGCGAAGGTGCGCTCCGGCTATATCGGCGGCCAGGGCGCCAACCCGACCTACCAGGCGGTCTGCACCGGGCGCACCGGCCATGCCGAGGCGGTGCAGATCACGTTCGACCCGGAGGTGGTGTCCTACGACACGCTGCTCGACGTGTTCTTCGCGACGCACGACCCGACCACGCTGAACCGGCAGGGCAACGACGTCGGCACGCAGTACCGCTCCGCCGTGTTCACCAAGGACGCGGCGCAGAAGGCGGCGGCCGAGGCGGCGCGCGAGCGCGCCAACACGCTGTGGGACGGCAAGGTGGTCACCGAGATCGCCGAGGCGGGTCCGTTCTACGAGGCCGAAGGTTATCACCAGGACTATTTCGAGCTGAACCCGTTCCAGCCCTACTGCCAGGCGATCATCAACCCCAAGGTCGCCAAGGCGCGCAAGGCCTTCGCCCACCTGCTGACTGCCGAGGCGGCGCGAGGGTCAGGGACTCCCTCCTTTTCAAGCAACGGCGACTGCGCGTGCAGTGCAGTCGCCCCGCATAAATCGCGAACGCTTCTCCGTCTGTCCTAGGCGGATGGTCCTGATTCAGGTAATCTCTCCGAACGTCCGGCGACCATAAGGAAATCAAGGAGGTCGCAGAATAAAGTGCGGATGTATTCCTCCGCGCTCCGTCACTTGCCTGGGTGGGGTCTACGTCCCGCATCGTCAAATGAAGATCTTGTATCATCACCGTATCCGGTCGAAGGACGGGCAGTACGTCCATATCGAGGAGCTGGTGCGGGCCCTGCGCGACCGCGGCCACGAGGTGGTGATCGTCGGCCCCGCGGCGGTGAGCGAGGCGCAGTTCGGCGCGGATGCGGGGGCGGTGGCGCTGCTGAAACGGCTGCTGCCCAAGACCCTTTACGAGATATTGGAACTTGGCTACGCGTTGATTGCGTATTGGCGCCTGCGCGAAGCCTATCTTCGGCATCGTCCGGATATTCTTTACGAGCGCTACCAGCTCTATATGCCGGCGGGCGCGTGGCTTAAACGCCGCCATCGATTGCCCCTGCTGATGGAGGTCAACTCGCCCCTCGCGCAGGAGCGTGCGCGCATCAACGGTCTCGCCCTCGCGCGGCTTGCCCGCGCGATCGAATGCTATACGTGGAAAAGCGCCGACCACGTGCTGGCGGCGACCGCGGCGCTGACGCCATATCTGCTCGAGGCGGGTGTTCGGAAATCCAGCGTTCGGGTCATTCGGAACGCCGTCAACCTTTCCCAGTTCGATTCCGGCATGGACACGGAAAGCGCCAAGCGCCGGCTCGGCCTCGACGGCCGGCTCGTGCTCGGGTTCACTGGCTTTGTCCGCGAATGGCATCGCATGGATCGGGTGGTCGACTACCTTGCGGCTGCCGATCCCGCCCTGAACCTCCATCTGCTGCTCGTGGGCGACGGCCCGTCGCGTGCTGAATTGCAGGCCCGTGCCGCGCAGCTCGGCGTGGCGGATCGCATGACCATCACCGGTGTCGTGCCGCGTGAGGCCGTAGCCGGATACGTCGCCGCCTTCGACATCGCCCTCAACATCGACGTGGTGCCCTACGCGCTAGCTCTCAAGCTGTTCGAATATCTCGGGATGGGACGGGCCATCGTCGCGCACGATTGGCCCAATATCCGCGAAATCCTGACCCACGGCGAAAACGCGCTGCTGGTCGACCCGGAGCGACCCGAAGCCCTCAAGGAAACGCTCGACCGGCTATGCACCGACGCGGGGTTGCGCCGCCGGCTCGGGGCGGCCGCTCGGCAGACGATCCTGGACAAGGGGTTGACCTGGGACGCCAACGCCGCGCGGGTCGAGGCGCTTTGCAAGGGTCTCCTGGCGCGGAACGCGAGCGGCGAAACGCCGCTGTCATAAGGGCTTGGCCGCGCATCGCGCGGCGGGAGCGGGCCGCCGGCCTTGCTCGAGTCGCGCGGGATACGGTAGCTTGCGGCCGCGAGGGATCGCGCGGTCGCAGGTGCGCGCGAGCGCGATCCGGACCAATCATAGTCGGAATGGCCGGATCTGGCGTGCCTTTAGCCCCCTCCCTGGCGACGCTGCTCGCTCCCGCGATCGGATGAGATTCTCTATCACCACCGGATCCGGTCGAAGGACGGGCAGTATGTTCATATCGAGGAGCTGGTGCGGGCGCTGCGCGACCGCGGCCACGAGGTGGTGATCGTCGGCCCCGCGGCGGTGAGCGAGGCGAAGTTCGGCGCGGACGCGGGCATCGTCGCGCACCTCAAGAAGCTGCTGCCGCTGGCCGTGTACGAGTACATGGAGGCGGCCTATGCGCGCTATGCCGACCGGCGGCTGCGCCGCGCCTACCTGGCGCACCGGCCGGACGTTCTGTACGAGCGCTACACCCTGTTCATGTCGGCCGGGGCCAGGCTGAAGGCGCGCTACGGCCTGCCGATGCTGTCGGAGGTGAACTCCCCGCTGATCGAAGAGCGCCAGCGCTATGGCGGGCTCGCCTGCGTCGCGCTGGCCCGGCGGATGCAGCGCGAGACCTGGGCGGCGGCCGACTATGTGCTGCCGGTGACCGAAGTGCTCGCCGCATTCGTGCGGCGCGAGGGCGTGCCCGACGACAAGATCGTGGTCGTGCCCAACGGCATCGACCTGCGCGAGTTCGACGGCCGCGACGGCGCGGCGGCCAAGCGCCGGCTGGGGATCGAGGGACGGCTGGTGCTGGGCTTTACCGGTTTCCTGCGCGACTGGCACGGGCTCGACCGCGCGGTGGATTTCATCGTGCGCCGCGGCGCCGAGTGGAATCTGCATTTGCTGATCGTGGGCGACGGGCCGGCGCGCGCCTCCACCGAGGCGCAGGCCGCCCGGCTGGGGGTGGCGGACCGCGTGTCCTTCACCGGCATCGTCGGGCGCGACGCGGTGGGCGACCACGTGGCCGCGTTCGACGTCGCGCTGCAGCCCGACGTGGTTCCCTACGCCTCGCCCCTCAAGCTGTTCGAGTACATGGCGCTGGGCTGCGCCATCGTGGCGCCCGCCTCGCCCAACATCCGCGAGGTGCTGACCGACGGCGAGGACGCGGTGCTATTCGACGATGCCGATTCCGGCGCCTTCGCCCGGGCCATCGAGACGCTGTGCGCGGACGAGGCGCTGCGCCGCCGGCTGGGCGCGGCGGCCCGCGCCACGATCGACCGCAAGGGGCTGACCTGGGACAACAACGCGGCCCGCGTCGAAGCCCTGTTCGCCAAGGCGGGGGCCGGCCGGACGGCTTGACGGTCAGGCGCCGGGACGCCACGGCCCGCGCGGCGGGGTTGCCTGCGTGCGTCCCAGCCCCCATTATCCTGTCGATGGATTTCGTCCGGGCGCCATGTCGTCCCGGGCAGCTTAAGGAGAGAACGATGGCCCGGGCCTTCGACAGCAAGCCGGAAACGACCAACGCGCGCACCGACTACTATCACCGCATCGACGCCGAGAACATGACGCCGCTGTGGGAGGTGCTGTCGAGCATTCTGCTGCGCGAGCCGAAGACCGCGGCCAAGCCGTATCTCTGGCACTACGACGCGCTGCGCAAGCACATCTTCGAGGCGGGCGAGCTGATCACCGCCGAGGAGGCCGAGCGCCGCGTGCTGGTGCTGGAGAACCCCGGCATGCGCGGCGAGAGCCGCATCTCCGAGTCGCTCTATGCCGGGCTGCAGCTCATCCTGCCGGGCGAGGTCGCGCCGGCCCACCGCCATTCGCCCTGCGCCCTGCGCTACATCCAGGAGGGCTCGGGCGCCTACACGGCGGTGAATGGCGAGAAGGCGTTCATGGAGCCGGGCGACCTGATCCTCACCCCGTCCTGGACCTGGCACGACCACGGCCACGAAGGCACCGAGCCGGTGGTGTGGCTCGACGGGCTCGACCTGCCGCTGATCCGCTCGCTCGGCCCGATGTTCACCGAGCCCTACGGCCACGAGGCGCGCTATCCCGGCACGCGCCCGGTCGGCGACAATATTGCCCGCTACGGCGAAGGGCTGATCCCGATGGGCGAAGCGCCCGGCGAGCACGTCAACTCGCCGATCTTCCATTATCCCTACACGCGCACGCGCGACGCGCTGATGCGCCTTGCCAAGTCGGGCGAGTTCGACCCGTGCCACGGGATCAAGCTGGAATACGTGAACCCCACGACCGGCGGGCCGGTGATGCCGACCATCTCGTGCTACATGCAGTATCTGCCGAAGTCGTTCACGACCCAGCCTTACCAGACCACGGCCGCCTGGGTGTACGCCTGCCGCGAGGGGAAGGGCCGCACCGTCGTCGGCGACCAAGTGCTGGAGTGGGGACCGCGCGACGTGTTCTGCGTGCCGTGCTGGGCCGAGCACCATCACGAGGCGGCGGACGAGTCGATCCTGTTCAGCTTCTCCGACGCCCGCATGCAGCAGCGCCTCGGCATCTGGCGCGAGGTCAAGGGGAACGCGTAACCCAGTATCGTCATCCCGGGCGCGGCCTCGAACTTCCATTGTCACCCCGGACGGCGCGAAGCGCCGAGCCGGGGCCCATGGCGCCGCGTCCGTGATGCGCAGAAATGGGTCCCGGGTCTGCGGCGCATCACTTCGCGCTGCGCCGCGCCCGGGATGACAAGCTGTAATGAACCTACGGTGCGGGTTTGGCGTCGACCAGGATGAAGGCGACGCGGGCGGGCTTGTCGGTCCGGTTCGACCAGGCATGCGCGGTGCCGCGCTGGATCAGCACGTCGCCGGTCTTCATCAGCTTCTCGCCCTCGTCCATCAGGGCGTAGATCTCGCCCTCGATCACGATGGCGTAGTCGATCGTGTCGGTCTTGTGGAAGCCGAAATGGCGCCTTCCGTCGAGATAGTGGTGGCTGGGCGCCCCGCTGGCCTGCATCGCCGCCTGGCGCACCGCGTCGGGGGCGTATTCGACGATGCGGAAGATGTGCCCACCCGGCGGCATGTCGAGCCCGAACGCGGGCGCGCCGCAATCCGCGTTGCCGGAATTGTCGACCGGCACCTTGTCCGACCACCACAGCTCGGTCAGGGCGTTGCCGTTGCCCCGGTCGAAATGGTGCGGGCACGGCCCGTCGGCGATGAAGATCGATTTGCCCTCCGCATCGTGGCCGGTGACGATGCGCCGCGCGGCGGTGCTCATGGTCGCGTCCCCCTTCGTTTACCTTCGTTGCCGGGGGCAGTCTAATCCGGGGTGCGAACTGGTCAATCGCGGGCGCGTTACATATATCAGTCGCGGCGCTGATTAACGACGTCGCCGCGAGGAAGTTTGCCGGACCGGCCGGAATCGCCTATCATAACGCCCATGTCGGATCGCTATTTGAGCCCCTGCTCACCGTTACGCGCGCCGAACACGATGGGTGACGACGAGGACGGCGCGAAGCCGCCCGGCCGCGACGGTGCCGGGACGGGTGTGGTCGTCAAGCCGAAGACCCGCACCAAGAAGCCGTCGATGTACAAAGTGCTGTTGTTGAACGACGACTACACGCCCGATGGAGTTCGTCGTGATGGTACTGGAGCGTTTCTTCTCCAAGAGCCATGAGGAGGCCACGAGGATCATGCTCCATGTGCATCAGAAGGGCATCGGGGTTTGCGGTGTCTACACGTACGAGGTGGCGGAGACCAAGGTAACCCAGACCATGGACCTCGCCCGCCAGCACCAGCACCCCCTGCAGTGCACACTGGAACGGGATTGAGTCTGAATGTTGTCGCGCAATCTTGAACGCAGCCTTCACCGCGCCCTGGCGCTCGCAAGCGAGCGGACGCACGAATACGCGACGCTCGAGCATCTGCTGCTGTCGCTGATCGACGATCAGGACGCGGTGGCGGTGCTGCGCGCCTGCGGCGTCGACCTCGACAAGCTGCGCGACGGAGCTGACGAACTATCTCGACAACGAGCTGTCGAACCTCGTCGTCGCGCGGCGCGACGATCCGAAGCCGACCGCCAGCTTCCAGCGCGTGGTGCAGCGCGCCGCCATTCATGTGCAGTCATCCGGTCGCGAGGAAGTGACGGGCGCCAACGTTCTGGTCGCCATGTTCTCCGAGCGCGAATCGCACGCGGTCTATTTCCTGCAAGAGCAGGACATGTCCCGCTATGATGCGGTGAACTACATCTCACACGGCATTGCGAAGGTTCACGGGCGATCCGAAGCCCGGACCGTACGTGGTGCCGAGGAGGAATCGGGCGGAGAAAAGACCGTGCGTCGGGGCGAAGAGGCGTTGAACGCCTATTGCGTGAACCTCAACCGCAAGTCGGAAGAGGGCAAGATCGATCCCCTTATCGGGCGCGAGCTCGAGATCGAGCGCACGATTCAGGTATTGTGCCGACGAACCAAGAACAATCCGCTCTATGTCGGCGAAGCGGGCGTCGGCAAGACCGCCATCGCCGAGGGGCTGGCAAGGCGCATCGTCAACGGCGAGGTGCCGGACGTGCTGCGCGACGCGACCATCTTCTCGCTCGACATGGGCACGCTGCTCGCCGGCACGCGCTATCGCGGCGATTTCGAGGAGCGGCTGAAGGCGGTGATCGCCGAGCTCGAGGCCTATCCCGGCGCGATCCTGTTCATCGACGAGATCCACACCGTGATCGGCGCGGGCGCCACCTCGGGCGGTTCGATGGACGCGTCGAACCTGCTGAAACCGGCGCTGGCCTCGGGCAACCTGCGCTGCATCGGCTCCACGACCTACAAGGAATACCGGTCCTATTTCGAAAAGGACCGCGCGCTGGTCCGCCGTTTCCAGAAGATCGACGTCAACGAGCCGTCGGTCGAGGACACGGTGAAGATCCTGCGCGGCCTCAAGCCCTATTACGAGAAGCACCACAACGTGCGCTACACGGCCGAGGCGATCCGCTCGGCGGTCGAGCTCGCCGCGCGCTACATCCACGACCGCAAGCTGCCCGACAAGGCGATCGACGTGATCGACGAGGTCGGCGCCTCGCAGAAGCTCAGCCCGAATTGCAAGCGCGGCGCAAGCTGATCAACGTGCAAGCGATGTCGAGGACGTGGTCGCCAAGATCGCCCGCATCCCGCCGAAGAGCGGTCTCGCGCAACGATCAGGAAGTCGCTCAAGAGCCTGGAGCGCGACCTCAAGACCGTCGTGTTCGGTCAGGACAAGCCGATCGAGGCGCTGTCGTCGGCGATCAAGCTCGCCCGCGCCGGGCTGCGCGAGCCCGAGAAGCCGATCGGCTGCTATTTGTTCTCCGGCCCGACCGGCGTCGGCAAGACCGAGGTCGCGCGCCAGCTCGCGCTCACCCTCGGGATCGAGCTGATCCGCTTCGACATGTCGGAATACATGGAGCGCCACACCGTCTCGCGCCTGATCGGCGCGCCGCCGGGCTATGTCGGGTTCGACCAGGGCGGCCTGCTGACCGACCAGATCGATCAGCACCCGCACTCGGTGCTGCTGCTCGACGAGATCGAGAAGGCTCATCCGGACCTGTTCAACATCCTTCTGCAGGTGATGGACCACGGCAAGCTTACCGACCACAACGGCAAGTCGGTCGACTTCCGCAACGTGATCCTGATCATGACCACGAATGCGGGCGCCGCCGACATGGTGAAGCCCGCCATCGGGTTCGAGCGCGATGCGCGCGTCGGCGACGACGAGGAAGCGATCCGGCGCATGTTCACGCCGGAGTTCCGCAACCGGCTGGATTCGATTATCGGGTTCAACAACCTGACGCCCGATATCGTCGAGCGCGTGGTCGACAAGTTCGTGATGCAGCTCGAGGCGCAGCTCGGCGACCGCAACGTGCAGATCGTGCTCTCGGAGCCGGCGCGCAACTTCCTCGCGCGCAAGGGCTACGACAAGGCGTTCGGCGCCCGCCCGCTCGGCCGCGTCATCCAGGAGCATATCAAGAAGCCGCTGGCGGAGGAGCTGCTGTTCGGCCAGCTCATCAAGGGCGGCATCGTCGAGATCGGGCTGGAGGGCGACAAGCTCACCTTCGCCTACAAGCCCGACCCCGGTGCGCGCAAGCGCGAGGGCGGCGACGAGGATGGCGGCCAGGGCGCCGAGGGCGGCAAGGAGCCCGTGCTGGCGGATTAACGCTCCGCCCTCGCACACACAGGCTATCATCCCGGCCAAGCCGCGAATATCGTTTCCGCCGCCATCCTTTGAGCTGAGCGGCCTTCGGCGCATACTCCCGCCAAAGGGATCGGGGAAATGTCCGTGGGCGTTCTGTACACGCTGCTTGCCGCGGCGTCGTTCGGATTTTCGAACGCGTCGCTGCGCCGCGGCGTCCTCACCGGCACGGTCATCCAGGCCGTGGCGGTGTCGATGCCGATCGGGTTCGTCGTGTTCGTCGGTGCCGCCTGGGTGTCGGGCGAGCTCATGCGCATCGGCGAGATCTCGGGCGAGGCGGCGCTGCTGCTGGCGGCCGCGGGGATCGTGCATTTCCTGTTCGGGCGTTACTGCAACTACCGTTCGATCGCGGCGATCGGGGCGAACCTGTCGACGCCGGCCCAGCAGGGCACGCTTCTGGTCTCGCTCACGCTCGCGCTGATCTTTCCTGGGCGAGGTGCTGACCCCGCTCAAGATCGCCGGCATCGCGCTCCTGGTGATCGCCCCCGCGCTGGTGTTCCGGCGCGAGGTGCGCAAGCGCGCCGGCCAAAATGCGGCCATGCCCCGTTCGGCCGGCGCCGCTGCCGCGCCGCGCGCCAAGCCCGACTATTCGGATCGCATGGTCGAGGGCTACGCCTTCGCCTTCCTGTCCTCGCTCGCCTACGGCACCAGCCCGGTGCTGGTGCGCGCAGGGCTTCAGGAATCGCACCTTTCGCTCGGCGGCGGCGCGGTGTCGTACGGCGCGGCGGTGGTCGTCGTCGTGCTGGTCGGGCTGCTTCCGGCGGTGCGGCGCGACGTGGCCCGGCTCGACAGGCGGGGGGTGTTCTGGTTCGTGGTGCAGGGTGTCTCGGTCTGCGTCTCGCAGATGTTCCTCTACATGGCGCTGGCACTCGCGCCGGTGACGCTGGTCCAGCCGCTGATGCGCTTCTCGCCCGTGTTCCGCACCATGTTCAGCTGGGTGCTGAACCGCGACCACGAGGATTTCTCCGCCGGCGTGATGTGGGCGATCGGCATCTCGCTGATCGGCGCGATGGCGCTGGGGCTCGATACGCATTTCGTGATCCGCATCCTTCACGCGCCCGACTGGCTCGGCGCGATCCTCGCCTGGACCTGGCCGTAAGGCGCGCCGGGCCAATGCGAAGCTGCGTCAGCGGAACAGCGACCTAATCGCCGGGAGGCCGGGCGGCTTCGGCGCGCGCTCTTGCCAGCTCGTCCTCGGTCATGGTGCGGGCGATCGCGTCGCGCGCCGTTGCCGCCTCTGCGATACCCGCGCGGGCGGCCCGATCGAGCCAGGCCCAGCCGGAGACCACGTCGCGCGGCCCGCCGACCCCGTTGGCGAGGAACGCACCGAGCTTGAACTGGGCGAGCGCGAAGCCCTGCTTCGCCGACCGGCCGTACCAGTATCGCGCCTTCGCGGGATCCCTGGGCCGACCCTCGCCCCGCTCGTACATCAGCGCGAGCAGGAACTGCGCCTTGGCCGAGCCGGCCTTCGCCGCGCGGTCGTACCAGCCCAGCGCCTCGCCATAGCCCTGCGGGACCGGCATATCGGCAGCGCGCGCGGCCGGGGCCGCGAGGGCGCACGCAACAATGATCGCGGCGACGGCTCGTTTCATCGTCAATCCGGACCCGAGATAGGGAAAGATACCGGCCGCGCCCCGAATCTCCTAATATTGCACCGCTGCCCACGGAGGCGCGCCATGAAAGTCGACGGGAGCTGCCATTGCGGCCAGGTGACGTTCGAGGCGGAGGTCGATCCGGGCCCTGGGCCGTCGTCGCATGGACGCAGCTCTTGGGAGAAATTCTCGAAATAGCACGGGCGTATGCCCGAGCCCGCAGCGGTCAATGCGCTACCGCCACGGGTTTGATGCGATCAGTATGATGACAATGGCGACGAGCAGGATGGCCGCCGAGAGGAAAGCCGCCCAGTGCCTGGAAACGAAGAGCTGAGCGCTTTTCCGGCGCGCGCGTTCATCGAACCTGCCATGTGAGCCGAAATCGCCGGGAACCGGCGCGAACAAATTGTCGCGGCGGCCAGCTGTCTCGTCTTCGCTGGTGAACTGGCCGTCGTACGCCTTCTTCGCGAGCAGGCGATCCATGATGGAAGGTGCAATCTTGTTCGCCAGGATCGATTCCAGGGCGGGCAGGCCGACCGCCAGCTCGCGCCGCCGATGGGTGGCGGCCCAGACGATGGCCTCGGCCGCCACCTCGGGCTGATAGACCGGCGGCACCGGCTGCGGGCGCTTCTCGAATTTGTTGCGCGCCCAATCGAATTGCGGCGTGTTGAATCCGGCGAGCAGCACCATCGTGAGGTGTACGGGCACGTTGTCGTGGATCAGCTCGCAGCGGAGCGAGTCGGTGAAGCCGCGCAGCGCGAACTTCGCGCCGCAATAGGCCGATTGCAGCGGTATCGCGCGATAGCCGAGTGCCGAGCCGACCTGGACGATGACGCCCCGGTTTCGTGGCTTCATGTGCTTGAGCGCCGCCATGGTGCCGTACACCGCGCCAAGATACGTGACTTCCGTCGCACGTTTGAATTCGTCCGGCGCGATGCGGTCGACGGACGCAAAGACGGTCGCCATCGCGTCGTTGACCCAGATGTCGATCGGCCCGCACGCCACCTCGACCGCATCGGCCGCGGCGAACATCGCTTCGGCATCCGAGACGTCGATCTTGTGGACGAAGGGGCGCCCGCCCGCCGCCGTGACGTCGCGGGAAGCGCCGGCGAGCCCGTCCTCGCCACGGGCCAGCAGTGCGACTGTCGCGCCCTCGCGCGCGAAGGCGATGGCGGCGGCGCGCCCGACACCTGCGGACGCACCTGTCACGACCACGGTCGTGCCGGCAAGCGTCATGCCTCGGCGCCAGCGTAAGCCATGGTGGACAGCAGCGCGAGCGCGGCTTGGCGCGAATCCAACCGCGTATGCTGAACCACGATCGGCACGTCGGATTCGATCAGGCTCGCATATTCGGTGTCGCGCGGCACCTTCTCGGGGTCGTCGAGTTCGTTGAAGCGGAAGTGGCGGGTGCGCCGCGCCGGCACCGCGAGGCGGTAAGGTCCGGCCGGCTCGCGGTCGTGGAAATAAATGGTGACCGTGACCGTGGCGTCGCAGTCGCCGGCGTTCAGGATGCACAACGTCTCGTGGCTGGTGAGAGCCGGCCCCTCCCCGGTGCTCCGGGATGGAATCCAGCCTTCGGCGATGGCCCAGCGCGTGCTGCCGATCGGCCCGGCCATGGGGCTACAGCCGGATCAGCGCGAGGCCCGTCTCCGGGTCGGTCTCGCGGCGGAGATGGGCAGGCGCTTCGGTCAGCACGATCTCGAGGGTCGGGCGCACATGCGCTTCCAGCAGGTGGCCGCCCACGGCGCTGCCGTCGGACCTCGCAAGCACGATGTGCGGATGAAGCTTCGGTTCGCCCTTGGGCCCCAACGTCACGTCGCCGACGAACGACACCACCTCGACCTGCTCGTCGATCGGAATGCGGTCGTAGTCCTTCTTCTCCCAGTCGAAATAGCCGAGAACCGCATCGCGGAACGCGCCGAGACCGGTGAAGCTGCTGGCAGAGAGTTTCTGCTCGCGCGCAAAACCGGTGAGCGTCTCGATCACCTCGTCGTCCGTGTCGAGCACCAGCGCGAATGTCCTGAGCTCGCCCGATTGAAGCTGCTTCGATTTCATGGGAGTCCTCTGCGCTCCGGAGATTGCGTCGGAAATGACATAGGTCAGGCCGGCGTCGCACGGTGCCGGAGCCCTTCGTACAGGAGCTCGGCGAGCGTGAGCGGGGTGCGGCATCCGGCCTGGCGCCCCTGTTCGCGGCAGCTATAGCCGTTCGCGACGAAGTGCACGTCATCGGGCGTGTCGCGCAGCGCCGGCAGGAAGCCCAGCTCGGCCGCCCCGATCGATACGTCGTAGGTCTTCGCGCGAAAGCCGAAATCGCCGGCCATGCCGCAGCACGTCTCGTCGAGCATCCGCACCTCGAGCCCGGTTTTCTTCAGGACCGAGATCTCGGCATCCATCTGCAGGACGGCGCGGTGGTGACAATGGCCGTGCACCACGGCCCGGCCGTCCAGCCGCGGCGGGACATAGTCCTCCATCTCCAGGAACTCGCTGAGGAGATGCACCTGGCGCGACAGGCGCTTCGCATCCTCGTCCTTGGGAAACAGATTCGGAAGCTCATCGCGGAACGAGGCCGCGCAGGCGGGCTCGACCGCCACGATCGGCATGTCGGCGCGGATATAGGGATCGAGCGCGGCGAGGTTGCGGCGCCATAGCCGTCGCGCCAGCGAAAGCATGCCGGGCGCATAGAGCGGGCGACCGCAGCAGAGCGGCCGCTGCGGAATCCGCACCTCGAATCCTGCCTCGGACAGCACATGGGCGGCGGCCTGAAGCGGGCCGGGGGTGAAGTAGCCGTTGAACGTGTCGGGCCACAGGAGCACCGTTTCCGGCTTCCGGGCGCGCACCTGGCCCATGGGATTGAGCCCGCCGCGGAGGGCACGGTGTCCCGTCGTGCTGGGCGCGGCGTAAGTCGATTGCCCATGGCGCAGCGACTCGGCATGGCTCATTGCGCCGCCGCGTTCCTGGTGGCGCCGTCCGCCCGCGCCGGGGGCCATCAGCTCGGCGTCGTCGAACCAGCGGCGGAACGGCGTACGGGCGAAAGGCGGTATCTCCCGCTGCGGCGCGATGCCGCCGGCCCACTTCGCGAGGCGCGCGAGGCCGGGCGCGCGGAATGCGGCGTTGGCAAGCCGCGGCGCGTGTGACGCCGCGCGCGCCCACCACCAGATCAGTGCCATTGCGTATTGGTCGCGCGGGCGCAGCCGGCCCTTGTAGTGCTGGTGCATGAACTCGGCCTTGTAGGTGGCCATGTCGACGTTCACCGGGCACTCGGTCTTACAGGCCTTGCAGGCCAGGCAGTATTCGAGCGACTCCTTTACCGCCGCGGACCGCCAACGGTCGCGGACGAGATCGCCCCGCATCATCTCGAAGAGCATGCGGGCGCGGCCGCGGGTCGAATAGGCCTCCTCGTAGGTGGCGCGGTAGCTCGGGCACATCACGCCGGAATCGTGGCGCCGGCATTCGCCGACCCCGACGCAGCGCGCTGCCGCGGCGATGAAGTTCCCGCCGTCTTCTGGAAAGGAGAACTGCGTGTCGGGCACGAACGGGCGGAAATCCGGCCCCTGGCGCAGATCGTCGTCGGGCTGGCGGGGCTCGACGATCTTGCCGGGATTCATCCGGCCGCGCGGATCCCAGATGCCCTTGAAGGCGCGGAACGCCGCGACCAGCTCCGGCCCGTACATGCGCCCCAGCAGCGCCGCCCGGCTCTGCCCGTCGCCGTGCTCGCCGGAAAGCGAGCCGCCATAGGACGTGACCAGATCGGCCGCTTCCTCGATGAAGTGCAGATAGTCGCCCACGCCGCCCAGGGACTTGAAGTCGAAGTCGATGCGGCAATGGATGCAGCCATCGCCGAAATGGCCATAGAGCGAGCAGTCGTACCCGAACCGGTCGAGCAGCTTGCGAAAGTCGCGGAGATAGGCGCCGACCCTGTCGGGCGGAACCGCCGCGTCTTCCCAGCCCGGATGCGTCTCGGGCATGTTCGGCACGTGGGCGGTGGCGGCGAGGCCGGCCTTGCGCACCTCCCATATCTTGGTGGCCTGCCAGCCTTCGCCATAGACCTTGGCCCAATCCTTTTCGAGGCCAAGGTCGTCGATCAGCTTGTGCGCTTTCTCCCGTGCCGCGTCCTCGCTTTCCGCGCCGAACTCGACCAGCAGCCAGCCCTCGCCCTCGGGCAGAAGCTCGACGTCCTCCGGGTGCAGCCCCTTCACCTTCATGAACTCGACCAGCTTCTCGTCGAGCCCCTCAAGTCCGATCGGGGCGTGCGCGCGGACCACCGGCACCGCGTCGGCCGCATCGTAGACGTTGCGATAGCCAAGCACGGCGAGGGCGCGCTTCGGCGGACTTTCCACGAGGCGCAGCCTGGCACCCAGCACGACGACGCATGTGCCTTCCGAGCCCACCAGTGCCCGCGCCACGTTGAAGCCGCGCTCGGGCAGAAGTTCGTCGAGGTTGTAGCCGGAAATGCGCCGCGGGATTTGCGGATAGCGCGCGCGAATGTTCCGCGCCTCGGTGTCGCGCAGCGCCGCAAGGCTGCGGTAGATTTCGCCGCGCCGGCCGTCCTCCGCCGCCAGCCGGGCGAATTCCGCGTCGTCGGTCGCGCCCACCGTCATCCGCACCCCGTCATAGGTGAGGATGTCGAGCGCCTCGACATTGTCGGCGGTGCGCCCGGCATAAAGCGCATGCACGCCACATGAATTGTTGCCGATCATCCCGCCCAGCGTGTTGTGGTTGTGGGTCGAGGGATCGGGCCCGAAGGTGAGGTGGTGCTCCTCCGCCGCGTTGCGCAGATCGTCGAGGACGCAGCCCGGCTCGACCCAGGCGCAGCGCCGAGCCGGGTCGAGCTCCACGATCCGGTTCAAATGCCTGGAGAAGTCGATCACGACGCCGACATTGCAGCACTGCCCCGCGAGGCTGGTGCCGCCGCCGCGGCAGGTGATCGGCACGTCGAACTCGCGGCAGACCTTCACCGCCGCGACCACGTCATCGATTCTGGCGGGGGTCACCACGCCGATCGGCACGCGGCGATAGTTCGACGCATCGGTCGAATAGAGCGCCTTCGCCTGGGTGTCGAACCGCACCTCGCCCGAGATCGCGTCGGCGAGTGCGCGTTCCAGCGCCGCGACATCGACGCGGCGCTGTGGCCCGGAATCTACGGAGGGCGCGGCGGCCGTGGTTGGCGCGTCGGTTCCGGAGGCGGTGTCGGGCGGGCTCACGACCCGCTCCCCGGCGAGACGGCGAAGCGCGCCGCATCGGTCTCCTTGACGTCCAGCCCGAGGCCGGGGCGCGATAGATCCGGCGCAAGCCGGCCGTCCTCGGGCGCCGGTGCGCCATCGAACAGCATGCGCTCGACACGCAGATGGTCGTGGAAGGCCTCGACATGGATGCAGTTCTTGGCGGCGCACGCCGCATGGGCATGCAGTGCCGGCGCGCAATGCGCAGACAGAGGCAGGCCATGCGCCTGGCAGAGCGCGTCGACCGCCATGAAGCCGGTAATGCCGCCGGCGCGCGTCGTGTCGGCCTGCAGCACATCGACCGAGCCGGCGACGATCATGCGCTCGAAATAGGGGAGGTCGTAGCCGTACTCGCCGGCCGCGATTTCGATCGGGGCCGGTGCGCGGTCACGCAGCAGGCGCAGCCCGTCGAGGTCGTCCGACGACACGGGCTCCTCGAACCAGCTCACCCCGTGGGACGCCAACGTGTCGGCGAAGGCGAGGGCCTGCTTGCGGGAACACGCGCCGTTCGCGTCGACCATCAATGCGACATGCGGGCCGGCCGCCGCACGTGCGAGCCCTACCCGATGGAGGTCGCGCGCGGGCTCGCGCCCGATCTTCATCTTCACGCGCCGATAGCCGTCCTCGGCCCATCCGGAAACCTGCCGGCGCAACCGGTCGTCGTCGTAGGAGGTGAACCCGCCGGAACCATAGGCCTCGACGGACCGGCGGGCGGCGCCGAGAAGCGTGATCACAGGCGCGTCGAGAAGCTTTCCCTTCAGATCCCACAAGGCGGCATCGACTGCGGAGACGGCCATCGCGGAAAGGCCCGCCCGGCCCTGGTTGCGCAGCGCGCCGACCATGGCGCGCCAGCACGCGCCGGTCGCGAGCGCATCGGCACTGTCGAGCGCCAGCGCCAAGAGGGTGTCGATCAGCGGCACGATCGCGGCATTGCCGTACCCGTACCCGACGCCGGTTTCGCCCGCCGCCGTCACGCGGGCCAGGATGAGGGTGGTCGAGTCCCAGGACAGCGTGCCATCGGATTCGGGTGCATCGGTCGGGACCTTGTAGGCTTCGGCCACGACGCGCTCGATCGGCGCCTCCGTTGTCGTGATTGCGCGTGTACGGGTCACGCAAGCAGGCTCCGCTCCAGGCTGTGCCAGACGATGGCGCGCGCCTCCGGATCGCCTTTCAGGAGCGCCTTGGCGTAACTCTTCGCCTGGCTGCGCGTGATATGCGGCGGCAATGTCGGCACCGTGGGATCGACGCGCGCATCGATCAGGCACGGCCGGTCTGCGCTGAGCGCCGCGTCCCACGCGGGGCCCACATCCTCGGGCTTGTTGACGCGGATCGCCTTGAGGCTGAGCAGCTCGGCATAGCCGGCGAAGGCAAAGGGCGGCACGTCCTGCGTCTCCTCGACTTTCGGCGTGCCGGCCATGGCCCGCAGCTCCCACGTCACCTGGTTGAGGTCGCCGTTGTTCAGCACGGCGATGATGCAGCGCGGGTCCGACCATTCGCGCCAGTACTTGGCGATGGTGATCAGCGCATTGATGCCGAGCATCTGCATCGCGCCGTCGCCGACGAAGCCGATGGCGACCCGGTCGGGGAAGCAGAACTTCGCGGCCGTCGTGTAAGGTACGCCCGGGCACATGGTGGCCAAAGTTCCCGAAAGTGTTGCCTTCATGCCGCGGCGGAACTTCAAGGCACGGGCAAACCAGTTGGCGGACGTGCCGGAATCGGCTGAGACGATCGCATTGTCGGGCAGGCGCGAGGACAGCTCCCAGAACAGCAGCTCCGGATTCACCGGATCGGCCGACTGGTGGGCGCGCTTCTCGACATCCTCCCACCAGCCCGCGACGTTCTTCTCGATCTTCTCGCGCCAGCCGCGGTCCTCCTTGCGCGTCAGGAGCGGACGCAGCGCACGCAGCGTGGCCGCCGCATCGCCCTGGAGGTTGACCTCCATCGGATAGCGGATCGACAGCATGCGGGGGTCGATGTCGATCTGCACGCCGCGCGCCGCACCTTCCTTCGGAAGGAACTCGGAATAGGGAAAGCCCGACCCGACCATGAGCAGCGTGTCGCAGTCCTGCATCATCTCCCAGGTCGGCTTGGTGCCGAGAAGACCGGTCTGGCCGGTCACGAACGGAAGATCGTCGGGCACGGCCGCGCGGCCCAGGAGGGCCTTCGCGATTCCGGCACCGAGGAGTTCGGCCGTGTCGATCACCTCATCGGTCGCATTGAGACAGCCCGCGCCGACGAGCATGGCGACCTTCTTGCCGTCGTTCAGAATGGCGGCCGCGCGCTCCAGATCGTCCTGTGGCGGCACCATCACGCCGCCGGCGTGACCGACGCCGGAATGCACCGTGCCATGCTTGCGCGGAGGGGTCTCCACCGCGTCGAGCGTCTGCACGTCGTCGGGTACGATCAGCGCCGTTACGGTTCGATATCCGCAGGCGATGCGCATGGCGCTGTCGATCAGGTGACGCATCTGCTCGGGCGCGGCGCACATCTGCACGTATTCATGCGCGACGTCCTTGAACAGCGACGGCAGGTCGACCTCCTGCTGATACGAGCCGCCGAGCGCCGAGCGCGGCTGCTGCCCCACGATCGCCACCACGGGCTGGTGATCCAGCTTGGCGTCGTAAAGCCCGTTGAGAAGGTGGATGGCGCCCGGTCCCGAGGTCGCGATGCACACGCCGACCTCGCCCGAAAACTTGGCATGGGCGCAGGCCATGAAGGCGGCCTCTTCCTCATGGCGTGCCTGGATGAAGGTGATCCCGCCATCGGCGCGCTCGAGCGCGCTCAGGATGCCGCTGATGCCGTCGCCCGGATAGCCGTAGACGCGCTTGACGCCCCAGTCCTGCAGGCGTTCCAGCATAAAGTCGGCAACTGTCTTCGACACGGCGGAGCCCTCCGGATTGACGTATGAGCGAAGCGGGGAGGGCCAGATCGTGCGCGGACGGCATCACTCTCCGCACTCAGCCTATGAACGGGGCGTGCCGCGAAAGGGTTCCGATTGCGATGGGGGCCGGTGGCGGGCAAAGCGACGCAGTTTGGCTCCGCACTCGCCGATAGCTTGCAGCCCGCGCTACCTGCGGCGCGGGGGCGGGTGCGTGAGGACGCCGTGGCGGTCGGGTCAGCCCGCCTTTCGTTCCTTGGATTTCTGTCGCTTCTTTCCTCCCGTCCTTCCGCCCGTGCCGCTTTTGCGCGCGGTCCTCGACTTGCTCGATGTCCGCGACTCCGCGGTGCCGCCCTTGTCCAGACTCTTCTTGAGGGCGTCGAAAAGGTTGACCACGTTGCTCGGTCTGTGCGGCTCGCGTGAGGCCTTGGGCTTCCGACCCTTCAATTTCGCCTCGATCAACTCGCGCAGCTTCTCCTGATAGCGGTCTTTGAACATCGAGAGGTCGAAATCGCCCTTCATATTCTCGATGAGCCGCTCCGCCATCTGCAGGTTGCGCGATTGGACTTTCGCCTCCGGTATCGAATCGAACACCTGCTTCGGTGTCCTTACCTCGTCGGGGTCACGCATCGTGATCAGCACCATGCCCCGGCCGCACGCCATGAGGAGGACGGGATGTTCGCGAAGTGCCAGCACCATCCGGCCGACCACGGCCACCTTCTTGCTTCGGACCGCGTCGCGGATGGTCGCGAAGATGTCTGCGCCCGTCTTGCCATCGGGCTCGACCAGGTAGGGTGTGTCCCAGTAAAGCCAGTCGACATCGGATGTGGGTACCGCGCGCTCGATCTCGATGGTCTCTGAGCTTTCCGTCTTGACCGAGTCGAGTTCTTCCCGCTCCACCGCGACGTAGCGGTTCCTTTCGAACTCGTAACCCATGACCGTTTCATCGCGATCCACGGGATCGCCCGTCTCCGCGTCGATCATTTCCTGGCGCAGCCGGTTTCCCGTTTCGCGATTCAACTTGTGAAATCTGATCCGGTCTCGCGCGGATGTCGCTGGAATCAGACGGATCGGACAATTCACGAGGGCCAATCGAAGTTGCCCTCTCCAGACGGGGCGCGGCGCCATGCTTTTCGACCGGATGTTACCGCTTGTCTAAATAGAACTACGTCATGTGGAATGGAGTTCCCGAGAGCGTATTGGTCGTTCGCTTGTATTTCGATTCCCGCCCTGCCACCCCGAGAACCACCGACTGATCACGAGACGGTCGCTGCTTGGTCACGTTCCCTTCTGGAAGCGGACTTTTGGAACGAGGGGAGGATCGAAATGCGTGTTCCGTCCAGCCAATACCACCGGACAACTCGCTCCGCACACCGGTCTTTGTGCCGTCCGTCCTGGTGGCATGGCGTCTGGTGCCTTGCTCTCGTTTCCGGTCTGGGGCCGCTGCATGCCGCGCACGCCGCACCGGGTGCGGCGCTGAGTTGCCCTTCGGGCCCTGGCGTCCTGCATGTCGGGCCGGGGGAGACGTATGCGACCCTGAATGCGGCGGTCACCGCGGCGAGCAATGGCAACACGATTTGCGTCGATGCGGGGCTGTACACCAACGATTTCGTCACCACGAACAAGAACCTGACGATCCGTGGCGTGGGCGGCCTCGCCCATTTCGAGCAGACCATCCCCGCGAGCATGCACCCCAATGGCAAGGCGACCATCGTCACCTCGGGCAATCTGACGATCGAGGCGCTGGAGTTCTCCGGGGCGGACGTGAACGACAACAATGGCGCGGCCATTCGCTACGAAGGCGGCGACCTCACCATCCGCCAGAGCTATTTCCACGACAACGAGGAAGGAATTCTGGGCTCGGCCGGTCGCGGCAATGTCGTGATCGAGGATTCCAAGTTCGTCGATAACGGGTTCGGGACCGGCCAAACACACGGCATCTATCTCAGCCTGGTCAACACGCTGACCGTCGACAACAGCTATTTCGACAGCACGCATGTCGGACATCACGTCAAGATCATCGCGCCCGCGAACGGTGCGACGATCAGCAACTCGACGCTGGAGGACGGGTTCGGCGTGCCGGCCACGAAGCCGAGCTACAGCGTCGATGCCGCCGGCGGCGGAGACATCGAGGTGCACAACAATACGATCAACCAGCGCGTGGGTGCCCAGAACCCCGCCATCGTGCATTACTCCACCGACCAGGCCCCGGATCCGGCGAACCCGCCCGGCCACAACCTGACGATCGACGAAAACGTCGTCCGCAACGACCGCCATCCTGGTACGCTCCTGCTCAACCAGACCAGCGACAGCGCCCTCATAACCGACAACCAACTCGTCGGCGTCGATACGATCGCTGTCGGGCCGGCGACGATCAGCGGCAACCAGACGTCGGGCTTCACGCCTCACAGCTTCGTCGGGCCGCTACTTGGGCTCAACGGCGCCGATGGCGAGGGCCAGATCGCCGAACTGAACGGTGCGGGCGCATTGACCGGCATGCTCGCCCAACCGAGCGGCATCGTCGGCAATACCGGTATCGCCTCGCTGAATGGAAACATCTACGTCGCCAATCGCATACAGGGCGTCGGCATCGTGGATCCCGAGACGGGCAGTTCGACCGCCTATCGCGGGCCTCAAGGAATTGAAGCGCTGGGCACTTACCAGGACATGTTGATCGCCGGGGTATTCGACACCGACTCGATCGTCATGTACTCGGTCGATCCCTACCCGACCCCGATCTCGACCATTCAGCTTCAGATCGATCACGCGCTGGGCATCACCGGGCTGGATTTGGACGAAACGAACTTCTACGTCGGGTCCTACGGTGACGGAAACGTGTATGTGTTCAACCCGTTCGGTGCGCTCCTGGATACGATCATCACCGGGCTCACCGCCGACATTCTTTCCGGCCTGGCCTACGACCGGGGCAACGATACGTTGTGGCTGAGCACGGGCTATGGCGACAACCGGATATTGCACTATGACCTGACAGGAACGCTGCTCGACAGCGTCATGGCGCCGATCGGAGCGAACGGCGGATTGGATGTGTTCGCCGCGGGTGTCCCGGATGGCGGCGAGCCGCCGCCCTCGGATGCCGCCGAACCGCCCTCCGGCATCATCTTCGCCCTGGCCGCGCTGGCACTGTTCGCGGGAACGCGGCAGCGCCGCTGGCGATTGCGCCAAGTCGCCGGCGACCATTCGGGCGAACCCCGCAGGCAACCGATCGCCGCTTAAGGCGTAAGGAAGCGGCTTGCCGCGGACAACATCGCTTGCCGCATCAGTTGAAGGACGGCCGCGCATGTCTTGATCCCAGATATGTCACTCGGCATTCCCTAGGCAGGAAGGCAGCCTAGGGACGGGTGAGGTGCGGGGGAGAGGCAATGACGCCGCAACGCGCGCACCATTTGCGAAGCAGGACCGGCTTCCGCCCGCCCAACTGGCGACGCAGCATTTGGGTTGGCGCCGGATTGGCGGCCGCGGGAGCGATTGCCTTCGCGTTAATGCCGTTCAATGGCGATCGCGCCAGGTCGGTCAAGGTCGCTGGGCGCTGCATGGACGCCCCAACCGGAGAATGGGCCACCTACAGTGGTGAATTCGTTTCCCGGCGCCATCCGGACTCGCCGCAGGCGCCCATCTACGGCAAGGTTCTTCGCGACGAGCTTTCAGACGTGCAACAGGGAGAGGTGACAGCGCGATTCGGAGGGCCATTTGCGGTCGTCTTTTCGAAGCTGAGCCGAGCGGAGCTCAAAAACAGGACCTTTCTCCTTCAGGGCGTCGGTGAGTATCTTGCGCTTGATAAGGCAGGGCAGCCGGTAAGGCACCCGGCGACCTGCGAGCTCCACATCGTCGGCGCGTGGAGGGAACGGTAACGGTGGGGCCGGGCGACCCCGAGCGCACTCGGACGTTCGAGCGTCGTGAACGGGGCATTCGCTCGGCATCACACCGCAAGCATGGCGATTACGGTCAACCAAGCGGCCGCGCAAAGAAACGACAGCCATTTCAGTGTCCGCGAGCCGGCCGTTCGCGCCGAATTCGTTTCATAGGTTCTGGCGTCATACCACCTCTTGAGAGACACATTCTCGGCCGTCCAGCCCGAAGTTCCCGAAGAATATTTGGCCGCACGGGGTACCCATTTGTTGCTCATGAGTCCATTCCCTTCAGTTTGAGCTCTTCCCTGTCGTTCGGGCGATAAACGTGCCCGTCAAGGACGCGCGTTGGGCAATGAGATGCGGCCAACCAATGCGGTCGCCTGGTGCCCGAGATTGGCGGTGCCGACATAAGCCGGAACCCGTGCGCGGATTCCTCTACCGCCTTCTGGGTCCGGGGCCGTGCGCGAAGCCCACGTCACCGTCGTGCTGGATTCGTCGTGCCGCGAGAGCAGTGTCTGAAATGAGTAGAGCGTCCCGAACATTCCCAAGACAAAAAAGGCGGTCAGTCGAAACTTGATTTTGATATCGCCGAGCGAGCGACGCTGCCCCTGAAACGGTGTGATGGTGACCATCATCGTTCTCCGAAACTTGCTTCCGAACGGCGCGCCTCCACGTTTGAGTCGCGCGTTTCGCATTTGCGTACGTCATCACGTCGAGAAGTACCATGTCTCGTCAGAGGCAAAAATTCGGACGAAGCCGTAAGGACGTAAACCTAGGGAAACTTACGGATTTCCACGGACGCTCATTGCTGACAGCTTTGCCGCGCGCCGTTTCGCCGGGTGAATCCGGCGCGGTACGAGGGCGAGCGGGCTGTCGGAAAACATCCTGGATCTGGAGGTACGGATGCCCGCTGTGGTCCGGCTACCCACGCACGAACAAGCCAGCGTCGTTATTATCGAGGACGAGACGCTTGTCGCGATGTACCAGAAAGAATTGCTGGAGGCGTCGGGCTATCGGGTTGTCGGGATAACCGACAATGCGGATGAAGCATTCAAGCTGGTTCAAGAAACGCAGCCGGTGGTCGCGGTTGTCGATGTCCAGATCGACGGACACCTCAACGGGGTTACGATCGCGATCGAAATGGCAAAGAGGTACAAGGTTGCGCCAGTCCTGGTGACCGCTGTTCCCAAAGTCGTGCTCGACCAGGCTTGGGAGTTCCGCTACGCGCTTCTTGCCAAGCCGTTCGACGATGACGAGTTCCTGAACGCGGTCGCCACGGCGTACCTCAACGCTCAAATCGCGCGTCGGAACGAGATCACACCGCCAGATTCCGCTTCGTCTCCGAAATGAGATTCGCGATCGTCGCGATCACAACGTCCGGATCGTAGGGCTTCGTGACAATCTGGATGCCCTCTCCCTTTGCGGCGTCGACCATGTCACTGAAGCCGGTTGCGAGGAGCACCGGCAGTGCCGGGTAGTCGCTGCGAAGCAGGCGCGCGAACTGTACGCCGCTCATGCCGCCGGGCATCACGATGTCCGAGAACACGATGTCGAATCGGCCTCCGGCCCTCAGATGCTCGAGCGCCTCGGTGGCCGTTTCGGCGACCACGACGCGATAGCCTGATTGCTCGAGAAGCTGCGAGGTGAAACCGGCGAGACTTTTGTCGTCCTCGACCATCAATACGACATTGCCCATCGCATCCGGGACCGTGCCCTTCGTGACGCCGCTCGCGACCACATCGGGCGCCAACTCACTGGCTGGAAGCCTCAGCGTCAGGGTCGTGCCGACGCCGACTTCGCTTTCCACCTCGATCGTACCTCCCGACTGGGTGACGAATCCGTAGGCTTGGCTAAGACCGAGCCCGCTGCCTTTGCCCAACTCTTTCGTCGTGAAGAAGGGTTCGAATATCTTGGGCAGGATGCGGTCCGGGATGCCGATGCCGGTATCCGAAATGCTGATCGATACGAGCTCCCGGCGGATGTCGGTCGTAGAATCGGACGGGCTCTCGTTGCGGGCCGAAATTGTCAATGTGCCGCCGTCCGGCATCGCGTCCCTGGCGTTGAGGCAGATGTTGAGCAGGGCGAACTCGAACTGGCTCGGATCGATCCAGGCGCAGTTGAGGCCGTCTTCCACCATGATCGACACGCGGACGTTGCTTCCAAGGATGTGTTCGATGAGGTCGCCCATCGTCGTGAAACGTTCACGCAGATCTACGACCGTGGGCTGGAGCTCGTGACCGCGTGAGAAGGAGAGAAGCTGCTTTGTCATGCGCTCGCCGCGCGACACCGCCTTCCTCGTTTCATCGACCACGAAGGTGACGCGATCCTTGTCATCGCCGGCCCGCTGGATCAGGGCGAGGCCGGAAAGCATGACCGCGAGGAGATTGTTGAAATCGTGCGCGACGCCGCCGACCAGCCGCCCGAGCGCTTCCATCTTCTGCGACTGATAGAGTTGCTCTCGTGCCTCGTCCAACGCCTGTTGGTTCCGGCGGCGCTCTGTAATATCGCGGGTGACCTTCGAGAAGCCCACGATATTGCCATCGCCATCGGTGAGCCGATTGATGACCACGCTGGCCCAGAACTGGCTGCCATCCTTGCGGACGCGCCAGCCCTCGGCCTCGAACCTGCCGAGCTCCGTTGCGGTAGCAAGGGCTTCCAGCGGCGCTCCGCTGTCGCGCATTTGGGGCGGATAGAACCGGTCAAAACGCTGGCCCAGCATCTCGGTCGCCGTATATCCATGAATCCGCTCCGCGCCGCTGTTCCAGTTCGTGATGCGGCCGTCCGGGTCGAGCATGTAGATCGCATGGTCGGCCACGCCATCCACGAACATGCGGAACCGCTGCTCGCTTTCCACGAGGTCCGCCTGCGTGCGCTTGCGGGCCTCGATGTCCCGCGTCAGATCGCCTTCGAGTTTGCGGCGCCGGTCGATCTCCTCTTTGAGAGCCGCGTTGGTGTCCACGAGAGTCGCGGTTCGCTCGCGGACACGCTGGTCGAGATCGTCAAGGGTAGCGCGAAGGCCGGTTTCGGCCCGCTTGCGAATCACGACGTCGGCGCTGAGGGCAAGAATCGGAACGGACATTCCGATCATGAACGTAAGAAGAAGCATGAAGGATTCGTTGAGCGTCGCCCGCGCGAACGGACCTTCCGTCCAAGCGACACCCCAGACCGCAAAGGCGGAAAAAATCAACGAAACCGTTGCGGCCTCGCGCCTCCCGAGCCTTAGTGCCGACCACAGGAGGGGTACAATTGCGAGAAACGCCAACGGCCCGCTATTCAAGGGAGGATAGGAGAGAGGGCTGTAGGCGACAATCCCGACCAGCGTCGCCATCGCATAGGTCCCTATCTCCTCCCCGATGCGGACACTCGAGCGCACCTTCGGAAGGTCCGTCGCCCACAGCACGAGCGCCGGGGTCACGACAAGCGCGCCTGCGATGTCGCCAAGCCACCATGTCAGCCAGATCGGCAGGTAGTCGGCCCACGCTGCGAAGCCAGCGACGCCGAGTGTCGTGACGCCAATCGTCGCGCTGACGGGAGTTGCTGCCGCGAGGCATAGCACCGCAAAGCGGAATATGCCGACCGGCGTGTCGAATGTGCGTACGCCGTCCGACCGCCGGTTGATAAGCCAGGCGCCGACCAGCCCTTCCAAAGTATTGCCCGACGCGATAGCGAGCGACGTCGAAAGCGTTCCTGCGGTTGTGGCGTTAACCGCGAGCGCCGCGATGAAAATGGCCGGCCAGACGCGGTAGCCGAAGAGAAGAAACGAAGCGAGCGCGATTCCGGTCGCCGGCCATACCGGGGTCGCGCTCGGGTTGATCGTGGCGAGGTCGAGGCCGAGCTTTCCCACCGCATAGTAGGTCAAGGCAACGCACGGCAACTGCACGGCGAAGCGCCACCGCCAAATCGGCACTTGCGGAATCATGTCTAGCGTTTCGTCCTCGGGCGGAACGATGCCGATGCGTGGAAGCTGGAGGGCCTGTTGCGCCAGCAGGGTGCCACGGCACGCAATGTGTCGACGTCGGATTCGCGCAGCCCGCCAATGGTTGTTGCTTGCCTCTAAGGCGGGCCAAAGTGGTCTTCGCTGTCAATACGTAGAAATACTGACCGTAAGGTACCGAATAGGAGGACGCCGTGAACATTCTGTAGAAATTGCGCTGGCATCATCTCGGGTAAGGGGCTGTGGGGGCAGAAAGCAGCAGCAATGATGAACCTGATGGCCAGCACCACGGTGAGGGTGACGGCGCCAAAGCGGGTCCACGCATTCTCCTCGTCGAAGATGAGGCCCTGATCAGGCTCTATCTCGTCGACCTCTTGGGTGATCTTCAGTTCACCGTTTGCGGCGTTGCGACCACCAGTGCGCAGGCGATGGAATTCGCTCGGGCGACCAAACCCGATCTTGCACTTGTCGATATCGGATTGCGGGGCAAGACCGATGGCATTGCAACCGCCGAGCAGCTTCGCGCCCAGTTTGAAATTCCGACCATCTTCCTGTCCGGAAACTCCAATTCAGCCACGCTCGAGCGGGCGATGATGGTCGGACCGGTCGATTTCATCGAGAAGCCGTTTCGTCCGGAACGGCTCGTGGCTGCACTGGAAAAGGCACTGTCCATCGGCTGAGCATGTGGCGCAATCCGCGGGCGGACGGATGAGGGCCCGCGACGATTTACTGTGGTGTTGTGCTTGGCGCCTGCGCGGCGCCGGATGAATTTCGGCAAAAGGGAAGCAATCCATGCCCGATTCCATTACGCCCCTGACGGAACAGCTCGACTCGCGACAGCTTCTCGCCGCGCTGCGAAGCTTCAAGAAGGGCGACTTCTCGGTACGGCTGCCGATGGGGTTGACGGGGATCGAAGGCGAGATCGCCACGACTTTCAACGAAGTCGTCGAACTCAATCAACTTACCGCAAAGGAATTCGAACGGCTCAGCACGGTTGTCGGGAAGGAAGGCAAGATCGGTCAGCGCGGCAATGTCGCCGGCGCGACAGGCGGTTGGGCCACGGCCGTCGATTCGGTCAACACGCTGATTGGCGACATGGTTCAGCCAACCTCCGAGGTTGCGCGGGTGATTGGGGCGGTGGCGCGTGGCGACCTTTCCCAGACGATGCTTCTCGAAATCGACGGTCGTCCGCTGCGTGGCGAATTTCTGCGCATCGGCAAGATCGTCAACACGATGGTCAATCAGCTGAGCTCCTTCGCCTCGGAGGTGACGCGCGTCGCACGCGAGGTGGGCACCGAGGGGAAGCTGGGCGGCCAGGCCCGGGTGAAGGGCGTCGCCGGCACCTGGAAGGATTTGACCGACAATGTGAACGCGATGGCGACGAACCTGACCGGCCAGGTCCGCAACATCGCCGAGGTGACCACGGCGGTCGCGAAGGGCGACCTATCGAAGAAGATCACCGTCGATGTGAAGGGCGAGATTCTGGAGCTGAAGAACACCATCAACACGATGGTGGACCAGCTCAACTCGTTCGCCTCCGAGGTGACGCGCGTCGCGCGCGAGGTGGGGACGGAAGGGAAGCTCGGCGGCCAAGCCCGTGTGGAGGGCGTCGCCGGGACTTGGAAGGATCTGACCGATAACGTGAACGCGATGGCGACGAACCTGACAGGGCAGGTTCGCAATATCGCCGAGGTGACGACGGCGGTTGCGAAGGGCGACCTGTCGAAGAAGATCACCGTCGACGTAAAGGGCGAGATCCTGGAGCTGAAGAACACCATCAACACGATGGTGGACCAGCTCAACTCGTTCGCCTCCGAGGTGACGCGCGTCGCGCGCGAGGTGGGCACCGAAGGCAAGCTCGGCGGCCAGGCGCGGGTTAAGGGCGTCGCCGGCACCTGGAAGGACCTGACCGACAACGTGAACTCGATGGCGACGAACCTGACGGGCCAGGTCCGCAACATCGCCGAGGTGACGACGGCGGTCGCGACGGGCGACCTGTCGAAGAAGATCACCGTCGACGTGAAGGGCGAGATATTGGAGCTGAAGAACACCATCAACACGATGGTGGACCAGCTCAACTCGTTCGCCTCGGAGGTGACGCGCGTCGCGCGCGAAGTCGGCACCGAGGGCAAGCTCGGCGGCCAGGCGCGGGTGACCGGCGTCGCCGGAACCTGGAAGGATTTGACCGACAACGTGAACTCGATGGCGACGAACCTGACCGGCCAGGTGCGCAACATCGCCGAGGTGACCAAGGCGGTCGCGACGGGCGACCTGTCGAAGAAGATCACGGTGGATGTCGAGGGCGAAATTCTGGAACTGAAGGACACCATCAACACGATGGTGGACCAGCTCAACTCGTTCGCTTCGGAGGTGACGCGCGTCGCGCGCGAAGTGGGGACGGAAGGGAAGCTCGGCGGCCAGGCAAGGGTGGAGGGCGTCGCCGGGACCTGGAAGGATCTGACCGATAACGTGAACGCGATGGCGACGAACCTGACCGGGCAGGTTCGCAACATCGCCGAGGTGACGACGGCGGTGGCGAAGGGCGACCTGTCGAAGAAGATCACCGTCGACGTAAAGGGCGAGATCCTGGAGCTGAAGAACACCATCAACACGATGGTGGACCAGCTCAACTCGTTCGCCTCCGAGGTGACGCGCGTCGCGCGCGAAGTCGGCACGGAGGGCAAGCTCGGCGGCCAGGCGCGGGTTAAGGGCGTCGCCGGCACCTGGAAGGACCTGACCGACAACGTGAACTCGATGGCGACGAACCTGACGGGCCAGGTCCGCAACATCGCCGAGGTGACGACGGCGGTCGCGACGGGCGACCTGTCGAAGAAGATCACCGTCGACGTGAAGGGCGAGATACTGGAGCTGAAGAACACCATCAACACGATGGTGGATCAGCTCAACTCGTTCGCCTCGGAGGTGACGCGCGTCGCGCGCGAAGTCGGCACCGAAGGCAAGCTCGGCGGCCAGGCAAAGGTGCCCGGCGTCGCCGGCACCTGGAAGGATCTGACCGACAACGTGAACGCGATGGCGACGAACCTGACCGGCCAGGTCCGCAACATCGCCGAGGTCACCACGGCCGTCGCGCGGGGCGATCTCTCCAAGAAAATCACGGTGGACGTGAAGGGCGAGATCCTGGAGCTGAAGAACACCATCAACACGATGGTGGACCAGCTCAACTCGTTCGCCTCGGAAGTGACGCGCGTCGCGCGCGAAGTGGGCACCGAAGGCAAGCTCGGCGGCCAGGCGAGGGTGGTAGGCGTGGCCGGCACCTGGAAGGACCTGACCGACAACGTGAACCTGATGGCGGCCAACCTCACCAGCCAGGTTCGCGGTATCGCCGAGGTGGTCACCGCGGTCGCGAACGGCAATCTGAAGCGGAAGCTCACGGTGGATGCGCAAGGGCGAGATCGCCGCCCTCGCCGACACGATCAACGGCATGATCGAGACGCTGGCGATCTTCGCCGACCAGGTCACCAACGTGGCGCGCGACGTGGGTATCGAAGGCAAGCTGGGCGGCCAGGCTAAGGTGCCGGGCGCGGCCGGACTGTGGCGCGACCTGACCGACAACGTCAACCAGCTTGCGGCCAACCTGACCACGCAGGTGCGCGCGATCGCCGAGGTGGCGACGGCGGTGACCAAGGGCGACCTGACCCGGTCGATCACCGTCGAGGCGCAGGGCGAAGTCGCGTCGCTCAAGGACAACATCAATGAGATGATCCGCAACCTGAAGGACACGACCCTGAAGAACAACGAGCAGGACTGGCTCAAGACCAACCTCACCCAATTCACGCGGCATGCTGCAGGGCCAGCGGGATCTGGAAACGGTATCGAACCTGATCCTGTCGGAACTCGCGCCGCTGGTCAACGCACACCACGGCGTGTTCTATGTGATCCGTCACCACGACGAGGAGCCGCATGCTCGATCTCGTCGCGACCTACGCCTACGAAGCCGGCCGGCTGCAGTCGCGAATCGCATATTCACTGGGAGGGACTGATCGGCCAATGCGCGTACGAAAGAAAGAAGATCTGTCGTCACGGAGGTTCCGGCCGGCTACATCAACATCAGCTCCGGCCTCGGGCACGCGGCTCCTCTCAACATCATCGTTCTGCCGGTGTTGTTCGAAGGCGAGATTTCGGCGGTCATCGAGATCGGCTCGTTCAACGCCTTCAACGAGACGCATCACGCGTTCATCGACCAGCTGATGGAGAGCGTCGGCATCGTGCTCAACACGATCGAGGCGAACATGCGCACCGAAGACCTTCTGCGGCAATCGCAGCGCCTGACCGCAGAACTGCAGAGCCAGCAGGACGAACTCAAGAAGACCAACGACACGTTGGAGCGCCAGGCCATGTCGCTCCGCGAGTCGGAGGACTTGCTGAAGACCCAGCAGGAGGAGCTGCGCAAGACCAACGAGGAGCTGGAGGAGAAGGCGCAGCTGCTCTCGAATGAAAAGAAGCAGGTCGAGGGGAAGAACCGCGAAGTGGAGCTCGCGAAGGCTGCGCTGGAGGAGAAGGCGGAGCAGCTGGCGCTGACCTCGCAGCTACAAATCGGAGTTCCTGGCCAACATGTCCCATGAGCTTCGGACGCCGCTGAACAGCCTTCTGATGCTGTCCAAGCTGCTCAGCGACAACGCCGAGGGAAATCTGACGGACAAGCAGATCAAGTTCGCGCGCACGATCCACGGCGGCGGCTCGGAGCTTCTTTCCCTCATCAACGACATTCTCGATCTGTCCAAGATCGAATCCGGGACCGTCACGCTCGACATCGGCGAAATGTCGTTCGACGATCTCAGGGAGCGCATGGAGCGCACGTTCGGCCAGGTCGCGCAGAACAAGCGTCTTGGCTTCGCGATCGAGATCGACCCGGAGCTTCCGCAGACGCTCCGGACCGACGAGAAGCGATTGCAGCAGGTCATCAAGAACCTGCTATCCAATGCCTTCAAATTCACCGATTCAGGCGAGGTGACATTTTCGGCGAGGCGCGCAACGGAGGGCTGGAGTGTCGGCCATCCCGTTCTCAGCGCCACGAGCGACGTGGTGGCCCTGTCCGTGACCGACACGGGAGTGGGGATCCCGGAGGAAAAGCAACAGATCATTTTCGAGGCATTTCAGCAGGCCGACGGCACGACCAACCGGAAGTATGGCGGCACCGGGCTCGGGCTGTCGATCAGCCGCGAACTGGCAGGCCTGCTCGGTGGAGAGATCACGATCCGGAGCGAGCCCGGTTCGGGAAGCAGCTTCACCCTCTATCTTCCGTTGCGGCTCGATCCCCAGTCGCTGCTGACCGGCAGCGAACTGGCGCTGTGGCAGACGAAACTCGCAAAGGTCGATGGGACCGAAGCGACAATTCTGACCAAGCCGGACCCGATCGATGACGACCGGCACCAGATCCAGATCGGGGATTGGGTGGCGTTGATCGTGGACGACGACAGTGCCATCGCCGACGTCGCACTAGAGGCGGCCCACACTCACGGGTTCAAAGGGCTGGTAACGCGTGTCGAACAGGCCTTGCAGTTCGTGAGGCGCTACCGGCCGCACGTGATCATGCTGGGCATCGAGGGCGCCGACATGGATGGCTGGGCTCTTCTCGATTTGCTGAAGCACGACGCGAAGCTCTGCACAATTCCCGTCCAGATCGTTTCAGCGGCTGCCAACCGTACCCGTGCGCTTCTGATGGGTGCTTTCGGCTTTACGCCGCAGCCTTCCGACTGCGACGCTCTGTCGAGGGCATTCGGGCGGACAAGGCGCTTCCTCGACCGGAGCGATCGTTCCCTCGTCGTGTTCGGATCCGATGAAGCCGATCAGGACGACCTGACGGTCCCCTTGGCCGACAGGAAGATCGGAGCGTTCAGAGCGAGCTGCGGGCCGGAGGCGCTGCAACAGCTTGCTCTCGATTCGTTCGACGCCCTCCTCGTCGACTTGCGGCACGCGCGGTCCCAGGGCCTTGATGTGATCGAGCAGGTGCGTGCGCATGAGCCCTTTGTCGATCTCCCGGTGATCGCTCTCACGAATTCCGAGGAGAAAGCGGACGACCAGAAATCGTTGCGCTGCGCTGCCATGCAAAGCGCAACGCGGCTGACCAACTCGATCGATCAGATGATGGTCGAGGTCGGCCTCTGTCTGCACCGGAATCTCGACGATTTTCAACCGACCGAGGGATCGGTCGCGGATTTGAGCTCGAAGAAGGACCCGGCTCTCGCGGGACGGAAGATTGCCGTGATCGACGACGATTTCCGCAACATCTTTTCGCTGACGAGCGCGCTCGAACAGCACGATATGGACGTGCTCTACGCCGAGACGGGTCGCGAGGGCATCGAGCTTCTCAAGTCCACGCCCGACATCGACCTGGTACTCGTGGACGTCATGATGCCGGAAATGGATGGCTACGAGACGATGCAGCAAATCCGCAGCATCGAGGACTTCGCCGACCTGCCGATCATCGCGGTGACCGCGAAGGCCATGAAAGGCGACCGGGAAAAATGCATCGAGGCCGGGGCATCGGACTACCTCGCAAAGCCGGTCGAAATTGCCCAGCTCCTTTCGCTTCTGCGCGTCTGGCTCTACGGGTAGGGGGGCTTCGAATGCCGCAGTCGGACGATCATATCGGCGCGATCGGGCATGCCGTAGAACCCGGCGACGAGGCAGCCGTGACAGCGGCCGCCGAGACCATGCTCGAGCCGCTCCCCGTCAGCATCCTCGTTGTCGACGACGATTCGCGGTCACTGTACGCATTGGAGCGCACGCTTTCGCAATCCGGCCTCAATATCGTCACGGCGCGAAGCGGCGAAGAAGCGCTCAAGCGCCTGCTGCGGGAGGATTTTGCGCTCATCCTGCTCGACATCCGCATGCCGGGGATGGATGGGTATGAGACGGCCTCGGTCATTCGGACGCGAGGGAAGACGCGCCAAATCCCGATCATATTCCTCACCGCGATGGACAGGGACGACGTCCAGATGTTTCGCGGCTATACCGCGGGCGCGGTTGATTACGTCTTCAAGCCGGTCGATCCGCTGATTCTGCAGTCGAAGGTTTCGGTGTTCGTCGAGCTGTACCGGCGGACCGAAGAGGTCCGGCGCGAAGAGCGGCTGAAGCGCTTGCTCGAGCGGCAGAACTTTCAGGTCAAAAACGAAAAGCTCCGCGCCGAACAGGCTTTGCGAGCGAGTGAGGAGCGCCAATCGCTGATCATCGATTCGCTTCCCATAGCCTTCTACGTGGCCGACCTGTCCGACAGCTTTGCGGGACCGAGATTCGTCGGCGACAGCATCGAGCGCCTCACCGGCATTCCCGCGCCGCGCTTCGAATCCGAGCCCGACTATTGGAAAAGTCGCATTCACGACGCCGATCGGGAGCGCGTGCTCGGCGAGGTACGGCATGTCGGAACCGATGGCGCGTTCGTCGTCGAATATCGCTGGCAATGTGCCGACGGCACGTACCGGTACTTTCTGGATCGCTCCGTGCGCGTTCAGTCTCCTGACGGCGACGGGCACGAGCTGCATGGCATGTGGCTAGACGTGACGGAACAGCGCCAGATGCACGAACAGCTTGTCCATGCCCAGAAGATGGATGCGGTTGGTCGCCTGACCGGCGGAATCGCCCATGATTTCAGCAATATGCTGACGGCGTTGCTCGGCAACCTCGACCTGTTGCGCCGATCGGTCGAGCATGACGGTCGGGCGGCGCGCTGGGCCGGCCTGGCCATCGAAAGCGCTCAGCGTTGTGCCGACCTGACCCAGCGCCTTCTCTATTTCGCGCGCCGCCAGCCGTTGCAGCCGACTCCGCTCGACGTGAACGCGCTTGTGACCGGGATGAAGGGAATCGTCGATCGGGCGCTGGATGAAAGCGTCCGTGTCGTGTTTCGGCTCGAATCGGACTTGCCGCAGATCTATGTCGATCGGTCGCAACTGGAATCGGCGCTCCTGAATTTGGTGATCAACGCGCGTGATGCAATGCCGGAAGGGGGCGAGGTGGTGATCGAAACGTCACGCGCGCGGCTGGTGGAGCGTTATCGCGGCCGCGGCTTCGATGCCGATCCCGGCGACTACGTGCTGATGGGCGTAACCGATACGGGGTCGGGGATGGACTCGGAGGTTGCCGAGCGGGTCTTCGAGCCATTCTTCACGACCAAGGAGCCCGGGTCTGGCACAGGCCTCGGCCTTGCCATGGTCCACACGTTCATCCGCCAGTGCGACGGGTTCGTGCGCATCGACAGCGAAATCGGACGGGGCACCAGCGTTCGTCTTTATATAAAAATTGCGCAGGAACATTCGGTGCGGTCGATCGATCGGGCGGAGACCGGCGATGAACTGCCGATTGCGCGGGAAAACGAGACCATCCTCCTGGTCGAGGACGACCAGGATGTACTGCGCGCATCGGCCGAAGCGTTGCGCCGGTTGGGCTATTTCGTACTGGAGGCTGATTCCGCGTTCGCCGCACTCGACGTCCTGTCGAACGCCGATGCCGTGAATCTCCTGTTCAGCGACATCGCGATGCCCGGAGGCATGTCGGGTCTGCAGCTGGCGAAGGAGGTGTGCAGACGCGACGCGGCGATCAAGGTGCTGCTGACCTCCGGCTATGCGAGCCGCGTTTGCGAAGGCGACGGCGATGCAGGAGCTTTCATCCACTACCTGCGAAAGCCGTACCGCGATTATGAGCTTGCGCGTGCCGTACGGAGCGTCATCGACGGTTCAGCGGAAGTCGTCGTCGATCGATAGCGCTAGGGGACGGGATTCGAAGTCCGTAGCAGGCGAGGCGAAGCGCCAAGGCGGGTCATTAACCTGCGTCAAGCCGGGCGCGGCTCAATCCGTGCGACGATCACGCGATGAGCGTGGGACATCACGAGGCGTGGCAGCTTGCGTGGGATTTCGAGCCGTCGGTCGTCGTCGCCACCGCGGTCGTCGCCGGCGTGTATGCGCGCGGCATGTGGCGGCGGGGACGGCGACGCCGGGCCGAGCGCGGCCAGCATGCCATGTTCCTTGCCGGAACCGCTTTTGCCTACCTCGTCCTCGAATCGCCGCTCGATGCGCTTGCCGATCACCTCTTCTTCATGCACCAGGTCCAGCACCTCTTCCTGATGTCGATCGTTCCCATGCTGGTCGTTCTGGCGGCGCCGCAGGCCACGCTCACCGCAGGGCTGGCCGGCCCGCTGCGGCGTAACGTCCTCGCCCCTGTCATGGCGAACCGCGCCGTGCGTGCGACGTTCGGCATGCTCGTCCACCCGGTGACGGCCGGCGTGGTGATGAGTGCGACACTGTATTTCTGGCAGGTGCCGCGCTTCCACGATGCCGCTGTGCGCGACGAGTCGATCCACTACGTGATGCACATGACCATGCTCGCGGCCGGGCTCGCCTTTTGGTGGCCCGTGCTCGACCGTCGTGCGCCGCCGGCGGGGCTCGGGTATCTCTACAGGCTGTTCATGCTGAAGGCGAATGTGATGATGGTCGTCTTTCTGGGCGTCTATCTGACCGCCAAGGGGATCGTGCTCTACGACGTCTACGACCGGATCTACATGCCGGGCCTCACGGCCCTGCAGGATGAGATGCTGGGTGGCGCGGTGCTCTGGTTCGGTGGTGCGGCCGTGATGTTCCTTGGCGCCGGCATGGTCGCGCGGGGGTGGCGGCGTGACGCGGCGTCGGTCACACCGCGTATCGGCAACGCATCGCAATCGCTACTGCTTCGGACCTGAGCCCGCAAGGAACGGGTCGGGCTGCATGCCGGCGAGCGGCCGGTCGTCCGCGCCCCACTCGCGCGTGATCTCGTGGATATGCACGTCGTGCGTCGAATAGCGCGACAGGATGTCGAGTGCGCGCTGTTCATGCTCGCGATCGCGGACGTTCACCCACAGCAGGAGCCCGCCCGCGTCGACCTGCTCGGCGATCGCCTTGGCGTGCCGCTCCCCCAACCACCTCGCCGCGATGGAACCAAGGGCCCCGCCGCCACCGCCGGCCGCGATCGCCGCCAGGATCACCGCCGCCATCGTGCCGCCCGAGGCGACCACGAGCCCGGCCGCCGCCGTCGCGCCGATATAGGCGAGGCCGGCCATCGCCGCGCCCTGGGCGTTGCCCACGTCGGGCGTGGAGACATAGGCGCTGCGCGGCACGGAGGGGTCGTCCTCCATCCGCTCGACCCGGCGGTACTTGTGCGGAAGCTTCTCGTCTACCGCGGCCTCGCTGGCCAGCAGGCTGATGTCGGCGCGCTCGAACCCGGAGCTGTTGAGCTCCTCGATGGCGGCCTCGTACTCCTCCGCCCGGTCGAACACGGCGACCGCCTCGCGGACCTTGACGCGCGTGCGGGCGGCCTGGGGGGCGGATTGGTTCGTATTGGGCATCGTCCCGTCCACTGATTGACACTGACCGGTCATCAAGCCCGACGGGAACGGCAGGCGCATTAGCTTAGGTTTATCCCGCTCGGCCGCGGTTTCGCGCCCACGAAAAATGCTCAGCGATGCGTGTAGTCGAGGAAGGTGAAGCCGAACAGGATCACGAGCCAGAGCACGCTGCCGCCCGCAATCACCTGCACCAAATGCGGCGAGGCGCGAAGCCGCATGAACACCAAGGCGATCATGAGAGCGCTGACCAACGCGATGGCGAGGTGCGCCGCGATGCGGCCGGGCGATAACGGCAGGAAGCTCAGCCCGACCGTGAGCGCGAGGAGCGCCAGCAACGCCGCATGGACGACCAGCCGCAGCGTCACCTGTCCCAGCGGCCGCCTCATCGGTGCAGCAGATAGAGGGCGGGGTAGATGAAGGTCCACACGATGTCCACGAACGCCCAGTAGAGCCCGATGATGCGCACCGGCCGGCTCAACCGCTCGGGATCGCGCCACCGCCCGACCAGAACGAGCAGGAGCGCCAGCAGCCCGACACCGACGATCATGTGCAGCGCGTGCAGCCCGGTAAGCACGAAATAGAAGCTGAAGAAGATTTTCGCCTGGTCCGGGTGCGGCCCGTCATACCGGAAATCGAAACCCGCGAACGGCGCCGTCCCTTCCGCGAAGTCGAGGCGGTACTCGTAGCCCTTGAGGGCGAGGAAGGCGAGGCCGAGGACCAGCGCGATCCCGATCACGAGACGCGTCCGCCCGCGGTTCCTGGCTTCCATCGCCGGATCGGCGAGCGACATCGCCATGGACGACGACAGCAGAACGGCGGTGTTGATTCCGCCGAGCCAGAGCTTCAGCTGGCCGGCCGCTGCGGCGAACGCATCCGGATACGATGCGCGGTACACGGCGTAGGCGAGGAACAGCCCGCCGAAGAACAGCAACTCGGTCGCGAGGAACACCCACATGCCGGCGAGGTCGGCGCGAAGCTGCTGGCACGCTGTCTCGAACTGCGCGGCGACCCGGAGCGTGGCGTCAGTCATACTGGTACGGCGCGCGCGTCACTTGCGGCACCGCCTCGAAATTGTGCTTGGGTGGCGGCGAGGTCGTGTCGGTCCATTCGAGGCCTGTCGCGTTCCATGGATTCGCCTCGGCGCGCCGGCCCCAGCGCAGCGACCAGAGGAGATAGACGGCCGGCATCAGGTAGCCGAGCGCAAGGACCAGCGCGCCCACCGACGACAGATCGTGCAGCACCTGGAACTTGGCGGGATAGGTGTGGTAGCGCCGCGGCATGCCGGCATAGCCCAGCAGGAACTGCGGGAAAAAGGTCAGGTTGAATCCGATGAACAGCGTCGCCGCCGCGATGCGCGACCACAGCTCGGGGTAGAGCCGGCCGGTCATCTTGGGCCACCAGAAATGCAGGCCGCCGAGATAGGCGGTCACCATTCCGCCGACCATGATGTAGTGGAAATGCGCGACCACGAAGTATGTGTCCGTCATATGCACGTCGACGGCGAGGGTCGAGAGCATCACTCCGGTCAGCCCGCCGACGATGAACAGGCCGATGAAGTTGAGTGCGTAGATCATCGGCGCCGTCATCGAGATGCGGCCCTTGTAGAGTGTCGCGGTCCAGTTGAAGACCTTGATCGCCGATGGCACCGCCACAACGAAGGTGAAGAAGGAGAACACGACGCTGGCATACACGGACTGGCCCGACACGAACATGTGGTGGCCCCACACCATGAATCCGAAGATGGCGATCGCCATCATCGAGGCGGCCATGGCCGTGTAGCCGAATACGTGCTTGCGGGCGAAGCAGGTGATGATCTCGCTCACCACGCCCATGCCCGGCAGGATCATGATGTAGACGGCCGGGTGCGAGTAGAACCAGAACATATGCTGGAACAGCAGCGGATCCCCGCCGAGCGTGGGATCGAAGATGCCGATGCCGAAGGCGCGCTCGACCGCGACCAGGAGGAGGGTGATGGCGAGCACGGGGGTCGCCAGGACCATGATCAGGCTGGTGGCATAGATCGACCAGACGAACAGTGGCAGCCGCCGCCAGGTCAGCCCCGGCGCGCGCATCGTGTGGGTCGTCACGATGAAGTTGAGCCCGGTCATGATCGACGAGAACCCGACGACGAACACGCCCAGCGTGGCGAGAATCACCGACGCGTTGGAATAAAGCGTCGAGTAGGGCGTGTAGAACGTCCAGCCGGTGTCCACGCCGCCCGCCACCACGGCGACAAGCGTGAGCAGCGCGCCCCCCAGGTAGACGTACCACGACATCAGGTTGATGCGCGGAAAGGCGAGGTCGCGCGCCCCGACCATCAGCGGCAGCAGGAAGTTGCCCAGCGTCGCCGGAATCGACGGGATCAGGAAGAACCAGACCATGATCACGCCGTGTGCCGTGAACAGGCGGTTGTAGGTTTCCGAGCTGAATATCAGCCCGTTGGGCACGATCAGCTCGAGCCGGATCAGTGCTGCTGCAATACCGCCGATGAAGAAAAACCCGGTGATCGCGACCAGATAGAGCCACGCGATGCGCTTGTGGTCGGTGGTGAGCAGCCACGAACCGAGGCTCACCCCCGCGGTGAGGTATCCACCGCCGAGCGCATGGCCCGGCGCCGCGCTGGCCGCGCGGGTCACGGCCGCGCCTCCGTCGTGCCGGACCGCCACTTGATATAGGCGATCAGCTTCTCGATGTCCGCGCCGCTCGCCTGGCCCTTGAAGCTCGGCATGACAGGCTTGTAGCCGGCCACCACGTCCTTGTTCGGCAGCAGGATCGAATCCCGGATATAGGCGTCGTCGACGATGCGGGTCGCGCCCGACATCAGATGCACGGGCCCGCCGTAGATGCCGTCGAAGCTCGGGGCATGGACGGACGACGCCGGCTCGTGGCAGCCGGAGCAGCCGAGTGCGCGGTAAAGCCGCTCGCCCGCCATCACCGCCGCGCCCGGCCTCGGTTGCCGGGCAAGCCAGTTTGCGTAGGAGGCGGGCGTCATCGCGATCACCCGGCCGCGCATGCGCGAATGGTCGCGGCCGCAATATTCGGCGCACTCCAGCTCGTAGGTGCCCGGCCGGGTCGCCTTGAACCAGTAAGTGGTCACACGGCCCGGGACGGCGTCCTGCTTCAGCCGGAACGCCGGGATGAAAAAGCTGTGGATCACGTCTTCGGATGCGATCCGAAGCTTCACCTTCTCCCCGACCGGCACGTGCAGCGTATCGATCTCGCGCACGCCGTTGGCGTGCTGGATCTTCCACATCCACTGCTTGCCGACGACATCGACCTGCACCGCGTCGGGCGGCGGTCGGTAGTCGGGAATATAGAGCGCCGCACCCCAATAGAAGAACGACAGGAAGACCGCGAAGGTCGGCAGGGTCCAGCCGAGCTCCATCCAGTGCTCGCGGCGTTCGGTCAGGCGCGTCGAGCGGTTCACCTCAGCCCCGGCGCGGTAGCGGATGCAGAAGAAGAAGATCGTCGCGCCGATCAGCAGCACCGCGGCGCCGCTCATCGCCAGAAGGTAGAAGAACAGCATGTCGACGGAATGCGCGTTGGCCGAGCCCTCGACGGGGATGAGGCGCAGGGCCGTCGCCGCGTCGCGGATATAGCCGGCATGCTGCATCGTCAGCGGCCCTTGCCCGCGCCGCGCGCGGCCTCGATCGCCATGGCGCGCCCGATCGGGATGTGAACGATTCCGTGCCGCTGGTCGACCCAGCCGGTTCCGTTCAGCCGCTGCTCCTTGGCCGCGTGCAGAGCCTTCAGCTCCGCCGCCGGATCGATTTGCAAGTGCGGCTGCGGACTTGTTGCGGTGTGCCAGCGGTTCAGTGCCGACGCGGGATTCCCGTGAAAGCCCCACAGGCTTACGCCCAACCACGACACGGCGCCCACAAGCGCGATCACCGTCGCGACGAGGCAGGCCGCGAAGACCGTCGCGCCGCGCCGCGGCACGTCGCGGGCTTCGAAGCGTTCGCCCGGGGCTGTCGTGCTCACGCCGCGGCCTCCGCATGTTGCGGGGCTGCGGCACCGATCCGCGCCATGCGCTCCACGAACAGCGCGAGCCACACCGCGCCGATCGCCGCCCATGTCACGGGGCCCATCAGGGCGGATGCCAGCGGGTCGCCCGGGACGCTCGGCATCACCATCCACGCGCAGTTGGCGTAGTGGCCCGCGAGGATCAGCGCGGCCACCGCGATCAGCGCGGCGCGGCTGCGCTTCACGGCGCGGAACAGGAACGCGATCTGGGGAACGATGAAGAACGAGCACAGTACCGCCCAGGTGACGGCACGCCACCAACCCTGGCTGCGGTGCAGGAACCAGCCGATTTCGTCCGGCATGTTGCCCATCCAGACGATCAGGTATTGCGCGAAGTCGAAGAACACCCAGCCGAGGATCACGGCCAGGGTCAGGTTGGCGTAATCCTGCAGCCGGTCGGTCGTTACGGTATCGGCGGCGCCGCGATCGCGTGCCGCGACCAGCAGGACGAACGCCATCGCGGGCACGACCAGCCCGGCGCCGAAGAACAGGCCGAACTCGTCCGAATAGAACCGCGGCTCGAGCGACATGATCCAGTCGGTGGCGAAGAAGGTGGTGGTCAACACCCAGACGATCGGCCCGCCCGCGCCAAGGCGGGGATGCGTGCCCGCCTCATGCCGCCACGCCCCGATCCCCCATGCGAGGGCCAGCCAGATGATGAAAAACAGCACCGTCCGCGCGATGAAGAACGGGACGTTGAGATAGACCAATTTGTGCCGCACGACATCGCTCAGCGTCGCCGCCGCCGCGGTCCACGGGTAGAGGTCGTGCAGCCCGAACAGGACCGGTACCAGGAAGGCGACGGCGCCCACCGGAAGGGTCGCGATGGCGGCGCGCGTCACCCTCTCGGTCGCCGTGCCCCACCCGCCGCCGGTGATGTGCCAGGCCATCAGCACCGGCAGGGCGCCGAGCGGGATGGCGAGCCAGTACAGCGACGCCACCAGCCACATCCGCATGAAGGCACCGGGTGCAACGATCGCGCCGACGGCCGCGGCGGCCAGCCCGGCGCCGGCGACGAGATTGAGGGTCGTCCGGCGGCGGTTCACTTCGCGGTGCCGGGCGCGGCGGTCAGCGTGCGCCGCAGGTCGGCCGGCAGGTCGGCGAGCTTCGCGTCCTGGCTGAGCTGCAACGCGCGGATGTAGTAGGTGATCGCCCAGCGATCCGCCGGCGCCACCCGGTTCGGGTAGGGATACATCACGCCGTACCCGTCGGTGATCGTGTCGTAGAACAGCGTGTCGTCCGCGTCGCGCAGGCGCTTCTGGTGGAAGGTCGGCGGGCGCGGAAAGCCGCGCCGCACCACGATCCCGTCGCCGTCGCCGAGCCGGCTGTGACAGGGCGCGCAGATGCCGTCGAACAGGTCGCGTCCGCGCGCGAGCTGCGCCATCGTGACGTCGGGCTTCGGCGCGCGCGGCCCGATGAAGTCGTCGCGCGCGACGGTCCCTGCGGGCGGCCGGCGCGGCGCGGCGGATTTGTATGGCTTTTCGCGCCCGTGTTCCGCCATCTGCTTCTGGTCGCAGCCGGCGAGGGCGACCGTCAACGAAAGTGCGACGAGTAGGCGCGCACCGGTCATTCCGGCACCTCCACCACCTCGCTCGCGGCAAGCCCCAGCAGAAAATCGCGCAGCGCAGCAGCATCGAACTGCGGATCGTCCGCGCGCACGCACAGGAAAAAGCCGTCCGCCGAGCTCCGGCCGAAGCTCGCCACGTTGAACACCGGGTGGTAGAGCGCCGGCAGGCCATTGAGGAGCAGCATCGCGATCACGGCAATCAGCACCGTGGCGAGCGCGCCCATCTCGAACGTCACCACCATGAAGGGCGGCCATGCATGGAACGGCTTGCCGCCCACGATGAAGCTGTAGTCGTGGAGCGAGTAGTCCTGCAGCACATACCAGAAGGCCGCCGAGGCGATCCCGCAGGCGAGCGCGAGCGCCGGCACGGTGCGGGCGCGATGGCCGAGAGCGTCGGAGAGCTCGGGAATCGGAATCGGGCTGAACGCGTCGAGCCGGGTAAAGCCCGCCGCCCGCGCGCGCGCTGCCGCCGCACGCAGCGCTTCCGCCGACTTCGAATCGCGCCATCAGCCCGTACAGGTCTTCAGCGGTTGCCATGGACCATCTCGCGCATGTCGCGGATCGAGATCGGTGGAAGGAACCGGATGAACAGCAGCAGCAGGAAGAAGAACGTCCCGATGGAGCCGAACTGGACCGCGTAGTCGGTCAGCGAAGGCCATACCGTCGCCCAGTTCGACGGCATGTAGTCGGCATGGGTGGAGGTGAACACGATCTGGTAGCGCTCGAGCCACATGCCCAGATCTGCGACGATGGCGATCAGCATCATCGGGATGGGCCGCATGCGCACCCGCCGGAACCACAGGAGCTGCAGCACGACGACGTTGCAGAAGATCATCGCCCACCAGAACGGCGCGTAGGGGCCCGTCCACCGGTCGATATAGACGTAGCGGTAGTAGTCCGCGCCCGAGTACCAGGCGGTGAACATCTCCATCACGTAGGCGTAGTCGACGACCAGCCCGAAGGAGAGCATCAGCCGCCCGAGCTTCTCGATGTGGTCGCGGGTCACGAGGTCGGTGACGCCGAACAGCCCGCGCACGATGACGGCGATCAGGATGACCGTTGCGAATCCGGAATAGAGCGCGCCGGCCACGAAATAAGGCGGGAAGATCGTGAAATGGTAGCCGGCCACGATCGAGACCGACAGGTCGAGCGAGATCGTGCCGGTCACCGAAGCGACGATCGGCGCCGCGAGCGCGGCGAGCACCAGCGTCGCCTGGCGATAGCGGTGCCAGTGCGCCGCCGAGTTGCGCCAGCCGATCGCGAGAAGGCCGTAGACGATCTGGCCGGCCCGCGTCCGCGCGCGGTCGCGCAGCGTGGCGACGTCGGGCAGCAGGCTCAGATAGAGGAAGCTCAGCGTGAAGAGCAGGTAGGTGGAGATCGCGAAGAAATCCCACACCAGTGGACTGCGCCATTGCGGCCACAGCCCCATCGTGTCCGGGTAGGGGAACAGGAAGTAGAAGAACCAGGGCCGGCCCAGATGCAGAAGAGGAAAAATGCCCGCCAGCACCACGGCGAACATCGCCATCGCCTCGGCGAACCGGTTCACCGCGGCGCGCCAGGGCTGGCGGGTGAGCAGCAGCACGGCAGAGATCAGGGTTCCGGCGTGCGCCATGCCGATCCACCAGATCGTGTTGACGATGGGAAACCCCCACGCGACCGGGATGTTGATCCCGAACAGCCCGACCCCGTAGGTGACGACCGCGACGATCGTAACGAGGAACGCCGCCGCCAGAAGCGCGGCGAACAGAACGGCGACAAGCCAAGCGGGCGAGGGGCGCCGGTCGAGCACCAGCGACGCCAGCCGGTCGCTGATCTCGCCCATGCTCCGGTCCCGGCCCGTCGGCCCGGCGGCCATGTCACTTGCGTTCGAAGAAGGCGGCATCGGACTCGGATTCGAGATCGGGGTTGGGGTCGGTGACGCCCGCGAGGTAGGTCGTGCGCGGCCGGGTGTTCAGTTCGGCCAGCATGCCGTAGTTGCGCGGCGTATCCTTCAGCCGGCGCACGGCGCTCTCCGGGTTGTTGATGTCGCCGAACACGATGGCGCGTGTCGGGCAAGCGTCCTGGCAGGCGGTGGTCACCTCGCCCTCGGCGATGGTGCGGTTTTCGCGATCGGCCCGAATGTGCGCGCGGTCGATGCGCTGGACGCAATAGGTGCATTTCTCCATGACCCCGCGCGAGCGCACCGTCACCTGCGGGTTGTCGGCCATCTTGCTGGAGGGGTGGTCGGCGGCCGGGCGGGTATAGTCGAACCAGTTGAAGCGCCGCACCTTGTAGGGACAGTTCTGCGAGCAGTACCGCGTGCCGATGCAGCGGTTATAGACCATCTCGTTCAGCCCTTCCGAGCTGTGCTGCGTGGCTTCGACCGGGCAGACGTATTCGCAGGGCGCGTTCTCGCACTGCATGCAGGGCACCGGCTGGAACACGGTCGCCGGGCTGTCGGGCGGGCCCGCGTAGTAGCGGTCGATGCGCAGCCACTGCATCTCGCGCCCGCGTGCCACCTCCTCCGCCCCCACGATGGGCCAGTTGTTCTCCGACTGGCAGGCGACGATGCAGGCGTTGCAGCCGATGCAGCTTTCCGTGTCTATCACCATGCCCCACGCGTAGGGCGTCCAGCCGTCCTCGCCGGGCGAGCGCGCGGTGGGGCTCGGCTCGGGATAGAGCGACGTCGTCGGCGCCTCGTATGGCGGGCGCGTCGCGAAGTGCGGGTCGGCGCGGTATTCGCCCCAGGTGGCCGTGCGCACCAGGCCGCGCCCTTCGATCGCGTGGTGATGCTGCGTGGTGACGAGGTCGCTGGTCGCGGGCAGGACCTCAATGCGCGCCCCTGCGGCGAACCACGGCGCGTCACTCGTGCGCAGGCGATAGGCGTCGTAGCCCAACCCGCCGCCGACCCGCCCCGCCTCCGCGCGGCCATAGCCCAGCGTCAGGGTTACGGTCTCGTCGGGCTGGCCGGGCAGCACCCAGACGGGCGCCTCGACGGCGCGTCCGCCGCGCACGATGCGAACGTGGCGGCCCCTCTCGATTCCGAGCCGCGCGGCATGGGCAGGCGCGATCATGGCGGCGTTGCCCCACACCAGCTTGGTCAGCGGCCGCGCTAGCTCCTGCAGCCAGCCATTGTTGATATAGCGCCCGTCCCATGCCGATGGGTCGGGGCGGAACTGCACCTCGATGCCGGGGCGCGCATCCGGTTGCGTCGGACGGTCCCGCGCGCCGCCGAGATTGGCGCGGAGCGTGGGCGTGACGGGCGTGGCCGCGGTTCCTTCGACCACGCCCGCCTTCAGGGCGCCGCGCCAGAACGCCTCGAAGTCCTGTTCACCTCGCACCGCTTGCCAATGTTCGCGCACCAGCGTGCGCGGAGCCGCATCGTCCCGCCCCGCGAAGGCCGCGATCAGCTCGATCGCGCTGCGGCCCTCGTAAAGCGGCTCGATCAGCGGCTGCTGGATCGTGACCGTGCCGTCGAACGCACGCGCGTCGCCCCAGCTTTCGAGGTCATGGCGCGCGGGGACGTGCCAGTCGGCGATCCGCGCCGTCTCGTCAACGTACAGGCCGGAATGGATGAACAGGCGCGTCCTGGTCCGGATCAAGTCGGCGAGGCCAAGATCCGCCGGCGCGCTGTAGGCGGGATTCTCGGCGAAGCTTGCCAGCGTCTCGATCCGGCCCGCGGCGAGGTCGCGCGCGAGCGCGGCGACGTCGCCGTCGGGCGACGCGGCTACCGGCTCGACATAGTGGACCGTGTGTCCGGAATTGCCGAGCCGGTCGTTGATCGCGTGCGCCAGCGCATGCACCACTGGCGGCTGGGTGGAGCCGACGGCGACGGGTGCTGCGCCATGGTGCGCGGCGAGGTCGCGTGCTGCCGCGTCGAGCCACCGCCGCTCGCGTGCGGTCATCTCGTCCGGTCCCACCGCGTCGATGCCGAGGCGCTGGGCGAGGCCACGCGCCAGCATCTCTACCCGGCCGGCCTTCACCAGAAGCACATGCTCCGCCGCGGCGCCGGTGAGGCCGGGCGTGGATTCGACCGCATAGAGGCGCGTCGGCGCGCGCCGCTCCGGCGCCTTGCGGCCAGCCATGAATTCCCGCGCGTAGGCGGTCTGGCCGGGCGAGGCCGCATCGAGGAAATCGCCGTCGAGCGACACGACGACGCGCGCGTCCTCGAACCGGTAGATCGTATCGAGCGTGCGACCGAAGGCGAGCTTCGCGCCCTCCGCGGCCGCCGCGCCGTCCACCGGCTCATGGCCATACCAGCGGAGGTCGGGATAGGTCTTGCGCAGCGTCGCGATGGCCGCGAGGAGCGTCGGCGAGGTGACGCGTCCGGTGAGGATCGCGAAGCCTTTCCCGCCTGTCGTGCGCCAGTGCGCGCGCGCATCGATCAGCATGGCGAGGAACGAGTTCGTACGTGTCGACGACGCCCTTGCGGCGCACCGCCTGCGAGCGGTCGGGGTCGTAGAGTCCCAGGATGGCCGCCTGGTCGAACGCGCTGGTCGCGCCGCGGCTCGCCGGATGGTCCGGATTGCCGGCGAGCTGCGTCGGCCGCCCGTCATAGGCCTCGCCGATCACCGGGCGGGCATAGCCGTCATGGACCAGCGCGGTCGCGTAATGGCGCGGCTCGCCCGGCGTCGCGCCCGCCGGCTGGCGCACATAGGGCACGATCTTCTCTGGCGACCGGCCGCAGCCGGCAAGGCCGGCGAGCGCGAGGCTCGCCCCCATCAGCCGCAGGAGGTGGCGCCGGTCCACGGCCTGGTCCCAGATGCCAGCCTGGCGCGGCCATTCATTGTGGAGGTGGTCGAGGAAGTCCGGCGCCGCCGCCAGCTCCTCCAGCGAGCGCCAGAATTGCGACCCGCGCTTGCCCTCGAGCGCAGCGCGTATGCCGCCGGCGCCGCTCACCGCGCGCCCCCGCGCGCCCCGTCGCCAGTCAGCGGTGACAGATCGTGCAATGCGTCAGTGTCTTGTCGTGGATCCGGTAGCTGCGCATCAGCGCCTCGCCGAGGGCACGACGGTCGGTGCCCCTGGGGGGCGTCCAGCCCATCGTGAACACCTCGGCATGCGGGCGCAAATGCGGCGCCGGATCGCGATGGCAGGCGAGGCACCAACCCATGGTGAGCGGCTGCGCCTTCCGCATCAGCGGCATCCGGTCGACGCGCCCATGGCAGGTCTCGCAGCCCACGCCCTTGGCGACGTGGATTGCGTGGTTGAAGTAGACGAAGTCCGGCAGGTCGTGGACGCGATTCCACCGGATCGGCGTGTCGTCGCGCAAGCTTGCGCGGACGGGCTCCAGCATCGCCGCGTTGGTCCATATCTGGGAATGGCAGGTCATGCAGGTCTCGGTCGGCGGCAGCCCGGCGAAGGACGAACGCTCCACCGAGGTGTGGCAGTAGCGGCAGTCGATGCCCAGCCCGCCGACATGATGCGCATGGCTGAACGGCACAGGCTGCTCGATCGCGATGCCGACCGCTGTGCCTCCCGCGCCACGCACGTAGAGAACGCCGGCCAGGACGCCGACGATCGCGGCGAGGGGAACGCCGATCAAGGCAGTCGGGCGAGGGCGTTGGCTGGGCGGCCGAAAATCTGCGGCACGGCGTGTCAGTGTCCTTGCTCCATTGCTCGTACGGCGGATCGATCGATCGGTCTGGTGGACGGGAGGTGGGCTCGAAGAGCTTGAGACTGCGAATGAAAACACCCGCGGCACGCGCGGACATTAACTTTGGATAACCCCGTGATGCGGCGGCGCGCCGCGCCCGACGGGACCGGCCATTAACCTTTGTTATGGCGGGTTTCGCCGCACCGTCTATCGTTGGTGAAATCGGGCGATTACCGATTGCGGGAGCATTCAGCGATGTTGCAGCGAAAGATCGAAGCAGCACGACAGTACCGCCAGGGCGACGTCCTTCTGGTTCCCTGCGACGCGGTTCCGCCGGGGGCTCGCGAGCAGGCACCGGACGAGGGCCGCATCGTCCTCGCCTATGGCGAGGTGTCGGGCCATGCCCATGCTCTCCCGGGCGACCGCGCGCGCCTGTTCCGCGAGGACGGTACCGGTCAGGCCTTCCTGTATGTCCCCGGTACCGCGCCCGCAGCGCTGACGCACGAGGAACATGGCGCCCTTCACGTCGCGCCGGGAACGTATCGCGTGGTGCGTCAGCGCGAATACATGCCGAGCGAGCCGCCGCGCCTGATCGCCGACTGAGCGGCGCCGCGCCGCCATGGCCGAGGCCGCCGCTCCGCCACGCTCGACCGCCGCCTGGCGCGACCGGCTGGCGGGGCGGCGCTTAACGCCGACGCCTGAGGCCGACGACGCCATCCGCCACGCCTACGAGGCGAGCGGGCTTGCGCGTCCTCGACACATCATCTGGGCCGACGGGCCGGACGAGGCCGCGAACACGATCTCCTTTCTGATCCGACCGCCACGGACGCAGCGGTCGCGGGCGCTGTGCTACGCGGTGCTGGGTACGGTCGCCTGGGCCGGGATCGTTCTCGCGGTCGTCAACCATCCAACGATGTTCGACGACCGGCGTGCCATCCTGGGTGCCGCGCTTGCGCTGGCACTGGCGGGAGCGGCGCTCTGCCTTGCACTGTGTGCCCGGCTGCCGGCGCCGCCCGGACAGAAATCGGGTTCGGTCGGGCCTTCGGTGCCGGCCTGGATCATGGGCACCATCCTGTGCGTGGCGACCGCGCAGGTCGTGGCTCTGACCGTCATGCCCGATCTGCCCGCGGGCCTGCTGGGGCGCGATCCGATTGCCGGCACGGTCGTCGTGCTGGGCGCCGTGCCGGGCGTGCTGCTCTTCCTCCGTGCGCGCCGCGCCTATCGCGGGCTCCCACTCTTTCTGCGCGAGGTCCGACCCGTGCGTTCGGTGGCCGGCCGGATGCGCGCGGCACGGCAGGCGGCATGGAGTGACCGAGCCATCCCGCCTGGCGAGGGGCTCGCACCGCATGAAGCGCTGGTACGTCTCTTCGACGAGGCGCATCGCCGCGCCTTCGCGCCGCGCGCGCCGTTCGGCGCCGGCCGCGATGACGGCGGGGGCATGCCTCCCAGCGCGGCGATGCGAGCCCTGTCGAGCAGTGCGATGGGGCGTGGCATCTGGAGCCGGCACTGGCAAATGTTCGGTTGGGTGCCACCCTATTTCGACGGCGTCGAGGACGCGTCGCGCGCCGGGGTCGTCGACCGCGTGGAGGGGCAGGCACCGCGTGCCGCGCGCAGCTTCGTCCGGCTGGCCTTCGCGGTCGACCGGCTCTACCCGTTCGACACAGTCGGAGTCGCGGTGCGCCCGCCGACGCTCGAGCGGCTGGATGCGGAGGGCAGGCCTCACGCCGACTCCGGTCCGGCGCTCGCCTGGGCCGACGGCACGGTGATCCACGCGTGGCGCGGCCGGGCGGTTCCGCCCGAGCTGGTCGATCCCGAAATGCCTCTGACCCTGGCGCGCGTGCTACGCGAGTTCGACCCGGGCAGCCGCTGGGTCCTGATCGAGCGCTACGGCCTCGGGCGTTTCATGCGCGATGCCGGCGCGGAGGAGGTGCACCGCGACGCGAGTGGCCGGCTCTACCGCCTGCGCAACATGGTCGGCCCGCCGATCGTCGCGGTGCGCGTGGTCAACCACTCGCCCGAGCCCGACGGCACGTTCCGCGAGTTCTGGCTGCACGTGCCGCCCGCGATCACGACCGCGCGCGCGGCGGTGGCCTGGACGTTCGGGCTGCGCGAGGACGAATACCAGCCCTGGCGCGAGTCCTAGAGCATCTTCCGCTCGCGAGGAATCGCGCCGGCCCTCTCCCCCGCCCGGCCACCCGACGACATCATGCTGGTATGGGTGGCCGGGCGGGGGAGAGGGCCGGACCCGTTCGATCGGAAAACGCGCTAGGTCACCGACTCATAAACCGCATCCATATTCTGACGGCGGCGAGCTTGATGAGAGCGAGGTAGTTGGCGTCGTGCTTGTCGTAGCGGGTTGCGACTGCCCTGAAGTGTTTGAGCTTGCTGAAGAAGCGCTCGACGAGGTTGCGATAGCGGTAGAGGAAGGCGCTGAAGGCCGGGATGCGGACGCGCCCCGGCATGGGTTTGATGTTGGCCCAGGCGCCCTGCTTCTCGATCTCGGCGCGCAAGGCGTCACTGTCATAAGCGCGGTCGGCCAGAAGGATCTGTCCGGGGCCGAGGTTCGTCAGCATGTCGGCCGCGCTCTTGCCGTCATGGGCTTGGCCCTCGGAAAGCTTGAGCGAGACGGGCAGGCCGTTGGCATCGACAAGCGCGTGGATCTTGGTGGTCAGTCCGCCCCGCGAGCGCCCCATGCATCGGGTTCCAGGGACGTCCCCAGCGGCGGTTTCCGGACCCCCTTTTTGACGTTGGCGGCGTGCTGATGGACGCGGATGGACGAGGAGTCGATCATTTGCAGGTCGCCGTCGTAAGCCTTGGAAACGGCTTCGAAAACCCGATCCCACACGCCGATCTTCCGCCACCGGACGAAGCGGTTGTAACAGGTCGTCGCCGGCCCGTAGCGCTCCGGAATGTCGGCCCAGGGCGACCCCGTCCTCAGACGCCAATAGATGCCGTTCAAAACCCGCCGGTCGTCGGCTCGCGGAACGCCGCGCGGCTTGTTCGGCAACACAGGCTCGATGATCGACCATTCAAAGTCCGTCAGTTCGTAGCGGCGCTTGTGCATCACGGCTCCTCCATCGAGGAACTTGAATCACTGTTCGCTACAAATGTAAATCCCCTTTATGAGTTGGTGACCTAGCCGGAACCGCGCCATCGCGGGTCGCGTCGGCCCGGTTTCCGCAACTGAAGCGCAGATGCGCCATGCCGTTCAGTATCGGCGGTCCTGGCGGCTTCGTCCTCCGCGCCACCGATGGCGAGATCGGCCATGCCCGCGACGTGCGATCGACGATGCGGATTGGTCGGTGCGCTATCCTGTGGCCGACACGCAGCTGATCTTCGGGCGACGTATGCTGCTCGCGCCGCTCAATACGACGAAGGCGGCAAGCCGAGGATGGCCCATTCGGCAATAGCGAGCCACATGCGATAGCGCTTCGATCAGGCACCCCAGCCGGGACCATAGGCGGCGAACAGTGGCGTATCAACCGGCCCTGAACGGAAGGCGCAAATGCGGGGTAAATCTGGCCTCGGAGGGCCGGCTAAGCACCTGAAAACAAACATAAATGGAGAATTGGCGTCCCCTAGGGGATTCGAACCCCTGTTATCGCCGTGAGAGAAAGGTAACAGGCACGTAGACGAACGTCCCGAAACACTCGATCGCCGCAGAAATCCGGGATTTCAGCTATTTTCCGTGCCCGATTGTGTCCGACTGTTCCGCGCCGTATATTAGCCAAATAGTAGCCAAATCCGCGCGGAGGCGACCTATGGCTCGGAAGCTGCGGGACAAGAACCTCGAGGACCGCGCCGCGAGAAAGCGGCTGCCGGTCCGTCCGGAGCCCCACTGGCGGGCTTTGGATCAGGGGCTGCACATCGGCTACCGCCGACGCAAGGAAAGTGGCTCCTGGACTGTCCGGCGGCGCAATTCCGAGGGTCGATACGTAGAAGCGAAGCTCGGCTCGGCGGACGACGTTCAGGATGCCGACGGCATCGCGGTCTTCACCTATTGGCAGGCCCAAGAAGCCTCTCGAAAATGGTTTCAGCAGGAAACGCGGCGGGACGCCGGTCTGGAGGCGGTCGCCGTTGGCCCCTATACCGTCCGTTACGCGATCGCCGATTACCTGGACTGGTACCGGAAGCGCGGCGGAAAAGCCCATGGGGCATCAGAGGTGGCGGCAAATGCCCATATCTTGCCCTCGCTCGGTGACATCGAACTCGCCAGGCTGACGACCCAAAAGATTAGAGACTGGCATCATCGTCTGGCCGAGAGCCCTGCACGGCTGCGCAGCAAACGGTCTGAAGGTGCACGGCACCGCGCGCGGAACGACGATCCCGACGCCGTTCGTCGCCGCCGGGCGACCGCGAACCGGGTCTTGACCGTGCTTAAGGCCGCTCTCAATCACGCCTGGCGCGAAGGCAAGGCGGCGACGGATGAGACATGGCGCCGGGTCCAGCCATTCCAGCATGTGGACGCGCCGGTGGTCCGCTATCTGACCGAGGCGGAATGCCGGCGGCTGGTGAATGCCTGCGACAGCAACTTTCGCCCAATGGTGCGTGCGGCCCTGTTGACGGGATGTCGCTACGGCGAGCTCGCTGGCTTGCAAGTGGTCGATTTCAATCCGGGTTCCGGCACGCTGACGGTCCGAATCTCTAAAAGCGGCAAGCCGCGCCACGTCGTGCTGACCGATGAGGCGCAGGGCTTCTTTTTCGAAGCGACGGTAGGCAAATCGGGTGCTACTCCCATTTTCGCGAATGCGAGCGGCGCCAAGTGGGGCAAGTCGCACCAGCACCGTCCTCTCATGGCTGCGTGCAACCAGGCGAAGATCTCGCCTGCGGTCTCCTTTCATGTCTTGCGGCACACTCACGGCAGCCTTCTTGCCATGCAAGGCGTACCGATGGCTGTGATCGCCAAGCAACTAGGGCATGCCGACACGCGGATGACCGAAAAGCACTACGCCCACCTTTCGCCCAACTACGTGGCGGACACCATCCGCGCCCATTTTCCAGAACTCGGCATTGTTGGGGGCGCTGCGAAGGTCACCCGCATCGCCTAGCTGCCTAGGGTTCAAACCGAACCCCTGGGGCTGGGCTAGGCTCGGAAGCCGTTGAACCCTTCCAGATTCCGTGGGTTCGAATTCGCGTCCCGTTCGCCAATTTTTCGCAGAGTTCGGCGTCACCAAGGTTCGCTCGAAGCTGGGCCAGGAGCCTAGCCCGGGCAAGCATTGGCGCCGCATTTGTCGCGCGCGGCTCAATCAGTCCACCCTATCGATCAGCCTATACCCCACGCCGGGCTCGTTCTCGATGTAGCGGGGCGCGGCGGGGTCGTCGCCGAGTTTCTGTCGGAGATGGCCGACGTAGACGCGCAGGTAGTGTGTTTCGCCCTCGTGCGCCTTGCCCCATAGCTCGCGTAGCAGGGCCCGGTGCGTTATGACGCGGCCTGCGTCGCGCGCGAGGATACGCAGCATGGCGAACTCCTTCCGGGTGAGCTTCACCTCGCGGCCCGCCACGGTCACGCGATGCGCCGGTATGTCGATCGCGAGATCGCCGACGACGATGCGGCTGGACTCTTTGCTATCGGCTGGCTGCGCTCGCAGCGCGGCGCGGACGCGGGCCAGCAGCTCGGCGATGCCGAAGGGCTTGGTCACGTAATCGTTGGCGCCGGCATCGAGCGCCGCTACCTTTTCGCGTTCGGCCGCCCTGACCGAGAGCACGATGACCGGCACGGCGGACCATTCGCGGAGCTTGCGGATCACGTCCTGGCCGTCCATGTCGGGCAGCCCGAGGTCGAGAACGACGAGCGCGGGCCGCGCCGCTTCGGCCTGGCGCAACGCCTCCCCGCCCCGCGCCGCTTCGGCAATGCGATAGCCGTGCGCCGAAAGCCCGATCCGCAGGAACCGGCGGATTTCCGGCTCGTCGTCGACGACGAGGATCAGCGGGTCTCCGTCGCTCACGCCGAAGCCTGGACCTCGGGCGCCGGGCCGTCATCGGTGTCGCTGACCGCCGGCATGGTCGCAACCGGCAAGGTGAACGCGATGGTCGCGCCGCGCCCGCCTGGCCCCGCCTTCGCCTCGATCCGTCCACCATGCGCTTCGATTAGGCCGCGGCAGATCGAAAGACCCAGCCCGGTCCCGACCATCCGCCTGTCGCCACCGCGCACGCGGTAGAACATGTCGAACACCGCCGTCCGCTGGTCGGCCGGGATTCCCGGACCCTGATCGGTCACGCGCACCGCCAGCGCGTCGTCCTGGCGCGCCGCGGAGACGATGACCCTGCCATCGGCCGGCGAATGCTTGATTGCGTTGTCGAGCAGGTTGACCATCACCTGTTCGATCAGCACCGGATCGACGTGAAGGGCCGGCAGATCGTCGGGGATTTCGAGCTCCACCCGCACCCCGCTCGCCGACCGCGCCATCTGCTTCGCTGCGCGGCCGGCAATCTCCCGGATGTCAGACCATTCGCGGTTGGGTTGCAACGCGCCATAGCCCAGCCGCGTCATGTCGAGGAGGTTCTGGACGTAGCGGTTCAGCCGTTCGCTCTCGCCCAGGATGGCGCGGATGAGCTGCGCCCTGTCGTCCTCGCTCAGTCCCTCCCGCATGCTGTTGAGGCTCGTCGCTGCGCCGATGATCGAGACCAGGGGCGTGCGAAGGTCATGCGACACCGAGGAAAGAAGGGCGGCCCGCAGCCGCTCGGTCTCGGCGTGGACGCGCGCCTCCTCAATGTCGGTAGCAAGGTGCGTTCGCTCGACGGCCAGGGCGACCTGCTGGACCAGAGTCTCGAGGAGGCGGCGCTGGTCGGGGGTGAGGAGCCGCCCTTCCTCGCCGAACGACACCCCGACCAGACCGATCGGATCGCGCGGCGTCTCCAGCGGCAGGAACAGCCACGCCGCAGCCGGCAGCGTGTCCGACCCCCACCCGGCCGGCTTCCGGTGCTCCCACGCCCATTCCGCCGCGCCCCAGTCGCGTGATTGCAGCCGGTCTTCCGGGGGATAGCCCGCCGCGATCTCCAGCCCTGTGCCTTCGCGCTTGGGCAGCAGCACCAGTGCGCGACATTCCAAGGTGGCCGCGACATGGTGCACCGCGGCCCACAGCACGTCATCGAGTCCGGCTGCGGCGGCCACCTTGCGGCTGAAATCGTAGAGGTTTTCGGTGCGTCGCACCGTCCGGCGCATGGTGGCGACCTGCGCCTGCAGCCGCGCCGCGAGGTTGCCGACGAGGATCGCGACCGCCAGGAAGAACAGGATGGTCAGGAGGTCGCGGTCCTCCAGCACGTTGAACGTGTAGTACGGTTCGGTGAAGAAGAAGTTGTAGACGATGAAGCTGAGTAGTGCCGTATAGACCGACGGCCACAATCCCCAGCGCGCCGCGACGAACACGACCGCCGTCAGGAACACCAGCGATACGTTGGGGAGCGGCAGGAAATCCCGGACCCAGAACGCCACGACCGCTGCACTGACGACGGTCAGAGTGGCGAACCCGTACACGTCGGCCGCAATGTGGGGCTTCGGAACGGCGGACCGCAGCCGCTCCTCGACAGGCTCCGGCTGGTCAGGCGCGATGAGGATGACCTCCAGCCCCTCCGCCTTGCGGATGAGCTTCCGTCCCACGTCTTCGTGCAGGAGGCCCGACCATACGCGCCGCCGCGGCCGGCCGAGCACAAGCCGCGTCACGTTGCGCCCGCGCGCGAAGGCGAGCAGCTCCTCTGCGACGTTTGATTCGGCGTGAAGCGTCACCACTTCGGCGCCGAGGCTTTCGGCGAGCCGCAGTGCCTCGGCGACGCGATCCTTCGCCTCGTCCGGCAGCGCGGCGCGCCGCGGCGTCTCCACACTGACCGCCACCCAGGGGGCGTGCTGCCGATCGGCCGCCCGCTTGGTCGCGCGCACCAGCTTGGTGCAGAGCGGGGACTCATTTACGCACACCATCAGCCGGTCCTGTGTCGGCCAGGGGCCTGGGATGGCGTGCGCCCGCATGAAGCCCACCACCTCCGCGTCCAGCCGCTCGACGGCGACGCGCATGGCTAGCTCACGGAACGCGGTGAGGTTGCCCTTGGAGAAGAAGTGGCGGACGGCGCGGCCGACCTGGTCGCGGACATAGACCTTGCCTTCGCGCAGGCGGTGCAAAAGGTCGTCGGGCGGCAGGTCGATCAGCTCGATCTCGTCGGCCGATTGCAGCACGTTGTCCGGCAGGGTCTCGCGGACGCGCACGCGAGAAATGCGCGCCACTACATCGTTCAGGCTCTCCAGGTGCTGCACATTGAGTGTGGTATATACGTCGATGCCGGCGGCCAGCAGCTCCTCGACATCCTGCCAGCGCTTGCCATGGCGGCTGCCCGGCACGTTCGTATGGGCGAACTCGTCGACAACGACCAGCTTCGGCTTGCGCCACAAGATGGCGTCGATGTCCATCTCGCCGAACACGCGGCTGCGGTAGGAGATGTGCTTGCGTGCGAGAACATCGAGCCCGCGCAGCAGCGCCTCGGTCTCGATACGCCCGTGTGTCTCGACGATGCCGACCACGACATCGGTTCCCTCGCGCCGCCGTTCCTGCGCGGCCGCGAGCATCGCGAAGGTCTTGCCGACGCCGGGATATGGGCCGAGGAAGATCTTGAGCCGACCCCGTCCCTCGCGCTCGGCTTGGACCAGCAGCGCGTCGGGCGAAGGCCGCGTATCGCGGTCCGAGGTGTCGCCGCTCATCCTTGTGACCCCAGCGTCGGGGACCCCAGGATACGCCGAAGGGCGGCGCGGTTCACTGCGCTACTTGAGGGCGTCGAGCGCAAGGTTGAGCTCCAGCACGTTGACGTGCCGCTCGCCGAAGATGCCCAGGAATCGGCCTTGAATGCGGGTCTCCACCAGTTGTCGAACGCGACGGGGATCGAGGCCGCGCGCCCGGGCGACCCACGGCACCTGAAACAGCGCGGCCGCGGGCGTTACGTCCGGATCGAGCCCGCTCGCCGAGCTCGTCACCAGGTCGACCGGCACCTTCACGCCGGGGTTTTCGGCCTCAAGGCTCTTCGCGTCGGCCGCGACGCGCGCGATGAGGACCTTCGAGGTCGGACCCAGGTTTGACGCGGCCGAGGACGCCGCGTTGTAGGGCCGCGGCCTCGTCGCGGACGGCCGGCCGTGGAAGTAGCGCGGGCTCACGAACTCCTGTCCTATCAGGGCCGATCCGATGACCTTGCCGTTCTGGACGATCAGACTGCCATTCGCCTGGTATGGGAATACGAGCTGCGCGATGCCGGTAACCGCCAGCGGGTAGACAAGCCCGGTGAGCACCGTCATGACGGCCAGCATGAGAATCGCGGGGCGCAGGTGCTTCAGCATGACGGCCTCACACCAGCCCGGCACCGGTGAGCGCCATGTCGACAAGCTTGATGCCGACGAACGGTGCGACGATCCCGCCGAGGCCATAGACGAGCAGATTGCGCCGCAGGATTGCGGAGGCGCCGGCCGGCCTATAGCGCACGCCCGAAAGGGCGAGCGGGATCAGCGCGACGATAATCAGGGCGTTGAACACGACGGCCGAAAGGATCGCGCTCTCGGGTGAGGCGAGCCGCATGACGTTGAGCGCCTGGAGCTGCGGATAGAAGGCGACGAACATGGCCGGGATGATCGCGAAGTACTTCGCCACGTCGTTGGCGATGGAGAAGGTCGTGAGAGCCCCGCGCGTCATCAGGAGCTGCTTGCCGATCTCGACCACCTCGATCAGCTTCGTGGGGTCGGAGTCGAGATCGACCATATTGCCGGCCTCGCGAGCAGCCATCGTGCCGGTATTCATCGCGACGCCCACGTCGGCCTGAGCGAGCGCCGGCGCATCGTTCGTGCCGTCGCCGCACATGGCGACGAGCTTGCCCTTGGCCTGCTCCTCTCGGATCAGCTTCAGCTTGGCCTCTGGCGTCGCCTCCGCCAGGAAATCATCCACCCCGGCCTCGGCCGCGATCGCAGCCGCCGTCAGCCGGTTGTCGCCCGTGATCATCACGGTGCGAATGCCCATGCGCCGCAGTGCAGCGAAGCGTGCGCGGATGCCCCCCTTGACGATGTCCTTGAGGTGCACGACGCCGAGCAGCCGACCGTTCCTGGAGACTGCCAGCGGCGTGCCGCCGGTCCGCGCGATGCGCTCAGCCGCCGCGGTGACGGCGCGAACAGCCGGGTCACCTTCGGGTGCGCTGAGCTGAGCGAGTACGGCGTCAACGGCGCCCTTCCGGATCGAGGCGCCGTCGGCGTCGATACCGCTGATCCGCGTCTGGGCCGAGAAGGCGATGAAGCGCGCGCCGGCGGGCGCCGTCTCATGCCCGATCACGCCGTAGCGTTCCCGCGCCAGCGCGACGATCGACCGGCCCTCCGGCGTCTCGTCGGAAAGCGAGGCGAGGTGCGCCGCTTCGGCCAGCTCCGCCGCGTCGACGCCCTCGACCGGCACGAACTCGACCGCCTGCCGATCGCCCAGCGTGATCGTGCCGGTCTTGTCGAGCAGCAGCGTGTCCACGTCGCCCGCCGCCTCGACCGCCCTTCCCGAGGTGGCGAGCACGTTGAATCGCACCAGCCGGTCCATACCGGCGATGCCGATGGCCGAGAGGAGCGCGCCGATCGTCGTCGGAATCAACGTCACGAACAGCGCCGCCAGCACCAGAACCGGCAACCGCCCGCCCGCGTAATGCGCGAATGGCTGCACGGTGACGACCGCAAAGACGAAAATGATCGTCATCCCCGCGAGCAGGATATTGAGCGCGATCTCATTGGGGGTCTTCTGACGCTCGGCGCCCTCGACCATCGCGATCATGCGGTCTAGAAAAGTGGAGCCCGGCGCCGCAGTGATCCGCACCTTGATCCAGTCGGAGATCACGATGGTGCCGCCCGTGACCGCCGAGCGGTCGCCGCCAGACTCACGGATCACCGGCGCCGACTCGCCGGTGATGGCGGACTCGTTCACGAGCGCGATGCCTTCGACCACTTCGCCGTCGCCGGGGATAAGCTCGTTCGCCTCGACCAGCACCAAGTCGCCGAGCTTGAGCGCCGTTGCCGGCACCTCACGCCAGTCGCGGCCCGCCGCGTCGGCGAGCAGCTTCGCCGATGTCTCCGTCCGCGTCTTGCGGAGCTCCGCAGCCTGCGCCTTGCCGCGCCCCTCGGCCACCGCCTCGGCGAGGTTCGCGAACAGCACGGTGAACCAGAGCCAGAGGTTGATCTGAAGGGCGAAGGCGATGCCGGCTGCGCCAGCCACGAGGTCGCGCAGGAACAGTAATGTCGTCAGTGTCGCGACGATCTCGACCGCGAACATCACCGGGTTGCGTGCCATCGCGCGCGGATCGAGCTTGCGCAGTGAGGAAATCACCGCCGGCCCGAGGATTTGCGGATCGGCGAGGGAGGCCCGCGGCACGTGCTTCCGGGCATGGTGCAATGCGGTCATGCTAGTAGACCCTTCCGGCCGCCATCGCGAAGTGCTCCGCAATGGGACCGAGCGTCAGTGCCGGGAAGAAGGTAAGCCCGCCGACGATCACGATGACACCGATCAGGAGCCCCACCCACAGCGCCCCCGTCGTCGGGAACGTGCCCGCAGACGGCGGCACGATCCTCTTGCCGACGAGCGAGCCCGCGATCGCCATCATCGGCACGATCATCAGCCACCGCCCGATCAGCATCGCGAGCCCGATGGTGGCGTTGTAGAACGGTGTGTCGGCGGACAGGCCGGCGAAGGCGCTGCCGTTGTTCCCCGTGCCGGAGGTGAAGGCGTAGAGGATTTCGCTGAATCCGTGCGGACCGGCATTCTCCGGCCCGGCAAGGCCGGCCGGCATGACGCTCGCGAGCGCGGTGAAGCCAAGGATCGCGGCCGGCAGGATCAGGATCGCGAGCATGGCCATCTTGACCTCACGCGCCTCGATCTTCTTGCCGAGATATTCCGGCGTCCTCCCGACCATCAGCCCCGCGACGAACACGGCGAGCACGGCAAACAGGAGCATGCCGTAAAGCCCGGCGCCGACGCCGCCGAAGATGATCTCGCCGAGCTGAATGTTGGCAATCGGCACCAGTCCGCCGAGGGGCGTGAAGCTGTCGTGCATCGCGTTGACCGAGCCGTTCGAGGCATCGGTCGTCGCCGTCGCCCAGATCGCGGAGTTGGCGACGCCGAAGCGGACCTCCTTTCCTTCCATGTTGCCGCCGGGCTGGCCCGCGCTCGCCGCCTGGTCGACGCCGAGGCTGGCGAAGGCAGGGTTGCCCGACGCCTCGGCGGCGTATGTGGCGGCGACCCCGGCCGCGAACAGGACGGCCATGACGGCGAACAGCGCCCAGCCCTGACGCGTGTCGCGCACCATGCGCCCGAACGTGTAGGTGAGGCCGGCGCTGATCGCGAGGATTGCCCACATCTCGATCAGGTTGGTGATGGCGCTCGGGTTTTCGAACGGATGCGCCGAATTGACGTTGAAGAACCCGCCCCCATTGGTGCCGAGCTGCTTGATCGCGAGCTGCGAGGCCACCGGACCCTGAGTGAGGACCTGCCGCGCGCCCTCAAGCGTCGTCGCGTCGGTATATGGGGCGAGGTCCTGGGGCACGCCAAGTGCCACCAGCACAATCGCCATGAAGACCGACATGGGCAGCAGCACGTAGAGCGTGGCGCGGGTGAGATCCACCCAGAAATTTCCGACGGTCTGCACCGAGGCGCGCGCGAAGCCCCGCACCAGAGCGATGGCGAGCGCCATACCCGTTGCGGCCGAGACGAAGTTCTGCACCGTGAGCCCGACCATTTGGGTCAGGTCGCTCATGGTGGTCTCGCCGCCATAGCCCTGCCAGTTGGTGTTGCTGGCGAAGCTCACCGCGGTGTTGAAAGCGCTATCGGGCGAAACGGGTCCCTGGCCGGCCGGGTTTAGGGGCAGGTAGACCTGGAGACGCTGGAGCGCATAGACGGCAAGGAAGCTCGCGGCGCCGAACGCCAGCATTGCGATGGTGTAGCCGGTCCAGTGCTGCTCCGCAGCCTCGTTCACGCCGCAGATACGGTAGATCGCGCGCTCGACCGGCCGCAGCGCAGGGGCGAGAAGCGTCCGCTCGCCCTCGAACACGTGCGCCATGTAAAGCCCGAGCGGCTTGGTGACAGCGAGGATCAGCGCCCCGTAGAGCCCGATCTGAAGCCAGCCGTTGAGGGTCATGGCGTCCGCCCGCCTAGAACCGCTCTGGCCGGATCAGCGCGTAGACGAGATAGACGAGCAGTCCCGACATCACCAGCCCGCCCAGAATGTCGTCGAATCCCATCGCGGCCTCACATGCGTTCGCATGCGGCGACGTAGAGGGCCGCGACAACGAAGAAGCCGAGCCCGATCGCGAGGTAAATCACGTCCGCCATCTGCGTAGCCCGATCCGCGGGCCATTGCCCGCCAGCCGGAAGATGGCGGTGGACCCCGTAAAGGGACCATGTGAGATTTCATGAGCTTCAGGAGGAAGCGCGCCGGCGATCAGAGACGCGACCGATTGCGGAAGCTCGCCGGCTGGACGGGCTGTCGACGGAAGAGGAGGCCTGTATTCGGTCAAGCAGGCCATGCTGACACGATGTGGGCGGACTTCCCGCGCTCGGTATCCATGGGCACTCTAAGCTCACCGGACCGCCCAATCGACGCTCCCCTATCCCAGCTCTTCGCACTCGCATCACCGGCTGATTGCTTTGCCTCCCGAGTCGGCGATTTCCGATAACATTGTCGCTCCCGCTGTGAGGCTGTCGCGTGCCCAACCAATTCGAGTTTCAGCCACTGCCCGAGGCGGGCGAACCGGTGTTCGTCCCGATCTATTGTCCGCCTGGCTATATCCTCCTAGCGGAGGCGGTCGAGGTACTTGGAAAGGGCCTGCATCCAGACGAATGGACCGGACAGGAGCAGAGGGCGCGCGATATTCGCCATTCCTACATCGCAGATCCTCGCAAAGAAGACCGCGGTGGCTGGCGCGTAATGACCACTCGGGGTTACGAGTGGGCGGATTCGGTAGAACAGGCCCACGAATTGTTGGCGAAAGAGAGGCCGCTCCTGGAAGCGTTGCGTGAAGAGGAAATCTCTGCTCGCGTGAGGCGCGTCGAGATCGCGTTTTCGCTCCGAAAGGCGCTGAACGGCGGTTGGCTGCACTCTTGGCTCTTCGCTCCCGATCTCGGAAAGCTCGAACCCATAGACCCAGATTTTTGGGCCAGCAACGACGCGATGTCAGCGTTCTCGCCAGGAAGCGACCGTCCCGGCCAACATCAGCCGAATCCGATAAGTCTTTCCTTAGGGAACTCCTACTTCCCCGTGGTGTGGAAAGGCAGCGTCGTACTGAAATCGGCCGAAGTGGAGGATTTCGCCCGGCCAGACTGGCGCCCGCCCGGCTCCGACGACGAGATCGCCTCCGCCGAGGAAAAAGTGCAGGACAAGGGCGGCCGTCCCCCTAAGTACGACAGAAATGCATTCATCCGGGAATTGCTGAGGCTAGCGAACACGCCGGATGGGCTCCCAGGACGGGCAGAGCTATTCCGGCACATGCGCGATTGGTGTTCCCAGACATGGGACAGCCCACCCAACGACAGCACGATCCGGGCTTGGATTGCCGACGTCTATCCCTCCGACAATGCCCGCTGAAAACTCCCGGCGAGAGGTTTCCAGCGGTTTCCAGCGGTTATCGGTCGGGCTGAATCGCTCCCTCCCCGCATAACGGCACCCATGCGCGGATGCCCAGGCATTCGCTGAAACAGCCATGGAGTGTCGAGCATGACGGAAAAGCTGGTCTATTCGATCCCGGAGGCGATGGAGGCCGCGGACGCCAGCCGCACCTCCATCTACCGGGCGATCCGCAACGGCGAGCTGATCGCACGAAAGCGGGGGCGGCGGACAGTCATCCTTGCCGACGACCTCATTGCTTGGTTGAAGGGGCTGAAACCGATCCAGTCGGCCTAGCGCCATGGGACACGGCCGGCGTCCTAATCCGCGGCTCATCAAGATCCATCGCACTTATACTGTGGATGAGGCGGCTCGCGTGCTCGGCACGCACAAGAACTCCGTGCGCAATTGGAAGAAGCACGGGCTGACGCCGATCGACGGCAAGCGACCAATCCTATTTCACGGCGAGGAGCTGGTCCGCTTCCTGACGGAGCGGCGCGCCAAAGCCAAAACCCCCTGCCCGCGGGGCCACATCTACTGCATCCGCTGCCGCGCGCCAAAGATGCCGGCCGGCAAGATGGCGGACTACCTCCCCTTAACCCCGACGTTGGGCAACCTGAGAGGCATCTGCCCGGACTGTGAATTGCTGATCCACCGGCGGGTCTCGTTGGCCGGACTTCACGCCGTTCGCGCCGATTTGGACATCGCATTCCCGGAGGCGGCTCCGCGCATAGGAGAGATCCCTTCCACCTCCGTGAACTGTGACCCCAAGCGAGAGGGAAAATGCCGATGACCTGCAACCCCGAGAACGAGAGATTGAAGCGTCTGTATTTCGCCTATCTGAAAGAGGCCAAGCGGTTCAGCGAAGCGTCCCTCGACGCAACAGCGGCGGCGCTGCACCGTTTTGAGGTCGATACCAATTTCCGCAGCTTCAAAACCTTCCGCATCGAGCAGGCTGTCGCCTTCAAGCGCCACTTGGCGGAGCAGATGAGCGCGACCACTGGCAAGCCTCTCAGCAAGGCGACGATGTACGCCACGCTCAGCGCACTTCGGAATTTCTTCCATTGGCTGGCCGGTCAGCCGGGCTTCCGCTCGCGCCTCAGCTACTCGGATGCCGAGTATTTCAACCTGTCGGAAAAAGAGACCAGGATCGCCAAGGCGCACCGGGAGCCCCGCATCCCGACCGTGGAGCAGATCCTGCACGTCCTGCACTCCATGCCGGCGACGACCGAAATCGAGCGGCGCAACCGTACCCTCATCGCCTTCACGCTGCTTACCGGCGCCCGGGACGGCGCCATCGCCTCGCTCAAGCTCAAGCATGTCGACATGGTCGAGGGCCTCGTGATGCAGGACGCCCGCGAGGTGAATACCAAGTTGTCCAAGACCTTTCCAACCTGGTTCTTTCCTGTTGGCGACGAGGTGCGCGGCATCGTCGCCGAGTGGGTCGAGTTCCTGAAGACCGAAAAGCGCTGGGGGCTGGACGATCCGCTGTTCCCGGCAACGCTGGTGACACTTGGGCCGGATCACCAATTCCGTGCCGTCGGGCTGGATCGTAAGCACTGGACCAACGCCGGGCCGATCCGCGCCATCTTCAAGGAGGCCTTCACGGCCGCGGGCCTCCCTTACTTCAATCCCCACAGCTTCCGCAGGACGCTGGTCCTTCTCGGCGAGCAGCTTTGTGGTCCGCCGGAGGAGTTCAAGGCGTGGAGCCAGAACCTCGGCCACGAGAAGGTGATGACGACGCTTTTCAGCTACGGCGAGGTGGCGGCGCGGCGGCAAGCGGAGATCATGCGTGGGCTTGGCAAGAAGCCGACCAAGGAAGAGGACATTGTCGCTCGTATGCGCCAACTGCTCGACTCAGCCCGCTGAGGGTTCAGCCGCTACGATCTCTGCGTGCACCCTTTGAACAACCGACACTCCGACCTGTAACTCCGTAGCGGTTCGGCGGATGCCTTGGCCGGACTCGAGCATCTTCCTAATGCGCAGTTCAACTGCGGCCGACGTCGGGGGTCGGCCGAGGCGTTTGCCCTTCGCGCGGGCGCGCGCCAACCCCGAACGGACACGGTCCTGGATCATAGCCCGCTCGAACTCAGCGAATACGCCGAGCATTTGAAACATCGCACGACCAGCAGGGGTGGTCGTGTCGATTCCTTGTTGGTGCAGGTAGAGATCGACGCCCTTGGCGTGCAGCTCACCGAGAAACCCGACCAGATCCTGAAGGGATCGGCCAAGCCGGTCAACGGACCATGCCGCTACCAGATCGACCTCCTTGCGCGCCACCGCCCGGCAAAGGGCGTCGAACCCGGGTCTACCCTTCCGTCCCTTTGCGCCGCTGATACCCTCGTCGAGGCATTTTGCTACGACAGCCCAGCCGTGACGTTCGGCAACGGCGTCGAGCTCACGAAGCTGGTTGTCGACTGTCTGCCCGTCAGTGGATACGCGGGCGTAAAAGGCGACGCGGCACGTTTTCGCCATGGCTGCCTCCCATCGTTCAATCGCAAGATGGTGGCCGGAGGTACGGAAATCAAATGTTTTGCGTACATGCCGCGGCCGGGCCGATAATGCCCGAGAATCAAGCCTCCTGAGCCCTCGCATCAGAGGGGTTTTCCGTACGGGTCTGCTGTTGGCGCAGCGTGCAACCCGAAGCCAGGGTGGCCCGAGCTTCTTGCAACCATCGTACGTTTTTGAAGATGATGTCGCATGCCCGACATGAACAACAATGGCGCGAGAGAGGTTCGGCTCACTCCTGGGTCACTTGTCCGCCTCGTCGGTGATCCCCATCGCATCGGCTCATTTCAAGCGGTCGTCCGCCTTGCGGGCCGCGAGTTCGGGCGGGTCCAATTTCCTGGTGGCATCAGCAATATACCGCTTGAGCAGATCGAGGCCGTTCCAGCCGCCAGCGAGGAGCCATCAGATTTTCTAAGATCCGGCCGCTTCAGTGAACCGGCACGGCTCCGTCAGGTGCTCGCTCACATTCGGTTGACCGGGCGCCTCACTGACGTGATCTACAGTATGGAATTAACGAATACTGATTTCCATCCGCACCAATTCAAGCCTGTCTTGAAAATATTGTCGTCGCCGACAGGAAACCTCTTGATTGCCGATGAGGTTGGGCTCGGGAAAACCATTGAGGCCGGCTTGATTTGGACGGAACTTCGCGCGCGTTTTGACTACCGGCGGCTGCTCGTCTTGTGCCCTAGTGTGTTGTGCACCAAGTGGGAGGCGGAGCTTTCAAGCAAGTTTGGGCTCGATGCCCGTGTCGTGACAGCACAGGAAACACTTGCGCTCGCGGAAGATCGAGGCCGCATGGAGAGGGGCTTCATTGCGATTTGCAGCCTCCAAGGCATGAGGCCACCGGCGGGGTGGGACGACGAACGCGAACCGTCCTATCGGCGCGCTTCGGCGAAACTTGCACGGCTACTTCGGGAGCGTGCTGACGACGAACCGATCTTCGATCTGCTTGTGGTCGATGAGGCACACCATCTTCGAAACCCGGAAACCCAGAGCAACCACCTCGCTCGGCTCCTGAGACCACTCGCGCAGCATCAAGTCTATCTGTCGGCTACACCAGTTCACCTCAAGAATTGTGACCTCCTTTCTCTTCTCAATTTGATCGATCCTGAGACCTTTCGGGATGAACGCGCCCTCGACGGAATCCTCGAGGCCAACCAGCCTCTGGTGGAAGCTCGCGAGGCCCTGCTGCGGGGGAAACCAAAGCGCGAAGTCGTCGAGATTATCTCGCGCGCGGAACTGCATCCTCTTCTCGCCGATACGAAGCAAATAGGGGCACTGGTTGAAGAGCTGCGCAGCATGCCAGATGCCATACCGCTCGGGGAGCGGGCACGGCTGGCTGGACGCCTCGAGCAGACGAACCTCCTCTCCAACACCATCAACCGGACGAGGCGCAGAGACGTGCAGGAGCTGCGCGTTGTCCGCCGTGTGAGCGCCTATCGTGCGGAGATGAGCCCTCCCGAGCGTCAGGTCTATGAGGCGATCACGCAGGAGGTTCAACGCCACGCCAGTGAACGCGGTGTCGCACCTGGCTTTCTGCTGGCGACGCCCCAGCGGCTTCTAGCGTCATGTTTGCCGGCAGCGATTGATCATTGGAGACGAAAGGCTGTCGACGTCGAGGCGGAAGACGAAGATGAGTTTTCCGATGACGAGTCCGCGGCATCCGCCGGCTCGGACCTTCGACCACTCGTCGCACGCTTGACTAAGCTGTGCGCCAATTTACCGGCCCCCAAAACCCTTGAAGCGTACGATACGAAGTTCCAAGAACTTCTCGCCGTCCTGGACAATTTCCTTTCTCGGGACGCGAGCGAGAAGGTGGTCATCTTCAGCGGCTTTCGCCCGACGCTGCGATACTTGGGGCGGCGGCTCGCTCATGCTGGCATGTCCTGCGTCACGATCCACGGCGGTACCGCCGATCGAAAGACTGTTCTCTCGCGCTTTGAATCAGACCCCGAACTCCGCATTCTGTTGTCTTCGGAAGTCGGCAGCGAAGGAATTGACCTCCAGTTTTGCGCGACCATCATCAACTATGATCTTCCCTGGAATCCGATGCGCGTGGAGCAGAGGATCGGTCGCGTAGACCGGCTCGGCCAAGCGGCCGAGGCGGTCACCATCATAAATCTGCTGCACCGTGAGACGATCGACGACCATATTTATCGCCGCCTTTACGAGCGGCTGCGCCTTTGCGAGCGAGCCCTAGGGGGGTTCGAATCGGTTCTTGGCGAGGAAATCGCCAAGCTGGCCCCCGACCTTCTATCCGGTGGACTTACGACCCTCCAGATCGAGCAGCGTATCGATCAAACGCGGCAAGCCATCGAGAATCGCATGAAGCTCGAGGAGGAGCTCGAGGGCGAGGCGGCCGCACTGATCGCGCATGGTGACCACATCTTGCGGTCAATCCACGCGGCCCATGAAATGCACCGCTGGATCGGGGCCCGGGACCTTGCCCGCTACGTGGGCGAAGGCCTGTCATCGCTGTTTCCGGGTAGTTCCGTCAGGGAGCTTGGGCGGGACGACTTATACGAGGTCCGCCTGACCTCCGAGGCGCGCGTCGCCTATGGAGAATGGATTCACAGAAAGCGCCTGCCTAAAGGCGGAAGGATCGAGCGCGAGCTTGGGGGTGTCAGTTGCCGTTTCGGCCGTCCCCCGGCTGGAGTGGCGCAAACAGCCGCCGTCGAGACAATTACTCAAACGCACTCATTCGTGCGGTTCGTTTCCGACTGCATATCTGAAACCGACGCCCCGAAACTCAGGCCCGCAGTCGCGGCGCGGTTGGCCCTCGACAAGGTTTCCCCCGGTTCAGCTGCGTCGATCAAGAGGCACATTTATGCAGTCGTGGCGATGTTGTGGAGGTTCGGCGGCCTGGTCGATCAGGAGCGCATTGCGTACGCAGGATTCGACATCGACGACGGATGTCAGATCGAGGCCGACCTAGCGGAGCGACTACTCCTTTCTGCCGCGGAGTCCGGAATCATTTGGAGCGGCGCGGAGTTGCATCTGGACTGCGTGAACCTTGCCGAGCATTGTGATGCGGTCATGACACTGCTGACGGAGCGGTTCGTCGAGGAGGGTGCAGCTAGGAAGGCGGAACAAGACGACCGAGCCTCCATCCAGCTCCGCACACTCGAACAACGCATTGGAGAACAGCGCAACCGCCTGCAGATCATCATCGACAGCCAGCGGCGCGAAATAGCCAGGGGTGGATCACGCTCACAGAGCCTTCGGCGAATCCTGGCCGCCAATGAGGGCAGGCAGAAGCGCTTGGAAGATCGCGCTGCCATTCGACGAAGCGAGATCGAACGGAGCCGGGCGGTGTCGTCCCAAAGCGAGCAGCTGACCGTCGCAATTATCGCGGTCCATTAACCAGCGAAATTAACTTGCACCCAGTCCGGAGGTTGTTTTCAATGAACAAAAAAGGACGGGAGGCATCCGGTGCAGATTCCGAAATGGCTCAGGCGACTTTTCGAGAGATCAGAATCGGAGGTTGACGAGCGGGCAGCTGCGCGCGAGGACTCGGCAGCTGAGGCCCTTTCGCGCGCTGCCATCGCCCCGATGGATAGTTCCCGCAAGGCGTCCCCGCCGGAACACCCTCAAAGATCTTCCGACAAGCGATCAACAAGCCCAAAGCGCAGCACTAAATCTACGCCGTCGGCACCGCGTTCCAAAGCTCCTCCCGAGCCTCCGCCTGCGCCGCCGGCCAAGCGAACTCGCGTCGCTGAGGCTTCACCTCATCCGAAGTCGAAATCGGTTGCGCCCCCTCCGCCTGTCGTCTTCGACCCGCCAAAGCCGGTCGAAGGGCCTGATGGAGAGGCTGCGGAACGACGCCTTGACCGGGAGATAAGGGGCCTGCCTGCCGCCATTGAGCGAAGGTCGCAGGAGACTGCTGCCACATGTCGCCCGGCACGTGCCGAAGTAGCCGATCTGGCCGTCCGCCTGAAGAAAGGTGTCGAAGGCGATGACCCGGGCCATCGAGGGGCACGGGCGATCGAGATCCTGGTTGGACTCGACTTCGGCACGTCAAGCACCAAGGTCGCGCTCCGCCTGCCCTACGAGGCCGGTTCGCCGATCTACGCTGTTCCCGTGCCCGCCTTCGCGCGCACCGAGGATCACCCGTACCTGTGGGCTTCCCGAATTTGGCTGGACCGGAATGGCATTTTCTCACTCACGCCATTGCCCCACTCCATGGTCACATGCGCGATCAAGTCCAACCTGATGCGACGTGGGGTTCGGTCGGATGCGGATCGGTGGCTTGCAGAACCGGCAGCAACCGCCGAAGAGACCGCGTCCGCATTCTTGGCACTGCAACTCCGCCAGGCGAGAGGCTGGTTCAAGTGGGAACACGCGGCAACCTTCCGGAAGGGCCGCTTGCTCTGGTCCTACAATTTCGGTTTTCCCGCCGCTTCGCTAGCTGACGAGACGCTTCGTGGCCGATACCGGCGCTGTTGCGCCGCTGCGTTGCGTCTGGTCGAAAGCTCGATAGAGGTCAGCCTGGACGCGGTCAGGGAAGCCCTGAGCAGCGTTCGGTCCGACCCGGCGAGACTGCTGGAACGTGAGCGAGCGGCGCTGATCCCTGAAATTGCTGCGGCCGTGTCGGGCTTTGCGAGCTCGACCATGCTTGAGGATGGGCTCTACGCCATGGTCGATGTCGGCGGAGGGACGGTCGACTGCTGCAGCTTCAACCTGTTCAAGAATGGAGCAGGTGGTGCGCGGTGCCCGATATTCACTGCACAAGTCTCGATGCTCGGGGTCGAGCCTTGGCAGATGGTTCGGCATGATGCGACCTTGGCCAATTACTTCCGCTGGCGCCTCGACTTGGCCCAACGCACCGTGATCTGGAGAACCAAGAAAGAGCGCTATCCTACGAGCGAGCGTTGGACTGGCGGCCTACCCCTATTCTTCATCGGGGGCGGCGTGTCGTCGGACGTCCACATGTACAGCGCGGCGAGCTTGGATCTATGGCTGCGCGAGCAGAACGCTGCAGGGGGTGGTGTTCGCGTCATCTCCTTGCCTCCTCCGGAAAATCTGGACCACGCGCTGTGCGTTGCTGCAGACGTTCATCGCTTGGCCGTGGCAGTGGGCTTGAGCTTCCCTGCCACTGATATACCTGACGTCACTTTTCCGGACGCGATTGCAGATGCGCCATTGCGCCCCGCCGGCAGCCCTGAAGAGCAGTATATTGGGATGGAGCAGGTCTAAGGGACCGACGGCGCATTGGCGAGTGTAGCTGGTCCGCAGCCCGCATCGAGGTGACCGGCCCATCTCTGCGCACCGACCTCACCGAACAAGCTATACAACCGCCTCTAAGCTCATATCGAAAATTCAAACGGAGTTTGACAGCCTCAAATGGCAATAAAAAAGTCCGACCTCTATTCCTCCCTTTGGGCGTCTTGCGACGAGTTGCGCGGCGGCATGGATGCCAGCCAGTACAAGGACTACGTCCTGTTCATGCTGTTCATCAAGTACGTGTCCGACAAGTATGCGGACTCGGACGATTTCGCGCCGCCCGTCATCATTCCAAAGGGGGCGAGCTTCGAGGACATGGTGGCGCTGAAGGGCAATCCCGGCATCGGCGACAAGATCAACACCCAAGTGATTCAGCCGCTCATCGACGCCAACCAGCGCCTGGCGCGCAGCGACTTCCCCGACTTCAACGACCCGAACAAGCTCGGCGAAGGCGATGCGATGGTGCAGCGCCTGAGCAACCTGGTGGCCATCTTCGAAAGCCCCGCGCTCGATTTTTCGGAGAACCGCGCCGAGCACGACGACATCCTCGGCGATGCCTACGAATACCTGATGCGGCACTTCGCTACCCAGAGCGGGAAGAGCAAAGGGCAATTCTATACGCCCGCTGAGGTGAGCCGCGTCATCGCCAAGGTCATTGGCATCGCGCCGGACAACACGATCGCCGCAACTACCGCCTATGACCCCACTTGCGGGTCCGGTTCGCTGTTGCTCAAGGTCGCCGCCGAGGCGGGCAAGCGCATCACGCTAGAAGGGCAGGAAAGGGACGTGACCACGGCCGGCCTCGCCCGCATGAACATGATCCTGCACGACTTCCCCACGGCCAACATCCTCCCGGGCAATACGCTCGCCGCGCCCAAGTTCAAGGACGGCGAGAAGCTCCGCACCTACGACTACGTCGTCGCCAATCCGCCGTTCTCGGACAAGACCTGGAGCACGGGCCTAATCCCCGCGCAGGATGCCTTCCAGCGCTTCGCCTGGGGCGAGCCGCCGAAGAAGCAGGGCGACTATGCCTATTTGCTGCACATCGTCCGCAGCATGAAGGGCACGGGCAAGGGCGCCTGTATCCTGCCGCACGGAGTCCTGTTCCGCGGCGGCGCTGAGGCCGCCATCCGACGAAAGCTCATCGAGAGCGGCATCCTCAAGGGCATCATCGGCCTGCCCGCGAACCTGTTCTATGGCACGGGCATCCCCGCCTGCATCCTCGTGCTGGATAAGGAGAACGCACAGGCGCGCAAGGGCATCTTCCTGATCGACGCCAGCCGCGGCTACATCAAGGATGGCCCCAAGAACCGGCTGCGCGAGCAGGACATCCACCGCATCGTGGACACCTTCCGCAAGCAAAGCGACGTGCCGCGCTACGCGCGCATGGTGCCGTTCGAGGAGATTACGGACCCGAAGAACGACTGGAACCTTAACCTGCCGCGCTACATCGACGCGACGGAGCCCGAGGACCTGCAGGACATCGACGGCCACTTGCGGGGTGGCATTCCCGAGCGCGACCTCGATGCCCTGGGCAACTATTGGCAGGTGATACCCGGCGTGCGCGCGGCGCTGTTCGAGTCCGCCGGCCGCGCCGGCTACGCGCGCCCGAAGCTGCCGATCACCGAAGTCAAGGCCGCAATCTTCGGCCACGCCGAGTTCACCGCCTTCGTCGCCACGGTCAACGAGATATTCGACCGCTGGAAGGTCGCCAACCTCCCGCAACTCAATGGCTTCGATCGCGACAGCCTTCCCAAGCAGCTCATCGAGCAGATCGCCGAGGACCTGCTCGCCACTTTCCGCGCCGCGCCGCTGCTCGACGCCTATGACGTCTATCAGCATCTGATGAACTACTGGAATGCGACGATGCAGGACGACGCCTACCTGATCGCCGCCGACGGCTGGAAGGCCGGTGCCCAGACGCGCGAGATCGTCAAGGTGAAGGACAAGAGCAACAAGCTCGCCTGGCCCGAGACGCACGACTACGAGATTGGCAGGCGCCGCTTCAAATCGGACCTCATTCCCGCGACGCTCATGATCGCCCGCTACTTCGACGCCGAACGCAAGACCATCGAGGACCTGGAGGCGGAAGTCGCCGCCACCGAGCAGAAGCTCGACGAGCTGCGGGAGGACCAGGGCGGGGAGGAGGGGCTGCTCGCAGAAGTCATCGAAGGCGAGGGCGACAAGCAGAAAATCACCGCCAAGGCCATCAAGGCACGCCTAAAGGAGATCGGCAAGGACCCAGATTACGCCGACGAGGTCAAGGCGCTGAAAGGATACAAGGCGCTGCTCGACCAGCAGGACGAGAGCAAGGCCGACCTCAAGCAGGCGCGGGAGGACCTCGACGCCAAGCTGCACGCCAAGTATCCCAAGCTCACCGAGGACGAAATCAAGTCGCTGGTGGCGGACGACAAGTGGCTGGCCGCGCTCACCGCTGCCGTGCAGGGCGAACTCGATCGCGTTTCGCAGACCCTCACCGGCCGCATCCGTCAATTGGCCGAACGCTACGCAACGCCTCTGCCCAAGCTCACCGACGAGGTGGCCGCACTTGCCGCGCGGGTGGACGAGCACCTAAAGAGGATCGGTGCGGTATGGAACTAACTCCTGTGTCGCACGATCACCGTCAGGCCTGGAGGGAGGTAACTGTTGACGATCTCAAGGCCAGCGACGAGTTCGCTCTTTCGACAGGGCCGTTCGGCTCAAGCATCGGATCGCGGTTCTTTCAGGAAGCCGGAGTGCCGGTAATCCGCGGAAGTAATCTCTCAAATGACGGGCAAACGTGCCTGATCGATGACGGCCTCGTTTTTCTGTCAAAAGAGAAGGCCGCCGAGTTTCGTCGCTCTGCGGTTGTAACGGGCGACCTCGTATTTACCTGCTGGGGAACAATAAATCAGGTCGGGCTGATTAGCCACAAGGCTCGGTATCCGCAATACATCATCTCGAATAAGCAGATGAAATTGACCCCCGATCCGAGCAAGGCGGATAGCTTATTCCTTTTCTATCTGTTTTCCGGCGCAGCGTTTCAAAAACAAATCAGCATCCACAGTATCGGCACCTCAGTGCCGGGTTTCAATCTCGGGCGCCTTCGCGCCATTCGGTTCTCTGTCCCGAATTTGCCAGAACAGCGTGCCATCGCGGGTGCGTTGAGCGATGTGGACGCGCTACTGAGCGCCCTGGACAGTCTCCTCGCCAAGAAGCGAAACCTCAAGCAGGCCGCCATGCAGCAACTCCTTACCGGCCAAACACGCCTTCCTGGTTTCAGCGGGGAGTGGGAGGTGAAGCGATTGCGGGACGTCGCAGATGTTCTGAAAGGGAGGGGCCTATCTCGCTCGGCGCTCTCCGCTTCCGGGAAGAATCCCTGCATCCTCTATGGCGAGCTGTTCACAACCTATGGCCTTGCCATTACTTCCGTGGTTAGCCAGACGGACAGCGATGAAGGCGTGCCTTCTAAATTGGGCGATGTTTTGATGCCTAGCTCAACCACGACGACCGGAATAGATCTCGCGACTGCTACGGCATTGATGATGAATGGTGTGTTGCTGGGCGGCGATATCAACATTATCCGACGCAACAGCGGTCGCCTCGATCCTGCTTTCTTGGCGAGTTACCTTACCGAGACGAAACGGCGAGCCATTGCTGAGCTCGCACAAGGCATCACAATTCACCATTTGTATGGGCGCGACCTCATGGCACTATCACTAGTGATTCCTTCGGTCGCTGAACAGACTGCTATCGCTACAGTTCTTTCGGACATGGACGCCGAGATCGACCTCCTCGAAGCCCGCCGCGCGAAGACCCGCGACCTGAAGCAGGCGATGATGCAGGAACTGCTCACAGGGAGGGCGCGGTTGGTATGAAGATCTCCACGATCCTCGACCACATCGACAGCGGCCACATGGCCCTGCCCGAGTTCCAACGCGGCTATGTCTGGAATCGGGACCAGGTGCGTGGGCTATTCGATTCGCTCTACCGGTGTCACCCGGTTGGGGGTCTCCTCGTATGGGCGACGGAATCCAAAACCGCGGCCCATCGCGGCGACGGCGCGTTGGCGGCCGGCGTCGTCAAGCTGTTGCTCGACGGCCAGCAGCGTATGACTACGCTCTACGGCGTGGAGCGTGGCAAGCCGCCAAAGTTTTTCGATGGAAACGCGCAGGCATTTACCGGCCTGCGGTTCCACCTGGAGAGTGAAGTCTTCGAGTTCTACCAACCGGTCAAGATGAAGGATGATCCGCTATGGATTGACGTTACCGAGCTGATGCGCACGGGAACGGCTGGTTTGGGGGAGTTCATCGCCCGCTTATCGTCCCAGCCGGCGCTCGCGGCCAAGGTAGGCGACTATGTCGGGCGCCTTAGCCGCCTGCTCGGCATCGTCGAGATCGACCTGCACATCGAGGAAGTGACCGGCGCCGACAAGTCGTTGGACGTGGTGGTCGACATCTTCAACAAGGTCAACAGCGGCGGCACCAAGCTTTCGAAGGGCGACCTGGCGCTCGCCAAAATCTGCGCGGACTGGCCCGAAGGCCGCGACGCCATGAAGGCGAAGCTGAAGGAATGGACCAAGGCAGATTATCGGTTCAACCTCGACTGGCTGTTGCGCTCAGTTAATACCGTGCTGACGGGCGAAGCCAAGTTCCAATATCTCCACGAGAAGTCGGCCGCTGAGGTTCAGGATGCCCTGACGCGGGCGATCAGGCACATTGACACCAGCCTCAATTTGATCGGTGGGCGCTTGGGATTGGATCACGACCAGGTGTTTTTCGGTCGCTTCGCGGTCCCGGTGATCGCGCGCTACCTCGATCAGCGGCAGGCCAAGAAGCTCGGCCCATTAGGTGAGAAGGAGCGCGACAAGCTCCTTTTCTGGTACGTGCAGGCGGCCATGTGGGGCCGCTTTTCCGGTTCGACCGAATCCTTCATCGATCAGGACCTCGCCGCCCTGGACGGGGACGATGGCGGCCTGGACAAACTGCTGGAGCAGTTGCGGCTCTGGCACGGTGGCCTGCGTGCCGAAGCAGGTCACTTCACCGGCTGGAGCTTGGGAGCTCGGTTCTACCCCGTGCTCTACCTGTTGACCCGCATGGGCGCGGCCCGGGACTGGGGAACCGGATTGCCGCTCAAGGCCAACCTGCTCGGGAAGATGAGCCGGCTCGAAGTGCACCACATCTTCCCGAAGGCGCAGCTCTATAAGCGCAGGTACAAGCGCCCGGAGGTGAACGCCCTCGCCAACTTCTGCTTCCTCACCAAGGATACCAACCTGGACATCCGGGACCGTCTGCCCGAGGAGTATTTCCCGAAGGTGGAAAAGGCGCATCCGGGCGCTTTGGCTTCGCAATGGATTCCTGCCGATGAGGAACTGTGGAAGATCGACCGCTTCCGCGACTTCCTTGAAGCGCGCAAAGTCCTTCTGGCCGATGAGCTGAACAAGCGGATGGAGGAGCTGCTCCATGGTGATCTGCGTTGGCTGGCCGTGGCAGCTACCGTACCCGTAGCACCGACAAGTGTGGTTGGGGGTATTGCCAGCGAGGCCGAGGAGGCTGAACTGGAAGGTCTGAACGACTGGGTCGAGTCAAAAGGCCTGCCCCGCGGAGAAATGTCCTACGATTTCTCGGACCCGGCGACGGGCACGCAAGTGGCGGTGTTCGATCTCGCATGGCCCAACGGGATCCAGGAGGAGCTGAGCGAGCCGGTAGCTGTTCTCCTCAACGAGGAGGCCGCCACCATAACGATCGCCAGCCAGGCAGGCTTCAAATGCTTTACCGATGCCGCCTCGTTCCGGCGCTATGTGGAACGGGAGGTCCTCGTAGAGACCGTCCATGCCTGAAGAACCTCGGTCCGAACGCAAGACGCAGAGGCGCATCGTCGCCCTTTTCGCGGACCCTGCGCGTCCCAACAATTTGGGCTATCGCTACCTGGGCGACTGGAGCGACCGGGCTAACAACCGCAGCATCGAGACCGAGCTGCTGCGGGCCAACTTGAGCGCACGCGGCTACACCGACGCGCAGATTTCCGCCGCGCTGCAAAAGCTGGAAACGGCCGCAGATTCAACTGGCATCACGCTCTACCAGGCGAACCTGCGCACCTACCAGTTGCTACGTTATGGCGCGCCGGTGCAGACCGCGGCCGGGCAGGCGTACCAGACGGTGCACCTGGTGGACTGGGAGCATCCCGAGGCGAACGACTTCGCGCTGGCGGAGGAGGTGACGCTCCGCGGCGGCCACGAGCGACGGCCAGATGTGGTGCTGTATCTCAACGGGATCGCGGTCGGCGTGATCGAACTCAAGCGAAGCTCGGTGGAGGTGGGGGATGGCGTGCGCCAGCTCATCACCAACCAGGAAGAGATCTTCAACAAGCCGTTCTTCAGTACGGTGCAGCTCGTTTTCGCGGGCAGCGACTTCGCAGGGCTTGCGCTACGGCACCACGGGCACGCCGGAGACGCTCTTCGTCGAGTGGAAGGACGAGACGGGCAGCTCAGCCATCGAGCGCGGCAGCCTGCTGGACCGGCCGCTGGCGCAGATGTGCGGCAAGGCTCGGCTGCTGGACCTGATCCGCAACTGCATCATCTTCGATGCCGGCCAGAAGAAGGTGCCGCGCCCGCACCAGTACGTGGGGCTGAAGGCCGCGCAGGAGCGCATCCGCCGCCGCGAGGGTGGCGTGATCTGGCACACCCAGGGCAGCGGCAAGAGCATCCTGATGGTGATGCTGGCGAAGTGGATCCTGGAGCACGATCCCGAGGGGCGCATCCTGATCGTCACCGACCGCGACGAGTTGGACAAGCAGATCGAGGGCGTCATGAAGAACGCCGGGGTGGTCGGCGAGAACTCGCCCTCGCCGCGCATCACCTCCCGCGCGGAGTTCGTGGCGAAGCTGGGCGCCACCACGCCGCGCCTCCTGTGCGCGCTGGTGCACAAGTTCGACCCCGCGGACCTCGAAGGCGATCCGCCGCCCGTGCACGGACGGTTCCACGTCTTCGTGGACGAGTGCCACCGCACACAGGGCGGCGACATGAACCGGCAGATGAAGCGATGGCTGGGGAGCGCGCTGTTCGTCGGTTTCACCGGCACGCCGCTGTTGCGCAAGGACAAGCAGACCACGCGCGAGGTGTTCGGCACCTACATCCACACCTACAAGTTTCACGAGGGCGTGGCCGACCGAGTAATTCTCGATCTCAAGTACGAAGCCCGCGATGTGCCGCAGCGGCTCGGCTCACGCGCAACTATCGATGCATGGTTCGAGGAGAAGACCAAGGGTCTCAACAATTTCCAGAAGGCCGTGGTGCGCAAGCGCTGGGCCACGCTGGAGAAGCTGATGAACGCCCAGGAGCGCAAGCAGCGCATCGTCGCCAGCATCATCGAGGATTTCAGCCTCAAGCCGCGACTCAACAGTGACCGCGGCACAGCGATCCTGGTGGCGGCCAGCATCTACGACGCCTGTCACTACTTCCGGCTGTTCCAGAACACGTCCTTTGGCCCTTATGTCGGCATCGTCACGTCGTATGAGCCGAACCACAACGCCATCTCGCGCGAGCCGGTCAACAGCGACGAGCGATACAAATACGACTCCTACACGGACCACATCCTTGGAGGCTCTACGACCGAAACGTACGAGACCGAAATCAAGCGCCGCTTCATCGAGGAGCCTGCCAACACGAAGCTCGTGATCGTGGTGAGCAAGCTGCTCACGGGCTTCGACGCGCCGAGCTGCACATATATCTACCTGGACAACGAGTTGCACGACCACAACCTGTTCCAGGCGATCTGCCGCACCAACCGCCTGGACGGCGACGACAAGGATTACGGGCACATCGTTGACTTCAAGGAGCTATTCAAGAACGTGCAGGAGGCCATCGCTGTCTACAGCTCGGACGAGCTGGACATCGACGAGGGCGGCACGAGCAACAACGTCGAACTCAAAGACTGGATCAAAGAAGGGCGCAAGCAGCTCGATCTGGCGGGCGAAGCCTTGCGGCACCTGTGCGAGCCAGTTCCGCCACCGCGCGAGGTTGAGCACTTCCTGCGCTACTTCTGCGGCGACGCCGCCGATCCGAAGGCGCTCAGTGACACCGAGCCGTTGCGGATCTCCTTCTACAAAGCCGTCGCAAGTTTCGTGCGCGCCTACTCCGAAATGGCGGGCGAGTTGGTCAAGGCGGGTTACTCCGAACCCGAGGCGGATGCCATCAAGCAGGAAGTGGCGTTCTACAGCGACCTCCGCGCGGCCATCAAGAAGCACTCGGGCGAGGAGCTGGACATCAAGCCCTTCGAGGCGGATATGCGCCACCTGCTCAATACCTACGTACAGGCCGACCCTGCGGCGCAGCAGGGCGACCTCAGCGACCTCTCGTTGACGGAACTGATCATCCAGACCGGGATCCACGATGCGATCGCTAAGAAGCTCAACGAGAAGGGCAAGCTGTCGCGCAATGCCATTGCCGAGGGGATCATCAACAACGTCCGCAAGACCATTATCCGGGAGCAGCTCACGGACCCGCGCTTCTATGCCGAGATGTCGACGCTGCTCGATGACCTGATCAAGCAGAGCCGCGCGGAAGCGGCGGCCTACGAAGAGTTCCTGCGCAAGGCGGAGGCCCTGGCCAAGCGGCTGGCAGCGAAACAACCCGAAGTGGATGTTCCCGCCGTACTTCACGGCAACCGGGAGGCGATTGTCATCTACCGCAACCTTCCGCAAATCCTCGCCGCCGCCAAGGGCGCACCATCGGGCACGGCCAAACCTCAACCCGAGGACATGGAGCTCGCGAAGCTGGCCCTGGAGATCGACCGCGTGATGCGGGAGCAGGCGCCGGCCGGTTGGAAGGGCGACCACGCTCGGGAAGTGCAGGTGCTGAACGCGCTATTCCCACTACTCGATCGCAACCGCGCGGCGACGCAGGCACTGTTCGAGCTGGTCAAGAACCAATCGGGGTATGAGTGAGCGAGACCCTGCAGCTCGGCGACATATCAATTGAGCTGACCCGCAAGGCGGTCAAGCACGTTCATCTTTCCGTGCATCCGCCTGACGGCCGAGTGACCCTGGTCGCGCCTAAGGGCACCCGGAGCGAAGTGGCACGCGCCTACGCCGTATCGAAGCTGGCCTGGATACGGACACAGCAGGCCGGGTACGCCAAGCAGGCCCGGGAAGCGCCCCGCAAATTCGTCACACGTGAGTCCCACTATCTCTGGGGGCGGCGCCATCTACTGGCGGTCGAGCATCAGCACGGCAAACCGCACGTCAGGCTCGATCACCGTCGCATAACGCTGGTCGTGCGGCCTGGCAGTACCGAGGCGGTGCGCGCGAGACTGATGCACGATTGGCATAAGGCCCTGCTTCACGAGATCGTCCCTAGGCTGATCGCCAAATGGGAGCCACGACTTGGCGTCTCTGTGGACGGCTACTTCCTGCAGCGCATGAAGACCAAGTGGGGTAGCGCCAACTCTCGCGCCTGGCACATCCGGCTCAACACCGAACTCGCGAAGAAGCCGAAGGACCTGCTCGAATACGTCGTCGTGCACGAGATGATCCACTTGATCGAGCCGACGCATAGCGAGCGATTCCTCGCCTTGATGTCCGAGCACTACCCTAACTGGCGAGAGGCTCGAGCCGAGCTGAACGATCTGCCGCTGGCGGCGGAGCGGTGGGAAGAGTGAAGGCGCGCGGCCGCCGCATAAACGGCGCCGCATATTAGCCAAAAAATAGCCAAAACGGGAGCAAGGGCGGGGAAATGCTGGCGTCCCCTAGGGGATTCGAACCCCTGTTATCGCCGTGAGAGGGCGACGTCCTAGGCCACTAGACGAAGGGGACGCGGCGGCCCCACACATAGGGCAACGGGCTTCGGCGATCAAGCGTCTCGGCGGCGGCAGGCGCGCGTCGCGCTGATGGTCAGGCGGCGCCGGCCCAATGAGCCTCGCCAGCCCAGGGCTCGCGAGCCGAGCGCCCGCTCCCGCCTTTGCAAAAGCTCGCCAAGTGTTCGGCATGGTTATCCACCATCCGCCTTTTAACGCGATTGCAGTTTTACGTTATTCTTGCTGTAATCGTGCTCGAACCCGCACGGAACGCATGGCGGGGAAAGCTATTGGGGGGGGCAAATGCACAGCACCATCCGGCGCGCCATTCGCGCCAGCACGCTGTTCGCGTCCGCCGCGATGCTGCTTCACGTCGGCATCGCGAGGGCCGAGACGCCGGTCGAGCGCGGCACCTACCTGATGGACGCGGTCGTCGCCTGCGACGACTGCCATACCATCCCCGGGCCCAAGGGCAAGGGCATGCGCTTCGCCGGCGGGTTCGTGTTCACCTCGCCCGTGTTCCGCGCGGTCAGCGCGAACATCACCCAGGACAAGGCGACGGGTATCGGCGGCTGGACCGACGACCAGATCGTGGCCGCCATCCGCAACGGGCGCCGGCCCGACGGTACGGTGATCGGCCCGCCGATGCCGATCGAGATGTACAACCGCATGTCCGATGACGACGTGCATGCGATCGTCGCCTATCTCCGGACGATCAAGCCGATCAGCCACAAGGTGCCGAAGTCGAACTACAAGATGCCACTGCACTCCGAGCAGCCGGCCGAAAACGTCACGGCCCCGCCCAAATCTGACAAGGTGGCCTATGGCGGCTACATCGCGGGCCCGCTCGCCCACTGCATGGAATGCCATACCCCGCAGGTGCGCGGGCGCTACGACTACGAGAATTCGCTGGGCGCCGGCGGCTTCCCCTTCGATCAGCCGGGCGGCGGCGTGATCATGTCGGCGAACATCACCCCGGACAAGGAAACCGGCATCGGCGGCTGGACCGACGCACAGATCAAGGAGGCGATCACCTCGGGCCTGGACCCCAGCAGCAAGCGCAAGCTCGGCGTGCCCATGCCGTTCACGCACTTCGCGAAGATGGCCCCCGAGGATCTGGACGCGGTGGTCGCCTATCTCCGCACGCTGAAGCCGATCCACCACAAGGTGCAGTAGCGGCTCACTTCGCTGCCGCCGGCGCGGTTCCGAGTTCGACCGTGCCGGCGGGGCGCCCGCCCGCCAGGTCATACGCCAGCACCGCCTCGCTGCCGTCCGGGCGGACGATCCGCAGCACTAGGCGTCCGCCCTCGATATGGGTCTCGACCACCCGCGCGCCGGGAGGCAGCTCCACGTGCACCTTGCCGAAGGCGCCGGGCGCGGCCGTCGCGACCGGGGCCTCGGTGGTCTTGGGGCCGGACGTGCGGTTGGCGACGGTGACCGCGATCACCCCCAGTGCCAGCACGATCAGCAGGCCGAGGCCGATGACCAACCCCTTGAGCATCGCCATGATTCGTGATCTCTCGCGCTGATGGTGTCGGAAGGCGGGGGCAGCGAGCACAGCGTCATGGCCGGGCCCGATGCGGCGGGGAGCAGGCTCGACCGGCTGATTGCCGAGCGCGTCCCCGGCCTGTCGCGCAACCGGGCGCAGGCGCTGATCGCCGCCGGCCAAGTGTCACTGGCGGGCGCGACCATAGACGAGCCCTCCTACCGGGTCAAACCGGGCCAGTCGTTCCGCATCGTCGTGCCGCCGCCGGCCCCGGCCCGCCCGCAGCCCGAGGCGATCCCGCTCGACGTGAAGTACGAGGACGCGCACCTCCTTGTGCTCGACAAGCCGGCGGGGATGGTGGTGCATCCGGCGCCCGGCTCCGCCCACGGCACTTTGGTCAACGCACTGCTCGCCCATTGCGGCGGCTCGCTGTCCGGCATCGGCGGAGTGCGGCGGCCCGGCATCGTGCACCGGCTCGACAAGGACACGTCGGGGCTGATGGTGGTCGCCAAGACCGACGAGGCGCACCGCTCCCTCGCGGTGCAGTTCGCCGCCCACACCGTCACCCGGGCCTACCGGGCGCTTGTCTGGGGCGTGCCGCGACCGGCCGAAGGTGTGATCGAAGGGAATATCGGCCGGGCCGCGCACGACCGTAAGAAGATGGCGGTGGTCGAACGAGGCGGAAAGCGCGCGGTCACCCGCTACCGTGTGCTGCGGCGGGTCGGGCGCGCCGCCAGCCTGGTCGAGTGTCGGCTAGAGACGGGAAGGACCCATCAGATTCGTGTACATATGGCGAGGATCGGACATCCTGTGGTGGGCGATCCGACCTATGGCGGCGGGGCCCAGGCGGCGCGGCGCCATGGGGCGGCGGCGGCGATCCCCGCCGTGATCGGGCTGGGGCATCAGGCGCTGGATGCCTACCAGCTCGGGTTCGACCATCCGACCACCGGTCAGCGCCTTGATTTCGTCAAAGATTCGCCTTCTTTTATGAATATGTTAGAGCGTTGCTTAGAGGACGTTTAACCTGGAACGGTGTCCACGCACCGCACGTTTAGCTTTCTGACGGGTACGAAAGCGGCCGCCCGCGGGGGAAGCGTCATCGGCGCAGGGACCGGCCAGGGGGAAGGCATTTAAAATGAACACTCGACTGCCAAGCCTTACCAAAGTCAGCCCGGAAACGAATCTCGCGCGCTATCTGCAGGAGATTCGCAAATTTCCGATGCTGGATCTCGACCAGGAGTACATGCTGGCCAAACGCTGGCGCGAGCACGGCGACACCGATGCGGCGCACCAGCTCGTGACGAGCCATCTCCGCCTGGTCGCCAAGATCGCCATGGGTTATCGCGGCTATGGCCTGCCGCTGGGCGAGCTGATCAGCGAAGGCAATGTCGGGATGATGCAGGCGGTGCGCCGCTTCGATCCCGATCGCGGCTTCCGCCTCGCCACCTACGCCATGTGGTGGATCCGCGCGTCGATCCAGGAATATATCCTGCATAGCTGGTCGCTGGTGAAGATGGGTACCACGGCGGCGCAGAAGAAGCTGTTCTTCAACCTGCGCAAGCTGAAGGGCCAGCTTCAGGAGATCGAGGAGGGCGACCTCTCGCCGGAGAGCGTGAAGGAAATCGCCAAGCGGCTCGAGGTGCCCGAGGACGACGTGGTGTCGATGAACCGCCGCCTCGCCGCGCCCGACCACTCGCTCAACGCGCCGCTCCGCGCCGAGGGCGAGGGCGAGTGGCAGGATTGGCTGGTCGACGAGTCGGATTCGCAGGAGACGGTGCTCGCCGAGCGCGAGGAGCTCGATGGGCGGCGCAAGATGCTGGGCGCCGCGATGAAGAACCTCAACAAGCGCGAGCGGCGCATCCTCACCGAGCGGCGGCTCAAGGACGAGCCCTCGACCCTCGAGGAGCTGTCGCAGGAATACGGGATCTCGCGCGAACGTGTCCGCCAGATCGAGGTGCGCGCGTTCGAGAAGCTGCAGAAGGCGATCCGCTCGGCCGCCATCGAGCGCCAGGCTACCCGCACCGCGGCGGTCGAAGGCCGTTCACAGGGCGCCTGATCGCCTCGGTCAGTAGGGCGGCGGGCCGATGTATCCGACCAGCCGTTCGCTCGCGCCCGGCTGAGGCCGGAGGTAGCAGTCCGACTGGGCCAGCGTCCGGTAGCAATAGCTCGGCGGCGGCACGAACGGCAGCGGCGACAGCCAGGTGTCGCGCGCGACCTTCTCCTCGTTCCACCCGAACAGATCCTGCACCGGGTTGACGCCCGCGCGCAGCACCTGCTCTGGCGCCTCGCACCCGGCAAGGGCGAGCGCGCAAGCCATCACGGCAAGGCGAAACGAAATGAGGCGCATACGATCCGATCCGGCGCGGGTCGGGATTTCCCCGTCCCGGCATCGTCATCCTAGGCCCGTGACCGCTAACCGATGCTGAACGAACAGGGTTAACCCGGCCGTCACAGCGCTACGACGACCCGTCCCTCGGTCTCGCCCGCAAGGATCTTGGCGCCAAGCGCGGGCACTGCGTCGAGCGTGACAATGGTGGTGAGCGCGTCGAGCGCAGCCCGGTCCATCTCGGTCGCGAGCTTTTGCCAAGCGGCCTCGCGGCGCGGCGCCGGACACATGACCGAGTCGATCCCGACCAGCCGCACCCCGCGAAGGATGAAGGGCAGCACCGTGGTCTCGAACGCCACCCCGCCGGCATTGCCGCACGCGGCGACCGTGCCGCCGTATTTCATCGCCGCCAGGATCTGGGGCAGGGCGGCCCCGCCAACCGCGTCGACGCATCCGGCCCAGCGCGCGGAGGCCAGCGGCCGGGCAGGCTTGCCGGAGATTTCGGCACGGTCGATCACCTCGGCGGCGCCGAGCGATTTCAGCCGGTCGGCGAGCGCGGCGCGCCCGGTCGCTGCGACGACCTTGTAGCCACGCTTCGCCAGCAGGGAGATCGCGATGCCGCCGACCCCGCCGCCCGCGCCGGTGACCAGCACATCGCCCGCCTCGGGGCCGACGCCGGCCTCCTCCAGCGCCATCACGCACAACATCGCGGTGAACCCCGCCGTGCCGAGCGCCATGGCGTGCGCGGCGTCGAGCCCCGCGGGCATCTTCACCAGCCATTCGGCCTTCACGCGGGCACGCTCGGCATAGCCGCCCCAATGCGCCTCGCCGACGCGCCAGCCGGTCAGGATCACCGCGTCGCCAGGGTTGAAGCCGGCAGCCCGCGAATCCACCACCTCGCCGGCGAAATCGATGCCGGGAACGTGCGGGTAGGTGCGCACCAGCCCGCCCAGCCCGGCGAGGATCAGCCCGTCCTTGTAGTTGAGGTCGGAATGGCTGACCGCGACAGTGACGTCGCCCTCGGGCAAATCCGCGACCGACAGGGTGCGGATCGAGGCGGTCGGCTTCTTCTCGCCCTGTTCGAGCAGCAGCGCTCGGAAGGTCTCCTCGGCCATTACGTCTCCGTCACAAGCATTCCAGGAATCGCACGGGCGCGCCGACCGGCATGCCCAGCACTTCGTCATCGCGCATCACCACGTTGCCGCGGATTACCGTGGCGACCGGCCAGCCGGTCACCTCCATCCCGTCGAACGGCGACCAGCCGGCGCGCGTGGCGATCCAGCCGTTCGTGATGGTGCGCTTTGCGCCGAGGTCGACCAGCGTCAAATCGGCGTCGTAGCCGGGCGAAAGGCGCCCCTTCGCGGCTGCGCCGTAGACCCGCGCGGGGCCGGTGCAGACCATGTCCACCAGCCGTTCCAGGCTCAGCCGCCCGCCGGCGACATGGTCCAGCATCAGCGGCAGCAAGGTCTGCACGCCCGGCATGCCCGACGGGCTTTTCGGATAGGGGCGGTCCTTCTCGTCGCGCGTGTGCGGCGCATGGTCTGAGCCGATCACGTCGGCGAGCCCGCTCGCGACGGCGCGCCACAGCGCGTCGCGGTGCCGTGCGTCGCGGATCGGCGGGTTCATCTGGGCGAGCGTGCCGAGCCGCGCGTAGCACTCGGGGGCCGCCAGGGTCAAATGCTGCGGGGTGATCTCGAAAGTCGCGATGTCGCGCGCCTCCTGCAGCAGCGCCGGCTCCTCCGCGGTCGAGATGTGCAGCACGTGCACTCGCCGCCCGGCCTCGCGCGCGAGGGCGAGCAGGCGGCGCGTCGCGCGCGTCGCCGTCTCGACGTCGCGCCAGTCCGGATGGCGGGCTACGTCGGCGCCCGCCTCGACCAGCTTCCAGCGCTCGCGCAGCCGGTCCTCGTCCTCGGAATGAACGGCCATGCGGCGGCGTCCGGATTTCAGCACGCGCGCGACGGTGGGGTCGTCGGCGACCAGGAGGGTGCCGGTCGAGCTTCCCATGAACATCTTGACGCCGGAGCAGCCGGGCAGGCGTTCCAGCGTCCCGAGCGTGTCGGCGTTCTCCGCGGTCGCGCCGATGAAGAAGGCGTGGTCGCACCAGGCGCGGCCCTTGGCGCGGGTGAGCTTGTCGGCGAGCGCGGCTTCGCTGTCGGTGTTGGGATTCGTGTTCGGCATCTCGAACACTGCGGTGATGCCGCCCAGAACCGCGGCGCGCGTGCCGGTGGCCAGATCCTCCTTGTGCACGAGGCCGGGCTCGCGGAAATGGACCTGGCTATCGATCACGCCGGGCAGGACGTGCAGCCCCTTCGCGTCGATCACCGTGCCCGCCGCGCCGGAATCGAGACGGCCGATGGCCGCGATGCGCCCGTCGCGCACGCCGACGTCGGCCTCGATGCGCCCGCCGGGGGCAAGGCAAATTCCGCCCGCGACGATCAGGTCGTATGTCTCCGCCACCTGCGGGCTCCCTTACTGCCGCATGAACCGGGGGCGATCATAGGGGCTGAGGGCGAAGGCGCAACCTCGGCGGAGCCCTAGAGCGGTTCACGCTTTGACGGAAGCGTATCCAGCGTTTGCGAAGTAGTTCTGGCATTCGGCCTCATCGATGGTCGTGACGAGGCAGCCGATGTGGCGCCAAGTGTCGTCGACGGTGCGCTTCTGTGCGGCGCGCATCCAGTGCTTGATCTTGGCGAAGGCCTGTTCGATCGGGTTGAGGTCGGGGGAGTAGGGCGGCAGATACCAGAGCCTCGCGCCGGCGGCGCGGATCATCTGGCGGACGGCAGCTCCCTTGTGGGAGCCGAGATTGTCCATGACGACGATGTCGCCGGGCCGGAGCACGGGCAGGAGCTGCTGCGCGACATAGGCGCGGCATTGGCCGTTGATCGGCCCGTCGAAGACGCAGGGGGCGGCGAGGCCATCCCAGCGCAGCGCCCCGAGGAAGGTCAGTGTGCGCCAGTGGCCGTGCGGCGCGAAGCCGCGCAGGCGCTTGCCCTTCGATCCCCAGCCGCGCAGCGGCGCCATGTTGGTCTTGATCCAGAGCCTGCCCCCGCGAAGGCGGGGGTCTCGTCGATGAAGACCAGGCGCTTCGGGTCGAGGCCGGCCTGCCAGGATCGCCAGCGTTGCCGCCGGCGGGCGACGTCGGCGCGGCCCTGCTCAAGGGCGAACAGCGTTTTTTTTGAACCGCAGCCCCTCGCGCCTGAGGAATAGCCACACCGCGTTGTGCGAGACCTTCACCCCGCGCGCCGCCAGCTCGCGCTTGAGCCCGTGCAGCGTCAGGTGCGGCGTCTGGGCGATCCGTTCCACGATGAAGGCGCGGTGCGGCGTCAGGATCGGCTTGCGATGTCCACCGACCTTACCTGGTGCGACCGAGCCCGTCGCACGATAGCGCTGCGACCACTTCACCACCGTCGAAACGGCAACGCCGAACCGGGCCGCCGCAGATCGGCAGGTCTCCCCGGACAGAACCGCCGCAACAACGCGCTCACGAAGATCATTCGAAAGAGGTCGGGTCATCGATGCTGGCCTCCGCTCCAGCCAGCATCTTGAATCACAAACGCCGCAAATCGGGAATCCCCTCCGATTCGCTCAAACAATGAACCGCTCTAGCCGTCGGAAAGGCAGTCGAACACGTCGCCCGCTGGCGGTCGGCCCCGCACGTGGCGCCGGTGCCACAGCGCGTAGAACAGCAGGATCCAGGCGGCGTGGCCGGCGCGCCCGCCCGGTTCGCGAAAGACCCGCTCGACCGCGTCCTTATGGCACGCCTCGACAACACCAGGCTGGGCGGCGACCAGCGGGCCGAGCCTCGCGCCATGCCGGGCGATCCAGGTGCCGACGGGCACGGTGAAGCCCTGCTTCTTCGACCAGGCCTCGGCAGCCGGCACGCGCTCGGCGAGCCACTGGCGGAGCAGGAACTTGCCGTAGCCGCGACGTACCTTGAGGGCGTCCGGAAGGCGGAAGGCGAAGGACGCGACGACGGGATCGAGATAGGGCGTTCGTCCCTCGACACTGTGTGCCATTAGACAGCGGTCGAGCTTGATCAGAAGGTCGTCGGGCAGCCACCCGGCGATGTCGGTCGCCTGCGCCGCCTGCAGCGCGCTTCGCCCGGCGCGGCGCTCGGCGGCCATCCGGGAGTCGCCGTCGTCGCGCCAGACGGCCTCGTCGCGGAGGATGCCGAGACCTTCCATCGCCCCGCGGCCGCGCAACCGGCGGCCGGGCAGCACGCGCCGCGTCGCACGCCGATAGCGCCCGTACCCGGCAAGCAGCTCGTCGCCGCCCTCGCCCGAGAGTACGACCTTCACGTCACAGGCTGCGACACGCGCCAGCTTGTAGCTCGGCAGGCAGGCGTAATCGGCGGCGGGATCGTCCATCGCGGCGGCGATCTCGGGCAGCAGCGCCAGGAAATCCTGCTCGTCGAACGGCACTTCGACATGCGAGGCGCCGAGCGCCTCGGCCACGGCTCGGGCGCGGGCGCGCTCGTCCGCCGCGTCGGTGCCGGGGAAGAAGGCGGTGTAGGCCCGCACCGGCCGGTCGTTGAGCCGCGCCATCAGGGCGAGCAGCGCCGAGGAGTCGATGCCTCCGGAAAGGAACATGCCATAGGGCACGTCGGCCTGCTGGTGCAGCGTCACGCTGTCGGCGAGCGCGGCATCGAGGGCGGCAAGCGCCTCGGATTCGGTCGTGGGCGCCGGCCCGCCGTCGGGCAGGGCGGCCCGGCGGCGACGCTCGACGATGCGGCCTCCCTCGATGACCAGCGTCTCGCCCGGCAGGACGCGCCTGATGCCCTCGAAAATCGTGTCGGCACCCGAGGCGAACTGGCGCTGGAACAGCGCGGCGCGCGCCTCCGGCCGGATGTCGGGCGCAACGAGCCCGCCGGCGATCAGGGCCTGCGGCTCGGACGCGAAGGCGAAGCCGGCCGCGGTCTCGGCATAGACCAGAGGCTTGATGCCGAACGGGTCGCGTGCGAGCACCAGCCGCCCCGCGGTCGGATCGTGGATGGCAACGGCGTACATGCCGCGCAGCCGGTCGACGAAGCCCGCGCCTTCGCGCCGCCAGACGTGCAGCGGCGGCTCGCAATCCGAGGCTGTGCGGAGCGCCACCCCGTCCAGCGCCGCCGCCAGCGCGCGATAGTTGTAGATCTCGGCATTTGCGATCAGTGCCGCGCCACCGGGATCGCCGATCGGCTGGTCGCCGGTCGCGAGATCGATGATCGCGAGGCGGGTGTGGGCGAGCGCCACGTTACCGGCCACATGGCGGCCGGTCCCGTCCGGCCCGCGATGCGCGACCGCTCGGGCCATGGCATCGAGAGCGGCGAGGTCGGGCGAGTGGCCCGGTGCAGTCATCAGGCCTGCGATGCCGCACATCAGCCGGCGATCCGCTCGAAGAATTCGAGCCAGGCGCGCACCACGGCCTGTTCCGTGAAGTCGCGGTGCCAAGCCGCCCGGCCTCCGTCGGCCAAACGGGCGGCAAGCCCGGCGGACTCCAGCACGCGGCCCGTCGCGGCGGCCAGCGCAGCGGGGTCGTCCGCCGGAACCAGCAGGCCGCTGTCGCCATCCGCGATCAGTGCGTGCGGCCCGACCGCGTCGGCGGCGACCACCGGAACGCCGTGCGCCCAGCCTTCGATCACGACATTGCCGAGCGGCTCGATGCGCGAAGGGCACAGCAGCACGTCGGCGGCGGCGAGCAAAGCGGCGGTATCGTCGCGCCAGCCAAGGAATCGCACCCTGTCCGCGACGCCCTGCTCGCGCGCCAAGGTGCGGAGGGTGGCGTCGAGCCGTCCTTCGCCCGCGATCCAGAGATAGGCGGCGGGAAGCCGCACGAGGGCGCGGATGGCGACGTGCAGCGCCTTGTTGGGGTGGAGCCGGCCGAGCGCGAGCAGCAGCGGCGCGTCGGCGGGCGTGGCAAGGCTCTCGCGCGCAACGGGCGGGGCGGGTTCGGCCGCAACGAAGTTGGGAAGGTAGTGAACGCGCTCCACTGGCCAGCCGCTCCTCACCGCATAGGCCACGATGTCGCGGGTGTTGCCGACGAGGTGGTCGCAACGCCGGTAGTATTTCAGGTCGTAATAGCCGCCGAGCCGGGCGGCGTGGACGAACGGGCGGCGAGGGGTCGACCGCGGACAGTGGCTTGTTGCGCGGCTCATCCAGGTCAGCACGATCTGGGGGCGATAGGCCTCGATCTCGCGGGCGAGCGCGCGGCGGGTGGCGAAGTCGAGACGCCCGCCGAAGGCGAGCTCGATCGGTGCGAGGCCCGAGGCTGCGAGCGCGGCCGCGCGTTTCGCGTCGCGCCGGACGACGATGCGCTGGTCGAGTCCTGTGCGGGCGAGCGCTCCGATGAGCCGGACAAAGAATGCCTCCGCCCCGCCGACCGGCGCTCCCGCCATCGCCTGAAGCACGCGCATCAATCGTCCTCGAGACGCGCCTTGAGGTGCGACAGCATCGGGTAAAGCCCGGCGAACAGCGCGATCAGGAAGCCGTACCCGCCCTCGCGATAGCCCCGCCGCCGCACGTAGCATTTGTAGAAGCGGGTGAAGATGCGACGGAGATTGCGTCCGAACGAGCCGATGTTGCCCGAATCGCGGAGATCGCGCGCGCGCAGCGTCGTGTAGCGGTCGAGCCGGCGGATCATGTCGGAGATGTCCCGGTCCACGTAGTGGACCAGCGGTGCGGCAAGGCGCGGTCCCTTGGCGCCCCGCAGCTCGATCGCCGGATGGACGCGGCCTTCTCCCCAGCATTTCATGCCGCGGCGCCACAGGCGGGGCACCGCCGAAGTGCCGTAGGACGCCCCCCAGCCGTAGCGGACGAGCCGGCTGCCGATATAGTTGTCGACGGGCAGCTCGTGCCAATCATGGGGCGAACCCTCGACCACGCGGCGCGCCTCGGCGGCAAGGGCATCGCTCACCCGCTCGTCCGCGTCGATCTCTACGACCCAGTCGCCGGAGCATGCGGCGATCCCCGCGTTGCGGCGCGGCCCTTCCAGCGGCCAGGCGCCCTCGACCAGCCGGTCGGTGAAGCGCAGCGCGATCTCCTTCGATGCGTCGGTGCAGCGGTCGAGAACCACCACGATCTCGTCGGCGAAACCGAGCCGGCCGAGGCATTCGGCAAGCTGGCCCGCCTCGTCATGCACGACGACCAGCGCGGAGATGGTCGCCGCGCTCATGCCGCCGCGCCGCGGCAGCGCCGCCATAGGGCGTCGGCTTGGCCGGCCGCCTCGTCCACCGACAGAGAATCCATCAGCCGCATCGAGTGGTCGTGATGGTCGTAGCCAGGTGTGCCGATCAAGGCCTCGTAGGAGAGTGCGGTGCGGGCGACGGCGGTCCCGTCGCCCCATGGCGCGTAGATCTCGGGATGGCTTGGCCCGAACAGCGCAAGGGTCGGCGTGCCGACAGCCGCCGCCATATGGGCGAGGCCGGAATCGTTGCCGACATAGAGGGAAAGCCGGGCGAGGCAGGCGGCGATGATGGGAAGGCCGGCGCGGCCGACGAGGTCGATGCGCCGGTCCGCTGGCAGGGCCTCGATGACCTTCCCGGCCGCGTCGCGTTCGTCCGGCGCGCCGAAAACGGCGATGCGCGCGCCGGGGAGGATGCCCTCTGGGCCGGTGAGCTGCGCGGCGAGGGCTGCGAACCGCTCGGCAGGCCAGGCCTTGGGTGGCCAGTTGGCCGTGGGGCCAAGGCCGAGCACCGGCGTTCCGGCCGGGATCAGCCGCGCGGCCGCTTCGGCGGCTTGCGACGCGATTTCGAGGTGAGGGGCGGGGGGAGACAGGAGGGCGAGGACGGTCGCCAGCCGCTCGACCTGATGGCCCTGAAGGCCCCGGCCGAGCACGCGCCGGTCGCGCGCGGAGAGGAGACGCGAGACTGCCGAGCGGCGCAAATCGACGATCAAATCCCAGCGAACGGGCAGGCAGGTGAGCCACAGCCGGAGCCAATGGCCTGCGAAGCGCCGCTTGCGCAGCGCAATGACCCGTTCCACGCCCGGCATGACGGCAAACAGCGGCGCGGGAAGCGGGCCGCAGGCCACCGTCACGCCGGCCCCGGGGTGGCGCGCAAGTAGATGGCGCAGGAGCCCGGTAGACAGGACGGCGTCGCCTAGCCGTGTCGAGGTGATGAACAGGATCTTCATTCCGGCGCCCGCCCCGGTCGGCGCGGGAGCCGGCCGATGGCGGCTTCATCGCCCATGGCGTGCGTTATACCGTCGCGTTCGGCCGATTGCCAAGCCGGCCCTTGCCGCGGCGCGTGGCGCGCCCCACCTCACGCCCGTCATGGATCGCAAGCTCTATGTGCCGCTGCCGGGTCGCGCCCTCATCGCCGTAACGGGGGCGGAGGCGCGGTCGTTCCTTCAGGGCCTCGTCACCAACGATGTCGAGAAGGTCGCGCCCGACCAGGCGATCTATGCGGCCCTGCTGACCCCGCAGGGACGGTACCTGTTCGATTTCGTCGTCCTGGAACTGGACGGCGCGCTCTACCTGGACTGCGAGGCCGAGCGGCGGGACGCGCTCGCGAAGCGGCTCGCGCTTTACAAGCTGCGGGCCCAGGTCGCGATTGCACCAAAGGACGGGCTCGCGGTTTACGCGGCGTTCGGCGACGGAGCCGCTGCGGCGCTGGGGCTCGCGAATCGTGAGGGGGCTGCGCGAATGTTCGGCGGGGGGATCGCCTATGTGGATCCGCGCGAGGCGCGGATCGGCGTTCGGGTCGTGCTCCCCGGCGAGACGGGTGGCACGGCGCTCGAGAAGGCGGGATTTTCGGTGGGAGATTTCGCCGCGTATGACGCGGCGCGGATCGGACTTGGTCTGCCCGACGGCAGTCGCGACTTCATCGCCGACAAGCTGCTGCTGCTCGAAGGCGGGGCTGACATTTTGAACGGCGTCGATTTCGAGAAGGGATGTTATGTCGGGCAGGAGGTCACGACCCGCATGAAGCGGCGCGAACTTGTGCGGAAGCGCCTGCTGCCGGTCGCGATCGACGGGCCTGTACCGTCTCCCGGGACGCCCATCCTCCGCAACGGGGTGGAGGCGGGCGAGATGCGCTCGTCCGCCGGCGCGGTCGGCATGGCGCTGCTGCGGCTCGATCTCGCAGAGGGGCCGCTCGCGGCGGGCGAGGCGCGACTATCGCTGCTCGCCTGCGGACCGGAGACTACGCCGTCGAGCTGACGCCGATCTCCTGATCCTCGCCGGCGAGCGCCGCCTGGGCAGCGGCGAGGCGTGCGATCGGCACGCGGAACGGCGAGGCCGAGACGTAGTCTAGCCCAACCGCATGGCAGAACCGAACCGACGCAGGATCGCCGCCATGCTCGCCGCAGATGCCCAGTTTCAGCTTCGGACGGCTGGCCCGGCCGCGTTCGGCGGCGATGCGGATCAGCTCGCCCACCCCCTCGCGGTCCAGCGTTACGAACGGGTCCTTCTCGAAAATGCCCGCCTTCTCATAGGCGGCGAGGAAGCTTCCGGAATCGTCGCGTGACAGGCCGAATGTGGTCTGGGTGAGGTCGTTGGTGCCGAAGCTGAAGAACTCTGCCGTCTCGGCGATCTGGCCGGCGAGCAGGGCGGCACGCGGGAGCTCGATCATGGTGCCCGTGAGGTAGGAGAGCTTGGTCGCCGTCGCGGTCATCACCTCGGCGGCGACGCGGTCCACCATCTCCTTCAGGATGTCGAGCTCGCGCTTGGTGGCGATCAGCGGGATCATCACTTCCGGCACCACCTTGGTGCCCTCCTTCTGCACGGCGGCGGCGGCCTCGAAAATCGCGCGGCACTGCATCTCGTAGATCTCGGGATAGGTGATGCCCAGCCGGCAGCCGCGATGGCCCAGCATCGGGTTCGCCTCGTGCAGCGCGTTGCTGCGCGCGCGCACCGCCTCGACCGCCACGCCGGTCGAGCGTGCGACCTCCTCGAACTCGGCATCGGAATTGGGCAGGAACTCGTGCAGCGGCGGGTCGAGCAGACGGATGGTGACCGGCCGGCCCTCCATGATGCGGAACAGCTCGATGAAGTCGTCGCGCTGCATGGGCAGGATCTTCGCCAGCGCCTTGCGCCGCCCTTCGACATCCTGCGCCAGGATCATCTCGCGCACCGCGACAATGCGGTCCTCGTCGAAGAACATGTGCTCGGTACGTGACAGCCCGATCCCGTCGGCACCGAAGCGGACCGCCGTCATCGCGTCCTCGGGGGTCTCCGCGTTCGCGCGCACGCCGAGGCGGCGCACCTTGTCGACCCATTCCATCAGTGTCGCGAAGTCGCCGGAAAGCGTCGGCTGGATTGTCGGAACGGCGCCCAGCATTACCTCGCCGGCTGCGCCATCGAGCGTGATGATGTCGCCTGCCTTGACAGCGATGTCGCGCACGCGGAGGGTCTTCGCCTTGTAGTCGATCACCAACTCGCCCGCGCCAGCGACGCAGGGCGTGCCCATGCCGCGCGCCACCACGGCGGCGTGGCTGGTCATGCCGCCCCGGCTGGTGAGGATGCCCTTGGCAGCATGCATGCCATGGATGTCCTCGGGGCTCGTCTCGATACGGACCAGGATGACGTCCTCGCCCTTGGCGGCCATTGCCTCGGCTTCGTCGGCGGAGAACACCACCTTGCCGCAGGCCGCGCCGGGCGAAGCCGGGAGTCCGCGAGTCAGGAAGGTGCGTTCGGCGTCCGGGTCGAGCGTCGGGTGGAGGAGCTGATCGAGCGATTCCGGCTCGATGCGCGAAACGGCCTCGGATTCGTCGATCAGCCCGTCGCGCACCATGTCGCAGGCGATCTTCAACGCGGCCGAGGCGGTGCGCTTTCCGGTGCGGGTCTGCAGCATGTAGAGCTTGCCCGACTGCACGGTGAACTCGATGTCCTGCATGTCGCGGTAGTGCTTCTCGAGAGTCCCCCGCACCTCGACAAGTTGGCCGAAGACGTGCGGCATCACCTCTTCCATCGCCGGCAGGTCGGACTCCGCTTTCTCCTTGCCCGCCACCGTCAGGTGCTGCGGCGTGCGGATGCCTGCCACCACGTCCTCGCCCTGGGCGTTCACCAGGTACTCACCATAGAAGACGTTATCGCCGGTCGAGGGATCGCGCGTGAAGGCGACGCCCGTTGCGCAATCGTCGCCCATATTGCCGAACACCATCGCCTGCACCGTGACGGCGGTGCCCCACTCCTCCGGGATGTTGTTGTACCGGCGATAGGCGATGGCGCGCTGGTTCATCCAGCTCCCGAACACGGCGCCGATGGCGCCCCAGAGTTGGTCGCGCGGCTTCTGCGGGAAGGGCTTGCCCAGAAGCTCCCGCACCCGCTCCTTGTATTGTGCCGCCAGGGACTTCCAGTCGTCGGCCTTGAGCTCGGTATCGAGCGTGTACCGCTTCTCGAGCTTCAGGTTGTCGAGGAGCTCCTCGAGCTGGTGGTGTTCGACGCCGAGCACGACGTCGGCATACATCTGGATGAAGCGGCGGTAGGAGTCATAGGCGAACCGGGCGTCACCGGAGCGGTCGATCAGCCCCTTAACCGTCTCGTCGTTGAGTTCCAGGTTGAGGACGGTGTCCATCATGCCCGGCATCGAAGCCCGCGCGCCCGAACGCACCGACACGAGAAGCGGGTTCTTCGCATCGCCGAACTTGGCGCCGACCTCGGTCTCGATGTGGGCGAGGGCGGCCTCCACCTCCTTCTCCATCCCGTCGGGATAGTTCCGATCGTTCTTGTAGAAGGCGGTGCAGACGTCGGTGGTGATGGTAAAGCCCGGCGGCACGGGCAGTCCCAGGCTCGACATTTCGGCCAGGTTCGCGCCTTTGCCACCCAGAAGGTTGCGCATCGAGGCGCGCCCTTCCGCCTTGCCTCCGCCGAAGCGATATACCCACTTGTCCGCCATCGTGACCTTCCCGATCCTCGGTGCGTCCCGGGCCCTAGCCTTCGATCTCGGCGAAGTTGGCGACCCGGTTCATCGTCGCCCTGATTTGCGAAAGAAGCCGAAGGCGGTTGGCCCGCAGGGCCGCCTCGTCGGCATTTACCGTGACGCGGTCGAAGAACGCGTCCACCGGCTGGCGCAGGCTCGCCAGCGCGCTCATTGCCCGCACGAAATCCTCGGCATCGAGCGCGGCGGCCGTGTCCGCCTCGGCTGTGCGCAGCCGATCCAGAAGCGCGATCTCCTCGGGCTGGACCAGCGCCGCCTCGTCGGGAGCGCCGTCATAGGCGGCCTTGTCCTTGCGCTCCTCGATCCGGACGATATTGGCGGCGCGCCGGTAGGCGGTCAGCAGGTTGGCGCCGTCGTCGGTGCCGAGAAAGCGCTGCAGCGCGTCGACGCGCGCTAAGAGGCGCACCAGATCGTCCTCGCCGGTCAGGGAGAAGACGGCACTGACCAAGTCATGGCGCACCCCCTGCTCCCGCAGGTGCGCTTTCAGCCGGTCGGCGAAGAACGCGACCAACTCCTCGCTCACCTTGGCCGCCGCCCGCTCCTCGATCGGCACGGCGGCGCCGCTTCGCGCGCGCGCGAAAGCCTCGCGAAGCGGCAGGCGGAGCCGGTTCTCAAGGATCAGCCGGATGACCCCGAGGGCGGCACGGCGCAGCGCGAACGGGTCCTTCGAGCCGGTCGGCTTCTCGTCGATGGCGAAGAACCAGAACAGGGTGTCGAGCTTGTCCGCCAGCGCGACCGCCACGCTCACCGGGCGTGTCGGGCAGCGGTCGTTGGGGCCGGCGGGGGCGTAATGATCGGCGATGGCGTCTGCCACATCGTGTTTTTCCCCCTCTTCCAACGCGTAGTAGCGGCCCATGATCCCCTGAAGCTCGGGGAATTCGCCGACCATACCGGTGGTGAGGTCCGCCTTGGCCAGCAGCGCCGCGCTGCGCGCCAAGTCGCGGTCGCTGCCGGGCACGAACTCCGCAAGCTCCGCGGCCAGCGTCTGTAGCCGCCCGATTTTCGCGCCGAGGCTGCCGAGCCGCGCGTGGAACACGATGTCGTCGAGCGCCGGGACGCGGTCTTCCAGCTTCCGCTTGCGGTCCTGATCCCAGAAGAAGCGCGCATCGGCCAGCCGGGCGCGCAGCACGCGTTCGTTGCCGGCGACGATCGCGCGACCGCTGTCGGGCGCGTCGATGTTGGCGACAGTGATGAAGCGCGCGGCGAGGCGCCCGTCCGGTTGCTGCGTCGCAAAGTACTTTTGGTGCGTGCGCATCGCGGTGGTCAGCACCTCGGAAGGCACGACCATGAACCGGTCGTCGATGGCGCCCATCACGACCACGGGCCATTCGACCAGCCCGGCCACCTCGGCGAGAAGCCCGGGATCCTCCTTGACCGTTAGCCCGGCCTCCGTAGCGGCTTCGGCCGCGCGCTGGGCGATGCGCCGCTGCCGCTCGGCGGGATCGAGCACCACGCGCGCCGCCGCCAGCCGTTCGCGGTATTCGGCGAAGGAGAAGACCTCGATCGGTTGAGGATGATGCACGCGATGGCCGCGGGTGATGGCGCCGAAGGGAAGGCCCAGGCACGTGCCGCTGAGCGGGCGGCCGTCGAACAGCCCGAGCACGCTCACCAACGGCCGAACCCAGCGGATCGTTCCGCTGCCCCAACGCATCGATTTGGGCCACGGCACGTCGAGCGCCGCAGCCTCCAGAAGTTCCGGCAGCACCGCCGCGGTCGGCTGTCCCGGCCGCTCGACCACGGCAAACCAGAACTCGGCCTTTCCCGACTCGCGCCGTTCGCATTGGTCGAGCGTGGCGAGGCCGTTGGCCTTCAGGAATCCCTGGATCGCCTGGTCCGGCGCGCCCACGCGCGGGCCCCGCCGTTCCTCGGTCGCATCAGGCTGGCGGTCGGGGAGGCCGTCGACCACTATGGAGAGCCGGCGCGGCGTCACGAACGTCTCGGCGGAGGCAAAAGAGAGCTGCGACGCCTTCAGCCGCTCGATGATGGCGCGCTCAAGATCGGTCGCGGCACGTGCCTGCATCCGCGCCGGGATCTCCTCGGAAAGAAGCTCGAACAGAAGCTCGGCCATCTATGCCGCCGTGCCGCGAAGCCAGGCCTCGCAGCATCCCTTCGCGAGCGCCCGCACGCGCCCGATATAGGCGGCCCGCTCGGTGACGCTGATCACGCCGCGCGCATCCAGGAGATTGAACAGGTGGCTCGCCTTGATGCACTGGTCATAGGCGGGCAGGGCGAGGTCATGCCCCAGCAGGGCCGCGCACTCGCCTTCGGCGAACGCGAACTGCTTGAACAGGTTCTCGGTGTTGGCGTGCTCGAAATTGAAGGCGGAGAACTCGCGCTCGCTCCGCAGGAACACGTCGCCGTAGGTCACGCCCGCGCCATTGAAGTCCAGGTCGTAGACGTTCTCGACGCCCTGGATGTACATGGCCAGCCGTTCGAGCCCGTAGGTCAGCTCGACCGATACCGGGTCGCACTCGATTCCGCCCACCTGCTGGAAATAGGTGAATTGGGTCACCTCCATCCCGTCGCACCACACTTCCCAGCCGAGGCCGGCGGCGCCCAGTGTGGGGCTCTCCCAGTCGTCCTCGACAAAGCGGACGTCGTGCAGCGCCGCGTCGATGCCGAGGGTCCGCAGGCTCTCGAGGTAGAGCTGCTGGCTGTCGGCGGGCGACGGCTTCAGGATGACCTGGAACTGGTAGTAGTGCTGCAGTCGGTTCGGATTCTCGCCATAGCGCCCGTCGGTCGGCCGGCGCGACGGCTGCACGTAGGCGCATCGCCAGGCGCCCTTGCCCAGCGCGCGCAGCAGCGTGGCGGGATGAAACGTCCCCGCCCCCACCTCCATGTCGTAGGGCTGCAGGAGGACGCATCCCTGCGCCGCCCAGTAGGATTGCAAGGCGAGGATCAGGCCCTGGAACGAGGTCCTCGCTGGGGAAGCTTCGGTCATTGGCGGGATCCCGGCGTGGCCCGCAACTTACCCACCGGCCCGAAGCCGGTCAATACGACCGGAATGCCTGGGAATTGCTCACTTTGCCGGCGGATAAGGGCATCCGGCACGGCCACAGCTGCGGGGATCGCGCGCGACCACATAGGTGTCGCATACGCTGCAGCGGACCGTGTCCTCGGCGCTGACCGCCGCCCGGTCGGCGGTGCGCGCCCGCGCGCGCGGCCGGGTGTCGTCGCGGTTGACGCGCCGCGCCTCGGTATGGCCGAGCCACTTGAAGCCGTACCAGACGACGGCGATGACGACGATCAGGAATACGAGTTTGGAAAAACTCAGCCCCAGCATTCTTGTCTTCTAGGCTCGCCCATCCGGGCGGGTCAAGGACGGGGACGGGCGCGGCGCGCGGACGGAAAGCTCGGCACATAAAAGAGCGGCGGCCTGGATGCCCAGACCGCCGCCTCATTTCCACCGCGCCGACCGTGGCGCGGGTTCCGTCCGCCTCGGTCGGCCGGAAACTACTTCTTCTTCTTGCTCGCCGTCTTCTTCTTCGTGGTGGCGGTCTTCTTGGCGGCCTTCTTTGCCGGAGCAGCCATGGTCGTCTCTCCACTTGCACCGGCACCCATTTGCCGGCCGACTCAATATACCGAGAACGCCGTGAGATTCAATTGTTCATCGCCAAGTGATCAATCGAATTTTGCGATTTGCCAGTCGTTGTCGCCCGATCCGGCGACGAACCAGCGATGACTTCTCCAAACCTCAGTCGAGAACGCGTAGAAGCCAATCGAAGAGGTCGCGCGCCACCCCGCGGTCGCTAGAAGGCGAGCGGCTTGCCATCGCGCAGCACCGCTTCCGCTTCTGGCGCATAGCCGCCTCCCTGCGCATGAAGGACGAGTCCGCCCGTCAGCCGGAACGGCGCTGAGATGCCCTTCCGCGCCCGCACGATCACGCGAATCGCCCGATTTCTCAGGCGTTCGGGCCAGATCGGGAAGACCACGGTCTCACCTGCTCGGCCATCGAGCGCGGCGAGGATGTCCGGCAACCGGTCGGCGCGATGGATCATCGTGAGACTGCCCTTGTGGCGCAGCGCGCGGAGCGCCGCCGCGATCCATCGGTCGAGCGCGGCCTCGCCTTCGACCATCGCGGCAGCGCGCGCTGCCGCACGGGGCGCACGCGCACGCGCCGGTTCGAGGTAGGGCGGGTTGATCATTACGTGCGAGAAGGTGCCAGGGGTGATTCGCGACGACGGTGCTGCGACGTCGCCCTCAACCACTTCGAACGACGAACCGAGGTCGTTGCGCGCACCGTTCTCGCGCGCGAGTGCGGCGAGCGCCGACTGCAGCTCGAGCCCGACGACGCGGCACTCTGGCACGCGGCGAAGAAGGCAGAGCGCTGCGGCGCCGACGCCGGTGCCAGGCTCGAAGATCAGGTCGCCGGCGCGCGCCGGGACGGCGGCGGCGAGCAGCACGGAATCGATCGCGACGCGGAATCCCTCGCGCGGCTGGCGCACGACGACGCGCCCGCCGAGGATGGCGTCCTCGGTGGTCTCGTCAGTCGAGATGGGAGCCCTCGCCCGCTTCCTCGATGATCCGTCGCGCCCGGGCATGATCCTCGTCCGCAACCATCAGCCGCCGCGGAATGGCGCCGATGCTGCCCTCCACGACCGAGGTGTATGCATCGAACAGGATCGGCTCGATCTGCTCCGCGCGGAGCAGCGCGGTCAGCCAAGACAGAAGCACCGCGTCGTTCGTCCGCAGAAGTTCCTTCATCCCCGCTCCGGCGCGCCAACGGCGGGCGCGGCGGCCCGGCGGCGGATCCGCGGCAGCTTGACCGCCGCCGCGACGGGTCTATGCTCCCGTCATTCCACAATTGCGTCAACTGCCACGGGAGCCGAGGGTGAGCGTCGTCGTCAGCCTGGAAGGCGGCCGGGACGAGTTCCCGCGACCGACGCTCGATTCCCTCGTCGACCTGACGCGCGAGGATCTCGCGCGCGTCAACGAGGTGATCCTGCAGCGGATGCAGTCGCCGGTTCTGCTGATCCCCCAGCTCGCCGGCCACATCATCGCCGCCGGCGGCAAGCGACTGCGTCCCATGCTGACGCTGGGCGCAGCGCGGCTCTGCGGCTACACGGGGTCGCGCCATATCGGCCTCGCCGCCTCGGTCGAGTTCATCCACACCGCTACCCTGCTGCACGACGACGTGGTCGACGAAAGCGACCTCCGCCGCGGGCTTGCCACCGCCAACTCGGTCTGGGGCAACAAGTCGAGCGTGCTGGTCGGCGACTTTCTGTTCAGCCGCGCCTTCCAGCTCATGGTCGCGGATGGGTCGCTCGACGTGCTGGCCATACTTTCCGAGGCCTCCGCCGTCATCGCGGAGGGCGAGGTGGCCCAGCTCGTGACCGCCAACGACACCGACACGACCGAGGAAGACTATTTGGCGGTGATCCGGGCGAAGACGGCCAAGCTGTTCGCCGCGGCGGCGGAGATCGGCGCGGTCGTGTCCGACAGGCCGGAGGCGGAACGCTCGGCACTCCGCACCTATGGCTACAACCTCGGTATCGCCTTCCAGCTGATCGACGATGTGCTCGACTATTCGGCCCAGCAGGCGACACTCGGCAAGACGGTCGGCGACGATTTCCGCGAGGGCAAGATCACCCTGCCGGTGGTTCTGGCTTTTCGGGAGGGCGATGACGAACAGCGCGCGTTCTGGCGCCGCACGCTCGAGGATCTGGAGCAGAAGAAGGGCGATTTCCGCCGTGCCGCCGCTCTCCTGGAGAAGGTCGGCGCGCTGAAGGCGACGATCGACCGCGCCCGCGGCTACCGCGCCGCGGCGCGTCAGGCCCTTGAGATCTTCCCGCCCGGTTCGGAGAAGGGGGCGCTGATCGAGGCGGTGGAGTTCGCCGTCGACCGCGCCTACTAGCGGCGGGCCGCCGCTTGCGGCTCGCTGGGCGGAAGGTTATATAGCGGTCCTCAGGGATGCCGGAGCGTAGCTCAGCCTGGTAGAGCACCGTCTTCGGGAGGCGGGGGTCGGAGGTTCGAATCCTCTCGCTCCGACCAGGTTTCCCCCTCGGGGGCGCCTGGCCACGACCGGCACGCAGCCCTCACGAAAAAAGGCCCCGGCGTCACCGCCGGGGCCTTTCCTTTTCGGTGAACGCGAGTAGCGCGCGGTCAGCGCAGGCTCTTCCGGCAAATCGCCTCCCAGGCCGCGTTATGTTCCTTCACCTCGCGGATGGTCTGCGGCGTGTCCCGTACAGACCAGCCGATCGGCCGGAAAACGGTGCAGCTGGCGTCAGTCACGCCGGAAACCGTCGTCCCGCAGGAGGTCATGGTCAGCGCCGCGCTCAGCATCAGCGCGGGCCCGGTTGGCGTTTTCGGCATCGGCGATCACCTTGGCTTGGTCCTGCACGGTCTGGGCGACGCGACCTTCCTGCCGGGCCTCGATGCGCTCGAACAGCTTCGTGGCCCATTCGACGAGCCCCAGCAGCTTGAGTGCATAGCCGGCGAGGGCCAGCCAGCTCACGGCGTCGCCGGTGCGGCGGACGCCGAGTCCTTCATCGCGGTGTAGACGGCCTGGATGGCGTTGAGCGCGGCCGTCTCGGTCACCTTGAGGCCGGCATTTCCTGCCTCGCCGAGCACCTGGGCGATCGCCGCGTCGCGCTTTGCCGAGTTGGTGAGGATGGTGGGATCGGCCGCCACCTTGGTGACCGCTTCCTCGGCGATCTGCAGCAGGGCGTCGGCGCCTGCCGCCACGATCGAGTTGGCGAACGCGGTCAGTGCCGGCCCGATCGCCGACCGCAGCTCGGCGATCCGGGCTTCCAGCCACGACTTCACGTCATCGAACCACGTCATGTCCGTTCCTTTCAGCGTTGGATAGGGGGTGAGGGGTCGGGCGCGGTCCGGCGGCGTCAGCCGAAATGGACCATGAACACCCAGCCGAACGCGACGAGCAGCACGCCAATCACGCCGGCGGCACTTTTGAGCCGGAGGTCCGCAAGTCCGTTGATTCGACCGTGTACCTCGTCGATGCGCCGGTGCGTCTCGTCGAACCCGTGCTTCAGCGCGTCCTTTATCTCTTCCTGCGCGCGCCGGCTCGCCTCCCAGCGCTCCTTGCAGACGCGCTCGTGCGCCTCGATGCGGGCCAGCGCGCTGGTCGCGAGCTCGATCGCGCGGGTGTCGAGTTGTTCGTCGGCCGTCATGCTGGCGCCAGCACGCTTGCGGCATCCGCGCCGATAGCGGCCAGCAGTGCCAGGGCCTGCGGGTCGTCGTTCCACACCTCGGCGGCGGCGTCCCAGCGCGTCTTGACTGTGACGTTCGCCGCATCATTGAGCGTCGCGGTCGCGGCGTCCATCAGCCCAATGGCAATCAGCCGGTCGACGATCTGAAGCTTGGGGACGAGCCAGCGCTGCGCTGTCGCCAGAAAGGCTGTCACTTCCGTCTCGGTCGGCGCCCCGCCGATAGCGTCGACCCAGCGTCCGCCCACCTGGTAGCGGGCGGCGTCCGGGTGCTGGTCGGTTGCCGGAAAGGTCGGCTCCTGGTCGTAGACGACTCGAACGGTGCTCATGCCATGATCTCCCGCAGACGGATGTAGCTGAGGAGCCGGCCGCCATAGAGCCCGGCGCCTGCGACGCCGTTGAAGGTGAGCGTACCGGCGACGCTGAGGCCCGCACGCACGTAGAAGCTTGTGACACCGGCAGGATTCGGGCGCGCAAGGTAGGTGAGGCGGCGCGCCCCGTAGATGGCGTTGACGGCAGCGGTGGAGACCGAGACGGCCTTGGCCGACATGTCGGTGTCCTGGAACAGCGCCAGGGTGAGGCTGCCCGCTGCTGAGCTGGCAAAGAAGGCCTGCACCTCGACCTCGATCAGGTTGGCGGGACTCAGCGCCCAAGCCGCGCGCGTCAGGTACTGGTCGCCCTCGCTGCTTTGCGGCGCGGTGTTGTCGCAGGGGATGATTGTGGAGCCGGTCGCGGCGACGCTGTTGTAGCTGCTCAAGCAGCCGAGGTACTGGCCGGGAAGGGCCGTCTGGGCGTCGTACAGCTGGACGACCGAGGGCGCCGTATTCCATGTGCCGGCCGTAACGAGCCCGGCCGGCCACTCGATATAGCCGAGGATGGTGAACGACGCGCCGGTCGAGGTGGTCGCGTAGATCGCACCCGCAGTGTCGGCGCCGCCTGCGCCGCCCTCGGCGTAGACGGTGGCGATTCCCGTCTGGCGCAGCGGAAAGATGGTGAACGTGCCATGGTCGAGGCAATTCACTGCGCCCAGCTGTGTCGCCCCGCCATAGGTCGCGACCACGATCCAGAGACGGCAGGGCTCGCCGCTGGTCGTGCCGAGGGTCGAGCCGGCCGAAATCGTCAGTGAGAGGGCGGACTCGATCCGGACGATCTGTGCCACGCCGTCCATCCGGTGCAGAAGCTCGCCCGCTCCGGCCACACCTCGTGGTCTCTGGTCGAGACAGCGTTCGATGACGGGCCATGGATTGCGCTCAACCCGGACGCGGCGAAGACCCTGGCCGCGGCCTCCGCCTCGGGCCTCGGCGTCACGGTGACGGCGAGCGGCCACGCGCCGTTCGACCCCTCTGACGTCGGCCGCGCGCTGCGCCTCACCCATGGGGCGAACGAGCCGGGCTGGGGGGTGATCGCCGCCTATATCTCGGCGACCGAGGTGACGGTGGACATCCGCCGTGCCTTCACCTCGACCGCGGCCACCGCCGACTGGCAGCTTGGCGCCTGGTCGGCTGCGACCGGCTATCCCCAGGCCGTCGCCTTCTTCGAGCAGCGCGCCTGCTACGCCAAAACGACCAACCAGCCGCAGACCTTCTGGATGTCGCAGTCCGCCGACCTGGAGAACATGCGACCGGACAGCCGCGATTCCGGCGCGAACACGGTTCAGGACGACGATGCGCTCGACTTCACCATGGCAGCCGAACGAGTGGACGTCATCCAGTGGCTGTCGCCCGGCGCCAAGCTGGTGGTCGGCACGGGCGGGCGGCGGCATAAGGGCGAGGAAGTGCTCGGGCCGGAACGGCACCAGCTCCATCACACCATCTCGTTGGTCTTGAGCGCCGGCGCCACGGCGAGCAGCGCGAACGGGCCCGGCGCGTCGTTCCGGATCACGAAGCGGGCGTCGAGCTGGTAGTCCCCCTCCAACTCGACATAGCGCTCGCCGGTGAACAGCGGCACCGCCGAATCCATCGCATCGGCCACCTCGCGGAATTCCAGCGGGGTGAGGTGCCCGCGATCCGGCCCGATGCCCGTGCCGGTCGAATCGAGCAGCACCAGGGTGAGCCCGTGGATGCGCTTGGTGCGCCCGACGGCCGTTCCGGCGCTGGCCCCCGCGTCGATCTTGAGGCACTCGTATGTGTGGGCGTAGCCGAGCCCGGCCTGCACCTTGCTGACAGGGGCTTGCAGAGAGATCGCACCGGCCGACACGGTCCGGTCCGGGTGCACGGCCCCATCGGCCAGCACCTTGACCGTCTCGCCCTCGAGATGGTCAAGACCGCTGACGGTCGTCGTTGCGGCGCCGTCATAGGTCAGACCGCAATCGACGTAGAATGCGTCGCGCTGCGCCGTCAGCATCGCCGCCCGCCACGCCGCGCCGGTCGCGTAGGCGTGCGGATCGGGGCCCACAAAGGCACGCTCGAAGAACTCGACGATTCGGCAGGTGGCGCTGCCGAGCGTCCGCTTCGCGATCACCCACACCTCGTCGCGGTCGGCCGAGCTCAGAACCTGGCCCGCATCGTCGCTGCCGGGGATCACCGCCACCGATTCCACGCAGGCGTTGCCGCCTTGGAACGATCCGCCGAGGACTTGGCGGGTCCAGCCGATCACGTCTTCGTCGCGGCGATAGGTCATGCAGGCGAGCTGGCCGTCCGCGCGGACGCACCAGAGCACCGAGTCCGGCTCCTCCTGGTAGTCCATCTCGACGAGGCCGGGCTGGCTTACATGGTCGGACAGGATGGTGAGGTCGGGCGCCTGGTAGCCGTCGACCTGGAAGTCGTAGGTGAATTCGCGAATCTTGCGCCGCGCGCGCTGCAGGAACAGCGCCGTCGGGCCGACCCGCACGGCGGGCAGGGGCGCGGAACCGTGCGTCGTCTGGCGCTTCACGCTGATGTCGGTCGGCGTCACCACCGGCCCGTCGGACTGCACGATCCACTCGCCGCCCGACGTGCCGATCACCAGCTTGGCGCCGGGCGACAGCCACTGGATGACGTCCACTCGTTCGGCTGCCATGGTGAAGTCGAGCGCATCGTCGTCCTGAACCGTGTTCGCGCCGGAATCGCGGCTGTCCGGTCGCATGTTCTCCAGGTCGGCGGACTGCGACATCCAGAAGGTCTGCGGCTGGTTGGTCGTTTTGGCGTAGCAGGCGCGCTGCTCGAAGAAGGCGACGGCCTGGGGATAGCCGGTCGCAGCCGACCAGGCGCCAAGCTGCCAGTCGGCGGTGGCCGCGGTCGAGGTGAAGGCACGGCGGATGTCCACCGTCACCTCGGTCGCCGAGATATAGGCGGCGATCACCCCCCAGCCCGGCTCGTTCGCCCCATGGGTGAGGCGCAGCGCGCGGCCGACGTCAGAGGGGTCGAACGGCGCGTGGCCGCTCGCCGTCACCGTGACGCCGAGGCCCGAGGCGGAGGCCGCGGCCAGGGTCTTCGCCGCGTCCGGGTTGAGCGCAATCCATGGCCCGTCATCGAACGCTGTCTCGACCAGAGACCACGAGGTGTGGCCGGAGCGGGCGAGCTTCTGCACCGGATGGACGGCGTGGCACAGATAGGCGACGTCGGCCGATTGCGCGCTTTGCAAGCCGCCCAGGTCGGATGCGGCGAAAGGCGTCGCGAGCTCGAGCGCGCAACCCGTCAGAAGGGCCACGTCGTCGAGCTGCAGGGTCTTGCCCGTCTTGTGGCGGAACTGCACGTAGAACGGGCTCGCGGGCGGGGTGAAGGCGAAAACGTGCCGCCCGGTCGCGAACGCCACGTCGTCGACGATCTCGCCGCCGGTCGAGCTCGTGCCGATGCGCAGCAGAACCTCGTCGCCTGGCGCGCCCAGCGTGTGGAAGGCCAGCACGTGTTCCTGGTTCGCATGGCTCGTGGCGACCGCCTGCTCGGCATGGGCGTAACTCGTCCCGTTCGAGACGAGCGACAGGCGGCCGTTGGTCGCGTCGTGTGCGATCGACGATCCCGCGCCCGAACGGTCGGTCCAGCCCAAGATGTCCGCGGTGAACGTGCCGTTGACGATCGCGGCGTCGGTCGCGGCCACGCTGATGACGCCCTGGTTCCGGTAGAAGCGGAAATAGCCCTCCCCCGCCTCGATGACGTAGGCCTGCTCGGTCGAGAATTCGAAGCGAAGCAGGCGGCAGGCGCTCTCCGAATCCTTTACGGCAGCGACGAACCGCGTGCCGGGCCGGCGCATGATTCCGCCCTGCGGCAGGGCGATCATGTTCTCGCACACGGCGGCCGCGGCGCCGTACTTGTTGAAGTCGACCCGCGCCACCATGCGCGGGCTGATCTCGCCGGCGTTGAACGCCGGCTGCAGCGGATTGACCCGAGCCATCAGCGCACCGTCACCCAGCTTCCGGCCGGCATCGGCTCGGGGCAGTCCTCGACCGCGTCGACGCTTTTCGCGCGCGCCACGGCATCCCGGAACGCGTCGCCCATCTCCTGGCGCAGGCTCCAGGACTGGGCAATCGGCACGGACAGGTCGCAGGCGAGCAGGCACGCCAGCGCCTCGCGGAAATCCGAGGGCATGTCGTTCGGATCCGTGACGGCGCGGATGTAGAGGAGGTAGAGCGCCTCGGCCGACGATAGGATCGTCCGGCCTTCGATGCGGTAGTCTGCGAGCGCCGCCGCGGCATCGTCCTCATAGACGGCGACCGTGCGCAGCCAGTCCGACGGAAGCTGATAGGCGTAGGCGTAGCCGAAGACCGGCGCAGCGGCGAGCCGCGCGAGCTTCAGCCGGACGCAGGCGAAGTTCCAGACGTGGCGGCGCAACAGGTCGTCGCGAAGCTTCGGGTACAGCTCGGCGCAGGCGTTCGCGTTCTTCGAGCCGTCGTCGAGCGCGACGACGCGCCCGGCACCGATCTTGGTCAGCGCCGAGTTGCAGATGCCGACTTCGGAGGCCATTTTTCGCTCCCTTGTTTCTAGGCGACGCGCGATTCGCGGCCGACGACCGGCGCATGGCCATAGAGCGCGGCATAGAGCCGCTCGAGCTCGCCCTGCACGGGCGCCGAACGGTAGGCGTCGCGCTGCGTCGGGTCGTCGTGGAACTGCAGCGCGTGCAGCTCGTCGAGGCGGGTGCGGATACGTCCGGTATTGCGGCCCGAGGGCGGCATGGACGCGGAGGCCGCGGCACCGTTCGGCCCGTACAGCCGGCGCGCCACCTCGGCCACGGCGCGCAACAGGAAGGGATTGCCGGCGAGGCCCGAGCGGTCGAACGCGGCGACCAGCTCGGGCGCAGCCACTTCGCCCACCAGGCGCTGGGCAAGACCGAGGTTGGCGTCGAACTCGGTTCCCCAGTCGTTTCGCAAGGCGGCAAGGGCTGCGTCGTCGGCCGTGCGCTCGGCGACCAGCTCAGCGCCGAGGCGCTGCCACTCCTCCGTACTCGGCGGCGGATCGCCGATCGGAGCTGGCGCGTCCGGCGTGGACGGGGCGTCTGGTGCCGGCACCGGGGCGGGTGCGGGGGCCGGCGCCGATGCGTCGGCGGCGGCATCGGTGGCGGCGACGGCAGTCTCGTCGGGCATGAATCTCTCCAGGTTCGGGAAAGGGACCGGGCGGGGTGCGCGCGCACCCCGCCCGGGGACCGAGGCGCGGGGTCAGTCGGTGTCGACTACCGTGGCGCCCAGCAGGTCGTCCGAGACGTCCACCGCGGCCCCGTCGTTCGACAGGACAATGTGCAGCGAGACATCGGCGATGCCGGCGGAGAGGTCGTCCTCGTCTGTGGCCTGATAGACCCAGACGAGGTCGCCCACCGTCAGCTCGTCGACCTTGGCGTTGAAGTAGCCGGTCGTATCGACCGTCGCCGGCGTGTCCTCGGTCACGTAGTGCCAGACTTTCAGCGGGTGCTTGCCGCCGACATAGGACCCGAGCGCCATGTAGGCGTCCTTGTAGGCCATGTGCTCCTCCTTGCTAGCTGGTCGGGATGGCGGCGGTGTCGTCGACGTGGATGCCCACGACGCCCTGCGCGTCGATCAGCACCGCGCCGCCCGACATGAAGTGATTGACGAAATGGGCCGCCCGATCGCCGTGCCAGGTGATGTCGGCGGTGATGGCGTCGCCGGACGCGTAGCCCAGAGACGAGCGGTGATAGACGAGGCTCTTCGCCTGATTGGTGCCCTTGCCGGCGAGGCCCGTGTGCACCATCCAGTGCACGCCCATCCAGGTGCGCGGCTCGGCGCCCTTGAGGAACGGCAGGTTGTCCTTGCCCACGAAGTCGGCGTCGGCAAACTCCGGAATGGTCATGGCCACCGACCAGGACCGGGGCGTCAGCAGCCCGAAGCGCTGGCCGTCGCGCGGCACGTCGTTGTCGTCGAGGCTCTCCGTCGCCTGCAGTAGCAGCGCGCGGGTGATTCCGGTGGAGTAGTCGCCGACCGTGGACGCGGTGGCGTCCGCCGCGTCGATGATCTGCTCGTCGGCCTTGCGGCCGAGCGCCCAGGCGCCGCCGTTGGCGATGGCCTCACGGTCGTCGTGCTTGGTCTTCGACTCGTCCAGCTTGTCGACCCAGTCGCCCGCGTAGAAATCGGCGAGCGTGCATTCGACGGCCGTGTGGCTCTGGTTCATCGGGGTGATGGTGCCGTGGCGCGCCTTGGTGGTGGCCACGCCCTTACCGATGACCTGGAAGGTGGTGGTGGCGCCGATGACGCCGGTCTGGCGGCGGATCGTCGACAGCAGGAACGATCCGCGTCGCTGGAAGACCTCGTGAACTTCGCGCTCGTACTGCTTGACGAAGCTCACGCTGATCGAAGTGCTCATCTCATTCTCCGGTTGGACGTTGAGGCGAGCACGCCGCGTGGTGGGCCGGACGGCTGCCGTGGTGGGCTCGCGCGAAGGTTCGGCGCGGGGTCACGGAAGCGCGGACGGGGCACTGCGCGTGCGATGAAAAAGGGCCGAGAGGCGCGTGCGCGCGGTGGGCCCCGGCGAAATAAGTGTTGCGGCAGCGGCACCGCCGGTCGCCCGCTTCGCGGGAACCGGCCGGGTGCGGCGGGCGTTAAGCGGCAAAAGGTCCCCCATGCGTGCCGATGCAGAGTGGGGACGCTGCGTGCTCGGGTTCGTAGCGGCTCCTACAAGGGGCCTGCGAACTCACTAACGGCGGCCCTCTCAAAGGCCGCGCCCAGGTAGCGTGGTGTTACGATGGCGGTAGCCCCTTCCGGCGCCTTGGCTTGGCGCGAGGCGGACCAGCGCGTGGTGCGGCCGGACATGCCGGAGCCGCTATCGCAGTTGATGGACCGCCCGAATCCGTCGGCCCGACGGGTGCTGTTCGAGCACCTTGTCGCCGGCCGCGAGTGCGGCGACTGCGCCGCGTGCTGCACAGAAATGCGGATTCGCGAGCCGGGCTGGCGCAAGGCCGCGGGCAGCGCCTGCCCGCACTGCACGGGCGACGGGTGCGGGATCTACGCCCGCCGCCCGCCGTCGTGCCGGAGCTGGTTCTGCCTCTGGCGGCGGATGACGCATCTTCCCGACGCGCTGCGCCCGGACCGATGCGGCGTCCTGTTCGCCATCGGTTGGAACCTGCACCCCAGCGACCCGTTCGAGCGGATTTACGTGATCGTGAAGGCGCTTAGGGATCCGTCGGACCTCGACAATCCGGCCGTGTTGCGGGCCATCGGCGTCCTGGCACACAGCGGTTCGCTGCCGATCTGGCTCGAGCATGACGGGCGCAAGAGCCTGATCTACCCGGGCCCGATCTGGTCGAGGCGATCATGCATCCGCGCGAGATCGCCTCGAGCCCGCTCGAGCCCCTCGTGAGCGCCTGGCGCAAGGTCCTCTGCCTGCCTCCGGCGTAGCCGCTACGCCATCCGGCCCCCGGCGCCGACGACCGGGGCGTCGCCGTGCAGCGACCGGTAGAGCAGCGCCAGCTCGTCCTGCACGTCGGCCGCGCGATAGCGGGCTCGAAGAGCCGGGTCGTCCGCGAACTGCCAACCATGAATCTCGTCGATCCGGTCCTGGGCCGAGAGGGCGGCACCGGACGCCGCGCCGGAATGGAGCGTGTCCTCGGCGAGCCGCGCGCCGACCGCGGCCGCGTAGCGCACGAAGGCGGGCAGAGAGCCGAGCAGCCTTCCATCCGCCAGTGCGACGTTCAGAATCTCGTGCGGGTCGCCCTCGTGGAAGGCGGCGACGCCGCGCTCGGCGAGCATCAGGTTGCGATCGTACTCGGGACCCCAGGCGCGGCGGAGCGCGGCCTCGGTGTCGTCGGCAGCGCGCGCATCGGCGGTGGCCTGTGCCTCGCGTGCCTCCGCCACCATCCCGTTCCATCCGGCGTTCAGCGTCTCGGCCTGGCGCGCGGTGACTCCCGCCTCGTGAAACAGCCGCGCCATCCGGTCGTGAAAGGCGCGCTCGGTTTCGCCCGGCTCCGCCCCGTCCGGCAGGGCGAAGGCGTAGCTCTCCGGCCGCTCGGGCGTGCCTTCGGCCGGCAGGGGCGCCGCGACCGACAGCTTCTGGCGCAACTCGAACGCGGTCTTCACCGCGTCGCCCGGCGTCTCGAATCGACCGGCGAACTCCCGCAGCCGCGCATCCACGATCCCGGCCCGCCAGTCGGCCGGCGCGGCCGCATCCGCGGCCGGTTCCGCCATCGTCATGTCATCCGCCATGCGTCTCTCCCTTCGCCCGCTCACGCCGCCGGTCGGGCTCGACGTTCAATGTGACCAGGATGCGCAGCCCGACGTTGCGCTCGCCGTCGCGGAAATAGGTTTCGTGCGGGTCGCCCGGCGCGGCGACGCGCTGGTACATGCGCGTCCATTCGAGGATCTGCCAAAGCACGCGGTTGCCCTGCTCCGGTCCCGACTGGCCGAGGAAGACCGCGCGGAAGTCGCGATAGCGGTCATCCTCGCCGTAGCGCTCGCCGAGCTTTGCCTTGGCGAGCTGGTCGAAGAAGACGCGCGGGTCGGGCGGGGCCGGCCGTTCGGCGCGGTGCCGGGTGAGGCGGCGAAGCACGCTCCTCATGCCGCCCCCGGTGCGGGCGCATGGCCCAGCTTGGCGGCGATCTCGGCCACCTTGCCCGCGCCCTGCAGCAACGCCTCGGCTTGCTGGCCCGCCTGGCGCGCCTCGCGCACGGCCCGGACCTGACCCTCCGGCCGCAGCCAGTCGCGTGGCAGGCCGAAGATGTCCGGCACGTCACGCGCGATCGCGTCGGTGTCGAAATTGTCCATCAGCTCGGGCCGGGCGGCGAAGAATGGCGCCAGAAGCTCCATCGCGCGCGCCGCGCCGGCCGCCTCGATCTGCTTCCGTGCCTGCTCCACCGCCGACGACACGGTGAAGCGCACCTTTCCGCCGGCCAGTGCCGGAGGTGGCGGACCGAACGCCCCGGCGCGCAGCAGGATCATGAAGGCGCGCTGCGGCACGACGCCGATATAGTCGGTCTCGAGCCGTCCCACGACCGGGCCGATGGTGCGAAGGAACTCTTCCTTCCGCTCCAGTACCTCGGTCGCGGTCATCTGCGGTCCGCCAACGGGCAGGTGGAACACGTTGCGGAAGAACGCCGCCTCGATCTGGCTGCGCGTGTGCTGCTGCATCTCGCGGCCGAGCGGGATGTTGCCGCCGAGATCAAGCGGCGCAATCGGACGCACCCCGCCCAGATCGCGCAGCGCCTGGGCATCGACATAGCTCACCCCGCCGGGGAAGGTGCGCGCCGTCCCGATGACCGCGTCGTTGATCTGCACCAGAGGCGGGTCGACCGCCTTGTGGCCGGCGACCAGGATGGTCTTCCCCATCTGTTGCAGCGTGTTGGCATCGGGAAGGGCCAGCATGCCGGGGGATCGGCCGTACACCTCGCCCGAGGCGGTGTCCCAGCGCGGCACGGCGAACGGGAACTCGTGGAACCCCGATTCTGCCACCAGAGATTCTGACGCGACGTCGATGATCAGAGAGGCGAAGGCCAGGTTGCGCGCATCTGTCCGGCGCGGGTCGCGCATTGTGCGCGGCCCGACCACTTGCAGGAATACCAGCTTCTCGTCCGGCCGGCCGGCGGCGATCGCCTCGCGCGTCCGCTCGCCGACATTATCGGCGCCGAAGCGCTGCACGGCCTGACACGCCGTAAGGCGCAGCCGAAGAAAGACGGTGTCCACCTCGCCGTCGCCGCTTTCCACGATGAACGTATCGCGCAGGTGCGACGACCGGAACGTGAGCCGGTCGAGCGAACGCGACTCGCCGATGTAGAGGACGCCGGTGCCGAACGTGACCAGATCGTCGTCGACCTCGCCCGAGCGCTGCACGAAGCGCGCACGGGGGTTGTACAGGGCGGCGAATAGCCGGTCCTCGACCCGGTCGAGCCAGGCCCGAACATGATCGTCGCGGTCGAGCGCGTCGTCCTCGGTCTGGACACGGAAACAGCGTGCGGATTTGGGCTTCAGCAACCCGTCGATCGCGGCGGCCAAGCCGCGGCGCGCCAGCATCGGCGTGCCGTCGAAGATCTTTTCGCTGCGCTTTGCGCCGGGCCGCGCCTCGGTGGTAAAGGAGGCGCGACGCGGCAGCATCACCTCGGCGAGCTCCTGCCAGTGCGCGTCCCACTCGCGGCGCTCGTCCGCGAGCGTCTTGAAGCGGGCGAGGATGTCGTCGATGTGCCCCTCCATCTAGAGCTTCCCCGCCTGGCCGAGCAGCGACGGGCGGCTGACCGGCGCGGCACTGGTATCGCCGAGGCCGCTCGTCAGGATGGCGGCGCGCATCCCCATGCGGCGAAGTTGCGCCTGGCGCGCGCGATCCTTCTCCTGCTGCACCGCCGGGTCCGCCGCGGTCGGCGGCGGCGCTGGCGGCGGTGGCATGGGCGGCGAGGGCGGGCTGAACAGAGACGACATGAAGGCCTCCTATTCTGGGTGGGATAGGCGTTTCCAGAGCCGGTAGGGCGTAAGGGCGAAGGGCGCACGCACGCCCAGCACGCGCTTCGCCGCGCCGACGCAAGTGACGAGCGCGACGGGCTGGCGAGGCGGGCGCGGCAGGGCGGCGATCTCGGCCACGCTGTAGCCGAGACCGCGATAGAACGCGGCGAGGTCGATCTCGGCGCCCGCCGCCACCTCGATCTCCGGCAGGCCGTTTCGGCCGTCGACGACGATCCAGTAGGCGCCGCTCCGGACGGCGCAGAAGACATGGCGGAAGCCCGGCCGCAGGAACGGACGCAGCCGGCCGCCGCCGTGGTCGTGGAACACGGCGATGGCGCGCATGGACGCGACTACCAGCCGTGGACGGCGTAGCCGCCCTCACTCCGCGGCGCGGTGCGACGCAAGGTTGGCGGACCGAGCGGGGCGGCGAAGGTCAGAGCGAGGGCGTCGCCGCCATCCGTCGAGCTGCCCAGCCGGGCCCGGATCGATTCCTTGTCCTCCAGCACGACCTGCTGGTTCGCGTTGTAGCGGAAGCCGGGCGCGGTCAGCTCGGCGTCCAGCACGTCGTCGTCCGGCAACGACGCGCCGCCGGGATCGGCCAGCCAGTCGCGCAGCTCGCCCCACATTTCGGCCCGCTTGTTCGCCCAGCGGCGCACGTCGCGCGGCGCGCCGCCGAAATTGACCAGGGCGAGCCGGCGGCCGTAGCCGCGTGCGCGCAATATGTCGTGCACCGCCGCGCCGCCGCCGCCCGAGTCCAGAAAGCACATGGCGGGGCCTGTGCGGTCGACGATGCGGGCGAGCCGGCCCGCGATGTCCTCGATATCGTCCGAATGGAACCGCTCGTTCACCTTGGTGCCGGCCGTGCGACCCTGGCGGTCGACGAACCAGTTCCAGTCGCGTACGCCGCGGGCGAAGTCGCAACCGATCACCAGCGCCGCGTGGTCCTGCGGTGGCGGCACGAAGTCACGCGCGCGGAGCACCAGATGCGGGGCGATGAACCCGTCGGTGCGGCTCGCGCGGAAGGCCTCGCCCGCGTCGGCGGGGTATTCCTGGCGGAAGCGCCAGCACGGCTCGTCGGTGCCGAGCCCGGCCGCGCCCGCGATCTCCGCGTTCTTCGCCCATGCCCAGTGAAGCTGGTCGGGCGCAAGCCGGTGCAGCGCGCCGTACTCGGCGAAAGACGGCGGCGCGGCCCAGCCGGGCGGCGGCGTAACGCGGTAGTCGGCGTGCTCGAACCACGGCACGAACAGGGCGAGATAGCCGCTCTCGCCCGCCTCGGCCGCGCGCCACAGGTTGTGGAACAGCCCGCCCGCGCCGCGCGCCGTCGATTCCAGCCAGACCTCCGTGTCCGGCGCCTCAGCGACGGCCTGCAGCACGCCCGCGGCGTGTTCGTCGGCGCGCGGCCATTGCGCCACCTCCGACCCGTGGAAGAACTGGATCGTGTCCGACCGGCCGACACCCGCTGCCTTGGCCGTGCCGACCCGATAGCCGGAATCGAGCGCGCCGAACTCCAGCTCCTCGGCGTTCGACGCGCGCAACTCCGGCCGCACCGAGACGGGGCAGTTGTCATGGAACCGCTTGGCGATGGCAAACAGGTTGTTGGTCGCCTGGTCGCGATGGGTGAGGATATAGGCGCGCACGCCCTTCAGGTGGGTCACCTTCCAGTAGAACCGTCCCTCGACATAGGTTGAAACGCCCGGCTGGCGCGCCTTCAGCACGATCGCCCGCACGCGCCCGGTCTGCGCGCGCTGCGCCTCGGCGGCTTGGTGCAAGCGTCGCTGGACCGGGTTGAGCGCGAACGTCACCAGCCCGCCCGATTTCGGCCGAATGCGCAGGCACTTCTCCGCGTAGAGCGGGAAGTCCCCCTTCAGCCGGCGGCGCTGCGGGATTTTCAGCTCGTTCACGACGGGCCATCGAGCTGGTCGAGCACGTCCTCGTGACGCACCCGCGCTTCGGGCGCCGGCTCCGTGGTGCCGAGGCGGGCGTGTACGTAGGGCGCGGCGAGTTTGGCGATGTCGCATGCCTGGCGCGCCAGTTCGATGTCGACGATCTTCCCTCTCTTCTTCGCGGCGGCGAAGAGCGCCCGCATGGTCGCGAGCTGCACGTCGAGCGGGCTTGGCGGCGCGGCGCGAGTCTCTCCGGCTCGGGCGGTCCTGTCCGACATTGGCTCCGGTCCTGTGGCTGGAAAAAGAAAACGGCGCCCGCAAGGGGCGCCGTAAATGGCCGAAAAGAAAAGGGAGAGACCCGCGCCTACCCAGGCTAGGGGATCTCTCCCGCGGCGGATAGGGGACCCGGTGGCTGCTCCGGCAAGAGTTTCGCCGCGGGGCCCTCGTCTCGACCGTGACGCGGGTTATACACTATGGTGCAGCGCTTGTCAAGGATAAAAATCCTAACGACGCCACGCTCCTGTGGGGAAACAAAAAAAGGCCCGCTCAGCCTGAGTTTCAGCGGGCCCTTTGTCACAGTGTAGGGCCCCTTTTAGACTATGGCGCAGCACTTGTCAAGCTGTTTATTCCTAGAACTTCGCGGCGCTGCGTACCCGAGCCAAGACCCCCAGCGCGGCGACCAAAACGCCTTGCGCCGCATAGTACCGGATCGGCTTTCCCTGCCACGCGTCGCTGTGGGACCACTCACGCAGCGACTCTTCGAGCCCCACCACGTGCCACACCGCCTGGGCCCCCGGTGCGCCGAGGCCGCCGAGCGCTTCCATGTCGCGCAGCACGCGCCGCCGCGCGCCCTCGTTGCCGTGCGGACGCTCGGGACGTCGCGAGGAATCGACGCGGATCAGCGAGGCGGTTCGGATCCCGGCGAGGTGGGCGGTGCGGAAGTCGCGGGCGAACGCCTCGGCGGCCATCGCCATGTCCGGCGTAATGGTGCCGTTGCGCTCCAGAAGGCCGATCGTGTCGACCACGCGGTGATGGGCGACCGGCCGGCAATCCGGGTCCCCCTCGCTGACCAGGTCGGCGATGCGCCCGCCCGGGATCGGCAGGTTCTCGATGGCCCAGGGCCGGTCCTTGGCAGGCGTGCGGCCGGCTGCGTCAGGGCTGCTCATCGGTCTCTCCCTCGGCCATGCGGCGGATGATCTCTTCGCCCAGCCGCTGGCGTTCCATCAGGCCGCGCCAGCGGTGGACCGCCGCGTCGTGCGCGGGACACCAGGCGCCGCGCGCCACGGGCCGCCCGCAATAGGACCACCGGCGCCAGTCGACATCGGCAGCAATGAAGCGGCACCCGCCCTCGTCGGGCGCCTGGTCGGGACCGGAGGATGGGGCGAGGCGGGGAAGGTCCGTCGGGACCTTCTCCGCATGGGCCGCGATGCGGCCGGGGACCATGCTCGTCATGGTGACATCATTACGGTATTCGCAATTTCATGTCAAGCCAATATTGCGCTATACGCAATTTTTCGTTGCGCAGGTCACATTGCGCCGGCATACTGGTTTCATGACCGGCGCGCCCGACAAGCAGTGGTTCCAGGATCGGCTGAGAACGCTCGGCAAGTCCCAGCGCGGACTTGCCGCCCATCTCGGGCTCGATGCCGCGCGCGTCACCGAGATTCTCAACAAGCGCCGGCGCGTGTCCTACGATGAGGCGGTCGACATCGCCGAGTTCCTGGAGACGGGGCTCGACGAGGTGGTGGCCCGGCTCGGCAAGGCGGCCGTCCAGGTCCGCCGGCGGATTCCGGTCGTCGGCTATGTCGGCGCGGGCGAAACGATCTTCGCTCTGGACGACCATTCGCAAGGCGCGGGAATGGACGAGATCGAGCCGCCACCGGACGAAGGCGACGGCGGGTTCGCCGTCAAGGTGCGGGGCAACTCGATGGCGCCGCGCTTCAAGGACGGCGAGCTGATCGGCTATTCGCGCGAGCGCGGGTTGAACCCCGAGCGCTGCTACGGGACGGAATGCGTGGTCCAGACCGTCGACGGGCGCAAGCTGGTGAAGCTGCTCGAGCGCGGCTCGCGGCCCGGCGTCTTCACCCTCGTCTCGATCAATGCGGCGGTGCCGATCGAGCACGACGTCGAGCTGGAGTGGATCGCCCCGGTGATGTGGCATCGGCTCCGCGGCTAGCCCGTCGCATACGTCCGGATGTTACGTCATTCGCAATTTTCCTTGACAAAGATTGCGAAAAGCGTAATAATTGTCGTTGTGAATCGGAGGGGGAGGCGCCATGCGTCCCGAACCAATTGCGCGGCTCGCGCGGATGGACGCGCTCGAGCGCCGCTATGATGTGTTGCCGCCCTGGGCCTGGCGCCGGTCGGCCCTGGCGGCCGAACGGCTCGAGGCGACGGTCGGCGCGATCGAGCGGCTGATTCGCGAAAGCGACCGGGCGGTTGCCGAGAACCTGGCGCGTATCGAGCGGCTGAACGACCGCCACCGGCGCAACAAATCGGCCTTTCTTCGGGCGCTCGCGCGTCATCGCGCGGTGCTGGCTGCGCTCGACCGCGGCGTGTCGACGCTTACCGGCCGTTAACCACGTTCGTCGACAATCGCGGGGTCGGCAGGTATCACCTGTCGGCAACAAGAATGCGCTAGGGATCGAGGGAAGCCGCGCCAAGGCGCGCGGCCAGGGGTGACCGCCATTCGCGTCGTTTGGCGCAGGACCGGGTTCGTTTGGTCCGCCGTTGTGCCGTTCTGCATCGGGACGACGGTCTGGCTCACGGCCGCTATGGCCCAGGCCGATGGCCCGGTCGCCGTGCAAGGCGACCTGATCGGCGCCGATCTCCTTTCCGTCAAGATCGCGGGCAATGTGCAGCGGGATCCCGACACGGTCCCCGATGCCGCGGGTGACAAGGTTTATGGGGGCGAGATTCGGTTCGCTGCGTTCGACGACCGGGTCCGCGTGATCTCCGGCTTTGACGGGGCGACGGCAGGCCCCGCGGTGCCGGACGGGCCGGGCGCCGCCGTCGAGCCCTGGCAGATCGATCCCACCGCGGAGGAGAGCGCCGGCATCGAGGACGGGGCGAGCCGCCAGCGCGTCGAGGTCGACGTGCTCAAGGACGGCGCGGCGCATCTTTCGGCCTATGGCCGGCACCGATCGGCGGGACAGCGCTTCCGGCTCGACAAAGATGGGCTCGGCCCCGACCAGGATTCCGTCGGCTACGGCGTGGTGGCCGCGTTCGACGCTCTGTCGCTGCGCTATGGCTACGACCGTTCGGAAACGAACGCCGACGGCCGCAACGGGGCGCCCGTCGTCGACGACCACAGCGACCAACTGAAGGTCGAGCTGTCGCTCGCCGCGCTGCGGCCGCCGGATCCGCTCGCGCGCCGGCTGCTGCCGGCCAGCATCACCTATGGCCGCACCGACCGGCGCTCCGTCAGCGTCGATTCCGGCGACGGCAGCGTCGCCTCGCGCCTCGGCGAACTCGACGACAATTATTCCCTCGACTGGCGCTGGGGCCCCGTGACGACGCGGCTCGGCTACGCCCGCGCCGAGACCGAAGACACCGACGGCTCGGCCGGCGGCGGCCGCACCTTCACGCTCGGCGAGGAGCTGTCGCGGGATCGCTGGAAAGCCCGATTCCGGCTGGGCTACGGGTCGCGCGATGCGCCACGCGCGGCACCGGCCTGGGCTGCGGACATCATGGGCGGCGGGCTCGGGTTCACCTACCGGTCGGCCGACTTCCCGGAAGTGTCGGCCGGGATCGACGTCGCCCATTTCGCCATGCATCTCGAGCCGGCGGGCGGAGGCAGCGACTGGCGCCTCACCACCTCGCTCGATTTCAGCCCGCTGATGCCCAAGGCGCCGGGCAAGGCGACGCGCCTCACCTTGAGCGCCAGCGTCGGGCGCGGCGATCCGCTCGCGCCCGACCCCGACGCGGGCCGTCAGCTCGACGGCACGGTGATGCTGAACGCCGGCCTCAGGTTCTGACGGGATGTCTCATGCCTGCACGATGTATTCGCGCAGCGCCTCCGTCTCGTGCTCGATATCGCCCAGCCGGCGCTTCACCACGTCGCCGATGCTGACGATGCCGGACAGTTCGCCGCCGACGATCACCGGCAGGTGCCGAATGCGCCGGTCGGTCATCTTCGCCATCAGCCGGTCGAGCGGCTCGCCTGGGGAAGAGGTGTAGACCTCCCGGCTCATCACCGCCGAGACGGTCTGATCGAGCAGGGAGGCGCCGTGCCGGGCGAGCCCGTGCAGCACGTCGCGCTCGGACAGGATGCCGTCGACCTGCTTTCCGTCCGCGCTCACGACCAGCGCGCCGATATTCTCGTCGGCGAGCACGCGAACCGCTTGGGCTACGCTTTCCCCGGGCGTGATGGTGACGACCCGGGCGCCCTTGTCCTTCAGGATGGCTTCGACGCTCATGGCATTCTCCCGCAGGGGACCGTCCGGCAAATCGCCGTCGGTCGACCCCCTCCGCACCATGGCGCGTCCGCGCGCGCTTCCCGGAAAGACTAGGACGACGGGCGTCCTGCGTCAAACCGTCGCAAGCGCCGCCGTCAGGCGGCGCGGGCCGGCGCCGGCAGCAAGTGGCCGATATTGCCCTCGAGGATGGCCGCCCCGTCGCCGCCGAGCTTGCGGATCTCGTCGACGAAGCCCTTCACCGCTTCCGGGTCGCGGATCTCCTGCGGATAGTCCGAGCCGAATACGATCCGCTTGGCCGGCAGCTCGACCAGCGAGCTCTTGACCGAGCTGATCGCGCCGCAGAACCCGGCGGTGTCGAACACCAGCCGCTCGTCGATGTAGTGGTCGAACTCCTTCTCCGGCTTCCGGCCGTGCTTTTCGTTGCCCTTGGTGCCCCAGAACTCCTTGTCCTGGTAGCTGCGCACGCGGGCGAGCATCGAGGCGACGCCGCCCGAAAGATGCGCCATCTGCACCTTGAGGCCCGGAAAGCGGTCGAGCACGCCGCCATTGATCAGGCGGATGGTCGCGACGATCAGCGAGAACTCGCGCCCGACCGAGCGAGCCAGGTCGTCGGCGTCATAGAACTGGCCGTTGACGAGCGCCAGCGCCGGATGGACGAACACGAACAGGCCGAGCTTCTGGCACTCCTCCCAGAACGGGTTGAGCTCGGGCGCGTCGAGCTGCAGCCCGTTCACCTCGGACTGGATCACGACACCAGGGAAGCCCAGCTCGTGCTTGCAGCGCGCCAGCTCCTTGAACGCGTCCTTGCCGCCCAGCGGGTGGGCGTGGGCGGTGCCGATGAACCGGCCGGGATAGTCGCGCTCGGCCTTCTTCGCCTTGTCGTTGACGAACTTCGAGGGCTCGAGGTCGGCGCACATGGTGGCGGCACAGGACAGCATGGCCGCGTCGATGCCCGCGCGGTCCATCATGCGGATATGCTCGTCCAGGTCGTAGAGCATCGCGTGGACCGTGTAGCTCGGCGCGCCCCACTTGTCGTACTTGAGGATCAGCTTGCCGCCGCTCACGTCCTCTTTGACCATCTCGCGCGGCGTGAAGTGATGCTGGAAATCGACGATCATCTGACGCTCCTCAAGCTGAATCCGGTTGGGCTGACGAAGGAATAGCCTAGCCGCGGTGGCCCTGCCACAACAGTTCGGCCCCGTCCTCGCCGATCGCCACCATGGCGGAAAGGAGGGCGCAGCCGCCCGCGCCGGCGGTGCCGACATGCAGCGACACCACCTCGCCCGGCGACAGCACGCAATCCCTCTCGATCGGCGCCTCGTCGAGTGCCAGGCCGATGGCGTGCCCGATGCGCCCGCCCAGCACCGCGTGCGGCGTCTCCAGCTCGCCCGCGGCGCGGGCCAGGGCGGCACCGATCGCGCCGGGCCGCGTCGCCGCGACCGCCCGGTCGAGCGCGCGGGCGCAGGCGTCGCGTGCCGCCCCCGCCTTACCGCCCAGCGTCACCATCCCCTCGGACCAGTAGCCGAGATAGCGAACGGCGAGATAGGCGACCAGCGGGTCGGTGCGCGCGTCGGAGCATTCCTCGAACGGGCGCAGCGTGCGCCCGCCATCCAGGCTGAACAGGATGCGGATGTCCTGGGCGCCGGCGAGGCGGGCGGCCCGCTCCGCGGCGATGGTGGCGTCGATGACGCTGGCGCCCCCGCGACGGGCGCTGTCGAGTGCCGCGACCGACTCATCGAGAATGGCGCAGGATTTCCGGATCATCGTGAGCTCGCGCGGCCGCTTGAGGCGCATCACCGCGCCGAGCGCCGCATCGGCCGAGACGATCTCGGCCCCCTTCGCCGCCGCGCTCGCCACCGCCGCCTCGCGCACCGGCCGGCGCATGAAATCGCCGCCGGCGACGGCGACGACCGGCTTCCGGCCGTTCGCCTGCGTTTCGACCCAGCCGGGCACGATCTTGCGCGCGTCGGCGAACGGGGCGACGTCGCGCATCCAGGTCAGGGTCGCGGCGATCGGAAGGTCGCGGGCCGAAGTCGCGACCATCAGCGTGCCCGGCCCCTCGGCGCCGAACAACGCCACGGCCCAGCGGTTGCGCGGGAAGAAGTTGGTGAGGTAGGTGAGCGCCGCGGAATCCTGCGAGTCCCCGTGCACGATGAGGCCCGACCAGCCCTGTGTCGCCATCACGCGGCGCACGGCGCGCAGCCGTTCCTCGAACTCGTCGATCGGCAGCCACTCCTCGTCCCAGCGGTAGGAGCCGAGTCCGACAACGGGATGCATGGTGCGCATGGCTCGCCTCCTACGCCGCAACGCTGGCGAGCGTCGCCATCTCGCCGGACAACGCCTCGGCCCCATCCGGCGTGATGCGCACCGGCTCGCCGCACAGGAGGTAGCCGGTCTCCGGCAGATACTGGTTCGGGTGCATGACGAAGACCATGTCCTCCTCCAGCACTGTCTGGTTGTCGACCGTGATGTCGCCCGGCAGGCTGGAGAGCCGCCCCAGCCCGTGCCCGCGCACCCGCATGAAGGGCGGGCGGCAATAATCGCCGTAGCCCGCCTGGGCCAGCACCCCGTCCATCGCGCGCGCCACGTCCGCGACCGTCACGCCCGGCCGCGCCGCCTTCATCCCGACGCGCATCACGCGGCAGAGCAGGTCGTACTTCTCCTCCAGCGCCGCCGACGGCTTGCCGACGGAGACCGAGCGGCAGATCTGGGCGAACTGGCCGCGCCAGGATGGGGTGATCTCGGCCAGGATGATGTCGCCCTTGTCGAGGATGCGCCGGCTCGGCGCGCGCACCGCCGGGTTGTGCTGCGACGCGCTCACCAGCAGGAAGTTGTCGTCGGAACCCAGCGACTTCATGTAGCAATAGAGTTCCGCCGCCAGCTCGTATTCGTGCATGCCGGGCTTCGCAAGCTCCAGCATCTTGGCATAGCCCTTTTCGGCCACGGCGGCCGCCGTCCGGGCCCATTCGATCTCGGTCGCCGTCTTGCGCCGGGCGAGGTTGAGGACGAGGTCGTCGAGCAGTGCGGTCTTGCCGATCGCCGTCTCGATGCGGTCGGCAAGCGCAACCGGCACGGAATCGTGCCCCGACGCGCCAATCCTTCCGGGCTTCACGCCCCATTCCGCCATCAGCCCGGCGATCGGCGTCGCTAGCTCGTCGGCCGCGACGACAGTCTCCAGCCCCGACCGCTCGCGCGCCCGATCGTTGTCCCAATCCGGCGTCACGACCAGCGCCATGCGGCCGTCGCGGTGGACGCAGACGGCGCTTTCGCCCATCGGCTTGAAACCGGTGAGCAGCAGCACCGAATCCGGCTCCAGGAAGGAATGGAAGCTGGTGGTCACGGCGACCAGCGCGTCGAGTCCCTGGCCCGCCAGCGCCTCGGTGATCGTCGCGAGACGATGGGAATCGGTCATGCTCACTTCCCCGTCGCGTAGCGCACTTCGAGCGCGTTGTAGTTCGGCAGCCCGACCACGCGCTGCAGTTCGTCGAACGGGGCCATCGCCGGCGCGTGCGCCATGTCGTCGCGGGCGAGCGCGGCGAACGCGTCCTGCAACGCCTGGATCATGGTGGCCAGCGCGACATTGTACGTGACGAACTTGAACCCCATGCGCTTCAGCTCGTCGCGCGAAACGAGCGGCGTCTTGGGCATCATGTTGGCCCAAGGCGCGTGATCCTTCAGCGCATCGGCATAGGCTTGCAACTCGTCCTTGCCCTGCAGCGCCTCGAGGAACACGATGTCGGCGCCCTCGGCCGCGAAATCGCGTCCGCGCGCCAGCGCCTCGTCCAGCCCCAGCCCGCCGCGCGCGTCGGTGCGTGCCAGCACCAGAATGTCGGCCTCGCGCGCGGCCTCGACCGCGGCGCGGATCTTCATGCGCGCCTCGTCGCGCGGGATCACTTGGCGCGGTCCGCCGATATGGCCGCATTTCTTCGGCCACTGCTGGTCCTCGATCAGCACGCAGGCGGCGCCGGCGCGGGCGTACTCGAACACCGTGTGGCGCACGTTCATCGCGTTGCCGTAGCCCGTGTCGCCGTCGGCGATGACCGGGAAGCCGGGCACGGCGGCGGTCAGGCGGCGGAGCTGCTCGGCCATCTCGTGGAACCCGATCAGCCCGACGTCCGGCAGGCCGAATACCGTGCCGGCGACGCCGAACCCGCCCATTAGCCCGCAGGGAAAGCCCGCCTCCTTGGCCAGCTTCGCTGTCAGCCCGTCATGAATGACCGGGCAGACCAGAAGGTCCGGTCCGGCGATCAGCTCGCGCAGACGTGATGCCGCGACGTTCATGGCGTCTCCCCGCTCTGTGTCGTGAGGGCGCGATGCTAGCCGCTCGCACCGGCAGGGTCGAGGGCGATGAGGCCGATCGGCGCCTCCTTTCCGCGCAATTCGACGGGGCCGAGGTCGGTCGCGACTACCCCGAGCGGCAGCGACAGCCGCTCGATCAGCTTTGCCGAGGCGATGCGCGGGCGGCCCTTGGCACGACAGGCGTCGACGATCCGCGCCGCCGTGTTCATCCCGTCGCCGATATAGGCGATCTCGCGCTTGAAGCGGCCCAGCTCGCCCGACACCACCTCGCCCAGATGCAGCGCGTAGCGGAAGGACGGCACCGCGCCGTAGCGCTCCTGGTAGCGGGCGGCGCGGCCGGCGAGCGCGTCCTCGATGGCGAACACGCAGGCGACGCAGCGCGCCTCGGCAAGACCGCGCGCCGGCAACCAGGTGACGATCACCTCGTCGCCGACATATTTGTGGATCTCGCCCGCATGCTCCAGGATCGGTTCGGCGATGTCGTCATACGCTTCGTTGAGCAGCGCGAGGAAGCGCTCACCGCCCAGCCGCTCGGCGAGCGCGGTCGAGCCCACCAGATCGAGGAACAGGAAGACGCGCGCTTCGGCGCGCGGGCGGTGGTAGCGCCCGCGCAGGAAGCGCGCCAGCTCACCCTGGCCCAGCATCAGGTCGATCTGGATCACAAATGTCACAAGCGCGGCGAACAGCAGCGAGAAGCCGGTCGACCAGGCGAGGTTCGCGTCGAGCCTCAGGCCGCCGCCGGCGGCCGGTACCGCCAGCGCCGCCAGCTCCTGGCCGGCCATGATCAGGACGAGGTAGATCGCGGTCGTGGTCGCGATCAGGGGCGTGAAGCTCAGCCTGCGCAAGGGCGCGCCGGCGGGTCCCCTGACGACAAACAGCTCGAACGCGCTCAGCGCCGATGCGATCAAAAGGCCGGTCAGCGCGCCGCGCGCGAGACCGGGCACCAGCGCTGGCGTCAGCGCGGCGCCGTACGCCGCGCCGATGGCCGCCGAAACGGCGACGACCCGACCGGCGATCGTGAGCCTCCGCCTTGTTCCCACCCGCATGCGCGCACGCTATCTGGCGCGCCGGCCACCGGCAAGCTGGCAAAGAAAAACCGCGCGCCCCCTTTCGGGAGCGCGCGGCTTTTAGAGACGACGGGATCAGGCTGCGGCGCGGTGGTCGTGCACCTCGCCACGCCCGTCGGTCGCCACGCGCAGGGCCTGGCGCGCGCGCGACAGGCGCGAGCGCACGGTGCCCACCGGCACGTGCAGCGCGCGGGCGGTCTCGTCATAGCTGCGGCTCTCCAGCACCACCAGGCGCAGCACGGCGCGCTGGTCCGCGGGCAGCTCGGCGATCTCCTCGCCGACGCGCTGCAGAAGGATGCGGCTCTCCTGGTCCGGCGGGGTTGCGCCCCGGATCGCCCAGTCGGGCCCGTCGCAGTCCTCGAACCGGCGCCGATCGCGGCGCAGGCCGGAGATGAAGCAGTTGCGCAGGATCGTGAACAGCCAGGCCCGCAGGTTCGTCCCGGGCTGGAACTTGTCCATATTCTCCAACGCCTTCACCACGCAGTCGTGCACCAGGTCATCGGCGGAGGCGGTGTCCTTGGCAAGCGAGCGGGCAAAGCGCCGAAGCGTGGGCAGCGCCCGAGCGATCGCGGCCTGCGTGCAGACCGAGTCCTCGTTCGCCGGCCCTGTCGTCGTGCGGCTCGTCATGAAGACCTCCGTTTCGTCGCATGATTGCGATGCCTTGAAGGTGAGACCACGCGGTAGACATTGGGGTGAGCGTGCTGTGACGAGCGTTGGACGGGCTGTGACGAAAAAGGGCGCCCGAAGGCGCCCTCTTCCACCGTTTCTTGGAACGATCCTCAGCTTGTGCCGGCGCCCACCAGCTGGATCAGGATCGCGGCGCGCCGGTTCTGCGGCTCACGCACGCCGTCCGCCGTCGGGACCAGCGGGTCGCTCTCGCCGCGGGCCACGGTCGTCATGCGGTCGCGCGGGACGCCCTGGCTGGCCAAAAAGGCCTCGACCGAGTTCGCTCGCCGCTGCGACAGCCGGATGTTGTAGGGGACCGAGCCGGACCGGTCGGCATAGCCGGTGATGCGGACGCCGCGATATTTCTCGCTGCGGAGCTGCGCGACGATCGAACCGAGAACCCGGCGGGCGTCGGGGTTCAGGTTGCTCTTGTCCCATGCGAAGAACACCAGGTACTGACGCGGCTGCTGCGGTCGCTGGACACGCTGCTCACGCTGCACCACCACGTGCGTGCCTTCGGCCTGCGAGATGGCGGCAAGGAATCCCTCGCGGCACGCATCGATATAGGCCGACTGCCATTCCTCCGACTGCTCTTCGACCCAGCAATCGTACTGCTCCTGCGCCTTGGCGAGGGCGGCCGGAGCGCGGGTGCGGGCGTCGGACTGGAGGTCGCGCATCAGCCGGGCGCGGGCCGACTGGAGCTCGTTCAGCTTGGTGGGATCGTCGATGCCCCAATGGGCCGGGTCCTCGGGTGCGACCTCTTCGCCCTGGGCGACCTTCATGCCCTTCTTGGCGAAGTGAACCGCGCTCGAGTAATCGTACATCTGATTGGCCTCGAACTCGGTGAACGCCTTGTAATTGCGGGCCAATTCACCGTTGAAGCTGGGTTGGGTCACCGCCGTATGCTCGAACTGCGGCACGGCCTGATCGGAGCATGCCATCAACAGGCACGCCGGCAACGCTACCGCTGCGATGCGGCCAATCTGCGAGACATAGCGCATGGGATCCTCCAGTCGTGAATACGGTCGGCCACGTGCCGAAGCCGGCGCCCGCCTTTCCGCCCCGTCCGCAGGCCGGCCGCGCCGCCCGCGGTGAAGGAGGCGGGGGCCGGCTCGAAAGCCTTGCTCAGGTGCGGCTCGACGGACATTCCCCTCCGTCTGTTCGCTAGCAATCACACGCAGCGACTTGCCCGGGTTCAACGCCTCGGGGGAGGGGGGGTTCCCACGCAAGGAATGCGTTCATCCCCCGCGCGCCCGCTATACTGCCGGGCCCGAAAACAAGCGGAGTGTCTTATGTCCCTGGTCAAGACCACCATCGAGTCCGGTATCGCCCTGGTCACGCTGGACGACCCGAAGCGCAGGAACATCATCTCGACCGGCCTCTCGGCCGAGCTTGCGGCGCTGATCGACGGGTTCGAGGCCGATCCGGCGGTGAAGGCGGTGGTGCTCACCGGCGCGCCGCCCGCCTTTTCGGCCGGCGGCGACCTCGCTGACCTCGAGGCTGCGCGCGGCGGCGACACCGCGACGCTCGAAGCGATCTACCGGGGATTCCTGCGCGTCGCGGCCTGCAAGCTGCCGACGATCGCCGCGGTGAACGGGCCGGCGGTCGGCGCGGGCATCAACCTCGCGCTCGCCTGTGACATTCGTATAGCCGGAGCGTCGGCGAGATTCGACTGCCGCTTCCTTAATCTGGCGCTGCATCCGGGCGGCGGGCACAGCTGGATGCTGAACCGTGCCGTCGGGTGGCAGAAGGCGATGGCGATGCTGGTGTTCGGCGAGATTCTCGATGGCGCCGCGGCCGAGAAGGCCGGTCTCGCGCTGCGCTGCGTCGCGGATGACGCGCTGGTCGAGACTGCAATGACGTTCGCCAAGGGCTGCGCCCAGGTGCCGCGCGACTTGGTCGTGACGACGAAGGCGACGCTCGCCTTGTCGGCGGCGACGCAGGACCGCAGCGCCGCGGCTGGCCACGAGTTCGTCGCGCAGGTCTGGTCGATGGGCCAGCCTGCCTTCGGCGAGTTCCTCGCCGCGATGAAGGCGCGCATCCGCAAGTAGGGGCGGCGCCTGCTACGCAGCCAGCGCCTGGTCCAGCAGCCGCCCGAGCACCTTGCCCGCGTCGAAATATTCGGCGGCGATCTCGCGCGCGGCGCGCGCTTGCGTGGCGTAGTCGGCGTCGACCGCGAAGATCGCCTCGACCGCCTCGTCGGGATCGCGGAAGGCGAGGATGCCACGGCCTGTCGGGATCACGGCGCCGAAGCCCGTGTCCTCGACCACCACCGGCCGCCCGGCGGCGAGGTAGCAGGCGGACCGGCAGGAGAACCAGCCGGCGCGCCCGGCGACATAGCCGTGCTTGGCGACGCTCCACTCCGCCTTCGACCCTTGCACGTAGCGGCGATAGCTTTCCAGGCCGGGGCAGACGACGTCCGGGTCGGCGAGACGCCAGCCCTTGCGACGCAACAAATCGTAAGGCGTGTGCCGTCCCTTGCCGACATTGACCGCGAGCTCGATCTCGATCGGGCGGATTCGCTCGGGCAGGTCCATGAAGCGGGCGAACTCGAAATCCTTGTGGCCGTAGCTCCTTCCATCGTGGATCAGCGGCTTGCCGATGGTCCAGTTCATCACGGTGGTGAACGTGTCGCGGTGCTCCGCGGCGCCGGCCCACGCCTCCAGCACGATGGGCTGGCGCGTTGCGTGCCAGCGGTAGGGCGTTGCCGGGGCGGCGCCCGGCAGCGTCTCGCCGAAGCTGAACAGCACGTCGTGCTGCTCGATCAGCCGGGCGAGCTGCGTCTCCCCGCGGGCGAGCTTCACCTGCGTGAAGACGGGATCGGAATCGATGTAGGCGAGGCGGCGAACGCTGCGATAGTCCTGCGGGCGGGCGAGCGTGCCGGATACGTTGATCAGGAGGTCGGCGGTCGCCAGAACCTCGCGGCGCTTCGCGTCGGAAAGCCCGTGCCAGGTGCGGGTCTCGGGGAAGAAATAGGCCCAGCGCTCGCCGAGCCCGAAATGGTCGAGCGCGTGCTTGAGCACGGCGAGGTTGTAGTCGCAGCTCTTGCTGACCCCGCCCTCGACCGGATTGTAGGGCCAGGTCCCCGTATCCTCGAGGTAGTAGACGTCGCAACCGAGCGCGGCGAGCCCCGCCGCGTACTGCACGTAATCCCACACCACCCCGCCCATCGGGTACTGCGCGATCAGCCCGCTGACGATCACGCGCGGGCCGGAGCTCATCCCAGGGCCTGGAGCCCGTGGGCGATGGGAGCGATTCCCTTTCCGGTCGCGACGACGCGCCCGCCCGAGAGCTGCACCCACATGTCGCAGCCGGCGAGCATCGTCTCGCGATGGGCGATGACGAAGGTGGTGCGGCCTTCCATCAGCCGTTGCATCGCCTGCTTGATCTGCTGTTCGGCCACCACGTCGACGCTCGAGGTCGGCTCGTCGAGGATCAGGACCGGCGCCTCCTTGAGGAACGCGCGGGCGATCGCGACGCGCTGGCGCTGGCCGCCCGACATCATCACGCCGCGCTCGCCGACCGCGGTCGCGTATCCGTCAGGCAGGGTGCGAATGAAGTCGTCGGCATTGGCCGCGCGCGCGGCGGCGACGATCTCCTCCTCGGTCGCGCCCGGCCGGCCATAGGCGATGTTCTCGGCGATGGTGGTCGAGAACAGCACCGGCTCCTGCAGCACGATGGCGAACTGGCGGCGGAGGTCGGCGAGGCGCAACTCGCGCAAATCGAGACCGTCGAGGCGGATCGCGCCCGAGGACGGGTCGTAGAACCGGGTGAGCAGCGAGACCAGCGTCGATTTTCCGGCGCCCGAGGCGCCGAAGATGCCGACCCGTGCGCCGGCCGGCACGTCGAGCGAGACGTTGTCCAGAACCGGCGCCCTTCCGTATGAGAAAGAGACGTGGTCGAACGTCACCGCGCCGCGCGCGCGCTCCAGCGGCCGCGCATCCTCGCGCTCGATCACCGCCGGCGCCTCGTCGAACAAGGCGAACGCGCGCTCCGCGCTCGCCAGCGCCGATTGCAGCTCGGTGATCTTCTTCGAGATGGTTTCGAGCGGCCGGTAGAGCTGGGCGATGTAGCCCATTACGATCAACAGCTCGCCGAGGGTGAGCGCGCCGGACTGGACCTTCTGCACGCCGAGCACGAGGATCGCCGCCGTGCCGATCCCGATCACCAGCCCGACCGACAGGTCGAACGCGCCGTGCATTCGGGCGAGCTTCATGTACTCGCGCACCGCGAGGCCGAGATGGCGCACGAAGCGCTGGCTCTCCGTCCGCTCCTGGCCGAACGCCTTGACCACGCGGATCGCGCCCAGCACCTCCTGCATCACGCCCATGGCCTGGCTTTCCTCGGCCTTCACCTTCAGCCAGGTGCGGCGCAGCGGCTCGCCGAACGCGATGGTGAGGCCGAACAGGGCCGGGCAGATGGCGAGCGCGATCGTCGCGAGCACCCAGTCGATCTCGGCGGTGACGAAGAGCATCGCGGCGACCGTCACGAAGCTCGAAATCAGCGGGATCAGCCCGTTCAGCACCGCGGCCTGTGGCGACATCGCGTCGTACTGCACGCGGTAGACCGAGTCCGAGGTGCCCTTGCGGTCGTGATAGGACAGCGACATGAGCTGCAGGTGCTCGAACAGGCGCGTGCGGAAGCGCAGCACCAGGTTCTCGCCGGTCCAGGTCTGGGCGAGCCAGATGCCGAATCCCTGCAGGTAGGTGGCGAGCACGACGGCGAGCAGCAGCGCCGCCGCGAGGCCGAGCATGGCCGGCTTCGAGGTCGTGAGCCCGTTGGGCATCATCCAAGCAAGAAAGTCCGGCAGCGCCCGGTGGCCGATCACCGAGTTCGACTGCGATCTTGATCGGCACCGGGTTGAGCAACGCCAGCGGCGCGGCCAGCAGGTTCAGCGCCAGGATCGCCGCGATGTGACGGCGGAATCCCTTCGCCTCGCGCAGAAGGCGGAGGTACGTCGCGATCGCGCGCGGGTGGGGCGCCGCGGTCATGGCGTCTCGCGGACGATCTCGTCGCCGAGCCGGTCGAGCGCGGCGCGCATCGTGCCGATGGCGACGCCGGCGGCACGGGCCGTAAGCACCCCGACGCCGACCGCGGCGAGGGCGAGCCCCGCCGCCGCGACCCAGGCGCCGTCGCCCGCCGCGAGTGCGGCGAGGAGGACGAGGCCGCAGACGGCGATCTTGACCGCGTCTGTGGCGAACGGGCGGATACGGAACACGAGGTTCTGGCGGCCCGCGCCGTGCTCCTCCGGCGCCATCAGCACGCGCGCGCCGCCAAGGAGGCCCGAGCGCAGCTCCAGGTCCCAGCGGTCGAACGGCCCGCCCGCGGCGACGCAGCCCTTGTCAGCGTGAAGCCGCGCCTGCAAGGCGGCGAGGCGGGCCTCCGGCGCGCGCCAATGCTCGGCCCAGATCGCGACGGTCGCGGGAACTGGCGCGGTGAACTCCCCCGACGCCCGACGCCGCCACGGGGTGAGACCGAAGCGGATGCGGCCGCGCAGCCGCGCGATCGGCTGCATCATGTGGAACGCGGCGGTGAGCGCCAGGGCGCGCAGGTCGCGCGAGCCGTGGCGCTTGCGCATGTCGAGCGCGATGCGTGCGCTGGCGACCGACTGCACGGCCGAGATGGCGAGGCAGACGGGCACCGCGAGCGCGGCCCACAGGAGCGGCGGCCAGGAGAGGCCGAGGAGTCCCGCAACGGCCAGCGCCGCGATCAGCAGGTACCATTCCGGCATCAGCGGCAGGGCGGTGAGCGCCGTCGGGCCGGAGCGGTAGAGGCCTTGGAACGGGGCCGAGCCCCAGGGGCCGTGATAGACGCGCTCGGCCATCAGGAGCGGGCGCGTCAGGCCGGGCCCATAAATGCGCCCGCGCCAGAACAGGTGGCCGACGGCGTTGTAGCGCTCCGGCCACTTGTCCTCGAGCAGCGCCTCGGCGCGGCCGTAGCCGATCTGCTGGCGCCAGAACGCGCGCGCCGAATTGCGCCGGTGGTGCCACACCACCGCGCCCGGGTGGAACCCGATGGTGCCGCCCGCATCCTGCAGGCGCCAGCACACATCGACGTCGTCGCCCGCCGTGCGGTAGCGCACGTCGAACCCGCCGATGGCGCGCAGCGCCGCGGCGCGGAATGACATGTTGCACCCGGGAATGTGCTCGGCCGTCTCGTCGTCGACCAGCACGTGCAGCGGCCCGCCGGGCGAGGCAGCCACACATCCGCCGATGAATCCGTCGTCGTAGGGCGCGATGTTCGGCCCGCCGATGCCGACATGGCGCGACTCGCGGAAGCCGGCCGCGACGAAGCGCAGCCAGTCGCGGTCGGGATAGGCATCGTCGTCGGTGTAGGCGACGATCTCGCCGGTCGCGGCTTCCAGCCCCGTGTTGCGCGCCGCCGACAGGCCGCGGTTCTCGGTCGAGATCACCCGCACGCCGGGATAGGATTCGGCAATGCGCGGGGTTTCGTCGCGCGAGCCGTCATTGACCACGATCATCTCGTAGTCGGGGTAGTCGATCTTCGCCAAGTGGTCGAGCGTGTCGCGGATGGTGCGCGCGCCGTTGTAGCTGCACACCACGACCGAAATGCGCGGCCATTCCAGCCCGCGGCGGAACGGCGTCTCGGCGAAGGCGTGGCGCACCGCTTCGAGCGCAGGCTTCGGCTCGCGCTCCCGGGTGGTCAGGCCGAAATCCCAATCCTCGATCTCGTGTCCGCCGCGATGCCACTCGTCGGTCCAGCCATAGACGAAGGCGCCGGCCGCGCCGGCGGCGAAGGTCGCGCGAAGCTGCCAGTCCAGTGTCTCGGCCTGCTTGTCGAGCCCGTTCCGTCGGCTGTCGAGCCCGAGCTCGCCGAGAACCAGCGGCCGCTCGCCCGCCAGGTTCTGCAGCCGGCGCAGATAGGCGCGGTAGTCGGCCTCGCGTTCCAGATAGACGTTGAACGCCATGAAATCCAGGAACGGCAACTCGAGATACTCGGTCGTCGGGTAGTTCACGTAGGTCACCAGCCCGTCCGGGTCGGCCTGCTTGGCCGCGTCGGCGAGTTCGGCGAGGAAGCGCTCGACCCGGGTCGCGCCGTACAGGCGCACGATCGGCGCCGGAATCTCGTTGCCGACGGCGAGCCCGAGCACGCCCGGGTGGAAGGCGAGGCCGCGCGCCGCCTCGCCGACATTGCGAAGGATCCGCCGCCGGGTGGTGCGGCTGTCGAGGAAGGCGACATGCTGCTCCCACGGCACCCCGACCATGAGGCGGAGCCCTTGAGCGGCGGCGGAATCGAGCAGCCAGCGCGGCGGCACGGTGTAGGTGCGCACCGCGTTGAAGCCGTTCTCCGCCATGCGCGCGAGGTCGTGTGCCGCCGTTTCACGTGCGCCATAGAGCTCGCCCGCCGCGTCGGGACGGAACGGGCCGTAGGTCACGCCCTTGAGCATGACCTTCTCGGCGCCGTCGAAGAAGAACTTGCCGTGGGCGCGAAGCCGCGCGGGTGCGGCGCCGGGCGCCGACGCGTCGGTGCCGCGGGGCGTGGCGAGGCCGTCTCGGGCCGGATGTGACATCGGAGCGGCCGGTCAGTCGATCGGGGCGAGGCGGACGCCGGGCGCCGCGGTATCGATCGCCCCCGCCGGGCCCGGCCCGGCCGCGGCTGCTGCGGCCGCCGCCGGGATTGGGGCAAGGACCGGGATCTCGCCGTGGCCATGCGCGTGCACCAGCGTGTCCTGACCGATCGCCGCGGTCTCGACGATCGTGTCGAGGGACGAGCGGCGCGGCTTCCAGCCGGTGGCGGCGCGCATGCGCACCGCGTCGGCCACCAGCACCGCGGGGTCGCCCGGCCGGCGCGGCGCGGCGCGGACCGGCACGCGGCGGCCGGTGACGCGCTCGACGGCGGCGATCACCTCGCGCACCGAGTGGCCGTTGCCGGTGCCGAGATTGAACGCGGCGCTCGGGCAGTCGGCCTCGAGGTAGGTGAGTGCCTTCACGTGGGCGTCGGCGAGGTCGGAGACATGGATGAAGTCGCGCACGGCGGTGCCGTCGGGCGTCGGGTAGTCGGTGCCGTTCAGCACCAGCTCGCGCTCGCGGCCGAGGGCGGCGCGGATGGCGAGCGGGATCAAATGCGTCTCGGGGTCGTGGTTCTCGACCAGCTCACCGTCGGGATCGGCGCCGGCGGCGTTGAAGTAGCGCAGCGACACCCAGCGCAGCCCGCGGATTTCGCCGTACCAGCGTACGGCGCGCTCGAACATCAGCTTGGATTCACCGTAAGGGTTGATCGGCGCCTGAGGATGGTCCTCGGCGATCGGCACCGCCTGCGGAATGCCATAGGTCGCGCAGGTCGACGAAAACACGATGTCGCGCACGCCGGTCTCGATCATCGCCTGCAGAAGGGCCAACGGATCGGCGAAATTGTTGCGGAAGTAGATTTCGGGTGCGGTCATCGACTCGCCGACATAGGCGAACCCCGCGAAATGGACCACCGCGTCGACGCCATAGTCCTGGATGGTGCGCACGAGAAGGGCGCGGTCGGCGACGTCGCCCTTGACCAGCGGGCCCCAGCGCACCGCGTCGGCATGGCCGCGCGACAGGTTGTCGAAGGTGATGGGCGTAAAGCCGGCGCCGAACAGCGCCTTGCAGGTGTGACTTCCAACGTAGCCGGCCCCGCCGGTGACCAGCACCGCGCGCGGGCTTGTCTTGCCCCGTTGCCGACGGCGAGCGCCGACCATGATCGTTTTCTTTCGCTGAATGGGGGGAGGTGGAAACGCTGCGGGCGCCTTGTCAGGTGCGGGTTGTCGACCGCGGGGCGCGTGCGTTGGCGTGGCCATTATCGGCGGCACGCCGCAGGGGCCGGCTTCCCGGCCCGGTCATCAGTTCGACACGGGATCCTTCTTCCATCGTTGCGACCCTCGTCCGCCCTTTGCGCTTCCTGTGAGGGCGAAACAGCGCGGGCGGTGCGGTTGCACTTGTTCACGGACCAGAGCCACAGCTTCCGTCGATCCCGCCCAGCTGCGGCATCGTGCACGCGGCGGAAACGTAATGGTGCTCGTTGGGTTCCGCAAAAAAGAGTCAACCTTGCTGACCCGCCGCTATCTACGCTTGCGGTCCAGGGTCCGTCAATGAGCATAATTGCGGGTCAGGCCTTGCGTTTTCAAGGGGGTGGAGCGACCGCCCCGGCCTGGGTGCCACCGTATGGTCACGGAATACCGTGGTCTGACGCAGGCGATCGGGGGCAGCCTCGGTGACTATTTGTTCGCGAAATGGAGACAATGTGGTGCCGGGCGGGCAATGATCGGCGCCGGATTTCCGTTGCCCCACCCGCCGGCGGCGGCCACATTCCGCCGGCAACGACGGAGGGTCGCATGGACGAGGTGACGGGCGCCGCACACTGGACGAAGAAGGGCGACGTCCGGCTTTTTTTGTGGCGCAAGGCGCTCGCGGCGCCACCCGCGCCGCCGCGCGGGATCATCCTGTTCGTGCACGGCTCGTCGATGGCATCGCAGCCGACCTTCGACCTCACCGTCCCGGGGCGCGCCGACGCCTCGGTGATGGACTGGTTCGCGCGCCGCGGCTACCTCACCTGGTGCGTGGACATGGAAGGCTACGGCCGGTCCGACAAGACACGCCCGATCAACTGCGACATCGCCAACGGCGCGGCAGATCTGTCCGTTGCCGCCGACCATATCGCGTCGGTGGACGGAAACGCGTCGCTCCTGGTCTACGGTATCTCGTCGGGCGCGCTGCGCGCGGCACTATTTGCGCAGAACCGGCCCGACCGCGTGGCCCGCCTCGCCCTCGACGCGATGGTGTGGACGGGCGAAGGCAGTCCCACCCTCGCCGACCGCAAGAAGCGCCTGCCTGAATATCTTGCGGCCAACCGGCGCCCGATCGACCGCGCCTTCGTGCGCTCGATCTTCACGCGCGACCACCCCGGCACCGCCGACGACGCGACGGTCGAGGCCTTCGCGGACGCGATCCTCGCCCTCGACGATTCCGTGCCGACCGGCACCTATGTCGACATGTGCTCGAAGCTGCCGCTGGTCGATCCGGCGAAGATCGCCGCCGCGACCATCGTCATGCGGGGTGAGTACGACGGCATCGCGTCGACCGAGGACCTGATGGCGTTCTTCGCCCGCCTGCCCAACCCGGACAAGCAGTTCGCAGTGATGCCGGGCATCGCCCATGCGTCGTTCCAGCAGAAGAACTACGCGCTGGTCTATCACATCCTGGCGTCGTTCTTCGCCCAGCCCGCGCCCGTCTATCGCGGCCACTGAGGTGCGCGTGACGCCCCGGCCTAAGCCACGTCGGCGCGGGCGTAGCCGGTGACGCGCTTATAATCCTCGATCATCGCGTCGAGCTCGGCGCGCGAGATGTACTTGTCGAGGTCGTCGAACGGCCGGTCGCCCACCAGCTCCTCGACCCGGATGATCATGTAGTCGGGCGGGGTGGTGCGGTTGGTGCGCACGATGCGCGCCGTCGTCTCGCGCCGGGCCGCCTCGTAGGCGGCGAAGGCGGCGCGCGGGTCGCCGCCCTTGGCCAGCGCGTCGGCCAGCGTGCGGGAATCGATCACCGCCTGGGCGGAGCCGTTGGAGCCCCGCTGGTACATCGGGTGGGCGGCGTCGCCCAGCAGCGTCACGCGGCCGAAGGTCCAGCGGTCGACCGGGTCCTTGTCGATCATCGGGTATTCGAGCAGCACGTCCGAGCGCCGGATCATGTCCGGCACGTCGAGCCAGTCGAACGTCCAGCTCTCGTAGATGTGGATGAAGTCCTCGATCCGGCCCTTCCTGTTCCAGTCGTTCGCCTGGAACCCGGGCTGGTAGACCTGGGTCGTCCAGTTGATGAGCTGGTTCCCCTCGCCGTCGATGTCGTTCTCGATCGGATAGATGACGATGTTGCCCGTGCCCATCGCGCCGGCGCGGACATAGGTCTGGCCGCTGAGGAAAGGCTTGCCGCGCGTCACGCCGCGCCAGGTGTTGATGCCGCCGAACGCCAGCGTCTCGTCGGGGTAGAACTGGCGCCGGATGGTGGAGTTGACCCCGTCGCAGGCGACCACGTATTCGGCCTTCACCGGCGGGCGCACGGCCCCCGAAGCGGAGGTGAAGCGTAGCGTCACCCCGTCCGCGTCCTGGTCGAACCCGACGCACTGGTGGTCGGTCAACACGCGGTCGGCGCCCAACCGCTCGATCGCCGCGTTCCACAAGGTAAGGTGCAGCCTGGCGCGGTGGATCATCACCTCGGGCACTGCGTAGCCGGCGTAGCGGCCGCGCGGCTCGGTATGGATGAGCTGTCCGAACCGGTTGAAATGGCTGGACTCGCGGGTCTCGACCCCCTGGGCGACCAGCGCCGCCTCGAGCCCGAGCGCGGCGTACTCCCGCATCGCATGAGGCAGCAGGGTGATGCCCACCCCCAGCTCCCTCACCTCCGCCACGCCCTCGTAGACGCGGGCGGCAATGCCCCGCTGGTGCAGCGCGAGCGCGAGCGTCAACCCGCCGATCCCGCCGCCGACGATTGCGATCTCCATGCGGCCCTCCCGTTCGTGTCCGGCCGCGCCGCGGCGGCCGGGACGAACGTTACAGGCCCGCGGCCGGCTGCGCCACGTCTTCGAGGGAGAAGCCGGCGACCCGCTTGTAGTCGTCGGAAAGCCGCTTGAGCTCGGGCTGGGTGATGAACTTGTCCAGATCGTCGAACGGGCGGTCGCCGACCAGCTCCTCGACCTTGATGATGATGAAGTCGGGCGGGGTCTCGCGGTTGGTGCGCACCACGCGCGCGGTCGGGCCGGTGCGCTGCGCCTGGTAAGCCTGGAGCGTGGCCTCGGGATCGCCGCCCTTCGCGAGCAGGTCCGAAAGCGCCCGTGCGTCGAGCACCGCCTGGGCCGAGCCGTTGGAACCGCGCGGGTACATCGGGTGCGCGGCGTCGCCCAGCAGGGTGACGCGGCCGAAAGTCCACCGGTCGATCGGATCCTTGTCCACCATCGGGTACTCGAAGATCACGTCCGAGCGGCGGATCATCTCGGGCACGTTCAGCCAGTCGAATGCCCAGCTCTCGTAGATGCCGATGAAGTCGTCCAAATTGCCTGGCTTGTTCCAGTCGTTCCGCTCGTAGGAATCCTGCAGCAACTCGGTCGTCCAGTTGACGAGCTGGTTGCCTTTCCCGTCCACGTCGTCGACGATCGGGTAGATCACGATCTTGCCCGTCTTGATCGAGCCCACCCGCACATAGGACCGGCCGGTCAGGAACGGCTTGATCCGGCTGACCCCGCGCCAGGTGTTGATGCCGATGAAGCGGAGCTCCTCGTCGGGATAGAAGCCGCGGCGCACGGTCGAGTTCACGCCGTCGCAGCCGATCGCGATGTCGGCCGTGACGGGCGGGCGGGCCTGTCCGGTCGCGCTCGACTTGAAGCGCAGCGTGACCTTGCCATCCGACTGGTCGAGTCCCAGCAGTTGATGGTCGGTCAGCACCCGGTCGGCGCCCAGCCGCTCGCGCGCGGCGGCGAGCAGGGTCAAATGCAGCCGGGCGCGATGGATGCCGACCTCGGGCACCTTGTAGCCCGCGAACTTGCCGCGCGGCTCGGAATAGATGAGCTGGCCGAACCGGTTGTAGAAGCAGCTCTCGCGGTTCTCGATCCCCTGGGCGAGCAGCTCGTCGCCGAGTCCGAGCGCCGTGAACTCGCGCATTGCGTGCGGCAGCAAGGTGATGCCGACGCCCAGCTCCTTCACCTCGGGCGCGCTTTCGTAGACGCGGCACGCAACGCCGCGCTGGTGAAGGTCGAGGGCGAGCGTCAGCCCGCCGATCCCGCCCCCGATGATGGCGATGTCCATGACCATCCGATCCGCTGTTCCGATACAAGACCGCCGGGTTGGATAGCCGACATTTGAGCGATGTCAACTGACGGACGGTCATTTCACTCTAGGGAGTCGTCGCAGCCCTTGAAAGGCCCCAAAAGGCGCTCCATTTTTTGGAATGGTTCCAATTCGAAATTGCGGTTGCACCACCGATCGGAGGTTGCCATGGACGGACGTGAAAGCGGTAGCGCGGGCAAGTGCCCTGTCATGCACGGCGGAAGCACAAACATCGGCATGGACGTCATGGATTGGTGGCCCAAGGCCCTCAACCTCGACATTCTCTCCCAGCATGACACGAAGACCGACCCCCTGGGTCAGGCCTTCAACTATCGCGAAGAACTCAAAAAGCTCGACATTGCGGCCCTCAAGAAAGACATGCACGCTTTGATGACCGACAGCCAGGACTGGTGGCCGGCGGACTGGGGCCATTATGGCGGGTTACTGATTCGCATGTCCTGGCACGCCGCGGGGTCCTATCGGATCGCCGACGGCCGCGGCGGCGGCGGCACGGGCAACCAGCGTTTCGCGCCGCTCAACTCCTGGCCGGACAATGTCAGCCTCGACAAGGCGCGCCGTCTGCTGTGGCCGATCAAGAAGAAGTACGGCAACAAGGTCAGCTGGGCCGACCTAATCATCCTCGCCGGCACCATCGCCTACGAGTTCATGGGCCTCAAGACCTTCGGCTTTGGCTTCGGCCGCGAGGACATCTGGCACCCGGAGAAGGACACCTACTGGGGGTCGGAGAAGGTGTGGCTCGGGAAGGAGCGCTATTCGAACGCCAACGACGAGACCTCGCTCGAGAATCCGTTGGCCGCCGTACAGATGGGGCTGATCTACGTTAATCCGGAAGGTGTCAACGGCAAGCCGGATCCGATGAAGACGGCAGAGGCGGTTCGCGAAACTTTCGCGCGCATGGCGATGAACGACGAGGAAACCGTCGCCCTGACCGCCGGCGGTCACACCGTCGGCAAGACCCACGGCAACGGCGACGCGAGCAAGCTCGGTCCCGATCCGGAATCGGCCGACGTCGATAAGCAGGGCTTCGGTTGGTACAACCCGTCGGGCAAGGGCAAGGGCCGCGACACCATCACCAGCGGCATCGAAGGCGCCTGGACGAGCAATCCGACCAAGTTCGACATGGGCTATTTCGACATGCTGCTCGATCACGAGTGGGAAATCCGGACGAGCCCCGCCGGTGCCCGGCAATGGCAGCCGATCAAGATCGCCGAAAAGGACATGCCGGTCGATGTCGAGGACCCCTCGATCCGCTGCATGCCGATCATGACGGACGCCGATATGGCGATGAAGGTCGACCCGGTCTATCGCAAGATCATGGAGAAGTTCCGCGCCGATCCCGCCTCTTTCAACGACACTTTCGCCCGCGCATGGTTCAAACTGACCCACCGCGATATGGGTCCAAAGGCGCGCTACTTCGGTCCCGACGTGCCGAAGGAAGACCTGATCTGGCAGGACCCCGTGCCTCCGGGGCGCACCGACTACGACGTTGCTGCCGCGAAGGCCAAGATCGCCGCCGCCGGTCTGACGGTCGGCGAGACGGTCGCGACCGCGTGGGACAGCGCCCGCACGTATCGCGGTTCGGATATGCGGGGCGGCGCCAACGGCGCGCGCATCCGTCTGGCGCCGCAGAAGGACTGGGAAGGCAACGAACCTGCGCGTTTGGCCAAGGTTCTGGCTACGATCGAGCCCATCGCTGCCGAGACCGGCGCCAGCATCGCGGACTTGATCGTACTGGCCGGCCATGTCGGTGTCGAGCAGGCGGCGAAATCCGCGGGCGTCGAGGTCTCGGTTCCCTTCTCGCCCGGTCGCGGCGACACAACCGACGAGATGACCGACGCCGACTCCTTTGCGCCGCTGGAGCCCATCCACGACGGGTACCGCAACTGGCTCAAGAAGGACTACGCTGTCTCGGCGGAAGAGCTGATGCTCGACCGTACGCAACTCATGGGCCTGACTGCCCCTGAGATGACCGTGCTGGTCGGGGGGATGCGTGTCCTGGGCACCAACCATGGCGGCACCAAGCACGGCGTGTTCACGGGCCGTGAAGGCGCATTAACGAACGACTTCTTCGTCAACCTGACCGACATGGCATACGAATGGAAGCCCGTTGGCGGCGGCCTCTACGAGGTCCGAGACCGCAAAAGCGGTGCCGTCAAATGGACGGCGACGCGAATGGATCTCGTCTTCGGGTCGAACTCGATCCTTCGCGCCTATGCCGAAGTCTATGCCCAGGATGACAGCAAGGAGAAGTTCGTGCGCGACTTCGTGGCGGCGTGGGCCAAGGTGATGAACGCGGACCGCTTCGACCTCGCCTGAGTCCGACGTACAAGGCGTTCGGGCGCTGCCGGACCCCGGCGGCGCCCCGAATGTCGTTCCAGGCGGATCGCTCTCCGGCGCCTCACGAAGCGCGGCTTGCCGGCCGTTCCCGCTCGGGTCTAGTCTTCCTTCCGCCCGATCCGGGCGGCTCGCGGGAGACTTGCCATGTCCTACACGCTCGCAGCGTTCTGCGCCGATGCCCACGAAATCCTGAAGGGCGGCGAAACCGACGACGCGCGCGCCAAGGTGGCGAAGAAGCTCGAGGCGCTGCTGGTCGACCCCGACTTCGTCGCCGCCCATTTCGATCCCGCCAAGGGACAGTCGTCCGAGGTCGTCTATCGCGACCCGCTCGGCTTCAACGTGCTGATCCACCACCATCGGCCGCAGAAGGGTCCGGGATCGCCCCATAACCACGGCGCGTCCTGGGCGATCTATGGAGTCGCGCGCGGCTTCACCGAGATGACCGAGTGGCGCCGGACCGACGACGGCCGAAACCCGGGCCATGCGAAGATCGAGAAGGAGCGGACCTACCGCCTCGCCCCCGGCATGGCCGTGCCCTACCGGCCGCGTCAGATCCACAACACCTACATGCCCGAGGGCGCCTGGGTGGTGCGGGTCACCGGCTGCGACCTCGATGCGATCCCGCGCGAGCGCTTCGCGCCGGAGCGGAACGAGGTGAAGGAGTTCGGCACCGTCGCGGCGTGACGGCGGCCTGGCGCGAACAGAGCCAACGCCCCATTGGGAGCGCAGCTCCGCTCCTCGCAATGATCTTGAAGAGCACAGGGAGGAAACGTCATGGCGACCCAGGTCAAAGGGAAGTCGGAGCCGGACGCGAAGATCCGCGCGGCGCGCGAGCACTGGATGATCCGCTTCACCGCCGCCGGCGTGCCGGTGACGGACTTTATCGAGGTCACCCATTCGATCGAACTCGTGGGACGGCTGGTGCGCCGCGTGGTCGGCGCGCGCCGCTATGCACGAGGCGACCGGCCGCGCCTGCCTCGCCAACAGCTCGAACCTCGCGGCGGCGATGCACCTCACCACCGCCGCGGTCGAGTATCATTTCGCCAAGTTCCTGTTCACCCACGACGTGGACCAGATGCGCGCGGCCCACAGGAAGGCGGTCGAGTGCCGCTCGCTCGCGCTCCCGCACCTCTCGCCGCCGGGCGAGCGCGTCGCGATCCCGTTCGAGGGGAAGCATCTTTACGGCTATCTGCGGAAGCCGCTGGGCGCCACCGGGCCCCAGCCGGTCATCCTGGTCGTGTCCGGCATGGATTCGACCAAGGAGGAGCAGCATAATTACGAGCAGCTCTTCCTCGAGCGCGGCATCGCCACACTGTCCTTCGACGGGCCCGGCCAGGGCGAGGGCGAGTATGACTGGCCGATCCGCCACACGTTCGAGGAGCCGGTTTCGGCGGTCATCGACTGGGTGGAGAAGCGCGCCGACCTCGACGCCTCCCGGCTCGGCATCTCCGGCTCGTCGATGGGCGGCTACTACGCCCCGCGCGCGGCCGCGTTCGAGAAGCGCATCAGGGCCGCCATCGCCAACGGCGGCGCCTACAGCGTCATCGAGAATTTCGACCAGCGGCCGCAGACGCTGAAGGACGCCTACAAGCTCCGTACCCACTCCCGCAGCGTCGAGGAGGCACGCGAGAAGACCCGCCCGTTCAACCTCGAAGGGGTGGCGAGCCGCGTCACCTGCCCGATTTTCATCATCGCCGGCGAGAACGACACCATCACCCGCTGGCAGGATGCTGAGCGGGTTTCGAAGGAGGTGAAGGGGCCGTGCGTGTTCCTGCTGCTCGAGGGCGGCATCCATGTCGGCCACAATCGCGGTCATCTGTGGCGCACCCAGTGCGCCGACTGGATGGCCGAACAGCTCGGCGTGCCGAAGCGGTAGGGGGCGGACCGCCGGTCCTTATGACGCCTGCCGCGCCGTGCCGAACCCGTCCGGCAAGGTCGGAACCTCCGCCAGCAGGTGCCCGTAGCCGCGCACGCGGTCCGGAATGTTGTTGTCGCGCAGCGCGTACCAGTAGGTCGCGGCATTGATCGCGATCACCGGCTTGGCGAGCCAGCGCTCCGCCTCGTCGGCGAGCTTCGCCATGGCGAGGTTGGTGCCGACCTGAACGATGGCGTCGACGTCGTCGCCGTCGAGCCGGCGGAGCGCGCCGCGCAGTTCGTCCTCGCCGACGTGGGCGATCAGCATCGGGCTCCGGCATTTCAGCCCCTCGATGCGCACGACCTCCAGCCCGCACTGCTCGAAGAAGCGCCGCACGTTCTTGTCGCCGACCGGCCAGTAGGGCGTCAGGACGGCGATGCGCTTGGCTCCGCCATAGGCAGCGAGCGCCGCGCGGCACGAATCCGATCCCATTGCGACGCCGAGCCCGGTGCGCTCCATCACCCGGTCGCGCATGCGCCGGCTCTCGGCAAGCCCGTCCCAGAACGTCTCGGCCGACATGCCCATGACGATGTAGTCCGGCCGGCAGGTCATCACCCGGTCGAGCGAATTGTCGAACGCGCCCCGGATGTTGTCCATCAGCCGGTTGAAATCGTCGTCCGATTCCACCGGATCGTCGGGAATCCAGATGCGCACGTGATGGTTGGTCACGCCCGCCGGGCGCATGTCGTCGAATTCCGGCTGGACCGAGGTGTTGGTGGACGGCGCCACCACCCCGAACTTCCGCCGCCATCCCAGCGCATCGCCCATAGCACCCTCCCGCGCGCCCGACGATAGGCCGACCCACGGGCGAATCAAGCGGCTTCGGCGGGACTCGAACTCGGGGCGAGGCGGACCCTAAAACTTCGCCTTTCGGATTTCCATGCATGGGAGGTCGATGTGGCGACGGCGGGCGCGGCGCTTTTCGATTCGGATCTTGCGAGCCTCAAGCTCGTGCGAAAGGGGAAGGTGCGTGACGTCTATGCCGTCGGCGACGACCGGCTGCTGATCGTCGCGTCCGACCGGCTGTCGGCCTATGACGTGGTGCTGCCGACGCCGATCCCCGACAAGGGCCGGGTGTTGACCAGCCTCTCGAACTTCTGGTTCGACCGCACCAAGGGCATCGTCCCCAACCACCTGACCGGCGCGAAGCTGGAGGAGGTGCTGCCCGATCCGGCGGAGCGGCTGCGCGTCCAGGGCCGCGCGGTGGTGACGCGACGGCTCGATCCGCTTCCGATCGAGGCGGTGGTGCGCGGCTACATCGTCGGCTCCGGCTGGAAGGACTACCAGCAGACCGGCGAGGTATGCGGCGTGAAGCTGCCCAAGGGGCTCCAGCTCGCGCAGGAGCTGGTGGAGCCGATCTTCACCCCGGCGACCAAGGCCGACGTCGGCGAGCATGACGAGAACATCGATTTCGAGCGCGCGGCCAAGATCGTCGGGCGCGACGTGGCCGAGCAGGTGCGATCCCTTTCGATCCGCATCTACAGCGAGGCCCGCGCCTTTGCGGCGAGCCGCGGCATCATCATCGCCGACACCAAGATGGAGTTCGGGCGCGACAAGGACGGCAAGATCGTGCTCATCGACGAGCTGCTGACCCCCGATTCGTCGCGATTCTGGCCGGCGGCCGAATACAGGCTGGGCGCCAATCCGCCGTCGTTCGACAAGCAGTACGTGCGCGACTGGCTCGACGCCCAGGGTTGGGACCACACCCCGCCGGCGCCGGTCCTGCCGCCCGACGTCGTCGCCCGCACCACCGACAAGTACCGCGAGGCCGAGGCCTGGCTCACCGGCTCCAACGCGGGCTGACGGCGACGCGCGCGCCTGGCCCGCGCGCCGTCCACGCGACGGGGGTCGCCATCGGGGCGGCCGGCGTGCTGCTGCGGGGGCCGGCGGGGGCGGGGAAGTCCGACCTCGCGCTCCGACTGATCGAGGAGGGGGCGCGGCTGGTGGCCGACGACCTGGTGACCCTGGCCCGCGCGGGCGATCGGGTCGAGATGCGGGCGCCGGAACGTCTTCGCGGCCGGATCGAGGCACGCGGGATCGGCATCGTCGCGGTCCCCTGGCGGGCCCGCGTGCCGCTCGCCCTGGTGGTGGACCTCGTGGCACCCGAATCGGTCGAACGGATGCCCGCGCTCGCGCGTTGCACCCTTCTGGGCGTGGCGATCCGCAGGGTCCGGCTGGCGCCGTTCGAGGCCTCGGCGCCGGCCAAGGTTCGCCTTGCCGTCGCCCTCGCCAAGCGGGATAGTACGGCCCGGCCATGACCCAGCGAGACCATGCGTTGCCGTCGAACGACGGTGCCGCCCTTGCCGCGCCGCCGCGCAGGCTGCGGGTCGTGCTGGTGACCGGCATGTCCGGCGCCGGCAAGAGCAACGCGCTGAAGGCCCTCGAGGACATCGGCTACGAAGCTGTGGACAATCTGCCGATCTCGCTCCTCACCAGCCTGATCACGGGCGCGAAGGGCGCCGGCCGCCCGCTCGCCATCGGCGTCGACGTGCGCACGCGCGATTTCGGCGTCGGCACGTTCGTTCACGAGCTTGACGCGCTGGTCGCCATGCCGGCGCTCGACGTGCGGGTGCTGTTCCTCGACTGCCAGGACGAGGTGCTGCGCCGACGCTACACCGAGACGCGCCGCCGCCACCCGCTGGCGCCGGACCGGCCGGTCACCGACGGCATCCTGCGCGAGCGCGAGATGATCGGCGCGCTCCGCGACCGGGCGGACGTGACGCTCGACACCACCGACCTGACGCTCGGCGCGCTGCAGCGCGAGCTGCGCGGCCATTTCACGCTGGACGAGGCGCCGGGGCTCGTGGTGTTCGTTACCTCGTTCTCCTACAGGCTGGGCGTGCCGCGCGAGGCGGATCTGGTGTTCGACGTCCGCTTCCTCGCCAACCCGCACTATGTCGACGCGTTGCGCGGCTTCACCGGGCGGGACGAGGCGGTCGGCGCCTTCATCGAGCGCGATCCCGACTTCGCCGGCTTTTTCGACGCGCTCACCCGGCTCCTCGGCCCCCTCCTGCCGCGCTTCCGCCAGGAGGGGAAGAGCTACCTCACCATCGCCGTCGGCTGCACCGGCGGCAAGCATCGCTCGGTTTATCTCGCCGAGCGGCTGGGGGCATGGCTCGCCGCCGAGGGGCAGAGCGCCACCGTGTTCCATCGCGATATCGACAGCGGGGCGGCGCCGTGACGTGCCCCGCCAGAAAGCAGGTTACGCCATGATCGGCATCGTACTGGTCACCCACGGCCGCCTCGCCGACGAGCTGGTGGCGGCACTCGAGCACGTGGTCGGGCCGCAGACCGGCATCGCCACCGTCTGCATCGGGCCCGAGGACGACATGGAGGTGCGCCGCAAGGAGATCCTCGACGACGTCGCGCGCGTCAACGAGGGGCAGGGCGCAGTGATTCTCACCGACATGTTCGGCGGCACGCCGTCCAACCTCGCGATCAGCGTGATGGAGCAGGCGAAGGTCGAGGTGATTGCCGGGGTCAACCTGCCGATGCTGGTCAAGCTCGCCAGCGTCCGGGGAAGCCATGCGCTCGCCGACGCGGTCGCCGAGGCGCAGGAGGCCGGCCGCAAGTACATCAACGTCGCCTCGCGCCTGCTCGCCGACCAGGCCGGATGAACGAAGGCGTCCAGCGCTCGGTGACGATCGTCAACCGAAAGGGGCTGCACGCGCGGGCGGCGGCTGCCTTCGTGCGCCTCGCCGGGGGGTACGACGCGCGCATCACGGTGCAGGCGAAGGGCCAGACCGTCTCCGGGCATTCGATCATGGGGCTGATGCTGCTCGCCGCCGGGCCGGGCACGCCGCTCGTCATCCACTGCGAGGGCGCCGACGCCGAGCCGGCCGCCGACGCGCTCGCCCGCCTCGTCACCGACGGATTCGACGAAGGGTGACTGTGATCGCGCGCGAGGATCCGCTTCGCGCGCGCCGGCGTCGGTTGCGTTCGAATCGGACGGTGCGTATCCTCGCCGGGAACCGACAACCCGCGGGCATTCCATGAGCAACCTCTCCGAGGCCCACGACCGGCTCGCCAAGGCGGTCGCCCGGCTCGAGCGCGCGGCGGGCGAGGCGCTGCCCGCTACCGACGACGCCGAGGCCGAGATCACGTCGCTGCGCAGCCGCTGCGAGACGCTGGAGGCGCGCAATTCCGAGGTCGCCGAGCGGCTCGACGCGGCGATCGCGCGGCTGCGCACCGCGCTCGCGGGCTGAGGCGGCGATGGCCCAGGTCGACATCACCATCAACAAGCGCAACTACCAGATCGCCTGCGACGACGGGCAGGAGGATCACCTTCGCCAGCTCGGCACCTTCCTGGACGGCAAGGTGGAGGAGCTGGTGGCCGCGGTGGGCCAGGTCGGGGATGCGCGTCTCCTTGTGATGGCGGCGCTGCTGATCTCGGACGAGCTGGCCGAAGCCTATGCGGAGCTCGACGACACCTCGAAGTCCGGCGCCGACGAGGCCATCGCGGCGCGCACCGCCGCGCGCGAGGTCGAGGGCCGCGCCGCCGCCGCCATCGAGGCGCTGGCCGAGCGGATCGAAGGGATTGCCGCGAGGCTCGAAGCTGCCTAGATTCGGAGGCAGGCGGGGCTGCGCGGTGCGAACCGGCCGCAAATCCCTGGGGCCAATGGTATCCTCTTGGGAGCTGTCCCTGCCGAGGCCGTGGTCTCGGCACATGGCGCCCACCTGCATCAGCAGGCCACAGAGGATTTCAGTGCCGGACGGCCGAAGCGGCTCCGCCTACTCGAACGACGCCCCGGAGGGATGCGATGAAGCCCGTTTTCGTTCAGCTCCGCTGCACCCCCGGCAAGACCTACGAGGTGGCCGACGCGATCTATCGCCGCGAGATCGCGTCGGAGCTCTACTCCACCAGCGGCGAATACGATCTCCTGATGAAGCTCTACCTTCCCGAGGACGCCGACATCGGCAAGTTCCTCAACGACCGGGTGCTCGACATCCCCAATATCGTGCGGTCGCTGACCACCCTTACCTTCACCGCGTTCTGAGCTTGCCCGAGGCGGCCTCACCCGACGCGGTGCGCGCCGAAAAGGCCGCGCTGCGCAAGTCGATGATGGCCGCACGGCGCAATGTTCACCGCACGTCGGGTGCCGCGGCCGCCGAGCGCGTCGCCGCGAACTTCGTCGCCGCGCTTGCCGATGCGCTCGCGGCGCGCCCGCTCGTCGCCGGCTACTGGCCGATGGTGGACGAACTCGACCTGCGCCCCTTGCTTGCGCGCATCCATGGGCTCGGCTGTGCGATCGGGCTTCCGATCGTGACGGCCAGGGGCACGCCGCTGATTTTTCGGGCCTGGGCGCCGGGCGCCGCGATGGTAGCCGGCGTGTTCGGCACCTCGCACCCCGCCTCGGACGAAGAGGTGACGCCGGCGCTGGTGATCGCGCCGCTGCTCGCCTTCGATGCGGCCGGCCGCCGGCTCGGCTATGGCGGCGGGTACTACGACCGCACGCTCGCCAAGCTGCGCCGGGTCGGTCCGGTCCTGGCCGCCGGCGTCGCCTACGACGCGCAGGAGGTGGACCGCGTGCCGACCACCGGTGCCGACCAGAAGCTCGACTGGGTTGTCACCGAGACCCGCGCGCTTCGGTTCGCCCCGGGGACCGGCTCATGAGACTGCTTCTTTGCGGCGACGTGGTGGGCTCGGCCGGCCGGCGGGCCGTGGTGGGCAACCTGCCGCGGCTCCGGCGCGACCTCGAGCTCGATTTCGTCGTGGTCAACGGCGAGAACGCCGCGCACGGCTTCGGCATCACCGCCCAGATCTGCGACGAGCTGTTCGACGCCGGCGCCGATGTCATCACCACCGGCAACCATGTCTGGGACCGGCGCGAGATCATCGGCCATTTCGACCGCGAGCCGCGGCTGATGCGCCCGCAGAACTTTCCGGCCGGCACGCCGGGCGCGGGCGCGCGCATTTTCGATGCGCCGGGCGGCCGCAAGGTGTTCGTGCTGCATCTGATGGCGCGGCTGTTCATGGACCCGCTGGACGACCCGTTCGCCGAGGCCGACCGTGCGCTCGAGGCGCACCGGCTGGGCGAGACGGTCGATGCCGTGATCCTCGACTTCCACGGCGAGGCGACCAGCGAGAAGACGGCGATGGGCCATTTCTGCGACGGGCGTGCCTCATTGGTGGTGGGCACCCACAGCCACGTCCCGACCGCCGACGCCCGCATCTTCGGCGGCGGCACCGCCTACCAGACCGACGCCGGCATGTGCGGCGACTACGATTCGGTGATCGGCATGCGCGCGCACGAGGCGGTCGAGCGCTTCGTCACCAAGATGCCGACCGGCCGGCTCGAGCCCGCCGACGGCGAGGCGACGCTGTGCGCCGTGTTCTGCGAGACCGACGATCGCACCGGCCTCGCCACCCGCGTCGCGCCGGTCCGGACGGGCGGCATGCTCGCCCCCCACTGGCCGAGGTAGGCGGGCCCGCCCTGGCCAAGCCACGGGCGCCGGCCGCAATCTCGCCATATTCGATTGTTACCGGGCAGAATGGTGAATAGCGCCGCGCCGATTGTGGGGCCGGTGCGCTTTTCGCCTACATATGGTATAGACCCTCACTTTCCGCACAAGAGGACGCGCGGCCTATGGCCGGACATTCCCAGTTCAAGAACATCATGTATCGCAAGGGCGCGCAGGACGCGAAGCGCGCCAAGCAGTTCACCAAGCTGATCCGCGAGCTGACGGTGGCAGCCAAGACCGGCCAGGCCGACCCGTCGGCCAACCCCAGGCTACGCGCGGCGATCGTCGCGGCGCGCAACGCGAACATGCCCAAGGATACGATGGAGCGCGCGATCAAGCGCGGCCAGTCCGCCGGCGAGAACGACAACTACGTCGAGATGCGCTACGAGGGCTACGGGCCGGGCGGCGTCGCCATCATCGTCGAGGCGCTGACCGACAACCGCAACCGCACCGCCGGCGACGTGCGCGTCGCCTTCGACAAGCATGGCGGCACGCTCGGCGAGACAAACTCGGTGGCCTTCCAGTTCAGCCGCGTCGGCGTCGTGAACTACCCGGCCGACAAGGCGAAGCCAGAGGAAATGTTCGAGGCGGCGCTCGAAGCGGGCGCGTCCGACGTGCAGTCGGGACCCGACGGACACGAGGTGATCTGCGCGCCCGACGACCTCAACGCGGTTCGCGAGGCGCTGGAAGCGCGGTTCGGCGAGGCCGAGCGCGCCGCCCTGGCGTGGCGCCCGCAGGTGACCGTGCCGGTCGGGGAAGACAATGCGGAGACCCTGCTGCGCCTCCTCGATGTGCTGGAGGACAATGACGACGTGCAGACGGTCGCCGCCAACTACGAGATCGACGACGCGCTGATGGCCCGCCTGAGCGCCTGATTCCGGGCGCGGCGGGATCCCAGATGGCGAAAGGAGCGCCGCCCATGCGATTTCTCGGGCTCGACCCGGGCCTCCGGGTCACCGGGTGGGGCGTCGTGGAGGCCGAGGGCACCGTGCTGCGCCACGTCGCCGACGGTGCGGTCCGGCCCGACGTCAAGCGCCCGATGGGCGAGCGCCTCGCCGCGCTGCACGTGGGACTCGCCCAGGTGATCGCGCGCTACGCGCCCGATGCGGCGGCGGTCGAGGAGACGTTCGTGGCGCGCAATGCGGGCTCGGCCCTGCTGCTCGGCCAGGCGCGCGGTGTGGTGCTGCTCGCCCCGGCGCTCGCCGGTGTCGCGGTCACCGAATATTCCGCCAACACGGTGAAGAAGTCGGTGGTCGGCGCAGGCCACGCTGCCAAGGTGCAGATCGGTGCCATGGTCCGCATGCTGCTGCCCGGCGCGGCGTGCGAGACGGAGGATGCGGCCGACGCGCTGGCCGTCGCCATCTGCCACGCCCATCACGCCGCGACCAGCCGCGCCTGGGGCGCAGCGGGGGTGGTGGCGTGATCGCCCGCCTCACAGGGATCGTCGATTCGACGGGTGAGGAATGGGCGGTGATCGACGTCGGCGGCGTCGGTTACCTGGTGTTCTGCTCGGCGCGCACGCTGCGCCGCCTGCCGGCGGCGGGCGGGCAGGCCTCGGTCGCGGTCGAGACCCATGTGCGAGAGGACCATATCCATCTTTACGGCTTCGCCGACGCGGCGGAGCGCGACTGGTTCCGGCTGCTGACCACCGTGCAGGGCGTCGGCGCGCGCCACGCCCTTTCGGTGCTGTCCGTCACCGAGCCCGAGGCGCTGGTCGACGCGATCCTCGCCGGCGACCGTGCCGCGTTTACCCGCGCCGCCGGGGTCGGGCCCAAGCTCGCCGCCCGCATCCTGGCCGAGCTGAAGGACAAGGTCGCGGACGCGGTGGTGGCGGCCTCGCCCGGCCTCGCGGCGGTGACCGCCAGCGCGGCCATGGGGCTCGCCGGCCCGCTCGGCGACGCCGTCTCGGCGCTGGTCAATCTCGGCTATCGCCGCGGCGAGGCGCTTGGCGCCGTCAGCCATGCGGCGCAGCAGCTGGGTGCCGACGCGCCGGTCGAAGCCCTGATTACCGCCGGCCTCAAGGAGCTTTCGGCGTGACCGAGCCGCGTCTCGTCGCCGCCGACCGATCCGAGAACGATGCGGGCGAGCCGTCGCTCCGCCCCAACTCGCTCGATGCCTTCGTCGGCCAAGCCGAGGCGCGGGCCAATCTGCGCGTGTTCATCGACGCGGCACGGGCGCGCGGCGACGCGCTCGACCACGTGCTGCTGTCCGGCCCGCCAGGCCTCGGCAAGACCACGCTCGCCCAGATTGTCGCGCGCGAGCTCGGCGTCAATCTGCGCACGACCTCGGGCCCCGTGATCGCGCGGCCCGGCGACCTTGCCGCGCTGCTCACCAACCTCGAACCGCGCGACGTGCTGTTCATCGACGAGATTCACCGCCTGTCGCCGATCGTCGAGGAAATCCTCTATCCCGCGTTGGAGGATTTCCGCCTCGATCTGATGATCGGCGAGGGGCCGGCGGCGCGCTCGGTGCGCATCCAGCTCAAGCCCTTCACCTTGGTCGGCGCGACGACGCGCACCGGCCTCCTCACCACCGCGTTGCGCGACCGGTTCGGCATCCCGATCCGGCTCGAGTTCTATCGCGACGACGAGCTGGAGCGCATCGTCCGCCGCGCCGCCGGGCTGCTCGACCTCGATCTGACGCCCGACGGCGCGCTCGAGATCGCCCGCCGCGCCCGCGGCACGCCGCGCGTCGCCGGCCGGCTGCTCAAGCGCGTGCGCGACTTCGCGGCGGTCGACGGACACGCCATCATCGATCGGGCGGCGGCCGACGCCGCGCTCCGCCGGCTGCAGGTCGATGCGCTCGGGCTCGATGCGCTGGACCGGCGCTACCTCGGCTGCATCGGCCAGACGTTCGGTGGCGGGCCGGTGGGGGTGGAGACCATCGCCGCTTCGCTCGCCGAGCAGCGCGACGCGCTCGAGGACGTGATCGAGCCGTTCCTGATGCAGCGCGGGCTTCTCGCCCGCACACCGCGCGGCCGGGTGCTGACCGAGGCGGCGTGGCGCCATCTCGGCCTCGCTCCGCCTGCCGGCGCCCAGCTCGACCTGCTCTCCGGCGACGGGGAGGAGACGCCGTGACCGCTCGCGCGTTTCCCGTCCGCGTCTATTACGAAGACACCGACGCGGGGGGCATCGTCTATTATGCCAACTACCTGAAATTCGCCGAGCGGGCGCGAACCGAGCTGATGCGCGAGGCGGGCGCCGAGCATTCGGCGCTGAAGCGCGACCACGACGTCGTGTTCGCGGTACGGCGCTGCGAGGCGGACTATCTGGCGCCGGCACGGCTCGACGATCTCCTGGAGGTGACCTCGGAGATCGTCGATCTCCGGGCGGCGAGCCTCTGGCTGGTGCAGACGGTGCGCCGCGGCGCGGACGAGCTCGCCCGGCTCCGAGTGCGGATCGCCTGCGTGGCGGGCAACGGGCGGCCGGTCCCGTGGCCGCCGCGATTGCGCCACGCGCTCGACACGATTGCACGGAATGATTCGGGGAAGGAGCGCGTTTAGGACATGGAAACTACGGCGGTCAATTCGGTCGCACTGGCCGGGTCGGTGGGCACAGACCTTTCGGTCTGGGCGTTGTTCCAGCACGCCGACCTTCTGGTGAAGATCGTCATGCTGATTCTCGTTCTGGCTTCGTTTTGGTGCTGGTCCATCATCTTCGAGAAAATGATCCGCCTGCGCCGGCTGCGCGCCCAGGCCACCTCGTTCGAGGAGTCGTTCTGGTCGGGCGGCTCGCTCGACGACCTGTACGACCGGTTGGGCCAGCGTCCCGAGGACCCGATGTCGGCGATCTTCATCTCGGCCATGCGCGAATGGCGCCGCTCCGCCGCCCGCGGCCTCAAGGGCGAGCACTCGCGCGAAAGCCTCGCCGAGCGCATCGAACGGGTGATGCACATCACGCTGGGTCGCGAAATGGAGCATCTGGAGCGTTATTTGCCGTTCCTCGCCTCGGTCGGCTCGACGGCGCCGTTCGTCGGGCTGTTCGGCACGGTGTGGGGCATCATGCACTCGTTCCAGGCGATCGCGCTCAGCAAGAACACGTCGCTGGCGGTCGTGGCGCCCGGCATCGCCGAGGCGCTGTTCGCGACCGCTCTCGGGCTGATCGCGGCGATCCCAGCGGTCATCGCCTACAACAAGATCTCCAACGATCTCGGCCGCTATGCCGCCCGGCTGGAATCGTTCGCCGGTGAGTTCGGCGCCATCCTGTCCCGCCGCTTCGAGGAGGCCGTCTGAGATGGCGATGGGCACGATGGGCAACGGCCGCGGCGTCGGCGCGGGTGCCCGGCGCGGCTACCGCGCGATGAGCGACATCAACGTCACGCCCATGGTCGACGTGATGCTGGTGCTGCTGGTCGTGTTCATGGTGACGGCGCCGCTGCTGACGGCCGGCGTGCCGGTCGATTTGCCGAAGACCCAGGCGGCCCAGCTCACCGGCCAGGACGAGCCGCTGGTTGTCTCCATCGACAAAACGGGCGCGATCTTTCTGCAGGATCATCCGATCGACCTCGGCCAGCTCGGCCCGCGCCTCGCCGCCATCACCCAGAACCGCAAGGACGCGCGCATCTTCGTCCGGGGCGACAAGTCCATTGCCTACGGAAAGATCATGGAGGTGATGGGCGCGGTGAACCAGGCGGGGTTCGCCAAGGTGTCTCTGGTCGCGGAGATCCCGGGCGAATCCGCCAAGCCGGGGCGCGGGAAGAGGTGATCCGTGCGCCGGGACGCGCTTATCGCATCGGGCTGTCTACACTTGGCGGTGATCGCGCTCGTCTATTTCGGGCTGCCGTCGCTGTTCCACCCGAAGCCGATCGAGGATTCGGGGCCGGTCTCGGTCGAGGTGGTCACCTTGCCGGACAAGGCGCCGGCTCCGCCGCCGGCGCCCGCCGCCAAGCCGGCGCCGACCCCGCCCGCGCGCAAGACCCCGCCCGCGCCCAAGACGCCACCGCCGCCGCCCGAAAAGGCCGCGCCGCCGCCACCACCACCGCCGGAACCGGAAGCCGTGAAGATTCCGGAGCCGACCCCCGCGCCCAAGCCCAAGCCCAAGCCGGTGGTGCAGCCGAAGCCGGAGCCTGCGCCCAAGCCCAAACCGGTCGAGGAGGCGAAGGCGCCGCCCCGTCCCAAGCACAAGCCGAAGCCGCCGGCGCCGCCGCAACAGACGCTGGCGAGCCTTCTGAAGGACGTGCGCAAGGACCTGAAATCCGCGCCCCCGGACCAAAAGAAGAAGCCGAGTCCCGAAAAGCCAAAGGATCTGGCGAAGGACCTGCTGGCCGGGCTCGAGCCGAAGCCGCAGGCGCAGCACTCCCCGGCCCCGGCGCAGAGCGCGCTCTCGAAATTCCAGGCGTCGCAGCTCGTCGGGATGGTGAGAAACCAGATATCGCCCTGCTGGTCGGTCCCGATCGGGGCGAAGGACGCGCGCGACATGCGCATCGACATCCGCATTGCGCTCAATCCGGACGGCACGCTGCGCGGCATGCCGTCTATCGAGGACCAGGCCCGCATGCGCAGCGACCCGATCTTCCGCGCCTTTGCCGAAAGCGCGCTCCGCGCCATTCAGGACCCGCGGTGCAGTCCGCTGCGCCTGCCGGCTGACCGGTACTCGGAATGGAGCGACATGATCATAGCGTTCAATCCCAAGGAGTTGGCGGGACCATGAAGAAGAAGAGCGACCGAACGCGGGGCCGCCGGTCCCTGACCGCAACCATCGTGGGTGCCGCGCTCTGCGCTGTCGCCGCCCTGGCCGCCCTGGCCGGGGCGCCGGCGCCGGCAAGCGCGACCTTGCAGGTGGACATCACGCGCGGCCATCTCGAGCCACTGCCGATCGCCATCCCCGACTTCTACGGCGCGACCCCCGACACCCAGACCCACGGCCAGGAAATCGCCTCCGTCGTCTCCGCCGACCTCGAGCGGTCGGGCCTGTTCAAGCCCATCGCCAAGCAGGCGTTCCTCGACGCCGCCAACCAGGTGCGCGCCGCCGCTCAGGGCGTGCAGCCGCGCTTCGCCGACTGGCGCGCGATCAACGCCCAGGCGCTCGTCACCGGCGCGGTGGAGCAGGGCCAGGACGGCCGGCTCCGCGTCTCGTTCCGGCTGTGGGACGTCTTCGGGGCGACCCAGATGGCCGGGTTCGCCTATGGCACCGAGCCGAACAACTGGCGCCGGGTCGCCCACATCATCGCGGACGCGATCTACAAGCGCATCACCGGCGAGGAAGGCTATTTCGACAGCCAGATCGTCTACGTCTCCGAATCCGGCCCGGCCGATCATCGTATCAAGCGGCTGGCCATCATGGACCAGGACGGCGCCAACCACCGCTACCTGACCAATGGGCGCGCGCTGGTGCTGACACCGCGCTTCTCGCCGACGGCGCAGGAAATCACCTACCTCTCCTATACCCAAGGGACGCCGCGCGTGTTCCTGCTGAACATCGACACCGGCCAGCAGGAGGTGATCGGCGACTTCCCTGGCATGACCTTCGCGCCGCGCTTCTCGGCCGACGGCAACAAGGTGATCATGTCCGAGGCCTACAACGGCAACACCGACATCTACACGATGGACCTCCGCACCAGGCACAAGGAGCGGTTGACCACCAACCCGGCGATCGATACCTCGCCCTCCTATTCGCCGGACGACCGCCACATCGTGTTCAACTCCGATCGCGGCGGATCGCAGCAGCTCTACGTGATGAACGCCGACGGCTCGGACGCGCGCCGCATCAGCTTCGGCAACGGGCGCTACGCGACGCCGGTGTGGTCGCCGCGCGGCGACCTGATCGCCTTCACCAAGATCCTGGGCGGCCAGTTTCAGATCGGCGTCATGCGTCCCGACGGGTCGGGCGAGCGCATCCTCACCGATGGATTCGATGTCGAGGGTCCGACGTGGGCGCCCAACGGCCGCGTGCTGATGTACTTCCGGCAGACGCCGTCCGACCGCAACGGGCGCGGAGCGACGTCGCGGCTCTATACGATCGATCTCACCGGCTACAACGATCGCGAGGTGGTGACGCCGCAGGACGGGTCCGATCCGGCGTGGTCGCCCTTGAAGCGGTGAATCGGGTGCACAATTTACGGTGTGGCGCGGGGTTTCTGTGGATGGCCGTCCCCCAGCCACTTCTCAGTACGGGCGGTCATCGGCTACAACCGTGGCGCGGCGGCTGGGTCGGCCGTGCCGCTTGTTTGGGGGAATCTCGATGCGCACTGGTTTGAAGTTGCTGCCCATACTGGGCGTTCTTCTGGTGGTGGTCGCGGGTTGCGACTCGACCGGCGACGAGAGCGCCAGCATGAAGACCGGCGGAATGGCCGCGACCGCGCCGCAGTCCGGCGCGAACTCCGGCGTCTCGTCGAGCGAGATGGCGGGGCCGAAGCCCGGCACCCAGGAGGATCTGGCGGTCAATGTCGGCGACCGGGTCTACTTCGCGTTCGACAAGTACGACCTCTCGCCCGAGGCCCGCGCCACCCTGCAGAAGCAGGCGGTGTGGCTGCGGCGCTATCCCAGCGTCACCGTCACCGTCGAGGGCCACACCGACGAGCGCGGCACGCGCGAATACAACCTGGCGCTCGGCGAGCGGCGCGCCAACTCGGTGCGCGACTACCTGGTCGCGCTCGGCGTCGATACCAGCCGGATCAAGACGATCTCCTACGGCAAGGAGCGTCCGGTCGCCCTCGGCTCGACGGAGGAAGCCTGGGCCAAGAACCGCCGCGCCGTGACCGTCGTGACCGGCGGCCCCTCGGTGGTCAGCCGCTAGGAGGCGAGCCGCGGGCCGCGGGAACGGGACGGGCGTGATGGCGGCGTATCGCGCAGCGCATCCTCGGTACGTCCTCGCCGCTGCCGCCCTCGTGGCGGCGGCGGCGCTCGCCCTGCCGCCCGGCGCGGCCCGCGCTCAGGAGCAGGTGTATCCCGGCGGGCCGCCGCAGACCGGCGGCCTGTCCGAGAGCGCCAGGTACCGGGCCGACCTCGAGGTGCGGCTCGGCCAGCTCGAGAACCAGATCGCCGCCGTGACCGGGCGGAACGAGGAGCTGTCCCACGCGGTCGACGAGCTTCGCCAGCGCGTCGACAAGCTTCAGGCCGAGCTCGAGCACAGCCAGGGTGCTGCACCGCAGCCCGGCGCGCAGGGCGCAGCCCCGCCGTCGGGTGGTACTCCCGCGCCGCAGGCCTCGGCCGCGCCGCCTGTCGGCGGCACGGGGGGCGAGGGGGCGGAGGGCATCGCCCATCCCGGCCCCGGCGCGCCGCCTCGTCCGCTGGGCACGTTGCCCCCGGGGGCGGTGCCGCAGGGGGCGCCGCCGCCCCAGCCGGCGCAGACCGCCGCGCTGCCACCCGGCACGCCGGCGCAGCAATATGACTATGCGATCAACCTTCTCCTGAAGCAGCAGGATTTCGCCAAGGCGGAGACGGCGTTCAAGGCGTTCATCGCGGACCACCCGAAGGACAAGCTCGCCGGCAACGCACAGTATTGGCTGGGCGAGACCTATTACGTCCGCCACGACTACCAGAAAGCGGCCTTCGCCTTCGCCGAGGGGATCGAGAAGTACGCCAAGGGCCCAAAAGCCCCGGATTCGCTGCTCAAGCTCGGCATGTCGCTCGCCCGGCTCGACCGGACCCAGCAGGCCTGCACCGCCTTCTCCCGCCTCAAGGAAAGCTTCCCGAAGGCGAGTGAGACCGTGAAGCACCGCGCCGCCAGCGAGCAGCAGCGCCTGAAGTGCAAGGGCTGACCGAAGCGGAATTCGACCGGATGATGGCGCCCTTCGCGCCGTTCGAGGACCGGCCGCACCTCGCGGTCGCGGTGTCGGGCGGCGCGGACTCGATGGCGCTCGCCCTGCTCGCCGACCGGTGGGCGCGGACCCGCCACGGCAGGATCACGGCACTGACCGTCGACCACGGGCTCCGCGCGGATGCGTCCGCCGAGGCGCGGCAGGTGGCCAAATGGCTCCAGGGCCGCGGCATTGTGCACGTGACCCTGCGCTGGACGGGCAGAAAGCCCGCGACGGGGATCGAGGCGGCGGCGCGCGGCGCGCGCTATCCCCTGCTCGCCGAATGGTGCGCCGGCAAGGGCGTGCTGCATCTGCTCACCGCCCACCATCGCGAGGATCAGGCGGAGACGGTGGCGCTGCGCGCGGCGCGATTGAGCGGGCCGGATGGCCGCGCAGGCATGGCCGCCATCGGCGAGCGGGAGGAACTCCGGCTACTGCGCCCGCTGCTGCCGGTCGGGCGCGATCGGCTCCGCGCGACCCTCGACCAGGAGCGGCAGGGCTGGATCGAGGACCCGATGAACCGGGACCCCACCTTCGCCCGCGCCCGGCTCCGCCTCGCCGGCACCGCCTCGGGCGCGGACGCCGCCCGCCTCGCCCGTGCCGCGCGCACCGCCGGAATCGGCCGCGCCGCGCGTGAAAAGGATGTGGCCAACCTCCTTGCCCGCGCCGCCGCGCCCGATCGGTCCGGCGGCATCGTCGTCGACGCCGCCGCCCTCGCCGCGGCCGATGTCGAGATCGGCCGTCGCGCGCTGGCCCGGCTGGTCCTCGCGGTGGGCGGCGGGGCCTATCCGCCCCGGAGCGAGCGGCTTGCGGCGCTGCACGCATCCCTGCGGGCCGGGACGCTCGACCGGGCGCGGACGCTTGGCGGCTGCCGGTTTGCTGTGGCGTGCGGGCGACTTCGGGTGACGCGCGAGGGGTCGCGACGGGTAGCCGGGCGGACGCCGCTTGGCCGGGCGGGGGCGGCCCAACCGCTTGCCCCGCCACGATTTGGTGTTGTTTAACGGTCGAACGGCATTATCTTATCTTCTGGCGGATATCGACGCATAAACCCAGCGTGGCCGCCGGTTACGGACCGGGCCCGCAGCTGAATCGGAAATCGAGGGTAGGCGCGTGAACAATTTCGGCAAGAACATCGCGTTGTGGACCATCATCGTCCTGTTGCTGTTCGCGCTGTTCCAGCTGTTCCAGGCCCCCTCGTCGCATACGAATTCCGTCGGCATCCCCTTCTCCGACTTCCTGAGCGAGGTCGAGAACGGCCAGGTGCGCGAAGTGACCATCAAGGGCGACGGCATCTCGGGCTACTACACCGACGGCCGCTCGTTCCGCACCTACGCGCCCAACGATCCCCAGCTCGTCGAGCGGCTGCACAAGCGCGGCGTCGTGATCCGCGCCGTGCCGGCCGATGACGGCTCGCCGTCGCTGTTCCAGATCCTGATCTCGTGGTTCCCGATGCTGCTCCTCATCGGCGTATGGATTTTCTTCATGCGCCAGATGCAGTCGGGTGGAGGCAAGGCGATGGGATTCGGGAAATCGCGTGCGCGGTTGCTGACCGAGCGTACCGGCCGCGTGACGTTCGATGACGTCGCGGGCATCGACGAGGCGAAGCAGGAGCTGGAGGAGGTCGTCGAGTTCCTGCGCGACCCGCAGAAGTTCCAGCGCCTCGGCGGCAAGATCCCGAAGGGCGTGCTGTTGGTCGGCCCGCCCGGCACCGGCAAGACGCTGCTCGCGCGCGCCATCGCCGGCGAGGCGAACGTGCCGTTCTTCACCATCTCCGGCTCGGATTTCGTCGAGATGTTCGTCGGCGTCGGCGCGTCGCGCGTGCGCGACATGTTCGACCAGGGCAAGAAGAATGCGCCTTGCATCATCTTCATCGACGAAATCGACGCGGTCGGGCGTCATCGCGGCGCCGGGCTCGGCGGCGGCAACGACGAGCGCGAGCAGACGCTGAACCAGCTCCTGGTCGAGATGGACGGGTTCGAGGCGAACGAAGGCGTCATCCTGATCGCGGCAACCAACCGGCCCGACGTGCTCGACCCCGCCCTGCTGCGCCCCGGCCGGTTCGACCGCCAGGTCGTGGTGCCGAACCCCGACATTCTGGGCCGCGAGAAGATCCTCAAGGTCCACATGCGGAAACTGCCCGTGGGGCCCGACGTCGATCCGCGCGTCATCGCCCGCGGCACGCCCGGCTTTTCCGGCGCCGACCTCGCCAATTTGGTGAACGAGGCCGCGCTTCTTGCCGCGCGCAAGAACAAGCGCCTCGTCACCATGATGGAGTTCGAGGAGGCGAAGGATAAGGTGCTGATGGGCGCCGAGCGCCGCTCGATGGTGATGACCGAGGAGGAAAAAACCCTCACGGCCTACCACGAGGCCGGCCACGCGCTGGTCGGGCTGCACGTGCCGAAGCACGACCCGCTGCACAAGGTCACCATCATCCCGCGCGGCCGGGCGCTGGGCGTCACCATGTCGCTGCCCGAGCGCGACCGCTATGCGCACTCCCGGGTGGAGCTCACCTCCAAGCTCGCCTCGCTGTTCGGCGGGCGCGTGGCGGAGGAGCTGGTGTTCGGCTCGGAAAACGTGACGACCGGCGCCGGCAACGACATCCAGGTGGCCACCGGCTATGCCCGGCGCATGGTGACCGAGTTCGGCTTCTCCGCGAAGCTGGGACCGCTGCGCTACTCCGACAACGAGGAGGAGGTGTTCCTCGGCCACTCGGTGACCCAGCGCAAGAACGTGTCCGACGCCACGGCCAAGATGATCGACGAGGAGATCCGTCGCCTGATCGACGAGGCCGAGACGACTGCGCGGCGCATCCTGACCGAGCACCGCGACGACCTGGAGAAGGTCGCCCGTGCCCTGCTGGAGTACGAGTCGCTGTCGGGCGAGGAGGTGGCGGCGCTGCTCCGTGGCGAGCCGATCCTGCGGCCGGAGGATTCGGAGCCGCCGGTGAAGGACCAGAAGCCGAAATCCTCGGTGCCCCAATCGGGCAGCCGCGATCGGCCGAAGGACAGTCCCGGCGGTCTGGAGCCCGAGCCCCAGCCGGGGACCTAGGCCCGTCCCCTTTGCGATCAATGGGGCCCTCATCCCGAGCGCGTCGACGGATGGGGGCCCCTTCGCTTTCAGCCTGATGCGCCATTCCGCATGCCCTCCCTCATCCCGACCGACGATCCGATATCTATGGCGCTGCGGCCGCTCGACATCGCGAACGGCGACCGCGATGCGTTCGAGGCCTGCGAGGCGCTCTACCTCCGCGACAGGCGGATCGAGAGCGCCATGGTCGAGCGACGCGCGCTGGTGGCGCTTCCAGGCCCGCTCGGCGTCCGCGCCCGCACGCTGCTCGCCCGGATCACGGCGCCGCGCCCGCCCTTCGCCGGGGTCCCGCTCGACCGCCCGCGCATCATGGGCATCGTCAACGCGACGCCGAACTCGTTCCATGTCCGCCATCCCGGAGCCGAAGCGGCCATTGCCCACGCCCATGCCCAGACCGCGGCGGGGGCCGACATCGTCGATATCGGCGGCGAGTCGACGCGTCCGGGCGCCCAGCCGATTTCCGAGGCCGAGGAGTTCGCCCGCGTCCTGCCGGTGCTGAAGGCGCTTTCCGGCGCGCCGGTGCCCGTCTCGATCGATACCTATAAGCCCGGAATCATGGGACCGGCGATCGATTCCGGCGCTTCCATCGTCAATGACGTCAACGCTCTCCAGGCGTTCGGCGCGCTCAGCCTGGTGGCGCTTGCGGGGGCTTCGGCCGTCCTGATGCACAAGAAGGGCGAGCCGGCCACGATGAACCTCGACCCGCATTACGAACACGCACCCTATGAGATTTTCCGCTTCCTCGAGGCCCGCATCGCGGCGTGCGAGGAGGCAGGAATCCCGCGGGCGCGTCTCGCGGTCGATCCCGGCTTCGGCTTCGGGATGAGCTTCGCCCACAAGTACCAGGTGCTCGACGCTCTCTCGATCTTCCACGGGCTCGGCTGCGCCTTGCTGGTGGGCATCTCAGGGAAGCTGCCCGGCGGGGCCGAGGCATCGCTCGCGGCCGCGCGGGCCGCCGCCGCCCAGGGGGCGCAGATCGTTCGGGTACATGACGTCGCCGCCACGCGCGACGCGCTGGGATTGTGACGGCAGTCACGCGATGGGCGGGGGCCGAGAGCGTTAATCGTAAATTGGTGGTATGATAGGCACGCTCGCGGCGGGGGCGACTGCCCTGGACGGGTTGGGGGCTTCATGACGCGCAAGCTGTTCGGAACCGACGGGATTCGCGGCACGGCCAATGCCGGCGCGATGACGGCGGAGGTGGCGCTCCGTGTCGGGATGGCGGCGGGCAAGCTGTTCACGCGCGGCGACCATCGCCACACCGTGGTGATCGGCAAGGACACCCGGCTGTCGGGCTACATGCTCGAGCCGGCGCTCGCCGCCGGCTTCATCTCGATGGGGATGGACGTCACCTTCGCCGGCCCGATGCCGACGCCCGCCGTCGCCATGCTGACCCGCTCGCTCCGCGCCGATCTCGGGGTGATGATCTCGGCGTCGCACAACCCCTACGAGGACAACGGGATCAAGCTGTTCGGCCCGGACGGCTATAAGCTGTCGGACGAGGCCGAGGCCGAGATCGAGCGGCTGATGGACAATGGGCTCGCGGAGGCCCTCGCGACGCCGGCCCGGCTCGGCCGCGCCCGCCGCCTGGACGACGTCGAGGGCCGCTATATCGAGTTTGCCAAGAACACGTTCCCGCGCGGCTACCGGCTCGACGGGCTCAAGATCGTCATCGATTGCGCGCATGGTGCCGCCTACAAGGTCGCTCCGCTCGCGCTGTGGGAGCTGGGCGCCGAGGTGGTTCCGATCGGCGTCGAGCCAAGCGGCTTCAACATCAATGACGGCTGCGGCTCGACGGATACGGCGGCCATGCAGGCGGCCGTCCGGCAGCACGGCGCCGACCTCGGCATCGCCCTCGACGGCGACGCCGATCGCGTGCTCGTCGCCGACGAGCATGGAGAATTGCTCGACGGCGACCAGCTCATGGCCATGGTCGCCAGCAACTGGCAGCGCGAGGGGCGGCTCAAGGGCGGCGGGCTCGTCGCGACCGTCATGTCCAACCTGGGGCTCGAACGCTACCTCGGGAGCCTCGGCCTCGCGCTGGTGCGCACGCAGGTCGGCGACCGCTATGTCGTCGAGAAGATGCGCGCCGGTGGCTTCAACGTGGGCGGCGAGCAGTCCGGCCACATCATCCTCGGCGACTACAACACCACCGGCGACGGGCTGATCGCGGCGCTCGAGGTCCTGGCCTGCGTGGTACGCGCCGGGAAGCAGGCTTCGGAGGTGGGGCGCATGTTCACCCCGCTGCCCCAGCTCCTGCGCAACGTGCGGTTCGGCAACGGCGCCACGCCGCTCGAGGAAATCTCGGTCCAGAAGGCGGTGAAAGCGGGCGAGAGCCGGCTGGGCGCCAGCGGCCGCATCCTGATCCGCAAGTCGGGCACGGAGCCGGTCATCCGCGTGATGGCCGAGGGCGAGGACGAGGTACTGATCGGCAACGTCGTGGCCGAGATCGTCGGCGCCATCGAGCTTGCCTGCGGGTCCGGCGCGGCGCGCGTCGGCGTGAAGCGGGCAAGCTAGTGCAACGTCCCGCCGGGCGGGCGAGATGATCGGCCGCGTGCTGGTCGTCGCCGGCTCCGATTCCGGCGGGGGGGCGGGCATCCAGGCCGACATCAAGGCGATCACCGCGCTCGATTCCTACGCCGCGACCGCGATCACCGCGCTGACTGCCCAGAACACGCTCGGCGTCTTCGGCGTCGTGCCGGTCGCACCCGGTTTCGTGCGCGACCAGATCCGCCTGGTGGCCGAGGATATCGGCGCCGATTGCGTCAAGACCGGCATGCTGCATTCGGTGGAGGTGATCGAGGCGGTCTTCGCCACGCTCGACGAGACGCTGCCGGGCGTGCCGGTGGTGGTCGATCCGGTGCTGGTGGCGAAGGGCGGCGCGGACCTCCTGGAGGCGCAGGCGCTCGACACGCTTCGCAGCGTCGCGGTGCCGCGTGCCGCCGTGCTCACCCCCAATCTGCCCGAGGCCGAGGCGCTCGTGGGCCTCGCCATCGGCACGCTCGCCGACATGCGGCGCGCCGCCGACAGGCTGCGCGCGATGGGCGCCGCCGCCGTGCTGCTCAAGGGCGGGCACGGCGAGGGCCCGGTCGTCCGCGACCTCCTGGTCAGCGACGCGGGCGCGCGCGTGTTCGAGGCGGCGCGAATTGAAACCCGGCACACCCATGGCACCGGCTGCACGCTCGCCTCGGCGATCGCCGCCGGCATCGCGCGCGGCATGGCGCTGGAGGCTGCGGTCGCGCGCGCCCATGCCTACCTGCAGGCGGCGATTCGCGCCGCCCCCGGCTACGGCAAAGGGCACGGCCCGCTCGGCCATTCGCACACGGTGCGGGATTTCGGACTCGACTGAACCGGCCCGCGCCCCCATTCTCCCGCCGCCATGCGCGTACCCAACCTGATCGTCGACGCCTTCGTCTCCGACACATGCCGCGGCAACTCGGCTGCCGTCTGCCCGCTGGCGGATTGGCCGGAAGATTCGGCCATGCAGGCACTGGCCGCGCGGAACGCGCTTTCCGAGACCGCCTTCCTGGTGCCCACAGGGCGAGGCTATGCGCTCCGCTGGTTCTCGCCCACCGTGGAGGTCGCGCTTTGCGGCCACGCGACGCTCGCGTCGGCCTTCGTCGTGTTCGACCGGCTGGCGCCCGCCCGGCGCAAAATCTCGTTTGCTACGCGGTCCGGCGCGCTTGGCGTTTCGCGCGCCCGTGACCTGCTGGTGATGGATTTCCCGTCCCTTCCGCCGGTGCCGATCGAGGCGCCCCCGATCCTCGAGGAAGGGCTCGGCGCCGTGCCGGCCGAGACATGGCGGGCCGCCAACATCCTTGCCGTTTTCGACGAGGCGGATGCAGTGCGCACCCTTGCACCCGATTTCGAGGTGCTGAAGCGGCTCCACCCCTACGGGGTGATCGCGACCGCGCCGGGCGGGGCGGAAGACGGGTGCGACTTCGTCTCGCGCTATTTCGGGCCGAGCTTCGGCATTCCCGAGGACCCGGTCACGGGCTCGACGCACTGCACGCTCGTGCCGTATTGGGCGGAGCGGCTGGGCAAGGCGAAGCTCCACGCGCGGCAGGTGTCGGAGCGCGGCGGCGAACTCTTCTGCGAGGACAAGGGCGAGCGCGTCGCGATCGGCGGGCGCTGCCGCCTCGCCGCCGAGGGCGAGGCCGAGCTGTAGAGCAGCGGCCCCGGCCTCAAAACCAGGTGCGCAGCAGCGTCTTCTTGTGGCGGCGCTGCCAGTCGGCGAGCGACCACGGCACCTCGGAGGCGAGGCCCGACCGCGCGGCGAAATAGACGCGCGCCGTGACGGGCTCCCCCGCTTCGGTGAGGACGGTTGCGGGGCCGGCGCGATATTCGTCCGTCTCGAAACGGTCGATCCGCGCCGCTTCGACCGCGGCAAGCGGCGCGGTGAGGACGCCCTCGGCCGCCGCGCCCTCTCTGGCGCGCAGAACCGGATAGGGGCGGCCCCGCATAAAGACGCAGGCGTAGCCCGGGAGGGTGGCCGGCTCGATAGCGAGCCGTGCGACCGCCGGGCCGATCACCTTGCGGCGCACGTCGGCGTCGCGCAGCGTGCCGTAGAAGAAGAAGCGCATGCCCGGACGGCGCCGGCCGCGCGCGCTCAGAATTCCGGCGGGGCGATGCCGCTCTGCCCGAGCTGGTCGGTGAGCGTCGCCTTGAGCCGTTCGAGACCGTGGGCGTCGCGGGCCTCGCAGCGCGCAACCAGCACGTCCTGGGTGTTCGAGGCGCGCAGCAGCCACCATCCCTCGGCCGACTTCACCCGCACGCCGTCCGTGTCGTTCACTTCGGCGCCGGCGGCGGCAAGGCGCGACTTCACCTCGTCGACCACGACGAACTTGCGCTCCTCCGAACAGGGAAAGCGCAGCTCGGGCGTGTTCACCACCGGCGGCAGGGAGTCGCGGAACTGGGTCAGCGTGCGATCGGAATGGCCCAGCAGGTTGATCAGCCGCACGGCGGCGTAGAGCGCGTCGTCATAGCCGTAATAGCGGTCGGCGAAGAAGATGTGGCCGGACATCTCGCCGGCAAGCGGCGCGCCGGTTTCGGCCATCTTGGCCTTGATCAGCGAATGGCCGGTGCGCCACATCAGCGGTTTCCCGCCCATCTCGCCGATGCGGTCGAACAGGGTCTGGCTTGCCTTCACGTCGGCGATGATCGTCGCTCCGGGCCGGTCCTTCAGAACGTCCTGTGCGAGCAGCACCATGAACTGGTCGCCCCAAAGGATGCGGCCCCTGCCGTCGACCACGCCGATCCGGTCGCCATCGCCGTCGAAGGCGATCCCGAAGTCGCAATCCTCCTCGGTCACCGTCGCGCGCAGCTGCTCGAGGTTCTCGGGCACGGTCGGGTCGGGATGATGCACCGGGAAGGTGCCGTCGATCACCTCGTTGAGCAGGATGCTCTCGCCGGCAATCTTCGCGGCGACCTTGACCATCGCCTCGCCGGCCGCGCCGTTGCCCGCGTCCCACGCGATCTTGAGCGCCCGGCCGGGCCGGTAGTCGGCGAGCAGGCGCGCAACGTAATCGTCGAACACCGGGTTCTCGCTGGCGCGGCCCTGGCCGCTCGCGAACGCGCCGTCGGCGCAGATCTTGCCCAGCTTCTGGATGTCGGCGCCGTAGAACGGCGCCTTTCCCATCATCATCTTGAAGCCGTTGTAATCGGGCGGGTTGTGCGAGCCCGAGACGCAGAGCCCGGCGTCGGCGCCGAGATGGTGGACGGCGAAATACAGCATCGGTGTCGGGCCAAGCCCGATGCGGAGCGCGTCGAGCCCGGCCGCGACAATCCCCTCGGCGACGGCGCCCTCGATCTCGGGCGAGGAGACGCGCCCGTCGCGCCCGACCGCGACGCGCTTCCCGCCGTCCGCGGCGACCATGGTGGCGAAGGCGCGGCCGATGGCGAAGGCGTCGTCGGCGTTCAGCGTCTTGCCGATGACGCCGCGGATGTCGTACTCGCGCAGGATCGTCGGATCGAGCCGGCGCGGTCCGCTGCGGTCGCCGGCCATGTCAGACCGCCGACTTCGCGTGGGCGGCGCCCGACGGCTCGGCCGGCCGCCGGCCGATCGACAAATAGCGGAAGCCGGCCGCGGCCAGCTCGGCGGGCGTATAGATATTTCGCAGATCGACCATGACCGGCGCCTTCATCAGGGTCTTCGCGCGCTCCAGATCGAGCGCGCGGAACTCGTTCCACTCGGTCACGATGGCGAGTGCGTCGGCGCCCGTCATCGCGTCGTAGACGTCCTGCGCCCAGTAAAGTTCCGAGAGCAGCTTCTGCGCCTCGTGCATGCCTTGCGGGTCGAAGGCGCGCACCTTGGCGCCCGCCTTCTGCAGCGCCGGCACGATGTCGAGCGCCGGCGAATCCCGCATGTCGTCGGTGTTGGGCTTGAAGGTGAGGCCGAGGACGGCGATCGTCTTGCCCGCCGCCGAGCCGCCGCATGCATCGACGATGCGCTCCGCCATCTGGCGTTTGCGGGCGTCGTTGACCTCGACCACCGTCTCGACGATGCGAAGCGGCGCCCCGCGGTCGCGCGCGGTCCGCACCAGCGCCAGCGTGTCCTTCGGGAAGCACGACCCGCCATAGCCCGGCCCGGCGTGCAGGAACTTGCGGCCGATCCGCCCGTCGAGCCCGATGCCGCGCGCCACGTCCTGGACGTCGGCGCCCACCCGTTCGCAGAGGTCGGCGATCTCGTTGATGAAGGTGATCTTGGTGGCGAGGAAGGTGTTGGCCGCGTATTTGGTGAGCTCCGCCGTCTCCAGCGTCGTGAAGATGATCGGCGTTTCGAGCAGGAACAGCGGCCGGTAGAGCGCGCGCATCAGTTCGGCCGAACGCTCGCTCTCGGCGCCGATCACTACCCGGTCCGGACGCATGAAATCGTTGATCGCGGAGCCTTCGCGCAAGAATTCGGGATTGGAGGCGACGTCGAAATCCGCGCCCGGCCGTGCCTCGGCGATGATCCGGTGCACCTCTCGGCAGGTGCCGACCGGCACCGTCGACTTCACCACCACCACCGTATAGCCGGTGAGCGCCGCGGCCACCTCCTCGGCGGCGGCATAGACGTAGGAGAGGTCGGCGTAGCCGTCGCCGCGGCGCGACGGCGTTCCGACCGCGACGAACACGGCGTCGGCGCCGGCGACGGCGGACTTGAGATCAGTGGAAAAGGAGAGGCGGCCCGCCTTCACGTTCGCCTCGACCAGCGCGTCGAGGCCGGGCTCGTAAATCGGCATCTCGCCCTTCAGCAGGCGGTCGATCTTGGCGGCGTCCTTGTCGACGCAGGTGACTTCGACGCCGAACTCCGAAAAGCAGGCGCCGGACACCAGCCCGACATAGCCGGTTCCGATCATTGCGATGCGCATCTGGGTCCCTTCTTCTCGATGTCGCGCGGTGTCAGACGGTGAACTGGCGCAGGATGCGGCTCACGTCGTCCCGCATGTCCGACCGGGCCAGCGCGAAGGCGATGTTGGCCTCGAGGAAGCCCGCCTTATCGCCGCAGTCGAAACGGCGCCCCTCGAAGCGCAGCCCGTGGAACGGGACCTCGCCGATCATACGGGCCATGGCGTCGGTAAGTTGGATCTCGCCACCGGCGCCTTTCTCGCCCCTTTCCAGGTGGTCGAACACCTCCGGCTGCAGCACGTAGCGGCCGATGATGGAAAGGGTCGACGGGGCCTTGTCCGGGGCCGGCTTCTCGACCAGACCCTTGACCTCGGCGAGCCGGCCGTCGTCGGCGCCCGTCTTCAGGATGCCGTAGCGGTTGGTGTGGGCGCGCGGCACGTCCATGACCGCGACCACGTTGCCGCCATGCTTTTCGTGCACGTCGACGAGCTGGCGGAGGCAAGGCGTGTCAGCCAGCACCAGATCGTCGGCCAGCAGCACGGCGAACGGCTCGCGCCCCACAAGGTTGCGGGCGCACCAGACGGCGTGGCCGAGGCCCAGCGGCTCGAGCTGACGGGTGTAGGCGATCTGGCCGGGCTGGGCGAGGAAGCTGCGGACGGAGTCGAGCTCGCTGGTCTTCCGGCGCTCCTCCAGCTTGCTCTCGAGCTCGTAGGAGAAGTCGAAATGGTCCTCGATCGCGCTCTTGTTGCGGCCGGTGACGAAGATGAACTGGGTGATACCCGCGGCCCGCGCCTCTTCCACCGCGTACTGGATCAGCGGCTTGTCGACGACCGGGAGCATCTCCTTGGGAAGCGCCTTTGTGGCCGGCAGGAAGCGGGTACCGAGCCCGCCCACGGGAAAGACCGCCTTCCGGATCGCTGCCGCCATGCGCTCGCCTGCCTTTCCCGATCCCGCCGCGCCTCCGGACCGGTGGACGCGGGGCGCGGCCGGCGGATCAGTGCGGCTGTTTGTGCCACAGCGCCCCCTTTGGGCGCAACATGCGCCCTCCGGAGGCGAAAAGCGCCCGCCCCGCCGTGGGGCAGGACGGGCGCCTTCGTCCAACGCGCTGGGGGCGCGCCGGTTCTAGCGGACGACGATGAACAGCGTCGAATCGCCGCGATGCACGTTCAGCGCCAGCACCGGCCCGCCGGAATCCACGATCTTCTTGAAATCGCGGAAGTTGTGGATGGGCTGCCGGTTCACCTCGGTGATGATGTCGCCCTTGCGCAGCCCGTACTGCCCCGCCGGGCTGCCCTGTTCGACATCGGCCACCATCACGCCCTGGCCATTGCTAGGGCCCGAGGAGGAGGGAACGTCCTTGAAGGTCGCCCCCTCCAGGTGCTGGGCCGCGCCCTGGCCCTCGACCTTGGCGGCAGCGGTCTGCTCGGTCGCCTCGCCCACCTCGGTATTGATGGTCATCTGCTGCTCGTTGCGGATGACCCCCAGGGCCACATGGGTGCCGACCCGCATCAGCCCGACCCGGTTACGCAGGTCGGAGGCGCTCTGGACCGGCGTGCCGTTGACGCTGACGATCACGTCGCCCGGCTTCAGTCCCGCCTTCGATGCCGGCGAGCTGGGCTGGACGGCCTGGACGACGGCGCCGTGGGTCACATCGAGCGACATGGCCTTGGCGACGTCAGGCGTGACGTCCTGGATGGCGACGCCGATACGGCCCCGCTTGACCGCGCCGTACTTGATGAGCTGGTCCATCACGGCCTTGACCATGTTGACCGGCACCGCGAAGCCGATGCCGACGTTGCCGCCGGCCGGGCCGATGATCGCGGTGTTCATGCCGACCAGCTTGCCGTCATAGGTGATCAGCGCGCCGCCCGAATTGCCCGGGTTGATCGAGGCGTCGGTCTGAATGAAGTCCTCGTAGCCCTCGATATTGAGGCCGGTGCGCCCCAGGGCCGAGATGATGCCCGACGTTACCGTCTGGCCGAGCCCGAACGGGTTGCCGATGGCGATGACGTAGTCGCCGACCTTCAGCTTGTCGGAATCGCCCATGGGAAGCTGGGAAAGATGGTCCGCCTTGATCTGCAGCAGCGCGACGTCGGTGCCGGGATCGGTCCCCACCAGCTTCGCCTTGAACGAGCGCTGGTCCTTCAGCGTGACGGTGATGTCCGTCGCGCCCTTCACCACGTGGTTGTTGGTGATGATGTAGCCCTTCTCGGCGTTGACGATCACGCCCGAGCCGGCCGCCATCTGCTTCCGCTCCGGCATCTGCTCCGGCGCGTTGAAGAAGTGGCGGAAGAACGGATCCTGGAAGAGCGGGTTCTCCTGTGCGGGAACCTTCGATACGACTGCGATGTTGACGACGGCTGGCGCGACCTTCTCGATCAGCGGCGCGAGGGTCGGCGTGCCGATCCGCCCGCTGGCGACCGGCGCCTGCGGCACCTCGGCCGCGCCGGCGGGCAGTGTGAAAGTCAGCGTCGAGGCCGCGATCAACGCGGCCCCGAGGAGCCGGCCCGTCTGTCGGGTAAAGCCCATCATGATGCGACACCTCTCAAAGCTTGTTTCGGTGCGGGCGAGGGCCCGCAATGAAAATGGTGAGTCGAAGTGAAACGCCGGCTGGAAACGGAGCGTTCCAGAGGCGTGCCTAGAGGGTGGGGAGCCTGGATGGGAATTCAAGCTCACGGCGGCATCACGTCTTGGTTAGGGGCGCGTTAACGCGGGCCGGGCCCCACGTCAGCCGCGGAGCAGAACGTCCTTCGCCTCATTGAGACGTGCCGCGAGATAATCCGACCCGCCCATGTCGGGATGGCAGTGGCGCATCAGCCGGTGGTGCGCCGCCTTCACCGCCTCGGGCGACGCGCCGGGCTCGAGTCCGAGCACCTGGTAGGCCTCCTCGCGGCTCATGGCGGAGGAGGCGCGCGCCGCGCCTCCGCCCCCGCCGCCCGCCTCGCCGGCCGAGGCGCTGCGCCAATCCGGGCCGCGCGTGCGGTCGAGATAGGCTTCCAGCACGCTCGCCGACTGGTCGTCGCCGACGCGGCACTCGCGGAGCAGTGCCATCAGTTCGGCCTCGTCCAGCTCCGACAGCTTGCGCCCCGCGAAGCTGCCGGCGATCACCATCCCATCCAGCGTGCCGCTCGCGTGGTCGAGGCTCATCCGCAGGAAGGCGGTCTCGACGTTCGAGCTGCGGCGCCGCCCGCCGCCGGCGGTGCGGGTTCGACCGCCGGGGCTCGGCCGCGACCATTTGCCCCAGCGCAGGATCAGTGGCAGCGCGACCGCGGCGGCCGAGATCGCCCACTCGAACTGGCGAGTGGCCAGAAGATACCCGACGAGACCGCCGGTCATCGCCATCCCCGACCATTTGAGGGTGCGGGCGAGCGCCCGCAGGTCGATGCCCGAAAGGCCGTGCGCGACCAGGCCGAGCCCGACCAGGACCGCGATGGCGAGGATCAGATAGGGCATGTCCGGCCGCCGCCTATTTGAGCTGGCTGGTCAAGAGCCCCGCCGGCCCGCCTGTCCGCTTGCCGAAATCGGCGAGCGCGGCGCGCCCGCCCGCGGCATAGACCGCGACGGCGCTCAGGAGGTCGCGGAGGTGCGAGGCGGAGGCGGAATCGAACGGGCAGTAGGCGCCGCCCGACAGCTTGGCGATCTGGCGGAAGGCCCGGGCGGCGACCGGATCGTCGCCTTCCTGGAACATGAAGCAGGGCACGCCCAGCACGCCGAGTTCGCCCGCATGGCGGGAAAGCTCGTCGACGCCTTCCTCCATGCAATCGCCGACGAACACCAGTGCGTTGACCTTGCGCCGCCGCGTTTCGGCCAGCGCGTGCTTCAGGACACGCGCGATCTGGGTCTGGCCGCCGAGGCAGCGGACGGCCAGCATGCGCCGGACCAGCTCGGCCGAGGAATCGAGCCACGGGCTCGCACGGCACTGGCCGAACCCGCGATAGAACACAAGCTGGATTTCGAGCCCGCCCAGCGCCTCGGTCTCGGTGAACATCTGACCCTGGATGTGGCAGGCGCGGTCCCAGGTGGGTTCGCGGCTGGCGGTCGCGTCCATGGCGAAGATCAGCCGCCCGCGGCCACCGGCCGGGCGCACCGTCGGCTGGCGCGACAACCGGTCGAGGAAATCGGCAACCTCCGCCGAGGACGATTTGGCGGGCAGCTTGTCGCTATCGCTCGTCATTGCGCCTCTCCGCCCCGATCCTTCCCCAAGGAAAGATAGGATCGCGGCCGGGCCCGGCAACGATGCTCCCACAAGCCCGGCAGCGGCTCAAGGGAAACGCGTGTGGCGGCGCGCTATTTCCAGAGCGCGGATGAGGCGAGGCGCGCCCCCTCGACCAAGGCGGCGAACTTCGCCCATACCACCGTTTCGTAGACAGAGGTCGACTTGCCGAACGTGCCGAAGCCGCAATCGGCCCCGGCGATCACCCGCTCGCGCCCGACGACGCCCGCGTAGTTGGCGATGCGCTGCGCCACGAGGCGCGGGTGTTCCACGAAGTTGCAGGCGCTGTCGATCACGCCGGGGATCAGCACCTTGTCGGATGGCAGATTTGCGGCGCGCCAATCCTCCCACTCGTGCTCGTGGCGCGGGTTCGCCCCTTCGAACGAGATCGCCTGGGCGCGGGTTGCGGCGACGATGGGCAGGATCTTGCCGAGCTCGACGTCGTTCTTGTGCGGCCCCGCATAATTGCCCCAGCAGAGATGCAGCCGCATCGCCTCGCCCGGAATGTTGCGCGTCGCGTGGTTCAGCGCCTCCATGTTGCGTGCGGCGATCTTCAGGAACTCGCCCTCGGTCTTGTCGGAATGGAGGAGATTCCGTGTCATCGCCAAGTCCGGCGCGTCGATCTGCAGAACGAAGCCGGCCTTGTGGATCGCCTCGTACTCCGGCGCCATGGCGTCCGCCAGCGCGGCCAGATAGGCCTCCTCGCGCTTGTAGTGGCGATCCGGGATGAAGTTGATCAGGACGCCCGGCGAGGCGGCGTTCATGAAGGCGTCGACCGGCTTCGCCGCGGCGACCGCCGCCTTGAACCGGGCGATGTCGCGGTCGACCGGGTCGCGGCGCGCATAGGCGACGTCCCCGGTGCAGCAGGCGGGCGCCATCACCGCCGGGCCATAATTGCGCCGGCGCCGTTCCTCGCCCCAGTCCGGGAACTCGCGCTCGTCCAGCGAGACCATCGGTGCGCCCAGGCTCTCGCGCGCCACGTTCTCGATGCCCGCGAGGCGATGCTTCACATAGTGGGTGTAGGAGTGCTTGCCGAACTCGCCGTCGCTGACCACGTCGATGCCGGCCTCGACCTGGCGGCGCACCACGTCGCGCACCGCCTCTGCGGTTCGCCGCTCCAGCGCCGCCTCGTCCAGCGGCTCGCCGAAATCCTGCGCCTTCAGCAGCGCCATCAGATCGTCCGGCCGCGGCAGCGAGCCGACATGGGTGGTGAGAATCCGGTCGGTCGAGAGCTTCATGGCGTCCTCCCGTCGCTCGTGCTTCAACTGGCTCGGCACGAGGAATTGCGTTTGGAACCTTATCCCGGGCGTGTCGAAGGATGAGGCGGCTCGGGCCTCACCCACACCGCCGTATCGTGGAATATCGCCCCGCCCAGCGGCGGGCCCGGGTCGGCGCTGGTCAAGAGGTTGATGCCGATCCCCTCCTCGAAGGCGTCGTTCGGCCACACGCTTTCCACGACGATCACGCCTTGCGGCAGCCCGTCGAACGGCTCGGCGTGAATCACCAGGCTTCCCCGGTCGTTGCCGAGCCGCACGCGGTCGCCGGCGGCGACGCCCAGCCGGTCGCAATCGGCCCGCGCGATGCGGACGGCCGGCCGGCCGGCCTGCTTTCGTGAGCTTGGCGTCTCGGTGAAGGTGGAGTTGAGGAAGCTGCGCGACGGGCCTGTCACCATGCGGAAGGGGTGCCGATCCGAGGCCGCGTCGATCGCCGGCATGTGGTCGGGCAGGCGCGGCATGACGGCGTGGTCGCGCCCGACACGCGACCAGTCGGGCGCGAAGTGGAAGCGCCGGTCGGGCGTCGCGAACCCGTTCAGAAAGTGCGCGCTCTCGAACGACGGCGCGCAGTCGATCCAGCGCTTCTCGCGAAGCTCGTCCGCCGTTCCGAGGCTGGAGGCGCGGAGCGTGCGGTCGATGACCTCCCAGGCGGAGAGGCGGAACCCCTCGTGCGAGAGGCCGAGCCGTGCCGCCAGCGCCGAGATGACGTCGTGGTTGGGGCGCGCCTCGCCGACCGGCGGGATGACGCGCGGGCCCATCTGCAGGAAGGTGTGGCCGTAGGCGGTATAGATGTCGTCATGCTCGACGAAGGTGGTCGCCGGCAGGACGATGTCGGCCATCCGCGCCGTGTCGGTCATGAACTGCTCGTGGACGCAGACGAACAGGTCTTCGCGGGCGAATCCGCGCCGCACGAGGCCGGAATCGGGCGCCACCGCGCAGGGGTTGGTGTTCTGGATCAGCATCGCGGTGACCGGCGGGCCGCCCGCGAGGTCGGCCTCCGCGCCGTTCAGGATGGCGCCGATGCGCGACATGTCGAGGAGGCGCGTCGCCGGGTCGAGCGCGTCGAGCCCCTCGATCAGCGTGGTGTCGATGACGAAGCTTGCCGACAGCGAGGCGGCCGCCCCGCCGCCACGGTGGCGCCATGCCCCGGTGACGGCGGGCAGGCAGCTCGCCGCGTGCACGTTGGCCGAGCCGTTGCGCGAGCGCGAAAACCCGTAGCCGATCTTGAGCCAGCTCCGCTTGGTCGCGCCGTAGAGCGCGGCGAACGCCTCGATGCGCGCCGGCGCGAGCCCGGTGATCGCCGCCGCCCATTCCGGCGTGCGGGTGGCGAAATGCGCCTCCATTTCGGGCGAGAAATCGGTGTAGGCGGCCAGGTAGTCGCGGTCGGCGAGCCCGTCGCGCAGGATCACATGCATAATGGCGCAGGCGAGCGCGCCGTCGGTGCCGGGACGCGGGTCGAGATGGATGTCGGCGATCGCGGCGGTGCGGGTGCGGTACGGGTCGATGACCGCGAGCTTGGCGCCGCGCTCCTTCCGGGCGCGGGCGACGTGGTGCATCAGATTGACCTGCGTCGTCGCCGGGTTGCAGCCCCACAGCACGACTAGGTCGGACTCCGGCACCTCGCGCGGGTCGATGCCGCGCTGGATGCCGGTGCCGGCGCGCCAGCCGGCCGCCGACAGGGTCGCGCAGATGGTCGAGTGCTGGCGCGAGGTGCGCATCACGTGGCGCAGCCGCTGCAGCCCGTCGCGCTGCACCAGCCCCATCGTGCCGGCGTAGTTGTAGGGCCAGATCGCCTCGGTGCCGTGGCGCCCGGCGGCCGCCTTGAAAGCGCCGGCGACCGCGTCGAGCGCCGCATCCCATGAAACCGGCTCGAACGACCCCGAGCCCTTCGGCCCGACGCGGCGGAGCGGCACGGTCAGGCGGTCGGGATGGTGCGTCCGCTCGGCATAGCGCGCGACCTTGGCGCAGACGACCCCCGCCGTGTAGGGGTTGGCCTCGGCGCCGCGGACGGCGCCGATCCGCACCCCGTCGATGCGCTCGATCTCCAGCGCGCAGGTCGAGGCGCAGTCGTGCGGACAGGCGGAATAGGCGACATCGCGGGGCACAGGACCTCCCGGCTCAGCGCGCCGCCGCCGGCGACGCTGCGTAGTCCGGCAGGACCTCGCCCGCGAACAGCTCCAGCGTGCGCATCTCGTCGGCGTGGGCAAGGTTGCCGAAGGCGAGCTGCAGGCAGACGTAGTTGACGCCCGACTCGGCGACGTGGCGCGCGATCTCCTCCTTCACCGTCGCAGGCGTGCCGCAGATCAGGACGCCGAGCTTCCGCGCCGCCGCGGCGTCGGGCGGCAGGAACAGCGTGCGGAAGCCGAAATCGTTCGCCTGCTTCTCCAGGCTCGCGTGCCAGCGGTCATAGGCGGGGCCGGCCAGCTTCTCGGCCTCGGCCGCGGTCTCGGCGACGACCGTCATCCGGACCGCGCCGACGGTCGGGTCGGCCGGCCGGCCGGCGCGCCAGGGCGACTCCGTCGCCTTGTCCCACGCCTCGCGATAGGCGTCGCCCGCCTGCCTGATCCGTGCGCTCGGCGCCCAGCCGCCGACCATCGCCCCGCCCAGGCTCGCCAGGTAGTCGCGCGTCTTGCCCGAGGACGAGCCGTACCAGATCGGCGGGAATGGCTGCTGCACCGGCTTCAGCTCGACCGGCACCTCGTAATAGCTCCAGTACTTGCCCCGGAAGGTCAGCACGTCCGAGGTGAAGTAGGCGAGCATCAAATCCATCGCCTCGCGGAACATGTCGCGCGTCTCGGGCAGCGCGACGCCGAACATGGCGAGCTCCCACGGCGAAATGCCCCGTCCGACGCCGAAATCGAACCGCCCGCCCGACATCTGGTCGAGCATCGCGACCTCCTCGGCGAGGATCAGCGGGTTGTGGAAGGCGAGGGCGTAGGCGAGCGGGCCGAGCCGGATGTTCCGCGTGCGCATCGCGGCGGCACCGAGAAACACGCCGGGCAGGGGCGCCATGCCGACCGGGTTCCAATGGTGCTCGGCCAGGTGGTAGCCGGCGATCCCGGCGCGGTCGGCCGCCTCGATCAGCTTCAGCCGGTCCTCGTAGAACCCGGCGAGCGCGCCGTCGCGTCGGTCGAGGTGATCGAAGATGCCGAATTTCATCGCCGCGGTCCCACTGGTCCCCGGCCGATCTTATCCGCGGTGGCGAAGGGGGGAAAGGGCGGGCCGGAAAGGGCGCTGTAGGGGCGGGTCGAGGCCCCGCCCCTACAGGTGCGGAGAGGACGGACCGGCTACAGCCGGCCGTGGCACTGCTTGTACTTCTTGCCCGAGCCGCAGGGGCAGGGAGAGTTGCGCCCGACCTTGCCCCAGGTCGAGGGATCGAGCGGGTCGATCTCGGCCGCCGCGGTCGCGATGCGCATGGTCTGGGCGGCACGCGCCGGCGCCGCGCCATTGCCGCCGCCCGCGCGCTCGTGCGCGTCGGCGAAGGCCGGGTCCTCGCGCGTCTCGTGCATCTCCTGCGGCCCCTGGTGCGCTTCCAGCTCGTCCGGCGATTCGATGCGGAGCTCGAGATGGGCGAGCACCTGGGTCACCGTTTCGCGCAGGTGCGCCAGCATCTCCTCGAACAGGTTGAAGGCTTCCTGCTTGTACTCGTTCAGCGGATCTTTCTGCGCATAGGCGCGGAGCCCGATGCCCTGGCGCAGATGGTCGAGCTGCAGCAGGTGCTCCTTCCAGACATTGTCGAGAAGCTGCAGCAGGAGGCTCTTCTCGGCGAGGCGCATCAGCTCCGGGCCGTAGTTCGCCGCCTTCTCGGCCATCTTGCGGTCGGCCGCCTCGGTGATGCGCTCCGTAAGCTCCTGGTCCGCGATGCCCTCTTCCTTTGCCCATTCGGCGACCGGCAGGTCGACCGCGAACAGCCGCAGCGCCTCCTCGTGCAGGGCGGCGGTATCCCACTGCTCGGCATAGGCCTTCTCGGGGATGGTGCGCGTGACCAGGTCCTCGATCACCTGATGGCGCATGTCGCGCACCATCTGGGAGACGTCCTCGGCCTTCATTAAGTCCTTGCGCTGGGCGTAAATCACCTTGCGCTGGTCGTTCATCACGTCGTCGAAGCGCAGCAGGTTCTTGCGGATTTCGAAGTTGCGCGCCTCGACCTTCTGCTGCGCCTTCTCCAACGCCTTGTTGATCCAGCGATGGACGATGGCCTCGCCCTGCTGGAGCCCGAGCCGGCCGAGCATCGAATCGATGCGCTCCGACCCGAAAATGCGCATCAGATCGTCTTCCAGCGACAGGAAAAAGCTCGAAGCGCCGGGGTCGCCCTGGCGGCCCGACCGGCCGCGGAGCTGGTTGTCGATGCGCCGGCTCTCGTGCCGCTCCGTGCCGACGATGAACAGACCGCCGGCCTGGAGGACCTCTTTCCTCGCCTCCCCCACTTCCTCGGCCACCTTGGCGCGCACCTCGGTCTCGCGGCGCTCGCGCTCCAGGGGATCGGCGATGCCGGACAACGCTTCGACGACCCGCATCTCGACGTTGCCGCCGAGCTGGATGTCGGTGCCGCGGCCGGCCATGTTGGTGGCGATGGTCACCGCACCGGGCTTGCCGGCCTGGGCGATGATGTGGGCTTCCTGCTCGTGATAGCGCGCGTTCAGCACGCTGTGCGGAACCTTGCCCTTCTTCAGAAGCTCGGACAGCGCCTCGGACTTCTCGATGGATACCGTGCCGACCAGCACCGGCTGGCCAGCCTTCTGGCGCTCCTCGATCAGCTTGACGATCGCCTCGTTCTTCTCGCCGGCGGTTCGGTAGACCTCGTCGTCCTGGTCCTTGCGGATGCAGGGCTGGTTGGTCGGGATCTCGATCACGACCAGTTTGTAGATCTCATCGAACTCGGCCGCCTCGGTCATCGCCGTGCCCGTCATGCCGGCGAGCTTGGGATAAAGGCGGAAATAGTTCTGGAAGGTGATCGACGCGAGGGTCTGGTTCTCGGTCTGGACCTCGACGTGCTCCTTGGCCTCCAGCGCCTGGTGCAGCCCCTCGGAATAGCGCCGGCCCTCCATCATGCGGCCGGTGAATTCGTCGATGATGATGATCTTGCCGTCCTTGACGATGTAGTCGGTGTCGAGGGCGAACAGCTTGTGGGCGCGCAGCGCCTGGTTGGCGTGGTGGACCAGCGAGATGTTGTGGATGTCGTAGAGCGTGCCCGAGGTCAGCAGCCCCGCTTCGGTGAGGAGCTGCTCAATTCTCTCGGCGCCCTGCTCGGTGAGTGTCACCGCGCGGGCCTTCTCGTCCTTCTCGTAATCCTCGGGGACGAGCTTGGGGATCAGCACGTCGACCTTGCGATAGAGCTCCGAGGAGTCCTCCGCCGGGCCGGAGATGATCAGCGGGGTGCGCGCCTCGTCGATCAGGATCGAGTCCACCTCGTCGACGATCGCGAAGTTGAAGTCGCGCTGGACCATCTCTTCCAGCCGAAACTTCATGTTGTCGCGCAGATAGTCGAAGCCGAACTCGTTGTTGGTGCCGTAGGTGACGTCGGCGGCGTAGGCCGCGCGGCGCTGGTCGTCGTCCAGCCCGTGCACGATGCAGTCGACGGTAAGACCGAGGAAGCGGTAGACCTGCCCCATCCATTCCGAATCGCGGCTGGCCAGGTAGTCGTTCACCGTGACGACGTGGACGCCCTTGCCGGTGATGGCGTTGAGATACACCGCCAAGGTGGCGACCAGCGTCTTGCCTTCGCCGGTCTTCATCTCGGCGATCTGGCCGCGGTGCAGAACCATGCCGCCCATGAGCTGCACGTCGAAATGGCGCTGGCCGAGCGTCCGCCGCGCGCCCTCGCGCACCGTGGCGAAGGCGTCGACCAGCAGGTCGTCGAGCGACTCGCCCTCGGCGTGGCGCTTCCTCAGCCAGTCGGTGCGGGCGCGCAGCTCCTCGTCCGCCAGCTTCTCGAGCTCCGGCTCGAGGGCGTTGATCGCTGCCACCGTCTTCTGCAGGCGCTTGAGGTAACGCTCGTTGGCGTTGCCGAACATCCGGGCAAGTGCGCCGATCATCCGGAATCCCTAGGGTGTGGGGCTTGGCGGAGGGGAGAACATACCATATCCGTGAATACGGGACAGATAGGCCCGCCCCCGCGGGCTGTCAACGCTGCCGGGCGGGACGAATTCCCGCAGGAGGGCTGATTGGGCCATTCCGGGCGGGGCGCGCCCAGGGGCCGGCTTGTCACTGGGCCCCCCGGCCGCTATGACTGCCCGGACGTTCCCCCGGAATTTTTGCCGATCCTGCCATGCCGCCCAAGGTTTCGCCGCTAGCCCCCGCCAGCTTCCCGGACCTGCCGCCGCTCGCCGGCGTGCGGCTCGCCGCCGGCGCCTGTGGGCTGCGATACAAGGGCCGGACCGACCTTCTGCTCGCCGAGTTCGACCCTGGGGCGACGGTCGCGGGCGTCCTGACCCGCTCGCTCACCGCCTCGGCCCCGGTCGAATGGTGCCGGAAGGCGCTGGCGCGCGGCCGGGCGCGGGCGATCGTGGTGAATTCCGGCAACGCCAACGCCTTCACCGGCAAGGCGGGCGAGCAGGGGGTGGCGCACACGGTGGAAGGCGCGGCCGCCCTGATCGGCTGCCGCAAAAACGAGGTGTTCGTGGCCTCGACCGGGGTGATCGGCGAGAAGCTGGCGACCGAGAAGATCACGGCGGCGCTGCCCGGCCTCCGGGCGAAGCTCGACCCCGCCGCCTGGGCGACCGCCGCCGCCGCGATCATGACCACCGACACGTTCCCGAAGGGCGCGAGCCGAACCTGCCACATCGGCGACACGCCGGTCACGATCAACGGCATCGCCAAGGGATCGGGGATGATCGCGCCGGACATGGCGACGATGCTCGCTTTCGTGTTCACCGACGCGACGCTGCCGCACGGGGTGCTGCAGCCGCTGCTTGCGCGCGGCGCCGACCGGTCGTTCAACGCCATCACGGTGGACGGCGACACCTCGACCTCGGACACGCTGCTGCTGGTCGCGACCGGACAGGCGAAGCATGCGCGAATCGACGGTCCGACGGCGCCCGCGCTTCGCGATTTCCGTCGCGCACTCGACGAGGTGCTGCTCGATCTCGCCCACCAGGTGGTGCGGGACGGCGAGGGGGCTGAGAAGTTCGTCACCATTGCCGTCACCGGCGCGGCGTCGGCGCGCGCGGCCCGGCGCATCGGCTTCTCCATCGCCAACTCGCCGCTGGTCAAGACCGCGATCGCCGGCGAGGACGCGAACTGGGGCCGTATCGTGGCCGCCGTCGGCAAGGCGGGCGAGAAGGCCGACCGCGACCGGCTGCGCATCGCCATCGGCGGGCATGTCATCACCGAACGGGGCGGGGTGGCGTCGGGCTACGACGAGACGCCGGTGGTCGCGCACATGAAGGGGCGCGAGATCGACATCGCCGTCGACGTCGGCGTCGGGCGCGGCAAGGCGACGGTGTGGACCTGCGACCTGACCCACGGCTATATCGACATCAATGGCTCGTACCGGAGCTGACGCGCCCCCGCCGCCCGCCGTCCCGATCGTCCTGGTGGCGGCGGTCGCGATGGTCGATCGCGATGGGCGCGTGCTGCTCGCCCAGCGCCCGACGGGCAAGGCGATGGCAGGGCTGTGGGAGTTTCCGGGCGGCAAGGTCGCCGAGGGCGAAAGCCCGGAATCGGCGCTGATCCGCGAGCTCGCCGAGGAGCTTGGGGTCGACGTGACGGCCGCCTGCCTCGCGCCGCTCACCTTCGCCTCGCACCGCTACGAGACGTTCCACCTGCTGATGCCGCTTTACGTCTGCCGCAAGTGGCAGGGGATCGCGCGCCCGCTCGAGGGCCAGACGCTCAAATGGGTGCGGCCGGCGAGGCTCGAGGACTTCCCCATGCCGCCCGCCGACGCGCCGCTGATCCAGCCGCTCCGCGATCTGCTGGGCTAGGCTCGCGATGCCGCGGCGGCTACTTCTTCGTCAGGCTCCGCAGGTAGGCGACCAGATCCTCGATGTTCTGCCGGGCTAGGTCGAAGCTCGGCATGTTCGGGTGCGGCGTCTGCAGCCAAGCGCGGAGATGCTCCGCCGTCACGTCGTCGCGCTGGGCGATGGCCGAAAAGCTCGGCACCTGGTCGTTGGCCTGCTTCGCGCCGGGCGTCACCGCGTGGCAATTGGCGCACCACTGGTTCGCCAGCTCCTTGCCGTGATCGGCGTCGGCCGCCCGCGCCGCCAGCGGCAGCGTCCCCGCCAGCGCCAGCGCGAGGGTGGAAGCGCCCAGCCAGCCCGTCACTCGATTCATCGCGGTGGTTCCCTTTCTGGCGTTCTGCACGGCATCTGACGCGTTACGCTGCACCGCGGCATTGACCTGCGTCAACGAGACCCGTCGTCGCGTCGCGGCCCCGCCTGGTCGCCCGCCGGCTTCTCCTCGGTCCCGAGGGCGTCGGCAAGGCGCGCGCGCGCGGCGCCGGGACGGAGCGGCCGGGGCTGCGCCTCGTGCGGCGCCCAGCCGGTCAGAAAGATCGCCTGGAAGGTGGCGGGTACGCGCCCGTCCGCGTCGCCGTAGAGGGCGCGGTAGCGTTCGGCGGCGGCAAACATCGTGCCGCGGCGGGAGAAGCTTTTGCGCCGCCCGTGGCTCGCGCCCGCCTCGCCCATGCCGCGCAGGTCGCGCATCAGGGCGAACGGGTCGGGCTGGGTCACCGTGATTGTGTCTATGTCGGCGACCGGCAGGGCGAATCCCGCGCGCTGCAGCAGTCCGGCGGCATCGGCGAGCTCGGTGACGGGCGAGGTGCGCGGGCCCGCGCCGCCCTCCTCCGCGGCCTCGGCCTCAAGGAAGGCGCGGCGCAGCTCGACCAGCGTGTCGCCGCCGAACATCGCTGCCAGGAACAGCCCGTCTGGCTTCAGTGCGCGGCGGATCTGCACCAGCGCGCCCGGCAGGTCGTTCACCCAGTGGAGCGTCAGGCATCCCGCCACCAGGTCGAGGCTCGCCGGCGCGAAGGGCAGCGCCTCCTCGTCGCAGGCGACGCTGAGCCCGGTCCGGTCGCGGGCGAGCAGGGCACGGGAGAGGTCGGCGGCCACGACCGTCTCGATGCCGGCCCGGCCGGCGAGGCGTCCCGCCAGCCCGCCGCGCGCGCCGATCGCCGCAGCTACCGGAAAGCGCCGGCGCACGTCGTCCAGCCGGTCGACCAGCCGGTCGGCGAATTCGGCAAACAGGTAGTCGTGGTCGGCGAGGTTCGGCGCGGCACGGTCGCGATGCGTCCGGACCGCACGCCGGTCGAACACGTTCATGCTGTCCGTCATGGGGCGGGTTATGTCACACTGCCCGGCGTCATGGCGAGCCTGCGCTCAGCCGTCCAGGACGGCACGACATTGCTTCGCCGCGCGGGCGAGATCGCGCTCGGCGCGGTGCTGCCACCGCGTTGCCTCGCCTGCGGTGGCCAGGTCGCCGCGCCCGGGGCGCTCTGCCCCGTCTGCTGGTCCGGCCTCGCCTTTCTCGGCGAGCCGTGCTGCGCCGCCTGCGGCTATCCTTTCGAATACGACCCGGGCGCCGGGGCGCTCTGCGGCGCCTGCAGCGCGCAGCCACCCGCCTACGGCCGGGCGCGCGCGGCGCTCGCCTACGACGATGCGAGCCGCGGGCTGATCCTCGCCCTCAAGCACGGCGACCGCACGGATGCGGCGCCGGCGCTCGGCGCCTGGATGGCGGCGTCGGGACGCGTGCTCCTGGCCGACGCCGACCTCGTCGCGCCGGTGCCGCTGCACCGGCTTCGGCTGCTCGCGCGGCGCTACAACCAGTCGGCGCTGCTCGCCCAGGCGGTGGCCCGGCGCGCCGCGGTGCCCTGCGTGCCCGATCTTCTGCTCCGGACCCGCCGCACCCCGTCGCAAGGCGGGCTCAGCGCATCGGCGCGGGTGCGCAACGTGCGCGGCGCCTTCGCCCTGGCCCCGCGCCATCGCGCCCTGGTCGAAGGGCGGAGGATCGTGTTGATCGATGACGTGCTGACCACCGGCGCGACCGCCGAATCCTGCGCCCGCGCCCTGACGCGGGCCGGGGCCGGCGCGGTCGACGTGCTCACCCTCGCCCGCGTGGTCCGCCCGCGCGCGGCTTGAGCCCTGCCCGCCGACTATGGCCGTAGGGACGAAATCGCTTATATTACAGCAATGCGGCCGCCCGGGTGGGGCGGGAGAGGAAATGATGGCAAAGGTCGAAATCTACACCACCATGTTCTGCGGCTACTGTGCCCGCGCCAAGCGGCTGCTGGACTCGAAGGGCGTCCCGTACACCGAGATCGGCGTGGACATGGACGCCGAGGGCCGCCGGCGCATGACCGAGCGGGCCGGCGGGCGCACCACCGTGCCGCAGATCTTCATCGACGGCGCCCATATCGGCGGATCCGACGACCTCACAGCGCTCGATCGCGCCGGCAGGCTCGACCCGCTGCTCGGGCTCGGCGCGTGAGCGTCACGTTCCGCGCCGCCTGCGTGCAAGTGACCGCGGGCGCCGATCTGGCGGCCAACGTCGCGGCCGCGTGCGACCTCGCGCACCAGGCGCGCGCGGCGGGGGCCGAGCTGATCGCGCTGCCCGAATGCGTCGCGCTGATGGAGCCCGACCGCAAGAAGGTGCTGGCCGCGGCCGTGCCCGAGGCGACGCACCCGGCGCTCGTCGCCTTCCGCGACCTGGCGCGCGAGACCGGGGCTTGGCTCCTCGCCGGCACGGTGATGGTGCCCGCCGCGGACGGACGGCTCGCCAACCGGTCATGCCTGATCGCGCCCGACGGCACGATCGCCTCGCGCTACGACAAGATCCACATGTTCGACGTCGACCTGCCGGGCGGCGAAACCTACCGGGAATCCCGCACCTACCGGCCGGGCGACGCGGCGGTCGTCGCCGATTTGCCATGGGGCCGGCTCGGCATGACCGTGTGCTACGACGTCCGCTTCCCCCAGCTCTACCGGGCGCTGGCGCATGCCGGCGCCGATTTCGTCGCGGTGCCCTCGGCCTTCACCCGCCAGACCGGCACGGCGCACTGGCACGTGCTGCTGCGCGCCCGGGCCATCGAATGCGGCGCCTTCGTCATCGCCCCTGCCCAGTGCGGCGAGCATCCGGGAAGCCGCCTCACCTTCGGCCACGCGCTGATCGTCGATCCGTGGGGCACGGTCCTGGCCGACGGGGGCGAGGCGCCCGGCTTCGTCATCGCCGAGATCGACCTGGCCAAGGTCGCAGCCGCGCGCGCCGCCCTGCCAACGCTCGCTCATGACCGGCCGTTCGCCGCGCCCGCCGCGCCTCCCGTCCCGGCCTCCCCGCGCCAGGCGGTCGGCTGATCCCGCCTCGACCCTTCCCGCTTGCTGGAGTAGTCTCGCGCCATGATCCTCTATGACCTGAAATGCGCCAAGAACCACATGTTCGAGGCATGGTTCCGCGATTCGAAGGCGTTCGACGGCCAGGCGAAGTCGCACAAGATCGTCTGCCCCGTGTGCGGCTCCAAGCGCGTCGTCAAGGCGCCGATGGCGCCGCGTCTCGGCAAGGGCAGCGCCATCGAGGCCCAGGCGCCGCCGCCCGGTGGGCAGAAGGTCGCGATGGTCGATCCGCGTGTCAGGGTGCTGCAGGAGCTGCGCCAGTTCGTCGAGAACCATTGCGACTATGTCGGGGGCCAGTTCGCCGAGGAGGCGCGCAAGATCCATTACGGCGAGGTCGAGAAGCGCGGCATCTATGGCGAGACGACGCCGGATGAGGCCAAGGCGCTCGCCGAGGAGGACATCGAGGTCCACGCCATCCCCTGGCCCGACCGCGGCGACGCGTGAGCAAGGCGTTCGTCAAGGAAGGCGAGGACGCGGACGACGATGATGGCGACGCGCCCGCCGCGCCCAAGGGTGTCAGGAACTACATCACGCCGGAGGGCGCCGAGCGGCTTCGGGCCGAACTGCGCGCGCTGCGCACCGTCGAGCGGCCGCAGGTTGTCGAGACCGTATCCTGGGCCGCGGGCAACGGCGACCGGTCCGAGAACGGCGACTACATTTATGGCAAGCGCCGGCTGCGCGAGATCGACCGGCGGATACGCCATATCCTGAAGCGGCTGGAAATCGCAGAGATCGTCGATCCCGCGGCGCAGAAGAACCGCGACCGCGTGTTCTTCGGCGCGACCGTCACCTACGCTGACTCGGAGGACGCGGAGCGCACGGTCCGGATCGTCGGCATCGACGAGGCGCGCATCGAGGTGGGCGAGGTGAGCTGGATCTCGCCCATCGCCCGCGCCCTGATGCGGGCGGAGGAGGGCGATTTGGTCGAGCTTCAGACCCCGACCGGCCCCGAAACCATCGAGATCGTGCGGATCGCGTACGAATAGACCGCTATTCCGCCTCGGGGCGGGACTGGCGCGTGCGCTTGAGCCGGCCGTGGCGGGTCTTGGTGTCGACGCGACGGGCCTTGGCGGCGCGGGTGGGCCGGGTCGCCACCCGCCGCTTTGGCGCGACCGCAGCGCGGCGCACCAGATCCACCAGCCGCTCGCGGGCGTCGGCGCGGTTCTGCTCCTGGGTACGGAACCGGTCGGCGCGGATCACCAGCACGCCGTCCTTGGTCAGCCGCTGTCCCGCCAGCCGCTCGAGCCGCGCGCGCACCGGGCCCGGCAGGTTAGGCGACGCGCGCACGTCGAAGCGCAGCTCGACGGCCGTCGCGACCTTGTTGACGTTCTGCCCGCCGGGGCCCGACGCCCGCACGAACTGCTCGGCCAGCTCGGCCTCGTCAATGGCGATGGTCGGGGTGATGCGGATCATTCCACCTCGGCGAGACGCGCGGCTTGGTCCTCGGCGGTCAGCGCGTCGATGAGCTCGTCCAGAGCCTCGCCCGCCAGCACGCGGTCGATCTTGTAGAGGGTCAAATTGATGCGGTGGTCGGTGACGCGGCCCTGCGGGAAGTTGTAGGTGCGGATGCGCTCCGACCGGTCGCCGGTGCCGACCATCGACTTGCGGGTCGCGGCTCGCGCCTGGTCCGCCGCCTCGCGCTGCGCCTCGAACAGCCGGGCGCGCAGCACCTTCATCGCCTTGGCGCGGTTCTTGTGCTGCGACTTCTCGTCCTGCTGGATGACCACGATTCCGGTAGGGATGTGGGTGATGCGCACCGCGGAATCGGTCGTGTTGACCGACTGCCCGCCCGGGCCGGACGAGCGGTAGACGTCGATGCGAAGGTCCTTGTCCTCGATCTTGACGTCGACCTCCTCGGCCTCGGGCAGCACCGCGACGGTGGCGGCCGAGGTGTGGATGCGGCCCGACCCCTCGGTCTCCGGCACGCGCTGCACACGGTGGACGCCCGATTCGAACTTCATCCGGGCGAACACGCCGCGCCCCGAGATCAGCGCCTGAGCCTCCTTGAATCCGCCGAGGCCGGTGTCCGAGATCGAGATCACCTCGAAGCGCCACCCGTGACCCTCGGCGTAGCGCTGGTACATGCGGAACAGCTCGGCGGCGAACAGGGCAGCCTCCTCGCCGCCGGTGCCGGCGCGCACCTCGAGGATCGCGTTGCGCTCGTCGGCTTCGTCCTTCGGCAGCAGCAGCACTTTCAGGCGATGCTCCATTTCCGGCAGGCGGGCGCGCAGCGCGTCGTACTCCTCGCGCGCCAGCGCGCGCATTTCGGCGTCCGACGCGGTGTCGTTCATCACCTCCTGAAGCTCCGCCACCTCGGCCTCGGCCTTGCGCAGCGCGCTGATCGATTCGACCACCGGGTTGAGCTCGGCATATTCCTTGGACAGCTTGACGAAGGCCTGCGGGTTCGCACCGCCGCCCGCCTCCAACGCGCGGGCAAGCTCCGCATGGCGCGTGACCAGCCGGTCCAGCTTCTCGTCGAGGCTCACTCTTTCTCTCCTTCGTCCGACGTCTCGCCGAGCCCGAACAGGGCCCGGACCAGCGCCTCCGCCTCCGGACCGGCTCCCGCCCCGGCAATTCGCCGCAGCGCGGAGGACGGCTCGTGCAGCAGCCGGTTCATCATCAGCCGCGTCGCCCGTTCCGCGTCGCCGCGCGCCTCGGCCAGCGCCGCGTCGCGCGCGGCGGCGAAGTGCGCGCGGAGCGCGGCGACCAGCGGCGCCGCCGCCCGCCCGGCCCGGTCGCCGAGGAACGCCTCGACCTCCCGCTCGACGATCTCGCGCGCCTCCTCGGCCGCCCGGTCGCGACCCGCGAGGCCGCGCAGCGCCAAATCCTCCAAGTCGTCGACATGGTAGAGGAACGCGCCGTCGAGCCGGCCGGCGGCGGGGTCGATGTCGGCCGGCACTGCGGCGTCGATCAGGTAGACCGGCCGCTGGCGCCGGCGGGCCAGCGCGGCACGTATCGCGTCGGCCCGCACTACCGTGCCGCCGGCGGCCTGGGCCGCGACGACGATATCGGCCTCGGCCAGCGCGGCGTCAAGCCCGGCAAAGGGCGCGTGGTGGCAGGACCACTGGCGCGCCAGCATCTCGGCCCGCGCCGCCGAGCGCGCGGTGACGGTGAGCCGGCCGAGCCCGGAGGCGCGCAGCCGGTCGGCGATCAGCGCGCCCATCTCGCCGCCGCCGATCAGGAGGGCGGCGCAGCGCGCCAGGTCGCCATGCACCTCGCGGGCGATTTCGACGGCGGCGGCGGCGGTCGACACCGCGCCCTCGCCGATGGCGGTCTCGCTCCGCACCCGCTTCGAGGCCGCGTAGGCGGCCTGCAGCACGGATTCGAGCTCCGAGCCGGTCATGCCGCGCTCGGCCGCCATGCGGTGCGCGTCCTTCATCTGGCCGGCGACGTTGGTTTCGCCTACCACCTGGCTGTCGAGCGCCGCCGCCACGCGGAACAGGTGCCGCACGGCCTCGGCGTCGGCGAGGACGTAGAGCTCGGGCGCGAGCGCCGCCGGGTCCATCCCGCCCTTCTCGGCGAGCAGGGCGGTCACGACGCGCGCGGCCGCGTCGGGATCGGCGTGGGCGGCCTGGACCTCCACCCGGTCGCAGGTCGACATCACCACAGCCTGGTCGAGCCCGGCGCCGCGCAGCCGGTCGAGGAAACCCGGCACCGCGCTCTCGGCCAGGAACAAGGCCTCGCGCGTCGCCGCGCTGGACGATCTGTGGTTGGCCCCGACCACCAGGGGCCGCAAGCTCGGCCCGGCGGGCACGGCGCCGCTAGCGGTACGGGGCGAGGCGGTCCGCCAGCCGGTCGAGCGGCACCTCGTCCTGCGTTCCGCTGTCGAGGTCGCGCACCGTGGCAGCGCCCTTCGCCAGTTCGTCCTCGCCCAGAATCACCGCCGCCCGCGCGTTCAGCTTGTTGGCGCGCGCGAGCCGGCGCTTCAGGTTGCCGCGATAGCCGAGCTCGACCGCGAACCCGGCAGTACGCAGCCCTTCCGCCAGCACCAGCGCCTTCGTCTCCGCCGCCGCGCCGATCGGGACGACGGCGACCGGGCGCGCCGCCGTGGGCGCCTCGATCATCATCGACAGCCGCTCGATGCCGGCGGCCCAGCCGACGCCGGGAAGCTCCGGCCCGCCCATGGTCGAGATCAGCCCGTCATAGCGCCCGCCGGCCAGCACCGTGCCCTGCGCGCCCAGCGCCTGGGTCGTGAACTCGAAGGCGGTGTGGCAGTAGTAGTCGAGCCCGCGCACGAGCCGGGGCGACACGGTGTAGGCGATGCCCAACGCGTCGAGTCCCGACCGCACGGCGGCGAAAAAAGCCGCGGAATCGGCGTCCAGGCTGTTTTCCAGGAGCGGAGCGTCGGCGATCACCTCGCGGTCGCCTGGATCCTTGGAATCGAGGATGCGCAGCGGGTTGTGGTCCAGCCGGCGCAGGCTGTCGTCCGACAGGCGGTCGCGCCGCGCGTCGAGATACTCGACCAGCCGCGAGCGGTAGGCGGCGCGGCTCGGCGCGTTGCCGAGCGTGTTGAGCTCCAGCGTCACCTGGTCCTTCAGCCCGAACGCGGCGAGGATGGCGGCGCCAAGCGCGATCACCTCGACGTCGCCCGCGGGCTCGGCCACGCCGATCAACTCGACCCCGATCTGGTGGAACTGGCGGAGCCGCCCCTTCTGTGGCCGCTCGTAGCGGAACATCGGGCCGGAATAGAAGAACTTGAGCGGCGCCTCCTGGGCGAGCCCGCCGGAGATCACCGCGCGGGCGATGCCGGCCGTGCCCTCCGGCCGCAGGGTGATCGCGTCGCCGCCCTTGTCGGTGAAGGAGTACATTTCCTTGGTGACGATGTCCGACGTGTCGCCCAGCGTGCGCTGGAACACCTCGGTCAGCTCGAAAATGGGGGTCGCCACCTCGTCATAGCCGTACCGCGCGGCGATCGCGCGCGCCGCGTCGACGATGCGGCGGAAGCGGCGCGCATCCTCGGCCAGAATGTCATGGGTGCCACGGACCGGCTTCAGTGCGGCCACGGAAACTCCTCTTCGGGCCAGCGGCCGCTAAGGCTGAGGTGGAACGGCGGTGCCGGCCAGAAGCCGCACGGGGTCGAGCGGAATGTCGCGGCGCACCGCGCCGATGGCGCCCAGCGACGGCGCCGTCTTGCCGTCGACGATCACCTGCAGGCCGCCGGCATTGCCGGTCATCATGGTAAGCCCGGTCTCGTTCGGCACCTCGTAGCGCTCGCCCGCGCGCAGCACGCGGGAATAGATGCGGTCGCCGGTCGGGCCCTGCAATTCGACCCAGCTGTCGGAATTGGCGACCAGCACGATGTCGTGCGGCGAGGTGGCGGGCGGGGCGGGCGGCGGCGGCACGGCCTCGGCGGTCGCGATCGGTGGCGCAGGCGGCGGGGGCGGGGCGGAAGACGCTGCCGCGCCGACGTCCGGTTTGGCCGGCGGACGCGGCGGCAAGCGCTCGACCGTTACGCTGCGCTCGGGCGTGGCGGCCGGCCGCGCGACGATCGGTGCCGCCACCGGGGCCGTGGCGACGGGGGCTTCGGCCGGCATCGGCGTTGCCGTGGCGGGCGGGACCGCCGCATCGATGCGCTCGGGCGGCTGCGGGGCCGAATCCTCGTCCGGCTCGGCCGGGGCGGCCGCGGCAGGGGGTTCCGTCGGCGCCGTGGGCGCCTGGGTCGTTTCGGGAGTCAAAGGCACGGAGACGGCCGGCAAGGCGGGGGGCGCGGCGGCCGTGCTGTCGGCCGAGGCCGGGGCGGCGGCCGGCGCGGGGGCAGCAGAAGGCACGTCCCCTCCCGCTGCCGGCGGGACGGACGCGGCGGCCGGGGCGGGAACAGAAGCGGGGGGCGCCGCCAGAGGCGGCGGCATGGAAGGAGGCGCGGTGTCGGGGGCGCTTTCGCGATGGATCAGCGCCTCGATCCGGTCGGGCAGGGCGGCGATCATCTGTCCGGCGTCGCGGCCCTGGGTGGAAAGGTAGTACCAGCCGCCATAGGCGCCGAGCGCGATGATGGCGGCGACCAGCAGGATCGCGCCGGTCGGCATGCGGCCTTCGGCCACCGGCGAGGGCAGCACGAGGTTGAGCTGCCCCGCCCCGCCGCCGGCCGCCTCGCGGAAGCGGCGGGCGATGTCCCCCGCGTTCAGCCCCAGATATTCGGCATAGGCTCGGACGAACCCGAAGGCGTAGGTGGTGCCCGGCAGGTCGGCGAGGCGCCCTTCCTCGATCGCTTTGAGATACTGCTCGCGGATGCGAAGCTCGGCGGCGACATCGGCCAGCTCGCGCCGGTGGGAGAGGCGGGCGTCGCGCAGGGTCGCGCCCAGCTCGAGCGCCTCGGCGGCGTCCGTGTGCGCGGTCAACGGACCCTGCTGGCCGGGCCGTTCCAAGTCTTTCGTCCTTGCACCCACTGCTCTCGCCCGTCCCGGCGCTATGGCCGCTCGGACCGGTCACCGGCGTCGCCGGCCCCGGCGGCGCCACGCGCCGCTCCCCTCGGATCAAGTAGTATCAGCGTTTTGCCGTGCAAATCAACGAAGACGAGGGAATCACCCGTCTTCCAGCACCACGCCATGGTCGCCGGCGAAGGCGCGCAGTTTCTGGCGCAGGCTCCGGTCGGGGCCGTGGATCTGTGTCGCCAGGTAGGCGCCGAGGGGGCCGGCCGAGACGCTCCGGATCATGGTCTTGACCCGCCCCACGGCCGTCGGGTTGACCGAAAGCGTGCGGAAGCCGATGCCGACCAGCGCCATGGCGTCGAGCGGGCGCGAGGCCATCTCGCCGCAGATCGAGAGCGCGACGCCGGTCTCGGCGCAGCGCGCCACCACCTCGCGCAGCATGGTGAGCGACGCCGGTGCGAGCGCGTCGTAGCGCTGGGCGAGGCGCGGATCGCCCCGGTCGATGGCGAAGGCGTACTGGAACAGGTCGTTCGAGCCGACGGACAGGAAGTCGATCCGGTCGAGCAGCGCCGGAAGCTGCCAGATCAGCGAGGGCACCTCGAGCATCGAGCCGATTTGGACCGCGCTCGGCCCGGCGCTTCCGTCGCGCCGGGCGCGGGCGAGCTCCAGATCGAAGATCTCGCGCGCCATGTCGAACTCGGCGACCTCGGTCACCATCGGGAACATGACGTGCAGCTCGATCCCGGCGGCGGCGCGGATCAGCGCACGAAGCTGGTGGCGCAGCATCATCGGCCGGTCGAGCGCGATGCGGATGGCGCGCCAGCCGAGGGCGGGGTTGGTCTCGTCGACGGTGCCGTCGACATAGGGCAGGCGCTTGTCGGCGCCGATGTCGAGCGTGCGGAACAGGACCGGCTTCGCGCCGGCGAGCTCCAGCACCTCGCCATAGATGCGGGTCTGGGCGGCGACGTCGGGAAACTCCGACTGCACCATGAAGGGGATCTCGGTGCGGAACAGCCCGATCCCGTCGGCGCCGCTTTCGTCCAGCGTGCGCAGATCGATCAGGAGCCCCGCGTTGATGCAGAGCCGGATGCGCTCGCCGTCGCGCGTCACCGCCGGCACGTCGCGCATCGCGGCATAGCGGGCGCGCCGCGCCGCGCGGTTCCGCATGCTTTCCGCCACCGTCTCGCGGATGTCCTCTCCGGGACGGACGAACACGGCGCCGTTGTCGGCGTCGACGATGATCGGGTCGTGCGGGTCGATCGAGGAGAGCAGCCCCTTGACCTGGCCCACCATCGGGATGTCGAGCGCGCGCGCGATGATGGCGACGTGCGACTCGGCCGAGCCCTCCTCCAGCACGACGGCGCGCAGCCCGAACCGCTGGTAGTCCAGCAGCTCGGCCGGCCCCATCGTGCGGGCGAGCAGGATCACGTCGGCCGGCATGTCGTGCCGGTCCACCGTGTGCGCGGCGCCCATCAGGTGGCCCATCAGCCGGCGCGACAGGTCCTCCAGGTCGGCCAGCCGCTCTCTCAGGACCGGGTCGGTCACTTCGGCCATGCGGGCGCGCGTGTCCTCCTCGACCTTCTGCACGGCCGCCTCGACGGTAAGGCCGCCGTTGATCGCCTCGCGGATCCGGCGCAGCCAGCCGCGATCTTCGGCGAACATGCGGTAGGCCTCCAGCACCTCGCGGTGCTCGCCGCGCTGGGCGAGGTTGGAGCGCTCGATCATGGCGTCGAGCGCCGAATGCATCGCCGCCACCGCCTCGGACAGCTTGGCGAGCTCGGCCTCCGGGTCGTCGGCGAGAAGCTGCGTGATCGAGACGCGCGGCGTGTGCAGCACCGCCTCGCCCATCGCCACCCCGCCGTTGATCGAGAGCCCTTCGAGCCTGACCGGCAGCACGGCGTTGCCCTGCGACGGCGCGTGCTCCTCGCGCGCAATCAGCTCGCCGCCGGCGATCAACTCGGCCAGCACCATCGAGATGATCTCCAGCGCCTCCACCTCCTCGTCGGAGTAGTGGCGCTGGGTGCGATTCTGTACCACCAGCACGCCGCGGACCCGGCCGCCGCGCACGATCGGCACGCCGAGGAACGAGTGGTAGATCTCCTCGCCCGTTTCTGGCCGGTAGGCGAACAGCGGGTGCGACTGCGCCTCGGGCAGGTTGAGCGGCCGGGCGCGGGCGGCGATGTCGCCCACCAGGCCTTCGCCGACCCGAAGGCGGGTCTGGTGCACCGCGGACGGGTTGAGGCCCTCGGTCGCGAACAGCTCCAGCACCTGACCCGCGCGCATGACGTAGGCCGAGCACACTTCGGCCACCATCTCGACCGCGATGATCTGCACCAGCCGGTCGAGGCGGGACTGGGCGGTGCCCTGTCCCGCCATGACCTCGCGTATCCGCCGGAGGGTACGCCGGGGACTTGAGGCGGCCCGGAGCGCCATGTCTAAACCTCGGCGGCTTCGCGCGCCGCGAGCGCGGAGATCGCCTGTTCCACCAGCTCGTCGATCACCTCGGCGGCCGGGCGCTCGCCGGACACCATGCCGACCGACTGGCCCGCCATCAGCGAGCCGTTCTCGACGTCGCCCTCGATCACCGCGCGGCGCAGCGCGCCGGCCCAGAACCGCTCGATCAGGAGCTGGGCGTCCTCCAGCTTCAGCTCGCCCTTGCGGTAGCACTCGATCACGTCGCGCTGGGTGTCGGCGAAAAGCCGGGTCGCCTTATTCTGCAGCGCGCGCACCGGGATCACCGGGAATTGGGGGTCGAGCTGCACCGACGGCACCGCGTCGCGCGCGGCGGCGCGGAAGAACGCCTCCTTGAACTTCGGATGGGCAATGGACTCGGAAACGCAGGCGAAGCGCGTGCCAAGCTGGCAACCGGCAGCGCCCATTTCCAGATAGGCGACGATCGCCTCGCCGCGCCCGATCCCGCCGGCGACGAAGACCGGCACCTCGCGCAGGTTGGGAAGGATCTCCTGCGCCAGCACGCTGGTCGAGACCGGGCCGATATGGCCGCCCGCCTCGGCGCCCTCGATGACGATGGCGTCGGCGCCCGACTTCACCAGCCGGCGCGCGATGGCGAGCGCTGGCGCGAAGCAGATGCACTTGGCGCCGCCCCCCTTCACCCGGGCGATGGATTTCGACGACGGCATGCCGCCCGCCAGCACCACGTGGCTCACCTTGCGTGCGAGGCAGACGTCGATCAGCGCGTCCAGCGCCGGGTGCATGATGATGAGGTTGACGCCGAATGGCTTGTCGGTCAGCGCGAACGTCCCGTCTATCTCGGCGGCGAGCTGGTCGGGCTCCATCGAGCCGCAGGCGATCACCCCGAACCCGCCGCCGTTCGACAGCGCGGCCACCAGGTGGCGCTCCGACACCCAGGTCATGGCGCCGCCCATGATGGCGTAGCGCACGCCCAGGAACTCCCGGCCGCGCCGCCACAGCGCATCGAGGCGCGCTTCGGCCTCTCTTCGGTCCATCGGGGCGGTCTCTCCCGCTCGCGCCTAGGTGGCGTCGAGCCCGTACGCGGTGTGCAGCGAGCGCAGCGCCAGCTCGGTGTATTCCTCGGCGACCAGGACGCTCACCTTGATCTCGGAGGTCGAGATGACCTGGATGTTGATGCCCTTTTCGGCCAGGGCGCGGAACATGCGCTGGGCGACGCCGGCGTGGCTCCGCATGCCGACGCCGATCACCGAGATCTTGACCACGTTGGGGTCGTGGACGATGCGCCCGTAGCCGATCTCGGCGCGCTTCGCCTCCAGCGTGGCGACGGCGCGGTCGAGGTCGGCCTTGCCCACGGTAAAGGTCATGCCCGTGGTCTTGCCGTCCTCCGACACGTTCTGGACGATCATGTCGACGTTGATCGAGCTATCGGCCAGCGATCCGAAGATCGTCGCGGCGACGCCCGGCCGGTCGGCGACGCCGACCAGCGTGATCTTGGCCTCGTCCCGGCTGTAGGCGATGCCGGACAGGACTTCCTTCTCCACGATCTCCTCCTCGTCGACGACCAGCGTGCCCGGCTTGTCGGTGAACGAGGACAGTACCTGTACCCGCACCCCGTAGTTCATCGCCAGCTCGACCGAGCGGGTCTGCAGCACCTTCGCGCCCTGCGAGGCGAGCTCCAGCATTTCCTCGTAAGTGATTTTATCGAGCTTGCGCGCCTTGGCAACGATGCCCGGATCGCATGTATAGACCCCGTCCACGTCAGTGTAGATGTCGCAGCGGTCGGCCTTGAGCGCGGCGGCGAGCGCAACGGCGGAGGTGTCCGAGCCGCCGCGACCGAGCGTGGTGATGCGGTTGTCCGGCCCCAGCCCCTGGAAGCCGGCGACCACCGGCACCTGGCCGATCGCGAGGCGCCGCTCCAGCTCCTCGGTCTCGATCGCCTCGATGCGGGCGCGGCCGTGGGCGCCGTCGGTGCGGATCGGGATCTGCCAGCCCTGCCATGAGCGCGCGTCCACCCCCATCGTCTGCAGCACGATCGCCATCAGCCCGCTGGTCACCTGCTCGCCCGAGGCGACGACGGCGTCGTACTCGCGCGCGTCGTGCAGCCGGGCGGCCTCCAAAGTCCATTTGACGAGCTGGTTGGTGGCGCCCGCCATCGCCGAGACCACGACCGTCACCTCGTCGCCCGCGTCCACGGCGGCCTTCACCCGCTTCGCCGATTCGCGGATGCGCTCAAGATTGGCGACCGAAGTGCCGCCGAACTTATGGACGAGACGCGCCATTCTGCTCCCCGTGCCCGGCGCCGGCCGGTCCGGGCCGAAGCCCGGGTTCGGCGTCAAGCCGGGGCGGGGCCGGTTGCCGCGCGGGGCGGGCGCATACATACTCCGGCCCCGATGGCAGAGGCAACCCCGCCAGCCCGGCGCGCGCCCGACCCGTCCCTCGACCGCGACGAGGCGGCGCGCTTCGCCGCGCTTGCCGACGAGTGGTGGGACCCGGAGGGGCCGTTCCGCCCCCTTCACCGCATCAACCCCGCCCGGCTGCAATGGCTGCGCGACGCGCTGTGCGCCCGGTTCAGCCGCGATGCGCGAAGGCCGCGCCCGCTCTCCGGCCTCCGGATCCTCGACGTGGGCTGCGGCGGCGGGCTGCTCTGCGAGCCGCTGGCCCGGCTCGGCGCGGCGGTCACCGGCATCGACGCGGTCGAGGCGGGGGTCGAGGCGGCGCGGGCCCATGCGGCGGGCGAGGAGCTTGCCATCGATTACCGGGTGACCAGCGCCGAGGCGCTGGCCGAGGCCGGTGAGGCGTACGACGTCGTCGTGTCGCTCGAGGTGGTCGAGCACACGGCCGACCGGGCCGCCTTCGTCGCCGCGCTGTGCGCGCTGGTGGCGCCGGGTGGCGGGCTCGCCCTCTCGACCCTCAACCGCACGCCGCGCGCCTTCGTCATGGCGGTGCTGGGGGCCGAGTACGTGCTGCGCTGGCTTCCGGTCGGCACCCACCAATGGCGCAAATTCGTCCGCCCGTCCGAGCTTGCCCGCGACCTGGCGGCGAACGGCTTCCGCCTCGCCGACCTCGCCGGCCTCGGCTACGACCCCGCCGCCGACGACTGGCGCCTCGCCCGCGACGTTTCGGTCAACTACCTCGCTTTCGCGGTGCGGGATTAGAGGCGTGCCGACGCCTCGGCGTCCGGCTTCAATTCGGGCCGCCGATATGGCACAAGGCCGGCATGGACCAACCGACCGAGATTCCCCTGCTCGAAGGGCTCGCGCCCGTCGCCGACCGCTATGACGGGTTCGTCCTCGACCTGTGGGGCGTGATCCACGACGGGGTGACGCCTTTCCCGGGCGTCGTCGACGCGCTCGACCGCATCGTGGCCGCCGGCAAGTCGTTCGTCATGCTGTCGAACGCGCCGCGCCGCGCCGCCGCCATCGCCGAATTGATGGTCGCGATGGGCATCCCCGAGGCGCATTGCCGCCACATATTGTCGTCGGGCGAGGCAACCTGGATCGAGCTCAAGGACCGCGCCGACCCGTTCTACCGGGCGATGGGGCGCAAATGCCTGCATATCGGTCCCCAGCGCGACGAGAACCTGTTCGACGGGCTCGACCTCGAGCGGGTGCCGGACATCGAGGCGGCCGAGCTGATCATGAACACCGGCCCCTGGCGCGACGAGGAGAAGGTGTCGGACTACGAGGCGACGCTGGCGGAAGGCGCCCGGCGCGGCCTCCCGATGATCTGCGTCAACCCTGACCTCGAGGTGATCCGCGGCGGGGTGCGCATCATCTGCGCCGGCGCGCTCGCGCTCCGCTACGAGGCGCTCGGCGGGACGGTGCGCTGGATCGGCAAGCCGCACCCGCCGATCTACCGGCTGTGCTTCGACATGCTGGGCGTTGCCGACCGGAGGCGCGTGCTCGCGATCGGCGATTCGCTCCGCACCGACATCGCCGGCGCCGAGGCGGTCGGCATCGATTCGATCCTGGTGACGGGCGGGCTGCATGCGAACGAGCTGGGCCAGGCGGCGGGGGTGCGCCCGTCCGAGGCCGCCATCGCCGCTGCCTGCGCGCGCGCCGGCCACTTCCCCACGGCCGCCCTCGCGCACCTCACCTGGTAGTGCGCCCCTGTCCGCCCGGATGACAACCCGATAGGCGGGTGCTACGAACCTCCCCAACACGGGAGGAACCAATGGCCGACAACACGAACTACCCGCCGATCCGCCGCGTGGTCACCGGCCACGATGCGAAAAACGTCGCCAAGGTGCTGATGGATTCGCCGGCGACCAACGCCAAGTATCCCGGCTCCGGCTCAGTCTCGACGCTGGTCTGGTGCACCGACAAGACGCCTGCCGACATCGCGATCGGCGAGGGCATCGAGGACATGGGCGCCCGCGTGCTGGGCTCGCCGCCGCCGCCCAACGGTACGCGCTTCGCCATCATCGACTTCCCGCCGGGCGGCCCGGGCACCATGCACCGGACCGAGACGATTGACTACGTAATCGTCATGTCGGGCGAGATCGACATGGACATGGACGATTCGACCGTGCACTTGAAGACGGGCGACGTGCTGATCCAGCGCGGCACCAACCATAGCTGGGTGAACCGCGGCACGGTCCCTGCGCGCGTCGCTTTCGTGCTGTGCGACGCCGAGCCGCTGGGTATCGGCCACGCGGTGCCGCGCGGCACCACCGCCTCGTCCCACGGCCACTGATCGCGGGGCGACCATTCGCGCATGACGCGGCGCGGCGCGCGCGTTATGATGACTCGGCCGCGGCGGGGGACGCGCGGCGCCATAAAACAGAGGCGGGAGGCTCGACATGGGTCTCGGCATGCCACCGGACAGGCGCTCCGCGTATCGCGTGGGGGCCGCGCTGTCGGTCGTGTGGCTGGTCGTGTGCGCGATCTACATCACCGTCGACACCGGATGGTCGACGCTCGGCTTCCTGTTGCCGCACGAGCAGGCGCTGGTGGTGCTGGGCGTGTTCGTGCCGCTGGCGGTGCTGTGGCTCGCCCTTGCGTTGCGGAGCGGCGGGCAGGAGCTGCGCACGATCGGCGCCGGGCTCTCCTCCCAGCTCGACCAGCTCGTCTACCCGTCCGAGGACGCCGAAGGCCGCGTCCGCGCCATCGTGCAGTCGCTGCGCGAGCAGGCGCGCGAGCTCACCGACGCCAGCGACCGTGCCGGCGCTCAGGCCGAAAGGCTGCGCGAGACGCTCGGCCGCGAAGCCGAGTCGCTCGACCGGACCTCCGACCAGGTGGCGCTTCGCGCCGCCGCGGTGGAGGAGGGCATCGCCCGCCAGACGCGCGAGATCGACTCGGCCTCGGAGCGGGCGCTCAACCGGATGGACACGGCGGCCGACACGTTCCGCGCCCAGCTCGAGGCGCTGTCGGGTGCGGCCGAGCGCGCGACCCAGCGCACCGAGGGGCTCAACGTCGTGATGCGCACCCAGACCGATGGGGTGCTGGCCCGGCTCGGCGAGATCGCGTCCGGGATCAACGACGCGTCCGACGCCTATAACCGCCGCGCGGGCGAGCTGGCCGAGGTCTCCGATAACGCCGCCGCCCATATCCGCACCGCCGGCGAGGCGCTGCAGGAGGGCGCCCAGGGGCTCGACCGCGCCGCCGAGGCCGCGCTGATGCGGTCGCACGAGGTCGGCGCCGCCTACGACGCCCAGAGCGAGCGGCTGACCGGCGTCGCCTCGAACACCGAGAACCAGGTGACGCAGGTGACGAACGCGCTCGGCGCGCGCGCGGCGAGCCTCGGCGAGGCCGCCCAGGCCGCCGTCGCCTCGATCCGCGCGGCGGGCGAGGCGTTCCGCGACGAGACGGCCGAGCTCGGCCGCGGCACCGACCACGCCGTCGACCGGCTCGCCCAGGTCGGCGCGCACATCCAGAACCGCGCGAACGACCTGACCGCCGCCACCGAGCGCGCGGCCGAAACCGCCGCCGCCCGGCTCGATTCGATGGGGGCCGCCCTCCGTGGCTCGACAGAAGTCGCGAAGGTCGAGACCGACCGGGCGGTCGCCCACGCCATCCAGAAATCGGGCGAGGCCCAGGCCGCGTTCAAGCGCCAGTCGGACGCCATCATCTCCGAAAGCGACCGCGCCTCCGAGCATGCGGCGGCCCGCGTGGACGAGCTGCAGGCGACGCTGAAGCGGCACGGCGACGAGCTGAACGGCGAGGTGGAGCGCATCGCCGCCCGAATCGCCGCGGAATCCGACGCGACCGGCGCGCTTCTCCGCCGCCAGTCTGAGGACATGCGGACCGAGGCGGACAAGACCGCCGCCCGTGTCATCGCCCGCATCGAGGACGTGGCGGCCGGGCTGCGCCGCCAGGCGGCCGACACCGGCCAGACCGCCGACAACGCGATCGCCAAGGCGGCGGCCCAGATCGAGGAGCTGGGCGCGGTGATGCGCCAGCACACCGCCGACGTCACCGCCGAGGCCGACCGCACGGGCGCCACCGTGCGCGCCCGCGCCGACGAGATCACGGCGCTGCTGCGGCGCGAGCTCGCCTCGTTCTTCGACGCGACCGAGCAGGCCGCCAGCAATGCCCGCGAGCGGATCGACGAGGTCGGCGACTTCCTTGCCAAGCGCACGGCCGAGGTCTCGGACGGAGCCGGCGAGGCGGCGCGCGAGACGCTGAAAAAGGCCGAGGAGATGATCCTCTCCATCCGCCGCCAGTCCGACGAGATGGGCGCCGCCACCGCGCGCGCCGCCCAGCAGGTCGCCTCGCGGCTCGAGGACGTGGGTGCCGCGCTGCGCCGCCAGTCGGACGACACGACGTCGATCTCCGAACGCGCCGCCGCCCATGTCGCCCAGCAGGCGGAGAACGTAGGCGCCGCGCTGCGCCGCCAGAACGAGGAGCTCGCGAACGAGGCCGAACGCGTCTCCGCCCAGGCGACCACGCGGATGCGCGTGGTCGGCGCGGCGCTCCGCAAGCAGGCCGATGACCTCTCCGAGGCGTCCCGCGAGGCCGCCGAGCGCGGCCAGACGATGGGCGAGCATCTGCTCAAGTGGACCGCGCACGTGCGCGAAGCGTCCGACCATGCCGGCGAGCAGGCCGAGGTGGTGGGGCGGACGTTCGAGCGCCAGAACTCGCGACCTGACCGGTGCGTCGGAGAGCGCCGCGCAGCAGGCCGACCGTGTGCGCGCCCTGCTCGAAACCCAGGGCGAGTCGTTCGAGCGTATTACCTCCCGCATCGCTTCGCAACTCACGGCGTTCGAGAGCGCGGCGAAGGCCCAGCTCGCGCGCATCGAGGATGCGGTGGGGCGTGCCGTCGACGAGGCCGAACGGGTCGGCCAGGCCCTGGCCGGCGAGGCGGCGAGCGTCGATGCCGCGTCGCGCGGCGCGTCGGAGCATCTGAAGCTCGTCGGCGAGCATCTGGCGGCGAGCGCCAAGCAGGTGGGCGAGCTCACCGCCCGGCTGACCTCCGAGATCGGCGAGGTGACCGCGGGGCTCAAGGCCGAGGCGAACGAGCTCGGCACCTCGACCAAGGTCGCCGAGGAGCGGATGCAGGGCGTCGGGCGCCAGTTCCGCGACCGGGCGCGCGACCTGAAGCTCGCCTCGGAGGCGGCGGTCGAGCAGGTGCAGTACGTGCAGGACACGCTCAAGACCTATTCCGGCGAACTCACGTCCGCGCTCGACAAGGCGGCGAGCTCCGCCGGAACCGTGTCGGAAAACTTCCGCGAGCAGGCGCTGGCGCTGGTCCGCGCGTCCGAATCGGCCGAGTCCCAGGCGCGGGTGATCCGCGAGAACTCGTTCGACTCGCGGCGCGACATGTTCCTCAAGGCGTCGAAATTCGTGATCGAGGACCTGAACTCGGTGGCGATCGACCTCAACCGCATCCTCGACCGCCAGTCGGCCGACCGGCTGTGGTCGAAATTCTCGCGCGGCGATCGCGGCATCTTCGTGCGCAACATGCTGGCCGACGACGACAAGCGAGCCCGCACGACCATCAGTTCGAAGTACCACGAGGACGAGACGTTCCGGAAATACGTCTCGCGCTATCTCGATCAGTTCGAGCGGCTTCTCTCCGAGGCGAACGAGTCCGACCCGGAGAGCCTCCTCTCCTCGACCTTCCTCTCCGCCGACGTCGGCAAGCTCTATCTCCTCCTCGCGCGGAGCGTCGGTCGGCTGAATTGAGAGAAGGGATGGCTCGGCCACGTCCGACGCGCGTAGCGCGCCGGCTGCGCCGGGAGGCCACCGAGGCAGAGAAGCGACTCTGGTATCTCCTCCGCGACAGCGCGCTGCCGTACCGCTTCCGGCGCCAGCACCCGATCGGCGGCTTCGTGGCCGACTTTGCCTGCCCGGCGCGGAGGCTCGTGATCGAGATCGACGGAGGCCAGCATGCGGAACATGCCGCTGTGGACGCCACGCGGACGGCGGTTCTCGAACGTCATGGCTATCGGGTCATCCGGTTCTGGAACAACGAGGTGATTCAGAACGTGGCGGGCGTGCTGGAGGTGATCCGACGGGAGCTCGAGAAGGATCGGTCTGAAGGTCCCTCTCCGCCCGCTTGCGGGGGGAAAGGGAAGGGGCCCGTCGCGGAGCGACGGGAAGGGTGAGGTGGGCTTTTCAGCAGGCCGGGATTCCCCACCTCACCCCAACCCTCTCCGCCCCCAGGGGCGGAGAGGGAGCGTCATGGCGGCACTGCGCCTTGCGCCTACTTGCCCAGCTTTGGGATGAGCTTCGAGGCGTTGGCGTCGATGGTGGCGGATTCGGCGAGCGCCTTGTACGCCTTCACGTAGGCGACGACCTCGTCGTCCTCGCGCACCGCCTGCGGGTAGTCGGTGGCGAACACGGTCTGCGACAGCGCGACCGAGGGCAGATTGTCCTTCACCCACTCCATGCCCCATTCGGCGGCATGGTCGGGCCCCGCCCAGCCGGCGATGTCGTAGAACAGCCGCTCGCGCAGGTAATAGTCGTAGTCGCGCACGGCGCGGCGGTTGTGGTGCGGCACGTCTTTGGTGCCCCACTTCTCGCGCTGCACGAAGCCGCGGAAGCGCGGCAAATAGTGCGAGACGCCGCCGCAGAAATGGGCGAACTGCACCTTGAGGCCAGGATAGCGGTCGAGCACGCCGGCGTTGATGATGCGCACCGTCGCGGTCATCAGCGAGAACTCCCACCCCAGCGCGCGGCCGAGGTCGTCGGCGTACATCTGGTTCCAGGCGATCACCGCCGGCAGCGGGTGGACGAACACGTACAGGTCGAGCCGCTCGCACGCCGCCCAGAACGGCTCCAGCTCCTCGCAATCGAGCGCCAGCCCCTGCAACTCCGAGCCGATCGTGACGCCGGGGAAGCCGAGATCGCGCTTGCAGCGCTCGAGCTCGGCGACGGCGTCATTGCCCTTCAGCGCCGGCACGTGGGCGAGCCCGATGAAGCGGCCCTTGAAATCCTCCTCGGCGTTCCGCAGCCGGTCGTTCAGATGGCGGCAGGAGGCGGGATCCTGGTTGTCGAACCCGGCGCCCGACGACAGCACGGCGATGTCGATGCCGGCCTTGTCCATCATCGTGACGTGCGCGTCGAGGTCGGCGAGCAGCGGGTTCACCAGGTAGGACGGGTTGCCGTTGGCGTCGAGCCGGGCCGAGACGGACTCGCCCTGGCGCGTGCCGAGCATCTCGGGCGGCGTGTAGTGGTGCTGGAAATCGACGATCATCTGTCTCTCCTGGCCGGCGGATTATCGGTTTGTGGGCGATGTCCTAGCATGCGCCGCGCCCGGCGCAAACCGCCCGCATGCCGGCGCGATGCCGTTCCGTCCGGCCCGGATTTCGCGACGATGGGCGCGCATCCCGGGAAGCCGAGCCCGGCACGGGCCTCACGATCCTGCCCTGAAGCCTATCCGCGGCTCGCGTCGAGGACGGCCCGCACCTTCTGCGCGAGCTCGGTCCGGCGATAGGGTTTGTTGAGCAGCGCGACGCCCGGGTCGAGCCGGCCCTGATGGTGGATGGCGTTCTCGGTATAGCCCGAGGCGAAGAGAACGGCGACGCCCGGCCGCTCCTTCACCAGCGCGTCGGCGAGCTGGCGGCCGTTCATGCCGCCCGGCATGACCACGTCGGTGAACAGCAGGTCGTAGGCGACGCCCGACTCGGTCAGCGCCAGCGCCTCGGGCCCGCCGCTCGCCGCGATGACCGTGTAGCCGAGTGATTCGAGCTGGACGACCGCGTTGGCGCGGACATGCGCGTCGTCCTCGACGACCAGGATCGTCTCGGTCCCGCGCGGCATGGGCTCCACCGCCGCGGGCGCCGCCTCGGCCAAATCGGTGTCGGTTGCGCGCGGCAGGTAGAGCTTCACCGTCGTGCCCTGCCCCACCTCGCTGTAGACCTTCACGTGGCCGCCCGATTGCTTGACAAAGCCGTACACCATGCTGAGCCCGAGCCCGGTGCCCTTGCCGACGTCCTTCGTCGTGTAGAACGGCTCGAACACCCGTTCGAGCACGGCGGCGGGGATGCCCGTGCCCGTGTCGCTCACTGCGATCATCACGTACTGGCCGGGTATGACCTCGTCGTTCTCGCGCGCATAGGCGTCGTCGAGGATCGCGTTCTGCGTCTCGATGGTCAGCTTGCCGCCCTCGGCCATGGCGTCGCGCGCGTTGACCGCGAGGTTGAGCAGCGCCGTCGAGAGCTGCGACGGGTCGATCATCACCGGCCACACGTCCCTCAGCTCCAGCATGATCTCGATATGCTCGCCGATCGTGGTGCGCAGGAGCTTCACGGCGTCGGCGACGTGGCCGTTCACGTCGGTCCGGCGCGGGTCGAGCGCCTGGCGCCGGGCGAAGGCGAGAAGCTGCATGGTGAGCCCCGCCCCGCGCTGGCCGGCCTTCGCGATCGTGTCGGCGAAGGCGCGGAGCTCGGGCTGGTCCCCCACCCGGTCGCTCAACAGTTCGGCCGCGCCGATGACCACCGTCAGGATGTTGTTGAAGTCGTGCGCGATGCCGCCGGTAAGCTGGCCGACCGCCTCCATCTTCTGCGATTGGCGAAGCTGCCGCTCGGTGTCGCGCAGGGCGCTGATGTCGCGATAGACCATCACCGCGCGCGACACTTCGCCCTCGGGTCCGCGGATCGGCCGGCCGCTGACGACGAACTCGGCGCGGGTCCCGTCCGGCAGCACCAGCGTCAAATCGTCGTTGTCGACGTCCTCGCCGCGCAGCACGCGGGTGATGGGCCGCGCCTCGTCGGAGACCGGCGTCACGCCGTCGGCCGCGAACGAGCGCATCATGCTGCGCCACGCGGCGGCGGCGATGCCGAACCGGTCGCCGAACAGGGTGCGCGCGGCGGAGTTGGCGTAGATCCAGCGTCCGTCGCTGTCGAGCAGGACCACCGGGTCGCCCAGATGGCTCATGATCGATTCGAAGATCTCGGCGTTGTTGCGCATCGCGTCGGTGCGCTCCGTGACCTCCGCGGCCATCCGGTCGAACGCGTTGGCGAGGACGGCAACCTCGCCTCGGGCCCGGGCCGGCCGGTCGAACGGGTCGCCGTGCGAGAAGGCCTCGACCGAGACGGCCATCTCGCGCAGCGGCCGGGTGAGCGAGCGCGACAGGAACAAGGCGAGCGCGATGGCACAGGCGACGGCCACCGCCGCCGCCTCGGCCCCGGCGACGATCACCGGTCGCTCCGAAGCGCCGAGCGCGGCCATGGGCACGGTCTCCGCCATGTAGACGAGCTGGTGGCTCGCCAGGATCGCCGGCTCGATGAGCAGGAGCTCCTCCTCGCCGGACGGTGCGGTCGTGATCGTGGGCGGCGGATCCGGCTGCTTGGCCAGTGCGGTGAAGCGCGGGACGGCGTCCTGGATGCGGGCGCGCTTGCCCAGTTCGAAGCCGAACTCGTGGCTCCGGTCGGGACTGACCAGGTAATCGCCGCTCGCGTTGACCACGTAGCCCCTGGCGGGGCGCTTGATCGCTTCCCGGAACTGGGCGAAGGCGCGGCCCAGATCGATGTTGATGACCAGGACGCCGAACGGCTTGCCTTGCGGCCCGGAGATCGATGTCGCGATCCGCAGGGTCGGGACGTGCGGCACCTCGACCTTGCCGTTTTCCTGGTTCAGATCGATCGGCGAGGCGTAGATCGCGCCGGGGGGCAACTGGATCGTGTCGCGGAAATAGGGGCGGTCGCCCTTTCGCTGCAGCGAGGCGTCCGGAACGATGCGCAGCGCGCCCCCTGCCCCTTGTCGGTCGACCCGCACGATCTCGCGCCCGCCATCGGCAGCCCCGATGAGGCGGAACTGCGAATAGTTCGGCTGGGCCTGCATTTCCAGCAGCAGGCGCCGCGCCAGCTGGTCGCGCCATTCGGCGTAGGCGGCTTTGGTGCCGGGCGTGGCGTCTCTCTCCGTGGCGGCCCGGACCAGCTCGTTGAGCGCCGTGGACGACCGGAACCCCTTGATGTTCGGCACCACGTTCGCTACCGAGTTGGCCAGACGCTCGGTCAGCAAATCGAAGCGCAGGTCGGCGTGCTCGATTTCAACGGGGCGCAGCGTGCGGTCATATTGGCGAAAGGCAAGGAAGCCGACGGCGCCGGCCGTGGCGATGACGAGGACGATCATGGCGAGCGCAAGCCGACGGCTCAACCCGCCGCTCGGCCGTGCCGCGGCGGCGGTACCCCGCTCCCGTCGTTCCTCCCTCGGTGGCAACGATTGACTCCGTGCCTCCTGGTTGTGTTGAAGGATACATACAAAACCTTGTCGAATCCATTCTGGACAGGCGGCGGCGATTCGATGCGACACTCCCGCCGCGCCGCGCGCAGCAAAATGGGGGCAAAATCGATGAATACGCGACGGACGGGCGGAGCAATCGCAATCGCGATCCTGGCGGCGGGACTGGTTGCGCTGGGCGCGGCGACGCCCAGCTGGGCGCTCGACAAGGTGTCGTTCGGCACCGACTGGAAGGCCGAGGCGGAGCACGGCGGCTACTACCAGGCGATCGCCACCGGCATCTACAAGAAGCACGGGCTGGAGGTGACGCTGCGCCAGGGCGGCCCGCAGGTGAACCACGCCCAGCTCCTCGCCGCGGGAAAGCTCGATTTCAACGTGTCGACCAACGATTTCATCGCGCTCAACTATGCGAAGGAGAAGATCCCCATGGTCGCGGTCGCGGCCATTTTCCAGAAGGACCCGGCGGTGCTGATCGCGCACGCCGGCGAGGGGATCGAGTCGATCGCCGACCTCAAGGGCCACCCGATCATGATCGGCTCGGACACGCGGGTCGGCTGGTGGCTGTTCCTCAAGGCGAAATACGGCTTTACCGACGCCCAGATCCGCCCCTACGCGTTCAGCGTCGCGCCCTTCCTCGCCAACAAGAACGCGGTGCAGCAGGGCTATCTTGGCTCCGAGCCGTTCATGATCCAGGAGCAGGGCCGGAAGCCCGTGGTGATGCTGCTCGCCGACGCGGGCTATGCGTCCTACGGCAACCTGATCGAGACGTCGAAGAAGCTGGTGGCAGACAATCCCGGCTTGGTGCAGCGCTTTGTCGCCGCCTCGATCGAGGGCTGGACGAGCTATCTCGACGGCGATCCGGCACCGGCGAACGCGCTCATCAAGAAGGACAACCCGGAGATGACCGACGCGCTGCTCGCCTATGGCCGCAGGATGATGAAGGAGCACGGCATCGTCGATTCCGGCGACGCCAAGACCATGGGCATCGGCGCGATGACCGAGGCCCGCTGGAAGGATTTCTTCGACGTGATGTCGAAGCAGGGCCTCTACCCCAAGGACATGGACTGGCACGCCGCCTACACCACCCGCTTCGTCGACAAGAAGGGCCTGGCGAGCAAGAAGTAATGCCGGATGCTCCCGTCGCCGTTCGGCCTGAGGAGCGACTTCGCGGAGCGAAGGCGCGTCTCGAAGGACGAAGACCCGCGGTTGTGCCGCCTCGCCCTTCGAGACGGCCGCTGCGCGGCCTCCTCAGGGCGAACGGCTGAGTGGCGCATCCCGGCCAGCCCATGACCCTCCTTTCCCTCGAGGGGGTCGGCAAGTCGTTCGCGACCGGTACGCGCGCGCTCGACGGGATCGATCTCGAAGTTGCGGATGGCGAGTTCGTCTCGATCCTCGGCCCGTCCGGCTGCGGCAAGTCGACCCTGCTGCGGATGATCGCCAGGCTCGCCCCGCCGACCGAGGGGCGCATTGCCTGGCCTGGCGGGCCGCCGCCGCGCGGCGGGCTCGGCTTCGTGTTCCAGGACGCGACGCTGATGCCGTGGGCCACCGCGTTCGACAATGTCTACTTGCCGCTCCGCCTCGCCGGTACGCGTCTGGCGGAGGCACGCGCCGCGGTCGAGGGCGCGCTTGCCCGCGTCGGGCTCGCCGGGCAGGAGCGGTTCTACCCGCGCCAGCTCTCGGGCGGCATGCGCATGCGCGTGTCGATTGCCCGTGCGCTGGTGACGCGCCCGCGCCTCCTGCTGCTCGACGAGCCGTTCGCCGCACTCGACGAGATCACGCGCTTCCGGCTCAACGACGACCTGATGTCGCTCTGGCGCGAGCAGGGCTGGACCGTGCTGTTCGTGACCCACAGCGTGTTCGAGTCCGTGTTCCTGTCGACCCGTATCGTGGTGATGTCGGCGGGGCCGGGCCGCATCGCGGCGGACATGACGGTCGATCTGCCCCAGCCGCGGGCCCCCGCGCTCCGTACCTCGGCCGCCTTTGCCGAGGCGTGCCGCACGGTCAGCGACACGCTGGCCGGGGCGATGGCGGCATGATGCGCCGCTACGTCATCGGGGCCGCGGCGCCCCTCGTGGTCGCGGTGCTGTTCTTCGCTGCGTGGGAGGCGGTGGTCCGGCTCAACCACATCCCGCCCTACATCCTGCCGGGGCCACTGCTGGTGGCGAAGAGTCTCTGGACCGACGGGCCGAGCCTGCTCGCCTCGCTCTGGATCACTTTGCGCACGACGCTCGCCGCCCTCGCGGCGGCGACCATCCTCGGGCTCGGGCTTGCCGTCGCGCTCGCCCAGTCCCGCCTGATCGAGCGCAGCCTCTACCCCTACCTCGTCATCTTGCAGGTGACGCCGATCGTCGCCATCGCGCCGCTGATCATCATCTGGGTGAACGACGTGTTCCTGTCGCTGCTGGTCTGCGCCTGGATCGTCGCGTTCTTTCCGGTGGTCGCAAACACGACGCTCGGCCTCAACTCGACCGACCGCGGGCTGGTCGATCTCTTCCAGCTCTATGGCGCGTCTCGCTGGCAGGCGCTGATCCACCTCCGCCTGCCGGGCGCCTTGCCTTATTTCCTGGCCGGCGTGCGCATCTCGGGCGGGCTCGCGCTGATCGGTGCGGTGGTCGCCGAGTTCGTCGCGGGGTCCGGCGGCGCGGCGAGCGGGCTCGCCTTCCGGATTCTCGAATCGGGCTACCGGCTCCAGATTCCCAAGTTGTTCGCCGCGCTGTTCCTGCTGTCGCTCACCGGCATCGGCATCCATGCCGGGCTCGGGCTCGTCGCGCGCCGCGTCCTGCGCGGCTGGCATGAAAGCGCGGTCGCGAAGGAGCCGTAGCAGGACCGCGCGGTGACTCTTCCCTCTCCGCCCTGGGGGCTGAGAGGGAAGCTCGGCGCCTATTCCCTGACCAGCGGCTTGAAGCGGAAGCGGTGCGGCGCCTCGGGGTCCTCGCCTGTGCGGCGCTTGTAGTCGGCGACATAGTCGGCGTAGTTGCCCTGGAACCACTCGACCTTGCTCATCCCCTCGAACGCCATGATGTGGGTTGCGATGCGGTCGAGGAACCAGCGGTCGTGGCTGATGACCAGCGCGCAGCCGGCGAAATCGACCAGCGCGTCCTCGAGCGCGCGCAGCGTGTCGACGTCGAGGTCGTTGGTCGGCTCGTCGAGCAGCAGGACGTTGGCGCCCGATTTCAGCATCTTGGCGAGGTGCACGCGGTTGCGCTCGCCGCCGGAGATCTGGCCGACCTTCTTCTGCTGGTCGGCGCCGCGGAAGTTGAACGCGCCGCAATAGGCGCGGCTGTTCATCCGCCGCTTGCCGAGAACCACCTCCTCGGCGCCGCCGGAGATCTCCTCCCAGACGGTCTTCCCGGCCTCGAGCGTGTCGCGCGACTGATCGACATAGCCGAGCTTCACCGTCTCGCCGACGCGCAGGCTGCCGGCGTCGGGCGTCTCCTGGCCGACCAGCATGCGGAACAGCGTCGTCTTGCCGGCACCGTTCGGCCCGATGATGCCGACGATGCCGCCCGGCGGCAGCTTGAACGACAGGTTCTCGATCAGCAGCCGGTCGCCATACCCCTTCGAGATGCCGTCCGCGTCGATCACCACGTCGCCGAGACGCGGGCCCGCCGGGATGATGATCTGCGCCGTCTCGGGCGCGCGATCGTTCGCCTCGGCGAGCAGCGTCTCGTAGGCGGTGACGCGCGCGCGGCTCTTCGCCTGGCGGGCGCGCGGGCTCGCCCGCACCCATTCCAGCTCGCGGGCAAGGGTGCGCTGGCGCGCCGACTCGGTCTTTTCTTCCTGGGCGAGCCGCTTCTCCTTCTGCTCCAGCCAGGACGAGTAGTTGCCCTTCCACGGGATGCCGCGCCCGCGGTCGAGTTCCAGGATCCAGCCGGCCACGTTGTCGAGGAAGTAGCGGTCGTGGGTGATGGCGACCACCGTGCCCTCGTAGTCGTGCAGGAAGCGCTCGAGCCAGGCGACCGACTCGGCGTCGAGATGGTTGGTCGGCTCGTCGAGCAGCAGGAGGTCCGGCTTCTGCAACAGGAGGCGGCAGAGCGCGACGCGGCGCCGCTCGCCGCCGGAAAGCTTGGTGACGTCCGCGTCGGCCGGCGGCAGGCGCAGCGCGTCCATCGCGATCTCGACCGTGCGGTCGAGGTCCCACGCCCCGGCCGCGTCGATCTTGGCCTGCAGCTCGGCCTGCTCCTCGATCAGCGCGTTCATCGCGTCGTCGTCCATCGGCTCGGCGAACTTCGCGCTCACCTCCTCGAACCGCTGCAGCAGCGCGTGTGTCTCACCGAGCCCTTCGAGCACGTTGCCGCGCACGTCCTTGGCGGGATCAAGCTGCGGCTCCTGCGCGAGGTAGCCGACGGATGCGCCCTCGGCCGGCCAGGCCTCGCCCTGGAACTCGGTGTCGAGCCCCGCCATGATGCGCATCAGGGTCGACTTGCCGGCGCCGTTGTAGCCCAGCACGCCGATCTTCGCCCCCGGCAGGAAGGCGAGGGTGATGTCCTTCAAGACCTCGCCCACGCCGGGGTAGGTCTTGGTCAGCCGGTTCATCACGTAAACGTACTGGTAGGCGGGCATGGTCCGGTCCTGGGTGAGGGGGCGGAGTCATACAGAACGCCGACCCCGGCCGCAACCGGGCCGGGGGCGCGCCACCAAGCGGGTTGCGACCGGCGCCGGACAGTGCCATTTAGAAGCGAGGAATCGGGTCGTATTCGGTCGATTGAGGTGCGGTATGCAGCAGGACACGGAAGTCGCGATCGTCGGTGGCGGGATCGGCGGGCTGGTGCTGGCGCTCAGCCTGCATCAGGCGGGCATCTCGTGCCGCGTCTACGAGGCGGTCACGGAGATCAAGCCGCTCGGCGCGGGGATCAACCTCCTGCCCCACGCGGTGCGCGAACTCGACGAGCTTGGCCTCCTGCCCGGGCTCGACGCGGTCGGCATCCGGACCCAGTCGGCGTCCTACTACAACCGCTACGGACAGTTCATCTACAAGGAGCCGGCGGGGATCGCCGCGGGCTATGACTGGCCGCAATTCTCCATCCATCGCGGCGACGTGCAGATGCTGCTGCTCGACGAGGTGCGCAAGCGCCTCGGGCCCGACGCCGTGCTCACCGGCCGCCGCTGCACCCGCGTCGCGACCGAGGGCGACCAGGCGGTGGTCAGCTTCGTCGACCGGGACGGCAAGCCGCTCGATCCGGTGCGCGCGCGCATCTGCATCGGCTGCGACGGCATCCATTCGACCATCCGCAAGCAGTTCTATCCCGACGAGGGCGGGCCGGTGTACTCCGGCATCACCACCTGGCGTGGCATCACCCCGTTCAAGCCGTTCCTCAATGGCGCGGACACGGTGCGCATCGGCTGGATGCCGGTCGGCAAGCTGATGGTCTATCCGATCCGCAAGAACGTCGACGCGGACGGCAACCAGCTGATGAACTTCGTCGCCTCGCTGGCGCTGCCGACCCCGCCGGTATGGGACTGGAACTGCGAGGCCGACCTCCAGGATTTCTTCAAGCCGTTCGAGAATTGGCATTTCGACTGGCTCGACTGCGCGGCGCTCCTGCGCAAGACCCAGCCGATCCTGGTGTTCCCGATGGTCGACCGCGACCCGGTCCGCACCTGGACCTTCGGGCGCACGACGCTGCTCGGCGATGCCGCGCACCCGATGTACTCCCGCGGCTCCAACGGCGCGGGCCAGGCGATCCTCGACGGGCGCTACATCGCCGGCGCGTTCAAGCGCCACGGCCTGACCGAGAAGGCCCTCGCCGACTACGACAAGGTGCGCGTCAAGATCACCGGCGAGGTGGTGCTGGCGAACCGCGCCAACCCGCCCGACACCATCCTGAAGGAGGTGTACGAGCGCACCGAGGACAAGCCGTTCGCGCGCATCGAGGACGTGATCTCGGCCGACGAACTCACCCAGATCAGCGACGCCTACAAGACCGTCGCCCTGTTCCGCAAGGATCAGGTCAAGGAACACGCATCGTACGTGTAGGCCCCCAAATGGTCATCGCGAGGAGCGCGGCGACGAAGCGATCCAGGGCCCGTGTAATTCCGATGCTCGCTACGCGGCAGCGCGGCTGACGCGCGGGCCGGTGCGGCGGATCAGGCTGGCGACGATGACGAGGTTCGCGATGTTGGCCGCGACGCCGATGGCGAACGCCCACGCGTAGTGTCCCGTGTGGTCGTAGACGAATCCGCCCATCCACGAGCCGAGCGCCATCCCGACCGCGCCGCATCCCAGCACCAGGCCCGTCAGCTTGCCCGCCGAGCGCACCGGCAGATATTCGCGCACGATGACCGGATAGATCGGCAGCAGCGCCCCGTAACCGAGCCCGTAGAGCGCGGCGATGGCGTAGAACCCGACCAGAGTGTGGTTGAGCCCGAACCCGGCCAGCATCGTCGCCTGCACGGTCGAGAAGCAGAACAGCGCGCGCAGCCCGCCCAGCCGGTCGGTCAGCCAGCCGAGCAGGATCGCCCGGCTGACGAAGGACGACAGCAGCATGACCGACAGGACCTCGGCGCCGCGCGAGGCGGGGAAGCCGAGGTCGGAGACGTAGGCCACCATGTGGGCGAGCGGCAGCGACATGGCGGTGCAGCAGCAGACGATGGCGCAGCAGAGCGTCGCCTGCAAAGCGAACGGGCTCATGCCGGTCAGCACGCTGTCCTGGCGCGCGGCCCGCGCCGTCCGGCCCGCGCCCGCGTCCTTCGCCCCGTCTCCCCTGGTCGCGGCCCCCGTCGCCGGCTCGGGCGGGCGGCGGTGCAGGATCAGGCTCAGCGGCACGTTGACGGCAAGGATCAAGAGCCCGCCCCAGAGGTAGCTGGTCCGCCAGCCATAGGTGCCGATGACGTATTCCAGCACCGGCGGCCACACGATGCCCGCGAGTGACTGGCCCGACGCGACGATACCGATGGCGGTGCCGCGCCGGTGCTCGTACCAGCGGATGACGTAGGCCATCAGCGGCGGGGTCAGCGCGCCCTGGCCGAACATCCCGACCATCAGGAAGTAGACCCCGTAAAGCTGCCACGCCGCGTCCATCCCGTGCAGCAGCAGCTCGCCCGTGCCGATCATCAGCGCGCTCAGCGTGGCGGGCAGCCCCATGCCCCACCGGTCGAGCACGTGCCCCATCAGGACGCCGCCGACCCCGCCGCCGACGTAGGCCAGCGAGTAGGCGAGCGACGGCACCTCGCGCGGCCAGCCGAAATCCATGGCGATGGGCTTCAGCGCGACGGCGATGGTGTAGATGGCGGAGCCGTTGACCAGGATCATGGAGACCGCGGCCACCAGCACCAGCAGCGCGTAGTGGCGCTGGATGCGCGGACCCATCAGTCCGCCCCCGGCACGGCGCCGTTCGCGGCGGCGACGGTCGCGGCGCTCCACATCGCCACCTGCTTGTCGCGGAAGGGGAAGATCGCCTCGGGCTTGAGCTTCAGCGGCAAATCGCGGCGCGACACGTTGGTGACCAGGAGGCCTTGCGGGTGCGTCCGCGCCCAGTCGGCGGCGGCGCGGCCGCCGACCAGCGCGAAGGGCTGGGTGAGGCGGGCGAGGAAGCCGAACTCGCCTTCGTAGCCCGGCGAATGCGCGAGCGGCCGGCCCGCCGCGGCGGCGCGCGCGATGTAGGCGGCGGCCGGGCTCAGGTCGAGCGACGGGGCGAGGGTGAGCGCCACCTGCGCGCTCGCCAGCACCGAGAGCAGGGCGGTGAAGGCCGCAAGCGCGGCGACCTGGCGCCGGGGCCACGCGGTGCCGGCGACGACGAGGACCAACGCGCCCGCGACGAGCGCCGCGCCCACGCCGGGGCTGAGCTTGGTGCCCCAGCTCGCCGCCTTGCCGGGCAGCGCGATCCATCCGGAAGCGATCGCCGCGACGGCAATCCCGGCCAATAGCCCGAGCGCGGCGGGAAGCCAGACGTCGCGGCCCCGCGCCGTCGCGCGCGCGCTGCTGGCCAGCCGCGCCGCCATCAGCGCGACGGCGGGAATCTCGGGCAGCAGGTAGTGGGCCTGCTTGCCGCTCACCAGCGAGAACAGGACGAACGGAACCACGGCCCAGACGGCACAAAGCCGAAGCCCGAAATCGGCCTTCCAGCCAGCATGGAACGAAGCGCGCCAGGCGCGCGGGAAGACGATCCAGGGAAAGGTCAGCGCCGGGATCAGCGGCAAATACCACCAGACCGGGCGGCGGTGGGCGAACGACTTCACCATCCGGTCGGCGGTCTGGCCCCAGAACAGCGCGTGGCCATAGGCGTCGCCGCCCGCCAGCGCGGCGGGAATGGCCCAGGCGAGCCCCACCGCTGCGGCGCAGCCGAGGGCGAGGCCGGTTCTCAGATACCAGCGGCCCCAGCCGCGCGGGGCGCCGCCGGACTTCCACAATGGCGCGAGCAGCGCGATGGACAGAATGTGCAGGCAGGCGACCGGCCCCTTGGTCAGCACGCCGAGCCCCATGGCCACGCCGCACGCGACCCAGGGCCACCACCCGCCGCCGCGCGCCGCCAGGATCGCCTCGACCGCGACCAGCACGAAGAAGGTCAGCGGCATGTCGAACATGGCGAGGCTGGCATAGGCGGCGAACGCGCCGGTGCTGGCGAAGGCGAGCGGCGCGAAGCGGATCGCCGCCGGGTCGTCCGGCCACAGGCGCCGCGCGATCCGCGCCATCATGACCAGGCAGCCGAGCCCATAGAGCGGCGCGACCAGCCGGCCGGCCCATTGGCCGACCCCGAACACCGCCCACATCGCGTCGATCGACCAGAACAGGATCGGCGGCTTGTCTGAATAGGGTGCGCCGTTAAGATGCGGCACCAGCACGTGGCCACCCGAGAACATGCCCCAGGCAACGGAGAGGTAGCGGGTTTCGTCGATCGGCAGCAGGGGGCGCAGCGCCAGCCCGGCGACGACGATGGCAAGCCACAGCGCCGCCGGCAGCGCCAGCGCGCCGGCGAGGCTCGTTTCGTGTGTGGCCCTACTCGCCGGCTGCGGCGTCGAGCTTGCGGGCACGATGGATCAGATAAAGGTTGCGGCTGTACACGACCAGCCCGGCTCCCTGTCCGAAGATGAACACCGGGTCACGACGGTGGATGGCGTAGGCGAACAGGACGATCCCGCCAATCAGGCTGAAATACCAGAACGCCACCGGGATCACCGAGCGGCGCACCATCTCGCTCCGGATCCACTGGATGATGAAGCGGGCGGCGAACAGCCCTTGGCCGGCGAAGCCGATGCCCAGCCAAAGGTGGTCCGTGTTGAAATTCATTCGCGCCCGTCCGTCACCGGGGCCAGCGCGCGGCGGCGCAGCCACATCGTGCCGAGCAAATCGACGATGCCGACCGCCAGCCGGTCGAACATGCCGTACTTGGACGTCCCCACCGTGCGCGGCCGATGCCCCACCGGCACGTAGCGCACCTGGTTGCCGTCGCGCTGGACCAACGCCGGCAGGAAGCGGTGCATGTGGTTGAAGCGTGGCAGGGCCAGGAACGCCTCGCGGTCGAACACCTTCAGGCCGCAGCCGGTGTCAAGCGCGCCGTCGCCCAGCGCGCGCGTGCGCACGCCATTCGCGATGCGCGACGAGATGCGCCGAACCCAGTTGTCGTGCCGCTTCACCCGCATCCCCGATACCATGGCCACGCGGTCGACGGGGTTCGCCGCGCGAATCGTCTCATAAAGCCGCATCACGTCGGCCGGGTCGTTCTGGCCGTCGCCGTCCAAGGTGGCGACCAGCGTCGCGCGCGCCACCTTCACCCCGGTCAGGATCGCGGCCGACTGGCCGAAATTGCGCGCATGGCGCACGACCCGCACCGCTTCGTCCGACGCGGCCAGGGCGGCGAGGTCGCCGCCCGTCGCGTCCTTGCTGCCGTCATCGACGATGATCAGCTCGTAATCCACCTTGCCCGCCAGGCTCGCCCGCACCTCGGCCGCCAGCGGCGCGATGTTGCCCGCCTCGTTGTAGACGGGAATCACGACGGACAGATCGGGCACACGGCACTCCCCAGACAACGAACCGGCGGGGATCGCTCCCACCGCCGGCCCCACCGCGCCACGTCACGCCGACCGCAGACGCGCCGGCGAGTCCGTTTAGCACGTTGCCCCAGCGCGTGCCAGTGCCGGAGCCTGGCTTCCTTCTCCGCACTTGGGGGAGCGACGTCGGACAGGCTCAATCGACGTAGTGCGGCTCTGGGCGGGCGTGCAGCTCCTCATAATGGACCAGCACGGGAGCGCCGAGGGCACAGGGATTTCCGTCCCTGAACGCCCACTCGCCGCGGTCGCAGGCCGAGGCGCGGACATAGCCGTTGATGTAGAAGCGCCGGTCTGCCGCCTCGCTATTGGGGCCGGAGCCGTGCAGCAGATGCAGGTGCCACAGCGCGACGTCGCCCGGCGCCATGTCGAGCGTGGTGACCCGGGCGGGATCGAGCCCGAGCCGCGCCAGGTCGCCCTCGTCCAGCGCCGTCTGCATCACCGAGCCCTTCACCGGCATGGCGAGCTCGTCCAGGCGGTGGCTGCCCGGCAGGACGGTCATCGCCCCGGTGCCGGCGGTATGGGCGTCGATGGCGATGCCGGTCTGGACATAGTTCGCGGCCGGGTCGCGATATGCCGCGCGCGGGCGGCGGAAGCGGATGTCCTGGTGAAAGCCGAACTCGGCCATCGCGGCGCCGCGCGGCTTCCAGTGGAGCTGGTTGATGATCTGCTTCACGTCGCGGCCGATCATCGGCGCCAGTATGTCGCCGACGCGCGGATCGGTGCGGAAGCGCTGGAAGGTGGCGTCGGCATAGGACGGCCACTGCACCAGCCGCACGATGCGGCCGAGCTTCGAATCCTCGGCCAGCCGGTAGAGCATGTTGCCGTGGCGGAAGCTCCGCGGATGGGCGAGCGCAGCCTCGTGGACCCGGTCGAACGCGTCCGCGAGCTCGGCGACCTCGGTGGGCGAGAACACGCCGCGCACCACCGCATACCCGTCCTCGCGGTACTGGTCGAGGCAATCCGTCATCCACAACGATCCACAACCCATCCACAGGCCTGTCCACAGGCCCGGCCATGGGGGGCGCAGGATACTCGCCCACCCCGATTAAGAAAAGGCGGCGGATGGCAAGTCCCCGCAAATCGGGCATGATCGGCCGCCCCAACCGGAGACATGCCATGCCCGCCCCCTCGCTTCGCCGCGCGGTCCGCGCCGCGACGCTCGCCGCCCTGATCCTGGCGGCGCTGCCCGCCGCGATCCCCGCGCCGGCCCGCGCCCAGGACTATTCCGCCGTCCTCGCCGCGCCCGACCGCAGCGCTGCCGACCGGCAGAACGACAAGAGGCGCGACGCGCTCCAGCTCCTCAGCTTCACAGGGCCCAAGACCGGCTGGAAGGTGCTCGACCTCGGCGCCGGCGCCGGCTACTCGACCGAATTGATGGCCCGCTCGGTCGGTCCGACCGGCCATGTCTGGGGCCAGAACCCCAACCCTAGCGCGAAGCTCGAGGCGCGGCTCAAGACGCCGGCGATGAAGAACGCCTCGGAACAGGTCCAGCCGTACGAGACGCTGGCGGCGGGCCTGCCGCCGCTCGACCTGATCACCTTCTTCTTCGCCTACCACGACACGACCTTTATGGGCGTCGACCGGGCCAAGATGGACCGTGCCATGTTCGACGCGCTGAAGCCGGGCGGATACCTCGTCGTCGCCGACCATGCGGCGCTGCCCCAGGACGGCGCCACGGTGGGCAAGAAATATCATCGCATCGCCGAGGCGACGCTCAAGTCCGAGGTCGAGGCGGTGGGCTTCAAGCTGGTCGGGGAGGGCAATTTCCTGCGCCACCCCGACGACCCGCATAACGTCATCGTCTTCCGCATGCCGGGCAAGGTCGACGAGTTCGTGCTGAAGTTCCAGAAGCCGATGTGACGGCGGGGCGCGCCGGGCCCCTTGCCAGCCGGGCGCGCGTCTGTCAGGGATGGGGCATGGCCGAGATACTGGTCGGACGCCTCTATTCCTGGCCCGAGTTCGCCGAGGATGGCCAGGATATCTGGCTGATCCATCTGGGCGAGCCGGCCTTTTTCCTGCGCGTGATCCGCCGGCCGGAGCGCGGGCTGCCGTCGGGCGAGGTGGCGGACCTCGCCTTCCCGCTCCGCTCCGACCCGCGCTTCGCGCTTGGCAACCTGAAGTTCCTGGATCCCGGCGAGGCCGACCCGGCCGATCTCGCGCGGCTGGTGGCGGGCGCGATCGACGCCGTGAACGACGCGCAGGTGATCGAGCGGCTGGCGCTCGACACCCGACCGTTCGATCCGGCCCCCGACCAGATCGTCGGCGAGGACCTGCCGCGCGGTTTTGTCGTCGGCGTCATGTACGAGCCGAACAGCGGCCGGCTGGAGGAGAACTGGTGGGTCGCCCATGTCGGGCTGCCGCCCTTCCTGATGCGCGTCAGCGACCTGACCGACGAGGACGTCGAGCCCGAGGACGTCTGGGCCTCGGTCGAGGCGGGGGCGGTGCTGACCCATCCGCGCTGGCTCTCGGCCATCGGTTGCGACCCGGACGAGCTGCGCCACCTCGCCCAGACTGCGGCCGACGTGCTGCGCGAGCAGGCGGTCGACGACCTCGCGGTTCTGTAGGCCTGCGGCAACCGTTTTCGCCAAGTTCCGCGCCCGAGGGTGTAAGCTTGCCCCATGGCATCGAACGGTCAGGGGCAGGGCGGTGCGGGCGGGCTCGGCGCCGCGGGTAGGTTCTGGCGCGGCGAGGAGCCGCTCGCCTGCGCCTTCTGGACGTGGGCGGTGGCGATCGGGGCGATCCTCAACGTCGCCGGCACCTTCCTGGTCTATATCGCGCTGCAGCTTAACGCGCCGACCTTCGTGGTCGTGATCGCCTACGTGGCGCCGTGGCCCTACAACCTGTTCGCCTTTGTCGGCACCTGGCGCTCGGCCGCGCGCTACGCGGGACCGCCGCACCTCGCCGACCTGGCGCGCGCCGCGCTGGTCGCCTGGACCGTCGCCGAGTGCGCCTTGTGACGCGACTTTCGTCGCGCCGGGCCAGTTTGGCCTTGCGCCTCGCGGCCGAGCGCGCGAAACAAGGCTAGGACCGATGGCGGCACCGGGGGGGCGTGATGGAGCCGAAGGTCGAGATGCGGGTGCTCGAGCTTTTGTGCTCGCGCCTGTGCCATGAGCTGATCAGCCCGGTCAGCGCGGTGAACAACGGCATGGAGCTGCTGGGCGACGGCGGCGCCGACATGCTGGAGGAGGTCTCCGAGCTGATCGCGCAGAGCGCGGCGGAGGCGTCCTCGCGGCTGCAGTTCTACCGCGTCGCCTACGGGCTCGGCGGGGCCGAGGCGCCGGCCATATCCCTCGCCGAGGCGCGACGGCTGCTGAACGGTCTGGTGCGCGAGGGCAAGGTGCGGCTCGAATGGCCGATGGATGCCACCGCGCAGGGCACGGACGGCGGGCTCGGCAAGCGCGGCATGAAGCTCCTGCTCAACGCGCTTGCGCTCGGGATCGACACGCTGCCGCGCGGCGGCACGCTCGCGGTCGCGATCGACGCCCCGCCGGGCCATGGGGCAACGCTTACCGCCAGCGGCAAGGGCGCGCGCATCGAGGCGGCGACGCTCGGGGCGCTGACGGGTGAGCTCGACGCCGGGGGGCTCAGCGCCCGCAACGTCCACGGCTACTTCACCGCTCGCGTTGCCGAGGGGTGCGAGGCCCGGATCGCGACCCGGGCCGACGCGCCCGACATCGTGGTCATCCGGCTCGACCTGCCCGCCGGGGCTGACGCCGTTTAGCGGAAATTAACCGTTTGACCCGAGTCTCCGGCTGCGCCCGCGTTCCTGGGCGTCCGACCGGAGAGCCGAGTGATGCGGAGCTGCCTGGTCGTCGACGCGTCAACCGTCGTACGTACCGTCGCCAGAAAGACCCTGGAGGAGCTGGGCTTTGACGTGGCCGAGGCCGCGACCGGCTTGGCCGCGCTCAAGCATTGCCGGACGAGCCCGCCGGAGTTGGTGCTGCTCGAATGGGACCTGCCGGACATGCCGGGTCTCCGCGTCCTCAAGACGCTCCGCGACGCTCCCGCGGCCGCCCGGCCGTCCGTCGTGTTCTGCACCCGGCGCGACGGGGCCGGCGAGATCGCCGACGCGCTGCGCGAGGGCGCGGTCGAATTCGTCGTGAAACCCTTCGACAGCGACGTGCTGCGCGCCCGGCTCCGCATCGCGGGGCTTGCGGCATGAAGCGCGACAGTTTCGACTTCCTCACGCGCCTGCTGCGCCGCAGCGCCGGCATCGCGTTCACCGACGCCCAGGCCTACCTGCTCGAGGCCCGGCTCGCGCCGCTGGTGCGACGGCTCGCGCTGCCTGGCATCGACGAGCTTGCCTGGACGGTGCGCTCATCGACCAACGGGCGCATCGCCGTCGACGTGATCGACGCCATGCTGGCGGGCGATTCCTACTTTTTCCGCGACTGGACCCCGTTCGAGGCGCTCGGCCAGACGGTCCTGCCCGCCCTTGCCGCGGCGCGCGCCAACGGCCCGGAGAGGCGGCTTCGCATCTGGTCGGCGGGCTGCGGCGCCGGCGAGGAGCCCTATTCCATCGCCATGGTGGCCGCCGGCGTCGCCGACCGGCTCGGCGGCGTCCCGGTCGAGATCCTGGCGACCGACGTGTCGCAGGCCGCGCTCGCCAAGGCGGCGGCCGGGCTCTATTCCACCCTCGAGGTGCAGCGCTACCTGCCGGTGCGTCTCCTGGTCGAGCATTTTCGGCAGGAGGAGGCCGGCTGGCGGCTCAGCGCGCGGATCCGCGCGATGGTCGAGCTGCGCCGCCACAGCCTGATCGAATCCTATCGCCAGCTCGGCATGTTCGACGTGGTGTTCTGCCGGAACGTGCTGTCGCTGTTCGAAGCCGACGCGCGCGGCGAGACGCTGCGGCGCCTGGCCGACCTGATCCCGGAGGACGGGATCCTGTTCCTCGGCGCCGAGGAGACGGCGCAGGGCGCGTCCGAGGTTCTGCAGCCGGCGGACGGCGTCCCCGGGATGTTCCGCCGCGGCCCGCGCATCGCGCAGCCGACGCGGCGGGCCGCAATCTAGCCCTTCTGGCCCACCACCACAGTTTCGCCGTTTTTGCGAGTCATTCTCACCATCGTCGAACGCCCGACCGCCGTGGCCGAGCGAATGGGAGTACGACGATGAACGTCAGCACCATCCTGGCGAAGAAGGGCCACGCCGTTGCCACGACCCGGTCCGGCGTGACCATCAAGACCGTCGCCGACCGGCTCCGGTTCGAGGACATCGGGGCGCTGGTGGTCGTGGACGAGGACGACCACGTGGAGGGCCTGATTTCCGAGCGCCAGATCGTGCGCGCATTGAGCGAGCATGGCGTCTATGCGCCTGAGCTCCGCGTGCGCGACATCATGGCCCAGCACGTGGTGACGTGCGCGCCGGACGACGACGTCGGCCACCTGATGTCGCTGATGACCCGCCACCGGGCGCGCCACCTGCCGGTGGTCGCGGACGGGCGGCTGGCCGGCATCATCAGCATCGGCGACGTCGTGAAATACCGCCTCGACGAGCTGCGCCTCGAGACCCGCGTCCTGCGCGACGTCTATATCGGCGGCCGCTGACGCGGCGTCACTTCGGCGCCGGACCCTCGCTCACCCGCGCGAAGGCGGCGGGACGCACCCACTTCGAGAACGCCGTCTGCACCGCCTTGGCGTCCAGCGCCAAGTAATGCTTCGCGGCGACGGTCGGCTCGTCGAGCGGCAGGTCGAGCCGCAGCCGGCGCAGGTAGCCCGACGCGATCGCCTCCTCGCTCGAACTCGCCGAGCGGGATCTGGCGCAACAGCACCGCCTTGGCGAGGTGCAGCTCGCCGGGCGTCACCGGGCTCGCCTGCATCGCCGCCAGCTCCCGCTGCACGGCGTTGTGCACCTTGAACACGTTCTTGGGATCGCACGCATAATCCACGATGTAGATGCCGCGCGTCTGGCTGGTGTCGAGATAGGCCCCGATCGAATAGACCAGCCCCGCGTTCTTGCGCAGGTCGCGGCTGAGGCGCGAGGCGTAGAACGACCCGCCCAGCACCGTGTTGCCGAGCGTGAGGGCGTAGTAGTCCTCGTTCTGGCGCGTGAGCCCAACCGTTTCGGCCAGCGTCACGCGGTCCTGGACCCGGCTCCTGTCCGGCACGGCGTGCCCTGACGCCTTGCTCAGCGGGACGTGCGGCAGCAACGTCTCGGGCTTCGGTCCGGTGGCCGTCCAGCCGCCGAAATGCTTCTCGATCACCGCCTTGGCCGCCTCGGGCGAGACCTTGCCAATGACCACGATCAGCGCCAGATCGGGCCGGATGGCGTCCTTGTAGTAGGACTGGAGGTCCTTCATCGTGATCGAGCGCACGGTCGTGGGCAGGGCCTCGCGCTGGGTCGGATCGTCCTTCGGGAACAGCGCCGCCCGCACCGCCCGGCCGGTCAAATAGCCGGGGCTTTTCAGCCGCCCCGCCACCTCGCCCGCGACCTCGTTCTTCACGACCGCGAGATCGTGCGCCGTGAAGTTGGGGTGCAACTCGTTGTCGGCGAGCAACTCGACCGCCCGGTCGAACTTCTCGGCAAGCGATTGCACCGAGAAATCGACCCCGGCGCCCTCGTCGGCGCCGATCGCGTCGAGCGCCGCCTGGAACTCCTTCCGGCCCAGATGCTGCGTGCCGTAGGAGAACATCTGGTCCAGCACCTGCGACATCCCCTCCTTGCCGTGCGGCACCTCGATCTCCGGCCGGTTCACGATATGGCCGTAGACGCTGACCGTGTCGCTCACGTCCTCGGGCTGGACCACCAGCGTGATGCCGTTGGCGAGCTTGCTGACGACCGGCGAGCCCGCGCTTTCGGGCAGGGCGAGCCGGTTGAGCGCTTTCTCCGCCCAATCGGGCAGCTTGACGCCCTTGGCGCTGCCGATGGCGATGTTTTCCTGGCCGCCGAACCCGCCGCCGGCGACGGGCTTGCCCGAATGCGACGGCTCCAGGACGGCGTTCACCACGTGGTCGAGCTTGAGGTAGTCGCGCGCCGCCTGGTTCACCTCCTCCGGCGTCACCTTCTCGATGCGCGCCAGATCCTCCTCGGGCGACGACAGCCCCTCGACCGCGACCGCCTCGGACCAGACGGTGGCGAGCCCCTGGATCGAGTTCCTCTGGAAGGCCGCCTCGCTGTGCTCGCGCAGCTTCGCGGCCGTCACCAGGTCGGGCGGCACGCCGTTCTTCACGATGTTGGCGACGATGTCGCGCACGGCGCGGTCGAGCGCCGCCCCGTCGGTGCCGGCGGGGTAGGCCATCGAGAAATAGGCGAGGCTCGCCTTCGCCTGCGGGTCGAACGAGAACCCGACGCCCAGCGCCTTGCCCTCGGCCGTCAGGTCGGCGAGCGCGCCGCGCTGGCTGTTCAGCACGTCGGCGAGAACCTCGACCGCCGGGTAATCGCGGCTCTCGAAACCGGGCAGGCGCAGCGCGATGACGTGGAGCGCGTAGGGCAGGTCGCTCGCGAGGTGCAGCGTCTGGGTCTTGACGGGCTTGAGGTCGATCGTCGGACGCGTCGGCAGCGTCGTCCGCTTGATCCCGCCGAACAGCCGCTTGATCGTCTCCAGCGTCTTCGCGGGGTCGACGTTGCCGGCGACGATCAGGATCGAGTTGTTCGGCCCGTACCAGCGGTCGTGGAAGGATTTCAGCATCTTGCCGGTCGTCTTGTCGAACGAGGCGACCGTGCCCAGCGCGTCGTGCGCGTAGGGCGTGCCGGAGAACAGCGCCTCGCGCAGCTTGGTGAACAGCACGTAAGTCGGGCTCGAATTGTCCTGGGCCACTTCCTGCTCGATCGCACCGCGCTCGAGCTTCCAGTCCGCCTCGTGGTCGTTCACCCCCGCCATGCGCTGCGCCTCGACGTGCAGCGCGACGTCCAGATCCTCGGCCGGCACGGTGAACAGATACTGCGTCACCGTCTGGCGCGTGTCGGCGTTGAAGCTGCCCCCCATCAGGCTGCCGATCTCGGCGAGCTGGTCGGCCGAAAGCCCGGGCGCGCCGCGGAACATCATGTGCTCCTGCGCGTGCGCCATGCCGGGAAAGCCGGCCGGCGTCTCGTTCGCCCCGACCAGGTAGTTGACGGCGGTCGTCACGACCGGCGCCAGCGTGTTGCGCACCACGATCACGCGGAGCCCGTTGTCGAGCGTGGCGCGCACGACCCCGCTTCCCGATGCGGCGGCGGGTGCCGCGCGGCCAGGGCCGGCGAGGGCCAACGGCAGGGCGAGCGCGAGGGCGAGGAGGACGGGCAGGCGGCGGATCATGGAGGGCTCGCAGAGAAGACGGCGGATGCTCACTAAACGCCTCGCGATTGCGGCGGTTTCGTGGCCGGTCTACGGGGCGCCGCTTCCGGATTGGCCGGGCTAGCTCGCTATGTTATAGCGTATCAAACTCCAAACCGCCGTCCATAATTGGAGCGAGATCGCCGATGACGAGACGCCTAGCCCTCCTCGCCGCCGTCGCGCTACTGGGCGCCTCGCCTGCCGCGCGCGCCGCGGCCCCCGTCCCCATCGTCGCCGCCGAGAATTTCTACGGCGACGTCGCCCGCCAGGTCGGCGGGGCGCAGGTGGCCGTGACCAGCATCCTGGCGAGCCCCGACCAGGATCCGCATCTGTTCGAGGCGAGCCCGTCGGTCGCGCGCGCGGTCGCGGCGGCGCGGGTGGTGATCGCCAACGGCATCGGCTACGACCCGTGGATGGGGCGGCTGCTCCGCGCCGCGCCGCGCGCCGGGCGGACCGAGATCGTCGTCGCCCGCCTCGCCGGGCGCGCCGAGGGCGACAACCCCCACATCTGGTACGACCCGCACGCGATGATCGCCCTGGCCGATGCGCTGGCCGGCGTCCTGGGCACGGCCGATCCCGCGCACCGCGCGGCGTACGCGGCCAATGCCGACCGGTTTCGCGCTTCGCTCGCCCCGCTGCTGGCCCGGATCGCGTCGCTGCGGGCCCGCTTCGCCGGCACGCCCGTCACCGCGACCGAACCGGTGTTCGGGGAGATGTTCGCGGCGCTCGGCATGGATGTGCGCAACCGCCGCTTCCAGTTCGCCGTGATGAACGACACCGAGCCCGCCGCCTCCGACGTCGCCGCCTTCGAGTCAGACCTCAAGGCCCGGCGCGTGCGGCTCCTCGTCTACAACGCCCAGGCGTCGGGCGCGATGGCCCGGCGCATGCGCACGATCGCCGAGAAGGCGCACATCCCGGTCGTGGCGGTAACCGAGACCGAGCCCGCCGGCGAGACCTACCAGCACTGGATGGCGACGGCGCTCGACGCGGTCGCGCGCTCGCTCGCCGCCCCGCGCCCATGACGGTGGCGGTCGCCTTCCGCGACGTCTCGCTGGCGCTCGGCGGGTGCACGATCCTCGCCGGCGTCAGGTTCGAGATCGGCGCGGGCGAGCTTGTCGGCGTGCTCGGCCCGAATGGCTCGGGCAAGACCACGCTGATGCGCGCCGTGCTGGGGCTGGTGCCGCCCGCCGGCGGCCAAATCGAGGTGCTTGGCCGGCCGGCGACGCGCGGCAACCCGGCGGTCGGCTACATGCCGCAGTCGCACGGGCGCGCGGGCTGGCCGCGTCTCGTCGGCCGCGCCTTCGTCGCCGCCGCGCTCGACGGCCACCGCCTGGGCCTGCCGCTCGGCGGCGGGCGGGCCGGCCGGGTCGAGATCGACCGCGCGCTCGACCGGGTCGACGCCCGCGCCCTTGCCGGCCGCCCCATCGCCGAGCTGTCGGGCGGCGAGCGCCAGCGGCTATTGCTCGCCCAGGCTCTGCTCGGTCGGCCGCGCCTTCTTCTGCTCGACGAGCCTCTGATCAGCCTCGATCCCCCCCGCCAGCGAGAGGTTGTGCGGCTTGTGCGGGGGTTGGCGGACGAGCTCGGACTTACTGTGCTGTTCAGCGCGCACGAGCTCAACCCACTGCTCGGCGCGATCGACCGCGTGCTCTACCTCGGAAATGGCCAAGCTGCGCTCGGCACGGTCGACGAGGTCATTACCGCGCCCGTGCTCAGCCGCCTTTACGGCGCCGAGATCGAGGTGGTGCGCCACGCCGGGCGCATCTTCGTCATGTCCAGCGGGCTCGATGTCGAGCGCGACGAGCACCGCCACGACCACCACAGCCATGCCGGCCATGCTTGAGTACGACTTCATGCGGAACGCCTTCGCCGCCGCCGCAGCGGTGGCGGCCGTCGCCGGCACGGTGGGCTATTTCCTGGTGCTGCGCGGCCAGACCTTCGCCGGCCACGCGCTCGCCCATGTCGGGTTCGCCGGCGCGACGGGCGCCGTGCTGGTGGGCGTCGCGCCGCTCTGGGGGCTGGTGCTGATGACTCTGACGGCCGGGGTCGGGATGGGCGTCCTCGGCGAGCGGCTCGCCCAGCGCGACGTGGCGATCGGGCTGGTGCTCGCCTTTTCGCTGGGGCTCGGGCTCCTGTTCCTGCATTTCTACACCTCGTTCGCGACCGAGGCGGCGACCCTGCTGTTCGGCAACGTGCTGGCGGTCGAGCCGGCGACGGTGTGGACGCTGGCAGGGCTGGGCGCGGCGAGCGTCGCGGTGCTTGCCGTCATCTCGCGGCCCCTGCTGTTCGCCAGCCTCCAACCCGAACTCGCCGAGGCCAAGGGCGTGCCGGTCCGGCTGCACGCCGTCCTGTTCCTCGCGACGGTCGCGCTGGCGACGGCCGAATGCGCCCAGATCGTGGGCGTGCTCCTGGTGTTCGCGCTGATGGTGGGGCCTGCCGCCGCTGCGCAGCGTCTGACCGGCTCGGTGCCCGCCGGCGTCGGTATCGCCGTGGTGCTTGCCTTGGGCGAGGCCTGGTCCGGCATCGCGCTCGCCTACTACACGGACTGGCCGACCAGCTTCTGGATCGCGGCGCTCAGCGCCCTGGTCTACCTCGCCTCGCTCGCACGGCGCTGACCTCGCCCGGTCAGGTCGGGTGGAAGCAGGCCGAGCAGGTGCCCTCGATCTCGACGACGGCGTTGTTGGGGTGGAACCCCTCGCGCTCGGCGGCGTGGGCCAGCGCCTTGGCGGCGCGCTGGTCCTCGATCTCGGCGACCGCCCCGCACTGGCGGCAGATCAGGAACTGCGCCGAATGGCGATGGTCGGCGTCGCTGCACGGCACGAAGGCGTTCAGCCGCTCGATCTTGTGGACGAGCCCGTGCGCCATCAGGAAATCGAGCGCGCGATAGACGGTGGGCGGCGCGGCCCGCCGCCGGCTTTCCTTCAGAAGATCGAGAAGCTGGTAGGCCGTCAGCGGCCCGTCGGCGCCCAGCACCAGCGCCAGCACCTCGCGCCGCAGCGCGGTGAGGTTGGCGCCGTCGCGGGCGCACGCCGCCGCCGCGCGCTCGATCCGCGCTTCGACGCCGTGCCGGTGCCTTACGTTCATCCGCACCCCCGTCGGTGGCAGCCTATTATAACATATCCCGAGGGGCGGTGTCGGGTTGTGCGCGCCCGCTCCTACAGCAGCGCCTGCCATATCCGGGCGAAGTACTCGTCGAACTTTTCGCCGAGCGACCGGTCGGTCCAGGCCTCGCTCGTGACACGGGTCGCGCGCTCGCGGTCGTATTCGAAGATCGCATGGAGCGCATTGGCGGTGGCGCTGCCCAGCACGACCGCGTCGACCTCGTCGTTGAACAGCACGCTGCGATGGTCGAAGTTGGACGAGCCGACGATCGACCACACCCCGTCGACGACCAGCGTCTTCGAATGCAGCACCACGTGGTGCATTTCGAAGATCTTCACCCCCGCCTCGATCAAATCCTCGTAGCGCGAATGGCCGACGTCGGTGGCGAACGCCGAGTCGTTGTGGTCGGGCAGCATCAGCCGCACGTCGACGCCGCGCCGCGCGGCGGCGGTAAGCGCGTCCATCTCCGCCTCGGTCGGCACGAAATAGGCGGCCGTCAGCTCGATGCTCCGCTCGGCGTTGCGCAGCGCGCTCAGAACGCTCGCGTAATAGCTCCAGTCCTCGCTGTTGGGCGCGCTGCCCAGGATGCGCACCACCTCCGGACCTTCCGGCGCGATGTGCGGGAAGAAGCCCGCCGTGTCGAGCTTCGGGCCCTTCTGGATGCGCCAGTGATCGAGGAACAGGGATTGCAGGTCGGCGACGGCCGGCCCGTCGATCTCGATGTCGGTGTCGCGCCAGGGCGCCTGCGGCTCCGACTTCAGCGCGCCCGACTTGGCCAGGGGGTGGACCTCATACGTCTTGCTCAAATTGACCCCGCCGACGATCGCGTGCTTGCCGTCGACGATCAGAATCTTCCGGTGGTCGCGATCGTTCGGCGCGAAGGTGCCGCGCGCCTTCAGGGGATCGATCGGGTTGAACTCCAGAACCTGCACCCCAGCCTTGCGCAGCCGTGCGAAGAGGGTGGGGGGCGTCTCACTCGATCCGAACGAGTCGTAGATCACGTTCACCCGAACGCCCTGGCGGCGCTTGGCGACCAGCAGGTCGGCCAGCGTCTTGCCGCCGGTCTCGATGTCCTCGAAGATGTAGTACTCGAGATTGACGCTCGACTTCGCGGCGCGGATCAGCCGGAACATGGCGGGGAAGGTCTGCCACCCGTCGCGCAGGATGCGGGTCTTGTTGCCGGCGACCAGTGGCCGCTCGGCCAATGCCTCCTCGATGGCGACGTGCCGCCCCAGAAGCCCGGCCTCGCCCGGCCGCGCGACGAGCTTCGCGATGATCCGGCGGCTCTCCGCCGCGCTCAACGGCCCGCGCGAGGTGACGATGTGCGGTGCCTTGGGATTGGCGGAGGAGTCGATGACCACGGGCCGCATGTCGGGAACCTCGGCACAGCCGGCGAGCGCGGCCAGGGCGCAGGCGAGGATGGTGCGGCGCGCGATGCGCACGGCGGCAGGGTTGCGTGGGATAAGCCGCATTGGCGCCGCTTTCCTCCCCAGGCCCCGAAGGAAATTCCTACTGACGGCCGTTCAACGCCGGCGGCCGCCGCCCGTTCCGGCCGCTACCGCCGTGTAGGATTGCGGCGACCGCCATGGAATTGCCGGCCGCCTGCGGCGTTGACCGACAGCACGAACAGCGCCGGTGGTGTGCGCTGGGGGCTTCTGCGAAGGGATTTGTCGGCATGAGAAATCATTTGTTGGCGCGCAGCGTGCTCGTTGCGCTCGCCCTCACAACGTCCGTCGCCGGTTGCGACCTGATCCAGGGCAAGGAGTCGGCCGGCGATTACGGCAACGACGTCGCCGTCAACACCAAGGTCAAGGCGCGGCTGGTCGATCAGCTCGGGCTCAAGAGCATCGGCGTCGACACGCTGAACAACGTGGTCCAGCTCTCGGGATTCGTCGATTCCGAGCAGACCAAGATGCGCGCGGGCGAGATCGCCCGGAACACCGAAGGCGTTCGCGACGTCAAGAACAACCTGATCGTCCGGTGAGCGACGGGCCGTTCGACGGGCGCGTCGGCCGCGCATTGCGCAAATGGGTCCTCACGGACGAGGCCGGGTCGGGGCGCGTCGCCGCCTCGGAGATCGACCTCGTCCGCGAGGCCTCGCTCGGCTACTCGTCCGAGGACCCGGCGCACACGATCGACAACCTCGCGGACGGCACGTCCGGCCCGGGCGCGCCCTTCTGGCGTGCCGCGAAGCCCGACACGTCGGAGCGGATTGTCGTCGCGCTCGACCGGCGCCAGCCTGTCGCGCGGCTGGTCTACGAGGCGGAGGACCGCGGCAGCGACCGCACGCAGGAGGTGCGCGTCGAGGCCTCGTCGGACGGCGGCGAAAGCTGGCGCACGCTGCTGGTGCAGGAATTCAATTTCAGCCCGGACGGCGCGACGTTCGAGCGCGAGGATTTACGCCTCGCGATCGAGGAAGCGAGCCACCTGCGCCTGACCATCACCCCGAACAAGCGGGGCAGCGGAACGGCGACGCTCACCACGCTCCGCCTGTTCCGCGCCTGACCGGTCTTTCTAGGCCATTGCCGGCATGGCCTGCCGGCCGTTGCCGCCACGGTTCCCTTTGCGCCGCTTGTGGCGCGGCCCATGCGGGCGCGGCCTTGCCTCGCCCGCGCGCTCGTTGCGCGGACGGGCCTCGGTAGGCCGCCCGCCGGCGGGGCGCGACTGCTCGCCGCGCATGAAGGCGAGCTCCGCGAGCTTGGGCCCCTCGCCGGGCGCGCGCTCCGCGGACCGGTCCCGAGGCGCGCTCTGCTTCGCGTGGGCGGCGGGTGGCTTGCCGCGCTTGCCCGGCCGCGCCGGATTGTGGCGTGCGCCACTGGGCTGGCCGGGCTTGCCCTGGTGCGGCCTGGCAGCCGCATGGTTCCCCGCCGGTGCCGCTTCGGCGGCGGCGGGCGACGGGCCCGCCGTGTCGTGCTGGGCGGGGATGCGCATGCGGATCAGCGCCTCGATGGCGCGCAGCAGCGGCCGGTCCTCCATCCCGCAGAACGAGATGGCGGCGCCCGCCGCGCCGGCGCGCGCCGTGCGGCCGATGCGGTGCACGTAGGTCTCGGGAACGTGCGGCAGGTCGTAATTCACCACTAGCGCCACGTCGTCCACGTCGATGCCGCGGGCGGCGATGTCGGTCGCGACCAGCACTGGCGCGCGGCCGGTCCGGAACCCGTCGAGAGCCCGTTCGCGCTGGCTCTGGCTCTTGTTGCCGTGGATCGCGGCGGCGTCGATGCGCGCCGTGGCGAGCCCCTTCACCACCCGGTCGGCGCCCCGCTTGGTGCGGGTGAAGACCAGCACGCGGCGGCGCGCGCCGCCATTCACCAGGTCGGCCAGCAAAGCGGGCTTCCGCGCCGGCTCGACATGGATCAGCCGCTGGTCGATGCGCTCGGCGAGCGTGCCCTGCGGCGCAACCGACACGGTCTCGGGCTGGTGCAGGAAGTCGCTGGCGAGCGCGCGGATCTCGCCCGGCATGGTGGCGGAGAACAGCATGGTCTGGCGCGCCTTCGGCATCTTGGCGACCAGCTTGCGCACCGACGGGATGAAGCCGAGGTCGAGCATGTGGTCGGCCTCGTCCAGCACCAGCGTGGTGGCGGCATCCAGCCGCACGGTCCCCTGGCTCACATGGTCGAGCAGCCGGCCCGGCGTCGCGATCAGCACGTCGACGCCCTTTGCCAGTATCTGCGCCTGCGGCCCGAACGCGACTCCGCCGACGATCACGGTAAAGCGCAGCCGGTGGTTCCGGCCATAGGCGCGGAAGCTGTCGGCGATCTGGGCGGCGAGCTCGCGTGTCGGCGCGAGCACCAGCGCACGGCACGACTTGCGGAGAGCGGGCTCGTTGCCGGCCGCGAGGCGCTGCAGGATGGGCAGGGCGAAGGCCGCCGTCTTGCCGGTGCCGGTCGCGGCGATGCCGAGCAGGTCGCGGCCCGCGAGCACGTGCGGGATGGCGAGGGCCTGGATGGGGGTGGGGGAGGTGTAGCCCGCCGTGGCGAGCGCGTCGAGAATCGGCCTGTCGAGGCCGAGGTCGGAAAACTCAGTCAAAAAAACGCCTTTCGAGCCGTCCGCACCGAGCGCGCATCGCACCATGCGACGCGCCGCCCCCTTTGCGCGGACGCCATGAACCGGCCCGCGCGATCCGGACGGTCGAGGAATTGTGCGGGGTATAGAGGCGGAAGAGGCCCGCTCGGGGCGTCGTTCACGCGGCCAAAATACCGGCAGCCGCCGATGCGGCTGCGCTACAAGTGGTCATCGGCGGCGAAAAGTCAATCGAATCCCGCGCGGCGTCAGGAGAGGCCGGCGAGCCTCACCGCGTCGAGATGGTCCTGCAGGATGCGCGGCAACTCTTCCGGCGGGGTCCGACCGAAGCCGCAATAGGCGCCGAGCCCGAATTCCGGCAGATGCTTCCGTGCCGCGTCGATCCGCGCCTTGAGCGTCGCCATCGAATGGATCGCGCCGAGATAGACCCGCGCCCCCTTGGCCTCCAGCCCGCCGAGCGGGGCGTAGAATGCCTCGTCCGCCCGGTCGAGCGTCGGGATATGGACCCAGTCCACCCGCCGCCCGGCGCCCGCCACCGAGGCGTTCACGAGTGCCACGGTGCGGTCGAGCGTGTCCGGGGCGAAGGCGGGCCAGCCGCCGAACGTGCCGAAGCAGAAATGAAAGCCGAGCGCGACCCCTTCGGGCATGCGCGCCGACAGCCGGGCGACCGGCGCCACATGGGTGGCGATCTCCGCCTCGGCGGGATGATCGGCCGCGGCCGCGCCGGACACCGCCTGGGTCTCCCACGCGCAATCCCACTGGACGGCGAGGTCCTGGTGCGGGATGCGGGCGTAGATGGCGTCGAGCTCGGCCGCGAGCAATTCCTCGAAGCCCGGCCGCACCTTGTCGACGTCGCCGGGCTCCGGGAAGTAGAGCGGGCGGACGACGCTGTTCACCATCGGGATCGAGATCTGGAAGCGGAGGCCAGGCGGCAGCACCCCCTGGTCGCGCAGCGTGCGGAAGACGAAGTACGAGCTCACCGCGTCGCGCGCGTAGCCGAGCCGTGTGCCGAGATTGCCGAACAGCACGCGCGAGACGCCGGGGCGCACGCGGAACTGCCACGCCTCGTCGCGGGTGCGCGGCAGAAGCTGCTCGCGCCCGTCGACCGGGCGCGGCCGGCGCAGGGTCTCCAGCGCCTCCATCCCGTTGAAGATCTGGTAGCAGAGCCGGTTGACCCAGGACCGGCGCTCGCCCACCTCGCCGTCCGGCAGGGCCGGCAGATACGGCCCGAGCGCGCCGCCGAACGTGCGCATCACCTCCTCGACCGTGTCGAGCGGGACGCTGCCGACCAGAAGAAGGCCGTTACCCATTGCCGCCTCCAAAACGATCGAGGGGCCGGGCGCACTGCCCGACCCCTCGGTCTAGACTGGTGGAGCCAGGGGGAGTCGAACCCCCGACCTCTTGAATGCCATTCAAGCGCTCTCCCAACTGAGCTATGGCCCCGGGATATCTGCCTCTTTGCCCGCCGTGTCCGCCGCGCGCGCGACCCTAGCCGGCCGCACCGCCCGGCGCCACGAAATTTTATCGCTCCTCGTCCTCGTCGAGGTTCTCCATGACCTCGGCCATGTCGTCGTCGTCCTCGCCGAGTTCGGAGGCGTCCTCGATAGTCTCGTCCTCCTCCTCCTCGTTCTCGTCCGACGCCACCTCGAGCTCGTCTTCGAGCGCAGGCTCGACCGCCGCCTCCTCAGGCACCGGCGCCGCCTTCGCCTTCGCCGGCTGCGCCGCGGCGGCTTCTGCGCGCCGGCGCGGCTTCGACAGCACCACGGGATCGAACACGGTTCCGCACTTGGGGCAGACGATCGGATTGCGGCGCATGTCGTAGAACCGCGCGCCGCAGCTCTGGCACATCCGCTTCTGCCCCCATTCGGCCTTGATCACTGTCATCCTTCCGCCTTTCCCGGGGACCATCGGCCGCCCAATGCCACGACCGGTGCCCTCTGTCAAAATCAAAATTTCGCCGATGATTTCGCCGCCCTGCTTCGCACCCCGCGGCCCTGTTCCGGCGCTCGATGGACTGTGTTAGAGACGGGGCCGGGACGGCGGCGGATTTCCCGTGGCGCCGGCCCTCCATCGGGGAGCCCGAGCCACCGTGACGGCGATGCGATCGGCGAAGTCCGCAGCCCTGCGCGGCAATATCGGCGTGCCTGGCGACAAGTCAATATCCCATCGCGCCCTCATCATCGGCGCGATGGCGGTGGGCGAGACCCGGATCGACAACCTGCTGCGCGCCGACGACGTGATGCGCACCCTCGCGGCCGTGCGCGCGCTGGGCGCCAAGGTGGAGGACGGTCCCGACGCCGTGCGGGTCCGGGGCGTCGGCGTCGGCGGGTTCGCGGCGCCCGAGGACGTGCTCGACCTCGGCAACTCCGGCACCGGCACGCGCCTTTTGATCGGGGCGTGCGCGACCCAGCCGATCACGGCGCAGTTCACCGGCGACGCCTCGCTGCGTTCGCGCCCGATGGCGCGCGTCACGACGCCGCTCGAGCGGATGGGTGCGCGCTTCGTCGCGCGCGAGGGCGGGCGCCTGCCCCTCACCTTGATCGGGGCGGACGACGCGCTGCCCATCGAGTACGAGGTGCCGGTGCCGTCGGCGCAGGTGAAATCGGCCGTGCTGCTCGCCGGCCTCAACGCGCCGGGCGAGACCACGGTGATCGAGCGCGCCCGGACCCGCGACCACACCGAGCTGATGCTGCGCGCCTTCGGCGCGAGGCTCGCAATCGTCGATGCCGAGAACGGCGCCTGCGCCATCACCGTCGCCGGCCAGCCGGAGCTCGCCGGCACGCGGGTCTTCGTGCCGGGCGATCCGTCCTCCGCCGCGTTCCTCGCCGTCGCCGCGCTGATCGTGCCGGGGTCCGAGGTGACCATCACCGGCGTCGGGATGAACAAGCTGCGGACCGGCCTCTACGACACGCTGGCCGAAATGGGCGCCGACGTGACCTATGCGAACCAGCGGGCCGAGGCGGGCGAGCCGGTGGCCGACCTCGTCGTGCGCGCGGGCGCGCTCAAGGGCGTCGACGTGCCGCCGGAGCGGGCGCCCGCGATGATCGACGAATACCCGATCCTCGCCGTCTGCGCCGCTTTCGCCGAGGGCACCACGCGGATGCGCGGTCTCGCCGAGCTTCGCGTCAAGGAGAGCGACCGGCTCGCCGCCATCGCCGACGGCCTCTCCCGCTGCGGCGCCACGGTCGCGGTCGAGGGCGACGATCTGATCGTCACCGGCCGAGGCGTGCCGCAAGGCGGCGTGACGATCGAGGCACATGACGACCATCGCATCGCCATGTCGTTCCTGGTGATGGGGCTCGCCGCGCGCGAGCCGGTCGCCACCGACGACGGCCGCATGATCGCGACCAGCTTCCCCGAGTTCGGCGATTTGATGCGCGCGCTGGGCGCGGACATCGCGTGATTGTCGCCCCGCCTTACACGTTGTCTCTTCGAGACGTGCCCTGCGGGCGCTCCTCAGGGAGAACGGCCGCGTCCGACCCAGGCCGCAATGCCTGACACTCTCGTCATCGCCATCGACGGGCCGGCAGCCAGCGGCAAGGGCACGCTCGCCCGACGGCTGTCGCAGGCGCTCGGGCTTGCGCATATGGAATTGGGCCTGCTTTATCGGGCGGTGGCGTTAAGGATGCTGCGAGCGGGCGCCGACCCCGCCGACGCCGCCCTGGCCGAGGAGGAGGCAAGGGCCGTCACCCCTGGCGAGCTGGGCGATCCGGAGCTCAGGGCCGAGGAAACCGCGCGGGCGGCAAGCGTGGTTTCGGCCCATCCGGCGGTCCGCCGGGCCCTGCTTGACCTCCAGCGCGACTTTGCGGCCCGCCCGCCCGCCGGCACCGAGGGGGTGGTGATCGACGGGCGCGACATCGGCACCGTGGTCTGTCCGGGCGCGACCCATAAGATCTTCCTCGAGGCGGCTCCGGAGGTGCGGGCGGTACGGCGGGCGAGGGAGTTGCGGCAGAAGGGGTTAGAGGCTATACAGTCCCGCGTTCTGCAGGACATGAAGGAACGTGATGCCCGCGACCGGGGTCGTCGGGCATCTCCGCTGGTGCCCGCGGCGGACGCGTTCGTGCTCGACACGACCGAGCTCGACGAGGACGCGGCCTTCGAGGCGGCGCTGTCTTTCATCCGATCGCGGAACCCCCGCGCCTAGTCGCGCGGTGCATACGAGGTTGACGCGCGGCCGCCGGCGAGGGAACGTCGGGGGCGCGCGACGCGTTTCATCGGTTTTTCAATTCGGCAGACGAAAGCGACGGCAGATACATGGCACAAACCCAGACCACCGAACGGACCAACGCGGGCAGCGACAGCTTCGCCGCTCTTCTCGACGAGACGCTGAAGGAAGGCGACCGTACCGAAGGCTCGGTCGTCAAGGGAACGGTCGTCTCGATCGAGAACGACTCGGTGCTGATCGACGTGGGGCTGAAGTCCGAGGGACGGATTTCGCTGCGCGAGTTCGCATCGCCGGGACGCGATCCAGAGGTGGCGGTCGGCGACAGGGTGGATGTGTTCCTCGAACGCATGGAGGACCGCAACGGCGAGGCGATGCTGAGCCGTGAGAAGGCCCGGCGCGAGGAGGCGTGGAACCAGCTCGAGACGGCGTTCAAGGACAACGCCAAGGTCTCCGGCACGATCTTCGGCCGGGTCAAGGGCGGGTTCACGGTGGACCTCTCCGGCGCGGTCGCGTTCCTGCCAGGCAGCCAGGTCGACGTCCGCCCGGTGCGCGACGTCGGCCCGCTGATGGGCTCGCCGCAGCCCTTCCAGATCCTCAAGATGGACCGGCGCCGCGGCAACATCGTCGTGTCGCGCCGCGCCGTGCTGGAGGAGAGCCGCGCCGAGGAACGCTCGAAGCTGATGGCCGACATGAAGGAAGGCCAGGTCCTCGACGGGGTGGTGAAGAACATCACCGACTACGGTGCGTTCGTCGATCTCGGCGGCGTCGACGGGCTGCTTCACGTCACCGACATCGCCTGGCGGCGCATCAACCACCCGTCCGAGGCGCTGAATATCGGCCAGAACGTCAAGGTGCAGGTCATCCGCTTCAACCCCGAGACGCAGCGCATCTCGCTCGGCATGAAGCAGCTCGAGGCCGACCCGTGGGAGGGCGTCGCCGCAAAGTACCCGGTCGGCGTCAAGTTCAAGGGCCGCGTGACCAACATCACCGACTACGGCGCGTTCGTCGAGCTGGAGCCGGGCGTCGAGGGCCTCGTCCACGTCTCTGAGATGAGCTGGACAAAGAAGAACGTGCACCCCGGCAAGATCGTCTCGACCTCGCAGGAGGTGGAGGTGATGGTGCTCGAGGTCGACCAGGAGAAGCGCCGCATCTCGCTCGGCCTCAAGCAGTGCCTCGAGAATCCGTGGCAGGAGTTCGTCGACAAGTACCCGGGCGGCACGGAGCTCGAGGGCGAGATCCGCAACATCACCGAGTTCGGCCTGTTCGTCGGCCTGCCCGGCGAGATCGACGGCATGGTGCATCTGTCCGACCTCGACTGGCAGCTGCCGGGCGAGGAGGCGGTGAAGAATTACAAGAAGGGCGACGTCGTCAGGGTGAAGGTCCTCGACGTCGACGTCGAGAAGGAGCGCATCTCGCTCGGCATCAAGCAGCTCGGGGCGGACCCGTTCGCGGGCTCGATGGGCGAGCTGAAGAAGGGCGACGTGGTCACCTGCACCGTCTCGCGCGTGCTCGAATCCGGCCTCGAAGTGTCGGTCAAGGACGGCGCCGCGCAGGGCTTCATCCGCAAGTCCGAACTCGCCCGCGAACGGTCCGAGCAGCGGCCGGACCGGTACGCCGTCGGGGACCGGGTGGACGCGCGCATCACCAACATCGACCGCAAGGACCGCAAGCTCACCCTCTCGATCAAGGCGCACGAGGTGGCCGAGGAGAAGCAGGCGATGCAGGAGTACGGCTCGTCCGACTCCGGCGCCAGCCTGGGCGACATCCTTGGCGCCGCGATCCGCGCCAATCGCGAGCGGGCCGAACAGGCCGAGGAGCAGGAGCGGAAGGGGAAGACCGGCCAGGACGACGACGGCGACAACGGCTGACCGCGCGGGGGCCTGACCCATGGCCCTCGACGCCGACGAGTTGGTCGACCGGAGGCGGCTCAAGCGCAGCCTGACCTTCTGGCGCCTGCTCGCCGTGCTGGCGGTGGTGGGAATCGTGGTCCTCGCCGTCGGCCGCACGGCGGGCGGCTTCCTCGGTGGCGGTGGCGGGTACATCGCCCGCCTGCCCATCTCCGGGCTGATCACCAACGATCGCGACCGGCTCGATGCGCTCGACCGCGTCGCCTCCGACTCGCGAATCCGCGCCCTGATCGTCGCCATCAACTCGCCCGGCGGCACGGTGGTCGGCGGCGAGGCGCTGTTCGACAAGCTGCGCAAGGTGGCGGCGCGGAAGCCGGTGGTCGCGGTCATGGGCGACATGGCGGCGTCCGGCGGCTACATAGTGGCGCTCGGGGCCGACCGGATCTTCGCCCATGAAGCCACCATCACCGGCTCGATCGGGGTGATCTTCCAGACCGCCGAGTTCTCCGGCCTGCTCGCCAAGATCGGCATCACGCCGGAGGAGGTGAAGTCGAGCCCGCTCAAGGCCGAGCCCTCGCCCTTCACGCCGATGACGCCGGCGGCGCGCGACATGACCCAGGCGGTGGTCGACGATCTCTATGCCATGTTCGTGCGCATGACGGCTGCGCGCCGCCATCTGGCGCCCGACCGGGCGAAGACGCTGGCGGACGGGCGCATCTACACCGGCCGCCAAGCCGTCGCCAACGGGCTGATCGACGCAATCGGGGGCGAGGCGGCCGCGCGTACGTGGCTGCACGATGCGCGGGGCGTTCCGGCCGGCCTTCCGGTCCATGACGTCGATTACGGGCGCGGCCTTGCCGGCCTCGCCGAGCGCCTCGATACGCTCGCCCGAAAAACCGTTTTCTCCGAACGACTTACCCTTGACGGGCCGGTTGCGGTCTGGCACCCTGATATGAGGGTCGGGGAATAAAGGCCTCGCTCCGGGGCGTCAGTCCCAGGAGCGGCCACAAGGGGATCACGTCGGCAAGCCCCGGGGGCGGGTTCGAATGACGAAATCTGAGCTGATCTTGCGCCTTTCGGAGCGCAACCCGCATCTATACCAGCGCGACGTGGAGCGCATCGTCTCGACCATCTTCGAGGAGATCGCGGGCGCGCTGGCTCGCGGCGACCGGGTGGAGCTGCGCGGCTTCGGCGCGTTCTCGATCAAGGAGCGCAACGCCCGCGTCGGCCGCAACCCGCGCACCGGCGAGGCGGTCAAGGTCTCGCGCAAGTTCGTGCCGTTCTTCAAGACCGGCAAGGACCTCCGCGACCGGCTGAACGGCAAGGGGTAGCCGCCGTCTCAGGCGCGCCGGAGGCGGAGCCCACGTGGCACCACCAGCCGCTCGCCGAGCTCGAACAGGCCCTGAACGGCCAGAGCCAGAACCGCGGCCGGGATCGCGCCCTCCAGGATCAGCCCGATATCGTCGAGCCGGATGCCGGTCAGGATCGGCTGGCCGTACCCGCCGGCACCGATCAGGGCACCAAGTGTTGCCGTGCCGACGTTGATCACCGCCGATGTCTTGATCCCGGCGAGGATCGAGCGGGCGGCGAGCGGCAGCTCGACAATGCGAAGCTGCGCCCGCGGCGACAGCCCCAGCGCCTCGGCCAACTCGCGCACCGAGGGCGCGATGCCGACCAGCCCCGCATGCGTGTTGCGCACGATCGGCAGCAGCGAATAGAGGAACAGCGCGACGATGGCGGGTGGGTCGCCGATTCCCAGCACGGGGATCATGAACACGAACAAGGCGAGCGACGGGATCGTCTGGAGGATGCCGGTCGTGCCGAGCACGAGCTGGCCCAGGTCGCGTCGCCGCGCCGCGAGGATGCCGAGCGGCACCGCGATCAGGATCGCCGCGCCGAGCGAGATCGCGACCAGCGTCAGATGATCGAGTGTGTTGCGGGCGAGGCGCGACCAGATCGTGTCGGTCCGGGTTGTCGCCTCGATGCCGAACTTCTCGGCGACGAAGGCGGCGGCGACCTTCACGTCGGGGACGCGCTCGATCTTCACCTTCTCGTTCATCGCGCGCATCCGGTTGGCGTCGATCGCGCCCGCCATGCGCGCGAACGCCGCCACGGCCTTCGGCGCGCGCCGCACCAGGTCCTTCCGGTAGAGCAGCACCGCGTCGTAGACCGGGAAGTAGTGCTTGTCGTCCTGCAGCACCGCGAGGTGGTAGTAGGGGATCTCCGCGTCGGTCGTGTAGACGTCGGTCGCGGCGACGTCGCCGGCCGCGAGCCCGCGATAGGCGAGGTCGTGGTCGAGGCCCGTTACGTCCGTCTGCGGCAGGCCGTAGAACGCCTTCAGCCCCGGCCAGCCGTCGGCGCGGTCGAGGAACTCGTTGTTGAAGCCGAAGCGCAAGTTCGGGTGCGCGCGCAGATCCGAGATGGTCTTGATGCCGAGCGCCTCGGCGCGCGCCCCGGCCATGCCGATGGCGTAGGTGTTGTTGAACCCGATCGGCCGGCTCATCACGACGCCGCGCGCGGCCAGCGCCTTTTCCAGCGCCGCCTGCGACGTGATGTGGCTCTTGGCCAGGATCTCGTGGGTCAGCGTGCCGGTGTATTCGGGATAGGCGTCGATGTCGCCGGTGAGCAGCGCGCCCCACAGCACGCGCGTGCCGCCGAGCTCGCGCCGGTGGGTCACCTCGGCCCCGGTCGCGCGGGCGAGGTCGGCGACGATCTGGCCGAGGATCACCGACTCGGTGAATTTCTTCGACCCGATCACCACCTCCGGCCCGGACGCCGCATGCGCCGCGCCGACGCCGATCAGCGCGGTCGCTAGGAAAGCGAGGAGGGCGCGCGCCGTGCCCCTCACTTCGCCGCCTCGGCCAGCACGTCGGTCAGCCCGCGCTGGGCGGTGACGAAACGCTCCACGTACGGGTCGGCCGGCCGCTCGACCAGATCCACGGGGGTTCCCGACTGGACCACCTTGCCGTCGCGCAGCAGCACGATGCGGTCGCCGAAATAGGCAGCCTCGCCCATGTCGTGGGTGACGATCACGACCGTCGCGCCGATCTCGCGGAAGATGTCGCGGAGCTCGGTCTGCAGTTCGAAGCGGATCATCGGGTCGAGCGCGCCGAGCGGCTCGTCGAGCAGCAGCACGTCGGGCTCCAGCATCAGCGCGCGCATCAGCGCCACGCGCTGCTGCTGCCCGCCCGAAAGCTCCGCGGGGTAGCGGTCGAGCCCGTCGACGGGGAAATGCGTGAGGGCGCAGAGCGCCTCGAGCCGGTCGGCGATGCGCGTCCCGTCCCAGCCGATATGGTGCGCCATCAGCGCCGCGTTGCCGCGCGCGCTGAGGTGGGGGAAGAGGCCGCCGTCCTGGATGACATAGCCCATGCGGCGGCGCAGCCGCGGCGCACTTTCCGCCGTCACCGCCTCGTCCTCGAACAGCACCTCGCCCGTGGTCGGCAGGATCAGCCCGATCAGAAGGCGGATCAACGTCGACTTGCCGCAGCCTGACGGCCCGATCACGGCCGTGGTGCGGCCCCGCTCGATCTCGAGGTCGAGCGGCGCCACTGCCGTCGTCGCGCCGTAGCTCTTGGAGACATTCCGGAGCACGAACATCGCGCCCGCAGTGTAACAGACGACGGCGGACGCGCGAGCGCGAAGGGCGCGGGTGATTCTCGCGGCCGAGCTACGGCGCGACGACGGGCTCGGGACGGCGGTGGCGCTCGGCGTACCACAGGATGCTGGCGCCCGAGACCGCGATCAGCGGCAGCGCGCCCAGATTGACCCAGAGCCAGCCGAAATAGTGGATCAGCGCGCCGGACGAGAGCGACAGCAGCGCGACGAACGCATAGATGATGAAGTTGGTCGCGCCCTGCGCCTTGGCGCGCTCGGTCACCGTATAGGCCTGGGTCATCAGCGAGGTCCCGCCGGTGAAGGCGAAGTTCCAGCCGAGACCCAGCAGCACCATCGACAGCCAGAAATCCATCACGCTCTGGCCGGACAGCGCGAAGCCGACGCAGACGAGCTGCAGCAGGATGCCGGCGGTGATGATGCGCACCTCGCCGAACCGGCGGATCAGCGAGCCGGTGACGAAGCCGGGCGCGAACATCGCGAACACGTGCCACTCGATCACCAGCGCGGTGTCGGCGAACGGGTAGTTGCACTGCCGCATGGCGATCGGCGTCGCCGTCATCAGGAAGCTCATCACCCCTTGCGATACCGCCGCGGCCACGGTCGCGGCGATGAACACCGGCTGGGTCATGATGACCGACAGCGGGCGCTGCGCCCCTTCGCGCTCGGCCCTCGTGAGCGGCGGGATGCGCAGGAAGGCGAGCACCAGGGCGGTCACCACGGTCACGCCGATCAGGATCACGTAGCCGCCGGCGAACTCGGCGTGGGCGATCAGGTCCTTGCCGGCCTTGGCGAGCTCAGGTCCGAGGAAGGCCGCGATGACGCCGGCGGCCAGCACCAGCGAGATCGCCTTCGAGCGGTAGTCGGGCCCCGCCGTGTCGGCGGCCGCGAAACGGTAGAGCTGGGCGAACCCGGCGGAGGCGCCGAACAGCAGCGCGCCCAGCGCGAACAGCCAGAAATCGGCCCGCATCGCGGCGAAGGCGCAGACCGCGCCGCCGGCAGCCGCGATCACGGTGCCGGCGAGGAAGCCGAGCCTGCGGCCTACCCGCCGCATCAGCAGCGACGCGGGGATCGTCGTGAGGGCGGTGCCGACGATGACCAGCGAGGTCGGCAGGGTCGCCAGCGCCTTGTTGCTGGCAATGGCGTAGGCGACCAGCGGCGCGGTCGCGATCAGCAGCGAGCGCGATGCGCCGAACAGCATCTGGCAGGCCGCGAGGACGAGAACGTTGCGCCGTGTGGCGTTCATGGCGCGCGGATGATGGCGGGGAAGCGGGTGGTGCGCAAGCGGCGCCGCGGGCCGCGGAGGGCCTCAGGCGGCGACCAGACCCGCGACCACGCGCGACGGCGGGAAGACGACGGTCACCGTGGTGCCGACGCCGACTTCGCTCTCAATTTTCAGCGTGCCGCCGTGCAGCTCCATCAGCTTCTTGGCGAGCGGCAGGCCGAGCCCGGTGCCGTCGTAGCGGCGCGCGAGGCTCGAATCGATCTGACCGAACCTGTCGAGCGCGCGCGGGATGTCCTTGGCGGCGATGCCGATGCCCGTGTCGGCGACGACGATGGCGACCGTGCCGTTCGGCCGCGCCTCGCAGGTCAGCCGCACCCGTCCGTCGGCCGGGGTAAACTTGACCGCGTTGGACAGCAGGTTCAGCACCACCTGGCGCACGCGCCGCTCGTCGCCGCGCACCAGCGGCAGCTCGGGGAGCAGGTCGAGGTCGAGCGCGACGCCGGTCGTCGCGGCCTGGCCGGAGACCATGTGGGCCGCGCCCCGTATCGCCTTGCCGAGATCGACCATCCCTTCGTTCAGCTCGAGCCGGCCGGCGTCGATCTTCGAGAAATCGAGCACGTCGTTGATCAGCCCGAGAAGGTGCTGGCCGCTCTCGCACACGCTTTCGGCATATTCCTTGTAGCGCGGGTCGGAATGGCGGCCGAACATCTCCTGGCCCAGCATCTCGGAGAACCCGATGATGGCGTTGAGCGGCGTGCGCAACTCATGGCTCATGGTGGCGAGGAACACCGACTTCGCCTCGCTCGCCGCGGCGGCGGCCCGCAGCGCGGCGTCGAGTTCGACAGTGCGCGTTTCCAGTTCGCGCTGGGTCCGCTGCAGCTCCTCGACGTGGCGGCGTAGCCGCTCGGCCTCTTGGGTGGCGCGCTGGGCGAGGCGGTCGTCGATGATCGAGCCCCACAGCCCGAACGCGACGATCGTGACCATGGCGGCCGTCACGGCGACGACCAGCCAGTCGGGTGGCACGATCGCGCCGAGCTCGACCGGCGCGAACGGGTCCGGCTCGATGGTCAGCGCCGTCATCGCCGTGAAGTGCATGGTGACGATGGCGAGGGTCATCAAGGCCGCACCGGCGGCGCGCCGCGGCAGAGTTCGGCCGCGGCCACACGCGGCGAGCGTGGCGGCGCCCAGAACGACCGAGAGCGCGATCGCGGCACCGACATAGGTGAAGTCCCAGCGGAAGGATGCGGCGGCGCTCAGCGCGGCGATGCCGGTGAAGTGCATCATCGAGATGGCGAGGCCGAACAGCGCGCCCCCCAGCTCGGGCCGGTCGAGCCACAGGGCCACCGCGAAGGCGCCGCCGGTGAACGCGACCGCGATCACGATCGAGAGCACGGTAAGCCCGATGTCGTAGCCGAAGACGGTGCCGGGCCGGTAGGCCAGCATCGCCACGAAATGGGTCGTCCAGACCGCCGCGCCGCCCACGATTCCGGCGGCGACCAGCCAGCGCACGTGCAGGGTCCGGCCCGGCCCGGCCGTTGCGCGTCCGAGCACGCTCATGGTCGTGAACGAGCCCACGGCGCAGAGAATTCCGGCCAGGATGACCAGGCGAATGTCGTGCTGCTGGGTAATGCAGCCTATGATCCGGACCATGCCGGATCATGCGACGCGGGCGTAAACCCTCCGTTAAGAGGTCGTGCCGGGGCGTCCTTTCGGCTACTCCTCGTAGGCGATCAGCGAGGTCACCGGCACATCGAGGCGCGACCGGCCGTGCAGCCCCTCAAGCTCGATGATGAAGGCCGCGCCGCGCACGTCGGCGCCCAGTTTCCGCATCAGCTCGATCGCCGCCGCCGCGGTGCCGCCGGTCGCCAGAAGGTCGTCCAGCACCACCACCTTCTGGCCGCGCTCCACGGCGTCGGCCTGGGCCTCGATCGTGTCGGTGCCGTACTCCAGCGCGTAGGTGTAGGCCAGCGTCTCGCCCGGCAGCTTCTCCTTCTTGCGGATCATCACGAAGCCGATGCCGAGCGCGTAGGCGACCGGTGCCGCCACCAGGAATCCCCGCGATTCGATGCCGATCAGCCGGTCGGGCTTGTGCTTGCCCACCGCCTCGGCCAGCCGGTCGATCGTGGCGCGGAAGGCCTCGCCCTGCCGCAGCAGGGTCGAGATGTCGTAGAACAGGATCCCCGGCTTCGGGAAGTTGGGGATTCCTCGGATGTGTTCCTTGAGGTTCATTGCGGCTCCCCTTGTCGGCACGGCCAAGCAGCGGCCAATCTATCGCGCGCCCTATTGCGAGGCAAACGGCTCCGCGGTCCGGACTTCGCTCACTTCGGGGCGGTCGCGATCTTGAGGAAGGCGATCAGGTCCTTCCGCTCCCGCTCCGAGCGGATGCCGGCGAAGGTCATCTTGGTGCCCGGCACCACCGCCTGCGGCTTCCGGAGATATTCCAGCAGCGTCGTCTCGTTCCAGGTGATGCCCGACTTCTTGTTCGCCTCGGAATAGTTGTAGCCGGGTATGCTGCCGGCCTTGCGGCCGAAGAGGCCGTAGAGGCTCGGCCCGATGATGTTCTTGCCCTTCTCCAGGCTGTGGCAGGCGCGGCACTTGTTGAACTGCTGCTTTCCGGCGGCCAGGTCGGCGGCCCGCGCGGCCAGCGGGGAGGCGAAGCCGGCGGCGAGCGCGAGCGCAAGGGCGGCGGTCAGGCAACGGGACATCTCTCTCTCCGGGATCGTCGCGGCGGGCGGTGTAATTTCAACGCCTACCCGCCGTCCCGCGTCCCGTCAAGGCGGCGTCCGGCCGCAGGAAGCCCTCCATTAAGGAACAATTAAGGGTAAACGGCGAAGATCGCCGGACGGGGCACAGTCAGTAATCGCTCCAGGGAACACGATGCCGCAGCTCAGCGAATCGGATGTCCGGCGGCTGCTACTCGATCGCTCCGCGACCAGTCGGGCCGGCACGGCGCGCAAGATCGCGGGCGAATATTCGCAGGGCTCGCTGAATCCGCGTGAACGGCATATGGCGGAAGAGATCTTCCGCGTCATGGTCCGCGATCCGGATACGCTCGTCCGCGAGGCAATCGCGGGCGAAGTGCATGACTGCCCGGCGCTCGCCCATGACATCGCGCGCGGGCTCGCCGATGACGTCGATTCGGTTGCGCTTCCGATGGTCCGCGACTCCGCGGTGCTGACCGACGAGGATCTGATCGACATCGTCCGCAAGTCGGGCCGCGCCAAGCGCAAGGCCGTCACTGCGCGCCCCAACGTGTCTGCGCTCGTCGCGGACGCGCTGGTCGATTCCGGCGACCAGGAGGTCACGGCGGCGCTGATGTCCAACGCGGGCGCCGAGATCTCGGAACGAGCGATGCAGAAGGCGCTCGACGATTTCGGCGAGACCGAGGCGGTCAGCCGCGCCATGGCGATGCGTCAGCGCCTTCCGGTGCGGGTGGCCGAGCGGCTGGTCGGGCTGGTGCAGGGCGAGCTTCAAATGCATCTTCTCGCGCGCCACGAGGTGTCGGGCGAGACCGCGAGCGACGTCATCCTGAAAAGCCGCGAGCGCTCCGCGCTCGGCCTGTTCGCGGGCGGCGGCGACCGGTCTGACGCCGAGCAGCTCGTCGCGGAACTCTCCGCCAACCGCCGCCTCACCCCGTCGATCGTGCTGCGCGCGCTCTGCATGGGCGACCTCGCCTTTTTCGAGGCGTCGCTCGCCCGCCTCGCGGGCATCCCGCCGGCCAATGCCGGGCGGCTGATCCATGACGACGGCGGGCTCGGGCTGCGCGCGCTCGCCAAGAAAGCTGGGCTCGCCGAGCCGCTGATCCCGACGCTCCGCATGGCGGTCGACGCGTGCCGCGAGGTGTCGCACGACGGCGGCGAGAACGACCGCGAGCGGTTCCGCCGCCGCGTGATCGAGAGGGTGCTGACCCGCCTTTCCGAAACGGACGAGGCCGCGCTCGGCGCCGAGAACGTCGCCTATCTCCTCGGCAAGCTGGGGCGCGAGCCGGCGGACTTCTCGAAGATGGCCTAGTGTCCCGAATCCGAAGTTCGTTTCATTCTGGGGCGCACACTGAACGAACTTCGGATTCGATAAGGACACTAGCAAATTATTGATTCTAGTGTGGTATTGGATTCGAAGTTCGCCTCGGTACCCGCCACAAGGAATATAGCGAACTTCGAATCCACCACACTAGCCTAGCCTTCCGCCAGGCGACGGCGGACGGCGCGGAGCCAGTGCACCGACAGCATCGACAGCACCACGGCGCCGGCGAACAGATAGAGGCCGAGGTTGGTGCTCGCCCCGCCGACCGACGCGGTGCGCACGGTGACCAGCAGGATCGCCAGCAGGAACACGTCGAGCATCGACCAGCGGCCGAGCGCGTCGATCGCGTCGGCGAGATTGCGGAAGGCGGCGCCGTCGATCTCGGCGAGCCACCAGAGCGCCAGGCAGCTCGCCAGCTTGACCGTCGGGAACAGCACCGAGAACAGCAGGATGGCGGCGAACAGCAGGTATTCCTGCGCGTCCCACAGCGCCTGCAGGCTCTGCAGGATCGAGAAGCCGGACGAGAACACGAAGAAGCTCTGCACCGTCATCACCGGGAACCATAGCCCGGCGGCCAGCAGCCCGAGCGCGGCCGCCAGGGCGGCGGGCACCAGCCGGTCGAGCCCGCGCGCGCAGCGCGCGGCGGTCCGCCGCTCAGCCATGCGGCCCCTGTCGGCCGCCGCCGGGGCGCACGGCCGCGCCGAAGCGCCGGCCCTTTACGATCGCCTCGCCGCCATAGCGCGCCCGCAGCCGGTCCATCGCCCGTTCGACCGCGGCGCGGCGCTCCCCGTCCGGCTCGGCGAGGTCGGGCGGGTCCGCGTCGGCCGGCGGCGCGAAGGTCGAGACCCCGACCCCCAGCAGGCGGAAGGCGGTGCCGTCCGCCTCGCGCGCGAGCGCCGTCATCGCGGCGCGAAAGATGGTGTCGGCGAGCTGGGTCGGGTGGGCCAGGGTCACGGCGCGGGTGCGGATGCGGAAGTCGGCGGTCTTGAGCTTCAGCGTCACGCAGCTTCCGGCGAGCCCGCCGCGCTTCAGCCGGGCCGATACCTTCTCCGCCTGCGCCCACAGGATGCGGGCGAGCGCCTCGGCGTCGCGCACGTCGTCTCCGAAAGTCGTCTCGGACGACAGGCTCTTGCGCCCGGCGTCGGCCTCGACCACGCGCCGGTCGCGGCCCCAGGCGCAGTCGAACAGCCGGTGGCCGATGCTGCCGCAGCGCGCGACCAGCTCGTCCTCGGTCAGCTCCTGGATCTGCGCGATGGTGACGATCCCGTCGTCGGCAAGGCGGCGCGCCAGCACCGGCCCGACGCCGGACAGCACGGTCACCTTCATCGCGGCGAGGCGGGACGCGGCATCCTCGCGCCCGATGACGGCGAAGCCGCGCGGCTTGCCGAGGTCCGACGCCACCTTGGCGAGATACTTGTTGGGCGCGAGCCCGATGGAGACCGTAATGCCGATGCGCTCCTCGATCGTGCGCGTGAGGCGGGCGAGCGAGGCCGCCGCGGGCGCGCCGTGCAGACGCTCGGTGCCGGCGAGGTCGAGATAGGCCTCGTCCACCGACACCGGCTCGACCATCGGCGTCACCTCGCGCATCGCCGTCCGCACGTCGTCGGCGACGGCCTCGTATTTCTCCATGTCGGGCGGAATCACCACCGCGTCGGGGCAGAGCTTGAGGGCCTGGAACATCGGCATCGCCGAGCGCACGCCATAGCGTCGGGCGACGTAGCAGCAGGTCAGCGCCACGCCGCGCCGGCCCCGCCCGCCGACGATCACCGGCTTCTCGGCCAGCGACGGGTCGTCGCGCTTCTCGACGCTCGCGTAGAACGCATCGCAGTCGAGGTGGGCGACCGTCAGCCGCTCTAGCTCGGGATGGCTCACCGTCCGCGTCGAGCCGCAGGCGGCGCAGCGCGCGCCGTCATCGGCGGAGTGCGTGCGGCCGTAGCAGTCGCGGCAGAGGAACGCCATGCGACGACTCTGGGCCGGCAGCCCGGCCGGGTCAATTCGTCTGCGGCGTGGCGAAGGTGGACGGCGCGGGGCTCACGACCTTGCTGCCGTCCCGCGTGACCTCGAGCACGGACAGCCCGGTCTGCGCTTCCCCGTCCGGCATCAGCCGGAAGATGCCGCCCGCGCCGGCATAGCCGTTCGGCTGGGTGAGCGCCGCCTGGCTGAAGTCCGGCCCGCCGGGCGCGCGCGCCAGAACGGCGGCGAGCGCGGTCGCGTCGTACCCCAGCCAGGCGAGCGGGCCGGGCGCGCGGCCGAACGCGTCGCGGAATTGCTTGTCGAACCCGGCGCGCGCGTCGGGCGGCGGGGCGACGTACCAGGCGCCGACCAAAGCCGGCTCGGTGCCGAGCCGCGCCCCCTCCCACGAAGCCAGGCCGAGTATGCGCACCTGGTGCGGATCGATGTCGTAATAGGGCAGCAGCGACGCGATGGCGGTAAGGCGCGAGCCGCCGTCGGGGATCAGCAGCGCGTCGAAGCCGGGATCGCCGACCGCGTCCATTGCGTCGAGCCGCTTCCGAGCCTCGCGCGTCACCTCGTCGGTGCCGTCGCCCAGCGCCTTCTTCTGCGCCTCGAGCGCCGCCTTCCGGGCGTCGTAGGAGGCGAGCGTTCGAATCACCGGGTTGAGGTCCGAGCCGTCCGGCGCATAGACCGCCACCTTGGGCAGCTCGCCGCCGCTCGTCGCCACCGCCTCCCGCATGTCCTGTTCGACCCGACGGCCATATTGATTGTCGGGCACCAGCGCGGCGAACCGGCTGAGCCCCTGCGCGCGGGCGTAGCTGACGATGCGGCGGATCTGCTGGCGTGGCGTCAGCCCGAGAAGGTACGTGCCCGGCTTGGCGACGCGGCTGTCGTTGGAGAAGGCGACGACGTTGATGCCTTGCTGCACGGCAATCGGCGCCGCGTCGGCGACCGCGTTCGAGAAAACGGGGCCGAGTACCAGCCGCGCCCCGCTCGACAGCGCCTCGACAACCGCCTGTTGCGCCTGGGTGGCACTGCCGCCGGTGTCGCGCGGCATGAGCTGGAAGGAATCGCCGCCGACGTCGAACACGGCGAGCGCCGCGGCGTCCAGGATGTCGTTGCCGATCGCCGCCTCCTTGCCCGACAGCGGGACCAGCAGTGCGACCGGCACCGTCGGCGTCACGCCGGGCGGCGGGGTCAGGGTGACGCCGGGCGCGGCCTCTACCGAGGGAGGCGCGGCCGGGATCTCCGGCTGCACCGGGGTCGCGGCGACCGGCGGGGCGGCGGGTGCTTGCTTCGGCGCGGGCTGCGGGGATAGGTTCGTCTGGCAGGCCCCGAGCCCAACACAAAGCGCGAGCGCAAATGTCGCGGCGGCCCACTGGCAAGCGGTCAAGCGCACATGAGGCGCATCCCGACGCAAATTCTCTCTCCCAACGCGGCCTCTGCCCGACGGAGCAAACTAGGCCTGCCGCCCGGCCAAGTAAACGCCCCGCGACGGGCGCCGTTCCCGGTCTCAGCATCGTCGCGACGCCGATCGGCAACGCCGCCGACGTGACGCTGCGCGCGCTCGACGCGCTCGCGTCCGCCGACGCGGTCGCCTGCGAGGACACGCGCGTGACGTCCAAGCTGCTCGCGATCCATGGCATCTCCGCGAAGCTGATCGCTTATCACGACCACAACGCCGAGCGGGTGCGGCCGGCGCTTATCGAACGGCTGGAACGCGGCGAAAGCGTGGCGCTCGTGTCCGACGCGGGAACGCCGCTCGTTTCCGATCCCGGCTACCGGCTGGTCCGCGAGTGCGTGGCGCGCGGGATTCCGGTGACGGCGCTGCCGGGCGCCTCGGCACTGCTCGCCGCGCTCGCGGTCGCAGGGCTGCCGACCGACCGCTTCCTTTTCGCGGGGTTTCTCTCGGCCAAGCGGGCGGCGCGGCGCGCCACCCTTGCCGAGCTCGCCGACGTGCCGGCAACGCTGGTGTTCTATGAATCGCCGCACCGGCTGGCGGCGACGCTCGCCGACATGGCGGAAATCCTGGGCGCGCGCGAGGCCGCGGTGGCGCGTGAGCTGACCAAGCTTTACGAGGAAGTGCGGCGCGGACCGCTCGCGGAGCTTGCCGGCGCCTATGCCGCCGAACCGGAGCCGAAGGGCGAGATCGTCATCGTTGTCGGTCCCCCGCCGCCCGCGGCGCCGCCGGACGCCGACGCGCTCGACGCTGCCCTCGCCCGGGCGTTCGACGAGCTCAGCCTGCGCGATGCGGTGGCCCGCGTGGCGCGCGAGACCGGCTTGCCCCGTGGCCAGGTCTATGCCCGGGCCCTCGCCCTCAAGGGCACAAGCGAGGGGTCATGAGCCTCGCCAGGCGACAGGCGGCGCACGGCTACGGGCTGATGGCCGAGTCGCGCTGCGCGCTGGGCCTCCGGCTCCGCGGCTACCGCGTGCTGGCCAGGCGCTACAAGGTGCCGGTGGGCGAGGTGGACATCGTGGCGCGGCGCGGACGCGTGCTGGTCTTCGTCGAGGTCAAGGCCCGCGCCTCGTTCGACAGCGCCGCCGAATTGTTGACGACGCGTCAGCGCCGCCGCATTCTCGCCGCCGCCAAGATGTTCCTCGCGCGCCACCCGCACCTCGCCGGGCTCGACGCCCGCTTCGACGTGATGCTCGTCGCGCCCTGGCGCTGGCCGCGCCACGTCGTCGACGCGTGGCGCGAATGAGGGGTGACCGATGAGACGGAGCCGCGCGCCGCTCGCGGGGCTGATGCTGGTTCTGGCCGCGCCGGCGGCGCTTTCCGGCTGCCTTTCGACTGCCATCGGGGCAGGGGCGACGGCGGGGATTGCGGCTTCCGAGGAACGCGGCATCGAGGGGGCGGCGATCGACACGCGCATCCGCGCCGACATCAACGGCCGCTGGGCCGACGCCAATCTTGAGACCTGGCAGGATCTTGGGCTCGACGTCGTCGAGCGGCGGGTGCTGCTGACCGGCAAGGTTCCGACGGCGGCGCAGCGGGCCCAGGCGGTGCGGCTGGTCCGGGGCGTCGAGGGCGTCAGGGAGGTGATCGACGACATCAAGGTGTCCGACAAGGGCGACCTCGGCAACTACGCCCGCGACGCCTGGATCTCCACCCAGCTTCGCACCAAGCTGCTGCTCGACAACAAGGTGATGTCGATCAACTATGACATCGAGACGGTCGACCAGGTGGTCTATCTGATCGGCATCGCGCAGAGCCAGGCCGAGCTCGAACGGGTGATCGACTACGCGCGCGCGATGCCCTACGTGCAGAAGGTGGTCAACTACGTATGGCTGAAGACCGATCCGCGCCGGAGCAAGGCGTGACCGCGGCCGGAGAGGCCGAGGCGGTGTTGCGCCGGCTCGCCACCGGCGCGGTCGGTCTGCTCGACCTCGCCGAGGGCGCGCTCGCCTTCGCCGCCCTCGCCCGGCCGCGCGCCGCACTCGCGCCCTACCGCGCGCATCTCGCGGAGCTTGGCGACGCGGTGGCCGCGCGGCAAGCCGACGGGCTCGACGGGCGGATCGAGGCGCTCAACGGCGCCCTGTTCGACGCCTATGGCTACGAGGGAGACAGTGCCACCTACGACGATCTCGACAATGCCGACCTGATGCGGGTGATCGACCGGCGCAAGGGCCTGCCCGTCGCGCTCGGCATTCTCTACATCCATGCCGCGCGCGCCCAGGGGTGGGCCGTCGCGGGGCTCGCCTTCCCGGGCCATTTCCTGCTGCGCCTCGAGGCCGACGGCGCGCGCGCCATCGTCGATCCGTTCCACGGCGGGCGCACGTGTCAGCCGGCCGACCTCCGCAACCTGCTGAAGCTCACCGCCGGCGCCGAGGCCGAGCTCACCCCTGCCCTCTACGCGCCGGTCGCGGACCGCGACGTGCTGCTGCGCCTCCAGAACAACGTGGTCGGGCGCCAGGTGCGCGCCGGGCGGCTCGACGAGGCGGTGCGCGCGCTCGATGCGATGCTGCTGTTCGCGCCCGACGAGGCGCGCCTTCTCTACGAGCGGGGCGCCTGCCACGCCCAGCTCGGCAATCTCGGCGCGGCCATCGCCTCGCTCGACGCGTTCATCGAGCGCGCGCCCTCGGGCGGCGCCCGGCGCGAGGCGGCCGCCCTGCTCCAAAGCCTGCGCCGCAGGCTCAACTAACTCCGGAAAGCGGTGCCATGAGTTCTTGCGGTCGCCATTCAAATGGACCCCATCGAGGGGATCGACATCGACGCCGATTCGACCTTCGTCCTCGCGCTGGAGGCGCAGGCGCGCGGTCACGCGCTGTTCCACTATCTGCCCCAGGCGCTCGCCTTCCACCACGGCCGGCTCTACGCACGGGCCCGCCGGCTCGAGGTGCGCCGCCGCCGCGGCCAGCACTTCACCGCCGGTCCGTTCGAGACCATCGACCTCGCCACGATGGACGTGGTGCTGATGCGCCAGGACCCGCCGTTCGACATGGCCTACATCACGGCGACGCATCTGCTGGAGCACATCCACCCGGCGACGCTGGTGGTCAACGACCCGGTGCACGTGCGCAACGCGCCGGAGAAGCTGTTCGTCACCCATTTCGAGGAGCTGATGCCGCCGACGCTCATCACGTCGGACCGCCAGAGCATCGTCGAGTTCCGCAAGGAGCACGGCGACATCATCCTGAAGCCGATCTACGGCAATGGCGGCGCCGGCGTGTTCCACGTCACGCCCTCGGACGACAATCTCAACGCCATGCTCGAGATGTTCACCGCCCTCTACAACGAGCCGGTGATCGTGCAGCGCTACGTGCCCGAGGTGCGCAAGGGCGACAAGCGCATCATCCTGGTGGACGGCGAGCCGGCCGGCGCCGTTGCCCGCCTGCCTGCCCAGGGCGAGGCGCGCGCCAACTTCCATGCCGGCGGGCGCGCCGAGAAGACGACGCTCACCGCGCGCGACCGCGAGATCTGCGCGCTCATCGGCCCGGCGCTGCGCGACCGCGGCCTGGTCTTCGTCGGCATCGACGTGCTCGGCGACTACCTGACCGAGATCAATGTGACCTCGCCGACCGGCATCCAGGAGATCAACCGGCTCGACGGCACCAAGATCGAGGCCCAGATCTGGGACGCGATCGAGCGGCGCCACCGCGAGACGCGCGACGTCCGCCCGATGTAGAGATGCTGTTCACCTTCCGCTAACCCTCGCTACCCATTGAGTTTTGCGCGCGCGACCCAATATTTAGGGCCGATACGCGCCGGGCGGCGGCGCGCGCAGAACGGGCGTAGGATGGAATCGTTTCTGGCCGGTATCGCGCCGGGGATGGGCGCTCACGCCTCCGCGGTCAGTGCCTTCCTCTCGGTCGTGATGATCGACGTCGTGCTGGCAGGCGACAACGCCGTCGTCGTCGGCATGGCGGCGGCCGGACTCCCCCCTCGGAGCGGCGCAAGGTGGTGTTCTGGGGCATCGCCGCCGCGGCCGTGCTGCGCATCGGCCTCGCCGTGGTGGCGATGGAGGTTCTCGGCGTCCTCGGGCTGACGCTGGCCGGCGGGCTGCTGCTGCTCTGGGTCTGCTGGAAGCTGTGGCGCGAGCTCCGCATGGGCGGCGACACGTCGGAGTCGCGGCACGGCAAGCCCATCGCGAAGAAGACGTTCCGCCAGGCGGTCGTGCAGATCGTGGTGGCCGACGTGTCGATGTCGCTCGACAACGTGCTGGCGGTCGCCGGGGCCGCTCGCGACCACCTTGTCGTCATGATCATCGGGCTTGCCCTGTCCGTCGCGCTGATGGGCTTCGCCGCCGCCCTGATCGCGCGGCTGTTGCAGCGCCACCACTGGATCGCCTATGTCGGACTCGGCATCATCGTCTACGTCGCCGTGAACATGATCTACGAAGGCGGCATGAACGTGATCGAGGCCGCCAGCGCCGCCGCCGGGCGCTTCTAGAGCACTTTCTGGTCGGACCGAATTGGCAGGGGATTCCCAGCGCGACGGTGCTGTGATTCTTTGGGTGCGGAATGGTTCATGGAGGGATCATGGTCCGCGCCTACTCGATCGACCTTCGGGAGCGGGTTCTTGCCGCCGTCGAGGGCGGTGCCCCGATCCGGACGGTGGCCGACCGGTTCGGGGTGAGCCCGAGCTTCGTTTCCAAGCTGCACACGCGCTTTCGGCTGACCCGCTCGGTGAGGCCCGACCGGCAGGGCGGCGACCACCGCTCGGGACCGATCGAAGCCCATGCCGACTGGCTGCTCGCCCAGGTCAAGGAGCGGCCCGATCTGACGCTGGCGGAGTTGTGCCAGGGCCTCGCCCGGCGCGGGCTCGCGACGGTGCCGTCGACGGTGTGGCGCTTCTTCTCCCGCCGCGGGCTGACGTACAAAAAAAGACCGCCCATGCGAGCGAACAGGACCGCTCGGACGTAAAGGCGGAGCGCGATCTGTGGCGCTGCGTGCAGCCGTGGCTCGATCCACACCGCCTGGTGTTCATCGACGAGACCGGGACGCAGACCAAGATGGCGCGGCTCCGCGGCCGGGCGCCGCGCGGCGAGCGGCTGGTCGCGCCCATCCCGCACGGCCACTGGAAGACCATCACCCTGGTCTGCGCGCTGCGGGCCGACCGCATCGAGGCGCCCATGGTGATCGACCGGGCGATGAACGGGAGCATCTTCCAGGTCTGGGCCCGCGAGGTGCTACGACCGACGCTGAAGCCCGGCGACATCGTGATCTGGGACAACCTGCCCGCCCACAAGGTGGCCGGCGCCGAAGCCGCGATAGAGGCCGCCGGCGCCACCCTCCTCCGCCTCCCGCCCTACTCGCCAGACTTCAACCCCATCGAGCAGCTCTTCTCCAAGCTCAAGGCGCACCTCCGCAAGGCCGCAGCGCGCACCGTCGAACAGCTCTGGCGTGAGATCGGCCGCATCCTCGCCAGCGTCCCGCCAACCGAATGCGCCAACTACTTCACAAACTCCGGATACGGCTCCGTATGAACGGAATCCGCTCTAGAACTCGCTTTCCCCCGCCGTTGCCCTCTGCTATCCTGGAACAAAGAGGGAACGATCGGGCGGGAGGCGACATGGACGGCGGCCTGCAAAGCGGTGCGGCACTTGCGACCGGGCGCCGGGGCGGCGCCGGCGAGGGGGGAGGGGCCCGCATGGTGGCACGGGTGGCCACGGTCGCGTTCCACGGCATCGACGTGCTCGACATCGACGTGCAGGTGCAGATGACCGGCGGCATGCCGGCCTTCACCATCGTCGGGCTGCCCGACAAGGCGGTCGGCGAATCGCGCGAGCGGGTGCGCGCGGCGCTCACCTCCATCGGGCTCGCGCTTCCCCAGAAGCGCATCGTAGTGAACCTCGCCCCCGCCGACGTGACCAAGGAAGGCAGCCACTACGACCTGCCGATCGCCCTCGCGCTGCTGGTCGCGATGGGGGTACTGCCGCAGGATTCGGTCGACGGCTACACCGTGCTGGGCGAACTCGCGCTCGACGGGGCGATCGCGTCCGTGGCCGGGGTGCTGCCCGCCTCGATCGGTGCGGCGGCAAGGGGGCGCGGCATTGTCTGCCCTGCGGCGACCGGCGGCGAGGCGGCGTGGGCCGGCGGCATAAACGTCGTCGCGCCCAACACGCTGCTCGCCTTCGTCAACCACGTTCGCGGGGCGCAGGTGCTGCGCCCGCCGGTGCCGCGGCTCGCCGAGGACGGGCCGGTCGTGCCCGACCTCCGCGACATCAAGGGGCAGGAGACGGCGAAGCGGGCGCTCGAGATCGCGGCCGCCGGCGCGCACAACCTCCTAACGTTATAATTTTTTGACCCGATGTTGACCGAGGAGGAGGCGATCCTATTCGACATCGCATTTGCGCTGCGCCATAAGGCTGGCGTGAAGCTCAAAGACGACATCGCCACGAAGATCGCGGCGAAGCGGATCGCGGATCACTTGCGGCTTTGTGGCTGGCGACTGACACGTAAACCACTCGTGCCGCCGCATACGACAACGGCGAGCCAATAGGTTTGCGCGATGCCCCTCAAGCTTTGGCGCATCAAAAAAACATGGGATCGCCGGAATGACACCGCCCGACGCTTTGTGTTCCTCATCCGCGTCGCTCGGAACGAAGTGAAATTGTTGCTTGCGGTGAATGAACGCGATTGGCTGGCGGAATATCTCGCGAAGCCAGTCTTCGCGGCTCGGCGGCCGCCCATCTCGAAAAAGGCTAAGCTGACGGCTCTCCAACAGCGAGAGCCGCATAAGCGTAAACTCCACGTTTCCCCCTTCCCGCGCTCTTTTTGAGCCTCCTGTCCTGCGATGAGGAAACAATGCCGAGCATACGAGCCAGCGTCAATGAAGGTGCGTTTGCTACCTAATGCCGGAGTTCGCGCGCCCGACTCTCGTGGCGCTGCGCCAGCCCCTCGAATCCGGCCGCGCCGTCATCGCGCGCGCCAATGCCCACGTCGCCTTCCCGGCGCGGTTCCAGTTCGTCGCCGCGATGAACCCGTGCCGCTGCGGCTATCTCGACGACGCCTCGCTCGCCTGCGCCCGCGCGCCGCGTTGCGCCCAGGACTACCAGTCCAAGATCTCGGGCCCGCTGTTCGACCGCATCGACCTGCACATCGAAGTGCCGGCGGTCTCGCCCGCCGACCTCGCCTTGCCACCCCCGGCCAAGGGCTCGGCCGACGTGGCCGCCCGCGTCGCAGCCGCCCGGGCAGTCCAGCGCGCGCGCTACGGCGCGATCGCCAACGGGCCGCGGACCAACGCCGAGGCCGACGGCACGCTGCTGGAGGAGGTCGCCGCTCCCGACGCCGAGGGGCGCAAGCTCCTGACCGACGCGGCCGAGCGCATGCGCCTCACGGCGCGCGGCTACCACCGGGTCCTGCGGGTCGCCCGCACGCTCGCCGACCTCGAGGGCGCGCCGCAGGTGCGCCGCATCCACCTCGCCGAGGCGCTCGCCTATCGCCGTGCCGTGCAGGGCTGGTGAGGTTATGGTTAACGGTCTTTCGCCGCGTCCCCGGCTGCTCGGCATCACCGAGGTGTGATTGGCTCGTGCGCGGGCGCGGCGCTATGTCACGGCGATGAAACAGGTTCCGCTGAGGCGCGGCCTCGTCGCCGCCATCGCTCTCGCTGGCCTGGTGGCCGGCGGAACGCCCGCCTGGGCCCAGGCGTCGAAGCCCGTGGTCGAGCTGTTCACCTCGCAGGGCTGCTCGTCCTGCCCGCCCGCCGACGCGATCCTCGCCGAGCTGGCGAAGGAGGGCGACGTGATCGCGCTCAGCCAGCACGTCGATTACTGGAACTATATCGGCTGGGAAGACCCGTTCAGCCACGCCGGCGCGACCGAGCGCCAGCGTGCCTACCGCGTCCAGTTCGGCACGCCCTACGTCTACACGCCGCAGATGGTGTTCGACGGCATGACCGAGGCGGTGGGCTCGGACCGCGACGTGGTGGAGCGGCGCATCGCTCGCGCGCGGCTCGACAAGAAGATGCCGATCACGGTCGAGCGGTCGGGCGAAAAGGCCGTCGTCCACATTCCGGCCGGCGCCGAGATGGCGAAGGGCGCGACCATCTGGCAGGTCGACTACGACACCGCCCACACGACGCGCGTCCGGCGCGGCGAGAACTCCGGCGAAACGCTGACCAACGCGCACGTGGTGCGCGAGATGCGCCGGATCGGGAGCTATGACGGCGACGCCATGACGCTGACGCTCGACCTCTCGAAGCTGCGCGAAGAGGGGCGGGGCGGCTGCGCGCTCCTCGTCCAGGGACCGGAGGCGGGCCGCATCTACGGCGCGGTCGCCCTCGACCTCGCGCCCGGCTCGTAGCCGGCTGGCGCGTTTTCCGATCGGAGCGGGCCGGTGCGATTCCGCGTCAGCGGAAACCGCCCTGGCACCCCGGGGCTAGCCAGCCAGCCCCTTCGCCATCGCCGCCGCCATCCGCCGCGCGAAGGCGGAGGCGTCGGGCAGCGGCTCGCCCTCCAGGATGCGCGCCTGGTCGAGCAGCAGCCATGCCGCGTCGTCCAGCGCGTCGTCCAGCGCGTCGCCCGCCGCGCCGTCCTTGCCCACTCGCCCGGCGAGCGCGCGGATCAAAGCGTGGCCCGGGTTGATCTCGAGGATGCGCTTGGCGCGCGGGAAATCGCGCCCGTGCAGCTTCAGGATGCGTTCGAGGTGGATGTCGGGGTCGCCCTCGTCCGAGACCAGGCAGACCGCGCTCTCGGTCAGCCGCTCGGAGGTTCGCACGTCCTTCACCTCGTCCTTCAGGGCGAGTTTCAGCAGCGCGACCAGCGTGTCGGTGTTGGCGTCGGCTGGGGCGGGCGGCGTCGCGCCCTCCCTTTCGACCAGTGACACCTTGGCGAGCTCGGCGCCCGCGCGGGTGGCGGAGCGGAACGGCTTGTCGGCGTAGCTGCCGACGCCCGCGGTCCAGAATTCGTCGACCGGGTCGGTGAGCAGCAGCACCTCGATGCCGCGCGCGGCGAAGCCTTCGAGCTGCGGGCTCTTCTTCAGGCTCTCCAGCTCGTCGCCGGCGATGGTGTAGATCGCCTCCTGGCCCGGACGGAAGCGCGCGATCACCTCATCGAGGCTCGCCAGATCGTCGGAGGCGGTGGTGCGGAAGCGGGCGAGCTTCAGCAGCGCGTCGCGATGCTCGGTGTCCTCGTAGATCCCCTCCTTTAGCACCGGCCCGAAATTGGCCCAGAAGGCGGCGTATTCTTCAGGCGCCTTGTCGGCCTTCTTCTGGAGCTCGGCAAGGACGCGGCGGACCAGCGCCTGGCGGATGCGCGTCACCACCGGGTTCGCCTGCAGCATCTCGCGGCTGACGTTGAGCGGCAAATCTTCGGAATCGACGATGCCGCGGAGGAAGCGCAGCCACGGCGGCACCAGCCTCTCGCACTCGTCGGTGATGAACACGCGCTTGACGTAGAGCTTCACGCGATGGCGCCGCACCGGGTCGAACAGGTCGAACGGCTTGTCCGACGGCACGAACAGCAGGCTCGTGTACTCGATCTTGCCCTCGGCCTTGAAGTGCAGGGTGAGCCACGGCTTGTCGAACGCGTGCCCGACATGGTGGTAGAACTCGGTGTACTCCTCCTCCTTGATGTCGGACCGCGGCCGCGTCCAGAGCGCGCTCGCCGTGTTGATCGTCTCGGACTTTCCGTCCTCCTCGAGGACGATCGGGATCGCGATGTGGTCGGAATAGGCACGCACGATGCGCCGGATCTCGGCCGGCTCGAGGAACGATTTCGCGTCCTTCTTCAGGTGCAGCGTGACCGTGGTGCCGCGATGCGCGCGCTCCGCCTCGGCGACCGTGTACTGGCCCTTGCCGTCCGACGACCAGCGCCATGCCTGCGCGTCGCCGGCGCGCCGCGACACCACGTCGACCCGGTCCGCCACCATGAAGGCGGAGTAGAACCCGACGCCGAACTGGCCGATCAGCCCTAAATCGCTCTTCTTCCCTTCGCCTTCCTGGGTCTCGGATGCCAGCCGGTCGAGAAACGCCGCCGTGCCCGAGCGCGCGATGGTGCCGAGTTCGGAGATCAGCCCGTCGCGATCCATGCCGATGCCGTTGTCGGCGATGGCGAGCGTTCCGGCCTTCGCGTCGGGCGCGACGCGGATTCGGAACTCGGGATCGTCGGCGATCAGCTCGGGCCGTGTGATGGCCTCGTAGCGCAGCTTGTCGCATGCGTCGGACGCGTTCGAGATCAGCTCGCGCAGGAAGATCTGCTTTTGCGAGTACAGCGAGTTGATGACAAGGTCGAGTAGCCGCGAAACCTCGGTCTCGAACGCCAGTGTCTGCTCTGTCATGGCTCCCCTCTTCGCCGGAACGCTCGGGCGGCCGTGATATGGGCGCTGGGCCGGCCAGGCGCAAGGCTTGCCCGCCCCTTTCGGACGGGCGAATTCGTACCTAAATGAATGGTGAAGCCATCGGCGACGAGCACAGGGGCGAGCCATGCAGACCGACGTGCGAATCACTTTCCGCGACTTCCCGCCGTCCGACGCCGTCGAGGCGCGGGTGCGCGACCGGGTCTCCAAGCTCGAGGAGTTTTACGGCCGCATCATCGCCTGCCGCGTGGCGATCGAGGCCGCGAAGCGCCGCCACAAGGCGACCGAATACCAGGTGCGCATCGATCTCACCTTGCCCGGCGAGGAGCTGGTGGTGAGCCATGACCATGCCGACCGCAAGCCCGCCGACGATATCTACGTCGCCATCCGCGATGCGTTCGATGCGATGGAGCGCCAGCTCAAGCGCCGGTCCGAGCGGGTGCGCCGCGACGTGAAATCCCACGCCGCGCCCGACCATGGCAGCGTCGTGCGGCTGTTCCCCGACCACGGCTTCATCGCGACCGCCGAGGGCGAGCTCTACTTCCACCGCAACGCGGTCGCCGAGGGCGATTTCGACGATTTGGAGGAGGGCGCCGAGGTGCGGTTCGTCCTCGCGCCGGACGACGGCGACGCGGGCCCGCAGGCCTCCACCGTCCATCCGCTCGGCAGCAAGCGCCACATCGTCGAGCCGCCGAAGCGCGGCTGATCGAAGGCCGCGCACGCTCCTTCGCGCTGGCGCTCGCGCGCGTTCCGCCGCTACCATGGCTCCCTCAAGCGGCGGGAGGGACGATGCGCATCCACAGTCTCTACGAGGACGAGACCGGCGTCTCGCACTGGCGCGATATCGAGGTCGAATGGCAGGGCACGGTGCGCGGCTCAAAGCTGTCGAAGCGCCTGCCCGCCACCGGGATCATCTTCCGCGAGGTGCCGCCCGACTACGAGCTCGACTGGCATACCGCGCCGCGCCGCCAATACATCATCAACCTCGACGCCGGGGTGGAGATCACCGCGTCCGACGGCGAAACGCGGGTGATCGGCGCGGGCGAGGTCTTCCTGGTCGAGGACGTCTCGGGCAAGGGCCATCTCTCGAAGGCGGTCGACGGCAAGGTGCGCCGCTGCATCTTCGTGCCGATCGACTGAAGCCGATGGCGCGCCGCGGACCCACCATCGCCATCGCCGGCGCCGGGTTCGGCGGCATCGGGCTCGCCATCGCGCTGAAGAAGGCGGGGTTCCACGATTTCACCATCTACGAACGCGCAGCCGACGTCGGCGGGGTGTGGCGCGACAACACCTATCCGGGCGCGGCATGCGACGTGCCGTCCCGCCTCTACTCGCATTCGTTCGAGCCGGAATATGGCTGGTCGACCGCGTACGGGCGCGGGCCCGAGATCAAGGCCTATATCGACCGCTGCGTCGCCAACTATGGCATCGGGCCCCACATCCGCTTCGGCGCCAACATCCTGTCGGCCGCGTTCGACGCGGCGTCGCGCAAATGGCGGATCGAGACCGAGGCGGGCGAGCGGATCGAGGCCGACATGTTCGTCTCGGCGGTCGGGCTGTTCAACCGGCCCAACCTTCCCGACATTCCCGGACGCGATTCGTTCGCCGGTCCGGCCTTCCACTCCGCGTGGTGGAAGCACGATGTCGATCTCGCCGGCAAGACGGTCGCGGTGATCGGCACCGGCGCCAGCGCGGTTCAGTTCGTGCCGGCCATCGCGCCGAAGGTCGCGCGGCTCCACCTCTACCAGCGCACGCCGCAATACGTGATGCCCAAGATCGTGCGCGACGATTCCTCCGTCGCCCAGGGCTCGCGCCTCGCCCATCGGGGACAGCGGCTCCGTCTCTACGTGACGTTCGAGAAGGCGGGGCGGCGCCGGTCGTCGGTCAAGCTGGTCGCGCAGTCGCAGCAGGCGTTCCTCGCCTACCTCGCCGCGAAGGTGCCCGACCCGGAGCTTCGCGCCAAGCTGACGCCCGCCTATCGCTGGGGCTGCAAGCGCGTGCTGCAGTCGAACGACTGGTACGACGCTTTGATGCGCGACAATCTCGAGGTGATGACGGACCGGATCGCGGCGATCGAGCCCGCCGGCGTGCGCACCGCGGACGGGAGGGTACGCGCGGCCGACGTGGTGATCTACGGTACCGGCTTCACGCCCACCGACTACCTCGCGCCGATGCGGGTGGCGGGCACCGGCGGGCGGACGCTCGCCGACGCGTGGCGCGACGGGGCCGAGGCGTATCTCGGCATCACCGTCGCGGGCTTCCCCAACTTCTTCATGATGTACGGGCCGAACACCAACACGGTGACCAGCATCGTGTTCATGCTTGAGAACCAGGCGCGCTACATCGTCAGCGCGGCGCGCCGGCTCGCCCGCACCGGCGGCACGATGGATCTGAGGCCCGAGGTGCTGCGCCGGTTCAACGACGAGCTGCAGGCGCGGCTCGACCGCACCGTTCTGGTCGACGACGATTGCGCCAGCTACTTCCGTACCGCGTCCGGCAAGGTCACCACCAACTGGCCGGGCTGGCTCACCGAATACTGGTTCCGCACGCGCCGGGTGCGCGCCCGCGACTATGAATTCGCCTAGGGAGAGAAGCCATGACACGCATCAAGGTTCTGAGCCGCGACGAGATGAATGCCGAGCAGGGCGCCGTGTTCGACGAGGCCGCCAAGGCCGGCAACCCGACCGGCGGGCCGTATCTCGCCTATATCCGCACGCCCAAGCTGATGCGGGTGAACCAGGAGCTGGCGGCGACGATCCGCGCCGGCGGGCTCTCGGGGCGCGAGCGCCAGATCGCGGTGCTCACCGTGGTGCGCCATTGGAACGCGGGCTTCCCCTGGGCGGCGCAGGTGCGCGCCTCGCTCGCGGCCGGCGTCGACCAGCCGACCATCGACGCGATCAACGCGGGCGAGACGCCGAAGCTCTCGGACGCGCGCGAGGCGATGGCGCACAAGCTCGCGAAGGAGCTGCTGGCGAACAAGGGGCTTGGCCAGGCGACCTACGACGCGGCGGCGAAGCTGTTCCCCGAGGACCAGCTCGTCACGCTGGTTGCCGTCGTCGGCCAGTTCTCGATGGTCTGCTGCACGGCGAACGCGTTCGACGTAACGCCCCCGGAGGGCGCGCCGGCGCTTCAAGCCGCGGGATGACGGGGGAGGTATAACCGCCAGTCATGGACAGCTCGTACGACATCGTGGTGGCGGGCGGCGGCATCTGCGGCATGACCGCCGCGCTCACCGCCGCACGGCTCGGCCGCAAGACGCTGGTGCTGACCGGTGACACGATCGGTGGCCAGCTCCTCGCCATCGAAACGGTCGAGGGGTATCCCGGCTTTCCCGAGGGCGTGCCGGGCTACGACATCGGCCCGATGGCGCAGGAGCAGGCGGTCGCGGCCGGGGCCGACTGCGCCATGACCGAGCTTGCGGGGCTCGATGCGGCGGGCGATGGCTGGACGCTTTCGACCGGCGAGGGGACGGTCGCAGCCGGGGCGGTGATCCTCGCGACCGGCACCTCGCTCGCGCCACTCGGCGTTCCGGGCGAGGAGCGGCTGCGGGGCAAGGGCGTCTCGCAATGCGCGACCTGCGACGCGCCGCTCCTGCGCGGCAAGTCGGCAATCGTGGTCGGCGGGGGCGACTCGGCCTTGCAGGAGACGCTGACCCTCGCCGCCGCCGCGTCCCAGGTGACCATCGTCCATCGCGGCAAGGCGTTCGGCGCCCAGCACACGTTTCGCGAGCGGATCGCCGCGCTCGCCAACGTCGCGGTCCGCCACGAGACCGTGGTCGAGGAGATACTGGGCGAGGACGGTCTCACCGCCGTGCGGCTCCGCGGGCCAGATGGCACCGAGGAGCTGCCCGTCGAAGGATTCTTCGCCTATGTCGGGCTCCGGCCCAACACGGAATTCCTGCGCGACCGGTTGAAGTTGGATGGTGCGGGCCGTATCCTCACCGACGCGAACTTGCGCGCGTCGCTCGCCGGCGTGTTCGCCGCCGGCTCGGTCCGGTCCGGTGCCGCCATCCGGGCGGCAGCGGCGGCGGGCGAGGGGGCGGCCGCCGCGATCGCCGCCGACCGGCACCTCGCCGGCACCGGCGATGGGGGAGGGTGAGATGGCAGAGAGACTCGTTGTCCACGATCCGCGCGGCTACCCGCCGAAGGTGACGGGCAAGCGCCTCGCGCCCCGGGTCGAAGGTCTCGACGGCAAGCTCGTCTATCTGGTCGACTGCCTGTTCGACAATTCCGAACGCTTCATGGACGAGCTGAAGGACTGGTTCGGCTCGAACCTGCCCGGCGTCAAGACGCGCATCATCAAGCCGCGCGAAAGCTGGGTGGACGATCCGGGGATGCGCGCGAACATCGCCAAGGACGGCGACGCGGCGATCCTCGGGGTGGGCTTATGAAGCACCTGTAGCCCGACGGTCGTCGGGCTCGCCATGTCGCTGGAGGAGCAGGGCGTCCCCACGGTCGCCGTGCATACCCACGTCTTCGCCCGCCTCGCCAAGGCCACGGCGCTCGCCAACGGCATGCCGACGACGCGCCAGGCCTTCGTGCCCCAGCCGGTGGTCGACAAGACCTCGTCCGAGCTCCGCGCCTATATCGAGGGCGTCGATCCCGTCTCCAAGCGCCCGTTCATGCAGGAGGTGATCGAGGCGCTGACCAGCGGGCTCGACCAGAACGACCTCAAGGGCATGTCGTTCGAGCGCGCGACCGAGCGCCTTCTCGAGCCCGACACCGAGGACAATCTGCAGCGCCTGTTCGTCGAGCGGAAATGGACCGACTTCCTGCCCGTCGTGCTGCCGACCGAGGCGCGCGTCGAGGCGATGCTGAAGGGCACGAAGCAGTCACCGGACAGAGTGGTCGGCCGGCTTTCGCCCACCGCCTTCCGCGAATTGTGGGAGCTGACGGTCGAGAAGGTGGCGGTCAACGCGGTGATGGCGGGCTGCCGGCCCGAATACCTGCCCGTCGTGCTCGCCGCGGTGGCGTCGGGCCAGACGGCGCGGTCGTCCTCGACCACCGCGTTCGCCGGCATCGCGGTCGTCAACGGCCCGATCCGGAACGAGATCGGCATGGATTCCGGCATCGGCGTGATGGGTCCGTTCAACCACGCGAACGCCACCATCGGGCGCGCCTACAACCTCGCCTCGGTCAACGGTCAGGGCGGCTCGACGCCGGACGAGACCTACATGGGCACGCTCGGCAACTGGTATAACTACTCGGCCGCATTCCCCGAGGCGGAGGAGCGGAGCCCCTGGTCTGCGCTTCACACGCGCTACGGCTTCAAGCCGACCGACAGCGCGATCACCGTGTTCCGCGGCGGGCGCTACACTCAATGCGGGTTCGGGCCGCGCGACACCTGGAAGGAGAAGTTCCAGCGCGTGCTCGCCGCCACGGCGCCGCGCCAGTCGCCGCTGATCGTGATGGACCCGATCGTCGCGCGGCTGTTCATGGACCATCACGGGTTCGATTCGAAAGAAAAGCTGATCGACTGGATCGCGCACAACTGCACGATGCCGGCGCGCGAATACTGGGACGACCAGTGGGTCCAGACGCTCATCCACCCGCTCGCTGTGGCCGGGGTGGAGCCGTGGGCGACGAACCTCAAGGCCGGGCCGGAGGACGAGTTGGAGATCTTCCGGCCGGAGGAGATCAACATCGTCGTCACCGGCGGCGAGACCCAGGGCGCCTGGAAAATCTACGAAGGCGTCCGCCCCAAGGACGGCACCATCTCCATCGATTCCTGGCGCTGACGCGGGCGGGTCGGGGACCCGCCCCTTTCAGCCTGCGCGCCGCGTTCGTAGGGGCCGGTCCCCGACCGGCTCGTGCGGGGCGAACCGGCAGCGCGGGTCCGCTATACTCCCTGCCCGATGCAATCGGCCCCCGTCGTCAAGGATCTGGTGCTGGTCGGCGGCGGGCACAGCCACGTCGCCGTGCTCAAGCGCTTCGGCATGCGCCCGATGCCGGGCGTGCGCCTCACCCTCGTTTGCCGCGACGTGCACACGCCCTATTCGGGCATGCTGCCCGGCCTGATCGCCGGCCACTATGCGTTCGACGACGCCCACATCGACCTCGAGCGGCTCTGCCGCTTCGCCGGCGCGCGCTTCTTTGTCGACGAGGCGACTGGGATCGAGCTCGACGCGCGCCGCGTGATCTGCCGGCACCGCCCGCCGGTGCCCTATGACGTTCTGTCGCTCGACATCGGCTCCACCCCGCGCGCCGACGTGCCGGGCGCGGCGGAACACGCGACCGGGGTGAAGCCGATCGACGGGTTCCTCGCGCGGTGGGAAAGGCTGCGCGACCGCGTGCTCGCCTCGGGCACGCCGCTTCGCATCGCGGTTGTCGGCACCGGCGCGGGCGGGGTGGAGATCCTGCTCGCCATCCAGCACCGGCTCGGCGCGCTCGGCGCCGGCGGGCACGAGTTCCATCTGTTCGGCGAGGCGCCGACCGTCCTGCCCGCGCACAACGACCGGGTGCGCGACCGTTTCGCTCGGGTGCTCGCCAAGCGCGGCGTCGCGGTGCATCTCGACGCGCGCGTGGTCGAGGTCACCGAAACGGCGCTCCGCACCGAAGACGGCGCGACCCACCCGGCCGACGAGGTGCTGTGGGTCACCCAGGCCGGCGCGGCCCCGTGGCTCGCCGCCTCCGGCCTTGCGGTCGATGCGGGCGGGTTCGTGCGGGTCGACGCGGCGCTCCGCTCCGTCTCGCACCCGGAGGTGTTCGCGGCGGGCGACGTCGCCGCGGTGGTGCCGCACCCGCGCCCCAAGTCGGGCGTCTACGCGGTCCGGCAGGGCAAGCCGCTCGCCCGCAACCTGCGCCGCGCGCTGGTTAGCAAGCGGCCGCGGCCTTTCCGTCCGCAGCGGAGGGCGCTGGCGCTCATCACCACCGGCGACCGCTACGCCGTCGCCTCGCGCGGCGGCTGGTCGGTGGCGGGGCGGCCGGTCTGGTGGTGGAAGGACTGGATCGACCGGCGGTTCATGGCGAAGTACGACCGCCTGCCGGAGATGAAGCAGGAACGCGCGAAGTTCGCGCGCGGCCTCGCCGATGGCGCGGCGCTCGCGGCCCTCGCCGAGACCGCGATGCGCTGCGGCGGGTGCGGGGCCAAGGTCGGCGCGACCGTGCTCGACCGGGCGCTCGCCGGCCTTCGCCCGGCCGCGCGCGACGACGTGTTGATCGGGCTCGACGCGCCCGACGATGCCGCGGTCGTCGCGGTGCCGGCGGGGATGGCAATGGTGCACTCGGTCGATTTCTTCCGCGCCATGGTCGACGATCCGTATTTGTTCGGGCGGATCGCGGCGAACCATGCGCTCGGCGATCTCTACGCGATGGGCGCCGCGCCGCAGACCGCGCTCGCCATCGCCACCGTGCCCTACGCGGTCGAGGCGAAGGTGGAGGACACGCTGGCGCAGATGATGGCGGGCGCGGGCGAGGTGCTGGCCGACGCCGGCTGCGCGCTGGTCGGCGGCCATTCGGGCGAGGGGGCGGAGCTCGCGCTCGGCTTCGCGGTCAACGGGCTGGTGGAACCCGCGCGCGCGCTACGCAAGTCGGGCCTGCGCGCGGGCGATGCGCTAGTCCTCACCAAGCCGATTGGCACGGGCGTCCTGTTCGCCGCCGACATGCGCCACCGCGCGAAAGGCCGCTGGATCGCCGCTGCGCTAAAATCCATGCAGCGCTCCAACCGCGCGGCGGCGTCGGTGCTCGCCGCGCACGGCGCGACGGCCGCGACCGACGTGACGGGATTCGGGCTCGCCGGCCATCTGGTCGAGATGCTGCGCGCCTCGCACGCGGCGGCCGCGCTCGATCTCTCTACGATCCCGCTGCTCGACGGCGCGGTCGCGACGGTGCGGGCCGGCATCTTCTCGTCGCTGCAGCCCGAGAACGCGAGGCTGCGCCGTGCCGTCGCGGGCGCCGAGTTCGGCGGGCGACGATCCGCGCGTCGCGCTGCTGTTCGATCCGCAGACGGCGGGCGGGCTGCTCGCCGGCGTGCCGTCCGACCGGGCTCAATCGTGCGTCGCCGCGCTGCGCGAAGTGGGCGATGCGGCCGCTTCGATCATCGGCCGTGTCGTGCCGGCCACCGATCCCGTCGAGATCATCACGCTGGATGGCGCGGATTGAGCTGCGCGCCCCATCCGGGGTGACGATCAGGGCGGACTATTTCATCGATTCCAGCCGGCGGACCGTCCGCACCACGTCGCCTGCCTCGAACCGGCCGATCGGTCCGTCCGAATAGCTCGACGCCAACACCTTGCCGGCCGAATCGAGCAGGAACTCCGACGGCTGGATGATCTGGCGCCGATCCTCCCACCATGACCCGAGCGCGTTCGCCACGTCGCGCGTCACGCCGTAGCCGATGGGGAAGGCGACCTCGTCGGCCACCTCCTTCGCCTTATCGAGAGGATCGACGCTCGCCGCCACCACTTTGATGTCGAGCGCGTCGAGATCGGATTTCGCGTCCCTGAGGCCGACCAACTGCCGGCGGCAGTAGGGTCACCAATGGCCGCGGTAGAACAGGATCACCCGGTAGTTCGACGCGAGCCCGTCCGGCAGCGCCATCGTCCCGCCGCCGACGAGGTTCAGCGTGAGGCGCGGGAAGGTCGCGCCGATGCCCAGCTTGTCCGCCATGTGACGCTCCTGTCCGTTCGCGCGCCAGCGTAGCTCCGAAGCGGCTGGCGGAAAAGAGTGGGAGTCGAACCCACCAGGGACGTCTGACGCCCCTCAGCGGCTTTGAAGGCCGTGCGGTCCACCGGGACGCGATTCTTTTCCCCCGCCGCGCGGGGCGGACTGTAGCGCGGGTGCCGCCGCGCCGCCACCGAACGCGTCCGCCGGATCGCGAATCACCTCGTGCGCGTCACCCTTGCGCCGGGTGAACTTGGCTTTGTCGAAGAATTCGAGGATCTCGATCGAGACGTTGCGCCCGATGCCCGAGGCGTCGCGGAACGCGGCGGCCGTCACCAGCCCGTCCGGGCGCGCGGCGGCGACGCGTCCGGCGATGCGGGCGAGCTCGGCGAGCGCGTCCGGCACGTAGAACCGCGTCTTGGAGACGCGCACGCAAAGCCCGTGCCGTGCGGCGCGCACTAGAAGCGATTCGGTCTTGCGCGGATCGGCGTGCAGCGCCGTCGCGATCTCGTGGACTCCGGGCGGGCGCAGCTTCTGCGCGGCGAGGATCGGTTCGATCTTCGCCCATAGCGCTGCGTCGGCCGGGTCGAGACGCGGCCGGTGGCTGGCGAGCCGGACCCCCATCCCCTCGCGCACCACGGCGCCCTCGCGGATCAGCTCGGCCGCGACGGCGACGACGGCCTCGCGCGCGAGGCGAATTCCGGTGCCCTGCAGGATGCGGTCCTCGGCCGGGCCCACCGTGTCGGGCGCGCGCGCATGCCAGGCAGCGAGCGCGTCAAGCGCCGCGGCGCGAAGCCGCTCCCAATGTACCGGCGCGAAGCCGAGATCGATGCCGCCGCCGGCCACGCGCTTCATCTCCGCGCCGGCGTAGAGCGCGGTGGATTCGTCCGGCGTCAGGTTGCGCGCGGCGGAGAAGCGGGCGAGGTCGAGCCCCTGCGCGCTCGCCGCGAGAAGGCCGGCCAGCGAAGCGGCGTGATCCTCCGCCTCCATCGCCGCGAGGAAGGCGAGCCGGTCGGGCCGGGCGCGGCCGCGCACCGGCGGGAAGATGTCGATCACCCGCCCGCCGCCGATGGTGCGCCGCGCCGAGGTGTCGCGCACGATGAACCGGTCGCCGGCCAGCGCGACGATTGGCCGGTCGAGCACGAGCTGGGCGAGCCCGTCCGCGTCGGGCGCGATGGCCGGCCCGCCGAGCAGGGCGACCCGCCCCGTCGCCTCCGCCGCGCCGAGATGGACGTGCACCGGCGTCCAGTGGGCGAGCGGCCGCGCCTCCGACGCGAGCACGCGGAGCCTCGCGTCGAGCTTCCGCGCGGGCCCGGCGGGCGTCCCGCCGACGATCCAGTCGCCGCGCTGGATGCGCTCCTTGTCCGCCCCTGGCCCGGCCAGATTGAGGGCGAGGCGCTGGCCCGCCCATCCGGTCGGCGCCGCCGCGTTCTGGGCATGGATGCCGCGCACGCGCAGATCGAGCCCGGCGAGGACCGCACACACCGGCTCGTTCTGGGCGACGGTGCCGGCGACGGCCGTGCCGGTGACCACCAGCCCGGCGCCGACCACCGTGAAGGCGCGGTCGACCGACAGGCGGAAATTGCCGGTGGCGGGGCGCGGCCGCCACACCCGCGCCAGCGCCTCCAGATGCTCGGAAAGGGCGGCGATCCCCTCGCCGGTCTCGGCCGAGACCGGGAAGATCAGCGCGTCCGTCAGGGTCGTGCCGGCGAGAAGCGCGCGGATCTCGGTATCCACCTCGCGGAGCCGCGCGCCGTTCACCCGGTCGGTCTTGGTGATCGCGATGGCGCCGTGGCGCACGTTCAGCAGGTCGAGGATCGCCAGATGCTCGGCCGTCTGCGGTTTCGGCCCGTCATCGGCGGCGACGACGAACAGCACGAAATCGATGCCCGCCACGCCGCACAGCATGTTGCGCACGAAGCGTTCGTGGCCCGGCACGTCGACGAACCCGACCGTCGGCCCGTCCGGCAGCTTCCAGTAGGCGAAGCCGAGGTCGATGGTGAGGCCGCGCGCCTTCTCCTCGGGCAGGCGGTCGGCGTCGACACCGGTCAGCGCCTTCACCAGTGTCGTCTTGCCATGATCGACGTGGCCGGCGGTGGCGACGATCATGGGGCGGGTTCGAGCTGCGCGAGCTGCGCGGCGAAGCCCGCCTCGTCCTCCAGGCAGCGGAGATCGAGGGTCAGCGCCCCCTCGTGCACCCTGCCGATCACCGGCACGGGCAGGGCGCGAAGCGCCGCGGCGAGGCGGGCAAGGGCCGTGCCGGCGCCGCGCCTGGCGGTCGGGCGGAGAGCGAGGCCGGCGCTCGGGATGCGCTGGGTCGGCAGCGCGCCCGAGCCGATCTGGCTGTTGCATTCGACCAACTCGACCGCGAAGGCAGGCCCGAGCCGCGCGGCGACGGGTCCCGCAAGCCGGGCGGCCAGCGCCTCGATGTCCCGCTTGGGCCGCGCGAGAAGCCGCAAGGTCGGCAGGCGCTCGGCCAGCCGGTCGGGATCGTCGTAGAGGGCGAGGGTGGCGGCAAGGGCGGCGATCGTCAACTTGTCGCAGCGGAGCGCGCGCTTCATCGGGTTGCGCTTGAGCCGCGCGATCAGCTCCTTCCGCCCGACCACGATACCGGCCTGCGGTCCGCCGAGCAGCTTGTCGCCGCTGAACGTCACGAGGTCCGCGCCGGCTTCCAGCGCTTCGCCGGCGGTCGGCTCGTGCGGCAGGCCCCAGCGCGACAGATCGACCAGGGTTCCCGAGCCGAGATCGACCGCGAATGGCACGCCGCGCGCGCGGCAGAGCCCGGCGAGCGCGTCCTCGGCGACGCTCGCGGTGAATCCCTCGATGGCGTAGTTCGAGGTGTGGACCTTCACCACGAGGCCCGTTTTCGGCCTGATCGCCGCCTCGAAGTCGCGCAGATGGGTGCGGTTGGTGGTGCCCACCTCGACCAGTCGCGCCCCGGAGCGGGCCATGATGTCGGGCATGCGGAACGCGCCGCCGATCTCGATCAGCTCGCCGCGCGAGCACGGAACCTCGCGCCCCTTGGCCAGCGTGTTGAGCACCAGCATCACGGCGGCGGCGTTGTTGTTCACCACGGTCGCCGCCTCGGCCCCGGTCAGCCGGCAGACCAGCGCCTCCAGATGGGCGTCGCGGTCGCCCCGCCGTCCGGTCGCGAGGTCGAACTCGAGGTTGGAGGCGGCGCCCGCGGCGGCCGCGACGGCGGCGATGGCGGCCTCGGGCAGGATGGCGCGGCCGAGATTGGTGTGCAGCACCGTGCCGGTCAGATTGAACACCGGGCGGAGAGTCGGCGCGCCGTCCTCCGCGAGGCGCCGGGCGGCGCCCGCGACCAGCGCGACCTCGCCGGGCACCGGCCCGCCCGCCGTGACGGCAGCGCGCGCGTCGGCGAGAGCGGTGCGCAGCGCGGCGGTCACGGCGGCCCGCCCGTGCTCGGCGACCAGGGCCGCGGCCTCGGCGGTCCGCAACAGCCGGTCTACCGCCGGAAGGGCGGCGCGGCCCTCGCGTTCGCGTATTTCGTCCATGGGGCGACTCTATGGGTTTTTGGCGGCGGGCGGAATCACCCTCCCATCGCCCGAACGTGACGTGACCGTGAACGGGCCGGCCGCTATGGTTCCGGCGCATCCCGGCATCGCCGCCCGGCGGAGGTTCCTTGAAGCGTTGGCTGCCCCTCGTCGCCATCGTGGCGCTGCTCGCGGCGTTCCTCGCGCTCGGGCTCGACGGGTATCTTACGCTCGATGCGCTGAACGCAAATCGCGCGGCCCTGCAGCGTTTCGTGGCGGCGCACCAGGCGCTGTCGGCGCTCGCCTTCGCCGGCGCCTACGTGGTGCTGGTGGCGATCTCGCTGCCCGGCGCGGCGATGATGACCACGGTGGGCGGCGTCCTGTTCGGCATGTGGTGGGGTGCTGCGATCAGCGCCGCCGCGGCGACGGCCGGGGCGACGCTCCTGTTCCTCGCCGCGCGCGGCGCGCTGGCGGCCCCGCTCGCCGCCCGTGCCGGGCCGTTCGTGCGGCGGATGGAGGCCGGCTTCCGGCGCAATGCCTTCAGCTACCTGCTCTTCTTGCGGCTGGTGCCGCTCTTCCCGTTCTGGGCGGTGAATCTCGTTCCCGCGCTGGTCGGTATCGAGCTCGGCGCTTTCGTCGGCGCGACCGCGATCGGAATCATCCCGGGCGCCTGCGCCTACGCCTCGCTCGGCAGCGGGCTCGAGATGATCGCGGCCCGCCCAGAGTCGGCTGCCGAGGCGATGCCGGAGATTCTGGCGCTCCGCTTCGGCCTCGCGCTTGTCGCTCTCGCGCCGCTCGCGATCCGCCGCTGGCGGGCCCGCGCGCGGCTCGCGCCCCCCAAACGCGAAGGGGCGGGTCAATGACCCGCCCCTCGGCGCCGGTTGGCCGGAATGGCTCGCGTCAGTGCACGCTGACGGGCTCCATGTCATGCTGAACGACCGCTGCGAAGGCGACGTCGCGGTTCGGCATGACGCCCATCTTGGTCCCGTCTGCGGCGAAGATCGCGTAGGCGTCCTCGCCGTCCTCGACCACGTGCTTGATGTAGGCGAACTCGGAGACGCCCAGCGCGGCGAAGGCCTGGCGCGGGATCTGGCGATAGCTCGTGCGTTGCAAGCGGTTTTCCATGACGCTACTCCTTACTCGGCGTTACGAAGCGACCTTGCGGGCGGCGACCTCGATCGTCGGTGCCGTCGGCTGGTCGTCGGCGTTGCGGATGTCGACCGTCCGGCGGCGGCGCTCCGGCTCGGGCCTGGCGAGGTCGATGTGCAGAAGCCCGTTGGCGAGCTCCGCCGCGGTCACCTCGATGCCTTCGGCCAACAGGAACGAGCGCTGGAACTGTCGCGCCGCGATGCCGCGGTGCAGGAAGACGCGTTCGGCCCCATCCTCGCGGCTCTTGCCCTTCACGGTGAGCTGGCGGTCCTCGATCGACACGTCGAGCTCGTCCTGCGAGAAGCCGGCGACCGCCAGCGTGATGCGCAGCCCGTTTTCGCCGACCTGCTCGATGTTGTAGGGCGGATAGCCGTCATTCGCACCCTTCGATACGCGGTCGACGGCGCGCTCGAACTGGTCGAATCCGAGCAGGAACGGGCTGTTGAACAGGGAAAGTCGTGTCATGGCGGTCTCCTCGAAATGAGCGAGCACGGGCGGGACCCGTCGGGGCATCCCGGTGGCGGCCCCTCAGGCGCCGCCAAGGCTGAATGTGGGGCGGCGGCAGCGGTTTTGCAAGCCGCGCGGGCACGAATACGTGCATGATTGTCATAGTAATACAACTGAAGGTTGTGTTCGGGCGCCGCCGGTGCTAGGATGAGGCTTCCGGTCCGATGAGGCCTGCCATGAGCCACGCCACCCCCAGCACAACCAGCGCGATCTGCTACCGGTTCGCCGGCGCCTTCGTCGCATCGCGCCTGCCGGGCATCCCCGTGGGGACCAGCTTCCACGGCACGCTGCGCTACGACCCGCACAGCCGGCCGGTCGCGACCGAGGGGCCCGAGTCGCGCTTCGCCGACCCGTGCGGGTCGATCGAGGCGACGGTCGGCGCCTGGCGGCTGCAGAGTGCGGGGCTGGTCGAGATCGGCATCTTCTCGACGCCGCGGGTCTGCCAGCTGGCGCTCAGCGCCACGCCACAGGACGCCGCGGGAGAGGGCATCCGGTCCTGCCGGGTGCTGCTGCTGGCGGGCGGCCCGCTGGCGGCCGCGGATGGCCTGCCCGACCGGCTCGACGAGGGTTCGTTCGACACGCGGAGCTTCACCCTCGAGGACGAGAGCTTCACCCGCTTCGCCATCGGCACGATCACCGCGCTCGCACGTCTCGACCGCCCCGACGCCTGAGCCGAGGGGGCAGCCGGTCCGCTTCGCCGACCGTGGCGGAGCTGTGACCGATTTGCTAGGCTACGGCCCGATGATCATCACCAGACGCGCCCCCCTGGCCGCCCTCACGTTCGCCGCGCTGATCGCGCTGGCGGCGCCCGCAGCGGCGGCCGATTCCAAGCCCGCCTCCCCCGGAGAGGCCGCCTTCGCGGCCGGCCACTACGCGGAGGCGCTCGCCGACTTCAAGCCGCTCGCCGAGAAGGGCGACGCCGATGCCGCCTACTGGCTCGGCCGGCTGTACGACGGCGGGCTCGGCGTCACGAAGGACGCGGACACGGCCTTCCGCTGGTTCCGCCGTTCCGCCGACGGCGGCAACAGCGAGGCGATGCGCCTCGTCGGCGTCTTCTACGAGACGGGCAGATCCGTGTCGGAGGACCTGCCGACCGCCGCCCGCTGGTACGAACGCGCGGCGAAGGCCGGCAACGACAAGGCGATGCGGAACCTCGGCAAACTCTACCAGGACGGGCGCGGGGTGAAGGCCGATCCGGAGCACGCGCGCGACCTGTTCGAGAAGGCGGCTGCCCTTGGCAATGGCGATGCGATGCGCAGCCTCGGCTACATGTACTATTTCGGCTCGGCCGGCCTCCCGACGGACTACCACAAAGCGGCCGAGCTGTTCGCCAAGGCGGCGGCGTCGGGCGAGGTGCGCTCGCGGTACGATCTCGGCCGGCTCTACTATCGCGGCCAGGGCGTCGAGCACGACCTCGGCAAGGCGGCGAAGGAGTTCGAATCGGCGGCCGCGCAGGGGTACGGGCCGGCGCAGCTCATCCTCGGGCGCATGTACTACCTGGGCGAGGGGATGAAGCGCGACCCGCGCCAGGCCTATTACTGGCTGTCGCTCGCCAAGCTGCAGGTGCCCGACGAGGCCAAGATCTATCTCGACAAGCTCGACGACGCGCTGCCCGACGACGTGCGCGCCGCCGAGGAGGCCCGCGCCCGCGCCTTCCACCCGCGCTGACGGGGCGGCGCGGCAAGTCATCAATGCGGGAGAGGGCGATGGCGACGGAGCTCGGCACGCGCGCGGCGACAGCGGCGGAGGGACCGGCGACCGGCCTCCGCGGGGTGCATCACCTCGCGCTCAACACCGACGACATGAAGGCGACGATGGAGTTCTACTGCGGGCTCCTCGGCATGCCGCTCGTCCACACGCTGGTGACGGCGCCGGGCGGGACGGAGCGGTCGAAGACGCGCGGCAGCCCGCCCTTCGAATGCGTCCGGCACTACTTCTTCGACATGGGGGGCGATTCGCTGCTGGCCTTCTTCGAGTTCCCGAAGGACGTGGCCAGGGCGGACCGCAACACGCTCGCCGCCATGCAGCATCTGTCGTTCGCCGTCGCGCCCGAGCGGTTCGACGCCATCCTCGCGCGGCTGCAGGCGGCGGGGGTGCGGATCATCGATGGGCCGTTCTGCTCGGTCCCGCCGACCACGTGGTCGTTCTACTTCTTCGACAACAACGGCATCCGGCTCGAGGTGTCGACCAACAAGGCGGCCGCGCCGGGCGGCCTCGATTGCGTGCGGTCCTGCACCCAGACGCGCGAGACGGTCCGCGCCGAGCTCGCCACGCTCACCGACGACGCGGCCTGGATCGAGCGGATGGTCGCGACGGTGCCGGACGGGCGGTAGCCGGGCTTCCCGCTCAGTCCTCGCCGAGCTTCAGGGCGGCGATGAAGGCGGATTGCGGAATCTCGACCTGGCCGAACTGGCGCATCCGCTTCTTCCCCTCCTTCTGCTTTTCCAGCAGCTTCCTTTTGCGGCTGACGTCGCCGCCATAGCACTTGGCGAGCACGTCCTTGCGCAGCGCCGAGACCGTCTCGCGCGCGATGACCTTGCCGCCGATCGCGGCCTGCACCGCCACCTTGAAGAGCTGGCGCGGGATCAGATCCTTGAGGCGCGAGACGATGGCGCGCCCACGCGATTCGGCGCGTTCGCGATGGACGATGATCGACAGAGCGTCGACCGGGTCGTTGTTGACCAGGATGGAGAGCTTGACCAGCTCGCCCGCGCGATAGCCCTCGATCTGGTAGTCGAACGAGGCGTAGCCCCGCGTCACCGATTTCAGCCGGTCGTAGAAATCGAACACCACCTCGTTGAGCGGCAGGCGATAGACCACCATCGCCCGCCCGCCGACATAGGTGAGCTCCACCTGCTCGCCGCGCCGCTCCTCGCAAAGCTTCAGCACGGCGCCGAGATACTCGTCCGGCACCATGACGGTCGCCTTGATCCACGGCTCCTCGATGGAGGCGATCTTCACCGGGTCGGGCATGTCGGCGGGGTTGTGCAGCTCCTTCATCGTGCCGTCGTTCAGGTGGATGCGATAGACCACCGAGGGCGCGGTGGCGATCAGATCGAGGTCGAACTCGCGGGCGAGCCGCTCCTGGATGATCTCGAGGTGCAGCAGGCCGAGGAAGCCGCAGCGGAAGCCGAAGCCGAGCGCGGCCGAGGATTCCGGCTCGTAATGGAAGCTCGAATCGTTGAGGCGGAGCTTCGCGAGCGAATCGCGCAAATCCTCGAAATCCGCGGCGTCGACCGGGAACAGCCCGCAGAACACCACCGGCACCGACGGCTTGAAGCCGGGCAGGGCGGCCGCCGCGGGCTTGCGGTCGTCGGTCAGCGTGTCGCCCACCTGGCAGTCGGCGACCGACTTGATCGAGGCGGTGATGAAGCCGACCTCGCCCGGGCCGAGCGAGTCCACCTCGGTCGGCTTCGGCGCGAACACGCCGACGCGGTCGACCTGGTGGGCGCCGCCGGTCGCCATCATGCGGAGCCGCATGCCCTTGGCGAGCCGTCCGTCCTTGATCCGCACCAGGATCACGACGCCGAGGTAGAGGTCGTACCAGCTATCGACCAGCAGCGCCTTCAGCGTGGCGTCGGCATCGCCCGTGGGCGGCGGCAGCCGCTCGACCAGCGCTTCCAGCACGTCGGCGATGCCCTCGCCGGTCTTGGCCGAGACCGGGATCGCGGTCGACCCGTCCAGCCCGATCACGTCCTCGATCTGGGTGCGCACCCGGTCGGGATCGGCGGCCGGCAGGTCGATCTTGTTGAGGACCGGGATGATCTCGTGGTTCGCGTCCAGCGCGAGGTAGACGTTGGCGAGCGTCTGCGCCTCGACCCCCTGGCTCGCGTCGACCACCAGCAGCGAGCCCTCGCACGCGGCCAGGGACCGGCTGACCTCGTAGGTGAAGTCGACGTGGCCGGGCGTGTCCATCAGGTTGAGCTGGTAGGCCTCGCCGTTCCGCGCGCGATAGGCGAGGCGCACGGTCTGGGCCTTGATGGTGATGCCGCGCTCGCGCTCGAGCTCCATCGTGTCGAGAAGCTGGGCGCGCATCTCGCGCGCCTCGATGCCGCCGCACGCCTCGATCAGCCGGTCCGCGAGGGTCGACTTGCCGTGGTCGATATGGGCGATGATCGCGAAGTTCCGGATATGCGCGAGGTCGGTCATGGGCCCGACATGTAGGGGTTTGCGCGCTCCCGCGCAACATGGGCGACGGACCCCGCCCAAGGTCGCCCCCGCGTCGCCTCAAGTCGCCCCAAGGGAGGCGACGGTAACCTCGCAAGCCACTGAAG
>CAVZIN010000009.1:0-534636 GCA_963775315.1 uncultured Alphaproteobacteria bacterium | reverse complement strand
ATTTAGCAGCATGGGGCACGCTGCGCGCTCTCGAACAACCCAAGGAAATGCCCGTGACCCTGCCGAAGCTCGTTGATTTGAGCGACCCGATCGCCGAGACCGGCAAGCCAAGCCGTGCGCAGCCGGTCGATCGAATTGAGATGTCGGCAAACGGATCAGAGCGCGCCGAATCTTGCTACGGGAGAATCGAGCCGAAGCTAAGGACGCGAAACGCTTCGGCCCTTTTCTGTGTTCTTAAGCGGCCCACCTACGCCGTGCAAGGCCGAGACCCGCGAGCCCGAACCCGAAAAGCAGCATTGTACCAGGTTCCGGAACCGGCGAAGGCAGGGTTGCGCCAGTGCCGCTGAAGCCGACGCTGCCGTAGTCATTATCGTCCGTGATGTTGTCGGCGGTGCAATCGTTGGAGATGGTGTTGGTATCCATCGTCACCGCACCAGTTAGCGCAATCGCCCGACCGCACAGGATAGTTGCGGTGGTATTCAGGGTGATGCTTGTTTGCGCGATTATATTTCCGACGAACGCGGTGCTGGTACCGAGAGTTGCGGAGCTGCCGACCTCCCAATATACGCCGTAATCTCCACCGTTGATGCCGTTGATTACGTTGACGGCTGATGCGCTTGCGGTCGTGAGTGTGGACCCGATCTGGAAGACGAAGAGCGCATTGGAAAGCCCTTGGGCGTCGAGAGTGAGCGTTCCCGTCAACTGGGCAGACGAATCAAAATTATAGACGCCGCCGGTGAGCGATCCCACGGTACCCAAATCCTGACCTGTCAGGTCGGTGGTGGAGGACAGGCCTGCCAAGGTATTGAACGCGGTGAGCGCATCGACCTGAGCCTGCTGCGCGACCCCGTCAGTCAGGTGTACCGTTCCCGTCTGGGTGACGCTCCCCCCGCCGGTGTACGATGTGCCCGGGTAGAGACCCAGGTCTCCCGAGAGGGTGGTCGCCCCGGTATTGGTCACCGTCGAGGCGCCCAGGACCGCGAAACTCTGCGCCGTACCCAGAAATGGCGTGGCCGATGCGGCGGAAGCGCCGCAGGCAAGCGCGACCGACAACGGTATCGCCCATTTCAATTTCATTGGATTCATTGGCATCTCCCTTTCTGGGGTGGGCGCAACTCTGCCAATCAGCATTGAGCAGATTGCCACGCTATGTCCTCTTCCCTATTAACCATGCAATATTTGTGCCAACTTCTGGAGAACGACAATTTCAAAGAGTTATAATTCACAATATAAATGTGTGTAAAAAATTCCGACGCTTTTTCTTCTGAGGGCGGAATTGCTGTAAAAAATTCTGACACCTGCTTGGGCTCAGAGCCCGAGCAGAGTCGCTTTGGGCGGCCTTCAGAACGAACGCATCAACCGGGATTTCCCATGTGAACCTATCCCGCCGGGTTGATGCAAACTCGGAATAGCTGGGCGCGCAACCGGTTGGTGTCTTCTGAGGGCACGCGAGCAGTTGTGAGCGGTGAATGGCCGATGGGAGGCGCGATGCGGCCTCATCGCCCGCGATTCGGGCGCACTGATCCTGTCGGCAACGAGCGGGAATGGGATTTCTCCGATCATGCTGGAGCGGGCTGCGGTCTGAGCCGGTCTATGCGGTCCAGGATGTCGGCGAACAGGTCCCTCGGCACCGCGACCTCGGCCATCTGGAACGTGACGTAGCGGCCGTGGCGAACGATCTTCGCGCCGATCTTCACGAGCTTCTCGCGCAGCGTCGTCAGCGACCACTGCTCGACCGCTTCGGGCAGGGCGAGGGTGCGCAGAAAGTTGCCGAAGTTGTAGGCGAGAGCATGGAGCTGGAGCCGAACGGCGTTGTCGCGGAACCTGTGGCACGACAGGCGGGTCCACTTGATCGCGTTCTTGCCTTCCCTGATCCACTGCTCCGCCGTGCCGCGCTGGTTGTAGAAGGCGACCACCCGTTCGGCGGAGCGCGCCAGGTTGGTGACGATGAACCCGACGCGGGGATAGAGTTCGCCGGGGTGCCACTCGACCTTTGCCACCACGCGGCGCGATGTCTTCCAGCTCTGTGCCCGGTAGCTGAAGTTCGCATGGTAGCGCCGCACCTCGCCCGGCGGGCGGCCCACGGGCCGCTTGAGCAGGTGACCGATGCTCTCCTGCAGCACGGCGTTGGCCGGTAGCCGGATCGCGTACTTGTACCCTTCGCCTTCGAGGAACTCGTAGACCTCGGGGTTGGCGAAGGCGGCATCCGCGCGGAAGTAGCGCCGCAGATCGCGGTTCCGATAGCGCGCAACGACCGGCTCCAGAACATTCCGCCAGCCGTCGGCGCTGTGCACATTGCCGGGGCGCAGCTTGCACCGCTCCAGATCGCCGAACTGGTTGAACACGAATAACGGGTGATAGCAGGTGCAGGCGAAATGGCCGTTGTAGGCCGTGCCCTCCTGCTCGCCGTAGGTCGGGCTGACCGAGCTATCCATGTCCAGCACGACGATCTTCGGCGGCCTCCGCCGATGCACCCGGTCGATCCAGGCCCCAGACAGATCGTCGAGCGCGGCGAGGTTGTCGTCGGTGGCCAAAAGCTCGGTCTCGAACCGGCCCATCTGGCTGGTCGAGGCGCCGCCGCGCTCGACGGCCTGGCCGCCGACGATCCAGCGCATCGCCGGATCGCGCCCGAGCCTATCGGCGTCGTTCACATCCTCGTAGCCCGCGAGGCGGCCATAGACGGACTGACGCAGCAGACCGACGAGACCGTGCCGGCCGTTCTTGCCGGTGCGACTGTCGGCGATAAGACCGCTTCCCAGCGAGGTCAGACCGAGGACCTCGTCCAACTCGCGATAGGCGAGAAGACCGGCGTCGGAGGTGACGCGCGAGCCGTGGAACTCCAGCTTCAGGCGGCGGTCGAAAACAGCCCGCAGAGGCCCACGATTCGATTCACCCTCCGGGTTCCCCATCCGAGCCGCCCTCCGTTCGTCCCAATCCTATGACGCAGAACATAGAATTGGTGTTTGGGAGGTCCAGAGCCGAGGTTCACCTGGGAAATGCGGGCTGAAACAACGCCGATGTCACCTCAAGAGGGAAGAAAAATGCTGCGGACCCCGTCGCCGCCTTGGGTCCGGACATATGTAGGAGATAAATCCCAATCTTCACCCCGCGCCGGCAGGTTTTCAGAGCCATCTCCACGTAAGCCCTTCGGCAGGAGGAGCTGGACGCGATGGGCGCCAACGCCTGAAGGCGTCCTCGATAACGGCGAATTGGTGCCGGTGACGGCCCCGGGCTCGAAAGCGGGCCCCGGCAGTGACCGAAATTACGTCCGCCGTTCGATGCGCAGCCCCGACTGTCCGAGGTCGTCGCCAAGTATAGACTGTTCGCCTCGATTTACGGATTGGTCCGGGTACTTCCGGACGGGGCCTGCGCCATCAGGAATGGGGAACGGGTGCGACCACCATCGCGTGATGCACGGCGAGCGCGACAGTGACAAGCACCACCAGCAGGAGGCCGACACTGCCGACGAGCTTCCACGCGGCGCCATGGGCATCACCGGCCACCACCCGTTGGTCACTAGGGAACCGGCTGTGACGACGCCGTCTCCGCCGACGGCGATGGGAAGTTTGGAGTGGGATTTCGGACATATCAGTCGTCGAGCCTGGGGGGTGTAACCGAGAAAGGGGGTGACGGCGACGGCGCCTGAAACGAAAAGGGAGGGCAAAGGCCCTCCCATGGTTCGTTCCGCCGTACGTGTCCGAGCGAGCTACGCCGCGATCTTCCGGCGGCGCAGAATGCCGAGGCCGGCAAGTCCTGCGCCGAGAAGCGCCAGAGTCATGGGCTCTGGCACCTGTGTGCCCGGAGGCGGCCAGTTGAAGCCGGCCTGAGTGAAGGGCGTGTCGTAACTGTGCGTGTTGCTTTCGGAGTAACCCACTACGAACGTACCAAGTGGAATGGCGCCGCTGAGAGTGAGGTCGATCAAGCTGTTCGGACCGAACGCCGGAATGCCGTTCGCGGCATCGGGAACCAGTATCGAGTAGATATAAATTCCGAAGTTGCTTGCCGTGATGTCAACGAGAGTCGAGTCTGCTCCTGTCAGGTTCGTCCAGTTATTAGAGGCGTCTCCGGTCAAGTGCAGGAACGAGTATATGTCCGGGTTGGTATCGCTCGCCGTGGGCGCCATTAGCCCCCGAAAGCCTTGCCCATTCAGCCCAAAAGACGATGTGCCAAATTGAAAATCGGTGGAGGGGATTGCAGCGCTGACGCTGGGCGCACTATCATACTTGGCATATACGCTGCCAGATTGGATCGCTGACGCACCGCCCGGAGTCAAAACGCCGGTTGCCGTGTCGTTCGGGACAGCAAGGATAAGCAGAATGGGGCTATTTGACGCCGCCTGCCCACCCTCATTTTGGTATATCGACAAGGTGATGGGATTGAAGCCCAGCTTAGTCAATTCGCCCGAATATAAATCGTGGCAACCCGTCGCATTACCCGTAGCGCAGGTTGTTCCCGCACCTGATCCGATGTGAAGCGTCGCCGGGTCGATCAGATCGGCCCATGTCGGCTGCGCCCCCATCCCAAGCGCCAGAGCGCCCGCCGCGAGACCGACCGCCAGCCCCTTGAAACCCCGAACCTTCGCCATCGCGTTGAGCCTTACGTATGCCAAGGACCCGAAGAGGCGCTCCACTATGGGCGGAAATGCAAGAATCATGCCAACTCTTGACTTCCGTGGTTTTTCCGTGGCTTGACTGTCTTCGCAAGACCGCCCCTCCCCCGCGATGTAAAGTCGGCCGACGCTTTTCGCGGATTCGGCCCGAAAAGCTGTAAATTTTTCCGACAGGCTTCGGAACGGATGAGGGCGACAGGCGTTAAGCCGCGCTGGTCGAGAAAGTCGGGAGGGTGGGCCGTCCCGTCGCGGATAGGCCCGACCCTGCTGTCAAACTCCGCGCGGGGCTACCTCAACCGGCGGGCACCCGCGCCGAGCCGGTCAGGGTGACGGTGGGGAGCGGCACGAGCCCGGTGATCGACTGAAAAGGCGTGCTGGTCGTCACCGTCACGAAGTTCACCCCGTTGGTGGTATCGTGGGTCACGGTCACGGTCACGGCACCCGGGTTCACAGCCGGGACCTGGTTTGCCGCTACGGCCTGAAGGTCGGCAGTCGAAGCCGTGGGATTGGCGATCACGTAGCGCGCCGCCTGCTCGGCGCCGTATTCGAGTCCGTTGTTGGTCCACAAATAGCGGCTGAACTCGATCAGCCCGACCGAGAACAGGATGAACACCGGGGCCGCGATAGCGAACTCGATGGCCGCAACACCCCGGCGATCCCCCAGCAACCGCCGGATTGCTGTCCGGAGTCGGACACCGCGCCCGCATTTGGCCCGCCTCGGCATGGCTAGCGGAGCCGCAGGGCCGCGCTTGCGGACAGGATGCGCCCGGAGAGCAGACCGGTTTGGGATAGCGTGTCCATGGCGGGCTGCATCACCCCCACCCGCACGTACTCGTTCGGCTGGCTACCGTCCGTACAGCTGTTCGAGCAATCGGCGGACGAGCCGTCAGGGCATTCGCAATACTGGGCCGAGGTCACCGTCAGCGTGTCGGCATTGGCCGTGCCCGCACCGGCGACCGCCATCTGGATGCCACTCGTGTCGGTGGGAAAGCGAAGGGCGTATTCGGCGCCGGCCCGGGCGGCCTGCTCGAGCAGGATATGCTGGTGGATGGCCTGCGCGTACTCGAGGAGCCCGATCACCAGGACCGTAAGGACCGACATGATCACTCCGAGCTCCACGGCGATCGCGCCGCGCTCGCATTCGCGCATATCGCCAAGGCGTCGCAGCTTCAGCACCTGTTTCATTCCACCACCTTTACGCCGGTAATCTGAAGGGGTTGAACGCCGGCGCCCGGGCAGCCGGTGTTGTTGATCGTCGCGTTGCCGGTGAAGACCACCTGATTGCCGATGATCTGCGTGCAGGTCGCCGCGTTGGGACTGTTGTTGCCGGCGTACTCGACGGTCTGGTTCGGAAAATAGAGGGCGCCGGTTAAGGACTGGTTCGCGCCACCGTTGAATTTGTCGGTCGATCCGGTGGGCGCGCGACGGTCCTGATAGAACAGGATCCCGGCAAAGGGCGACGAGTTGGGTGGCGCGTTCAGCGTAATGTTTGCGCCGCCATTGATCGTGACCGTGCCGATCTGCGACGGGCTCCCGGTGCTGGTCAGGACGAACGTCACGCCGTCGCCTGCGCCGCTGCAGTTGCACGTGACCACCGCCCCGGCGTTCGCCCGGAAGTCGCCGCCGTCGAGGTAGTAGGTGCCGGGATTGAGCCGGACGTTCGCCTGCGCGCCGAAGCTGATCCCGCCGCAATAGACCCCGGGGTTGATCACGCGGCTGTTGTTGTAGGAGGCGTTCGTCGCGTCGCACCCGCTGATCGTCGGGATATCGACATTGGCATAGGGATCATCGAGCGCGAACTCGTGCGTCAGCGGATCACGTGCGAGGTTGACCGTCGCCGACCCGCCGCTCGAATAGTCCCCGACCGTATAGAGTGAGTCTGCGATCAGGTCGCTGCTTCCCGTGATGTCGATCGCGCTGCTGCTGTCGGAATTGGCCGCCAGAACGCAGCCCGCCATGTTGACTGTCGGATTGCCGGAGTTGGAAATGGCCGCACTGGCCGACGGGTCGAGGGCAAGCACGCAGGCGGTGCCCGTGACCTGCACCTGGGCAACGGCCCGCGCGACCAGGGTGAGGTCTCTCAGATCGATCGCGCTGAGAAGAAGCGTCGGATGCGCCCGCAGAATGACCTCGACGGCCTTCTGCTCGCCGGTATATGCGCCCGTGGCCGGCGGATTGTTGACGGTGATGGTGTTGGGCAACGTGTTCACGAAGCCATTGCGTGTGGCGTCGCGCAAGGCGGAGGCCTGCACGCGGTCCGGGTGGCCGTGAGCGCGCTCGAAGGCCCCGGACAGGGCCGCCGCATCCGCGGCCGTTTGCAGGCCGCGCTTGCCGGCATACCACTGGCCGGATTCGACGCCGAGCCCGACGATCCCGACCAGAACCGGCAGCATGACCGCGAACATCGTGACCATCGAGCCTCGCTCGTTCGAGCAGGAAGTCGTCCGCAAGACTTCGAGCCCGGTCGAGGATCAATCGCTTACCCTCAGTCATCCCAGTGACCTCGCATCATCTGCAATCGAAACAGATTTATGCAGGCTACTGGCGCGCCGTAAACGAGTTGTTAATCAAAGCTGAAGAAATACTTCGAATTACGTGGTAATATTTATTATAAATCGAGGCCGTCGGACGTCGCGTGGCGTCGGGCCACTATTTCTTCGTGCCCCAGCTCGCGCTCGATACGGGCGACTTTCTCTGGCTGTCCGCGCCGCGGCTCCATTTCCGAGATTCCCGAGCCGGCGACGCTGGCCCTCCTTACGGTCGGGCTGGCCGGCACCCATTTCGCCCGCCGTCGCCGTCGCCGCCGCCGCCAGGGCGGTTTCCGCTGACGCGGAATCGCGCTGGATCCGTCCGACCGGAAAACGCGTCAACCGCTGCGCCGCTTGCCAGTCCCACGGTCGGCGCGCATCCTCCGCGCCATAACACCCTTGGGAGGGACCAATGAGCGGGAAGATGGCGCGCCGGTCTCTGGCGCTCGCGGTCGGCGTTGCGTGGCTTTACGGGGCGGCGGCGCCGGCCCAGACGATGGACGCGCTCTACCAGAAGGCCAAGGCCGAGAAGGAGGTCGTGCTCTATTCGGGCGGGCCGGTCGCGCCCTACGAGGCGCGCGCCAAACGGTTCAAGGCGCGCTATCCGGGCATCGACGTCAAGATCAGCGGCGGGTTCTCCAACGTCCTCGATTCCAAGATCGACCAGCAGATGAAGGCCGGGAAGATGGAGGTCGACATGGCCATCCTCCAGACCGTCCACGACTATGTCGACTGGAACGCCCAGGGCCAGCTCATGAAGTTCGCGCCGGACGGCGCGGACAAGATCGACCCGCGCTTCCGCGATCCCGACGGGGTGATGGTCACGACCAGCGTGGTCCTGCTGTCCTACGCCTACAACACCCAGATGGTGCCCGCCGCCGACGTGCCGAAAAGCGCGCTCGATTTCCTGAAGCCCGCCTTCAAGGGCAAGGCGGTCACCGCCTATCCGGCCGACGACGACGCCACGATGTTCGTGTTCTACGACATCGTGAAGACGCACGGCTGGGACTACATGGCGAAGTACATGGCCAACAAGCCGACCTTCATCCAGGGCCATCTCGGCGTGCTGCGCGCGGTCGCCGACGGCCAGATGGCGGTCACGTTCGATTCGACGAGCTCGACGACGGGCGTGCTCAAGAAGGCGGGCAAGCCCATCGCCTTCGCCTTTCCGGCGACCGAGGTGATGCCCGTCTTCTTCACCACCGGCGCCATCTTCAAGGGCGCGCCGCACCCGAACGCGGCGAAGCTGTTCCTGAGCTTCCTGATGAGCAAGGACGAGCAGGCCAAGGTCGGCACCTTCTCGGCCCGCACCGACGTGCCGCCGCCGGCCGGGCTCGAGCCGCTCGCGGCCTACCACATCGACGCCGGCTACAAGGCGTTCGTCTCGGACCAGAAGGCGCTCGAGGCGATGCGGAAGAAGTTCGAATCCTATACCGGCCCGGTCGTCAACAAGGGGGGCGTGCGCTGAGGCGCGCCCCCGCCCGCCCGGGCGGGGGCCTAGTGTGGTGGATTCGAAGTTCGTTTCATTCTGGGGCGCACACCGAACGAACTTCGGATTCGATAAGGACACTAGCAAATTATTGATTCTAGTGTGGTATTGGATTCGAAGTTCGCCTCGGTACCCACCACAAGCAATATAGCGAACTTCGAATCCACCACACTAGCGCCGGTAGGGGAAGCAGCGGTCGCGGTCGAGCCGGAGGCCGAAATGGGCCCCCAGCGCCTCGATCGCCGGGCGGTGCATGATGTAGGGATCGACGTTCGACGGGCCGACGACGATGATCCGGAAGGACGGATCGTCGGCGCCGCCGGGCGGCAGCATGGCGGTCGCCAGCGCCTGCCCGTCCTGGTCCCGGAGGGTCAGGAACAGGGGCATGGACCGCTGGACGTGGCGTTTCAGCCCGATATTCTGCTCGATGAACACGCTGGAGGCGGGGGTGTAGCTTGCCACCGCGGCCTCGCGCTCGCGGCGGAAATGCCGGGCGACCGCATGGTCCATCAGGGCCGATTCCTGGTCGGCCTCGCCCTGGGTCTCGAGCCGGAACCAGGTACTCCGCCCCGGCGCGTCGCAGACGTATTTCATGGCCAACCCCGCTCGTCCCCGTCGCCCCGCCATCCTACACCCGCGGCCGCACGCTTTGAACCCGCGCGCGGCAACCCGCCGCGCCGGACGAACGGGTGCGCCGTGACTTTTGACATTCGGGAAACCAAGCCGTAAGAATTCGGTGGCTTCACTGGCCACGCGTCTGGCGCAACTTGTGCAAAGCTGGGAGGGACGACCCGTGGTTCGCATCCGGACCCTGAGCGTGATCTGCGCGGCCCTTCTCGGGCTCGTGCTTGCCGGCTGCGCCGGCGAGCCGGAGCTGCCGACGGCGTCGATGCTGGCCCAGGCCAAGGCCACCAAGACCGAGTACCATATCGGCCCGCTCGACTTCCTGCAGATCTTCGTGTGGCGCAACCCCGACCTGTCGACCAGCGTGCCGGTCCGCCCGGACGGGCGCATCTCGGTGCCGCTGATCGAGGATCTGCCCGCCGCCAACAAGACCCCGACCCAGCTCGCCCGCGACATCGAGAAGAAGCTCTCGGTGTTCGTCCAGGACCCGATCGTGACGGTGATCGTCACCAACTTCGTCGGGCCGTTCCAGGACCAGGTGCGGGTGGTGGGCGAGGCGGCGCGGCCGCAGGCGCTCGCCTACCGGACGACGATGACGCTGCTCGACGTGATGATCTCGGTCGGCGGCATCACCGATTTCGCGGCCGGCAATCGCGCCAGCATCACCCGGGTGGTGGACGGCAAGGAGAAGCAGTTCCGCGTCCGGCTCGACGATCTGCTGCGCGACGGCGACCTCTCGGCCAACGTCCGCATCCTGCCCGGCGACATCATCACCATCCCGGAGGCCTGGTTCTAGCCCCGCCCGGGGCGGGTACGCAGGAAAGTATCTGGGCCTGTTCGCCGTCGCACGGCGGCTGACGGGGACGGCCCAAGCTCCGGTGTGCGATGTCGCTACGGTCCGGCCGGCGCTCGGCCTGCGCGCCGCCGGCCCCGCTTCGGCGGCAACTGCAACAGCGTCGCCGGCGCCACCTCCAGCACGTCCGGTAGCTTGCTGATCTCCAGGCTGGCCCCTAGGCGCACGTCGCTGGCGAACCATTTGCGGTCGGTCCATGCGGGCAGGAGTCCGACTACAAGCGATGCGTGCCCGGCGGCGATTTCATTCCGTGCCTTGGCCGTCCATTGCCCCGTCATCCGGCCATAGGGCGGATTGCAGAACACCACGCCGTGCCATGGCTGCGCGAGTCCATCGTCCGCCTTCGTGTAGTGCGTGGTCGCGGGAATGTGCTTCGCGGGCGGCGAGCACGGGTCCGTGTCGAACCTGTCGCGGCCAAGCGCCTTGAGTATCTGAGCGACAAGTTCCGGCGGCGTGTACCATTCCTCGCTAGATGCTTTCTTGCCCTTGCCCGTGCGCCGTTTCGGAGTCGATGTCTGCGACGTAGTGGGCGCTTCGGGCGACGCCATCCGTTCGTGATTCTCATATTCCGAGTCGTCAATGTCGCCGAGGTGTTTCATGGCGGCGAGTAGCGCGTCTCGTGCCTCGACGAGTCGAGATTGGCGCGAGCCATAGCGATCATGGACGCCATGGCCCGCGTGCCCCATTAGTCGCCGCTGCACGTGATCGGGCACGCCAGCTGCCCGCAATGCCTCTGTGACAGCGTGGCGATAGCTGTAGACGGTGAGTCGCTTCGACTTCGGGACGCCAGCGCGTCGGATCGCGGCATTCAATGTGGCCGACAGATAATCTGCGCCGCGTTCGTTCATGCCGAACCCGGTAAACAGTGGCGTGCCGTCCGCATCGTTTCGTTTTCTCGCCCGAGCCGTGGCGTCCTTTGCAGCATTCAGCGCGTCGCCGACAAGCGGGACTCGCCGTTCCCGTACACTGGCCTTGACGCCACGTTGAACATTCGGCCGAACGTAGATATGCGGAATCTTCCCGTCGAGCCGCACGTCACCGACTACCAGTCCACCTATCTCGCCCGGCCCACAGCCGGTGCATTTCATCATCATCATCAAGTTGCGCGTTTCGGGCGTGACGCGGGAGCGGGTGAGGTACGAGTCGATGGCCGCGATCATCTTGCGGTTGAAGGGCAGCCTGTCGGACGCGCTGCCGGCACTGCGCTTGATCGTGTGCTTGCCGAAAGGATTCGCCCCGCCGTACTCGGTATCGAGAAAGTGCCGCCCAAGCAAAGCGCGCAAAGCACCGAGTCGCCGCCGCCGCGTCGCGGGAGACAGTCCCTCGGCTTCCATGGCCGCGAGCCACGCTATTACATCGTCCCGCCTGATCGCGGTCACGTCCTTATCGGCTACGATCCGGCAGAACGAATCGACGGCAATCTTTATCGGCTTGGCGTCGCGCTCGCCGTCACGGAGTCGGGCGTCACGGGCGCGCACCTGACTCAAAGTCATGCCGGCCGGCCGATAATGCCCATCGTTTTGAAGTGCTGTGACCAGTGCCCGCTGCGCCGGGGGAATCGGGCCATCCGATTCGAACAGCGCCAGCGCCTCTGCTACTTCGATCCGGCCATTCTCCATGATGGCACGCGCACCGGCCTCGGCCTCGGCAATCGCTTCGTCCGTCAGCCCGCCATTGGCGCGGGCATGCGCTAAAATCAAGTCGTGCTTCACCGCTTCCTTGCGTGCCTCTAGCTCGACGATGGTGACGGCCGTGCTGCGCTTCCAAGTCTTAATCCAGACGCACCGGCCAATGGCTTCACGTGCGTCTTTTGGAACGTCCCGAACGTAGCGAAACGCTCCCTTGCGCCGCACCACGTATGGCATTCCAGTCGTGCTATTCCGACCCATGTCCCGCCTCGATTCCCACCAAGATTCCCACCAAAAAGTGAAGGAATTGTTAGGAAATCCGCGGGATTCCGCGCTTGTCTTGGTGCCCCCGGGGAGACTCGAACTCCCACGTCCGTAAGGACAACAGATTTTGAGTCTGCCGCGTCTGCCGATTCCGCCACAGGGGCCCCGGGGCGAGAGGGCGGACAATAGCATCGGGCCCGGCCCGGTCAACTCGGCCGGGGCCGACGCCGGGCTCCGGGTCCTTCGGCGCCATGCCTGCGACCTCCGGCCGATTGTGCCGGGCGGCCGGCTCTGGTACACTCGCCGCGTGCGCGGTCGGTTGCCGCGGCAGGGCGCCGGGATGGCCGCGTGATCCGCTCCACCTACGACAAGATCATCGCGCTCTCCGCGCACCCCCAGGCCGAGCCGATCCTGGCCACCGTGGCCTTCGTCGAGAGCTCGTTCTTCCCGATCCCGCCCGACGCGATGCTGATCCCGATGGTGTTGGCCCGGCCCGAGCGGGCCTGGCGGATCGCGGTGTTCTGCACGATCGCGTCGGTGATCGGCGGCATGCTGGGCTACGCCATCGGCTATTACGCCTACGAATCGTTCGGCAAGGCGCTGATCAGCTTCTACGGGCTTTCGCACGGGTTCGACGAGTTCCGCGCCGGCTATCAGCACTGGGGGCTGCTGATCATCCTGTTCAAGGGGCTGACGCCGATTCCCTACAAGCTGGTGACGATCGCCAGCGGGCTCGCCGGCTACGATTTCTGGACCTTCGTCGCGGCGTCCATCGCCACGCGCGGCGCGCGCTTCTTCCTCGAGGCGGCGCTTCTCCGGCGCTACGGCCCGACGATCCGGCCGTTCATCGAGAAGCATTTGACCTGGGTGACCACCGGTTTCCTGGCGATCCTGATCGGCGGCTTCCTCGCCGTCCACTACATCGGATGACGGGCGGGCGATGAGCGCGCCCTCCCTCGCCTCGCGCGCGCCCGCGGTAATCCTCGTCGTCTCGGTCGCGGTGTTGGCCGGGGCCTTCGCGTTCCAGTTTCTCGGCGGGCTCGCGCCCTGCGAGCTCTGCCTCGCCGAGCGCGGGCCGTGGGGCGTGGCGATCATGCTGGCCGGCGTCGCGCAGCTCATGCTGGGCGGCGCGCGGCGCTGGCTGCTCTGGGCGTGCGCGGCGGTGCTCGCGGCCGGTGCGGCGCTCGCCTTCTACCATGTCGGCGTCGAGCAGGGCTGGTTCGCCGGCCCGACGGCGTGCACCGGCGGCGCGACGGGCGCCCAGACGCTCGACCAGCTCCGCCGCCAGCTCGCCCGGACCCAGCTCATCCGCTGCGACGAGGTGCAGTGGACCCTGTTCGGAATCTCGCTCGCGGGCTACAACGTCCTGATCTCGGCCGCGCTCGCCGTGTTTGCGGCGGCCGCGGCGCGGCGCACGGGGACGCGATGACACCGAAGCGCGAGACCGCCGAGGACCGCCTGCCGGGCGATCCGACGCGCGAGCAGCTCATCGAGCGCATCATCCGGGTCGACCACGCCGGGGAATACGGCGCGGTGCGCATCTATGCCGGCCAGCTCGCCGTGCTCGGGCGGTCGCGCTCCGGCGCCACGATCCGCGAGATGGCGGCGAAGGAGGCCGAGCACCTGGCCGCGTTCGACCGGCTGGTCGCCGAGCGCGCGGTGCGCCCGACCCTTCTGTCGCCCTTGTGGCATGCGGCCGGCTTCGCCCTCGGCGCGGCGACGGCGCTGATGGGCGAGCGCGCGGCGATGGCCTGCACAGAGGCGGTCGAGGAGGTGATCGACGCGCACTATGCCGGCCAGGCGGCGGCGCTCGGCGACGACGAGGCCGCGCTGCGCGCCCAGATCGAGCGGTTCCGCGCCGACGAGATCGAGCACCGCGACACCGCGCGGGCCGAGGGCGCGGCCGAGGCCCCCGGCCACGAGGTGCTGACCGCGGCGATCAAGGCCGGCTCGCGCCTCGCCATCTGGCTCTCCGAGCGGCTCTGATCGCGACGGCGGCAGAAGGGATGCCGACCGGCATGAACCTTTCCCCTTACCCTGTCCCATGCCCGTGAGCGGCCCGCGAATCTTCACCGTCCCGCCCGGGCTCGCCTTCGCCGACGCGGTGGCGGCCGGACTGCTGGCGGACGCGGCCGGCGACCAGGTGGCGCTCGCCGACGTGCGGCTCCTGCTGCCGACGCGGCGCGCGGTCCGCGCGATGGCCGACGCGTTCCTGCGGGTGGCGGGCGAGCGCGCGGTCATCCTGCCGCGCCTCATGCCGATCGGCGACGTCGACGACGACGAGATCGCGCCCGATTCCGGCACGCTCGACCTCGCGCCCGCCATCGCGCCGCTGCGGCGCAACCTGCTGCTCGCAAGGCTGATCCGCGCGCGCGACCCCGGCCAGAGCCCGGCCCAGGCCGCGCGCCTCGCGGCCGAGCTCGCCCGGCTGCTCGACCAGGCCGAGACCGAACGGTGCGACCTTGCCGGGCTCGCCTCGCTCGTGCCCGACCGTTACGCGGCGCACTGGCAGCTCACCCTCGAATTCCTCGCCATCCTGACCGAGCACTGGCCCGACGTGCTGGGCGAGGAGGGCTGCCTCGATCCCGCCGACCGGCGCAACAAGGCGATGGCGGCCGAGATCGCGCGACTCGGCGCTGCGCCGCCTGTGGGGCGGGTGATCGTCGCCGGCTCGACCGGCTCGATCCCGGCGACGGCCGAGCTGATCGCCGCCATCGCCGCCCTGCCGAACGGCGCGGTGGTGCTGCCCGGTCTCGACCGGGCGATGGACGAAGAGGCGCGCAAGGCGATGACCGCCACCCATCCGCAGCACGCGATGATGCGCCTGCTCGACAGGCTCGGCATCGCGCCAGCCGACGTCGCCGACTGGCCGGCGCCCGGTCTGGTTGCGACCCCGCCCGGCCGCGCCGCGATCGTCGCGGCGGCGATGCGCCCGGCCGAGGCGCCGCCCATTGATCCCGCCGCGCTCGACCCCACTGCGCTCGACGGGGTCACGCGCGTCGATTGCCCGACCGAGTCGGACGAGGCGCAGGCCGTCGCGCTCGTGCTGCGCTGGGCGCTGGAGACGCCGCTCCGGACGGCGGCGCTGGTCACGCCCGACCGCGCGCTCGCGCGCCGCGTGGCGGCGGAGCTCGGCCGCTGGGGGATCGAGATCGACGATTCCGCCGGCACGCCACTGGATGCCACCGCGCCTGGCGTGTTCCTGCGGCTGGTGGGCGAGATGGCGGCGGCGCGGCTTGCGCCCGTCGCGCTGCTCGCCGCGCTGAAGCATCCGCTGGCGGCCGGCGGCCAGGCGCCCGTCGCGTTCCGCACGCGCGTCCGCCAGCTCGAGCGTCTGGTGCTGCGCGGGCCGCGGCCGGCCCCCGGCTTCGCCGGGCTCGATTCCGCGCTGGAGGGGTCGGAGGCGCCGGAGGCGCCCGCCGTGCGGCGCTGGCTCGCCGGGCTCGCCGGCGCGGCCGACGCATTCATGGCGCTGGTGGAGTCGCGCCATGCCGAGGTGGGCGACCCGGTCGCGGCGCATGCGGCGCTCGCCCAGCGCCTTGCAGCGACCGATTCGGACCCCGAGGGGCTGCGTCTCTGGTCGGGCGAGGCGGGCGAGGCGCTCGCCGGGCTCGTCGCCGAGCTCGCCGATGCCGCACGCGGCTTCGGCCCGGTCGCGGGCGGCGAGTGGCCGGCTTTGTTCGCGACGCTGATGCAGGGACGGGTGGTGCGGCCGCGCTGGGGCCGCCACCCGCGCCTCGCCATCTGGGGTCCGCTCGAGGCGCGGCTGCAGCGCGCCGACGTGCTGGTGCTCGGCGGGCTGAACGAGGGGGTATGGCCACCCGATCCCGGCGCCGATCCGTGGCTCAGCCGCCCGATGCGCGAAGAGTTCGGCCTGCCGCCGCCGGAATGGCGCATCGGGCTTTCGGCGCACGATTTCGCCCAGGCGTTCGCGGCGTCGACCGTGGTGCTGACCCGGGCGAGCCGCGTCGAGGGCACGCCGACGGTGCCGTCGCGCTGGCTGCTGCGGCTGGAATTGGTGGCGCCGCGCCTCGCCGCGTCCGACCCCGCGAATTTCGTCCTCGGCGGCGAGCGGATCGACCTCGTCGCGCTGCAGGCCGGGCTCGACGAGCCGGCGGACGAGCCGCGCCCGGTCGGGCGCCCGGCGCCGCGCCCGCCGGTCGCCGCGCGGCCGCGCGAGCTCTCGGTCACGCGGATCGAGACGTGGATGCGCGACCCCTACGCCATCTATGCCGAGCGGATCCTGCGCCTGCGCGCGCTCGACCCGATCGATGCCGATCCCGGCGCGGCCGAGCGCGGCATGTTCGTCCACGAGGCGCTGCACCGCTTCCTGCGCGCGTTTCCCGACGCGCTGCCGCCGGACGCGCGCGACCGGGTGGTCGCGTTCGGGCGCGAGGCGTTCGGCCCGGCGCTCGACCAGCCGGGCGTGTGGGCGTTCTGGTGGCCGCGGTTCGAGCGCATCGCCGACTGGGTGGTGACGACGGAGCGCGCGCGCCGCGCCGAATGGCGGACGCTGGCGACCGAGTGCGCCGGCGCCACCATCATCGGCGGCGCCATCCCGTTCAAGCTCACCGCGCGGGCCGATCGCCTCGACCGCGGGCCGGCGGGGCTCGCCATCATCGACTACAAGACCGGCGGGCTGCCCGCGCCGAAGGATGTCCAGGCCGGGCTCTCGCCGCAGCTCGCGCTCGAGGCGGTGATCACCGAGCGCGGCGGGTTCGCCGAGGTGGCCGCGGGCACGGTGGCGGCGCTCTCGTTCTGGCGGCTCGCGGGCGGCGACCCGGCCGGCGAGGACAAGTCGGCGGGCAAGGACATCCGCGCCTTGATCGATCAGGCGGCAAAGGGGATCGAGGCGCTGGTCGCCGCGTTCGACGATCCCGCGACTCCGTACCTGTCGCAGCCCTGGCCGGCGCGCGCGCCGCGCTACTCGGATTACACGCGGCTTGCCCGGGTGAAGGAATGGTCGGCCGGCGGGGGCGAGGAATGATGCTCTCTTCTCGTTACGACCAGGAAAATGCCGTTCGCCCTGAGGAGGCCGCGGAGCGGCCGTCTCGAAGGGCGTGGCGGCACGGTCCCGGAGCCTCATCCTTCGAGACACGACCCTGCGGGTCGCCCCTCAGGACGAACGGAAAAACTTTGCCGACGAGGTCGGGGGCATGACCGGCCCATCCGCAATCCTTGCCGACGCGACGCGGCGCCAGCGCCAGGCGGCCGGTCCCGGCCAATCGGTCTGGGTCGACGCGTCGGCCGGCACCGGCAAGACCAAGGTGCTGGTCGACCGCGTGCTGTCGCTGCTGCTCGAAGGCGCGCCGCCGGAAAAGCTGCTCTGCCTCACCTACACGCGCGCGGCGGCGGCCGAGATGGCGAACCGCATCAACGCGCGCCTCGCCGCCTGGGCGACGGTGCCTGAGGACGCGCTGCGCCAAGCGCTCGCCGACCTCGCCGGGGCAGAGCCGCCGCCCGACCGGGTGACTCTGGCGCGCCGCCTGTTCGCGCGCGCGCTCGACGCGCCCGGCGGGCTCAAGATCATGACGATCCATGCGTTCTGCCAGTCGCTGATCGCGCGCTTCCCGCTCGAGGCCGGGGTCGCGCCGCATTTCGAGCTGATGGACGAGCGGAGCGCGACCGAGGCGCTGGCGGCGGCGCGGGAGAAGGTGCTGGCGGCGGCGCGCGCCGATCCCGACGGCGCGCTCGCCCATGCGGTCGGAATCGTCGCGGCATGGGCGCACGAGGATCGCGCGCACGACGTGCTCGCCCAGCTCGCGCGCGAGAGGGGCCGGTTGCGGCGTCTCCTCGACACGGTCGGGCTCGACGGGCTGGTGGCGCGCCAGCGGGCGGCGCTCGGGCTCGCGGCGGACGAGACGGCCGACGCCGTGACCCGCGCCGCGTGCGAGGACGCGGCGTTCGACCGTGTCGGGCTCCGCAACTGCATCGAGGCGCTGCTCGGCGGCTCCAAGACCGATGGCGAGCGCGGCCGCATCATCGCCGACTGGCTCGCCGATCCGGCGGCACGCGCGGCGGGCTTCGCCGCCTACGCCAAGGCGTATCTCACCTCCGAGGGCGCCGTCCGCGCCCGCCTCGCCACCAAGGACATCGACGCGCTGTTCGGCGACACGCTGCGCCGGGAGGCCGAGCGCGTGCTGGCGGTTCTGGAACGCTGCAAGAAGATCGCCATCGCCGAGGCGAGCGCCGCGCTTGTGCGGTTCGCCGCCGCGTTGATCGACGCCTACCAGGCGGACAAGGCGGACGACGCGGCGCTCGACTACGACGATCTGGTGCTGGCTGCGCGCGCCCTGATGGCGCGCGACGGCGGGGCGTCCTGGGTGCTCTACAAGCTCGACGGCGGCATCGACCACATTTTGATCGACGAGGCGCAGGACACCTCGCCCGCCCAATGGGCGGTGGTCGCCGCGCTCGCCGAGGAGTTCTTCGCGGGCCAAAGCGCGCGCGACGCGGTGCGCACGGTCTTCGCGGTCGGCGACGCCAAGCAATCGATCTTCAGTTTCCAGGGCGCCGACGTCGCCGCCTTCGCGCGGATGAAGGCGCATTTCCGCGACCGGGCCGAGGCCGCGCGGCGACGCTTCCAGCCGGTCGAGCTCGACATCTCGTTCCGCTCGACCGACGCCGTGCTCACGGCCGTCGACGCCGTCTTCGCCCACGACGCGGCGCGCGACGGGCTCGCCGTGCCGGTGCGCCACGTCCCGTCGCGCGAGGGCCAGGCGGGGCTGGTCGAGCTCTGGCCGGTCATCGCGCGCGAGGCGGAGGACGAGCCCGACCCCTGGACGCCGCCGGTCGCCGTGCGCGGCGAGGATGCGCCGGACCTCCGCCTCGCCCGGGTGATTGCCGCCCGCATCGAGCGCTGGATCAAGGACGGCGAGATGCTGGAAAGCCGCGCACGCCCGATCCGCGCCGGCGACGTGATGGTGCTGGTGTCGCGCCGCACCGGCTTCGTCGACGCGCTGGTGCGCGAGCTCAAGCGGCTCGCCGTCCCGGTCGCCGGCATCGACCGGATGGTGCTGGCCGATCAGGCGGCGGTCGAGGACCTCGTCGCGCTCGGCCACTTCCTGCTACTGCCCGAGGACGACCTGACCCTCGCCGAGGTGCTGAAGGGACCGCTCCATGGCTTCGACGACGATGCGCTGTTCCGCATCGCCTACCAGCGGAAGGGCACGCTGTGGGCCGCGCTCGCCGCCCGCGCGGGCGAAGACGGGGCGTGCGCCGCCGCTCACGCGGAACTCTCCGCGCTGCTCGCGCGCGCCGACTTCACCCCGCCCTTCGAGCTGTACGCCCACCTGCTCGGACCGGCGGGCGGGCGACGGCGCATCCTCGCCCGGCTCGGGCGCGACGCGCGCGACCCGCTCGACGAGTTCCTCACCCTCGCCCTCGCCTACGGCAAGACGCACCCGCCATCGCTGCAGGGTTTCCTGCAATGGCTCGGGGCCGGCGGCACCGAGATCAAGCGCGATCTCGAGCACGGGCGGCGCGACGAGGTGCGCATCCTCACCGTGCACGGGGCGAAGGGGCTGCAGGCGCCGATCGTGTTCCTGCCCGACACGATGGCGGGGCCGCGGCCGGGCAACGCCGTCCTGTGGCTGGGGGAGGAGGGGTCGGCGGACGAGGTGCCGCTCTGGGCGCCGCGGCGGGACGCCGAGGACGGAATCTGCCGCGCCGCGCGCGACGCCGCCGCGCTCGCCTCGGAGCGCGAGCGTCATCGCCTGCTCTACGTCGCCATGACGCGGGCCGAGGACCGGCTCTACGTGTGCGGCCATCGCGGCACGCGCGAGGCGCCCAAAGGCAACTGGTACGAGCTGGTCGCCGCCGCGATGCCCGCCATTGCCGACCGGGTCGAGATCGACCTCAAGGCGCTGTCGCCGGCCGGCTGGACCGGCGAGGGGTTCCGCCTCGCGACCGCCCAGCGCGCCCGGCCGGAGCGTCTGGGCGACGACCGTGCCGCCGCGCCCGTGCCGCTGCGCGACCGTCCGGACTGGGCGACCGGCGCGCCGCCGCCCGAGACGACGCCGCGGCCGCTCTCGCCCTCGCGACCGGACGGGGAGGAGCCGCCGGTTACCCCGCCGCTCGCCGCCGGCGACGGCGGCGCCAGCTTCCGCCGCGGCATCCTGATCCATCGGCTGCTCGAGGCGCTGCCGGCCCTCGCCCCCGAGGCGCGCCCGGCGGCGGCGGCGGCCTACCTCGCCCGGCCGGCGCACCGGCTGGACGCGGCCGCCCGGGCCGAGATCGCGGCCGAGGTGCTGACCGTGCTCGCCGATCCGCGGTTCGGGCGCGTCTTCGCCCCCGATGCGCGGGCCGAGGTGGCGGTGGCGGGCGAGGTGGCGGGGCGGCTAATCGCCGGCCAGGTCGACCGCCTCGCCGTCGGGCCGGACGAGGTGCTGGTGGTCGATTACAAGTCGAACCGCCCGCCGCCCAAGGGCGCCGCCGACACGCCCGTCCTCTATCTCCGCCAGATGGCGGCCTACCGCGCCGTGCTCACCCGCATCTGGCGCGACCGGCCGGTGCGCTGTGCCATCCTGTGGACGGCCGGCCCGGCTCTGATCGCGCTGCCCGATGCGATGCTCGACCCGTTCGCGCCGGATGCGGCGATTGACCGGGGCAGGGGCAAGGCATAGATTCCAGGGATCGGCGGCCCCCGGGGTGCCGAAGGATGGCTTGTCGCGGGCGTCTGGTGCCCGGTGGCCGAACCGGCGGGAGAACCGTCTTGCATATCATCGATTCGCATTTCCACCATTGGCCGCGCTCGGTCTGGAACGCGCTCTGCAAGCGCACGGGCTATCCGCATGCCGAGCCGAACGCCGATGGCGGGTACGAGTACTGGCGCAAGGAAGGCGACGACCGCGCCTTCCTCGGCGGCTGGCCGACCTGGTACGACCTCGATGGCCAGCTCCAGTACATGGATTCGCTCGGCCACCAGATCGACGTCGTGTGCTCGATCGGGCCGTTCTCGGTCGTGTTCTCCGAGCTGCCCAAGGACGAGGGCAAGGACCTCTCGATCCTGTGGAACGAGGAGATGGCGGCCTGCCAGGCGAAGCATCCCGGTCGGGTGTGGGCCTCGGCGGCGGTGCCGCTGATCGACACCCAGACCGCGATCGATGTGGTCGACCACGCGGTCAACAAGCTCGGGCTGATGGGCGTCAACCTGCCGGGCAGCGTCGGGTCCGACCCGCGCATCGACCATGAGCGGCTGGAGCCGTTCTACGACTATGTCGAGAAGCTCGGCGTGCCGCTGTTCCTGCACCCGACCGACTTGGTGTTCCAGGACATGCTGATCGACGGCTATGGCGGCGCGCTGCATTTGTCGCTCGGCCGCGTGGTCGAGGTCTCGGTCGCCGCCATGCGGCTCGTCTTCTCGGGCATCATGGAGCGCCATCCGAACCTCAAGATCGTGATGTCGCACACCGGCGGGGCGCTGCCCTACCAGTCGGGCCGGATGGACAAGAACGGCAAGGCGGCGAAGCTGCCGCACCCGCCGTCGCACTACATCAAGCGCATGTACACCGACACGGTCTCGCCGCACACCGCGGGCATGAAGTTCGCGATCGAGTATTACGGCGTCGACCACGTGATGTACGGCACCGACTATCCCTGCTGGGAGCCGAAGGACGCGCTCAAGTATTTCGCGGAGATCGGGCTCAGCGATGCCGACACCAAGAAGGTCATGTACGATAACGCGCGCCGCGTCCTGAACCTCAAGGACCCGGTGAAGATCGCCGCCGCCGCCGAGTAGGGCGCGGCCTCCGGTCGCGAGGCGACGAAGGCCAGGGCATCGCCCTGGCCTTTTTCGCGTCCGGCGGTCACTTGCGGCCGGGCGCAAGGGCCCACATGTAAGCCACATGCTCGCCAGGGACCTGATGACGACCGACGTGGTGACGGTCGGCCCCGACACGTCGGCCGCCGAGGTCGCGCACACGCTGATGTCGCATGGGATCAGCGCGGTGCCGGTGGTCGACCGGGACGGCTCCGCCATCGGCATGGTGAGCGAGGGCGACCTGATCGGGCGCAGCGACGCCGAGCGCGACGCGCGCCGCGACTGGTGGCTCGGGCTCCTGGCCGAGGGCGAGGAGCCGACGGTCGAATCGCTCCGCAGTCGCAACCTCACCGCCCGGACCGCGCGCGAGCTGATGGCCGCGCCGGTTGTCACCGTCACCGAGACGACCGATTCCACCGACATCGCGCGCGTGCTGCGCACCTACCGGATCAAGCGCGTGCCGGTGGTGCGGGACGGAAAGATCGTCGGCATCGTCAGCCGGGCGGACCTGCTGCGCGCGTTCGCGGACGCGCCCGCGGCGGCCTCCGGTGCGCCCGCGCCGCCGAAGCGCGAGGGCTTCCTCACTGGCGTCGTCGAATCGATCCACGAGCATTTCGTCCAGGGCGAGCCTCCCGAGCCCGGACGGGCGCACCCCGACGTCACCGCCACGCATCACCCCGAACGGGTGAGCGCGGATGATTTCCGCCGGATCGAGGCGGACCACTGGCAGGCGCGGGCGCGCCACCAGGAGGAGGAGCACGAGCAGGCCCGAGCGCAGCGCCGCCAGCGCGTCGCCGAGCTGATCGAGCACCACGTGCCCGACGAATATTGGCGCGAGCTGATGCATCGCGCCCGTGCCGCGGCCGAGGCGGGCGAGAAGGAGTTCCTGCTGTTCCGCTTTCCGGCACAGCTGTGCTCCGACGGCGGGCGCGCGGTCAACGTGCCCGATCCCAGCTGGCCCGCCACGCTGCGGGGCGAGGCGGCCGAGATCTATCTCCGCTGGGAGCACGTGCTGAAGCCGCAGGGCTTCCATCTGACCGCCCGCGTGCTCGACTTCCCGGGCGGCATCCCCGGCGATATCGGCCTCTTCCTCGTCTGGGGCGAGTAGGGGCCGCCGGACGGGCGCTCGCCCGTCGAGGGCGTTGACACCCGCCCGCCCCGGACCGAAGCTTCCCGGCTCCGGGAGGGAAGGGCGATGGCGCGTATCGAAGCCTCGCAGGATCGGATCGGCACCGCGCCCGCCCTGGGCGCGCACCCGATGTTCGTTGGCGCCCAGGTCGCCGAGGAGGTGCTCGGCTGGCGCGACATGGTCGAGCGGCTCGGCCGGGCCTATGCCGAGCCCCAGCACGAAGGGGCGAGCCCGCCCCGCACGGTCGCGCGCGGCGCCGCCGGCAACTGGCTCCGCACGCTGACCGCCGTGCCGCCCGGCGCCCGCTACATGGGCGCCAAGGTGTTCGGCATCGGACGCAAGAAGACGCTGGAATACGTGGTGGTGCTGATCGACCAGGAGACCGGCCGCGTCGCCGGCTTCGTCGACGGCAACGCCATCACCGGGCTCCGCACTGCCGCGACCTCGGCGCTCGCCGTCGACCGCATGGCCGCTTCGGGCGCCTGCACGCTCGGCGTCCTCGGCTCCGGCCTCGAGGCGCACACCCATGTGCGGGCGATTGCCGCGATGCGCCCGGTCGCCGCCCTTAAGGTGTTCAGCCCCACGCCCGCCAAACGCGACGCCTTCGCGGCCGAGTTCTCCGCCGAGCTCGGCGCGACGTGCGAGGCGGTGGCCTCGGCCGAGGCGGCGGTCGCCGGTGCCTCGATCGTCGTCGCGGCCGCGCGCTCCCGCGACGAAAGCCCGATCCTCTACGGCGACTGGCTGGTGCCCGGCACGCTGGTCGTCTCGATCGGCTCCACCTTGCCCGAGCAGCGCGAGATCGATTCCACCGTGGTCGAGGCGTGCGACCTGATCGTCTGCGACACGGTCGAGGAGGTGACGGACGAGACCGGCGACATGATCGCCGCCGCCGCCTCTGGCGTCGCCTTCGCACACAAGATGGTGCCGCTCGCCGACCTGGTGGCGGGAAAGGCGAGCCAGCGCCTCGCGACCGCGCGCCTGCCGATGTTCAAGTCGGTCGGCTCGGCGATTCAGGACATCGTGGTGGCCGAGCTCGCGCTCGAGGCGGCGCGCGCCTGTGGCCGCGCGGTCGAGCTGCCCGTGTCGTTCCTCACCAAGGGCAGCGGCCTGAAGCCGAAGCCCTGACCACCCTTCCACCGCGTCATCGCGAGGAGAGAGATCATGCCGAGCTACCGCAAGACCGAGGCGCGCGACTGGGCGTGGCAGCATCTCAAGGGCTGCGCCAATGTCATCGTCCCGTCCTACACGGCGGACCTGAAGGGGCTGAACGAGAAGGGCATCCGCCACGACGTGCGCGTCTGCCTGGAGCACGGCTTCACCGGCACGCTGCTGGTGTCGGAGACGGCGATCACGCTCGACGAGTACCGCCAGTTCTTCGAGATCGCCCACGACGAATCGAAGGGCCGGCTCAAGCTGATCCTGCACGCCGCTTTCGGCACGCTCGCCGAGAACATCGAGGCGGCGAAGATCGCCGAGGCGAACGGGTGCGAGCTCGTCCTGCTCTCCTATCCGTCGAACTTCTACCCGAAGGATCTGAACGAGATCTACGAGTACACGCGCGCGTTCTGCGACGCGACGAACCTCGCGATCCTCTTGTTCCCGGTGCCGCTCTGGGGGTTCGACCGGCTGCATCCGTCAGACATTCCGGCCTCGGTGATCCGCAAGCTGATCGACACCTGCAAGAACGTGGTGGCGATCAAGGCCGAGGGCGGCATGCCCCTGATCATGGGCTTCGTCGAATGCTACCGGCTGTTCGGCAAGGAGGTGATCGTCGAGACGCCGCTGGAGAAGGACCTGATCCCGCTCGCCCAGCTCGTGCCGATCCAGTTCACCGGCACGTCGAACACGCATTATTTCGGCCCGACCATCCCGCGCGTGATGAACCTGCTGCACGACGGCAAGTTCGACGAGGCGACGGAGATCTACTGGCGCATCCAGCCCGCGCGCCAGGCCAACGCGGCGGTCAACGGCTCGTCGGCCGGCGGGCATTTCCTCAACCGGATGGTGTGGAACTACCAGGGCTGGCTCAACGGCTATAACGGAGGCCCGCTGCGCCACCCGACCATGAAGATCCATGAGAACCAGATGAACATGCTGCGCACCGGGATGCAGCGCGCCGGGCTCGACCCGACTGCCGATCCCAACAGTGCCTATTTCGTGGGCCGCAACCCGGTCGAGACGGCGACGCCCGCGCGGCGCGAAGCGGCGGAGTAGCGCCAGCTCGTCATCCCGGGCGGACAGGTGTCTATATCTCCTGCCCCGGCCGGCCCCTCTCCGTGCTAAACATCGCGGCCTTTTGAGGAGAGAGCCGCGATGCAGGTGTTCGTCTTCGACCTCATGCCGTACACCCGGCATTTCGACGAGTTCAAGGCCGACCGTCTGATCCCCTACCCGCTGCCTGGCCGCCATTTCGATCCCGAGGTCGCGGCGCGCACCTACGACGACTCGCTCAAGCTGTGGACCGAGATGGACCGGCTCGGCTTCGACGGCGTCGGGCTCAACGAGCACCACACCACCGTGCACGGCATGATGAACGCGCCCAACATGATGGCCGCGGTCGGCGCGCAGCACACCAAGAACCTGAAATTCCTCCAGCTCGGCAACCTCCTGCCGCTGCACAACCCGCTCCGCATCGCCGAGGAGATCGCGATGGCGGACTGCATGTCGCACGGGCGGGTGCTGGCCGGGTTCGCGCGCGGCAACCAGCGCGAATATGGCGTTTTCCAGGTGAAGATGTCGGAATCGCGCGCCCGCTTCGAGGAGGCGTTCGAGATCATCATGAAGGCCTGGACGGAGGAGGTTTTCTCCTACGAGGGCACGTTCTGGTCGTTCAAGGACATCTCGATCTGGCCGCGCCCGTTCCAGCAGCCGCACCCGCCGCTCTGGATGCCGTTCACCGGCTCCAAGGAATTGATCGAGTGGGCGGCGAAGTACGACATGGGCGCGGTGCTGCCGTCTGGCGCGCTCGGCGTGACGCAGGACATGGTGGGCTATTTCGCGAAGTCGCTGTCCGGCTACGGACGGAACCCGCGGCCCGACAAGATCGGGCTGCTGGTCGATGCCTGGGTGGCGGACAGCCAGGCGGCGGCGCTCAAGGAGAACGGGCCCTATTTCCTCTACTTCAACCAGACGCTCTGGCATCACGGCTCGCTCGCCGGCGTGCGCGAGCCGAACCGCGGCGGCTACGTCACCTCGACGTCCTACGACTACATCCGGCCGGAGAACCGCGCCTCGGCCGGGATGGACCGCGAGAAGATCCGCCGGACCGAGATGTCCGACATCGAGCGGCGCGTGCACGAGGGCGAGCTTGCGTGGGGCTCGCCGAAGGAGGTCGCCGACCACCTGATCTCGCTCGGCGAGAACGCCGGCGCGAATGTGCTGGTCATCAACCTCAACCTCGGCGCGGTGCCGGGCGAGCTGATGATGGAGCAGGTGCGCCGCTTCGGCCGCGACGTGCTGCCGCTGCTCCACGCGCACGAGGTGAAGTCGGTCCCCTCCATCGCGCTCGAGCTCGGCGGCGTCGCGGAGTAAACCGCGCGCGCCAATGGTTCAAACGTCCTGCGTCAGCACGATGCGGCCGCGCACGCGGCGGTCGCGCAGCGCAATGAGCGCCTCGGCGTAGCGCGCGATCGGCAGCGTCTCGGTCGGCAGCGGGCGGAGCTTTCCCGCCTCGTACAGCGCGAAGATCTCGCGGAAGCAGTCGGCGGCGAGGTCCGGCATGCGGCGGCGATAGTCGCTGATCTGAAGGCCCGACACCTCAATGTTCTTGACCAGCAAATAGTTGGCGCGAAGCGTCGGGATGCGCCCGGCCGCAAATCCCACGAAGACCAGCCGTCCGCGCCACGCGACGGCGCGGATCGCCGCGTCGAACACGTCCCCGCCCAGCGGATCGATCACCACGTCGGCGCCGTGCCCGCCGGTCTCGGCGAACACCTGGGCGCGCAGCGACTCCGACAGGTCGGGCTGCGACAGGTCGACGATGGCGTCGGCGCCGGCGTCGCGCGCGAGGTCGAACTTTGCGGGATTGACAGCGGCGGCGAGCACGCGCGCGCCGAACGCCTTGGCGAGCTGGATGGCGGCGAGCCCAACGCCGCCGGTCGCGCCCAGCACCAGCACCGTCTCGCCGGGCTGGAGCCGGCCGCGCTCGCGCAGCGCGAACCATGCCGTGTCGCAGACCAGCGCCATCGAGGCGGCGTCGACGAAGGAGAGCTCGCCGGGCATGCGGTAGCAGATCTTCGCCGGCACGGCGATGAGCTCGGCGAACCCGCCGAGTTCCGCCATCGCCAGCACGCGGTCGCCCGGGGCGAATTCCGCGACGCCCGCGCCCACCGCGCGCACCACGCCCGCAGGCCCCTTGCCGGGCACGAACGGCACCTTCGGGCGGAACTGGTAGGCGCCGGCGATCTGGATCGTGTCCACCAGGTTCGCGGCCGTCGCCCGCACCTCGATCAGCAGCTCTCCCGGCCCGGCTACCGGATCGGGAAACGCGCCATAGCGCGTGTCCTCGATCGCGCCGTATGTCTCGACCACCACCGCCTTCATCGTCACCCCTTCGCCGCCGCCGGCCGCACCGGGACCGGCGTCACCCGCCCCGCGCGAATGAGCGCGGCGATCTCGGCCTTCTGCACCTTGCCGTTCGCCATCAGCGGCATTTCCTCCATCGCTACGAACAGCTCGGGCATCTCGTAGCGCGACAGGCCGGCGCGGTCGAGATGGGCGCAGACGGAATTGGCGGTGAGGCGGGCGCCTGATCGCACGCCGACCGCGAGGCAGATGCGTTCGCCCAGCCGATCGTCGGCGACGCCGAGCGCGGCGGCGTGCGCCACGTCGGGATGGCCGAGCGCCAGCGCCTCGATGCGCGCCGGGTTCACATTGTGCCCACCGCGGATGATGACGTCCTTCTTGCGCCCGGTGAGGTGCAGGTAGCCGCCGGAATCGATCCAGCCGAGGTCGCCCGTCATGAACCAGCCGTCGCGGTTGAACGCGTGCTCGGTCGCGCGCTGGTCGGCGAAGTAGCCGAGCATCAGGCTCGCGCCGCGCCCGCCGATCTCGCCGATCTCGCCGTCGGGAAGCGGCCGGTCGCGATCCTCGGCATCGAACGCGCACAGCTCGTAGCCGCGGCAGGCGCGGCCCGACGTGCCGGTGATACGCGCCGCGTCGTCGCCCGGCAGCGTGTACTGGTGCGCGTTGTTCTCCGTCATGCCGTAGCCCGACTGCGGCGTGATGCCGTGCGCGAGCAGCGCCTCCATCACCTGGCGCGATGCCGCCGCGCCTGAGACGCGGAAGCCGGCGAGCCGGCCGCACCGCGCCATCCCGCGCCCATCGAGCTCCGCGACCAGGTCGACCGCATGGGTCGGCACGCCCACCAGGTAGGTCGTGCCGGTCGCGATCAACCGGTCGACCAGGCCTTCGCCCTTGGCCAGGTCGTGGATCACGAACGGGACGCCGGCGACCAGCGCGGTCAGCCATGCCCCCATGCCCAGATTGTGAGAAAAGGGACTGAGCGAATAGACCACAGAACCCGCGCCGACGCGCCAGTCGTCGCGGATCGCGCGCGGGCAGACCAGCAGCGTGTTGTCCGAATGCATCACGCCCTTGGGCAGTCCGGTCGAGCCCGAGGTAAAGGCGAGGTAGGAGACGGCGTTGGCGTCGGACGCGGGCGGAAGCGCGGGGCCGTCCGCGAGCAGCCCCGCGAATGGCGCGCCGGGTCCGGCGGGGAGCAGAGCGATCGTCCGGCGGAGCGACGGCAGGGCGGCGAGCGCGCCCGGCACGTCTGCCGTCGCCGCGTCCGCGCCGAACCCCGGCTGGTAGAGGAAGCCCGCGGCGTCGGTGCGGGCGGCGAGGGCCGCCACCTCCGCCACCGTATGGTTGCGATGCGGCGAGGGGCAGGAGACGAGCCCGGCGCGCGAGCAGGCGAGCAGCGCGGCGACGATCTCGATCCGGCCCGGCAGCCACAGCATCACCCGCTGGCCGGGGGCGAGCCCGTGCGCCGCGAAATCGGCAGCGAGCGCGTCGGCGAGCGCCAGCAGCATGCGCCAGCTCACCTGCCGCCAGCGGTCGATCAGAGCGATCTCGTCCGGGCGCTCGGCGGCGTGGCGGGCGGCGACGGCATGGACCGTCTCGTCGCGCCACAGCCCGTCGCGGTAATGGCGGGCGAGGGCGTCGGCGCTGAGCAGGGAGAGGATCGGGGCGGACATCGCACGCATTCTAGTGCCTCGCCGCGCGATGTGGCAGAATCCGCGCCCGAACGCAACCGCGAGGTGCCCATGGCGCAGACGATCACCCGGTCGGTGAAGCAGATGGTCGACGAGGCGAATGCCCAGGTGCGGACGCTGAGCGTCGCCGAGGCCAAGTCGCTCGCCGGGCGCGACGACGTCACCTTCATCGACCTCCGCGACGTGCGCGAGCTCGCCAAGACCGGGCGTATCCCGGGCGCCCGCCACGTGCCGCGCGGCATGCTGGAATTCTGGCTCGACCCGGCCTCGTCCTATCACAAGCCGTTCTTCGACGAGGACAAGACGTTCGTGTTCTACTGCGCGGGCGGGCTGCGCTCGGCGCTGGCCGCCAAGTGCGCCGAGGACATGGGGCTCAAGCCCGTCGCCCATATCGAGGGCGGCATCGAGGCCTGGATCGAGGCGGGCGGCCCGATCGACCCGCCGAAGGGCGATTAGGCGCCCTGTCCCTTCCGGCCCCCGGAAACGAAAATGCCGCCGGCCAAGGGATGGCGGCGGCGTCGGCGGGCGGCGGGGCAAGATATTTTGGCGGCTGCGGTGGCGTTAACCATCTTTTAACCGCATACCCCTACGATCCCTTCCTGACAGTCCGGTTATCGCCGGAATGTCATTGGATCCTCATCCAATCCTTTTGACGCCTCCCTGTTGAACTCGAGCCGCCTCCGGGCGGCTCTTTTTTTGGCGCCGCCAGGCGTCAGCGCTTGAGCCCGATCCCGGCGAAGCGCTTGTTGAACTTTGCGACCTGGCCGCCGGCGTCGTTCAGCCGATGCTGGCCGGTCCATGCCGGGTGCGAGCGCGAATCGATGTCGAGCCGCATCGTGTCGCCTTCCTTGCCCCAGGTCGAGCGGGTCTTGTAGGTCGACCCGTCGGTCATGATCACGTTGATCTCGTGATAGTCGGGGTGGATTCCGTCCTTCATCGCGCGTCTCCAACTGCCAGCCATGGGCGGCGGGGGCGTATATAGCCGCCCCCGCCGGTCCAGGCAAGGGCGCCCTATTCCGCGGCGCCGATATTGATCGCCTTCATGCCGCGCGGCTCCTTGATGCCCTCGTAGCGGACCCGCTGGCCCTCGTCGAGGGAAGCGAGCCCCGCCTCCTGCACCGCGGAGATGTGCACGAACACGTCCTTGCCCCCTTCGTCGGGGGTGATGAAGCCGTAGCCCTTGGCCACGTTGAACCACTTCACGATCCCTGTCGCCATGTTGCCTCCCAGGCTTATGGTTCGCCCCCGGGGCGTTCCCGGCGGACGATCGCTTCGTCCGAACATTGTCGTTGCGGCAGAACGCGGCTCGGGCGAAGCCGGCGCGAAGGTCCGAGGCAGATGTGCGGCGAGCAACGGCCCGAATGCTAGCGCCGTCCGACTTGGGCGCAAGGAAAATCTTCTGGGAACAACTTGGGGCGCGGACCGTATGCCGCGCGAGACCTATGACTCGCGCTTTTCTGGGGCGGGCGAGGACGCTGCTCCTCCCACCCGCGCGGCCAGTGCCGCCGCCATGAAGGCATCGATGTCGCCATCGAGCACGGCTTGGGTGTTCGAGGTCTCCACCTCGGTGCGCAGGTCCTTGACCATCTGGTACGGGTGCAGGACGTAGGAGCGGATCTGGTGGCCCCAACCGATGTCGGTCTTGGCGTCGTGTGTTGCCTGGGCCGCCTCCTCGCGCTTGCGCAGCTCGGCCTCGTAGAGGCGCGCCCGCAGCATGGCCATCGCCGCGGCGCGGTTGCGGTGCTGCGACCGGTCGGTCTGGCAGGCCACCACGATGCCGGTCGGCATGTGGGTGAGGCGCACCGCCGAATCCGTCTTGTTGACGTGCTGACCGCCGGCACCGGAGGCGCGGTAGGTGTCGACCCTCAAATCCTTGTCCAGGATCTCGACGTCGATCGTCTCGTCGACTACGGGGTACACCCAGACCGAGGCGAAGCTGGTCTGGCGCCGCGCATTGGCGTCGAACGGCGAGATGCGCACAAGGCGGTGGACACCCGATTCGGTCTTGAGCCAGCCATAGGCGTTGACGCCCGAGACGCGCAACGTGGCGGACTTGATGCCGGCCTGCTCGCCCGCGCTCTCCTCCAGCCATTCGATCTTGTAGCCGTGGTCCTCGGCCCAGCGCGCGTACATGCGCGCCAGCATCTCCGCCCAATCCTGCGATTCGGTGCCGCCGGCGCCGGCGTGGATCTCGACAAAGGCGTCGTTGGCGTCGGCCTCGCCCGACAGCAGGCTCTCGAGCTCCAGCTTGGCGGCGCGGGCGCGGAGCTTATCGAGCGCGCTCTCGGCCTCGGCGACGACCGCATCGTCCTCCTCCGCCTCGCCCAGCTCGATCAAATCGCGATTGTCGGCGAGCTCGCTCGCAAGGGCGCGGAAGGCTGTGATCGCATGGTCGAGGCGGGTTCGCTCGCGCATCACGGCCTGCGCGGCGGCCGGGTCGTTCCAGAGGTCGGGGTTCTCGGCCTGCGCGTTCAGCTCGGCGAGGCGGCGTTCCGAGGCATCGACGTCAAAGATGCCTCCCCAGCAGCCCGAGGGACCGCTCGATGTCGGCAATGAGGTCGTGGGTTTCCGCGCGCATGGCCGAGGTTATAGGGACCCACCGCGGCCCCTGTCCAGTGCGCTTTGGCTCCGCACCAAACGAAAAGGGCGGCCTGAGGCCGCCCTTTTGCAACAAGTTCGCCGAGGGTCAGGCGGCCACGGCCTGGGCCGGCCCCGCCTTGCGGCGCCGCGCCCAGCCCATCCCGCCGAGCCCGATCAGCCCGGTCAGGAAGATCGCCATGGTACCCGGCTCGGGCACCGGCTCCTGCCAGCCGATGGTGAAGTCGGTCGCCACCACGTCGTTGCCGCAATCCGGGCCCCAGTAGATAGACATCGAGAGGAACTGCTCGTCGCCGACCGTGTACGCGTCCCCTGCGAACAGCCCGAGGTTGAGGGCCGCCTCAATAATGGAGTGATCGGAGCAGCTCTGGTCCGGGCCGCCGGTAGCTTGGGCGCACATGGAGGCCGACCAGTTGGCCATCATGGAGTTGACCGTGCCGATGTAGCCGGTGGTGCCGTCCGCGTCGGTAAGGTTGGCGCCGTTGAGTTCGACCGCGTAACCGTTACCCGCACCCAAATAGCTTGGCGTGTTGACCACTTGGCTACTGCTCGTGATCTTGAACACGTCGCCGATCTTCGTGGAGCTATTGTCCTGCGTCTGCGCGCCGTTGCCGGCACCCGGATTTCCACTCGCGTCGGTGTAGCCCTGGCTGTTCACGCCGTAGGTCGATCCCTGATCACCCTTCTGCTGGTTGCAGTTCGTTGTGGCGCAACCGACGCCGCCGCCGACTTCGATCCCGTAGGTGGACTTGACTGAGCCGTCCGCGTTGCGGGTGGTGATGAAGATGTCACCCGGCCCGAATTCGGTCGGGCCGTTGTCCGGCCGAAGGCCGCTCAGGATTCCGAGCGAAAGCGTCGCCCCCGCCAACCCCGGCGCGGTATTGCTCTGCTTCACGGCAGCGCCCAGGAACTCGGCGTCGTAATTCTGGCCGCCGGCTTCCGGGCCGACATAGCCGGACGAACCCGTGCCCGACGCGCTATCCCTCGAGTCCTCGACATAGGGGTTGAGCGCGCCGTTGGACGCCCCCACGATCTGCGGGTGGGTCGTCGTCGTGACGATTTCGTTGGTCGGCGTCAGGGTGATCCCGTTGCTCTGCCCGCCCGGCTGACCCGCCGGCGGGTTAGCGTACTGCCCGGAGTTATAGAGTGGGGGCGACGGGTTCGAGATGCCGATCGTGCTCGGACACCCGCTGCCCGTGGTGCCGCAGGGATACGTGGTGGCGCCATTGTAGTTGACGTCGCCATTCTTGACGTTCACGCCCCAATCGTTGAGCTGGCCGTCGACCTGGAACGTCGGCAGCCCGCCCACGTAGTCGGAGATCAGCGAATCAGCCTTGGCGCCCGGCGCGCTCAGCAGCGCCAAGCCGGCCACCGCCGAAACGGCGATCCCGGCCGTCAGCCACCGCATGCCGTCAAATCCACCCGCAAATCTCTTAACCGCAACCATCAGAACCCCTCACTACCCTCATTATCCATTTGGTGCAGTGGCACGCCACACCCGCCGGCAATCATGCAAGAATCGTGCCACAATTTTCAAGGCTTTGAAAAGACTGGATTTTGCGGGAGGGGGCGGGGCTAGTTTAGCGGAATTGTAAAGAATTCCGACGCTCCCGGGGCGGAAATTATGGTTAACGCGGCGCCGGCATGACGGGGCCCCATTCAGCGCGCACCGCCGGGTCGCTTTCGGCCGCAAGATGGTCGATGCGCTGGCGCGCGAACGCGGCGGGTGTGACGAGACGCGACATCGCCCAGACGGCCATGGCCCGCACCAGGGCGCTTCCGTCGCCGAGGAGCCGTTCGGCCGCCGGCGCAAGCGTCGCATCGGCCGAATTGCCGATCGCGATCAGTACGTTGCGCACTAACCGGTCGCGCCCGATCCGCTTGATGGGCGAGCCGCGGAAGGTCTCGCGGAAGGCGGCATCGTCCAGCGCGGCGAGGTCGGCGAGGCGCGGCGCGGTCAGTTCGAGCCGCGGCAGAAAGGCGTATTCGCGCGTGCGGGCGGCGAACTTGTTCCAGGGGCAGACCGCCAGGCAGTCGTCGCAGCCATAGATGCGGTTGCCCATCGCTTCTCGGAACTCGGGCGCGATGTGGCCCTTGTGCTCGATGGTGAGGTAGGAGATGCAGCGCCGCGCGTCGAGCCTGTAGGGCGCCGGGAAGGCGGCGGTCGGGCAGGCGTCCTGGCAGCGCTGGCAGGTGCCGCAGCGGTCCTCGCCCGGCGCGTCCGCGGCAAGATCGAGGGTGGTGTAGATCTCACCCAGGAACAGCCACGAGCCATGCGCGCGCGACACCAGGTTGGTGTGCTTGCCCTGCCAGCCGAGCCCGGCGCGGGCGGCCAACGGCTTCTCCATGACCGGTGCGGTGTCGACGAACAGCTTCACTTCGCAGGCGAACGTGACCGCCACCCAGCTTGCGAGCTGGCGCAGCCGCGCCTTCAGCACGTCGTGGTAGTCGCGCCCGCGCGCGTAGGCGGAAATCGTGCCACGCTCCGGCTTTCCGACCATCGCCAGGGGGTCGTCGGGCGGGGCATAGCTCATCCCGACGGCGATCACGCTCCGCGCCTCCGGCCACAAGGCGGTCGGCTTGGCGCGCCGCGCCGCGTTGGCGGCGAGCCACCCCATGTCGCCGTGATGGCCGCGCGCCAGGTAGTCGGCGAGGTCGCGCCCCGGCCCGTCCCCGGTCTCGGCCGGGGCGACGCCGAACGCGTCGAACCCCAGCCCTCGTGCCGCCGCGCCGATGCGCGCGCGCGGATCGCCGCCGGCCTCGTCGGCGTCGGCGACGAGGGCGCGGGCTGGCTCAGCCACGGCCGCGATAGGGCGCCACCCCCTGATCGGGCAGCCAGAGGCCTTCGGGCGGGGCGCCGGTCTGGTAGAACACGTCGATCGGCATGCCGCCGCGCGGATACCAGTAGCCGCCGATGCGGAGCCACGTGGGCGCGATCTCGCGGGCTAGCCGCTCGGCGATGGCCAGGGTGCAGGCCTCGTGGAAGGCGCCGTGGTTGCGGAACGACCCGAGATAGAGCTTCAGCGACTTCGACTCGACCAGCCAGGCACCCGGCACGTAGTCGATCACAAGATGGGCGAAATCGGGCTGGCCGGTGATCGGGCAGAGCGCCGTGAACTCCGGGCAGGTGAAGCGTACCAGGTAGGCCGTGCCGCGGTTGGGGTTCGGCACCTTCTCGATGCGCGCCGCCTCGGGCGAGGCGGGCAGGGCGGCCGGATGGCCGAGCTGGGTCAGCGTCGTCTCGTTCATGTCGGACATGGCGGCAATCTAGTGCCGCGGCGCGGCCGCGCCAACCGGGTGCAGCAGGCAGGCATCGCCGTACGAATAGAACCGGTACCCGGCCCGCTTGGCGTGCTCGTACGCGGCCTTCATCCGGTCGAGCCCGGCGAAGGCGGCGACCAGCATGAACAGGGTCGAGCGCGGCAGATGGAAGTTGGTAAGCAGCAGGTCGACCGCGCGGAAGCGGTAGCCGGGGGTGATGAACAATGCGGTCTCGCCGGCGAAGGGCCGCACCCGCCCGTCCGTGTCGGCCGCGGACTCCAGCAGGCGCAGGCTGGTCGTGCCGCAGGCGACGACGCGCCCGCCACCGGCGCGGGCCCGGTTGATCGCGTCCGCGGCCCCGGGCGCGATCTCGCCGTACTCGGCATGCATGCGATGCTCGGCCACCTCCTCGACCTTTACCGGCAGGAAGGTGCCCGCCCCGACGTGGAGCGTGACTGCCTGCCGCGCCACGCCGCGGGCTTCGAGCGCGGCCATCAGCGCCGGGGTGAAATGCAGCCCCGCGGTTGGTGCCGCCACCGCGCCCGGCCGGCGGGCGAACATGGTCTGGTAGTCCGTCCGGTCCGCGTCGTCGTCGCCGTCTTCCCGCCGGATATAGGGCGGCAGCGGCACGTGGCCCGACGTCTCGATCGCGGCGAGCAGGGCGGCCCCCGCGATCGGGAAGGCGAGCGTCACCTCGCCGGCCTCGTGGCGCGCGGCGACCGTCGCCTCCAGCCCGCCCTCGAACGCGATCTGGTCGCCGGGGTGCAGCCGACGCGCCGGCCGGGCGAAGGCGCGCCAGGCGGCGGGGCCGTCCGCGCGATGCAGCGTCACCTCGATCCGCGCCGCCCCGCGCCGCCCGAACAGCCGTGCCGGGATCACCTTGGTGTCGTTGAACACCAGAAGGTCGCCGGGCGCGAGCAGGCCGGGCAGGTCGCGTACCGTGCGGTCGGAGAGGCCAGCCGGCCCGACCTCCAGCAGGCGCGCGGATTCGCGCGGCTCGGCGGGGTGCTGGGCGATCAGTTCGCGCGGCAGGTCGAAGTCGAAATCCTCGGTGTGCATGGCGGGGAGATAGCACAGTCCTCCACGCGGCGGCACCTAACCACGCCATGGTATTCACGAATTGGAAACCAGTCGGAACCGATCATGGCCGCCCGGCGCATGGGCGCCGCACCGAAGGAGGTCGTGCGTGGCGAAGATCCTCGTGGCCGAAGACTCGGTCGCCATGCGCGAATTCGTCGCCCGCGCCCTCAGCCAGGACGGGCATGTCGTTCGCACGGTCGAGGATGGGCTCAAGGCGCTCAGCGCGCTGGCGGCCGAGCGCTACGACCTCGTGCTGGCCGACATATTGATGCCCGAACTGGACGGGATCGAGCTCGCCCTCAAGGTCGCGAAGGACCATCCGGAGGTGCCCATCCTCCTGATGACCGGCTATCCGGCCGAGCGGCAGCGCGCCCACAATCTCGATGCGCTGATCGACGAGGTGATCGCCAAGCCGTTCACATTGCACGACGTGTGCGCCGCGGCGCGCCGCGTGCTCGCCCGCCACGAGCCGCCGAACTGAGCCGGCACTGGCGACCCTACTTGCCGCCGGCTTTGGCGTAGCGGAACTCGGGCGCCTTCTCGAGCTCGGCCTTGGTGACACCGCTCAGCACCACCTTGTCCGGCTGGATCTGCAGCGCCTGGTAGGGCACGGCGACCAGCCGGTCGCCGACGCCGAGGAAGCCGCCGACCGAGATCACGCCGAACAGAAGCTTGTCGCCGCCCTCGATGATCAGATCGTGGATCGTGCCGATCTTGGCCTTGGCGTCGTTGTAGACCGTCGCCCCGATCACCTTCGACGCGCGGAGCCCGCGTTGCAACCGGATGACGTCGATTTTGAGCAAGGCGCCGCCGCCGCCGTCCACCTCGCCCGATGGGGCCTGCGGCTGGACGCCGGGTGCGTGCTCGGGCCCTTGCGGGGCCGGCTGGGGCTGCTGCGGCTGAGCCCGCGGGCCCGGCGTCGCCTGGGCGGGCGGGGCGGCGTCAGGCGCCGCCCGCTGGGCGAAGGCCGCGGGCTGCCACAAGGCGGCGGCGAGCCCCGCGGCCGCGACCGCGGTGGACAGTGCAGATCGCGACCGTCTCGACATGGCATCCTCCTCGGCCCCGGCGCCCACCTCGGGCCCGTCGTGGCGGATTGGGTAACGCGCCGCGCGGAACGGGGTTCCGCCGCGCGGAACGCCCGCGGCGTGCGCGGGCTGGCGCGCCGCATGGGCGTCAATTAACGTCCGCGCATGCGCATCCTGTTCGCCCACCAGAACTTCCCCGGCCAGTTCCGCCACCTCGCCCCGGCGCTCGCCGCCGCGGGTCACGAGGTGACAGCGCTCGCCATCCGGCGCAACGTGCCGGAGCGGTGGCAGGGGGTGCGCGTGGTGCCGTACCAGCCGGCGCGGAAGCCGTCGCCCGACATCCACCCGTGGCTCCAGGATCTCGAGATGCAGACGATCCGCGGCGAGGCGTCTTACCGCGCCGCGCTCGCGCTGCGCACGGCGGGGCTCGCGCCCGACGCGATCGTCGCCCATCCGGGCTGGGGCGACGGGCTGTTCCTCAAGGAGGCGTGGCCGGCGGCCCGGTTCGGGACCTATTGCGAGTTCTTCTACCAGCCGCACGGCGCCGACGTCGGGTTCGACCTTGAATTTCCTGCGCGCGATCCCGCCGATGCGTGCCGGGTGACGCTCAAGAACGCAGCCAACCTGCTGCAGTTCGTGGCGGCCGACGCGGGTCTGTCGCCGACCCGCTGGCAGGCCTCGACCTTCCCGGAGCCGCTCCGCCCCAAGATCGAGGTGGCGCATGACGGGATCGACACCGACCTCGTCGCACCGAGCGCCAGCGTGCGGGTCGACCTGGCGAGCGGCCTTTCGCTCAGCCGCGCCGACGAGGTGATCACGCTGGTCAACCGCAACCTCGAGCCCTATCGCGGCTACCATGTGTTCATGCGCGCCCTGCCGGAAATCCTGCGCCGCCGGCCCAAGGCGCGCGCGCTGATCGTCGGTGGCGACGGGGTAAGCTATGGCGCCCGCCCGCCCGCCGGCCGGACGTGGAAGGAAGTGTTCCTGTCAGAGGTGCGCGACCGGCTGGACATGAGCCGGGTCCATTTCGTCGGCAACCTGCCCTATCGCCACTTCGTGCCGCTGCTGCAGCTTTCGACGGTGCACGTCTACCTGACCTACCCGTTCGTCCTGTCGTGGAGCCTGCTCGAGGCGATGAGCGCGGGTTGCGCGATCGTGGCGAGCGACACGGCGCCGGTGCGCGAGGCGATCGCGGGCGGCGAGACCGGCCTCCTGGTGCCGTTCTTCGATACCGCGGCGCTCGCCGACACGGTCTGCACCTTGGCGGCCGACGAAACGGCGCGCGCCCGGCTCGGCGCCAATGCCCGTGCCTTCGCGCGCGCGACCTACGACCTCAAGACGATCTGCCTGCCGGCCCAGCTCGCCTGGGTGACGAAGCTCGCCGGGGCGTAGGCGCGGAAGGGGCGACCCGGCCGGCGCTGGATCGCCCCGTTCGCGTGGCGTCCTGTCTCGGTTCAGCGCGGCTCGAACCGGTCGCCCGACTGGCCCTTCGGCGCCGTCGTCTGCACGTCGAAGCGCGGCTTGTGCTGCAGGTCGGTGATCGAAAGCTCGGTCGTCGCCTTGCCGCCCTTCGAGACGTTGACCTCCTCATGGTTGAGGACGATGTCGTGCTCGCCCATGCCGAGATAGGAGCCGACGCCGACGACCATCCGGTTGCCGCGGACCTGCTTGATCGACCCGACGACGTCGCCATGCGTGTTGTAGAGGTTCTGGCCCTCCAGCCCGGCCGGGAAGGCGGGGCCGCCCTCGCGCGGCATGACGCCGGATTGCTCGTGCATCGAGCGGTACTCGGTGGTGCCCGTGCGCTCCTGCACCGTGCCTTCGTGCGTGGTCTCGTTGGTGCTCTCGGGACCGGCGCCCGGCGGGTTCGGGAATTGTTGGTTGGGGACGGTGCCCTGCTGCTGGGTCAGGGGCACGGGGGTCACGCGGCTCTGCGTGTCGGCCGAGGCGGGCAAGGCCGCCGTCGCGAGGGCAAGCGCGCTGACTGCCGCCAGCGCAAGGGTCTTGCGCATGGTCATTCTCCGTATCCGTTGCGATGCCGGGGCAACGCGAGGCGGCGGCGCGCTGTTCCGCTCCGCCCGCTCCTGTCCCCCTCCGGTCACGCAGGCGACACGGCGGCCGCGATCAGTGTGCGCCGGGCGCGGGGTGGTCGAAGCTGAAGATGAAGTCGTCGCCCGGCGCCTTCTTGTGGCACGAGATGCACATCTCGACGCGCCCGGCGGCCTTGACCGCGCCGTCCGGGGCGTAGTTGGCGTAGAACCAGTCCTGGTGGGCGGCGTCGTACCCTGCTTCGCGCTTGTACATCACGGTGATGTCCTTGAGGTAGGGCTGCGGGTCGGCCCAGACCTTGCCGATGAAGATGCCCTTGCCGCCGAAGTTCTTCTTCACCATCAGCGGCGCGTCGCGCCCCGCCATTTCGACGTCGGTCTGCAAATAGTCGAGGATCGCGCCGTGCGGGTTTTTCCCGACATAGGGCCGGCTGACGATCGCGTGGTCGCCGACCATGCGCAAACCCACCATCCGCGTCCAAAGCACCTGCGCGAACTGGTCGTCCGGCATCGGCGCCCGGGTCGCGCAGCCGGCCGCAGCGGCGAGCGCGCAGAGCGCGACAATGGTGCGGAATCGCATGTGGTCCCCCTCGGTTCAGACGCCGGCCGCCGGCAGGGCGGCGCGGCCGCGGATCATGTCGGATGCCTTCTCGGCGATCATGATGGTCGGCGCGTTGGTGTTGGAGCCGACGACGTTCGGCATCACCGAGCAGTCGACGACGCGCAGCCCCTCGATCCCCTTCACCCGCAGCTCGGCATCGACCACCGCCTGGTCGTCGGCCCCCATGCGGCAGGTGCCCGCCGGGTGGTGCGCCGTCTCGCAGTTGCGCCGCAGGAACTCGTCGATCTCGGCGTCAGTCTCGACGGCCCGTCCCGGGCGCTGCTCGGCGCCGACGACGGCGGCGAGCGGGTCGGATGCGAAGATCGAGCGCACCGCCTTCAACCCAGCGCGCAGCGTGTCGAGGTCGTGCGGATCGTCGAACAGGTTCCAGAAGATGCGCGGCGGGTCGGCGGGATCGGCCGAGCGCAGCATCACTTTGCCCTTGCTGCGCGGGTGCAGCACCGCGATGCGGCTCGAGAAGCGGTGGCCGACCGGCTTCTTCACGCCGGGGAACCACATCGTGCCGTCGGGCGCGACCGGGCTTACCAGCAGCTCGATGTCGGGCCGCTCGCTCTCCGGCCGCACCCGGATGAACGAGGCGCAGCTCGTCGGGAAGCTGCCGGCGGGGCCGGTGCCGCTGATCGCCCAACGCGCGACGTTGACCGTCATCCGGTCGAACCGCAGCAGCGGCTGCAGCGAGATCGGCTTGGCCAGCTCGAACGTCGCGAAAGTATTGACGTGCTCCTGCAGATTGCGCCCCACGTCGGGCCGGTCGAGCACCGGCGTCACCCCCGCCGCGCGCAACTCGTCCGCCGGGCCGACGCCCGACAGCATCAGGAGCTGGGGCGAGTTGTATGTGCCGCCGGCCAGGATCACCTCGCGGTCGCAATAGGCGGTGAAGCGCTTCTGGCCCTGGCGGAAGGCGACACCGACCGCGCGCCCGTTCTCGATCACCACCCGCTCGGCCAGTGCGTTGACCGCGATGCGGAGGTTCGGCCGCGCCATCGCCGGGCGCAGAAAGGCGCGCGCGGTCGACCAGCGCTTGCCGTCGCCGATCGTCATCTGCGCCTGCGCCACACCCTCGGGCTCGGCGCCGTTATAGTCGTCGGACCGCGGGAAGCCGACGCGCTCGGCGGCGGCGGCGAACATGTCGTAGATCGGGCTCGGGATGCCGGGCGGCGTCACCTTCAGGGGTCCGCCCGCGCCGTGATAGGTGTCGGCGCCGCGGAACGAATGCTCCGACCGCTTGAAGTAGGGCAGCACGTCGGCATAGCCCCAGCCGGCGAGCCCCATCTGGCGCCACTGGTCGTAATCCAGCGGATGGCCGCGGGCGTAGATCATCGCGTTGATCGAGGACGTGCCGCCCAGCACGCGCCCGCGCGGCACCTGGATGCGCCTCCCGTAGCAATGCGGTTCGGGTTCGGTCGCGAAGCCCCAGGTGTAGGTCGGGTGGAAGGTCAGGGTCCGCATGGCGAGCGGCATGTGGATGCGGAAGTTGCTGTCGCGCCCGCCTGCCTCGATCAGCAGGACGCGCGCCTCGCGCTCCTCGCTCAGCCGGTTGGCGAGCACGCATCCCGCCGAGCCCGCACCCACGATGATGTAGTCGAAACGCTGCATGTCGCCCCCGCCTCGCGCGCCTCCCCAGCGCCCATTGCGGCGAGCTTCGGCCCTTGCGCGCCATCGGGCAAGGGGGTTTTCCGCCAACCGGCGCTCGCCTCCCGACCGGCTTGGCGCTATGGTTCGGGCAACAGACGAAAATGGGAGGAAAATCGATGCGCCTGTCCCGGACGATGATTGCCGCCGCCGCGCTCGCTCTCGCACCGCTTGCCGCCCACGCTGTCGAGCCGATCGTGCTCAAGTACGGCTCGCCGGTGCCCGCGAAGTCGTGGCCGAACGCGCGCGCCGTCTATCCGTGGACCAAGGCGGTCGAGAAGGATTCGGGCGGACTTCTGAAATTCCAGGTGTTCGTGGGTGGCGCCGTGGTCAACGAGCGCAACGTCTACGACCGCACGAGGGCCGGGGTGGTCGACTGCATGTACGGCGCCATCGGCCATCTGGAAGGCACGTTCAAGAAGGCGCTGGTCCCCGAGCTGCCATTCGAGGTGACGTCGACGCTGGATGCGAGCCTCGCCGCGTGGGGTATCTACAAGGATGGCGTCGACGCCGACGAGTTCTCGGACGTCAAGGTGCTGGCCCTCTTCGTCTACAACCCCTCTGGGCTGCACTCCAACCGTCAGATCCGCACGGTCGACGACATGCAGGGCATCAAGCTCGCGGTCCTGTCGCGCGGCTCGGCCGAGGAACTGAAGCTCCTGGGCGGGACGCCGATCACCATGGTGCCGGGCGATTTCTACGAATCGATCAATCGCGGTCTGGTCTCGGGCGTGGTGCTCGGCTGGACGGGAACCCAGACCTTCAAGACCTACGAGCTCACCAAGTACGACCTCGACGTGCCGTTCGGGAACAACCCGGGCGCCATGCTGATGAACAAGCGGTCCTACGAGCGCCTGCCGGAGAAGGCCAAGAAGGCCATCGACGAGAACGCCGGCGAGTCCTATTCGCGGCTGATGGGCAAGCTGTCGGACACGGTCGAGGCAGAGTCGCGCAAATTCACGTGCAAGCTCAAGGGCCATTCGTGCTCCACCCTGAGCGACGAACAGTCGGTGCGGTGGAAGAAGCTGTTGGCGCCGATCACCGCCGAGTGGGTGAAGCGCACACCCGACGGGGCGCACGTCCTCGCCGCCTATCGCGCCGAGCTCGCCAGGCTGCACAAGACGAACTGATCCAGTTCCGCCGCCCGGCCCGTCTTGCGCGGGGCCGGGAGGTGGCGTAAGCCACGACCGACCGAGTCCGATCCCGCGAGCCAGCGCGGGGCGGCGACAAGGCTTTGGGGAGCGAACATGGCAAACATTCCGCGTCTCAACGGCGTGATCAAGGCGCTGGAGGAGGGCAAGCCCGCCTTCACCGCGTTCGCGCGCACCGACATCGAGGACACACTGGCCTACGCCGGCTCGAAATACGACGGGATCGTATTCGAGATGGAGCACGGGCCCTATGACATCCGCGCGCTGCGCGACTGCCTGCAATACATGCTGAACCGGCGCCAGATCGTGACCGGCGGCACGCTCGCGCCGCCGGTGACGCCGATGGTGCGCATCCCGCCGAACGGCGTGGAGATGAGCCAGTGGCCGGCCAAGCAGGCGCTCGACCTCGGCGCCTACGGCATCGTCTGGCCGCACGTCTCGACGGTCGACCAGGCCTACAACGCGGTCGCGGCCTGCCGCTATCCGCGCCTCAAGGACAAGCCGATCTTCGAGCCGGCGGGCATTCGCGGCGACGCGCCCGGCGCGGCCGCGCGCTACTGGGGCCTCACCCAGCAGGAGTACTATCGTAAGGCCGACGTCTGGCCGCTCGCGCCCGACGGCGAGGTGCTGGTCATCCTGATGATCGAGGAGACGCTGGCGATCAAGAATCTCGACGACATGCTGGGCAAGGTGCCGGGTATCGGCGTCTGCCTGATCGGCGAGGGCGACCTGTCGCAGGAGCTGGGCTGCGCGCGCCAGTACGACCATCCGGACCTTCTCAGCGCGATGAGCGAGATCCGGGCGATCTGCAAGAAGCACAACGTGCCGGTCGGCCATCCGCATGTCGACGCGAACAACGTCGAGCGCGTGCTGGCGGAGGGCTACCGCTTCCTGATGCCGGCGCCGACCCGCGGCTACGCCGGGCTCAACAAGGGGCTCGAGCTCGCCGGGCGCGCGAAGTAACGAGATACGGGGAGACCGTCATGATCATCGATTGCCACGGCCACTACACCACCGCGCCGAAGGAGCTGCAGGACTACCGCGACGCGCAGATCGCCGCGCTGAAGGAGAAGCGCCAGCCGACGCCGGCCGCGCTCAAGATCACCGACGACCAGATCCGCCAGTCGGTCGAAGGCGCCCAGCTCAAGCTTCAGCGCGACCGCGGCACCGACGTTACCATCTTCTCGCCGCGCGCCGCCGGCATGGGCCACCATATCGGCGACGCGACCACCAGCGAGAACTGGTCGGTCGCCTGCAACGACCTGATCCACCGAGTCGTCGGGCTCTACCCCGAGAATTTCATCGGCGTCTGCCAGCTTCCCCAGTCGCCCGGCGTCGATCCGCGCAATTGCGTCGCCGAGCTCGAGCGCTGCGTGAACGAGCTTGGCTTCGTCGGCTGCAACCTGAACCCGGACCCCTCGGGCGGGTACTGGAAGGAGCCGTCGCTCACCGACAAATGGTGGTATCCGCTCTACGAGAAGATGTGCGAGCTCGACGTGCCGGCGATGATCCACGTCTCGGCTTCGTGCAACCCGGCTGTGCACCACACCGGGGCGCATTATATCGCGGGCGACACGATCTGCTTCATGCAGTTCATCACCGGCGACCTATTCAAGGACTTCCCGAACCTGCGCTTCATCGTCCCGCACGGCGGCGGTGCGGTGCCGTTCCATTGGGGGCGCTATCGCGGCCTCGCCCAGAACTTGAAGAAGCCGCTCCTGGACGAGCACGTGATGAAGAACGTCTATTTCGATACGTGCGTCTATCACCAGCCGGGCATCGACCTCCTGACCAACGTGATCGCGACCAAGAACATCCTGTTCGCCTCCGAGATGGTCGGCGCGGTGCGCGGCGTCGATCCGACCACCGGGTTCGATTACGACGACACGAAGCGCTATGTCGACGCGGCAAAGATTTCGGCGGAGCAGAAGAAGGCGATCTTCGAGGAGAACACGCTGAAGGTGTTCCCGCGCGTCAAGAAGCGTCTCGGCCGCTGAGGGACTTGCGACCCCGCCGGCCCGCCTTGTGCGGGCGGCGGGAAGGTCCTAGCCGGCCGCCTGCTTGCGCTTCCGCCCGATGATTTTGAGGGCGAGGCGGGCGAGCCGGGGCATCGCGGCGGGACGCACCAGCCGTGCGTCGTACCCCGCCATCCGGCGCTCGTTCTCGGCGAGGCAGATGGCCATCATCTCGCCGAGCCCGACATCGACTCCGATCGACTGGTGGCCGGTCGCGGTGAAGTTGGCGCCGCTGCCGCCCACCTCGCGGGCGGTCTTGATCCGCTCCCACATCAGGAAGACCCAGACCGCCGCGACTCGCGCGTCGAACGCCACGCGGCGCCACGGCCCCAGGTTGCGCCGGTGCCACGCCGCCCAGTTCACGAAGAACAGGATGTGGCGGCATTCCTCCTGCATCACCGGCTCGAACGTCTCGACCAGCGCGGGTGGGAAGAAGCCCGACCGGCGCGCCAGTTCGAACAGCCCGAAGGCGAAGAAGCTGTCGATGCACTCGGAATAGCCGGTGACCAAGTAGGCCCACTCCACGTCCTTGTAGGGCGGGTAGTCGGGCTCGGGCGCGAGCTGGATGCCGTAGGCCGCGACCAGCTTGGCCAGCACCTCCTTGTGGCGTCCCTCCTCGAAGCCATTGAGCTCCAGCGCCTGGCGCACCAGCGGGTCCTGGATGCGCGCGGCGTAGCTCAGCATGTTGATGCGGGCGCGCCCCTCGGTGCGGACCGCGATGTCCCAGATCGGCAGCGAGACCAGCCGGTCGCGGTCGGCGGGCGCCAGGACCGGCCACTCGATCACCGCCGGCTTGTACGGATTGAACGTGTCGAGCAGCAGCCGGGCGAACATCTCGGCGTGCGCCGCGCTGCCGCGCCGCACCAAGCCGGGGCGCCCGAATCGCCAGAACCGTGACGTGTGGTCCGCGCTCTCGAGGATCGCGGAGCCGAGCGTCGTATTGCTCATCGTCGAGCGCGGGCCGTGTTGCTCATCGCCAAGCATATGGGAAGCCAACGCGCGGGATGGTAGCGGGGCCGGGCCATGACGGCAAATCCCCCGTGCCTCCCGCGCCGCCTAGGTCATGTACCCATAAAGGGGATTCCCTTTATGGGCGGGGTGTGATTCAAGCTTCCAAACGGTGGGAGCTTGAAGATGGCGCGCTTCGATTTGACCGATGCGGAATGGACGATCATCCAGCCGCTGCTGCCGAACAAGCCGCGCGGCGTGCCGCGGGTGGACGACCGGCGTGTGGTGAACGGGATCTTCCACATCCTGCGCACAGGCGCGCCGTGGCGTGACCTGCCGGAACGGTACGGCCCGTACACCACGGTCTACAATCGCTTCAACCGCTGGGCCAAAGCAGGGGTGTGGCTCAAGGTGTTCGAGGCTTTGAAGGCCGGCTCGCCCACGTCGCTTCATCTGATCGACTCCTCGATCGTGCGCGCCCACCAGCACGCGGCCGGCGGTAAAAAGGGGGCGCGGATCACGCCATCGGCCGTTCTCGTGGAGGACTGACCACCAAAATCCACGTCGTGGTGGATCGTCACGGCCTGCCTGTGCGCCTGCTGCTCACCCCCGGCCAGGCCTCGGACAAGACCACCTTCCCGGCCCTGGTCGAGGGACTGGCGCTCGCTCGTCACGTCGTTGCCGACCGCGGCTACTTCGCGGCCACCATTATCGCGCTCATCGAAGCCGCTGGCGCCTTCGCCCACATCCCGTCGCAGAGCAACGTCCGGGTCCGCCGTGTCGTTGACCGCCAGATTTACCGCCAGCGCAACCTCGTCGAACGCTTCTTCAACCGGCTCAAGCACTTCCGGCGCATCGCCACGCGCTATGACAAGCTCGCGCGAAACTTCCTCGCCGCCGTCGCCCTCGCTTCCATACGGCTCCGCATCAACCATTATGAGTCCACGACCTAGGCATCCAGCACGTCGCGCAGCTTGCGGGCAAGATCGATGGCCGTGTACGGCTTGCGCAGCCAGTTGGCGCTGCCGCCCGCCTCGTTCAGCACCACGTCGGGCTCCGCATAGCCCGATGTGTAGAGCACGCGGAGCGATGGGTCGCGCGCCACCGCCTCGCGCGCCAGATCAGCGCCCGACATGCCGCCCGGCATCACCATGTCGGTGAACAGCAGGTCGAACCCGTCCAGCTCCACCATGCGGGCCAGGGCGTCGGGCCCGCTTTCCGCCTCGACCACCTCATAGCCGAGGTCGGCGAGGCGCTGGATGGTCACCCGGCGCACCCGCGCGTCGTCCTCCACCACCAGGATGCGCTCGCCCCGCGCCGGGAAGGACGAGGCCGACACCTCTGTCTGGGCTGCGACCGTCGCCTCGCCCTCCATCGCCCGCGGCAGATAGAGCCGGACGGTCGTGCCGTGGCCGGGTTCGGAATAGATCTGGGCGTGGCCGCCCGACTGCTTGGCGAAGCCGTACACCATGCTGAGGCCGAGCCCGGTGCCGGCGCCCGGCCCCTTGGTCGAGAAGAACGGCTCGAATGCGCGGTCGAGCACGTCGCGGCTCATGCCGACGCCGGTATCGGTGACCGCGATCATGGCGTAGCGGCCCGGCCGGACGTCGGGATGGGACTGGGCGTAGTCGACATCGACCTCGGCGTTGGAGACCTCGATGATCATCCGGCCGCCGGCGGGCATCGCGTCGCGCGCGTTGATGGCGAGGTTGAGGAGCGCGTTCTGAAGCTGGTTGGGATCGACCAGCGGGCGGTAGAGGTTCTTGGCGATGACGGTGCGGATCTCGATGCTCTCGCCCAGCGTGCGCCGCAGCAGGCCCGACGATTCCGACACCAGGTCGGCGAGGTCGGTGACGACGGGGTGCAGCGCCTGGCGCCGCCCGAAGGCAAGCAGCCGGCCGGTCAGCTCGGCGCCGAGCTGTGCGGTGTCGTAGGCGTCCTTCAGCCACGCGGCCGGCCGCCCGTCGAGGTCGATGCGGCTTTCCAGCATCTCCAAATTGCCGATGATGACCGTCAGCAGATTGTTGAAATCATGGGCGATGCCGCCGGTGAGCTGGCCCACCGCCTCCATCTTCTGGGCCTGGCGCAGCTCCTGCTCCATCCGCTGGCGCGAGGTGAGGTCGCGGATGAAGCCGGTAAAGATGCGCTCGCCGCCCGACTGCACCTCGCCGACACCGAGCTCCATGGGGAACAGCGTGCCGTCCTTCCGCAGCCCCTCGACCACCCGGCCGATGCCGATGATGTGGCGCTCGCCGGTGCGCTGGTAGCGCTCGAGATAGCCGTCATGCTGGTCGCGGTGCGGCTGGGGCATCAGCATCGCGACGTTCCGGCCGATCACTTCGGAGGCGGCATAGCCGAATAGCGCCTCGGCCGACGCGCTGAATGAGCCGACGATGCCGCGATCGTCGATGGTGATGATCGCCTCGGGCGCCGTCTCGAGGATCGAGCGCAGCCGCGCCTCGCGGCTCGACAGCGCCCGCTCGGTCATCGTCGTCTGGGTGACGTCGACCAAGTTGCCGACGTGGCGCGTAAGCTGGCCTCGACGGTTCGTCACCGGTTCGGCGATGGCCCGGACGAAGCGCGTGTCGCCTTCGGGATGGACGACCCGGAAATTGAGCTCGAACCCCTCCGATCGGTCGACCGCCCCGGCGATGCCGTCCTCCACCGCCTTGCGGTCCTCCGGATGGACGATGGCGACCATCTCCGCGCGGGTCGCCACGGCGCCTTCGGACGCCCCCAGGATATGCAGTGCCTCGCGCGAGAACGCGCCGCGCCCGCCGGCGCTCGGGGGCAGCTCGAAATAGCCGAGCTGGCTGATGCTCTGCGCCTGGCGAAGCGCCTCCTCGCTGCGGCGGAGCGCGACCGCGGACCGCCGATGGCTGAGCGCGAGCAGCCCGACCACCCACACGGCGACCAGGGCGAGGGCCCGGTTGGCGAGGACGCGCGACTCGGGAAGCCCCACGGCATCCGCGCCGACGGCGGTCTGGACGACGACGAAGAGGGTCGCCAGTCCACCTAGCGCCAGGATCTCGATGCTCAGCCCTATCCAGAAGCCGAGCCCCATGACCACCACGTAGAGCATGTCGACCGCGTAGCCGGGCGGGACCTGGTTGTCGGCAACCAGGATCAGCACATCGAGAGCGAGTGCGATGGCCAGGAGATGCCGCGAGCCGATCCGCATGAATGTCCGCCCCTTGTCCTGACTGTCTCTCCCGGCCGCGATGGGCCGGGCCGACCCTGTGGTGCCCGCCATTTTGCGCAATTGCTCGGGGGGAATTTTGATCCGAATCAAGGTCGGCACATCGGCATTCCGGTAACTATGCCCCAACCGGATCGAGGAAACCATGAGTGCGGCATACACGGTCGCTCCGATCGACGAGGCGCAGGTGGGCATGGCCTACCTGCTGGTCCGTCTCAGCGTGCCGGACATGGAGATGGAGGATTGGCGGCGCGTGTGCAGCCCGGGTGCGCACACCTTCGTGGACGGCGCGGTGTGGGACGTGCGGGCGGTTCTCGTCGCCACCGGCCCGCGCGGATATGTCCACGGGCTCGCCGTCATCGGCGCTGCGCGCGATCTCGATCGCGGAACCCGGGTCGAGCTGCCCGCGTTCCTCGCGTTATCGGCGGTCGATCCCGAAGGCGTGGCGGCGGCGATGCTCCACGCACTGGTCGACCGGTACGGCGATGGTGGCGGAGGGACGCTCCGCCTGCTCGTCTCGCGGATCGACGCTGCCACGGCCGCGGTCATGGATCGGGCCGTCGCGGCCCTCGCCGCAGAACTTCCCCGGCCTGAAGTCGTGCTGGAGCTTCCGCCCGACGTGGCCGAACATACGGAGGGCGCGCCGCGCCCGAAACATTCAACAGACCCTCGGAGGCCCAAGTGAAAAAGACCGTGACCTGGATCGTAGTGGCCGACCACCAGCGCGCCCGCATCTACGAGAACGACGGGCCGGGCAAGGGCCTGCAGCACGTCGGCGGGCACGATCTCGAGACGCACCTGCCGCCCGACCGCGAGATCATGGCCGACAAGCCCGGCCGCAGCCACGAGAGCGCGACGACCGGCCGCCATGCGATGGAGCCGCGCACCGACGCGCACCGGCTGGAAGGCCGGCGGTTCGTCGAAACCGTGGTCGCCTCGCTCGACGAGGCCGCCAAGCGCGGCGATTACGACCGGTTGATCGTGATCGCGCCGCCACGGGCGCTGGGCGAGTTCCGCGACGCGCTGCCCGATCGGGTGCGCCAGCGCGTGTCGGCCGAGCTGGCCGAGGACCTGACCAAGACGCCGGAGGCGGAGCTCGCCGGCCATCTCGAGGACCATCTCGCGGTGTGACCGCGCGGCCCGCGCCGCGGGCCGATGGAGAGGAGGGGCGCATGAAGGCGAAAGACGTGATGACCACGCGCGTGGTCGCGGTGATGGCGGATACGACCGTCGCCGATCTCGCAAACCGGCTGCTGCAGCACCGCGTCAGCGCGGCGCCGGTGGTCGACAGCGACGGCAAGCTGGTCGGTATCGTCAGCGAGGGCGATCTGCTGCGTCATGTGGCATCCGAACGTACGCCGCGTTCGTGGTGGCTCCGCCTGTTCGACGAGGACACCGAGGCGAAGGACTACATCAAGGCGCACGGCCGGCATGTGCGCGACGTGATGACCCGCAACGTGATCAGCGTCGCCGAGGACACGCCCGTCGCGGACGTGGCCGAGCTTCTCGAGACGCGCCATATCAAGCGCGTGCCGGTGGTGCGCGCCGGCAAGGTGGTCGGCATCGTGAGCCGCGCCAACCTGATCCACGGGCTCGCCGCGATGCGGGCGGCGCCGTCGCCCGCCACCGCCGATGACGAGCGGCTGCGCGCGGCGATCATCGCCGAGCTGCGCAGCAAGGAATGGTCTTACATCGATTCGACCAACGTGATCGTCGCCAACGGGGTGGTCGAGCTCTGGGGCATCGTCGGCTCGAAGGCGGAGAAGGACGCCGCCCGCGTCGCCATCGAGAACCTGCCCGGCGTGCGCAACATCGTCGACCGCCGCGCCGTCTGGTCGGAACTGCCCGCGTATTTGTAGGAGAGCGATCTACCCGCCCAGGCCGAAGATGCGGGTGGCGGTCGCGCCGTTGATCGCGTCCTTGTCCGCCGCCCCGATCGGCAGGCCGGCGACGTGGGCGAAGTCGATGTCGATATAGGGGTAGTCGGTCCCGAACAGGATTTGCCCGGTGCCGACCGCCTCCACCGCTTCCATCAGCATGGGCGCGTAAGTGCCGCAGGTGTCGTAGTAGAGCCTGCGCGCGTAATGGCTGGCAGGGTGGGGCAGCTCGGTCGCCCAGCGCTCGGCCGCCCAGTCGAGTTGGTCGAGCGCCGAGATGAGGCCGGAGCCGGTATGCGCGACCACGAACGGGAAGTTCGGGTAGCGCTCGAACACCCCGTTCTGGATCAGCCGCGCGACGCAGAGCTGGGTGTCGAACCAGAAGCCAAGCACGACCGAGAGATTGCGGTCCTGGATTTCGCCGGCGAAGGTCGGGTGCATCGGATGCTCGACCACCGGCATGCGCAGCGCGTCGATCCGCGCCCAAAGCGGCTCGAAGCGCGGGTCGGACAGCGGCACGCCCGCGGCGTTCGATCCCATCGCGATGCCCGCGACTTCCGCGGCGCCGGCGACGCGGTCGAGCTCGGCGATTGCGGCGTCCACGTGGCCCAGCGGCAGCGAGGGCAGGGCGCGCAGCCGGTCGGTCCGGCCCTGACAGAAGCGGATCGTCTCGTCGTTCACCCGTCGCGCCACCTCGGCCTGGTTCTCCGGCGCGAAGATGTAGACCGAGGGCGAGGTCAGCGACAAAAGCCGCATGTCGATGCCTTTGGCGTCCATCTCGCGGATCGGATGGTCGCGGTCGTACCAGGCGGTGTTGTAGGAGACGACATGCGTGCCGCCGCGCTTCAGCGCCGCCCCCCACAGGTTCGGCACGGTGGTGACGCCCGGCAGCCGCGCCACCGCGTCGTGCAGCGCCTCCGACATGATGTGCGCGTGGACGTCGACTTTCATCCCAGCGTCGCTTCGCCCTGCATGGCGAGCCGGCCGGCGGGGTTCTCGGCCCAGAGCCGGGCCTGGTTGCCCTGGACCCTGCCGCAGACCGCGAACCGCTCGCCGCCGTAAAGCGGCGAGACGGCGCGCACGGCGACGCTTTCGATCCGGGCGTCGGGCCGGGCGCGACGCAACCCGTCGACCAGCAGCACCTGGATCAGCGGCCCATGGACCAGGAGGCCGGGATAACCCTCCTCCCGGGTCACGTAGGGCAGGTCGTAGTGGATGCGGTGGCTGTTCATGGTGAGCGCCGAGAAGCGGAACAGCAGCACGGGCGAGGGCTCGATCGCGCGCCGCCACTCGGCGTCCGCGGGTGAAGCCGGCGGCTCGGGCGCCGCCTCGGCGGTTTCGGCCGGCGGGCGGAAGACGTAGGTCATCTTCTCCTCGGTTGCGACGCCGGCCGGGCCGGCGATCTCGATCGCGAGGTTGACGAAGATCAGCGGCCCGGTGGCGCCGGTCTTGGGTGCGACCGACTCGATCCGCGCGGTGCGCGTGATGCGCTCGCCGACCCGGATCGGCGCCAGGAAGCGCATCCGGTTCTGCGCCCACATGCGCCGCTTGAACGGCAGTTCGGGGAAGAAGTCGCCGTGGCGCGCGTGCCCGTCCTGGCCGACGTCGCGCATCCGCACGACCTCCGGAAAGTAGATCCAGTGCCAGCCGGGTGGGATGGCGTCGCCGTTCTTGAGCCGCGGCTCGTCCCGGTCGAGCGTCGCCGCCAGCACGTCCGCCTGCGCGGCGGTCACCACCCCTTCGGTCGTCTGCGTCCTGCCGACGTGGGATTCGTAGTCCATGATCTCCTCGCACGACGCCGCAAGCACCGTAGGGGCGGGTCGGAGACCGGCCCCTGCAATGGTGGGCCGGCGCGCCGCGTTCAGGCCGGTGTGACGGTCTGGCGACCGGTCTGGTCGATGAACACCTTCTCGTTCCTCATCGGCTTGCCGGCGAAGCGGTCGGCCATCCAATCGAGGACCAGATTGTTCGGGTTCTCGCCCATGGCAGCCGACTGGCTGCCGGCCACGCCGTGCACCGCGCCTTCATAGGTGACGAGCTTCTTCGGCACGCTCAGCCGGTCGTAGAAATCGTGGCTGAACTCGATCGGCGAGAGCTGGTCGTCCTCGCCCATCAGGCAGAGGTAGGGGCATTTGATCTTGTCGGCGATCGGGCGCAGGTCGAAATCCTCGGCGAACTTGTCGAACTTGGCCTCGTCTTCGATGCCGGCCATGAACATGTAGCGCAGCTTGAAGCTGGGCGAGGCCATGTTGAAGATCGTGTTCATGCCGGGCTCCTGGCAGACGCCCATGATGGCGAGCCCCTTGATCCGGTCGCCGAGCGCCGCGGCCGCGTTGGGCGCGAAATAGGTGCCCATCGAGACGCCGCGGACGCAGATGCGGTCGGCGTCGATCTCCGGCCGCTTGGCGAGGAAGTCGACCGCCGCCGTGCCGCCGTCGCCGTGGTTGCGCGCGGTGACATGGATCGGGATGGTGCAGCATTCGCCCTGGCCCGGCCCGTCGATGGCGAGGACGGCGAAGCCGCGCTCCAGCGCCGAATCGCCGTACATCGAGACCATCATCTCCTTGCAGCCGTCCATCCCGTCTATGTAGAGGATGCAGGGGAACTTCTCGCCCGCCTTCGGCTTCCGCGGCAGGTGCAGATAGGCCGGCATCGCCTTGTTGCCGAGCGGGATTTCGACCCGCTCGATCGGATGGTCGGCGTACTTGATGTAGCGCGCGTAGCAGTGGTTCATCCGCTCCTCCATCTCGATGAGCGGCTTGTTGATCTCGAAGATCGGCCAGCGCGCCGTCGCCCACAGGAGCTGGGCGATGAAGTACTGCTCGCCGGCGGAGACGAGGCGGCCGGCTTCCTCGTATTGCACCGCCTTGGCCTCCCGGAAGCGGGCCGCCTTGACGAAGGCGCGGTCGATGTCGGCGGCCTTCTTGATCTGGGCACCGACGCGGCGGAACTCGGCCACGGCCTCGGGCCCACCCGGCGCGCTCATGTAGGCGAGGCGCGCCTGGTCCCATTCGACGCCGATGGTCGCGATCACGGCATCGAGGATCCAGCGTTGCTCGCCCCAGCGTTTCATCAGCCGTTCGGTCTTGGCGCTCATCGACTGGCCGGTCATGGACGTTCTCCCCAGGATACGGTTCGTTGGTTCAGGCGGTCGCGCGCTCGCGGCAGGTGGTGCGGCGCAGGTCGCGGCGATGCACGGTGTCGGCGAAGGGCAAGGCGCGGTGCATGGTCGCGAGGTTGTCCCAGATCACCAGGTCGCCGACGCGCCAGTCGTGGCGATGCACGAACGCCGGTCGGGTGGCGTGGGCGGTCAGTTCGGCGAGCAGGGCGCGCCCCTCGTCCCGGTCCATCCCCACGATGTGCGAGGCGTGCGAGGCGAGGTAGAGCGACTTGCGGCCCGACGTCGGATGGACGTGGACCAGCGCGTGGTGGGCAGGCGGGCGCGAGCGGAGCTCGGACTCGGTCGGCTCCGGGTAGCCGGCGAGCTGGCGCGAATGCCACACCGAATGCTCGGCGACGAGGCCCGCGAGGCGCGCCTTCGTCGCGTCCGGCAGCGCGTCATAGGCCGCGCGCATGTCGGCGAACTCGGTCGGCGGCCCGCCGCCGGGCGGCAACTCGTGCGCCGAGAGCAGCGAGTAGGTCGCGCGGATCGGCGCGAACGACACGTCGGTGTGCCACTGCTGGTTGCCGCGCCGGAAAATCATCTCGCGCTCGCCGTCGGGCAGGATGTTGCCGTCCGCGTCGAGGTTGGAGACATCGATCATCTCGGGCTCTGGCAGGCGGAACCGCTCGCCCGCGACGTTGAGGATGCGCCCCGCCTGCACCGGGCCGAGCTGGCGGCTGAGCGCGATGTGCGGCGCGCCGGGTAGCGGCGCCGCGCCGTGCCAGATGCAGACAGCGTAGGCATCCATCGCCCGCTTCAGGGCGACGACCTCGTCCGCGCCCAGCGGGCGCGCGAGATCGATGCCCGAAATCTCGGCGACGAAGCCCTCGTGCAGCGGCGTAGCGGCGAACGCCATGGATCCTCCCGGCACGAAGACTAGCCCACCTCGCCGCGCCCCGGCAACGCGGCGAACTCCTTCCGGATCGCGTCGCCGTGCTGGTCGAGGGCGGGGACCGGCCCGAGGGCACGCGGGTGGTCGCGGTCGCGCGCCGCCGGCGCCGCCATCCGTACCGGGCCGGCGGGCGAGCCCACTTCGACCCGGCGGAGGGCGGGGTGGCGCGACAGTCCCGCCACCTCATTCACCTCGCCGTAGGCGATGCGGGCGGCCGCGAGCTTCGCCTTCAGCGCCGCCCCGTCGAGCGCGCCGAACGCGGCCTCGATCATGGCGTCGAGCGCCGGCTCGTTGGCGCAGCGCGCGACGTTCGAGCAAAAGCGCGGGTCGGCGGCGAGCTCGGGCCGGCCCAGCACATCGGCGCAGAACGCGGCGAACTCGCGCTCGTTCTGGATCGAGATCAGGAGGCTCGTCCCGTCCTTCGCCCGGTAGGCGCGGTAGGGATGGATGGTCGGATGGCGCAGCCCGACCCGCGCCGGCGCCTTTCCCGAATAGTCGTAGGTGAGCAGCGGCACGTTCATCCAGTCGGCCATCGCGTCGAACAGCGAGACGGCGAGGGCGCGCCCTTCGCCCGTCGCGCCACGTGCGATCAGGGCCTCGAGGATCGCGGCGTGGGCGTAGAGCCCGCAGGCGATGTCGCAGACCGAGACGCCGACCCGCGCCGGCGCCTCCGGCCCACCGGTGATCGCGGCGAGGCCCGACTCCGCCTGGACCAGCAGGTCGTAGGCCTTCATCGCGGCATAAGGCCCGTCCTCGCCGTAGCCGGTGATGTCGCAGGTGACGAGGCGCGGGTTCACGGCGCGCAGCGCGTCCGATTCGAAGCCCGCCCGCGCGGCCGCGCCGGGCGCCAGGTTCTGAACGAACACGTCGGCGCGCGCGATCATGCGGGAGAGCAGCGCGCGGTCGTCCGCGTCTTTGATGTCGAGTGCGATCGATTCCTTGCCGCGGTTGAGCCAGACGAAATAGCTCGCCTCGCCCTTAACTGCCCTGTCGTAGAAACGGGCGAAATCGCCCTCCGGCCGCTCGATCTTGATGACGCGCGCCCCCGCGTCGGCGAGGCGCGAGCTGCAGAACGGCGCCGCCACCGCCTGCTCCAGCGCGATGACCAGGATGCCGCTGAGGGGCAAGCTCGCCACGTTCAAACCGCGCGGCGGCCTCGCCCTTCGACAAGCTCAGGGTGAGGCCGAAAACGCAAATCCTCATCCTGAGCCTGACGAAGGAGGAGAGGCGTTCCGACGTCCGTGCCCGTCCCGCCCATCTAATACGGCTCGCCCTTCAGGTTGACGAAGTGGCGGCCGCCGTCCGGCGTCGGTTCGAGCCGCATGTCGATGCCGGGATAGGTCACCTCCTCCTTCGGGTCGCGGGTGCCGACCTCCAGGTAGGTCGCGTCGCGGTCGGTGCGGTTCTCCAGCCTATGGCCGTTGGCGACGCCGGCGGCGAAGCAGGCGGCCATGCCGGGGCCGAGCACCTGCTCGCCATCCTCCATGACCAGCGTGAATTCGCCCGCAACCACGTAGATGAACTCGTCCTCGCGCTTGTGCCAGTGGAGTTGCGCCGACCAGCCGCCGGGCGGAATGGTGGTCAGGTTCACGCCGAACTGGGTGAGACCGTGCGGATCGCCCAGCACGCGGCGCTGGCGCGAGGCCACCTTTCCCTTGTAGCGGTCGGGGTAGCGCGTGCCGGTCAGTGGCACGATCCGCATGGGGTCGAAGGCGGGCGGCTTGGGGTCGGTCATGGCGATATCCTTCGGTCGCGAACGTTCAAACTTAGGGGCCGGTCCCCGACCGGCGCAGGGCAGGTAGAAGACCCGCCCCTACAAGGTCAATCCGGATCGCACGGCGCGGCATCTTTCGCCCCCTCAATACGACCGGGGCAGGCCGAGCACGTGCTCGGCGATGTAGGCGAGGATCAGGTTGGTCGAGATCGGCGCGGTCCGGTAAAGCCGCGTCTCGCGGAACTTGCGCTCGACGTCGTACTCCTCGGCGAAGCCGAACCCGCCGAAGGTCTGGAGGCAGGTGTCGCCCGCCTGCCACGACGCCTCCGAGGCCAGGAGCTTCGCCATGTTGGCCTCGGCGCCGCACCCTTCGCCGGAATCGAACAGGGCGGCGGCCTTGGCAACCATCAGCGCCGCCGCCTCCGTCTTGGCATAGGCCTCCGCGATCGGGAACTGCACCCCCTGGTTCCGCCCGATCGGCGCGCCGAACACCACCCGCTCCTTCGCGTAGTTGCTGGCGCGGCCGATGAACCAGCGCGCGTCGCCCAGGCATTCCGATGCGATCAGGATGCGCTCGGCGTTCATCCCGTCGAGCACGTAGCGGAAGCCCTTGCCCTCTTCGCCGACCAGGCTGTCGGCGGGCACGCGGAGCCCGTCCATGAAGATCTCGGTGGTGGCGTGGTTGATCATGGTGCGGAGCGGGCGGATCTCGAGCCCGTTGCCGCGCGCCTCGCGCAGATCGACCAGGAACACCGAGAGCCCGTGGGTCCGCGCCTTGCCCGCGGGCGCGGTGCGGGCGAGCAGCAGCATCAGGTCGGAATGCTCGGCGCGCGAGGTGAACACCTTCTGGCCGGAGATGACGTAGCTGTCGCCGTCGCGCCGCGCCGTGGTCGTGAGGCCGAGCGTGTCGGTGCCACTGGTCGGCTCGGTGACGCCGAACGCCTGGAGGCGGAGCGCGCCCGAGGCGATGTCGGGCAGGTACGCCGCCTTCTGCGCCGCCGAGCCGTGGCGCAGCAGCGTGCCCATCACGTACATCTGGGCGTGGCAGGCGGCACCGTTGCCGCCCGATCGGTGCACTTCCTCCAGGATCGCACCGGCCAGGGCGATGTTGCCGCCGCCGCCGCCATATTCCTCGGGGATCAGCACCGACAGGAACCCTGCCTCGGTCATCGCGGCGACGAATTCGGCGGGATAGGCACGCTCCCGGTCGAGCGCGCGCCAATATTCGCCGGGGAACCGGCCGCAGAGCCGGGCCACGGATTCGCGGACGAGAGCGGTGGGATCGGACGCCGAGGCCATGCGCCATTGATGGCACAGACCTTGCCGCTGCGGAAGGCCGGCCTGGTCGGTATTAGTCACAAAATGATCACAGAAAACTTAACACTAACCACACATCCGTCCTAATCTTGGAGCTATCCTATTTGCGAAGAGACCGTACCAGGGAATTGTCATGTCGCGCCCCATTGGCGAGGCCGAAGGCCATCACCTGTTCGCGCATGCACGAACGGAACCGTATGCGACCGTGATCGACGCTCACGGGAGCGCGCAGATCGTGGTGCCGGACGGCGAGTTCCTGGTGCACGCCGAGTTCCACCGGCTGGGCCGTGACCTTGCTCTCACCGGCGACGGGCGCGAAGTCGTCATCCACGGATTCTTCGACACCGACATCCCCCCGCCGCTGATTTCGGATAATGGCGCGCGCATCTCGGGCGCGCTCGCCACGCGGCTCGCCGGGCCCGAGGCGCCGGGCCAGTACGCGCAGGCAGGCCCCGCCGCCGGGCCGGGGGCCACCGAGATCGGCCACGTCCAGGAGCTGTCCGGCTCGGCGACCGCGCGCCACGCCGACGGGACCACCACCCACCTCAGCCAAGGCGCGCCGGTCTACCAGGGCGACGTGCTGCAGACGGCGGCGGGCGGCAAGCTCGGCATCGTGTTCGAGGACAAGACCACGTTCGCGCTCGGCGAGAACGCACGGATCGTGCTCGACCGCATGATCTACACCCCGCAGTCGCACGAGGGCTCGGCGGCCTTCTCGCTGCTGCACGGCACATTCGTCGCCGTCACCGGCGAGATCGGCAAGCTGCATCATTCGGCGGTGCAGATCGACACCCCGGTCGCCTCGATCGGCGTGCGCGGCACCCAGATCGCGGTGAAGATCGCCGACGTCGGGGGGCAATCCTTCTTCAGCCTGCTCCAGGGCGCGATCCTGATCTCGACGCAGGTCGGCTCGGTTCTGCTCGACCAGCCGGGGATGACCACTACCTCGTCGGGGCTCAACACCGCGCCGTCGACGCCGTTCTTCCTGCCGCCCGACCAGCATGAAGCGCTGTTCGGGCCGGTAGAGGCGATTTCCCAGGCGCTTGCCCCGTTCAGCGTCAATCCCGGCGGCGTGCCGCCCAACTATGCGCCGCCGCCCCCCGCACCGACCCCGCCGCCGCCGCCGCCCGCGCCCATCCTGGCGCCGTCCTCGCCGCTGCCCTCGGTGCATCCGATCGAGTTCCTGCTGCTGCCGTTCTTCACGGCCGCGCCGCCTTCGGAGGCCAGCCTGGAAGGCGAGGAGCGATACAGCGACCAGCTCCTCCCCACTCTGCCGGGCCACGGCGGGCCGCCCTCCACGAGCGGCGGGGGCAAATCCCCGCCGCCTGGCACCCTCACCGGAACCCCCGGCTCCGATGAGTTGAGCTTCGTCCCCGGGATTACGACGGTCGACGGGCTCGGCGGCAACGACGTGATCAGCTACCACTCCGGAGATCCCGCCAACGTCATGGTCGACGGCGGTCCGGGTATCGACACGCTCGCTGTATTCGGCGATCCGACGGCGCCCAACAACATCACCGTGACGGGCGACGACCTGATCGTCGAGGTCACCACCCCCACCCACTTCACCATCGACGCCGTCAACGTGGAGATCGTCCAGGTGTTCGGCGGGTCCGGCGCCGACATGATCGACGCCTCGGCATCGCTGCTGCCGGTGCTCTTGAGCGGCGGGGCGGGCAACGACACGCTGATCGGTGGCGCCGGCGACGATACCCTGCTCGGCGGGACCGGTGCCGACCACATGGCCGGCGGGCCGGGCAACGACGTCTACACGGTCGACAACCCGAACGACGTGGTAACGGAGCAGCCGGGCCAGGGCATCGACGCGATCTACAGCTCGGTGAGCTACACCCTGCCCGACAATGTCGAGCAGCTTTATCTCGGCCCGGGCAACTTGACCGGCACCGGCAACGCGGAAAACAACCTCATCTCCGTCGCCGATCCTTCGATCTACAACTCGCTGTTCAACCAGTCGGGCGGGATCGGCACCGGCGGGGGGGTGGTCACCGCGGGCTTCGACAATTCCGGCACGCTCGCGCCAAACGACGACGGGTCCACCGGAGCGGTGTCGCTCGGCTTCTCGATCAATTTCTTCGGCAACGATTTCTCCAGCGTCTACGTCAACAACAACGGCGACGTGACCTTCCAGAGTGCGCTCGGGACCTTCACGCCCTTCGCGCTGAACGGCGCGACGGCCAACCCCATTATCGCGCCCTTCTTCGCCGACGTGGACACGCGCGGCGTCGCACCCGGCGTCGCCAACAGCGTGACTTACGGCACCGGGACGTTCGCGGGCCACGCGGCGTTCGAGGTGACGTGGGACCAGGTGGGCTATTTCGGCGAGCACACCGACAAGGTGGACACCTTCCAGCTCATCCTGGTCGACCGGCCGGACGTCGGCACCGGTAATTTCGACATCTATTTCAACTATGGCCAGATCCAGTGGGAGACGGGCGACGCGTCGGGCGGCACGAACGGGCTCGGCGGCACGTCGGCGGCGGTCGGGTTTTCCGGCGGCAGTGGCGATCCCGGCACGAACTATCAGTTCGCGGGCTCGCTGGTGCCCGGTTCGTTCCTGGACGGCGGGCCGAACGCGCTGGTTGCGAACACCAATGACGGCGTCGCCGGCCAGTATCTGTTCGAAGTGCGCGACGGCGTGACCATCGCATCGAGCGGCATCAGCGGCGATCTAACGCTCTACGGCCTCGGCGGCGACGACACGCTGATCGGCGGCACCGGCAACGACACGCTTGTCGGCGGAACGGGCGCGGACACGCTGACGGGCGGCGGCGGCAGCAACACGTTCGCCTATGACGGGCCGGGGGACGGCGGGGCGGTTGCGGCCAACGGCGCGGCGACGGTGCCGCCCGGCGGCGACACGCTGACCGACTTCGTAAGCCACGGCAGCGATTCTTCGGTCTCCGACACCATCCAGATCGACGGCACGGCGTTCGGCCTGATCGAGAGCGAGATCAGCGACGGCGTCAACTTCTCGACCGTCGCGGCCCACTACGACGGCACCGCCGACCAGGCGAACACCGACTACGCCCAGGGCGCAGCGAGCTTCATCTACTCGCAGGCCGATCACACGCTCTATTACGACCCGAACGGGGCCGCCCCTGGCTACACAGTGATCGCCACGGTCCAGAGCGGGTCGGAGGTCGTCGCGAGCGACCTCCACGTCGTGCACCCGGTGGGCGCGTAGCGCCCCGGCGGCTCAGCGCACGGCGGCGAGCGGCGGTGCCGCGACACGCGGCTTCAGGTCCTCCGCCTGCCAGGCGCTGGGATGGCGCACCGGCACGGTGCGGAGATCTGCGACGGTGAGGCAGCCGAGCTGGCCGAGCGTCGCCGACACCTCGTCCTTCAGCACCTCGATCAGGTGGGCGGGCCCCTCGGCCCCCAGCGCGCCCAGGCTCCACAGGAACGCCTTGCCGACGAAAGCTGCGTCGGCGCCGAGCGCCACCGCTCGCGCCGCGTCGATGCCCGAGCGCACGCCGGAATCGAGGATGATCGTCGCGCGGCTGCCGACTTCGGCCGCGATCGCCGGCAGGGCGTCGATCGAGGCGGGCAGCGCCTCGATCTGGCGGCCGCCGTGGTTCGAGACCTGGATGCCGTCGACGCCGAGGGAGACGGCGCGCGCCGCGTCCTCCGGGTGCAGAACGCCCTTGAGGACCAGCGGCCCCTTCCACCGCTCGCGATAGCGCGCGATCTCGTCCCATGTGAAGGCGCCGCCCTGCTCGCGCCGCATGAACTCCGTCGCCTCGACCAGAGTCGCGCCCGGACGAATGTACTTGTTCAGGGTGACGAAACGCGGGATCCCGTTGGCCGCGAGCGAGCGCAGCCATTGCGGCGCCATCAGCGCGTCCATGCGAAGCCGCGTCGTGAGGCGGAAGGGCGTGACGATGCCCGACTTCACCTCGCGCGAGCGCACCGTGCGGATCGGCGTGTCGTAGGTCAGCACCAGCGCGTGAACCCCGGCCGCGGCGGCGCGATCGACCAGGTCGAGACCGATGCGGTGCCCGTCGCGCGCGAAGCGGTAGATCTGGAACCACAATACGTCGGGGGCGATGCGCGCTGCTTCGTCCAGGTCGATGCCGGACAGCACGCCCATCGTGTAGGGCACGCGCGCCGCCTGGGCCGCCCGCGCGAAGTACTTTTCTGCGCCGGGGAACGCGGTACCCGGCCCACCGATCGGGGCGATGCCGATGGGCGCGGCGTAGGTCCGGCCGAACAGGGTGGTGGTGGCGGGCGGCGGCGCGACGACGTTGCCATAGCGCGGGGCCATCTCGACGGCGTCGAGCGCGGCCCAGTTGCGCCGGATGCCGCCATCGGCCCCCGCGCCCCCGTCCATGTACTCGAAGGCGAAGGAGGGCGCGGCACGGCGCGCGCGGGCGCGGAGATCGAGCGCGGTCGGATAGCGGCGCTTGAGGGCGAGGCGGCGCGCCTGCGCCTCCGGGCTCAGGCTCGGGCTGGGGACGGCCGCCGGTCCCGGGGCCGGCGGGGTGATCGAATCGGGCATCTGCGCCTCCCGCGCTTGCGGCCCCGAGCGGGGCCGGCCGGCCTCGATCTTATACCCGCCGGCGCGGCGGACAACCGTCGCGCCCTCGGCGCGCGAGGATTTCCTCGAACAAGGCGATCTGGCCGGCGGTCGTCTCCTGCCAGTCGAATCCTTCGGCGTAGGCACGGGTCGCCGACCGGTCGATGCCGGCGGCGAGAACGCCGCGCACCGCTTCTGCGAGCGCCTCCGGCGTGCGCGACGCCATCAGCCGCCCCGCGGCGGGCGCGGTCACCACCTCTGGAATGCCGCCGACGCCGGTGGCCACGGCCGGTGTGCCGCACGCCATGGCCTCGAGAAGGACATTGGGCCACCCCTCGCTTTGCGTGGCGAGGACCAGCAGGTCTGCCGCACCGTAGAGTCCGGGGAGCGCCTCGTGCGGCTGGCGGCCCAGAAGGCGGACCCGCTCGTCCAGGCCCAGCGTGCGGGCGAGGGCGGCGAGAGCACCCCGTTCCGGCCCGTCGCCTGCGATCAGCAGGGTGACCCCGGGCAGGGCGGCCAGCGCCCGGATGGCGATGTCGTGCCCCTTGGCCCGGATCAGGTTGCCGACGGAAAGGAGCACGGTGCCGGCGACGCCGAGCCTGGCACGCGTGGCTTCGCGGTTCTCCGGCGTGTGAAACAGCGCCAGATCGACACCATTCCGCAGCACACGCACGTGCTCTTCGGCGACGCCGAGCGCGACGAGCAACTCCTTGAGTGCGCGCGACACGGTGATGACGCCGTCCGCGTGTCCCGCCGCCCAACGGATCATTCGGCAAGGCACTCCGTAGCGGGCGACGACGTTCACGTCCGAGCCGCGCGCCGTGATGACGACGGGCCGGCCGAAATGGCGGCCGAGCAGCGCCGCGCAAACGCCATCCGGGTAGAAATAGTGCGCGTCGATCAGTTCGAAACGGAAGCCGTCGGCGATCAGCCGGGCGACGGCTGGCCGTGTCCAGAGATACATCAGGAACGGCGCCGCGCTCATGCCGATGCGCGGGATGGTGGGGTAACGCGGATGGACCACTGGAATGCCATGGCGGGTCTCGGAGGCAGGCGCTTCGGCCATCGGCTGGTAGCGGCCGCGCGAAAGCCCCGGCGGCACCCAGGGGACCGGCGCCACGACCCGCGCCTCGACCCTTCCGGACAAAACGAGCTGGCGCAGGCGGTTCTCCACGAAAACGCCGTGCTGCGGTATCGCCGCGCTGGGGAACAGGCTGGTGAAGGTGAGGATCTTCACGCGCGGGCGGCAGCGCCGCGGCCGATCGCTTGGGCGAAGATCGACCGCCACGCGTCGAACATCTTTTGCAGCGGATAGGCCTCGACGGCGCGGGCCCGGTTGGCGGCGCCAAGCGACCGGCGCAGCGCGGAATCTTCGATGAGCCGGGCGAGCGCGGCGTCGTAGGCGTCGTCGTCGCGCGGCGGCACCACGAACGGCCGGTTCGGCTCGGCGACCATGTTCCGGATGTCGCCCACGTCGGTCGCCACCACTGGCCGGCCTGCCGCCATCGCCTGGATCAGGCTGATCGGCATCTGCTCCGTGACGGAGCTCATCGCGAACACGTCGAGCAGGCCGTAGACCCGGGCCGGCGTGTCGACATGTCCCGGCATCAGCGTGCGCTCGCCGATCCCAAGTTCCGCGACGAGGGCGGCGAGGCGCTCCCGTTCGGCCCCGCCGCCGACGATGGCGAGCACTACGTTCCGGCCCGGCGCGACGCGCGCGAACGAGCGGATGAGGTGGGCAAGGTCCTTCTCCGGGCGAAGCGGCGCGACGGTGCCGACGACGACGGCCCCCGCGGCGGCGGCGCTGGCAATGCCCGGCACCAGGGCCGGGTCGGGCGGGCAGGCGAACAGGTCGCAGTCGACGCCGTTCGGCACGAGCCGGACGGTGCGCGGGTCGAGCCGCCAGATCTCGGTCGCGATGCGCCGCAGATTCTCCGACGGCACGATCACCGCCGCGCGCTTCAGCGCGACCCGGCGGGCGCGGACGCGACGGGAAAGCTGGCGCGTCGCCTCTCCCGGCCCGAACCCGTCCTCGAGATGGAGGTGCGGCACGCGATGCCAGAAGCGGTTGACCGCCGCCCACTCGATGGCGCCCCAATTGTAGCTGACCAGAAGATCGGGGCCGAGCCGGCGGAGCTCGGCCGCGATTGCGGCGAGTCGGCGGGGTGGGCCGGCTTTTCCCGTTGCGGGTTGGAGATATTCGACCTTCACGTCAGGTGCGACGCGGGTCTGCGCCTCGAAACGTCCGTCCAGCGCGATGACCGTGTGCCGGTATGCACCGCCCAGCGCGTTGATGATCTCCGCCGTCCGCAAGGGCACGCCTCCCGCCGCGAAGGACGGGAAGACGTGCACCATGTGCGGCGGGGCATCCCCCGGCGTGGTCCCCCTCACGCGTGCCGGCTCAGCCGCCGCTCTTCAGGTGGTCGAGCAGCGCCTCGGCATCCTTGCGGGTGGTGAAGCCCTGCAGCTTGTCCGCGCTCGCCAGCAGCTTCTCCAGCTCCTTGCGGGCCTCCGCCGGGTGGCCGGCTCGGTCGAGCGCGGCGGCGTGGTGGTAGCCGATGTCGCCCGAGGTGGGCGCGGCCTCGGACGCCTGCTTCAGGATCTTCACGCCTCGATCGGCCTCGCCGTTCTGGACCAGTATCCATCCCAGCGTGTCCATCACCTCGGGGGACTGGGGCGCCGCTTTGAAGGCGCGCTCGGCATATTCCTTCGCGCGCTTGTCCCCGGTCTTCTGGTAGAGCCAGGCGAGGTTGTTGAGCACCACGGGGTTGTTCGGGTTTTTGACGAGGATGACCTCGGACTCCTTGATCGCCTTGTCGTACTTGCCGTCCAGCAGGTAGGCGCTCGCCAGCACGTTGCCGGCGGCGGCGTCGTCCTTGTGCTTCGCGACCCAGCCCTCCAACGTCGCGTAGGCGGCGTCGTTCTGCTTCGCCTGGCGCTCGGCGTTGTAGATGCGCAGGACCATCGTGGTCGAACTCGGCGCGCTTCATGCCCGCCTTGTAGGCCTCGATCGCCGGACCGGTCTTCTTCTCCGCCATCAGCACGTCGCCGCGCAGCATGTCGCCCAGCGACGCCTTGGGTTGGGAGGCGGTTAGCGCTTCGGCGACCTTGATGGCCGCGTCATAGTGCTTCTCGCGCGTCTCGAGCTGCACCAGGCTGACGTGTGCCGGGATGTAGTTCGGGTCGATCGAGATCGCCTTGTTCAACGTGTCGCGCGCCTGGTCCGGCGTCTTGTTGGCGATCTGCGCGCCCGCCAGCAGCACCAGGGCCCGGCCCGACTTCGGCTGTTGATCCGTAAGCTGGCGGAAGGTGGAGATCGCGCGATCCGGATTGCCCGCGGCCAGCTCCGACCGGCCGAGCACCTCGAGCACGCGCGGGTTGTTCGGCACGTCGATGTTGAGCTGGCGTGCCACGTTCAGCGCCATCGGGAAATTGCGCTGCGAATCGTAGAACGCGATCAGGCGAAGCTGGGGCGCGATCCCCTTCGGATCGGCATCGCCCGCCGCGCGCAGCCACTTCGCCACCTCGTCCGGCTTTTTCTCGATGTTGGCGAGGTTGGCGAGCGCGGTCATTGCCTCGACGCTCTTGGGATTGTCCTTCAGGACCGTCTCGTACTGGGACCGAGCCTTGTCGTAGTCCTTGTCGCGGATCGCGAGCTGGGCCAGGTTCATGTGCGCGGGTGCGAAATCCGGCTTCACCTTGAGCGCATCGTCGAACATCTCGACGGCCTTGGTCTTGTCGTTCTTGCCGAGATACGCCGCCCCCATCAGGTTTTCGGGCAGCGGGTTGCCCGCCATCGACTTCATATCCTTCAGCTTCTTGGCCGAGGCCAGGGCGTCGTCATACTGGCCCTTGCGAAGCTGGATGAGCGCGAGAAGGATGCCCGCCCGGCTCGAATCCTTGTCGATGTCGAGCGCCATCTTGAGGTCGCCCGTCGCCTCGGCGGATTGGCCCTGGGCGAGGTGGCTGAGGGCGAGCTGGGTGCGGATCGAGGCCGCGTCGGGCGCCGCCTCGGCGGCTTTCGAGAAGTACGAGGTCCCTTCGTTGACCTTGCCCAACTGCATGTAGGCGGTGCCGATCATCGACATGAACCGCGCGTACTCGGCGGCGATAGCGTTGTGCCGCTTCTGCTCGGTTTCGAGCTGCTCCGCGCCGTCCTTGACCGCCTTCGCCTCGGCCAGGCGCTTCTGGCTGAGGGCATAGGTGTCCTCGACCGGCTTGAGGGCCGGCTTCAGCGTGTCCACCACCTTCTGCGGCTGGCGCAGGCGCACGTAGGTCGCGGCCAGAAGCTCGCGCGCCCGGAGGTTTCCGGGGATCCGGTCGAGGTAAAAGGTCAGGTTCTTGATCGCCTGCTCGGGCTCGCCCAGCGCATAGGCGACCGCGCCCTTCAGGAACACGCTCGGCATGTGGTCGTCGAGGGCCGGGCCGGCGTCCTCCAGCTTCTCGCGTGCCCCGGCGTAGTCGCGCTTCTTGGCGAGCGTCAGAGCCTCGAGGTAGAGCGCCATCGGGTGCTTCGGCACCAGGGTGAGGACTCGCTTCAGGTCCTTCTGCGCCGCGTCGTCCTTGTTCTGGTCGATCAGGGCGGCGGCGCGGCCGAGCAGCGCGAGGACGTTGTTCTGGCGCTTGGCCAGCGCCTTGTCGAAATATTTGATGGCGCCGTCGCGGTCGCCGACGATGCGCCGCAGCTCGCCCTTCATGGTGAGTGCGCCGACGTCGTCCGGTGCCGCCGCGAGCGCCTGGTCGACCTCTGCGTCGGCCTCCTTGACCTTGCCGCGATTGATCAGCGTCTGCGCCAGGCCGACCATCGCCGAGGCATCTTTCGGCTTCATCTCGTGGGCGGCGTTGAAGCTCTTCTCGGCGTCGTCGAGCTGGCGCAGCGACAGGTACGCTTGGCCGCGCTCGATCAGCACCTGGTACTTGTTGTCGGGCGTCACCTTGTCGGGCAGGATCTGCTTGATGACCTGGTCGTACTTGCCCTGCTGCAGGTAGGCGCGGCCCAGATCGGGCGCGATCTCGCCGAACGGCGCGCCGCGCTGGATCGCCGTCGACAGCTCTTTCTCGGCATAGGCGCCGTTGCCGACGTCGAGATAGGCCTCGCCCAGCAGGCGGCGGGCGGCGACGTTGCCAGGGTCGGACTTCAGCGCGTTCTTGAGCTGGATGACCGCGGCGTTCAGGTCGTGCTTCTTCAGGTAGTCCTGCGCGTCCTGCAGGTACTTCTCGGATCGCTCCTTGTCGACCGAGGCCGCGTGTGCGGGCCCGGCCGCGGCGGCGAGCGTCAGGGACATGCCGGCCGCCAGGCAAATCGCCCGGGCCGCCCGTCGAGACATCCGCTTCACCATCTCAAATCCTCCGTCATGTGAGCTTCTACGTCCCCCGCCCGCCCTGTGCCGCGGACCGTGCGCGCAGCAAGCGGCAGGCGCGGTCGAGGCCGCGCCTGCCGTCAAACCTTGATGTTATGCTGCCGCATCAGATCATACAGCGTCGGCCGGCTGATTCCGAGCAGCTTGGCCGCCTGGGATATGTTGCCCTCGGCGCGCGTAAGCGCCCGCGGAATTTCCCGCTTTTCCGCCTCCTCGCGCGCTTGGGCGAGGTTCAGGACCTCGGGCACCTCGTCGGGCGGGACCAGATCGAGATCGCCCGCGGCGACGCGCTGGCCCTCGGCCATGATGACCGCCCGCTTCACCCGGTTTTCCAGCTCGCGCACGTTGCCCGGCCATTCGTACTTCGAGATGGCGGCCAGCGCCTCGGACGAAAAGCCGCGGATGGTCCGGCCGTGTTCCTCGTTGAATTTCTGCAAAAAGCTGTGCGCCAGGAGCTCCGGGTCGCCGTCGCGCCGGCGCAGCGGTGGCACGTTCACCACGAGCTCGCTCAGCCGGTAGTACAGATCCTCGCGAAACCGTCCCTGCGCGATGAGCTCCTCGATGTTCTGGTTCGTGGCGCAGACCACCCGCACATCCACATCGATGAGCTGACGGCCGCCGACGCGTTCGATCACGCGTTCCTGCAGGAAGCGGAGCATCTTGACCTGGACCGCCGGCGGCACGTCCCCGATTTCGTCGAGGAACAGCGTGCCCTCGTGCGCCAGCTCGATCTTGCCCTTCGACTGGCGGATCGCGCCCGTGAAGGCGCCCTTCTCGTGGCCGAACAGCTCGCTTTCGATCAGGTTTTCGGGGATGGCGGCGCAGTTGATGGCCGCGAACGGCTTCTGCTTGCGCCCGCTGAGGTCGTGCAGCGCGCGCGCCAGCAGCTCCTTGCCGGTACCCGACTCGCCGAGGATCAGCACGCTGACGTCCGCCGAGGCGACCTTCTCGACCAGCCGGCAGATCTTCAGCATTTCGGGCGCCCCCGTGATAATCCCGTCGAGCGGCATGTGCCGGCGCGACTGGATGAAGCGGCGGTGCTCGTCCTCGAGCTCCGCGAGGTAGAACGCGCGGCGCAGGATCAGCCCCAGCTCGCCGGGATCGATCGGCTTCTTGTAGAAGTCGTAGGCACCCTGGGCGACGGCGTGCAGCGCGTGCTCGCGCGTCTCGTTGCCGGTGACCATGATGACCTTGGTCTCGGGCGCGAGGCCCAATATCTCCTCCAACACCGCGAATCCCTCGCTCGCCCCGTCGGGATCGGGGGGGAGGCCCAAATCCACCGTGACGACGGCCGGAACCTCCGCGCGGAACTGCGCGATCGCGGAATCCCGGTCGGTCGCGAACACCACGTGATATTCCTCGAGCGCCCAGCGGAGCTGGCGCTGGATGCCCGTGTCGTCCTCGACGACGAGCAAGGTCTTCTTATTATCACCGCTCATGGGACCGTCGCGCTCCGAGCCGCTTCCGTTGTTGGGTGCGTCTCGCCGATGGCCGGAAGGCGAATCCGCACCGTGGTGCCCTTTCCGGGCGCCGAAGTGACGTCGAGATTGCCGCCGAGTTCGCGCACGAACTCGCGGCTTTCGTAGGCGCCGATGCCGAACCCGCCCGTCTTGGTCGATTTGAACGGGCGGAACATCTCGTCGCGGATGAATGCGGCCTCCATCCCCTTGCCGTTGTCCTCGACCTCGATTTCGGCGTGGCGGCCGTTCGCCCGCAGCCGGATGGAGACCGCGCCCTTGCCGGGCTCGGTCGCATCGACTGCATTGTCGATCAGATGGGAGACGACCGCGGTCAGCCGGTCCTCGTCGGCGACGACCAGCATGCCTTCCGCCTCGCACTCGAAGCTGAGATGGCGGTCCTTTTGCGCGGTCCGCGCGACGACCCGGCGCAACACCGGCGCAAGGTCGACCGCGGTCGTCGCCTTGACGGCGAGCCCACCTTCGTGCAGCCGGACCAGCAGGCGGTTCATCTTGTCGACCGATTCCGACACGGTGGCGATCAAATCCTCGATGAAAGCCGGGTTCGCCTTGTGCTTTTCGGCGTTCGCGAGCATCAGCGAAAGCTGGCTGATCAGGTTCTTGGTGTCGTGCAGCACGAACGCGAAGCGCTTGTTGAACTGGTCGAACTGGCGCGCCTCGGCGAGCGCGCTCGCTGCGCGGTACTCGGCGAGATAGCTCGCCACTTGCCGGCCCATGGTCTTGAGAAGGTCGTAATCCTCCCAGTTGAGGTCGCGCGGCGCGCGCTGGCGGCCGAGCAGCAGGAAGCCGAGCAGCCATTCGTGATGGAGAAGCGGTACGATCAGTGCCGCACGCCGGATCTCCGTCATCCACGCGGGCGCCACCAGCGGCTCGTAGTGTTCTGGCGCGGAAGCGTATTCGCTGAGGTTCACCACCCATTGGCGATCCTCGAGGAAGGCGACGAAGTCCGAGCCGAGTTCAACCGTCGCCTTGTCGAGTTTCCAGCTCGAGGCATTCCACGAGCCAGCGAGGGAGAACCGGTCGCCGTCTTCGCGCATCCATAGGGCGCCGTCCGGGCTGTCCACCACGTCGGCGACGGCCTTGATCACGCGCACGGGCAGCCCGCCCTGAATGCCGACCTCCGAGATCGTGCGGATCAGGCGCAGCCATTCCTCGCGATAGTCGTAGCGGTAGGTGAGGAAGTGCTTGGACAGGTTGACCCTGAGCCATGCCCGGAACTGGCCCGAGAACACGATCAGGACCAGCAGCATCGCCGTCGAGAACAGGAAGACCGTCTGGACGATCGGCCCCCAGTCGCCGGAATAGCGCCTGATGAAGTAGCCGCCGAGTGCCATGCCCAGCAGGTAAACGCCGGCGCCGATCAGCGTGGACGAGTGGAAAATCGCCCGGCGCGAGATGAACACCTCGAGCGACCATTGCGGGTTGCGCGCCGCAGACACCGCGATCAGCGGCACGACCAGCGCATCGACGAAGCCGCGCCCGTCGACCAGGACTGGGTTGACCCGCTTGAACAGCAACGCTTCGGAAAAGAGGTAGAAATCGTAGGCGAAGATGCCGCCGAGCCCGAAGCAGAGGTACTTGATGCCCCAGCGGCGCTCTTCGGGCGAGTTGCGGAACAGGTTCTCGATCAGAAGGATGCCGATCACAGCGAGCAGCAGCCGCGCGACCATGCGCGCGTCGAGCGCCGAGGTGCCCGGCGCCGCGACTGGACTCGTCGTCAGCCAGATGTCGACGACCACGTTGGCGACGCAGAAGGCGACCACCGCCGGTCCCACGAGGTTGCGGGCCGCGCCGACGTCGCCGCGCCAGGGCAGCGCCATCACTGTGACAAGGAAGGCGAGCCATGCGGCAGTACGGAGGTCGCTCGCCAGGGCCATGGCGAGAGAGGGCCCGTCGCCGTAAAGGGCCCATGCCGAGACGCCGGCCCACAGCATCGTCGCGAGCGCCGCGGCGAGGAGCCAGGCGCCAATCGGCCCGCGCCGGAGGCCCGAGACCAGCAATGCCGACAGCGCCGCGTATGCGACGCATGCCGTGCCGTAGCTGATCAGCCCGATGGGCATGGGCGCGGCTCCTCCCGGCGCCCTAGCGGGCGCCGTGCGGGAAAAACACCACCCGCACTGTCTGGATCAGCACGATGATGTCGAGGAACAGCGAGTAGTTCTTGATGTAGTACAGGTCGTACTGGAACTTCTCCTTGGCGTCATCGACCGATGCGCCGTACGGATAGTTGAGCTGGGCCCAGCCCGAGATGCCCGGCTTCACGCGGTGGCGCTCGAAATAGTAGGGGATCGACTGGCGCAGCTCCTCGACGAAGAACGGCCGCTCCGGCCGCGGTCCGATGAAGCTCATGTCGCCGCGCAGCACGTTGAAGATCTGCGGGATCTCGTCGATCCGCACCTTGCGGATCAGGGCGCCCACCCGCGTCACCCGGCTGTCGTTGACCGCCGCCCATTGCGGCACGCCGTCCTTTTCCGCATCGGAGCGCATCGAGCGGAACTTGAGCAGCATGAAGGTGCGGCCGTTCAGTCCCACCCTTTCCTGCCGATAGAGGATGCCGCCGGGGCTTTCCAGCCTTACGGCGAGCGCCGTCACCCCCATGATCGGCAAGGCGAGCAGCAGCAGCAGCGTGCTCGAGAACACATCGAATACGCGCTTGGCGGCGGCCTGGGCCTGGCCGCCGACGAATCCGTCGGAGAAGATCAGCCAGCTCGGGTACAGCGTGTCGAGGTCGACCTTGCCGGTTTCGCGCTCCCAGAAGGTCGAGTAGTCGGTGATGGCGATGCCGGCGAGCTTGCAGGCCAGCAGGGCATCGACCGGCGTGCCGCCCCGCCGCTCGTCCACCGCCACCACGATCTCGTCGGCGCCCTGCTCGACGGCAAGCTCGGCGAGGGACATGTTGCCCCAGATGTTCACCTGCTCGGAGATGCGCGGCTCGGTATCGTTCAGTGGCACGAAGCCGATGCACACGTAACCGCGCGCCTTGTCCGCGCGCTCCAGCGCCTCGATGCGCGCCGCGCGCCGCCCGACTCCCAGGACCAGTACGCGCCGCTTGAGCCCCTCGAGGTCGGCGACGTGCAGATAGATCCAGCGGATCACCATGACGCCCACCAAGCCTAGTCCAAAAGCGATGGCGACGGCGCTGCGCCAGATCGACAATGTCGGGAACATGTAGAACAGAAGCGTCAGCACGACCGAGGCCAGCGCGAAGCTGACAACCAGCCGGGTTAGCGTCGTCACCAGGTCGCCGCAATGGGCGCGGTTGTACAGGCCCAGTGAGAACATGGTGACGCTGAACACCACGGCGAACAGGATCGCCTTACCGAGGTTGTCGCCGAGCGAGGTCATCAGGTGGCTGGCATCCGCCCAGCGGAAGAACAGGGCCACGTACACCGTGACGATCAGGAAGAGGTGCTCGACCAGCCCCAGGAAGAGGAGCGAGCCGGGCACGTAATGCCGGAACAGGCGAACCATCGCGCCTCTCCCGGCCGCTCAGCCCAGTCCGACGCGCGGAAGCGCGCGGCAGGCCAAGCCATCGCCGGCGGTCACGGCACCGGCGCCGATTGTCGGGATATTTGACACTTCAGCCAACCACGTGTCGGAATTTTTTACATATTACGCGCAGCACCTCATCGGATCAACCGATTCCGGCAAGGCGGGTTCCCAGAATCGCCCGGGAACCAGCTCCGTCGACAATAATGGGCCGGCCTTCGTTAATTCTACGTGTTCGCGGCGGGCCCTCGGGCGTAGCCTCAGTCCGCCGCCACCACCACGTCGAGCACATAGCCGGCACCGGCCTTGAGCCGGGTGAGCGCCGCCTCCAGCGCGTCGCGCAAAGCGGCCACGTCGGTGACGGGCCCCGCGCCCTCGCAGCCGAAATCCCGCGCGAGCCCGGAGAGGTCGGGCGGCGGGTCGGTGATCGCCTGACCGACCCACTTGTTCTCGACCGGACGGCGGCGGTAGCGGGCGGTGCGCTCCTGCGCCTGGACGTCGTTGCCGTAGGCGCGGTTGTTGCAGACCACGATCAGGAAGGGGATGCGGTTCGCTGCCGCCACCCACAGCGCCCCGACTCCCATCAGGAAATCACCGTCGCCCATGACCGCGACGGGGAGCCGGCCGGTCCCCTGGTGGCGCAAAGCGAGCGCCGCGCCGATGGCCGTGCCGGGTCCGGCGCCCACATCGCCGCCCGATGCCCCGGCCAGCAAGTCGAGGGGGTGGGCGCAGCGCACCATGTCGGCGGGCCAGCCGATCGGGATCTCGGCGAGGCAGATCGTCTCGTCCTTCATCACGTCGTAGAACAAATCGGCCAGCAGCCGTGCCGTGATCGGGCCCGAGGCCGGAACCTCCACCTTGGGCGTCGAGGGGCAGGGCCCGGCGGCAGGCGCTGGCTTTCGCCCCTCCAGCCCCTTGAGCAGCGCGGCGACGCAGCGGTCGGGGGCGGCGCCGAGCCGGACATCGGCGGGGGCGAACGTGAAATAGTCCTTGTTTCCGCCGCGGTGGGCGAGGTGGTCGTTCGAGCAGCTCACGATCGGGGGCGGCGCCTCGCCGTTCGGCCAGAGCTGGCGCAGGGTGCTGCCGAAATCGACCCAGTCGAGCTCGATGATCAGGTCGGCCTCGCGCAGCGCCTTCTTGTGCGGTTCCGGCACGCGCAGGCCGAACCGGCCGGCGTGACGCGGATGCGGGATCGGGAAGGCCGCACTGTCGTCGCTGTAGGTAAAGACCTTGCAGCCGAGCAGGTCCGCGAGGCGGATGCGGTCCGCCCAGCCTGCCTCCGAACGCGAGACGCGACCGGCCATCAGCACGGGGTTCTTCGCCTTGGCGATGAGCGCGAGCGCGCGGGCCACGTCGGACGGCGCCGGCTCGGCCGGGCCGGGCGGCCGGAAGCGCGCGACGCTGTCCTTCTCCGGCCAGGCGGCGAGCTCCTGCTCCTGCAGGGCGCGATCGATGGTGACGAGCGTCGGCCCCGCCGGCTCGGCGCGGGCGAGCAGCGTCGCGCGCCGCAGCGAATTGATGGCCGCGCCCGGCGAATGCGGCTCGTCGTCCCACTTGAGGAAGGCGCGCACCATGCCGGCCTGGTCCGCCATGCTGTGGATCCATTCGATCCATGGCGTGCGCGTCTCGGCATCGAACGCCGCCGTGCCGATCACGACCAGCGGCTGGCGCCCGCACCAGCAATCCATGATGCCCATCGCGGCATGCATCAGCCCGACATTGGTGTGGACGATGATCAGCATAGGCTCGCCGGTCACCTGGGCGTAGCCCGAGCCGAGGAAGGCCGCGTGCTCCTCGTGCAGGCAGAGCAGGATCTTCGGGTTCTCGTTACCGAGGAAGTTCACCAGGCTATCGTGCAGCGCGGCGTAGCTCGCTCCCGGCACCAGCGCGACATAGGGGAAGCCCAGCTCGCGCAGGGTGGCGGCCATCGCGTCGCTCGCCCAGATCGGCTGGTTGCTGCCGGTCGCCGGGGCGGGACGCGCCGGCCCGATCGCCTTTGCCATCGTCGGGCCTCCCTATGCCTTGGCGCGCGGCAGAAGCGCGAGCGCGTTCTCCCGGTCGATGGCGGCGCGCATCGCCTTGGTCATCGGATATTCGTCGAGCCCGTCGATGATCGGCTTCGGGTCGATGAAGGGATAGTCGCTGCCGAACAGGATATGGGTGTCTGGGAAGAAGGCGCACATGGCGGCGAGCTGTGGCACCGATTCGGCGCTTGCCGTGTCGCAGTAAAGCCGCTTCAGCTCGTGCAGGATGCCGCGCGGGTTGTTCGCCGCGAACGCCTTGTTCGACGCCGAGATGTGGTCGATGCGCGCGGCGAGGAACGGCAGCGCGCCGCCCCCATGCGAGAAGATGAAGCGGATGTCCTGGCAACGTGCCAGCGTGCCCGTCAGCACCAGGCCGGCGGAAAATCCGTTGGTTATCCCGCTGCCTACGATGCCAAACATGGACTCACCCAAGGGTCGCCGATGGCGAAGCGCGTGGTCCAGAAGTTTGGTCCGCGTCTCGCGCGTGACGACCTGGACGAGCTCCGGGCGATGCTGGACCCGGCCCCGGCCCGCGACGACGAAGACGGCATCGCGGAGATCAACGCCGAGATGAAGGATCGTATCGAGCGCGCCCTCGCGCTCCTCGCCGAGCGTATCGACCGGGACACCATGGCCGACGTCCTGACCGTTCTCACCGGCCAGGATCGGCCGCATTCGATGCCGCAGCTCGACATCGCCATGCCGAAGATGCCTGACGACGACAGCCGGGGGGCAGAGGACCAACACGCGATGGACGCGCGCCCCCACACCCCGGACCCGGCGGCGGCTTCCACGTTCGCGGAGCGATTTCCCGAGGCCGCGCGCATCCAAACAGACGCCCGGACGACGCCGCGCAAGCCGCGCCCCCACATTCCCTACACCGACAAGACGACGACCGCGTTCGCTGAGCGCTGGCCCGAAGTCGCGCGCATCACGAAGGAATAGCCACTATGGCCGCATCCGCCACCACCACCACCACCGAACAGCGCACGCCGGAACGGGAAGCCTTGGCTGTTGCCATCGCCGCTCGGGACTGGGCGCGAACCCGCCTGGAAGAAATCCGGACGGCGCAGGAACGCGCCACGGACGCGGGAATCGCCGCGCGGCATGCCCTGGACACTGCGACCGCCGAGTTGCAGGACGCGCGGGCGACGGAGGCGCACAGGCTCGCCGCCGCGTTTATCGCGGGCACGGACGTGATCGACCGCCCGGCGGACGATGCGCACCGCGCCGCCGAGGAACGTCTGGCCACCCTCCGCCGCGCGCGTGATGCACTCGTGGTTGAGGCCGATGCGGCGGATCGCGAACTGGCCGACGCGGAGCGGGGAGTGGCCCGTGCCGTGCGCAACGTAGCCCTGGCCGATCCTGCCGTTGCGACCGCGCTTGACGAGTGCGCCGTGCGCTTCGAGGCGTTCGCCCTGTCGGCGCGCACGATCGCGTTCTTGCGTTCGGCCGGTGTATTGCCGCGCACGCTCGGCGACCAACGAGAACTCGAAGTCGACCGGCCCGACTTGGCTGCGCGGTGCCGATTCCCGGACGCGGCCGAGAGCATCATCCAGTTCTCGTCGTCCATGGCGCCAGCCGCCTGGGCCGCCGCCCTGGACAAGCTGTCCAGTGACGCGGACACGCCGTTGCCTGACGGCGCGGAGTAGTTGGTAGGGGGTGGGGATAGCGCACGTGACCGTAGATCACAGTGCGCTTGTAGCGGCGGCGGCGGGTGCGAGGTTGTTCTCCGGACCAAGCACCCGCCGCCGTTCTTCCGTACGGAGGGAAGAGATGACGATACACGCTTCGATCCGGCGGTGGCTCCGCGCGCTCGCGCTCGCTTTGCCGTCACTGATGTTGGCGTAGCCATGACCTTCACACGCCGCCAGATCACCTGCACCTTCCGTCTGGCCTGACCCCCAAGAAGTGATCCATCCGGTAAGTTGGCCTGCGGGCCTGATTGGAAGGATGGAGAGATGGCCAGGAAGCGTCACAAGCCCGAAGAGATCGTCGCCAAGCTGCGGCAGGTGGATGTCCTGACCGGTCAGGGGATGTCGGTGGCCGAGGCGGTGAAGTCGATCGCGGTGACGGAGACGACGTATTTCCGCTGGCGGGCGGAGTACGGCGGGATGAAGACAGACCAGGTGAAGCGGCTGAAGGAGCTGGAGCTCGAGAACGCGCGGCTGCGCCGTGCAGTGTCCGATCTCACGTTGGACAAGATGATCCTGACAGAGGCCGCCCGGGGAAACTTCTAAGCCCCGCCCGTCGCCGTGCTTGCGTGGAGAAGGTGCGGGCCAGGTTCGGCGTATCCGAGCGTCGCGCCTGCCGGGTTCTTGGCCAGCACCGCTCCACGCAGCGCAAGCCGCGCCGCATGCCCGATGACGAGGCGGCGCTGACCGCGGACATCGTCGCGCTGGCCACGGCCTATGGCCGCTATGGCTACCGGCGGATCACCGCCCTGCTGCACCACGCAGGTTGGATCGTGAACGCCAAGCGGGTGCAGCGGATCTGGCGACGGGAGGGGCTGAAGGTCCCACAGAAGCAACCGAAGCGGGGCCGGCTCTGGCTCAACGACGGATCATGCGTAAGGCTGCGTGCCGAGCGGCCCAACCACGTCTGGTCGTACGACTTCGTCGAGGACCGGACCCATGACGGGAGGAAGTTCCGGATGCTGTGCGTCATCGACGAGTTCACCCGGGAGGCCCTGGCCATCCGGGTCAAGCGCAGGCTCAACTCGACCGACGTTCTGGAGACCCTGGCCGATCTGATGATCCTGCGCGGGCCACCCGTCTACGTCCGGTCGGACAACGGGCCGGAGTTCATCGCCACGACGCTACGTGAATGGATCGCCGCTGTCGGCTCCCGTACTGCCTACATCGAGCCCGGCAGCCCGTGGGAGAACGGCTACTGCGAGAGCTTCAACAGCAAGCTTCGTGACGAGTTGCTGAACGGCGAGATGTTCTTCAGCCTGGCCGAGGCCCAGGTCCTCATCGAGGCCTGGCGGCGCCATTACAACGCCGTGCGCCCGCACAGCTCGCTCGGCTACCGCCCGCCGGCGCCCGAGGCCATCGTCCCACGCAGCGGAAGCATCGTGCCATGGGCGAGCGCGCCAGCCGTTGGGGGCGCACGCTCGCCCACCCCGACCATGGCATCAACCGACGCCATGCAATAACATTGAACCTGGATCACCTCTCGGGGGCAGGCCACTGTACCCACCGCCGTAAGAGTTCGATGACGGCGGTCGGTCGTTGTAGGTCGGTTGCCGCGTGCCTTCCTGGCCGGTGAACGGGTTCACGTTCGGCTTCACCGACCAGTTGTTGTTGTAGCTGCTATCCGGCGACGACCGCCAATGCGGAGCGACGTAAGTGCCGTTGCTCCGGTAATAGCCGCGCACGTGCACCTGGGCGAATGCGGACGAGAACATGAGGACGGCGGCGGCCAATGCCACCACCAGCGTGAGGACGCGCTTCATTGTAGCCCCCGGATTGTTGTCTTTAACGCGCGTACTGACTTACCACCCAATACGAATAATTGCAGTGGGAGCGGCATGCGTCAACCCTGAGTCGTGGTGAACGGACGCTGGTCCCCGCAGCCTGTTGCCATCGGGCGCCAGTTGTGAGAACGTTCCAGGAACGGCGCGGGGTGGGACGTGAGCGAAGCGGACGACGACATTCGAGGCGATATTGCCTTCGGCCTGCGTGAGCACATCCGCTCCAAGCGGCCCGGCGACGCGGACGAGGCGCGCATGATGGCGGCGGCTGACGTGCTGCGGCACTTACGGCTGTGCGGCTGGAAGGTCGAGAAGGCGGGGAAGCCGCCGCCCCTGCCGAGGACGCCGTGATGGCATGATACTTTGCGCGCTACATTATGCTTTTCTCGCGGGAAGGGTACGATGAGAGCAATTATTCGATTCTCCTTAGACAATGATCATGACAGCGCTCTTAGAAAGAGGCTCGAGGCTGTTCTATCACACTACAGCCAGGGTGTTGAACGCCAACCCCAGGGGAATACGGCTACCTACGAATCCCTTAGAGTAGACGCCGCTACGCTTGCCGTAATTCTGCAAGAATTCTGGTGCGCGGTAAGGGAATTTGAAGGGGGCGCCGGCCCAGGTCGCATTGACCATTTCTGGATGTACGTCGACCAAACGGCGCCCTCCGCCGATGGATTTCAAAGGCAAGTGTCAGAGCCGCGCGGTACCTGACTTATCGGGCAAATACACCTGCACTGGGCAGCCCTCCCGACCGCGCACGGCATACACAACGGCGGGGCGGCCCTGCGCGGCGGCGACGGACAAGGCTTCGTCCAGGGAGGCGCACCAGCGCCGTTCGACGCGCCCGCCGCCGAGCGTCCAGCGGACAAACCAGCGCTCGGCGGCGGCTACTATCGCGGCGTCGTACTTGTCGCGAGCGGACGTCACGCGGCGGGCTCGACCTTAACGCGGCCCTTGGCGATCTCGGTCCGGAGGTAGCCCACCCGGCCGCCCTTCTCCACGAACTCGGCCACGGTCTTGCTGCCACGCAGAAGCTCGATCTGCTTGTGCGCCGCCGTACCGGGCCGGCGGGTGTTCGCGTCCGCCGTCACCTTGATTTTGGCGGCCGGGGGCAGGCGCCCGTCACTCGCCTTATGAACGGGGGCCGCCGGCTTCTTCGTCGGGGTCTTGGCAGCCGCCTTCTTGGCGGGAGCCTTGCGGGCCGGGGCCGGCTTCTTGGTCGGAGCGGGTTTCTTGGCGGGAGCCGGCTTGTCGGCCGGGGCGGTAAGCACAGTCGCCATCGTCGTTCTCCTCGTTGTAGGGCCTAGGAGTATATACCTAGACTGAGGCAAGCCTACGGCGAGGGTGGCTATGGGCCAAGAGAAGTCTGGATGGCCGGCGGGGCGGCGGCCGGGCGCTAAGGCCGGGGCGGGGCTGCCCACTGCCGGCGGCAGGCGGTCGTGTGGGACGAGGGGCGCGGGCGGGCGGCGCGGGGGGCCGCTAAAGCGCCCGGCGGCAGCGTGCGAGCCGCAGCGGCGCCCGGCCGAAACGCGGCCCGGCGCTAGCGGTTGCCCCGGTGTTGCCCCAGGGGGTCCGGCCGCCCCTTAACGGGGGTCTCTAGGCGGGGGCTAACCCCTTGGTTTTAAGTTGGTAGGCGCAGAAGGGATCGAACCTTCGACCTCCGCCGTGTAAAGGCGGCGCTCTGCCGCTGAGCTATACGCCTGCAGGCCGGCCGGCGGCGCATTACCGCATGGCCGGCCTCGGCGGGTCAAGCCATTGCCGGGCGGGGCGGCCGCTGATAGGGTTCCACGCCGTTTGGGACGGCGTAGTGGAGGCCCCTCCGATGGTGCGACCGAAGGCTGGCGGGCGGCGGCGCGGCGGCTGGCCGACGGCCGCCGGGGCACTGGTAGCGTGTGCCGCCATGTCCGGCGCCGCGTCGGCGGGCGCCGACACGATCATCACCCTGAAAAGCGGCAAGGTCGTCTCGCTGCCCGTGTCGCGGGCCGACATCCAATCGATCACGGACAGCGTCGGCGCGGAGCGGCTGTCGCCCGCCGAGCGCGCCGCCGCGCAGCGCGACCAGACGGCCGTGCAGCAGCGCGTGGCCGCCGACGAGCGCGACCGGATGCAGCTTATCGACAAGGCGGTGCAGGCCGCGACTGCCGCCGCCAAGGCGGCAGCAGAATCGGCCCAGGCCGCGGCCCGCTCCGCCAATTCCGCGCGCAAGGCGAGCGAGGCGGCCGCCCAGGCTGTGGCGCGCGTCGAGGAGCTGCGCCGCGCCGGGGTCGGTGCACCTCCTCCGCGATTGCCGCCGGCGCCTGCCGCGCACCTTCCCCCGGCGCCGCGCCCGCGTGCCGAGCCGGCGCCGCGCGCGGCCGGCCCAGCTGGCGCGGCTGCGAAGGCGGGCGGCCCCATCGTGCTGTGCGCCCAGGGCGATCCCAGCCAATCCTGTACGACGACCGATCTCAACGCTGCCTTCCGGGCCGCGGGCAACGGCTCGACCATCACGATCCGGCCGGGCAAGTATTTCCAGGCCGGCGTCCTGACCGCTCCGAACGTCACCATCCAGGCCAAGGGTGCGCATTTCGAGGGAGCGGCCGCCGAAGGGAAGGCGACCTTCGTGCTGCGCGGCGGCAACACGACGGTGATTGGGCTCGAATGCTCGGGCGTCGCCGTGCGCGACAAGAACGGCGCCTGCATCCGGCTCGAGAAGCCCGGTCTCGTGCTGCGCGACGTCTATTTCCACGACAATCAGGAGGGCATCCTGACCGTCGAACATGTCGGCACAGTGCTGATCGAGGACAGCCTGTTCGAGCACAACGGTGCCAACCACGGCCAGGCGCACCAGATCTATGTCGGTGCCGCCGACCTCCTGACCATCCGCCACACCCGCGTTCTTGCCGCGACCGGCGAGGGGCACGAGGTGAAGAGCCGTGCGGACAAGACGGTGATCGAGGACAGCGTCATTGCCGCGCTCGACGCGCAGGACAGCCGGGCGCTCGACGCGTCGAACGGTGGCGAAGTCATCATTCGCAATTCCGTCATCGAACGCGGCCCGAAAACGGAGAACAGCGACCTGGTGGGGTACGCGTTCGAGAAGAAAAGCTCCTACGGTCCCTCGAACAACAGCATCACCTTCACCGGCAACACGATCCTGGTCGACCGTCCGGGCGGGGCCATGTGGATCCGCGGCCGCGACATCGGCAAGGTCACCATCAAGGACAACGTCATCGTCGGCCCGATGGAAGGCGATAAAATCCCGGGCAATAAGTACTACCGCAGCCGCGCCGACGCGGGCTTCCCGCCGTTTCCGGCACTTAGCAAGAAATAGCCGGCGTCGGTTCTCTCACCACGGGGTGGAGCACGATCCGCCCGGCCCGGCGGGACCTGAAACCGCGACCGGCTCCATCGCCGACGGTTCGGCTCCGCGCGCGCGCAGTGCGCGGCCCCAGGCGCTTCGGGCGGCAGCGGCGCGCATGACCGACCAGGTGTGGCGCAGCGAGAACGCCTCGCCCATCGCAGCCTGCACCGCCCGCCACAAGGCCTGGTCGCCCTCCGCGAGCGCCGCTTCCGCGATCTCCTCGTAGTAGGGCCGCGCCTGGCTGGGAACGCGAAGCCGGTGCACTTGGCCGAGGTCGAGCGGCGTCGAGAACGTCCGTGCCCGCTCCAGCGCGCCGCAGGCGCGCAGCGACATCATCGTGCGAAGGCATTTCTCGCACCGGCCGCAATTGTAGCTCGAAGTGTCGGCATAACAGACGCGCAGCGTCTGCAGCGCCAGCCGGTTAGCGGAGAGGCGCTTCGTCTTGGCGAGCCGCCCGGCCTCGCACCCGTCATGGGTCACCGCAAGCCGGTCCGAGGACCAGAGCGGGTCGAGCAAGGGCGACGATCCCCACGGGAAGATGTTCGCGTAGGTGTGGCTCGCCGGCACGATCAGCTCGCCGATATCTTCGTTGAGCACGAGCGCGACGGAGGCGAGGGCGGCCCCGTGCAGGCAGCGGCCCCAGAAATCCGCATCGCATCGCCGGCCCCATCCCGACCGGCGCTTGTCCCCGATCGGCCGCAGGTTGGTGGTGCAGGTGATGAGCCGCTTGCCCAGCCGCGCCGCCACGCCCTGCGTCCGGGCGCGCGTCGCTTCCCACAGCGCGTCGTTGTCGAGCCCGATGTCGAACCCGCGCACCAGCAGCAGATGGCTCACCCGCGACTGGTGTTTGAGCAGCGAGTACCAGCTGTCGACGCCGCCGGTGAAGCAGGTGGCGATCCCCGGCGCGCGCACGGGGGCCGTCGCAGGCGGGACGATCTCCGCCGGCGTCACCGTCACCGGCGTCATGTAGTCGTACCAGGTGGCCAGCACGCCCTGCGCCTGATCGATATGATCGAGCAGGGTCCGCGACACCGGCGCCTCGACCACCAGCTCCTCGCCCTCGAACATGGCGGGCGCGAGCAGCGCGACCGCGAGCGCGTCGCCGAGACCGTCGAGCCTTCCTTCGATCCCCTCGAAGCGGTAGCGAACCTCGAGCGGGACATCCAGCGAGTCCGGCAGCACACGTGCTGTCGCCTCGGCCGCTCCGTCGCGGCGCGCCTGCCGCAGCTCGAAAACGCGCATCGCTACACCCCGCCTAGTACGTCCCTTCGCCAGCCGGGCGAAGGGCAAGATACAAAACGCACTGCGGCCCGCTCATGTCCCGTGATCTTTCTCGATGCCGTACGTGATGGCGCGCAGGCGCGTCAGGGCTGCGCCCGCGCCGCCGACGCGCCCGGTCCGCCGCGCATCAGCCGCGGCAGCGCGATCAGCCCGCGGAGCGCCACCCGACCGCGCGGGATCGCGAGGTAGACGAGGATCGCGGCCAGCACCGCGACCGCGCCGAGTGCCGCGACAAGGGCGGGGAGCGGCAGCGCGTCCGCCGGCAGGGTCCGGCGAACCAGCTGGATGGCCAGAGCCGAGGCCATCGCCGCCGCCGCCGGGGTGGCGAGGATGGCGTAGAAGGCGCGCGTCGGCACAGGGCCGCGCCGCCCCGCCAGGTGGAACAGCACCGGGGCGCGCACGACGATACCGCTGATCGCGATCGAGGCGGCCACGCCGACGGGCCCCCAGGGAAGCCCCGCAACGATCGCCGCCACCGCCATAAGCGCGCCGATCATCCCGGCCCGCAGCATCTCCGGCGTACGGTCCTGGCTGAGATACAGCCAGGACAGCGCGTAGGTCGCCGGCACGTAGACCGTCGTCGCGCCCATCCAGGCGAGGATCGGCGCGGCACCGGACCATTGCGGCCCCAGCACCAGCGCGATGACGGGGCCCGAGGCGGCCGCGAGCAGGGCGCCGAGCGGCGCGAACAGCATGGCGAGCCGCTCGACCGCAGTCAGGTAGAACCGGCGGTAGCGCTCGGGCTGGTCGTCCAGCCGGCTGAGGGCGGCGACCACCACCGTGCCGAGCGGCATGTTCAGGTTGCGGATAGGCAGCAGAAGCAGCTTCTGCGACCGCTCGTAGAGGCCGAGCGGCGTTGCGCCGTAGCGCCAGCCCAGCAGCACGGTGTCGAGATTGGCCGCGAGGTAGCTCACCAGCATCGAGGCGGTGGCGTTGCCGCCGAACGCCACGAAGCCGCGCACCTCGGCGAACGGGCCGGGTCGGCCGGGGCGCCAGCCGCAGGCGACCCACGCGGCAACGGCGATCACTCCCGCCCACACCAGCCGCTGGATGACCAGCGACCAGATGCCGGCCCCGGCGAAGGCGGCGGCGACGGCGGCGGCGAGCCCGGCGATCTCGGCGCCCATCTGCACCGAGGCGAGCAGCACGAAGCGCATCTGGCGGCGAAGCAGGGCGAGATGCTGGGCCGCGAGGCCGGTGAACAGGAAACCGAGCGCCAGCACCGGCGTCATGCTCAGAAGGATCGGTTGGCCGTAGATCCAGGCCAGCAGCGGCGCGAGCGCCGCCATGATCGCGGCGGCGGTGGCGCCAAGCGCCGTGTTGAGCCAGAACAGCGTGTCGATCTGGCGCGAGGTGATCTCGCGGCGCTGCACCGTCGCGGTCGAAAGCCCAAGGTCCTTGAACAGCTCGAGCGCCGAGAGGAATGCCGCGACCATCGCGAAGCGGCCGAAATCCTCAGGCGCGAGCAGCCGCGCCAGCACGACGATCGCGCCCGCCTGCGCGACCACCTTCGCCGCCTGCAGACCGATCGTCGCCACACTGCCGCGCACCGACCGGCCGACGAGGTCGGCTTCGAGGTGGTCGATGCCCAGATATTTGTCGGCCCGGGATCCCGTCGGGTCCCGCCGCTGCCGGGTCATGGCATGCTCCGGTGCGGCCCGACCGCCGGGCCGTCGTCTCCGCTTCACTCTCCGCCCACTATGTCGGATCGGTCCCGCCGCTTGGCAGCCTCAAGACGCCGGGGCCTCCGATTGGTCACAGGCCGAAGGGGCAGGGCGCGCGGGTTGTGGGTCCTTGGGGGCGCCGCTATAGTCGCGCACATTCCACGAACGCATCGCTCGCGGCGGCCGGTTACGGGCTCGCGGAGCGGGAGGCGCCCATGCACGAATTCCGTTTCTCGGCCATCCTCTACGGCCTCGCCTGGCTGCTGCGCGCAACCGCGTGGCGCTCGCCCAAGTTCCGCGCGCGGCTGCGCGAGATGAACTTCACGGCCCAGCTCAAGACCTACGACGACTCCGTGGGGCGCTGGTACGAATTCCGCGACGGAAAGGTGCTGACCGGCGCCGGCATCCGGAAGGACGCCCAGGCGGTTCTGTCGTTCAAGACCGCAAAGCTCGCCGCGCACCTCCTGATGCCGCCGATCGACTGGCTGGAGCAGATCAACGCCCTCAAGGAGTTCATGATCAAGATCGAGGGCGACGAGAAATATTCCAACTGGTTCGCCCAGACGGTAATGATGACCCAGAACGTGCACTGGGAGTACGGCACCAGGATGCCGGACGGCTCGCTGCGCACCTGCAACATGACCAATGGCGGGCCGGTCTTCGTCTACGTGAAGGACGGCAAGATCGTGCGCATGACGCCGATCGACCTCGCCGACGACGACGCCGCGTCCTGGACCATCGAGGCGCGCGGCAAGAAATTCACCCCGCCGCGCAAGACCACGATCGCGCCGCACGGCCAGAACGCGAAGTCGATCATCTACGCGCCGAACCGGCTGCTGCACCCGATGAAGCGGGTCGATTTCGACCCGAACGGCGAGCGCAACCCGCAGAACCGCGGCGTCTCGGGCTACGAGCGCATCTCGTGGGACGAGGCGCTCGACATCGTCGCGAACGAGATCAAGCGGGTGAAGCGCGAGCACGGGCCGGGGGCGATGGCCTCGTCGCACGGCTCGCACCACACCTGGGGCAACATCGGCTACTACCTGTCGGCCAACTATCGGTTCATGAACGCGGTCGGCCACACCGAGGTGCACCACAACCCCGACTCCTGGGAAGGCTGGTACTGGGGAGCGGTCCACCATTGGGGCTACTCGCTGCGCGTCGGCCAGTCGGAGACCTACGGCACGGTCGAGGACTGCCTGCAGAACTGCGACATGGTGGTGTTCTGGTCGGCCGACCCCGAGGCGACCTCGGGCAGCTACGGCGCGCAGGAGGGCACGGTCCGGCGCCAGTGGCTCAAAGACCTGCCGATCAAGGTGGTCCACGTCGACCCGTACTTCAACAACTCGGCGGCGTTCCTCGGCGGCAAGTGGTTCGCGCCGCGCCCGACCACCTCGCCGGCCATGGCGATGGCGATCGCCTACGTCTGGATCACCGAGAACCTTTACGACAAGGACTACGTCGAGACGCACTCCATCGGGTTCGACAAGTGGAAGGCCTACATTCTCGGGGAGGAGGACGGCACGCCCAAGACGCCCGAGTGGCAGGAGGCCGAGACCGGCGTGCCGGCGCGGGACGTGCGGGCGCTCGCCCGCGAATGGGCGTCGAAGCGCACCTACCTCGCGCCCGGCGGCTGGGGCAACGGCCATGGCGGCGCGTGCCGCAACCAGACCGGCATCCAGTGGGCGCGTGTGATGGTCTGCCTGATCGCCATGCAGGGGCTCGGCAAGCCGGGCGTCAACATGGGCAATTTGCAGTGGGGCACGCCCATCGACTTCAACTTCTACTTCCCGGGCTACGCCGACGGCGGCATGTCGGGCGCGATCGAAGGCACCTCGCTGCCGGTCGAGCTCTACCAGCGCATGCCGCAGCTTCCCACCATCAACACGCCCTACCAGCGCATCCCGCGCCTGCAGCTCCCCGAGGCGATCCTCGAGGGCAAGGCCGAGGGCTATCCCTGGGTCGGCAAGTCGATCGAGCACCAGTTCGCAAAGATCACCTACCCGGCGCCCGGCCATTCGCCGGTGAAGATGCTGTACAAGTACGGCGGCTCGATCATCGGCACGATGGGCGAAACCAACCGCCACGTGAAGATGTACCGCTCCCCGAACCTGGAATTCGTGGTCAACCAGTCGATCTGGGACGAGGGCGAGGCGAAGTTCGCCGACGTCATCCTGCCGGCCTGCACCAATTTCGAGCGGCCGGACATTTCGGAATGGGCGGCGCTCGGCGGCTATGGCCATCACGGCCAGATGCAGCTCAACCATCGCGTCGTCATCATGCAGGCGAAGGCGATCGACCCGCTCGGCGAGTCGCAGTCCGACTATTGGATCTTCAACGAGATCTGCAAGCGGCTGAACCTCTCGGCCTATTTCTCCGAGGGCATGAACGAGATCGACTGGGTGAAGCGCATGTTCGACGCGTCGGACCTGCCGCAGGTCATCTCGTGGCGCAAGTTCCGCAAGCGGGGCTACTACGTCGTGCCGGCGGAGAAGGAGAAGCTGCGCGCGCCGGTGTCGTTCCGCTGGTTCTGGGAAGGGCGCAAGAAGGACGTGCCCGAGCCGCACCCGCTGCCGTCCGACTATGCCGGCACCTATCTCGAGGGGCTGCAGACCCAGTCGGGCAAGCTGGAGTTCGAGTGCTCGTCGCTCAAGCGATTCCCCGACGAGGAGCGCCCACCTATCGTCAAGTACGTGCCGTCCTGGGAAGGGCGCCATTCGGGCGAGCTGTTCTCGAAGTACCCGCTCCAGATGCTGACGCCGCACTCGCGCTACTCGTTCCACACCCAGGGCGACGGCAAGGACGCCTTCATCAACAACATCGAGGACCATCGCGTCCTGGTCGATGGGTACTACTACTGGATCATCCGGATGAACCCGCAGGATGCCACCGAGCGCGGCATCAAGCGGCACGATCTGGTCAAGGTGTTCAACGACCGCGGCGCGGTGGTCTGCGCCGCCTTGCCGACCCAGCGCCTGCCGCGCGGCGTGTGCCACGGCTACGAATCCTCGGCCGTCTACGACCCGCTGGGCGAGCCCGGCTACTCGGTCGATCGGGGCGGCTGCCTCAACCAGCTCACCCCGTCGCGCTCGCAGATCAAGAAGGTGCACGCCATCGCCGGCTCGAACGCGCTGGTGCAGATCGAGCCGTGGGACGGGTCGACGGAGCTCGGCGGCAAGGCCCGCGCGGCCGAGCGCCCGCCGGTGCACGACCGCGAACCGGTGCCGGCGGAGTAGGGCGATCTCTAACCTCATGGCGCGCCGTGTCCAACCCATCCCCGTCATGCCCGGGCTTGTCCCGGGCATCTACGGGATCACGGAACGCGACGTTGCCCATGCAAGGCCGGGACAAGCCCGGCCATGACGACCTAGGAAAAATCGAATGTCCAAGTGGAACCTGATCGTCGACGTGGCCGAGTGCACCAACTGCAACAACTGCACGCTGGCCACGATGGACGAATATGTCGGGAACGAATTTCCCGGCTACACCGCGCCGATGCCCAAGCACGGCCATCGCTGGATCGACATCAAGCAGAAGGAGCGCGGGCAGTGTCCGATGATGGACATCGCCTACGTGCCCACCACCTGCAACCATTGCGACAACGCGCCCTGCATCGCGGCGGCGAAGGACGGCGCCATCACCAAGCGGCCGGACGGCATCGTCATCATCGACCCGGTCAAGTCGAAGGGGCAGAGGCAGCTCGTCGACGCCTGCCCCTACGGCGCGATCTGGTGGAACGACGAGCTGGGCATTCCGCAGGCCTGGCCGTTCGACGCGCACCTCCTCGACCAGGGGTGGAAGCAGACGCGCGGCCAGCAATCCTGCCCGACCGGCGCGATCAAGGCGATCAAGGTCGAGGACGATGCGATGGCGCGCCTCGCCGCCGAGCAGAAGCTCGAGGTGATGAAGCCGGAGCTCGGTACCCGCCCGCGGGTCTATTACCGCAACCTCTGGCGCTACGAGACCGCGTTCATCGGCGGCAGCGTGTCGAAGGAGGCGAACGGCGTGGTCGATTGCGCCGAGGGCGCGAAGGTCACGCTCGCCAAGGACGGCAAGACCGTTGCCGAGGCGACCACCGACAATTACGGCGACTTCAAGTTCGACCGGCTGCCGGAGGATTCGGGCGCCTACACCGTCGCCATCGCGGCGGAGGGGTTCGCCTCGAAATCGCTCGAGATCGAGCTCACCACCAGCCGTTATCTCGGCGAAATCCGGCTGTAGCGCGTCTCGCGGTCGAGCCAACCCCTCACCCTGTCCCTCTCCCGCCGGGAGAGGGACCCTGAAGCTCGCCCACTGCGAATCGTTCCACGCCGCGACGCACGCACGGTTCAGGTGCGCGAATGCATCAAAGGACCATCATGACGGCGTTCCCTCTCCCGGCGGGAGAGGGACAGGGTGAGGGGAAGGCAACGGTGGCCGGGAAGAACATTCAGGTCGCCCGCGCGCTCCGTCGCCGCATGACGGATGCGGAACGCGTCCTGTGGGGCCGCCTCCGCAACGGCCAGCTTGTCGGCCAGAAGTTTCGACGCCAGAGCCCGATCGGTCCCTACGTGGTCGACTTCCTGTGCGAGGCGCGGCGGCTCGTAATCGAGCTCGACGGCGGCCAGCACGCCGACAGTGCGTCCGATGCAGCGCGCACCGCCCGGCTCGAATCCGAGGGCTATCGCGTCATTCGTTTCTGGAACAATGACGTTCTGACCAACCTCGATGGGGTACTTGCGGTCATCCTGTCCGAGCTGCAGCGCTGAAGGCGCCGCGGCCGCTACGCTCTGCCCTGGCGGGCTACGCCCCCGGCAAATCGGCGATCAGGCGGAGCAGGGCGAGCATCGCCGGGCGCTGGTCGGCCGGGATCGGCGCCAGGATGCGCGCCTGGGCGGCGGCGACGCGCGGGATGGCGCGCTCCAGCATCGCGCGGCCGGCCGGGGTGATGGTCACGCGGTAGGAGCGGGCGTCGCCCGGGGCGCGCTCGCGCGCGGCGAGGCCGCGGCCGATCATCCGGCGCAGCATCTCGGCGAGCGTCGACCGGTCGATGCCCGAACGCGCGACCAGCGCCGTCTGGCTGATCCCCGGGTTCTGGGCGAGGCACAGCAGCAGCGCGAACTGGCGCGGTGTCGGCCCCTCGGCGCCGCACGCCTCGACGAACAGGTCGACCGCACGCTGCTGGCAGCGGCGCAGCAGGTGGCCCGGCACCCAGTCGAGCGCCATCGCCTCCGCCCGCCCGCCGGCGCCCTCCGCCGGTGCCTGTGCGGTCTCCGGCGCTGGCCGGTCGTCGTCCATCTCTTGCCCGTTCCGGCGAGGTTGATTACATATTCGTCTGTACACGGACGAATCTATCGCCTAAGCTTCGTCCAGGCAACAGCGATCGGCCGACCGCCTCTGGCGGGACCGGCTTTCGCGCCACCTTCCGGCGCATTGCGCCGGCCAACGCAGGCAAAACGCAGGGCAGCGCCATGGAATTCGGTGTTCAGTTCTTCCCCGACGTCGGTCCTCGGGAAAAGTCGGCCGAGCTCTACTTCGACGAGTGCATGCGGCTGTGCGAGCTGATCGACCCGTACGGCTACACCCATGTCCGCACGGTCGAGCATTACTTCACCGCCTATGGCGGCTACTCGCCCAACCCGATGCTGTTCCTAACCGCCGCCGCCGCGCGCACCAAGAAGGCGCGGATGATCACCGGCGCGGTGCTGCCCGCCTTCAATAACCCGCTCAAGCTCGCGGGCGAGGCCGGCATGCTCGACGCGATCTCGGGCGGACGGCTCGAGCTCGGCGTCGCGCGCGCCTTCCTGCCGCACGAGTTCGACGCGTTCGGCGTGTCGCTCGACGATTCGGTGGCGCGATTCGACGAGGGCATCGAGCAGGTCCGCCGCCTGCTGGAGGAAGAGAACGTCACCTGCCAGGGGCGCTTCCACTCGTTCAAGAACGTCACCTCGCTGCCGCGCCCGACGCAGAAGCCGCGGCCGCCGCTCTGGACGGCCGCGCTGAACACCACCAACTCGTTCGCCAAGGCGGGCAAGGCGGGCAATTACATGATGGCGATCCCGCTCACCACCACGCGCATGGCCGAGCTGCTGAACGTCTATCGCGACGCGTGGAAGCGCGCGGGCCACCACGGCAATGGCAAGGTGATGCTCGCCTTCCACATGTTGTGCCACCAGGATCGCGACACCGCGTTCCGCATCGCGCGAGATCCGCTGAACCGCTACCTTAAATCGATCGTCGATGCCTGCCGCGCCTGGACGCAGGGCGCGTCGATGTCGAACTATCCCGGCTACGACAAGATCGTCGAGCGGCTGGCGCAGGAGACGTTCGAGTCCCAGGTCGAATCGCGCTCGGCCCTGGTCGGCACGCCGGAAGAGCTGATCGAAGGAATCGCGGAGTACGACGCAGCAGTCGGCGGGTTCGACGTCGCGTCGCTGCAAGTCAACTTCAACACGATCTCTTACGAGGATGCGGCGCCGTCTATGCGTCTGTTCGGCGAGAAGGTCATTCCGCACTTCCAGAAGAAGCGGAACGCCGCCGAATAGAATTTTCTTCGTCTGAAAAACCGCCGTTAACCATAATCGGCGTCGGAATATTTTACATCCGGCGCCGCGACTGGGTACCCCCCTCCTACAAGTGACTGGAATCGCATTGATTTGCGATTCCGGCATGATTCTTGCAAGTGTACCGGCAAAACCCACACCGCCGCCCAGACGGGTGGCGTCCGCGTGCTGGCGCCGTGCGTCGGCGTGCGCGGGGCGGCGGTTGAGAAGGGAGGCCGGGCGGACCCCCGGACGTGGTGGACGAGGCAACATCCTTGCTCGAGATGGCGCGCGCAAAGTCCGCTCAGCGCGACGAGCGGTTGGCGGCGCTGGCGGCCGAGCTGCATGGCACGCCGCGCGGCCTCCTGCCGGATTCCGACCGCTCGCTGATCACCGGCATGCTGCGCGCGCTGGTCGACCGGCTGGCCGACGATCTGCGCGCGCGGATCGTGCCCGGCCGGGGCTGGACCGCGCGCGAGCGTGCCGCGCTCGCCGGGCTCGGCTCCGACGCCGCGCTGGTGCCGCTCCGCCGCGCCGGCGTGCTGGCCGAGACCGCGCTGATCGAGGCGGCGTACCACCGTCTGCTCGAATTCCATCTCGGCGCGGCCGGGCCCGATCGGGGTCGCGCTGCGGCCAAGGGGGCAACCGACCCCGTCGCCGCCATTCTCTCGCGCGCCGATCCCGAGGTGCGCCAGGCGCTGACCGCCTTCCTGGTCGCGCAGGCGAAGCGGCGCGATGCCTATGGCAACCCGGTCCTTTCGCCGTCCGAGCTCGCGCCCGCGACCCGGGCCGCGCTGTACTGGGCAATCGCCGTCATGCTGCGCGGCGCGCTGGGGCCCGATGAAGGCACCGCGCCTGGCGCGCGCGAGGAGACGATCGAGACCGCCACGCTCGAGGCGATCGCCGCGGCCGATGCGGACGACGCGTCGGCGGCGCTCGCCGGCAGGCTCGTGGCCGCCGGTCTCGCCGGGCCCGATATGCTGGCGCCGCTGCTCGCCACGAGCGAGACCGGGCTGTTCGGGGCGCTGTTCGCGCAGCTCACCGGCATCGCGCCGGTACGGCTTCTCCGCTTCCTGTTCGAGACGGGCGGCGAGTTGCTCGCCGTCTGCGCCAAGTCGATAGGGATGACGCGCGACGATCTCGCCGCCATCCTCGAGGCGACGCGCGGCGCGCGCCAGCGACCCCGCGCGGTCACCGGGGGCGAAATCGCCGCGGCGCTTGATCTCTACGACCGGATCGATGCGGAGACGGTCGCGAAGCTGATGCGCCACTGGGCGCGGCGCAGCGACTTCCTGTGGATGCAGCGCCGGCTCGACAACGCGGCCGATCCGGCGCCGGCGCAGTCCGCACGGCGCTGAGCGGGGATCGTCCGCGCCGGCTCGGCCGCGGTATCAAGGAGTTGGCGCTGCCGCGCAGGGGGCGACGGCATGGACGGCAATCGGCAGTGCGGCCCGGCGACCTCGATGCCGCCCCGCGCGGGCCGCCGTCTGGCTTGGCTTGCGCGCCCGCCGCGCGTTGGGGCATAACCCGGCATCATGACCGTCCTTGTCACCGGCGCCGCCGGCTTCATCGGCTATCACGTCTCCGAGGCCCTGCTCGCCCGCGGCGAGCGCGTGCTCGGGCTCGACAGCGTCAACGATTATTACGACGTGAAGCTGAAGGAGGCGCGGCTCGACCGGCTGCGCCGCCACAACGCGTTCGAGTTCCTGAAGCTCGATCTCTCGGCGCACGAGACGGTCGCCACCGCGCTCGCGCCCTATGCCGAGGTCAAGCGGGTGGTCCACCTCGCCGCCCAGGCGGGCGTGCGCTATTCGCTCGACCACCCGTTCGCCTATCTCAACGCGAACCTGACCGGCCACCTCGCCATCCTCGAGTTCTGCCGCCACCAGCCGGGCTTCGAGAACCTGGTCTACGCCTCATCCTCGTCGGTCTATGGCGGCAACACCAAGCTGCCGTTCTCGACCGAGGACCGGGTCGACAGCCCGGTCTCGCTCTACGCCGCCACCAAGCGCGCCGACGAGCTGATGAGCGCGTGCTACGCCCACCTCTACGGCGTGCCGCAGACGGGGCTCCGCTTCTTCACGGTCTACGGGCCGTGGGGCCGGCCGGACATGGCGCTCTACATCTTCACCAAGGCGATCACCGAGGGCCGCCCGATCCCGGTGTTCAACCACGGCGACATGAAGCGCGACTTCACCTACATCGACGACATCGTCCAGGGCATCGTCGCCGCGCTCGACCACCCGTGTCCCGCCGCCGAGGGTAAGCCGCCGCACCGCGTCTACAACATCGGCAACCACCGGTCGGAGCCGCTGATGCGGCTGATCGCGCTGCTGGAACAGGCGCTCGGCAAGAAGGCCGAGATCCGCTTCGAGCCGATGCAGCCGGGCGACGTCAAGGAGACCTACGCCGACATCGCCGACATCCAGCGCGACCTCGGCTACGCGCCGACCACCCCGATCGACGTCGGCATTCCCAAGTTCGTCGACTGGTACCGCGCCTACCACGGCGCCTAGAAGCACGGCGCGTCGCGCGGCCGATTCGGTTTCGCCGACTTCGGCATATTCCCCTAGTCTCGGGCGATGGCACTCACCTTGATCCTGCTGCGCCACGCGAAGGCGCGGAGCGACTCCCCCGACGGCGAGGACGTGACGCGCGCGCTCAACGGGCGCGGGCGCGACGCGGCCGACCGGATGGCCACCCTGCTGCGGAAGGCGCGGCTCGCGCCCGACCGGGCGCTGGTCTCGAGCGCGCGGCGCACCAGCGAGACGTGGGGCCGCATCGCGGCGCTGCGCGGCTGGGCGGGGCGCGAGCGGCTCGACGACCGGCTCTACCTCGCCGATGCCGCGCGCATCCTGCGGCTGATCCGCGCCGAGAAGGACGGGCCGAAGCGGCTGATGGTGGTCGGGCACAACCCCGGCCTCGCCGATCTCGCGGTCGCGCTCGCAGGTTCGGGCCGGCGCGCGCTGCTCGACGATATCGCCGCGAAGTTCCCGACCGGCGCGCTCTGCGTCATCAAGTTTGACGCGGCGCGCTGGCGCGACATCGGGCGCGGCAAGGGAAGGCTCGTCCGCTTCGTCAAGCCGAAGGACCTGGACTAGCAAGTTTCCGCTGGTCCCGTCTGATCGGAAAGCGCGAGCCTTTCTTCAGGCGCGCCAGGGCGCGAGCCAGCCGAGCGTCGCCTCGGTCGCCCCACTCGGCCGGTACTCCGCGCCGACCCAGCCGTCATAGCCCGACCGGTCGATCGCGTCGAACACGGCGGCAAAGTCGATCTCGCCGGTGCCCGGCTCGTGCCGTCCCGGCGCGTCGGCGAACTGCATGTGCCCGATGCGCCCGGCATGGTTGGCGAGAGTGCGGGCGTAATCGTCGTCCATGATGTGCATGTGGTAGAAATCGTACTGCATGCGAAGGCGCGGATCGCCCGCGAGCTCGAGGACCTCGAATACGTCCTCACGCGTGTGCAGCAGGAAGGCCGCGTTGTCGCGGTCGTTGATCGCCTCGGTGACCACGCCGACGCCGAGCGGCGAGAGCGCGTCGGCGGCGCGCCGCAGGTTGTCGGCGAGGGTGCGGAGGCAGGCCGCGCGCGCCACCCCCTCGGGCTGCCGCCCGGCCAGCACGTTGATCCGCGCCGGGCGCAGCGCCCGGGCGTAGGCGGCGGCCTGGTCGAGCGCCGTGGCGAACGCCGCCTCGCGCCCCGGCACGCAGGCGAGCCCCGGCCCACCCTGCATCATGTCGCCCATCGGCGCGTTGATCAGCGCGACGGCGACCCCCGCCGCGTCGGCCGCCGCCGCGAGGCGGTCGGCCGGCTCGGCATAGGGGTACTGCATCTCGACCGCCCCGAACCCGGCCGCGCGCGCGGCGGCGAACCGCTCAACGAACGGCCGGTCCGCGAACAGCATGGAGATGTTGGCGGCGAAGCGCGGCATGGCGCTACAGCGTGACGCCGAGCTTGCGGTCGAGCGAGTAGGGCCCGCCGCCACGGAGCGCGATGGCGAACAGGACGAGCCCCCACATCAGCACGTACTCGTACCCGTCGGTGCGCCAGCCGTAATGGCCCCAATAGACGAAGAAGGTGAGGTAGGCCATCTCGATGGCCGCGGCGGGCGCGAAGAAGCGGGTGAACAGCCCGAACACGATGCCGAGCCCGCCGAAGAACTCGATGATCATCAGGATGACGAGCTGCGTGCCGGCGCCCTTGACCGGCGTTCCGGACATCCATTGGATCACGTGCAGGAACTTCGGCCAGCCGTGCATAACCAGGATGCCGCCGGCGGCGACGCGCACCACCAGCCAGGACAGCGGGATCACCAGATCGTACCAGGGTTTCAGGAACGGCAGCAGAAGCCTGGGCTCGCCGTCGGCGAGTGTCGCGGGTTGCGGCATGGTCGTTTCCCTCCGAATGTTCGGTTCCCTGTGCGTCGCGCGCTGGCACCTTTCCTTCGTTTACACCGCCGCGGCGGGTTTTCTTCAGTTGGCCCGCGCGCCCTGGATGGCGCGCCAGACCTTCTCCGGCGTCGCCGGCATGTCGATATGTTCGATGCCGAGCGGCGACAGCGCGTCGACCACCGCATTCATGATGGCGGCGAGCGCCCCGACATTGCCGGCCTCGCCCGCGCCCTTGACGCCGAGCGGGTTGGTCTTGGTCGGCACCGGCCGGTTCTCCATCGTGAACGAGCACATGTCGTCGGCGCGCGGCATGCCGTAATCGAGGAACGAGCCGGTGAGGAGCTGGCCCGATTCGGAATCGTAGACGATGTGCTCGCTGAACGCCTGGCCGACGCCCTGGCCGATGCCGCCATGGATCTGGCCGGCAAGCGTCAAAGCGTTGATCACCGTGCCGACGTCGTCCACCACCGAATAGGCGACCACCTCGGACTTTCCGGTCTCCGGGTCGATCTCGACCTCGCAGATGTGGCAGCCGGTCGGGAAGTTGGGGATTTCCGGCGTGTAGTCGGTCATCTCCATCAGCCCGAGCTCGATCTCGGCCGGGACACGCGCGCGGGTGAACGACGCCTTGGCGACATCGACGATGCCGATCTGGCGGTCGGTGCCGGCGACGCGGAACGCGCCCTTGTCGAACTCGATGTCGGACTCGGCAGCCTCCAGCATGTGGGCGGCCAGGCGCTTGCCCTTCTCGATGATCTTGTCGCACGAGATCGCCGCCGCCGACCCGCCGAGCACCGCGGTGCGCGAGGCGAACGTGCCGCCGCCGTGCGGCGCGAGGTCGGTGTCGTTCTTGGCGACGCGGATCCGCTCCTGCTCGATCCCCAGCCGGTCGGACACCACGATCTTGTACATGGTCTCGTGGCCCTGGCCGTGGCTGATCGATCCCGGCACCACCGTCACCGTGCCGCCCGGATCGAATCGGACCATCACCGTTTCGCCGAAGGTCTGCGAGGTCTGCTCGATGATGTTGCCCATGCCGAAGCCGCGCAGCCTTCCCCGCGCCTTGGCTTCCGCGCGGCGCTGCTCGAACCCGCCATAGCCCGCCATCTCGAGGTTGCGCTCGAGGTTGCCGCCGAAGTCGCCGCAATCGTAGGTGTAGACGAGGCCGGTCTTGAACGGCATCGCGTTCTTCGGGATGGTGTTGCGCCGGCGGATCTCGGCGCGGTCGATCTTCATCTCGCGCGCCGCGTTGTCGATCAGCCGCTCCAGGAAGTACGACGCTTCCGGCCGGCCCGAGCCGCGATAGGGCCCGTTGACCGCGGTGTTCGAGAACACGCCCGACACCTCGACATAGATCGCGGGCGTCGTGTAGGTGCCGGCGAGCCCGCCGAGATGGGCGGTCGGCGAGATCAGCCCGCCCGGCATGATGTAGGCGCCGATGTTGGAGACGGTCGAGACGCGGAGGCCGAGGAACTTCCCGTCCTTGTCGAGCGCGAGGCTCCCGTCATAGATGTGGTCGCGGTCGTGGTCGTCGGTCGCCATCCCCTCCGACCGCTCGCTGATCCACTTGACCGGCCGGCCGACGTTGCGCGACGCCCACAGGCTCAGCACCAGCTCGGGGAAGTGGCCGCCCTTCATCCCGAACGAGCCGCCGACGTCGCCCGCCACCACGCGCAGCCGGTTCTCGTCGATGTGGAAGATGTCGCAGGCGATGTCGTGCCGGGTCGAGTGCGGGCGCTGCGTGCCGACATAGAGGGTGTAGCGCTCCTCCCGCATGTCCCAGTCGCCGATGCAGCCGCGCGGCTCCATCGTCGCCGCCGTCACTCGGTTGATCGCGGTCTTGAGGCGGGTGACGTGGTGCGCCTGGGCGAAGGCCGCGTCGCACCTCGCCTTGTCGCCTAGGCGATAGAAGAAGGTCTCGTTGTCGGGGCAGCCGTCGTGCAGCGCGGGCGCGCCGGGCGTTCCGATTTTCGCCGTGTCGGTCAGCGACGGCATCGGCTCGTACTCGACCGCGATCCGTTCGGCCGCGTCCTTGGCGAGGTCTGGGGATTCGGCAACGATGAACGCCACCGGATCGCCCACCAGCATCGCTTTCCCGTGGGCGAGCGCGGGGCGCGGCACGACGAAGATGGGCGAGCCGTCGCGCCGCGTGCGCGGCATGGCCGGCTTCAGATAGCCGAACTTCTCGGCCGCCCAGTCGGCGCCGGTCAGCACGGCCAGCACGCCCGGCATCTGGCTCGCCGCGCGCACGTCGATCGAGGCGATCTTCGCGTGCGCATGGGGCGAGCGCAGCACGTAGCCATGCGCCTGGCGCGGCAGCACGAAATCGTCGATGTACTGGCCCCGCCCGGTCAAAAGCCGCGGATCCTCGGTGCGCGGCACCGACTGGCCGAGAGCGAACTGTCCCATGTCTGCCTCCCCTTTGCGCCCGTATGATCGCCGCCGCCGGGCGCGGGAGCAAGCGATCCGGCACGGGCCCCCGTATTGGCGCGCCATGCCTCGGAGGCCGTTCCCTTCACCCTGTCCCTCTCCCCCAGGAGAGGGGACCGTGGACGGCGGCCCTGCTTCCAGCCCGAGGTCGGTGCCGCGGAGGGAGGGGAGGAAGATGATGACGACGTTCCCTCTCCCTTGGGAGAGGGACAGGGTGAGGGGCGGCGCCGCCAGGGTCACGGGATGGGGTTCCGTGGATTCCGTTGGTGCCGAGGAGCGGCTTGGCGCAACCAAGGCGCGTCTCGAAGTGCGAACCGCGGATGGGCGCTCGTGCGGTGGCCCTGGCGATCTCGCCCGCCGACTGGCCTTCCGGCGGCGGCGTTGGTATAGTCCCGGCGCCGATTCCGGCGGGGGAAATCGGCCGGGAATCACCGGGACCACGAGGGGCCATGAGGGTCATCAAGTCGCTTCGCCTGCTCGCGCTCTGTTTTGCGCTGACGGGTGTCCTCGCCGCTTGTTCGAGCGAGAAAGAGCCGAAATACGTCGAGCGCAGCGTCGACGATCTCTACAACTCCGCCGTGAATTCGCTACAGGCCGGCGACTGGACCCAGGCCGCCCAGCTGTTCGACGAGGTCGAGCGCCAGCACCCCTATTCGGTCTGGGCGATCAAGGCCCAGCTCATGGCCGGCTACGCGCAGTACGAGGCGAATCGCTACGACGAGGCCATCCTGGCGCTCAACCGCTTCATGCAGCTCCACCCCGGCAATCGCGACGTGCCCTACGCGCTCTATCTCAAGGCGCTCTGCTACTACGAGCAAATCTCCGACGTGGAGCGCGACCAGCAGATGTCGCAGGAGGCGCTGGGCGCGCTGCAGGACCTGGTCCGGCGCTTCCCGGACTCGAAATACGCGCGCGACGCGCGCCTCAAGATCGACCTGACGCGCGACCACCTGGCTGGCAAGGAGATGGAGGTCGGGCGCTACTACCTCAACAAGGGCGACTACCTCGCCGCCATCAACCGCTTCCGCATCGTGGTCGACCAGTACCAGACGACCACCCACGTGCCCGAGGCGCTGCACCGGCTGGTCGAGGCCTATACCGCGCTCGGGCTGCAGGACGAGGCGCGCCGCGCCGCGGCGGTGCTCGGCCACAACTATCCCGGCAGCGAGTGGTACGTCGATTCCTACGATCTCGCCACCAAGGACGACCTGCCCAAGGGCAGCAAGCGCGTGGCCAAGGTCGACGGCCAGGACCAGCCGGGCTTCCTCGCGCGCACCATGGACTGGCTGTTCTAGCCCGATCCGGATGCTGGCCGCGCTCGCCATCCGCGACATCGTCCTTATCGACCGCCTCGACCTTGCGTTCCGCCCCGGCCTCGCCGTCCTGACCGGAGAGACCGGTGCCGGCAAGTCGATCCTGCTCGACGCGCTCGGCCTCGCCCTCGGGGCGCGCGCCGATGCGGGGCTCGTCCGCCAGGGCACGGCCGGTCCGGCCAGCGTGGCGGCGACGTTCGAGCTGCCCGACGGGCACGCCGCGCTCGCCCTGGTCGCCGCCCATGGGCTGGATGCGCCGGAGCCGGGCGAGCCGCTGATCCTGCGCCGGACGCTCGCCGCCGACGGCAAGTCGCGCGCCTTTGTGAACGACCAGCCGGTCGGCGTCGCCGCGCTGCGCAAGATCGGCGAGGCGTTGGTCGAGATCGAGGGCTCGCGCGGCGATGCCGGGCTGATGAATGCCGAGTTGCATCGTGAGGCCCTGGACGCGTTCGGCGGGCTCGCCCGGGCGGCGGAGGAGGCACGGGCCGCGTGGCGGACGTGGCGCGCCGCCCTCTCCGCGCTGGAGGCCGCGCGCGCGGCGCGCGAGAAGTCGGCGAGCGAGGAGGAATATCTCCGCCACGTCGCGGCCGAGCTCGACGCGCTCGACCCCAAGCCGGGCGAGGAGGCGGCGCTCGCCGAGCGGCGCGCGTTGCTCGGCGGCGCCGGCAAGATCGCCGAAGCGCTGGCCCAGGCCGAGGCGGCGCTATCGGGCGCCGGGGTGGAACAGGGGCTCGCCCAGGCGCGGCGCGCGCTCGACCGGGTAGCGGTCCAGGCGGGCGGGCGGCTCGACGCCGTGCTCGCCGCGCTCGACCGCGCCGCCGCCGAGACCGCCGAGGCCGTCGCCGCGCTGGAAAAGGCGGGGGCCGAGCTCGACCTCGACCCGCGCAAGCTCGACCAGGCGGAGGAGCGGCTGTTCGCGCTGCGCGCCGCCGCCAGGCGGCATTCGACCAACGTCGACCTGCTGCCGGCGTTGCGCGACGAATTCCGGGCGAAGCTCGGCGCGCTCGAGGACGGCGGTGCAGGGCTCGTCCGGCTGACGCGCGAGGAGGCGGCCGGTCGCGCGGCCTACCTCAAGACGGCGACGGCGCTCGCCGACGGGCGCGCCAAGGCGGCGGCGAGGCTCGACAAGGCGGTCGCTGCCGAGCTCCCCGCCCTCAAGCTCGAGAAGTCGGTGTTTCGCACGCTGCTCGAGACCCTGCCCGAGACGCAATGGTCCGAGCACGGGACCGAGCGGGTGCGTTTCGCCGTCGCCACCAATCCCGGCGCCGCGCCGGGCCCGATCGGGCGCATCGCCTCGCGGGGCGAGATGTCGCGCTTCCTGCTCGCGCTCCGCGTGGTGCTGGCCGAGGCCGGCGCCGTGCCGACGCTGGTGCTGGACGAGGTCGATTCCGGCATCGGCGGGGCGACCGCGGCTGCGGTGGGTGAGCGGCTGTCGCGGCTCGGCAAGCGCATCCAGCTCCTGGTCGTCACCCACTCGCCCCAGGTTGCGGCCTGCGGCACGACCCACTGGCGCGTGGTCAAGGGCGCGTCCAAGGGCGTCACGGTCACCCGTGCCGAGCCGCTCGACGACGCGACCCGGCAGGAGGAGATCGCCCGCATGCTGGCCGGGGCCCGCGTCACCGACGAGGCGCGCGCCGCCGCCGCCTCGCTGATGGCCGGCCCGGCCCGATGAGCGCCGCCGACAAGGACGTCGCACACCTTACCCAGGCCGAGGCGAAGCACGAGCTCGCCCGCCTCGCCGGGGAGATCGCCGACCACGACCGGCGCTACTACCAGCAGGACGCGCCGACCATTTCGGACCCGGAATACGACGCACTCCGGCGGCGCAACGAGGCGATCGAGGCGCGCTTCCCCGACCTGGTGCGCGAGGACTTGCCTTCCAAGCGCGTCGGCGCCGCCCCGGCGGAACAGTTCGCCAAGGTGCGCCACCGCGTGCCGATGCTGTCGCTCGGCAACGCGTTCGAGCCGGACGAGGTGGCGGAGTTCTTCGGCCGCATCCGCCGTTTCCTCGGCCTCGATTCGGACGAGAAGATCGAAATCGTCGCCGAGCCCAAGATCGACGGGCTCTCGATCAACCTCACCTACGAGAACGGCCGGTTCGCGCAGGGCGCGACGCGCGGCGACGGCGCCGAGGGCGAGGACGTGACGCGCAATCTGCGCACCATCGGCGACGTGCCCGACCGGATGAAGGGCCACGCGCCCGGGCTGATCGAGGTGCGCGGCGAGATCTACATGAGCCACGACGATTTCGTGGCGCTGAACCGCGCGCGCGATGCGGCGGGCGAGCCGCACTTCGCCAACCCGCGAAACGCGGCCGCGGGATCGCTCCGCCAGCTCGACTGGCGCATCACTGCCGAGCGGAAGCTCCGCTTCTTCGCCTACGCCTGGGGCGAATCGTCGGAGCGCCCGGCCGGCACGCACTGGGACTTCCTGCAGCATCTGAAGCGCTGGGGCTTCCAGGTGAACCCGCTGGCGGCGCGCTGCACCGGGCTCGACGACACGCTGGCGTTCTACGACCGGATCGGGCGCGAGCGCGCGGGGCTCGGCTACGACATCGACGGCGTCGTCTACAAGGTGAACCGCATCGACTGGCAGGAGCGGCTGGGGTTCGTATCACGCGCGCCGCGCTGGGCGATCGCGCACAAGTTCGCCGCCGAGCAGGTCGAGACCAAGCTGAAGGAGATCAAGGTCTCGGTCGGGCGCACCGGGGCGCTCACACCCTACGCCGTGCTCGAGCCGGTGGTGGTCGGCGGCGCCACCGTCTCGCTCGCGACGCTCCACAATGAGGACGACATCGCCCGCAAGGACATCCGCGCAGGCGACACGGTGATTGTCCAGCGCGCCGGCGACGTGATCCCCCAGGTGGTCGGGCCGGTGCTCGCCAAGCGGCCGAAGGACGCCCGCCCCTTCGTCATGCCCGAGACCTGCCCCGATTGCGGCTCGGTCGCCGTGCGCGAGGAGGGCGAGGCGGTCAGGCGCTGCACCGGCGGGCTGATCTGCCCGACCCAGGCGGTGCAGCGGCTGGTGCATTTCGCCTCGCGCGATGCGTTCGACATCGAGGGGATGGGCGAGAAGCGCGTCGAGGAGTTCTGGAAGGCCGGGCTCATCCGCTCGCCGGTCGACATGTTCCGCCTCGCCGGTCACGCCGCCGCGCTCGCCGAGTGGGAAGGCTGGGGCGCGCGCTCGGTCGAGAAGCTGCTGGCGGCGGTCGAGGCGCGCCGGACCATCGCGTTCGAGCGGTTCATCTACGCGCTCGGCATCCCGCAGGTCGGCCAGGCGACGGCGCGCTGGATCGCGCGGCACTACGTGACGCTGCCGCGCTGGCGGGCGGCGATGGAGCAGGCGGGTAAGGAGCGCGCCGCCCATCCCGACGAGCACAAGAAGCCGGAGCTTATCGGCGAGGCCTATGCCGAGCTCTGCGACATCCAGGGCATCGGCATGACCATGGCCGACGACATCGCCGGCTTCTTCTCCGAGCCGCGCAATCTCGAGATCCTCGACCGGCTCGGCGAGATCCTGACGATCGAGGCGCCGGCGGCGCGCGCCGCCACGTCGCCGGTCGCCGGCAAGACCGTCGTGTTCACCGGCACGCTCGAGACCATGACCCGCGCCGAGGCCAAGGCGCGCGCCGAGGCGCTCGGCGCCCATGTCGCCGGCTCGGTCTCGAAGAAGACCGACTACCTCGTGGTGGGCGCCGACGCCGGCTCCAAGGCCAAGAAGGCGTCGGAGCTCGGCGTCGCCACACTCACCGAGCAGGAATGGCGCGACCTGGTGGGCGGGTAAGGCGGCGATACTGCCGTTCCACGATTGTCATCCCGGGTGCGCTGCAGACCCGGCACCCCTATTCGAGCGTTGGTGATGCGGCCAGATGGGCCCCGGCTCGCGCCGCTCTGCGGCTGGGCCGGGGTGACGAGATCGGGTTTGCCTCGCCGCGTGCGAATGGCACGGCTTATAATGCTTGCCGCCGCGCGGGCGGCCCATAAGGGGGAAATGGAATGGCGATGCGCGCAAGGAAGAAGGCGACGGCGAAGCCGCGGGGCAAAGGTCCGGCGAAGAAGCCGGTCACGATCGATTTCCACGCCCATATCGTGGTGCCCGAGGTGTTCGAGGTGACGCGGAACCACGGGCTGCACGCCAGGCTCGGCATGAAGGGCGCGGCCTCGCTCGGCGGGCGGGCCGCCTCCGACCTCGCCATGCAGAAGATGACCGGCACCCGCGAACGCCTCGCCGACATGAATGCGATGGGCGTCGACATCCAGGTGATCTCGCCCTCGCTGGTCCATGTCGGCACCGCCTGGGCCGACGCCGAGACGGCGCTCGCGCTCGACCGCAAGACCAACGACGCGGTCGCCGGGATGGTGGCCAAGCATCCCGACCGGCTGGTGGGAATCGGCACGGTCCCGCTGCACGCGCCCGCGCTGGCGGTGAAGGAGCTCACGCGCTGCATGACGCGGCTCGGGCTCCGCGGCGTCACCGTCTCGACCGACGTGAACGGCGCCGAGATCGGCGACGCCAAGTTCCGCCCGTTCTGGAAGAAGGCCGAGGCGCTGGGCGCCACGATCTTCATCCACCCCGCCGGCAACGACGCCGAGCGTCTCCGCCGCTTCGGGCTCTCGTTCCATGTCGGCCAGCCGTTCGAGGAGGCCCTGGCCATGACCTCGCTGGTCTATGACGGCATCCTCGACCGCTTCCCGAACCTCAAGATCAGCATCGCGCACGGCGGCGGGTATTTGCCGTTCTACGCCGGACGGCTCGACCATGCGCTCCATCGCGGGCTCGGCAACCTCAAGCTCGCCGGCGACATGAGCCACTACATCCGCAAGCTCTACATGGACACGGTGCTGTTCAACCCGGACATGCTGGAATATTTGACCACCAAGGTGAGCCACCGCCACATCCTGATGGGCAGCGACTGGCCGTTCGCCGAGAAGCGCCCGGTGCAGTACGTGCGGCGCGCGAAGCGCCTGTCGCGCCAGGTGCAGGACGACATCCTCGGCGCCAACGCCGCGCGCCTGCTCGGGCTGTCGATTTGAGGCGCCGACGACAGAGCCGCGGCGACAAGGGCGGGAGGGCGAGCCCTGTCGGTGCCCCTCACCCTGTCCCTGTCCCGCCGGGAGGGGGAAGGTTGCCGCGACGGCAAGGGAACGCATCCGACGCCCGGTATCCGGCAAGGCGCAGGATCGAACTTCAAGGTCCCCTCTCCCTCTGGGAGAGGGACGGGGTGAGGGGGCGGCATCGGCCGGCCAAAGAGGTTACGGGATGAAATTCGGGCTTTTCTCCAACAGCCGCCGGCCCGACCACGCGACCTATGCCGACGGGTGGGACGCCGACCTCGACGAGATCGTCGCGGCCGACCGACTCGGCGTCGACGAGGCGTGGATCAGCGAGCACGAGGTGCCGGCGGAGCTGATCATCTGCCGCGCCGCCTCGCTCACCACGCGCATCGGGCTCGGCTCGGCGGTGCGGCCGCTCGCCTACTACCATCCGCTGCAGGTCGCGACGGAGGCGAACGCGTGCGACCACCTCACCCGCGGGCGCTACCGGCTCGGCATCGGGTTCGGGTTCGGCGCGACGCCGCGCGAGATGGACCGGCGCGGGCTCGACTGGTCGAAGACGCGCGAGATGATGCACGCCTCGATCGACCTCATCCTGCGGCTCTGGGCGGCGGACGAACCCATCGACTATGACGGCCCGTTCTGGAAGGGGAAGGGGATGCAGCTCACCCCGCGCCCCTACCGCCGGCCGCACCCGCCGGTCGCGGTCGCCGCGCACAACACGCCGGCGACGGTCGAGATGGCGGGGCGGCACGGCTTCCAGGTGCTGACCTCCAACTTCATCTCGGCCGCGAAGCTCCGCGAGTTCGGCGACGTGCTGGCCCAATCGGCGCGCGAAGCCGGCCGCCCCGCTTCGCGCGCGGGCCTCGTCGCCTGCCGCACCATCTACGTCGCCGAGAACGACCGGATCGCGCGCGAAGACATGCGCGACAGCTACAACCGCACCATCGCGTGGGAGGCGAAGAACACGCCGCACGCCCAGGCGGCGCGCATCCCCAACGGCGGCACCTGGCGCGACATCTCCTACGACGACCTCGTCGACCGGGGCGAGATCTTCGTCGGCGCGCCCGAGACGGTGCGCGCCCGCATCGAGGCGTTCCATGCCGAGACCGGCGGGTTCGGCGAACTCATGATCCACGGCGGGCGCGACTACGCGACGCCGGAGAAGCGCCGCGCCTCGCTCGCCTTGTTCATGGCGGAGGTGGCGCCGAAGCTCCGCCACCTCGACCCGGACGCGACCGCCGCGGCAGCGCAGTAGCGGGACCGGATCACCCAACCCTGTCACCCCGGCCGAGCCGCTTGCGGCGGCGAGAGCCGGGGTCCATCCGTCAGCGTCGGATGCGACCGGTTGACAGCGATAAGGTGTTCACACCGCCGCGGCCGACGCCCGCATCGGCTACGATCCGATGACCCGCATACCGTAGGCGTAGATCACGCCAAGCAACCCGACGACGAGGCAGGTCGAAAGCGTCAGCCACGTGCGCGTCGCCGTGCGTCGGCGATCCTTGCCGGCATTCATGACGTATCCCCTGATCTGTATTCGTTTTGCGCGCCACCCGACAAATGATGCGTGCGTGCCGCCGGGTTAACGGTGCGGCGCGAATTTGATCGATTGTCGCCGGGCGGGGGTTTTTGCGGCGCCGGGAGCCTCGCAGGACGACGCCGCGATCGAATCCCCTGACTGAGGCCGCGCTACGTCTTGTAGCTCGGGTCGATGCGGTCGAGCTTGCGCCGCAGCGCCGGCCATTCGTTGACGCCGATCGCGCGATACCCCTCGGGCGAGTTGAGGAAACGGTTGCGCTCGATCGTGGTCGCGACCAGCTCGTCCGGCAGCGGCACCGACTCGGCGCTGGCGTACTGGATGGCGAGCTGCATGCGGCAGGCGCGCTCGGCGCGATAGCACCACATGAACGCCTCGCCCGGCGTGCGGCCCATCCCGATCATGCCGTGGTTGCGGAGGAACAGCACGTTGTGCGTGCCGACGGCGGCGGCGATGCGCGCGCGCTCGCCGGGCTCGGTCTCGATTCCGGCATAGTCATAGTAGCCCGCGTGCGCGATCACGTGCAGCGCATGCTGGGTGATCGGCAGCAGCCCATCCTTCTGCGTGGCGACGCCGACGCTTGCCTGGGTGTGGGTGTGGATCGCGCAGGCGACGTCGGGCCGCGCACCGAGGACCGCGCTGTGGATGGTGAGGCCCGCCGGGTTGGGCGTGTGGTTGCTGTCGCTCAGCACCGTGCCGTCGTGATCGACCTTGAGCAGCAACGAGGCGGTCATCTCCTCCCACAGGAACCCGTAAGGGTTGATGAGGAAACGGTCCGGCTCGTCCGGCACGCGGTGCGAGATGTGGGTGCCGAGGAGGTCCGACCAGCCGTGGAGATCGACCAGCCGGTAGAGCGCCGCCAGGTCGACGCGCGCCTGCCACTCGCCTTCGGTCGGTTTCGCCATCGTCCAGGCCCGCCTATGGGCATGCGGTTCGGCCCCGAGTATGGCAAGGACGGGGCCCGATGCAAACCGCGCCGCGAGCGGGCACGCCTGCGACAGCTTGGGGTCGCCGGGCTAAGGACGGCATGGGCGCGGATCGGACGCGGCCGCACTTATCGTGCCGAATCGCCCCCGGACTCAACCACCGGATCGTGCTATATTCCTAGTTGCCACGGCCTCTGGCACATTGGTGGGACCACGGTCTCCCAAAATGCGCCAAGCTTTCGGTGTCGCTTCAGTCAGTGCACCGGGCAAGCAATCGGGATCAACCCCGACGCATGCTGTCCGGCTTTGACAGGGGAGCGCCACCGAGATGCTCGGGCCAGCCTCCGCGCTCCATAATCAGAAAGGGGGCTGGTATGCATTTTCGGGAGACGAGGGGGCGCTCACCCGCTGCCAGGGTTGCACCGACTTGGTGTGCTGGATGCAAAGTTTTGCTTGCAACGGCGGCTCTGTTCATGTTATGTTCTTGAGAGCTTCGTGGTAGCGTGGGCATTGCGTTTCATGTCCACCTTATGGAGGTTGACGCCAAGCTTTCGGTGTCGCTTCCGTCAGTGCACCGGGCAAGCAATCGGGATCAACCCCGACGCATGCTGTCCGGCTTTGACAGGCCCACCCCGGCGTGGAGCGCAAATACGTGATGGCGCCGGGGCTGGAGACGATGATTTGTCCGACTACCCCTTGCCTCGGCGGATCGCTTCAATCCCAAACCTTCGGGTTGCATGGTACTCATCTCCCGACAGTGATTTTGTCGGAAGGGCGCCTGGCGTCGATGGCGTTCGCGCGAGATCCTATGGCCGCCAGCTTGAGACGAACCTACAAATATTGCGTAGTAAACTGCTAAATAGATACTTTCAGTTCAAGCCGCTTAGAGCAGTTGATTTTCCGAAGAGTGATGGAAATGGATTCCGGATCATCTGCATCCCCACCGTTGAAGACAGATTGGTTCAGCGTCTTTTGTGTAACTACCTAAACGACGGAGATAAATTAGGCGCTTTAAATTCCGTATCCTATGGATTTATCGAAAAGAGGGGCGTTAAGAAGGCGGTTGCAAGGGCAAGAAATTTAAGGAACTCAAAGCCCTGGGTCTTTAAATCGGATATATCGTCTTTCTTTGATCGTATAAATCGGAATTTTCTGGTTGAGAATCTCGCAAGGAAGATGCGAGGGTCCAGCATACTTCCACTCCTGATCTCAGCTATAAATCTTGAGATCGGCCAAGCCGACCCCGATACCCAAAGGGCGATTTCCCGCGCGGGCATCAGGCATGGCGTGGGGCTGAGGCAGGGAATGCCAATCGCGCCACTTCTGTCGAACTTTGTGCTCAAACGCTTTGACCGACGTTTTGAGGCCAAGAAAGTCTCACTTGTAAGGTACGCCGACGATTTTGTGGTATTTTGTAACAATAGGCAGGAATGTGACAATGCATATGATCTAGCACGGGAGACATTGGCCGAGCTGGAGCACATAATCCCGGACATTGGGCCTGGATCAAAGACTCAAATTTTTTCACCCGATGAGGCGGCCGGATTCCTTGGTTATGAATTGCAGAAATCTGGCACCAGAAGGTACAATTTAACTATCCCGAGAACGGCCTGTCTCTCACTTGATGAAAAACTCGGAAGATTTTGCGATCTTGAATATTGTTTGATGAAATATCGTACGCTCGCGCGTGCAACTTCATCTTTGGAAAACACGGTTACCGGATATATTAGAGCTTACAGCTTGGCCGCGAACCAGGCTGTGTTCGAGCAACATGCTTTGGCGAAACGTGAACAGGTGATGAGCCGGATGTTCGCCGGGTTGTTTGGTGCTCAGGCGCTTGAACGCTTGACCGAGCCCAAAAAGCGCTTCCTTGGCATTCTTCGAGACAGAGAATTCCGGGATGAGGGCACCGGCGACACCTCGACTTAAGTGAAAATTAGGCGAGGATGGTTCTGGTGCGCACTTGGGTTTTCGCCTTCCTTCAGGCGACATCCCTTTCGCACCAACCGCTTGCGAGGCGACACGGGTTACATTCGGGCGACCTTGAGGCGACATGTCGCCCGACCGTCGCCGGTTTCCCGAGTCGGACCGATCGGCTAAAGTCCCGCCATGGTCACGAACCCCAAGACAGCCGCCGAGCCGGGCGCCGACATCCCCGCCGAGTTCATGCAGAAGGCGCAGACGCTGTCCGAGGCGCTGCCCTACATGCGGCGCTACGCCGGCTCGACCTTCGTCGTGAAGTACGGCGGCCACGCGATGGGCGAGGAGGAGCTCGCCCGCGGCTTCGCCCGCGACGTGGTGCTGCTGCGCCAGGTCGGCATCCACCCGGTCGTGGTGCATGGCGGCGGGCCGCAGATCGGCCAGATGCTCGAGCGGCTGAAGATCAAGTCGTCCTTCATCGACGGGCTGCGCGTCACGGACCAGGCCACCGTCGAGATCGTCGAGATGGTGCTGTCGGGCTCGATCAACAAGCAGCTCGTCACGGCGATCAACGCGGCCGGCGGCTCGGCGGTGGGGCTGTCCGGCAAGGATGGCGGGCTGATCGAGGCGGAGAAGCTGACCCGCACGCGGCGCGATCCGGACTCCAACATCGAGAGCGTGCTCGACCTCGGCTTCGTCGGCGAGCCGACCCGCATCAACCCGCATGTGATCGAGGCGTTCCGGGGCACCGACGTGATCCCGGTGATCGCGCCGATCGGGCTCGGCGCGGACGGCACCACCTACAACATCAACGCCGATACGGCGGCGGGCGCGGTGGCTGCGGCCCTTTCCGCGCGCCGGCTTCTGATGCTGACCGACGTGAAGGGGGTGAAGGATGGCGCCGGCCGGGTGATCCCCGAAATGACGGCGGCCGATGCGCGCCGGCTGATCGCCGACGGCACGATCTCGGGCGGCATGATCCCGAAGGTCGAGACCTGCCTCGCCGCGGTCGATGCGGGCGTCGAGGCCGCGGTGATCCTCGACGGGCGGGTGCCGCACGCGATTCTTCTCGAGATCTTCACCGAGCATGGCGTCGGCACGCTGATCCGCAGGAACGGCGCCACCGCGCGCTGAAAGGCGGGGCCATGGCGCCCACCTCCGACGAAAGCTTCTACCCCTCCATCGCACCGTTCGACCGGTTCGAGGAGGTGGCCGATGCGTCCCGCTTCCGCCCGCTGCCGCCGGGCTGGTGGATCGGCACCGCCGACGTGGTGAACTCGACCGCCGCCATCGCCGAGGGACGCTACAAGGCGGTGAACGTGGTCGGCGCCAGCGTGATCGCCGGCGTCACCAACGCCCTCGGCCGCAAGCCTTTCCCCTTCGTGTTCGGCGGCGACGGCGCGGCCTTCGCCGTGCCCGACGCGTGGCACGAGCCGGCGGCGCGGGCCCTCGCCGCCGCACGGGTCTGGGCGGACGAGGAGGTGGGGCTCACGCTCCGCGCCGCCATGGTGCCGGTCGCCGTGGTCCGCGCGGCCGGGCCCGACGTCGCGGTGGCGCGCTTCCGCGTGGCGCCCGAGCTCGCCTACGCCATGTTCGCCGGCGGCGGCATGGCCTGGGCCGAGGCGCAGATGAAGGCCGGGCGCTACGCCGTGGCGCCGGCCGAGCCGGGCGCGCGGCCCGACCTCACCGGCCTATCCTGCCGCTTCCGCCCCATCGAGTCGGGACGGGGCGAGGTCGTGTCGCTGCTCGTCCGCCCGTGCGACGGCGCGCCGCCCGCGGCCTTCGCGACGCTGGTCCGCCGCCTGCTCGACATTCTTGCCGTCGCCGAGCGCGGCGGCAGCCCGATGCCGGCTGCCGGCCCGCCCTTCGCCTGGCCGCCGCAGAACCTGGGGCTCGAGGTGCGCACCACGCGCGGGCGCCGACCGAGCGTGGCGTGGGGCGCCTTCATCCTCGCCCAGCACACGATGCTCAACCTGCTGCACGCGCTGGGGCTCCGCCTGCCGGGCTTCGATCCCAGGGTCTACCTGCGCGAGCTGGCGGCCAACACCGACTTCCGAAAGTACGACGACGGGTTGAAGCTGACGGTCGAATGCACGCCCGACCTGGTGGCGCGGCTCGAGGTCGCGCTGGAGCGGGCCGAGGCGGAGGGGCTCGCCGATTACGGGCTGCACCGCCAGCAGGCGGCGCTGATGACCTGCTTCGTGCCCGACCCGTTTGCCAAGGACCACATGCACTTCGTCGACGGCGCGGCGGGCGGCTACGCGAAAGCGGCCGAGATGCTCAAGGCGGCGATGGCGAAGCGGGCGGTGGCGTAGCCGACGGGCGCGCGACACCCGTCCGCGCGACCACCATTGCCCGCCGACCTCAGTTGCGTCCCTTCGGCGCCTTCACCTTCTTGCCACCGGCTTCCTGCTCTTCGCGCCAGAGGCGCACCAGCGCCTGGCCGCCCTCGTTGATCGCCGAGAACCCGTTGAACAAGGCGGCGATCTCGACCGCCTTGTGCAGCTCCGCCCAGCTCGCGCCGTAGTGCCGCGCGGCCTTGGCGTGCCAGTACGAGCCCGCCGAGGCGCGGGCGGCGAGGTGTGACAGCGCCATGAGCTGCCTGGTCTTGTCGTCCAGCGCGCCGTCGTACAGCGCCTTCGCGCGGAACTCCTCCAGCGCCTCGGTGAAGTCGGGCGCGTGCTCGATGCCCAGCGACATGCGCTGGTTCGGGAACAGCGGAAATTCGCCGAACGACGGCACGTAGTACTTGTCGACGTACTTCTTGAACTTCTTCGGCATCTTGGCCATCAGGTCCCCCTGTTGCGGTCGGTCCGCGCGGCGCGCCGGCGCAAGGCGGGCGGCGTCGGCGGGCTCGCCTCGGTCGCGAACGCGCCGGGCGCAGTGATCTCGAGCATCTCGAGGTCGGCGGAATAGTCGATCAGATCGTGCACGATGCCGGGCGGCTGGTGCACGCAGTCGCCGCGGCGGACGACGAACTCGCCCTCGCCCTCGTAGAGGAACTTCGCCCAGCCCTTCAGGATGTAGACGAGCTGGAAGTCGAGCCGATGGCGGTGGCGGCCCATCGGCGTGCCGAGCCGGCGGCGGGCGCGGATCACGTGCGCGCCGAAGCGCCCGCCCGTCGCGTCGCGGACGCCGAGGTCGCGGTACTCGAACACCGGCCGCAGCCCCCCGCCCGCAAATTCGCCGTCGCGCGCCTTGGCGATGGCGAACCGCATCGGCGGCTTCGTCTTTCGCGTCGGTGTGCGTGTCTTCGCGGCCGGCGTCTTCGTGCCCGGCCTTTTCGCGGTTGGCTTGCTTGGCATGGCCCCCTCCGTCGCGCGCGCCATCATAGCGCGGCGGCCGGCCCGCGTCAGCGCGGCGCCACGTCGCCACGACCACAGGAAATTCACAGCCCGGCGGCCCCGCCGCTCGGCACTCTTCCCTCTGCATCCAAGCGGGGGGAAGCCATGCGCCCGACGAACCTGTACCGCTTTGCATCCGTCATGACCGGCGTCGCAGCAGTCATGGCCGCCGTGCTTTTGCCAGTGCCCGGCCATGCCGCCTTCATCCAGTACAACTCGCGTGCCGCGTTCGATGCGCTGGGACCGTATGTCCCGGTCGACTGGGGCGTGTTCGGTCCCGACGGCACCCAGATCGTGACGCCCGACCAGCGGACGGTGGATGGGCTGACGATCGGCGTCGGCTCGTCGCAGGGCTTGCTCAACCGCGCCGACGAGGGCGCCAGCTTCACCGGCACGTTCGCGCCGGGCGATCGCCTGCTGACCGACGCGAACAGCGAGAGCGACAGCTTCATCGTGCGGTTCGGCGTGCCGGTCCGCGGCTTCGGCACGCAGATCGACGCGCATTTCCAGACCGGCCCGTACACCGGCTTCATCGACCTGTACTCGGTTTCGGACGCGCTGCTTTACACCGCGAATTTCGCGGGCATCGCGACCATGGCGGAGGACAACTCGGCGCCGTTCGTCGGCATCCTGTCGGACGCCGCGAATATCGGCTACGCGACCTTCTCGATCGTCCAGGGGCCGCCGCTGATGCCGGCCTCCGGCGCGCTCGCCATCAACCGGCTCGACGTGCTGGTGGCGTCGGAGCCGGGGGCGCTCGGCCTGCTCGTCCCGGCGCTTGCGGGGATGTTCTGGCTGGGTCGCCGCCGCTTCGCGCTGGCGTCATGACGTCGGGGGTGCGGGAATGAGGCGCCGGAAGATGGTGCCGCCTGCAGGACTCGAACCTGCGACCCTCGCATTACGAATGCGATGCTCTACCAACTGAGCTAAGGCGGCTTGGCGCAGGGGGCGGAAGTTACGCCCCGCGCGCGGGAGCGTCAATCTCGGGCGGGCCGGTCTCGTCGGTGGGGGCGGGCCGAGGCGCGGCTTCGCCTGCATCCGCGCCGGTGCCGTCGCCGGCCGTGGGCAGCGCCGCCCGCGCCCCGCGGTCCGGCAGGGCGGCGGGGGCGCGCTCGGGCACCGCCCATCCGATGGTGGCGAAGGCGCCGCAGGCGGGGCACAGGGCCGACCATTCGGGCGCTTCGGCGCCGCACTGGGCGCAGAGCCAGGCCGGGCCCGGCGGGGCCGCGGCGGCGCGCACCAGCCAGTCGCGCTCGGCCGCGCTGTCGCCGGAATCCTCGGCGGCGAGGCGGGCGTGCAGCCGGCAGACCCGCGCATCAGGCTGCCCCTCTCCATCCAGCGCCGCGAGCTCGCGCGCCGCGATGGCCCACAGCCTGGCGTCGAGCGCGGCCTCGGCGCGGGCGAGGCGGCTTTCCGGGTGGCGCGCGTTCGGCTGGGTCAGGGACTCGACCCGCTGGTACTGCTCGCCCGCGTCGCCGTCGCGCGCCTCGCGGAAGACGCGGACCAGCGCCGGGTGGGGCGTGCGCGGCCATGCCGCCTCGACCAGCTTGCGAGCCGTGCGGGCATGTCCGGCCTCCAGCTCCAGCTTCGCCCGGGCGATGGCGGCCGGGACGGAATCGGGATCGGCGCGCTGCGCCTTTCGGGCGTGCGCGCGGGCCTCGGCGAGGCGGCCGGAGTCGCGCTCGGCGGCGGCGAGGGCGAGGTCGATCGCCACCTGCTTGCGGCGCGCCTCGTCGCGGTCGAGGGCGCGGGCCTTCATCGCGCGGGCCAGCGTCTCTTCCGCCTCGTGCCAATGGCCGGACCGGGCCTGATCGTCGAGCAGGGACGTGATGACCCAGGGCGTCGCCGGCCGCATCTCGTGCGCGCGCTCGATCAGCCGGCGCATCTCGGCGCGGTCGCCGGCGCGCTCGGCCTGCATCAGGAGGCCGCGCACCCCGAGGAACGCGGTCTCCGGCCGCTCCAGCATCGCCGTGAAGTAGCGCCGTGCCGCCGCCTCGTCGCCGCCGAGCTGGGCCGCCTGGGCGGCCAGCAGCATGGTCAGCGGCGGGTCGGCGAGCAGGGCGTCGGCGCGCTTCGACTGGCGCCGGGCCTCGGCGGCATCGCCCGCCGCCACCGCCACCATCCCCTGGGTCAGCGCGCGATAGCCGCGGTCGCGCCGCCGCGCCCGGCGCGAGGCGGCGAAGCGTCCCGGCGCCCCGCCGATCGAGGCGAACAGGTCGAACAGCCCCGCCAGCACCACGGAGAGGACCGCGAGCGCGAACACCAGGAACGCGACGGTCGTGTCGACCCGCCAGCCCTGCCATTCCAGCGTGACGCTGCCCGGCCGGTCGGCGAGCCACGCGCCGCCGGCCGCGAGCGCGGCGAAGATCGCGACGATGACCAGTGTCCGGATCATTGCGCCGGCTGCGCCTGATTCTGGGGTTGCGGGGCCGGTTGCGGCGCGGGGCTCGGCGCGGGGTTCGGCGCAGGCTGCGGCGCGGGGTTCGGCACAGGCTGTGGTGCGGGGCTCGGCGCCGCCGCCTCCCCGTCCGGATGCAGGTAGGTCTTCATGGCGAGGTCGGAGATGGCCTTGGCCGCGCCCAGCGCGTCGAGCCGCGCCTCGGCCTCGTCGAGCCAGCCCGATGCCGCCTGCGCCGGCGCGCCTTGCAGCTTTTTCACCTCGTCGGCGGCGCCGGAAAGGTCGCCGGCCTTCAGGTCCGCCTCGGCGCGGGCGACGATGGCCGACGGCTTGTCGCCCTTCGCGTCCGCCCCGGTGCGCCGGATGGTGACAAGCGAGGAGAGCCGCGCGACCAGCCGCTGGATCCAACTCGATCCCGGCGGCGCGATGGCAGCGCGCGTCACCGCGTCGGCGATTTCGGGGAAGCGCGCGGCGAGCGCGGCTTGGGTCGGAACGCCCTCCCGCGCGTGCGGCAGCAGGGTCGCCACCTGGTGCTCGATGTCCGGGTCGTTCTTCGCCAGCGCCGAGATGGTGGCGAGCGGCGTGCCGTAGGGCTGGCCGGTGCGCACCGATTCGGCGAGCGCGGCGGCCGCGACCACGAGCCCGGCGCCTTCGCGCGCGTTCGCCTTCTCCGCCTTCTCCAGCGCGGCGATGCGCGGCTCCAGCGCCTTCACCGATTGGGCGAGGTTCGCGACCTCGCTTTCGCCGGCGAGCGCGTCGATCTTCTTGGCGAGGGCGTCGAGCCGCTGGCCGAGATCGGCGGCGGCGCCTGCGCTCTGGGCAAGCTTGGCGACCCGGTCGTCGAGCGCGGCGAGCTTCTTCTGCGCGTCGTCGAGCGCCTTGGCGTTGGCGTCGGCGCGCTGGCCGATCTCGGCCTGGCGCTTGGCGAGGTTCGTCATCTGCGCCGCGAGCTGGGATTTCAGCGAGGTGAAGTCCGATTGGACCTGGTCCATCCGCTGCGACTGGCTGCCGGTGCCGAGCCCGACGGCGGTACCCCATAGCGGGTAGGTCGCACCGATGGCGGCCACCAGCGCGATGATCGCGGCGGCGACCGCGATCGCCATGGGCGCGCGCGATGCCGGGGGCGGCGACGCGGGCGGGGTTGGGGGAGGCGGCGGCGTGTCTTCGGGCGGGTCGTCGGCCATGGGCGGCTCCGCTGAGGCGGGGAGATGCGTATCGAGCGCGGCGAGCAGCGCGTCCTGCGTCGGGCGGTCGGCCACCGCCACGTCGCGCCACGTGAGCGCGCCGAGCGCGTCGGCCACCGGCTGGGACAGGGCGACGGCGGTGACCGGCGCCACCGCCTCGGCAAGCCCGGCCGCGCGGGCTAGCGCGACAAACGTCTCGGCGGTGCGCGGCGAATAGAACAGCGCGGCATCGAGCGTGCCCTCGGCCAGGGCGCGGCGCGTCTCGTCGGACAGGCGCTCCGCCGGCCGGGCGCGATAGAGCTCGGCCGCGCGTACCTCGAACCCGGCGGCGCCGAGCGCGCCGGCGAGATCGCCGGCCGCGTCCGCCCCGCGCGCGTGGAGCAGCGCGCCGTCGGACGGCGTCAATCTTTCGCCGACAAGCCGGGCGAGGGCGGCCGAATCGCCGCCGGCCGACGTCACGTCGGTGAAGCCCGCCTGGCGTGCGGCGTTGGCGGTGGTGTCGCCGACGGCGTAGACCGGAACGTCGCGCCGCTCGCTTCGCTGGGCGAAGGCACGGACGCCGTTGCTGCTGGTGAAGAGGACCGCCTGCACCCCGTCGAGAGAGGGCATTTCGCCCTCCGTCGGTTCGACGCGGAGCATCGGATCGAGCAGGGGCTCCAAGCCGCGGGCGCGCAGCGCCTCGGCGAGCGCGGCCGAATCCTCGGCCGGGCGGGTGACGAGGGCCCGCGCCACTATCCGAAGAACCCGGAGGGCGCGCGACGGCGGAGCGCGGCCCCCACCATGGCGCCCAGCCGCTCCGCCTCGTCCGCCGCGCCGTTCGCGCGCGACTCGACGAAGCCGGTGCCGTCCGGCATGGCGATCTGGCCGCGCACCGAGAGCGTGCCGCCGTCGAGCGTGGCGAGGACCGCGACCGGCGTCGTGCAGGTGCCGCCGAGGATGGCGAGCGCCGCGCGTTCGGCGGTGACGCGCGTCATCGTCTCGGCGTGGCTGATCCGGGCGAGAAGCGCGCGCCGCGCCTCGTCGTCCGCCCGGCACTCGACGCCGATGGCGCCCTGGCACGCGGCGGGCAGCAGCTCGTCCGGCTCGAGCACGCGGGTGACCGCCTCGGTCCGCCCGATGCGCCGGAGCCCGGCGAGCGCCAGGATGGTGGCGTCGGCCTCGCCCGCCGCGAGCTTGGCGAGCCGGGTCTCGACATTGCCGCGGAACTCGATCATGCGGAGGTCCGGCCGGGCGTTCAGCAGCAGGGCGCGCCGCCGCGGCGACGAGGTGCCGACCGTTGCGCCTCGCGGCAGGGTGGCGATCGAGTTTGCACCGCGGGCGATCAGCGCGTCGCGCGGGTCCTCGCGCGGCAGCACGCCGGCGAGCGCCAGCCCCTCGGGCCGCTCGGCCGGCACGTCCTTCAGCGAATGGACGGCGAGATCGACCCGCCCGTCGAGCACCGCCTCGTCCAGCTCCTTGACGAACAGCCCCTTGCCGCCGGCCGCCGCCAGCGAGCCCTTGGTCCGGTCGCCCGAGGTGCGGATGGGGACGAGCGCGATGGCGCCGTCCCCGGCCAGGGCCGGGTCGGCCGCGGCCAGCGCGTCGCGCAGCGCATTCGCCTGGACGAGCGCCAGCGGGCTGCCGCGCGTGCCTATCCTGATCGGGGCCACCATGTCCCACCTCTAGCGCACTCGCGGGTCGCGGCAAAGCCGTTTGGGGTATAACGGCCGCCATGCTGGTCCTGGGGATCGAAACGAGCTGCGACGAGACGGCGGCGGCCGTGGTGGACGACACCCGCCGCATCCGCGCCGACGTCGTGCTGAGCCAGCTCGCCGACCACCGGCCGTTCGGCGGGATCGTGCCCGAGATCGCGGCCCGCGCCCATCTCGACGCGCTCGATTCCATCGTCGCCCGGGCGATGGCGGACGCCGGCATCGGGTTCGACGCGCTGGACGCGGTGGCCGCGACCGGTGGGCCCGGGCTGATCGGCGGGGTGATCGTGGGCGTGATGACCGCCAAGGCCATCGCCGCGGCGCGCGGCCTGCCCTTCGTCGCCGTCAACCACCTGGAGGGGCACGCGCTCACGGCGAGGCTGACCGACGGGATCGCGTTTCCCTATCTCGTGCTGCTGGCGACGGGCGGCCATTGCCAGCTTCTGATCGCCGAGGGGGTGGGGCGCTACCGCCGGCTCGGCACCACGCTTGACGACGCGGTCGGCGAGGCGTTCGACAAGGCGGCCAAGATGCTGGGGCTCGACTATCCCGGCGGGCCGGAGATCGAGCGGCTGGCCGCGGCCGGCGACGCCGCGCGCTTTCCCCTGCCGCGGCCGCTGAAGGGCAGGGCGGGGTGCGACTTCTCCTTCTCCGGCCTCAAGACAGCGGTGCGTCACGCGGTCGCCGCCCTGCCGCCCGGCGCGCTTGCGGCACGGGACGTCGCCGACCTGGCGGCCGGGGTGCAGGCGGCGATCACGGAGGTCATGCTGGATCGAACGCGGAACGCGGTGGCGGCGTTCCGCGCGGCGCATCCTGGCGGGCGGACGCTGGTGGTCGCGGGCGGCGTCGCCGCGAATCGCGCCCTGCGCGCCGGGCTCGCGGGCCTCGCCGCCGAGGCCGGGCTCGATTTCGTCGCGCCGCCGCAGCCTCTCTGCACCGACAACGGCGCGATGATCGCCTGGGCCGGGCTCGAACGCCGCCGGCTCGGCATTGCCGACGGGCTCGATTTCGCCCCGCGGCCGCGCTGGCCGCTCGACCCCGGCGCGGCGCCCGCCGCCGGCGCCGGGGTGAAGGCATAGCGCCGGGTCGTTTGCCGCCTCGATCCGTACTAGATTGGGGCCGGATGGAATTGGAGAGCGAGATGGACGGAACGACGACCGGCCGCCGCTTCGTGGTGCGCCAGCCGGACGAGGGGCGGTCCTGGTGGCAGCCGGTGCCGGCGAGCGGCTATGCCGAGGTGATGCTGACCCCCTCCGACACGGGCCATGACGGCTATTCGACCGGGTTCCAGACGGTGGCGCCGGGCGGGCGGGTGCGCGCCCATTCGCACGATGCCCAGGTCGAGCTGCAGGTCTGCTTCAAGGGCACCGGTCATATCGAGATCGACGGCGAGTCGCATCCGCTGACGCCGGGCACGATGTGCTTCCTCGGGCGGAACGCGCTGCACGAGATCGTCAATGACGGGCCGGACCCGCTGGTGATGATGTGGCTGATCGCGCCGGCGGGGCTGGAGGATTTCTTCGCCGCCATCGGCCGCGCCCGCACGCCGGGCGAGCCCGCGCCCGAGCCGTTCGCCCGGCCGAACGACGTGGTCGAGATCGAGCGGTGCCTCGGTATGCAGAACACGAAGGCGAGCTGACCATGCCCACGGCGAATATCGGCGACGCGGAAATCTACTACGAGGCGGAGGGCGAGGGGCCGCCATTGCTGCTGGTGCCTGGCCTCGGCGGGATCGGCAGCTTCTGGGCGCCCCAGGTGGCGGGATTTTCCGACCGGTTCCGCTGCATCATCCACGACCATCGCGGCTGCGGACGGTCGACCCGCACGCCCGGCGAGTACACCGTCGAGGGCATGGCCGACGACACGCTGCGGCTGATGGATGCGTTCGGCATCGAGAAGGCGCATCTGGTTGGCCATTCGACCGGCGGGGCGATTGGCCAGGTGATCGCGCTCGACCATCCGGATCGGCTGGCGAGCCTGGTGCTGTCCGCGACCTGGGCAGGGTCGGACCCGTTCTTCCGGCGCTGCTTCGAGGTTCGCAAAGAGGCACTGGAACGGCTCGGCCTCGCCAGCTATCTGCGCGTCTCGAACGCCTTCCTGTGGCCACCCGCCTGGATCCGCGACCATGACGGCGATCTCTCCCGCGCCGAGGCCGCGACGCTCGCCAGCCCGCCCGACCTTGCCATCGCGCTCGCGCGCATCGACGCCATCGTCGCCTTCAACCGGCGTGGCCAGCTCGGTGCCATCACCACCCCCACCATGGTGATCTGCGCCCGCGACGACATGGTCGTGCCGCTGCATCTGTCCGAGGAGATCGCGGCGGCCATTCCACGCGCGCGGCTGGTCCGGCTCGACGGCGGCGGGCATTTCGTCACCGCCGCCGATCCTGCCGCCTACAACGCGCCGGTGCGCTCCTTCCTGCTGTCGCAGGGGTAGGGAGCGAACCGGAGCCTTGCGCCCCTTGGCCGGTTCGCCCAGGATCGGCCGGCCAGCGGAAGAGGGAGGACCGCCATGTTCCGCGCGACCGACGGGATCAAGCTTCCCACGACCATCATCGGCTCGCTGCCGCGGCCGTCCTGGTACACCGAGAATCTCGGCAAGCGCAGCTTCCGCGACGCGATGGTCGAGCTGACCTTCCGCGAGCAGTATCTCGACACGGTCGCCGTCTATCTTTCCGAGCAGGAGGCGGCCGGGCTCGACATCGCGACCGACGGCGACGCCCATTTCGATGCCGATGTCGGCGGGCATAGCTGGTTCTCCTACGCGCCCGGTCACATGGAGGGGTTCGGCACTTCGCAGCCCTATCGGATCGAGGGCGGGCGCGCCGGCTTCGTCACCCCGCGCGGACACATCATGCACGACGTGCTCGAAACGCGGATGATGCCCGACCTGACGGGGCCCGTCGGGCGTGGCACGCTGCAATACACCGATATCTGGAAGGCGGCGCAGCGCCAGACCTCGAAGCCGGTCAAGTTCGGCACCGTCACCGCCGAGCTGCTCGGCATGGGCGTCCGCGACTATCACTACAAGGATTTGCGCAGCGCGATCCTCGCCATCGCCGAGGCGTTGAACGCCGAGCTCACCGACCTCGCCGACGCCGGCTGCCCGGCCATCCAGATCGAGGAGCCGCAGATCCACCTTCTGGCCGCGAAGGGGATCAGCGACAACGTGCTGACGCCAGACTTCATCGTCGAGGTGTTCAACGTCACCGTGCGCGGGCTCCGCGCCAAGACCGAGGTGTGGTGCCATACCTGCTGGGGCAACCCGGCGCAGCAGCGCCTGTTCGCGACGGTGCAGAGCTACGTCCCCGCCATCCCGGCGCTCGACCGGGTGGACGCCGACGTCATCACCTTCGAATCCTGCTCGTCGGGCGGCATCGACCTGCCCGAGATCGGCAAGGGCATCTCCGACGACAAGAAAGTCGCGATCGGCGTGATCGACCACCACACGCTGCAGGTCGAGACGCCCGACCAGGTGGCCGCCCAGGTGCGCGACGGGCTGAAGCATATCGGCGCCGAACGGCTGGTGCTCGCGTCCGACTGCGGCATGGGGCGCGAGGGGATGAGCCGTCGCCACGCCTTCTACAAGATGGTCTCGATCGTCGCCGGCACCAACCAGGTGCGGCGCGAGCAGCGCCTGCCCGAGGCGCCGTGCCGCGCCGCCGACAACCGCTACTCGATGGTCATCGGCAAAGGCTGAGGCCTATCGGCCGGCCAGCGCGGCCTCGATGGCGAGCCCGACCGCGATCAGGCGCGCATCGCCCATCGTCTCGCCCATCGCCATCAGCCCGACCGGCGCCTCGCCCGGCGCATGGCAGGGGATGGAGAGCGCGCAGCGGTCGAGATAGTTGCCGACCGAGGTGTTGCGCAGCATCAGGAAGTTCGTCGTACCGTAGAGCGCCTCGTCGGCATCGAGCGGCGCGATGGCCGGGGCGACGGTGGCGACGGTCGGCATCAGAATCGCGTCGTAGGCGGCGCTTCGCGCGGCGGCGTCGGCGATGGTGCGGGCGCGGGTGCGCGACAGCTCGACATAGTCGGCGGCGTCGAGGTTGGCGCCGCGGCCGATGCGGACGCGGACGCGCGGGTCGTAACCCCTGCCGTGCGCCTCGACGCGCCGCCGATGGATGGCGTGCGCCTCGGCCGCCAGCACGCCGCCGTGCGGCGTCTCGTCGGGGATGCGGGCGATCTCGGGGAAGGCGATCTCGGCAATGCGGGCGCCGGCCGCCGACAGGGTTGCCAGCGCGCGCTCGAACGCGCGCCCGACCGCGTCGTCGAGTTCGTCGAGCACGAAGGTCTTCGGCACGCAGAAGCGCAGCCCGGCCAGCGGCAGCGGTTCGGGCACGACGGGCGGCGCGCCCGCCATCACCGCGTCGACCAGCGCGCAGCACGCGACGGTGGGGGCGAGCGGGCCGATCGAATCGAGGCTGTAGGACAGCGGAAACGCGCCGTCGCGCGGAACGCGCCGCGCGGTCGGCTTGAAGCCGGTGACGCCGCAGAGGGCGGCCGGGATGCGGACCGAGCCGCCGGTGTCGCTGCCGATGGCGAAGGCGGCCATGCCGTCGGCGACCGAAACCGCCGCGCCGGACGACGACCCGCCGGGAATGCGCCCGGTGGCGCGGTCCCAGGGGTTCCGCGGCGTGCCGAAATGGCTGTTGAGCCCGAGGCCGGAATAGGCGAACTCGGTCATGTTGGTGCGCCCGACGACCACGGCGCCGGCGCTGCGCAATCGTGCGATGGCCGGCGCGTCGGCGGTGGCGGGCGGATCGCCGGCCGTCGCCTTCGAGGCGGCGGTCGTCACCTCGCCGGCCAGGTCGAACAGATCCTTCACCGAGACGGGAAGCCCGGCGAGCGGCGACGGCACGATCCCCGCCTTGCGCAGCGAATTGCTGGCCGCGGCCGCCGCGCGCGCCTGGACGTCGTGGACCTTGAGGAAAGTGCGCCGCCCCTCGCCGTCCGGGTCGGCGATGCGGACGAGCGCATCCTCGACCAGCCGGGTGGAACTCGTGCGGCCGGCGGCGAGGTCGCCGGCGAGGGATCGAATGGGTGTCACATGCGCCTCCGGCCGCGACGGTAGGGAGCGGGCGGCGGGGCGTCAAGCCGCCGCGCATGCTTGCGGCACCGGCCGCGAAGTCGCTACGCTCGGCGCGGGAGTGGATCGTACATGACGGGATCGAAGGCGCAGGCGGCCGGCGCACCGGGCCAGCTCGCGGTGGTGTTCACCGTGCTGCTGCCGTTCGCGCTCGGCTACTACATGTCTTATCTGTTCCGCGCGGTGAACGCGGTCATCTCGCCGCGCCTCGTGACCGACATCGGGCTCGGCGCGGCGCAGCTCGGACTGCTCACCAGCGTCTATTTTTTCGTGTTCGCGATCTGCCAGGTGCCGCTCGGGCTGATGCTCGACCGCTACGGGCCGAGGCGCGTGCAGTCGGTGCTGCTGCTGTTCGCCGCGACGGGCGCCGGCCTCTTCGCGCTCGGCGACAGCCTCGCCACGCTCACCGTCGCGCGCGGGCTGATCGGGCTCGGCGTCTCGACCTGCCTGATGGCCTGCTTCAAGGCGAACGTGATGTGGTGGCCGAAGGACCGGCTGCCGCTGATGAACGGCTGCGCGACGGCGTTCGGCGGGCTCGGCGCGCTGTCCGCGACGATCCCCGTCGAGCTGCTCATGCCGGTCGTCGGCTGGCGCGGCGTGTTCTGGCTGCTCGCGGCGCTGACGCTCGCCGCCGCCGCGCTGATCTTCTTCGCCGTGCCGGACGCGCCGGAGGAGGAGGGGGGGCGGCCGCCCGACACGCTGAAGTCCCAGATCGCCGGGCTCGGTCGCGTGTTCGGCAGCGCGATCTTCTGGCGGCTGTCGATCGCGGCCTCGGTCAACACCGCCGCGACCATGGCCTACCAGACGCTGTGGGTGGCGCCGTGGCTCCGCGACGTGGCGGGGTTCGATTCGCACGAGGTGGCGAACGCGCTGTTCCTGTTCAATGTCGGCTTCCTCGCCGGCGTGTTCGGCTCTGGCGCGCTCGCCGGCTGGGCGGTGCGGCGCGGCGTGCCGCTGGTCGCCGGGGTGATCTGCGCCATCTTCGGCACGCTGGCGGTCGAAAGCCTGTTCGCCGCCGGCGCGACCGCGGTCGCCCTGCCTCTCTGCTTCGCGTTCGGCGCGTTCGGCTCGACCGGCATCCTGGTCTATGCGCTCTACGGCCGGTATTTTCCCGTGAGCCTCGCCGGACGCATCAACTCGGCCCAGAACATGCTCTCCTTCGTCATGGCCTTCATCGTGCAGTGGGGCGTCGGCGAGATCGTCGGCGCCTTCCCGGTCGCGACGGGCGGCGGCTACGTGCCGGCGGCGCACCAGGCGGGCTTGCTGGCGACGCTGACCCTGACGGCGGCGGCGGCGCTGTGGCTGGTCTGGCCGCGGCGCGGCGCAGGCCGGCTCGACGTGGCGGAGGGCTGAGATGGCGGTGCCCGAGGACCGCACCTATCCCAGCCGCCCCTATGTCGGGGTGGGCGTCGTGGTGTTCCGCGGCGAGGAGGTGCTGCTCTGCAAGCGGGGCAAGGAGCCGCGGCGCGACGGCTGGTCGATCCCGGGTGGCGCGCAGGAGACGGGTGAAACCGTGTTCGAGGCGGGCCGGCGCGAGCTCGCCGAGGAGACCGGTGTCGATGCCGAAATCTTTGCGCTGGTCGACGTGATCGACGCCATCAGCCGCGACCCCGACGGGCGGGTCCGCATGCACTACACCCTGGTCGACGTCGCCGCCGAGTGGCGTGCGGGCGAGGCGGTCGCGGCCGACGACGTGGCCGACGTGATGTGGTCGCCGATCGTCGAGATCGAGCGCTACGTGCTGTGGTCGGAGACGCTGCGGGTGATCCGGCTGGCCGCCGGGATGCGCCGGCGCGACTGAATTACCCAAACGAAAAGGGCGGCCGAAGCCGCCCTCCCGAAACGAAGGGGGCGGCCGAAGCCGCCCCCTGGTCTGTTCGCTTCTGCCGCGACTAGAAGTCGAGACGGAACGAGGTGGCGATACCCCAGCCGCGATTGCCCGGGATTTCGGTCGCCGCAGTGGCGCCGGGCTGGCCGGTGTAGTCGGCGTAGAACAGGTTCGCCGCCGCCCGGATGCCCGGGGCGAGGTGACGGGCGTACGCCGCATTGACGATCGTCAGCTTCTCCGCGCTGGGCGAGCCGATGATGCCGTCCTCCTGTCCGCGCTGCCAGTCGAGGCTGACCGCGTTGGGGCCGAAGGTGTACATCCCGCCGGCCATCCACATGTGGCCATTCTGCGAGTGCGTGGCGTTCGGGCCGGGCTGCGAGTCGAAGGTCGTGCCGGCCGCGTTGCCCGCGACGCCGCCGATGCTGCCGGCGATCACGCCGGACACGCGCTTGTAGCCGACGATCGCACGTAACGGCCCGTAGTCGACCCGCGCACCGCCACCCGCCTGCCAGGGATTGTCGGGCGAGGTGCCGGCGTTCGGATTGCCCGAACCTTGGGCGTGCTCGTAGCCGGCGGCGAGGCCGACCTTGAAGGCATCGATCGCGAAGGTGTAGTTCGTCGCGACCGCATACCCGTTGGTCCAGCCGCCGACGAGCGGCGCCGCATTCGGCAGGTTGCGCAGGAGCGCACCGCCGGTCTGGAGCTGCTGGCTGCTGTCGGGCACGTACGAGAAGCCGACCTGCAGCCCGCCGATGCGCGGCGAGACGTAGGTGATCTTGCTCGCGTCGTTGTCGAACGACTCCAGCTTGGAGTCGAGCAGCGCGCCGGTGGTCGCCGCACCGAACGCACCCGTGCCGCGCTGCGTGGGCAGCGGGACCCACGGGGTGACGTCATAGGTCAGCGAGCCGCCAGCCGAGGTGACGAACGGTGTCGCATAGCCGGTGACCATCAGCGACGATACGGGGTCTTCGTTGCCCAGGATGACCTGGCCGAACCCGTTGCGCAGGGTCAGAGTCTGCTCGTCGATCTCGTTGCCGGGGCTGCCGGCCACTTCGAACTCGACATGGGCGACGATCTGCAGCCCGTTATCGAGGCGAGCCTGACCGGTGAAATGGATTTCCGCCTCGGTCTGCTGGTCGACCACGCCCGAAGCATGAACGCCGGTATCCGCGTTCGGCCGCTGGAAGGCCGCGCCGACGAACTGCTCCATGTAGCCGCCGACCTTGAGCTGGACCGGGTTCTGCCCCTTCATCTGGGCATCGGCGTGACCCGACAGGCCGAACATCCCTGCGGCGACGAGCGCCGAGGTCGTCAAGAGTCCCTTTTTCATATCCCCTCCACGACGCAGGCAAGATGTCTTGCCGCGCCAAAGCCAATGTTACAGGCCCGTCTTTATAGAGCGGATGTCTTAACCAGGTAAATCGGCGGGGGTTCACTTTGGCGTTAGAACACAATCCGCTATCGGCGACGATGTGCGTCCCGATCGAAAACAATCGGCCCGCCTCCGGGAGGAGGCGGGCCGTTGAAGTCTCCGGTGCGGCCGGCGGGCGCGGCAGCGTCCGCCGGTCCGTTCTCGCTAGAAGTCGAGGCGGAACGAGGTGGCGACGCCCCAGCCGCGATTGCCCGGGATTTCGGTCGCCGCAGTGGCGCCGGGCTGGCCGGTGTAGTCCATGTAGAACAGGTTCGCCGCCGCCCGGATGCCCGGGGCGAGGTGACGCCCATATCCCGCGCTGACGATCGTCAGCTTCTCCGGCCTCGGCGAGCCGATGATGCCGTCCTCCTGTCCGCGCTGCCAGTCGAGGCTGACCGCGTTGGGGCCGAAGGTGTACATCCCGCCGGCCATCCACATGTGGCCATTCTGCGAGTGCGTGGCGTTCGGGCCGGGCTGCGAGTCGAAGGTCGTGCCGGCCGCGTTGCCCGCGACGCCGCCGATGCTGCCGGCGATCACGCCGGACACGCGCTTGTAGCCGACGATCGCACGTAGCGGCCCGTAGTCGACCCGCGCACCGCCACCCGCCTGCCAGGGATTGTCGGGCGAGGTGCCGGCGTTCGGATTGCCCGAACCTTGGGCGTGCTCGTAGCCGGCGGCGAGGCCGACCTTGAAGGCATCGATCGCGAAGGTGTAGTTCGTCGCGACCGCATACCCGTTGGTCCAGCCGCCGACGAGCGGCGCCGCGTGCGGCAGGTTGCGCAGGAGCGCACCGCCGGTCTGGAGCTGCTGGCTGCTGTCGGGCACGTACGAGAAGCCGACCTGCAGCCCGCCGATGCGCGGCGAGACGTAGGTGATCTTGCTCGCGTCGTTGTCGAACGACTCCAGCTTGGAGTTCGAGCAGCGCGCCGGTGGTCGCCGCACCGAACGCACCCGTGCCGCGCTGCGTGGGCAGCGGGACCCACGGCAGAACGTCATACGTCAGCGAGCCGCCAGCCGAGGTGACGAACGGTGTCGCATAGCCGGTGACCATCAGCGACGATACGGGGTCTTCGTTGCCCAGGATGACCTGGCCGAACCCGTTGCGCAGGGTCAGAGTTTGCTCGTCGATCTCGTTGCCGGGGCTGCCGGCCACTTCGAACTCGACGTGGGCCCGGATCTGAAGCCCGTTATCGAGGCGAGCCTGACCGGTGAAATGGATTTCCGCCTCGGTCTGCTGGTCGACCACGCCCGAAGCGTGGACGCCTGTATCCTGGTTCGGCCGCTGGAAGGCCGCGCCGACGAACTGCTCCATGTAGCCGCCGACCTTGAGCTGGACCGGATTCTGCCCCTTCATCATCTGGGCGTCAGCGTGACCGGCCAAGCTAAACATCCCCGCCGCGACGAGCGCCGAGGTCGTCAAGAGTCCCTTTTTCATATCCCCTCCACTTGCTCAGGTGACCGATAGCGTTATCGCACCGGAGACGTTAACGACGACAAAACGTCGGCCGTTCTGGCGACAACGGCTCCTCGAGCCGTGATCTAACGGCGCAAAATAGCCTCACACCGTTCACGATACAAGAACATTTTACCTTGGGGCGCAAGCAATTCCTGGCCCCCGGACCCCCCGCCCTGGGCCGGGAGGTGGCTGATTCGGGCCCCGGGGGCGGATTGCGAGGGGAGGGGCGCGAACGGACCGGGGGCCGCCCGGACAGCCGATCGCGGCAGCGGCGAATCGGCTGTCATGATAGCTTCATGGCCGTGACCCTAAGTTCGGTCCCATGGCTCTGGCCCGTCGGTTCCTCGTCGTTTCCGACCGCTCCCTCGGGTGCCGAGTCCACCTGCCTCGCCCCCGTCCGACCCACCGGCCGCCATTGCGGCCGCCCTGTCGCGCGCGGGCCCCGGGCGCCCCAGCCACATGCGGAGGTCAATTTGGGCAAGCGTAGCGCGCGCAAGGCCGGCCACGAGTCCGCCGGCATCCATCCTTTGTTCGCCGATATCGAGCCCCCGCTGCCGCGCGACCGTGACCATGCCGCCGGCCGCTATGTCCGCAACGTGCGGCCCAAAAGCGCGAACCAGGCGGCCCTGGTCGAGGCGCTGGAGAGCGCGCGGGTGGTCATCGCGCTCGGGCCGGCCGGCACCGGCAAGACCTTCCTCGCCATCGCCAAGGCTGTCGAGGCGCTGGAGGCGGGCGAGGTCCGGCGCCTCGTGCTCTGTCGCCCGGCGGTCGAGGCGGGCGAGAATCTGGGCTACCTGCCGGGCGACCTGCACGCCAAGCTGGCGCCGTACCTGCGCCCGATCACCGATGCGCTGGGCGAGCGGCTGGGCGGCAAGCGGCTGCGCGCCATGATCGCCGACGGGACGGTCGAGGTCGCGCCCGTCGCCTATATGCGCGGCCGGACGCTCAACCACGCCGCCGTCATCATCGACGAGGCGCAGAACTGCACCTTCGGCCAGCTCAAGATGCTGCTCACCCGGCTTGGCTGGCAGTCGACCATGGTGCTGACCGGCGATCCCGACCAGAACGACCTGCTGCCGGGCCTCTCGGGCCTCACCGAGATCGCCGGCCGGCTCGACGGCATGGCGGGCGTCGCCGTGATCCGGATGACCGACCAGGACGTGGTGCGTCACCCGATGGTCGCGGCCATGCTGTCGGTGTTGTAAAAAAGCGAAGGCCCGGGGCTGGCCCGGGCCTTCCTTTCGTCTCGGGCGGGGTGCGCCGGTTACAGGGTGGGCGAGAGCTCCTCGAGCACCCGCCCGCGCGTCTCGGTCGCGAACGAGACGCAGATGATCCCGCCAACCAAAGCGAACGCCCCGAACATCACGAACACGGAGTTGATGCCGTAGTGCGGCAGGACGTATCCGACCAGCAGCGGGCCGACGATCGACGCGCCGCGCTGCCACGCCCCGGCGACGCCGCCGCCGAGCGCCCGCATGTGGTTCGGGTAGCTCTCGGCGGTGTAGGTGGCGAGGCCGAGCGCCAGCGGGCTGATGAAGGCAAAGCCGCTGGCGACCATCACCAGCACGACGGGGGCCGAGACCTGGCCAAGGAACAGGAAGGCCAGCAGCGGCAGGCAGCCGATCAGGAAGCCGATCGAGAACAGCCTCTTGCGGCCGATCGCGTCGAGCAGCCAGACGGTGGCGAACGCGCCGATCAGCCCGATGCCTTGCAGGACGAAACCGTAGGTCAGCGACTGCTGCAGCGGCAGCTTGTAGACCGTGCGGAACAGCGACGGCGCCCAGGCCGTGAGGCCGTAGGTGATGAAGTAGGCGCAGATCCAGAGGAGCCAGATCACGATGGTGCGCTTGGAATAGAGCCCCTTGAACAGATCGCCGAACCGCGTCTGGGCCTCGACCACCGGCGGCAGCTCGGCCGGCAAGGGCGGTAGCGGCTTGCCTTCGGCGACCGCGACCTGCTCGATGCGCTCGATCGCGCGCACGGCATCCACGCCGCGGCCCTTGCTCGCCAGCCAGCGGGGCGATTCGGGCAGCATCGAGCGCATCGGGAACACGGCGAGCGCCGGCACAGCGCCGATGACGAACATCCACCGCCAGCCGATATGCGGCACAACCCAGATGCCGGCGAGCGCGCAGATGAACAGACCGATGGCGAACAGCACCTGGAGGCCGAGCGAGAACCGGCCGCGCCGCTCCGCCTTGGCGAACTCGTTGACGTAGGCGGCCATGATCGGCACCTCGCCGCCGAGCCCCAGCCCCTGCACGAACCGCACCCAGAAGAGCTGGTCGTACGTTACGACGAACGCGCAGGCCAGCGACCCCAGGGTGAAGATCAGCAGCGTGACCATGGCGGTCGGGATGCGGCCCCAGCGCTCGGCCGCCCAGCCGGCGACGATCGAGCCGACGAGCTGGCCCGCGAAGCCGATCGAGATCAGCCCGCCGATCTGCTCCGGGTGCAGCTTCCACATGCCGATCAGGGCGGGCAGGACGATGGCGATGGCGAGCGAATCGAAGGCGTCGAAGAACCAGGCGGTGCCGAAGATGAGGCGCATCTTCGTGTGCCACGAGTTGTAAGGCAGCCGCTCCAGACGCGCGTTGATTTCCCGTAGGCTGCCGGCGCCGCCGGCGGCCCTCCCGATGGTGGCCATGTCGCGTTCCTCCCCCATGCCCGGCGGTGCTCTTGCCACCGTCCCGGCGTCCTGATTCGGCGCCATGTTACATCCGCCGGTGATTCGCGGGACAGGGCCAATCGGCGCTTGATTTACGTCAACGGTCGCGCCCTGCGGCATGGTAATTAGAAGCATTCCGCACGGGCCGCGGCGGTCCGCGAGAGGGGGAGAATAGCCTATGATTCGCACCATCGTCGTCGCCTTCGACGGCTCCGACCACGCCAAGAAGGCGCTGGCGCTCGCGTCCGAGATCGGCGCCAAGTTCGATGCGCGCCTCGTCGTGCTGCACGTGCTGCTGCGCGACGCGAGCTCCGAGACGCTGCGAAAGCTGGCCGTCAAGCGCGGCCTCAGCAAGGAGCAGCGCGAGCTGCTCGACAATTACGAGATCGACATCCAGTCGGCCATGGCGACCGCCGGCATGGCCGGCAGCTACGGGCCGATCCCGGCGCCACGCGAACTGCTGGAGCCGATCGGCCGCCAGGTCCTCGAGCGGGCCGAGCAGACGGCCAAGGCCGCCGGTGTCAATAAAGTCACGACCGCGCTGACCGACGGCGATCCGGGCGAGGCCGTGGTCGAGGCGGCGCGGCGCGAGAAGGCCGACCTGATCGTCATGGGCACGCGGGGGTTTGGCGAGGTGAAGGGGCTGCTGCTCGGCAGCGTGTCGCACAAGGTGAGCGCGCGCGCCACCTGCGCCGTCCTGACCGTGAAGTAGCCGGCGCATAACCGGTTCCACGGCCGCAGGGGCGGGTCTTCGATCCGCCCCTTCGCGTTTCCGCGCCGGCCCCTAGAGCGGTTCATTGTTTGAGCGAATCGGAGGGGATTCCCGATTTGCGGCGTTTGTGATTCAAGATGCTGGCTGGAGCGGAGGCCAGCATCGATGACCCGACCTCTTTCGAATGATCTTCGTGAGCGCGTTGTTGCGGCGGTTCTGTCCGGGGAGACCTGCCGATCTGCGGCGGCCCGGTTCGGCGTTGCCGTTTCGACGGTGGTGAAGTGGTCGCAGCGCTATCGTGCGACGGGCTCGGTCGCACCAGGTAAGGTCGGTGGACATCGCAAGCCGATCCTGACGCCGCACCGCGCCTTCATCGTGGAACGGATCGCCCAGACGCCGCACCTGACGCTGCACGGGCTCAAGCGCGAGCTGGCGGCGCGCGGGGTGAAGGTCTCGCACAACGCGGTGTGGCTATTCCTCAGGCGCGAGGGGCTGCGGTTCAAAAAAAACGCTGTTCGCCCTTGAGCAGGGCCGCGCCGACGTCGCCCGCCGGCGGCAACGCTGGCGATCCTGGCAGGCCGGCCTCGACCCGAAGCGCCTGGTCTTCATCGACGAGACCCCCGCCTTCGCGGGGGCAGGCTCTGGATCAAGACCAACATGGCGCCGCTGCGCGGCTGGGGATCGAAGGGCAAGCGCCTGCGCGGCTTCGCGCCGCACGGCCACTGGCGCACACTGACCTTCCTCGGGGCGCTGCGCTGGGATGGCCTCGCCGCCCCCTGCGTCTTCGACGGGCCGATCAACGGCCAATGCCGCGCCTATGTCGCGCAGCAGCTCCTGCCCGTGCTCCGGCCCGGCGACATCGTCGTCATGGACAATCTCGGCTCCCACAAGGGAGCTGCCGTCCGCCAGATGATCCGCGCCGCCGGCGCGAGGCTCTGGTATCTGCCGCCCTACTCCCCCGACCTCAACCCGATCGAACAGGCCTTCGCCAAGATCAAGCACTGGATGCGCGCCGCACAGAAGCGCACCGTCGACGACACTTGGCGCCACATCGGCTGCCTCGTCACGACCATCGATGAGGCCGAATGCCAGAACTACTTCGCAAACGCTGGATACGCTTCCGTCAAAGCGTGAACCGCTCTAGCCCTCGGCCAGCATGGTCTCGCGCATCAGCGCATACTTGGTCTGCGCGTTCGAGGCGGCCCGGTAGAAATTCACCAGCTCGTCCCACGGTCCGGCGATCTTCTGGAAGCCGGAGATGAACACCACGATCGTGCCGACGTCGATGCCGCGGTGGATGACCATCAACCCGCCGATCATCAGGATGGCGAGCGGCCCGGCGGCATCGAGGAAGTTGCCGAGCGCGGTCAGGAAGAACTTGCGCCGGTAGATGCGCACCCGCGTGTCGAAGGCGAGGGTCGCGGTGCGCGCGAATGGCTCGGCGTAGGCGGCGGCCGCGGCACCGTCGACCGCGCCCTCGACCACTAGGTCGCCGAGCCTGCGCACCTGGCGCGCGTAAAGCCGGGCGAGCCTGTTGATCGCGTGCTGCACGCGGGGGACCGCGAGGATCTGCGGCAGGTAGACGATGATGGCGAAGCTCGCGATCAGCGGCTGCAGCCAGACCAGGTAGCCGGTGACGGCGATCACGGTGCCGCCCTGGAGGAGCGGCAGCGAGATCGAATCGCCGACGAACCCGCCAACATCCTCCGCCTCCGACGCGACCATCGACACGACCGCGCCGCTTTCCAGACGCCCCGCCTCGTCGCCGCTCCGCCCGTTGGCGAGCATCGGCCCGATGCGGGCGTAGATCGCCTCGCGCAGCCGCCGCGTGGTGTCTCCGACCAGCCGGCCGCGCGCCAGGTTGAGCCAGTACTTGATGGCGCCCTGGACGAGCAGGGTCGCGAGGTAGAGCCCGCCGAGCGCGGCGAGCAGCCCTGCGCTGCGGGCGCCCACCGCGTCGTTCATGATGCGCCGCTGCAGCTCGAGCGGCGCCATCGAAAGCCCGACGACGACCAGTGTCAGGAGGCAGATCGGCACCTGGCGCCGCAGCGTCGAATTGAGGATGTAGCGGTAGATGTTGGCAGGCATGGTGCGTCCCTTGCGCCGGGACGGATGCGCCCGGCCGCAGCGCGAGACTGCCCGAACCGCCGCGTGCCGCGTTGACGTGCGTCAAAGCGGGCGTTTACCGCGGCAGGCCCGCCCCGATGCCGAAGGGCGCCTCGCGCCAGCGCGGGATATAGATCGCCCCGTCCACCAGCACCTCCGCCAACGGGTCGGATGTCATTTCGCCTGACCAGTAGCGGGCGGCCAGGGCCGGCCATTCGTCGGCCACCGAGTCGAGCCAGCGCGTGTCGGCCTTGTGCAACCGCGCGCCCTTGACCACCCGGACCTCGATGATGTGGCGCATCTGGCCGCGGCACCACTGGTCCAGCATGTAGCGGACCACCCGCAGGTCGTCATAGAGGAAGAGGGAATTGGCGCGGCTCGGCAAGATGCGGTTGCGGGCCCGACGCACCGTCTCCCACGCCTCTTCCTGCGCGTTGGAGCCGGGACGGAGCGCGGGCGAGGCAGCCCGCCCGATGCCGCGCACATAGTTGAAGCGCGAGGCCGACGCCACCAGCCCCTCGCCCAGCGCCGCGTTGTGGAACAGGAACCCGGCGGTGGGGGTGGACACCAGCCAGAACCGCAATGCGGCGAACATGGTCGGCACTTTGGCGGGTGAAGATAAACGAGGGATTGCGGCGGCGGCGGCCGCGACGAATCGCCCGGTCAAGGCGGGAGGGGCCGACCGGCGCCGGCCTCGCCTTCAGGGTCAGGCGCGGCGCGAGCTCTCGGGCCCGGCGGGGTTGACCTTGCGGCCGGCCAGCAGCGTGCCGATGAGCAGTGCCATGACGGTGCCGCCGATGGCGCCGGCGACCAGCAGCACGTCGGCCCCGCCCAGCACGGCGAAGGCGCCGATCAGGTAGATGAAGTCGTCGAACTCGAATCCCCAGCGGCCGTTGAACGTCCTCTCGCCGTCGCGCATGCCCTGCTCGTTCATCTCGGCGAAGATGCTGGCGACCAGCACGCCGAGCCCGGCCGCGAAACCGACCACCGTCCAGGAAAGGTCGGGAAACCCGGGGAGGGCGAGCACGGCCCGGCTGTCCGCGAGCCCGAATCCCAACGCGACGAACACGGCGCTGTTGAACATCACGTCGCCGATGAGGTCGAACAAAAGGCCCGGGCGGGATTCGCGCCGTGTCATGCGGGCGAGCTCTCCGTCGCACCGGTCGAGAAAGGTCGAGACGGTCCAGAGCGCCGCGCCCCAACCCCATGCGGCGTGGGCGAAGCACGCGCAGGCGGCGATGGCGAAGGCCCAGCGCGCCGCGGTGACGTGGTTGGGGGTGAGGCCCGTGCCGAGCAGCGGGCGGAGAAGCCAGCGTGCCGCCCGCCGATTCCAGGACCCGTGGCGCAGGTCGCGCGGCCGGGGCACGGCGGGCAGGCTGCGCTCGGCCGCTACCGGCGCCGGCCGGCGCGCCTCGAGCCATTGCCAGACGAGCAGCGCCGGCACGCCGAGCACGATCTGGCGAACGCGCTTCACCAGCGAAAGGGCGAGCCCGATCTCGGCCGGCAGCCCGACCATTTGCATCAGCGCCATGTAGCCCGCTTCCTGCGCGCCCAGGGCGCCCGGAATGGCGAAGGCCGCCGAGCGCACCGCCTGGCCAAGCGATTCCAGGGCGAACGCCTGGCCGAGCCCGACCGGGTGGCCCATGAAGCGCAGGATCAGCCAGACCTCGACCGCGCCGCTCGACCAGGCCAGCGCGTGCAGGGCGAGGGCCGCCGTGCAGCGCCGCCAGTCGCGATAGGTCGCCCAGACCGCCTCGTGAATGCCGCGGAACGCATCGGGCTCCGCGCCGGCGGCACCGGCGGCCTTCACCAGCAGCCGCTCGGCCAGCCGCAGCAAGCCCCAGCGCTGGGCCAGGAGGAAGCCGCCGATCAGGACCGTCGCGACCGCAAGGCCGGGCAGCAGTCCTTCGATGCCGCCCGTCCCCGGTCCCGAGATCACGAGGGTGAGCGCCGCGCTCGCGACGACGAGCTGGGAGACGGCTTCCATCGTCTTGTCGGCGATCACGCTGGCGCCGACGGGGGTGGCGGCGGCGCCCGCGCGCATCAGCAAGCGCACGCCGACGATGTCGCCGCCGACCTGGGCGACGGGAAGGAGGGCGTTCACCCCCTCGCGCACCCATCGCGCCATGATGAGGTAGCCGTACCCGCCCGACCACCTCCGCCCCAGAAGGAGGAACCAGGCGGCCGTCGCCAAGGCGATGGGCACCAGGTGGAAGGCCACCACGGCGAACATGCCGGACCCGACCGCGACGGCCGCCGCGGTGACGGCGCCCGCCCCTTGCCAGTCGATCAGAGCCGCAAGGACAACCAACCCCGCAAACAGGGCGAACGGAACGCCACGCTTCACACCCGACTCCCGGCACGCGTACTTGACACAGGAGGCGGCGCCGGAGGGCCGGCGGCCGCCTCAGTCAGGTCAACGCGGCAACGGGCGGTTTGGGTCCAGGGTTGGGGGTGGCTGCGACGCACGGGTGGCGGCACGCGGCATGCGCTTCGAGCCGCTTCGGCGACGGGTGGCGATCGTGAAAGCTGCAATCGCGAAGTCGGAACCCCTTCGCGAGGGGTGCCGTTGTTCGGACAAGGCCGTCCGCGGTGCGTCCGGGACATTGCCTCGCATCACGAACCGGATCGAAAGCCGCGCCGCTCGCGACGCCCGGGCATGGGGACTCCGATACGGTGGGGCTCCATGAGGAACCGTGTCGGGCCGCGCTGAGGGCGAATTCTTCTCTGCGTGGTAGTACAACTGGCTTCGCCCCGACTTAGGGGGCGGGGCTATTTTTCAGAGGACCAAATATCGAAGAATGCCGGCGGCGAGCAAAGCCGCGAGGCAATACCCCGCAAGGTCACGCGCCCATCCAGCCCCGCGCCTTACTCCCAAGCCGAAGCTTTCGCCCGTGTGCTTTGCCCTGGACACGCTGACGCCAACACAAGGCAGAAGATATAGAGGAACAAGGACTGCCGCGACCTTGAGCCAAAACGGAGCGGCCTTCAGGACGAACAGCAGCAGGAGCGGCAGGACGAGACCCGTGAAAGAAATGAAAAGCCCCATCCTGCCGTCTCCAACTGTCTGCGTCGAGGTGCCCGTTCAGTTGTACCTGATGCGGCGCGCGCAAAAGAGATTTCGGGTTTGGCCGAAGTTGACTGACCAATTCCCAATGACGGTAACAGTCTCTCCCGGCCTAATGGGCGGATCGGGGTCGGGTGTCGGATCAACCCACATGGTTCGGCCGTTCGGGAGCAGCATGTCGAAAGACCCGATGTGAACGGCCAGCACTTCGCCTCGGTACGCAGTCAACATAGATTTTCTCCAAAAAAGCGGGCCGATCACCCGCACGCCAATCCTATGGATCGCGATAGCGGCTGTCGCAGAATAGCCCGTTTGCCACGTCGGAAGGATCGTGGGGAGAGAATGTGGGGAGAGAAATTTAGGGCCCTCTCCGCAACCCATTGATTTTCAGCAGGAAACAGAGAGGGCCAAACGGTGGTAGCGGGGGAGGGATTTGAACCCCCGACCAAAGGATTATGATTCCTCTGCTCTACCGCTGAGCTACCCCGCCACGGCCGGTCGCCTATACGGCTTGGCGCGCGCGCCTGTCAACCGGGAGGCGCGTCCTCCGCGGATGCCCCCCGGTCCGGGCCGGCCTCCGCAATCAGCTCGCCGATCAGGCTGATGACCCGGTCGGGGTCGTAGGGCTTGGGGATGATGCGCGCGCCCTCGCGCTCGGCGGCGCCCGCGGCGTCGCTGTAGCCGGTCGACAGCAGGATCGGGATGTCCGGAAAATCGGCGCGCACGACGCGCGCGAACTGCACGCCCGACATGGAACCCGGCATCACGATATCCGAGAAGATCGCGTCGACGCGAACGCGGTCGTTCAGCCGCTCCAGCGCGGCATCGGCGGTTTCGGCCGCCATCACGTTGTAGCCGGCCGCCTCGAAGAGCTGGGCGGTGAAGTCGGCGAGGCGGCGGTTGTCCTCGACGATCAGCACTGTGCCGCCCGCGGCCTTCTCGCCGGCCGGTCGGGCCGAGGCACGGGCGGAGACCGGCGGCGCCTCGCCGACGGGAAGATGGAAGGTCACGATCGTGCCGCCGCTTTCCGGGCTCACGATCTCGATCGCGCCGCCCGACTGGGTGGCGAAGCCGTAGGCCTGGCTGAGCCCTAGTCCGGTGCCCCTGCCCACCTCCTTGGTGGTGAAGAACGGCTCGAATACCCGCGGCAGGGCGTCGGGTGCGATGCCGGAGCCGGTGTCGCTGATCGTGATGGCGACGAAGGGCGCCGGATCGCCGGTCGCGGGATCGGGCCGCGTCTCGGCCTCCGCCGACAGGGTGAGCGTGCCGCCGTCGGGCATCGCGTCCCGCGCGTTCAGGCAGACGTTGAGCAGCGCCAGCTCGAACTGGTGCGGGTCGACCATGATGGCGGGCAGCTCGTCCGGAATGTTGCGCACGACGCGGATGCTGTCCGTCAGGATGCGGTCCGCGAAGCGCGCCATCTCGGTCAGCCGCGTGACGGTGTCGACATGCTCCGGCCGCACGTCCTGGCGGCGCGAGAACGAGAGAAGCTGCTTGGTCACGCCCTCGCCGCGCTGGACGGTGCGGCGCATCTCGTTCAGCACGTAGCTCACCCGCTCGTTGTCGCCGGCGATCCGGTCGATTAGGGCGATGCCCGACAGCACGACGGCGAGCAGGTTGTTGAAGTCGTGCGCGACGCCGCCGGTGAGTTGGCCGATCGCCTCGAGCTTCTGCGCCTCGAAGAGCTGCTTGCGCGCCTTCTCGAGCTGTTTCTGCGTCTCGCGCCGGTCGGTCATGTCGCGGGTGATCTTGGCGAAGCCGATCGGCGTGCCATGCTCGTCGTCGATGCGCGTCAACGTGACGCCGGCCCAGAAGCGCGTGCCGTCCTTGCGCACGCGCCATCCCTCCGCCTCGTAATGCCCGGTGCGCAGCGCCTGGTCCAGCGCCCGCTCGGGCTTTCCGGCGGCGGCCTCCTCCGGCGTGTAGAAGGTGCGGTAGTGGCTGCCGACGATCTCGCTCGCGCTGTAGCCCTTGATGCGCTGGGCGCCGGAATTCCAGCTCGCGATCCGCCCGTCCAGCCCGATCATGAAGATGGCGTAATCGACGACGGCGTCGACCAGGAGGCGGAATCGCCGCTCGCTCGCGGCGAGCTCCGCCGTGCGCTCATCGAGCGTGCGGTGGACGCGCCCGCGAATCCCGAGCCGCGCGAACGCCCACGACGCGCGCGAGAGCGTGCGGCGCAGCGTGTCCGGGCGTGTTGATCCGTCTGCCGGCATCACAGAGCGTGTAGGCCCCGCCATTCTTGTCCGCTTGCCGCTTTGTCGCACGGCGGCCGGGGCGCATCGCGCACGTTCCGGGCGGCGAGGTCAATACGTAGCTTTACGTAGCGTAGCATTACCGATGGGTATCGTCCGGAATAGGCGCCATGCGGCAATTTGCTTAGGGTCACGCAAAGGTGCGCGCCCGAGGACAAAAAACGTTGGGCTTGGCGGGAGATGGAAAATCCACTGGCGGCGAAGTCCCAGCGGAGGCGGGGGCGAACGCGCGGCGCATCCTGATCGTCGAGGACGAAACGCTGATCGCCCTCTATCTCGTCGAGCTTCTCGCCGATCTCAACTATGACGTGTCCGGTCCCGCCGCGTCGGCGGCGCGGGCGATGCGCATCGCCGAGGACAGGCGCCCCGACCTCGCGCTTATCGACATCGGACTCGCCGGCCGCGCCGACGGAATCCAGATCGCCCACGATCTGCGCGACCGGTTCGGCGTTCCCACCATCTTCCTGTCCGGCACCTCCGACCCCGCCACGATCCACCGTGCGCGGTCGGCCGCGCCCGTCGACTTCATCCACAAGCCTTTCGCCGCCGACCAGCTCGAGGCGGCGCTGAAGGGAGCGTTCGCCGGCGCATAACCGGTGCGTGGCGCGCCCACGTCGAGGCGCGACGACCGCAAAGGAGAGCTTGCGATGCCCGATACCTTCGCCGCGACCGCCGAGCAGCTCGACAGCCGCCAGCTCCTTGCCGCGCTGCGCAGCTTCAAGAAGGGCGACTTCTCGGTGCGCCTGCCGCTCGGCATGACCGGGATCGAGGGCGAGATCGCCGACACGTTCAACGACGTGGTCGAGATGAACCAGCTCATGGCCAAGGAGTTCGAGCGGCTGGGCACGGTGGTCGGCAAGGAAGGCAAGATCGGCCAGCGCGGCAAGGTGGCCGGCGCGACCGGCGGGTGGGCGACCTCGGTCGACTCGGTGAACACGCTGATCGGCGACATGGTGCAGCCGACCGCGGAGGTGGCGCGCGTGATCGGCGCTGTGGCGCGCGGCGACCTTTCCCAGACCATGCTGCTGGAGATCGAGGGGCGGCCGCTCCGCGGCGAGTTCCTGCGCATCGGCAAGATCGTGAACACGATGGTCGACCAGCTGGGCTCGTTCGCCGCGGAAGTGACGCGCGTCGCGCGCGAGGTGGGCACGGAGGGCAAGCTCGGCGGCCAGGCACGGGTGAAGGGCGTCGCCGGCACCTGGAAGGATCTGACCGACAACGTGAATGCGATGGCGACCAACCTCACCGGGCAGGTGCGCAACATCGCCGAGGTGACGACCGCGGTCGCGAAGGGCGACCTCTCCAAGAAGATCACGGTCGACGTGAAGGGCGAAATCCTGGAGCTCAAGAACACCATCAACACGATGGTGGACCAGTTGAACTCCTTCGCCTCGGAGGTGACGCGCGTCGCGCGCGAGGTGGGCACCGAAGGCAAGCTCGGTGGCCAGGCGCGCGTCGAGGGCGTCGCCGGCACTTGGAAGGACCTTACCGACAACGTGAACGCGATGGCGACCAACCTGACGGGCCAGGTGCGCAACATCGCCGAGGTGACGACCGCGGTCGCGAAGGGCGACCTGTCCAAGAAGATCACGGTCGACGTGAAGGGCGAAATCCTGGAGCTCAAGAACACCATCAACACGATGGTCGACCAGCTCAACTCGTTCGCGTCGGAAGTCACCCGCGTCGCGCGCGAGGTGGGCACCGAGGGCAAGCTGGGCGGCCAGGCACGGGTGAAGGGCGTCGCCGGCACCTGGAAGGACCTTACCGACAACGTGAACGCGATGGCGACCAACCTGACGGGCCAGGTGCGCAACATCGCGGAGGTGACGACCGCGGTCGCGACCGGCGACTTGTCGAAGAAGATCACCGTCGACGTGAAGGGCGAGATTCTCGAGCTCAAGAACACCATCAACACGATGGTGGACCAGTTGAACTCGTTCGCCTCGGAGGTGACGCGCGTCGCGCGCGAGGTGGGCACGGAAGGGAAGCTCGGCGGCCAGGCGCGGGTGACCGGCGTCGCGGGTACCTGGAAGGATTTGACCGACAACGTGAACGCGATGGCGACCAACCTGACAGGACAGGTCCGCAACATCGCGGAGGTCACCAAGGCGGTCGCGACCGGCGACCTTTCCAAGAAGATCACGGTGAACGTCGAGGGTGAAATCCTCGAGCTCAAGGACACCATCAATACGATGGTGGACCAGCTCAACTCGTTCGCATCGGAAGTCACCCGCGTCGCCCGAGAGGTCGGCACGGAAGGGAAGCTCGGCGGCCAGGCGCGGGTGGAAGGCGTCGCCGGCACGTGGAAGGATTTGACCGACAACGTGAACGCGATGGCGACCAACCTGACGGGACAGGTCCGCAACATCGCCGAGGTGACGACCGCGGTCGCCAAGGGCGACCTGTCCAAGAAGATCACGGTCGACGTGAAGGGCGAAATCCTCGAGCTCAAGGACACCATCAACACGATGGTGGACCAGCTCAACTCCTTCGCCTCGGAAGTGACGCGCGTCGCCCGCGAAGTCGGCACCGAGGGCAAGCTCGGCGGCCAGGCACGGGTGAAGGGGGTCGCCGGCACCTGGAAAGATTTGACCGATAACGTCAACGCGATGGCGACCAACCTCACCGGCCAGGTGCGCAACATCGCCGAGGTGACGACCGCGGTCGCGACCGGCGACTTGTCGAAGAAGATCACCGTCGACGTGAAGGGAGAGATTCTGGAACTCAAGAACACCATCAACACGATGGTGGACCAGTTGAACTCGTTCGCCTCGGAGGTGACGCGCGTCGCGCGCGAGGTGGGCACGGAAGGCAAGCTCGGCGGCCAGGCGCGCGTGTCCGGCGTCGCCGGCACCTGGAAGGACCTCACCGACAACGTGAACGCGATGGCGACCAACCTGACCGGTCAGGTCCGCAACATCGCCGAAGTCACCAAGGCGGTCGCGTCGGGCGACCTTTCCAAGAAGATCACGGTGAACGTCGAGGGCGAGATCCTCGAGCTCAAGAACACCATCAACACGATGGTGGACCAGCTCAACTCCTTCGCCTCGGAAGTGACGCGTGTCGCCCGCGAGGTGGGCACCGAAGGCAAGCTCGGCGGCCAGGCGCGTGTCGAGGGCGTCGCCGGCACCTGGAAGGACCTCACCGACAACGTCAACCTGATGGCGACCAACCTGACCAGCCAGGTGCGCGGCATCGCCGACGTTGTGACCGCGGTCGCGAACGGCAATTTGAAGCGCAAGCTGACGCTGGACGCCAAGGGCGAGATCGCCGCCCTCGCCGAGACGATCAACGGCATGATCGAGACGCTCGCCACCTTCGCCGACCAGGTGACCAACGTCGCGCGCGAGGTGGGGATCGAGGGCAAGCTGGGCGGCCAGGCCAAGGTGCCGGGCGCCGCCGGCCTCTGGCGCGATCTCACCGACAACGTGAACCAGCTTGCCGCGAACCTGACCACCCAGGTGCGCGCCATCGCCGAGGTGGCGACCGCGGTGACGAAGGGCGACCTCACCCGGTCGATCGCGGTCGAGGCGCAGGGCGAGGTTGCCTCGCTCAAGGACAACATCAACGAGATGATCCGCAACCTGAAGGACACGACCCTCAAGAACAACGAGCAGGACTGGCTGAAGACCAACCTCACGCGGTTCACCCGGCTGCTGCAGGGCGAGCGCGACCTGCAGACCGTGTCGAACCTGATCCTGTCCGAGCTGGCGCCGCTGGTGAACGCCCATCAGGCGCTGTTCTACGTGATCCGCGAGGAGGACGGCGCGGGCGTGCTCGACCTTGTGGCGAGCTACGCGCACGAGTCCGAGACGCTGAGGCCGCGCATCCAGCTCCGCGAAGGGCTTCTGGGCCAGTGCGCGCAGGAAAAGAAGAAGATCTACCTGACAGAGGTGCCCGAGGGGTTCGTCCGCATCACCTCGGGGCTCGGCCAGGCGGCGCCCAACAACGTGATCGTGCTGCCGGTGCTGTTCGAGGGCGAGATCGCGGCCGTCATCGAGATCGCCTCGTTCAACAGCTTCAACGAGACACACCAGTCGTTCATGGACCAGCTGATGCTGTCGATCGGCATCGTGCTGAACACGATCGCCACCAACATGCGCACCGAGGAACTGCTGCGCCAGTCGCAGCTCCTCACCTCCGAACTGCAAAGCCAGCAGGCCGAGCTGCAGAAGACCAACGAGACGCTGGAGCGCCAGGCCGACAGCCTCCGCGAATCCGAGGAGATGCTGAAGGCCCAGCAGGAGGAGCTGCGCAAAACCAACGAGGAGTTGGAGGAGAAGGCGCGCCTGCTCTCGAACGAAAAGAAGCAGGTCGAGGAGAAGAACCGCGAGGTCGAGCTCGCCAAGGCCGCCCTAGAGGAAAAGGCCGAGCAGCTCGCGCTCACCTCGCGCTACAAGTCCGAGTTCCTGGCGAACATGTCGCACGAGCTGCGCACGCCGCTGAACAGCCTCCTGATGCTGTCGCGCCTGCTCGCCGAGAACGTCGAAGGCAACCTCACCGACAAGGAGATCAGCTTCGCCCGAACCATCCATGCCGGCGGGTCGGAGCTGCTGTCGCTCATCAACGACATCCTCGACCTTTCGAAGATCGAATCCGGCACGGTGACGCTCGATATCGGCGAGATGTTCTTCTCCGACCTGCGCGAGCGGATGGAGCGCACGTTCAACCAGGTCGCCCAGGACAAGAGTCTGGATTTCTCGATCGAGGTGGACCCCGAGCTGCCGCCCTCGATGCGCACCGACGACAAGAGGTTGCAGCAGGTCGTCCGCAACCTGCTGTCCAACGCGTTCAAGTTCACCGAGGCGGGCGCGGTCACGCTGCGCGCCGAGCGCGTGGAGGGCGGGTGGAGCTTCGACCACCCTGTGCTGAACGCCGCCGACCAGGTGGTCGCCATCTCGGTCACCGACACCGGCGTCGGCATCGCGGAGGACAAGCAGCAGATCATCTTCGAGGCGTTCCAGCAGGCGGACGGAACCACCAATCGCAAGTACGGCGGCACCGGCCTCGGACTTTCGATCAGCCGCGAGCTCGCCGGCCTTCTCGGCGGCGAGATCATGCTGCACTCGTCCTTCGGCCAGGGCTCGACCTTCACCCTGTATCTGCCGGTGCAGTACCCGTCGGTCCCGGCCTCGGGGCGCGAGCTGGGCGGGCGGCGCAGCCACTCGTTCGCCGCCGACACCAAGGACCGCCAGGTCCTCGCCGAGCCGCCGGTGATCGAGGACGACCGCCATGACGTGCATGTCGGCGATTTGGTGATCGTGATCGTCGAGGACGATCCCGCGATGGCCGCAAGCGCGCTCGACTCGTCGCATCAGTGCGGCTTCAAGGGGCTGATCTCGACCGTCGAGTACGCGATGGCGCTGGTCAAGCGCTCGCGCCCCCACGCGATCCTGCTCGGCATCGATGGCCCCGACAAGGATGGCTGGGCGCTCCTCGACCTGGTCCGCCACGACCCGCTTCTGCGCCACATCCCGGTGCACGTCCTGTCGTCCGAGGACAACCGGCGCCGCGCCCTCTTCATGGGCGCCTACGGCTTCACCGCGCCCCCGGCCGCGCCCGGCGCGCTGGTCGCGGCGTTCCAGCGCATCCGCGAGTTCATCGCCCGCGGCGAAAGGAAGCTCCTGGTCTATGCGCCGGAAGCGGACGGGCGCCGCGCGCTCGCCGACGCCGTCGCGGACGATCGCATCCAAGTTGCCCAGGCCGCGATGGCGGACGAGGTGCTGACGATGCTGGCGGCCGACCCCGCCGACGGGCTCGTGATCGACCTTTCCGGCGCCGGCGAGGATGGGATCGAGCTGATCGAGCGTGTGCGGGCCGACGAGCGGTTCGGCGACCTGCCCATCGTCGCACTGACCGAGGGCGAAGGCTGCCAGGGCGGCGCCGCGACGCTGCGCGCGCTCGGCGGGCGCCATGCCGTGCGCCGGGCAAGCTCGATCGAGCGGGTGGCCGACGAGACGGCGCTCTGCCTCCACCGCGCGGTGAGCGACCTGCCGGCCGACCGGCGCGCCGCGATGCAGGCCCTGCCGCAGAAAGACCCGGCGCTCGCCGGGCGCAAGATCGTCATCATCGACGACGACTTCCGCAACATCTTCTCCCTGACCAGCGCGCTCGAGCAGCACGACATGGAGGTGCTGTTTGCCGAGACCGGCATGGAGGGGATCGAGATGCTGCAATCGACCCCGGACGTCGATCTCGCGCTGATCGACGTGATGATGCCCGAGATGGACGGGTACGAGACCATGCGCCAGATCCGCTCGCTCGCCGGGCTCTCGGACCTGCCGCTGATCGCCGTCACGGCCAAGGCGATGAAGGGCGACCGCGAGAAGTGCATCGAGGCCGGGGCCTCCGACTATCTCGCGAAGCCGGTGGACATCGACCGGCTGCTGTCGCTCCTCCGCGTCTGGCTCTATCGCTAGGGCCACGCATGTCAGCATTCGACGATCGCGATACCGGCGGCCCCACCGCGCCCCAGCGGGCGGTGGAAGCCGAGCGGCCGGCCGACATCCCCGTCGCGAAGGTCCTGATCGTCGACGACGACGCGCGCAGCCGCTACGCGCTCGAGCGCACGCTGGAGGACGAGACGCTCGACATCGTCGCCGTCTCCAGCGGGCCGGAGGCGCTCAAGCGGCTGCTGCACGAGGAGTTCGCGCTGATCCTCCTCGACGTGCGCATGCCCGGCATGGATGGGTACGAGGCGGCGTCGCTGATCCGCCACCGCGAGAAGACGCGCCACATTCCAATCATCTTCCTCACCGCCATCGACAAGGACGAGGTCCACATCTTCCGCGGCTACACCGCGGGCGCGGTCGATTACGTGTTCAAGCCGGCCGAACCGCTTATCCTCAAGTCGAAGGTGGCAGTGTTCGTCGAGCTCTACCGCAAGACCGAGATGGTCCGCCGCGAGGAGGAGCTGAAGCGCCAGTACGAGCGCGAAAGCTTCGCGGCCCGGATCGAGCGCGAGCGCGCCGAGCACGCGCTGCGCGCCGCCGAGGAGCGCCAGTCGCTGATCCTCGATTCTCTGCCGCTCGCGCTCTATGCCGCCGAGTTCGGCGAGCCATACCTGGGCCCCAGCTTCATCGGCACGCGCATCGAGCGGCTCGCGGGATTTCCCGCCACGCGCTTCGGCGGCGCCGATGCGTTCTGGTGCGATCGCATACATCCGGCGGACCGGGACCGGGCGCTTTCCGACATCGGGCGCATCGCGACCGACGGCGCCTTCGCCACGGAGTATCGCTGGCAGCTTGCCGATGGCAACTACGGCACGTTCCTCGATCGCGCGGTGGCGGTGCCACGGCCAGGCGGGACGGGCAACGAGATCTTCGGCATGTGGCTCGACGTCACCGAGCAGCGCCGGCTGCAGGAACAGCTCATCCACGCCCAGAAGATGGACGCGGTCGGCCGGCTCACCGGCGGCATCGCGCACGATTTCTCGAACATGCTGACGGCGGTGCTCGGCAATCTCGACCTTCTGCGCCGCTCTCTCGAGCCCGAGAGCAAGCCCTACCGGCGCGCCAACCTGGCGCTGCAGAGCGCGATCCGCTGCGCCGACCTCACCCAGCGCCTCCTCTCGTTCTCGCGGCAAAAGCCGCTGCGCCCCGACCTGATCGACACCAACGCGGTGATCGGCGGGATGATGGAGATCCTCAACCGCACGATCGACGATTCAATCGAGATCGAGCTGCGCCTGGCTGCCGGCGTGTGGCCGGTCTACGTCGACCGCTCGCAGATCGAATCGACGCTGCTCAACCTCGTCATCAATGCGCGCGACGCGCTGCCGGACGGCGGCCGGATCGTGATCGAGACGGGGAACGTCACCGCGTCGGCGGGCGAGGGCGAGGGCGGCGACGGGAATGCGGGCGACTACCTGATGCTCACCGTCACCGACGACGGATTCGGCATGCCGGCCTCGGTGCGCGAGCGGGTGTTCGAGCCGTTCTTCACGACGAAGGAGCCGGGCCGCGGCACCGGGCTCGGCCTTTCCATGGCGCACGCCTTCGCGGAGCAGTCGGGCGGCTTCATCCAGATCGAAAGCGAACCGGGCGAGGGGACTTCGGTGCGGATATTCCTGCAGCGCGCCGTCGGCGACGAGCAGCGCGCCGCGCCCGCCGAGCCCGGCGACGCCATCCCGCGGGCGCGCGAGGGCGAGGTGATCCTTGCGGTCGAGGACGACGCGCAGGTGCGCCACGCGACGGCGGAATTGCTCCGCGAGTTCGGCTACGAGGTGCTCGAGGCCGACACGGCCCACACCGCGCTCGAGCTGTTGGCGGACAAGCCGGTCGATCTCCTGTTCAGCGACATCGCCATGCCGGGCGGCATGACCGGGCGCGACCTCGCCAAGATGGTCGCGCCGCGCTATCCCGGCATCAAGATCCTGCTGACCTCGGGATACGTGAACCGGATGGCCGACTCGCGCAGCGACGACGACCGGATCGTGCGCTTCCTGAAGAAGCCCTATCGCGACTTCGAGCTGGCCCGCGCCGTGCGCGAGGCGCTCGACGACGTCGCGGCCGACGTGGCGGACGCCCCGGTCTCGACCGCGGCAGCAACCGCATCTCTGGGGCGCTGACGCGACCTGCCGCTGAGGGGTCAGCCTTTCGTTTCGGAAAGCGCCAGCGCGTCGTCGACCGTGGCACCGAGCGCATCCCACGGCGCGGTGTCGTAGCTGTAGAGCTGCACGATGTGGCGCGGCCCGGCGTAGAACTTTTCGTACTGCGCGTGACGGCCGGCGAAATCCGACCCCAGCAGGTCCCACCCCAGCTTGATCAGCCGCATCCGCTCCTTCGCCGACTGGCCAGGAACCGACCAGTACGCTTCGAACGTCTCAGCGAGCGCCGGGTCGTCGAGCAGGGAGGCGTCGGACGGCATCTGGAACGGCCCGCCGCCCATCAGCTCGCGCACCGCGTCGCAGATCTCGGCGTAGTGCGTCGTGCACCATTGCAGCGCCGCGTACATGTAGCGCCGGTTGGGTACCAGGTGCCCCGGCACCATCGCCTCGGCGTCCTGGATCTGGCCGGCGATCATCGCGGCGAGCGCCGCCTCCATCGCGGCGAGGCGGCCGAGTTCCTGGCGCACCGGCATCAGCCCGCCGAGCCCGTTCGACTGCACCACGCGGTGGGCGATGCCGACGATCAGCCGCAGCTTCTCGAGGAAGCGCACGTTGGCCTGGTGGTTGCCCATCACGTGGCCGGGCGTCAGGAAATAGATGCGGCGCGACAGCTCGCCGTCGTTGTGGACGATCACCCGCTCCCACGGCACGTGGACGTTTTCGAACAGCACGACCGAATCGGTCTCGTCGAAGCGCAGCGACAGCGGGTTCTCGAAGGCGCCCTGCGCGTGCCGCTCGAACGGCTTGCGCGGCCAGATCGAGACGCCGGGCGCGTTCAGCGGCACGGGGCAGGTGATCGCCTCGCCCTCGCGCCCCGGCCCCAGCGGCTGGAGGTTGCCGACCCAGGTGTGGTGCGCGAACACGGCCGACGTGCCCAGCATCTTCATGCCGTTGATGACGACGCCGGAATCGTCCTCCGCCACGACGCGGAGCGCGGGCGAGACCTTGCCCTGCTTTTCGTAGAACGCGTAGTCGCGCAGGCCCTGGGGCGGGATCACCGTGTGGGCCGAGAAGATGTCGTGCGCGCGCATGAAGCGGTAATAGGCGGTGATGTTCTCGCCGGTGCCCGCGCGCCCGCCCTCGAACGTCGCGGGGTTCATCGCCATGCCGGTGACGAAGCTCGCGAACTGGTCCGGCGACCGGCCGAGCAGCCCGTGGCTCCAGCGCGCGATGCGCCGGTGCGTCTCGGTGCGACGGACGAGGTCGTCGCGCGTGCGCGGCATCAGGTAATAGCTCGAGTACCGCTCGCCGCCCTCCTCGAACGTCATGAGGTCGGCGTTCTCGGGCGCGCGCTTCAGATCGTAGATGCGGGCGAAGGAATGGGCGGCGTTGCGGAAGGCCGGGTGCGCCGTCACGTCGCGCACGCGCTCCGCGCCGAGCTGGATCACCCGCCCATCGCGGATGGATTCGAGATATTCGGCGCCCGTCATCAGCACGTTCTTGTCCTCCGCTCACCATGGCCGCGCGCGCGGCGCGCGCCGCCGTTATACAGGGCAATTGCCTCGAATTGCAGACGATAGTCTGCGGCGATTAAGTAGCGGGTAACGCTGCGGCCCCTAGCCTTCGGCCCGCTTCCTGCCGGCTCCGCCGGCGCAAAATGAGAGCAAGGACATGACCCTCGCCGAAATCTTTCCGCTTTGGCCGGCGCGCCGCAGGGACGTGGCGCCCGCGGCCTCTGCCGGCGAGCGCCGTCTCGCGCTCACGCTCAAGAAGTATTGGGACAGCAAGAGAGCCGGGCGCGAGTTTCCGGCGCTCGCCGACATCGTGCCGGCGGAGATCGCCGAGCTCTGGCCGTGGTGCTTCCTGCTCGACGTCGAGCAGTCGCCCACCTTCCCCTATTTCCGCTATCTGGGGCGTGAGCTGTCGCGTCATTCGGGCGTGTTCCTGTCGGGCGAAACCGACTGGACCTCGGCGCTGCTGGAAAGGGCCCTCGCCAACTATGCCGAGGTGTTGCGCGAGCGCCTGCCGGTCGTGGTCGAGGAGCAGATCGCGCGCTTCGACCGGCGGACGCTGCTGTTCCGCGCGACCTTGCTGCCGCTCAGCGCCGACGGCGCGCGGATCGACTACGTGCTCGGCGCCGCCAACGGCAAGCTGGTCGAGGCCCTGCAGACCGCCGGGACCGCATAGCGCGAGGGCGGCGGGCGCTGGCTGCCCCGCCCCTTCGCTCGATTGACGGCGCGCGCCATAGCTCCTAGCGTTCCGCCGAGGCGGCGGAGGAGCGGCGATATGGTCGAGCTGGTCAAGGATTCCGAGACGGCAATGTTCGCCGAGTTCGACGACCGATTCCAGCAGAACGACGCCCGGCTCGGCATCGAGCGCGCGGCGCTCGACGCGATCCCGGTGATCGATTTCACCCCCTTCGTGGCGCCCTCGACGCCGGGGGCGCGGAAGGCGGTCGCGCGCGATCTGCGCCGCGCCTGCATCGACATCGGCTTCTTCTACCTGGCGAACCACGGCGTGACCGCCGCCGAGATGGACGAATTGCACGCCCGCGCCCTCGCCCTGTTCGAGCTCGCGCCCGACCGCAAGGCGAAGATGTACAAGGAGCCGGGCTCGCGCCTCGGCATCATGCGCATCGGCGGCGACAACCCGACCCCGGACCCAGCGACCGACCTCAAGGAGGTCTACAACATGATGCGCGAAGTCATGCCGGGCGAGCCGGAGGCGGGCCGCATGGGCGCCGGGCACACCAAATGGCCGGACGAGGCGGACCTTCCCGGCTTTCGCGCCTTCATGCAGGAGCAGATCCGCAAGCGGACGCGCATTTCGCAACTTCTGGTGCGCGCCTTCGCCCTGTCGCTCGACCTGCCGGAAGACCATTTCGACGAGATGCACCGCTTCCTCGGCTGCTCCTTCGTCTTCAACTGGTACCCGCCGTTCCGCGGCCGCCGCGCGCCGACGCAATGGTCGATCTCGCCTCATTCCGATTACGGCTCGTTTACCCTGCTGTCGCAGGATTCGCTCGGCGGGCTCCAGGTGCGGAACGCGGCGGGGAATTGGATCGACGTGCCGCCGGTGCCGGGCACGTTCGTGGTCAATATCGGCGATTTGTTCGCCATCTGGACCAACGACCTCTACCTGCCGAGCCTGCACCGCGCGCTCAACGTGTCGGACGCGGCGCGCATCTCCTCGCCCTTCTTCGTCTATCCGCAGGGCACCACGGTGGTGGAATGCCTCGCGACCTGCGAAGGGCCGGGCAACCCGCCGCTCTACGAGCCGCGTACGGCCGAACAGCACGTGCAATCGCTGATCGACCAGTCGCGCCGCACCGGCCGGCCGGGCCTCACCACCCGCACCGCCCGCCGGTTCCAGCCGGTCGCATAGGCTGGGCGGCGATTATTTTCCGGACCGATGCTGACCGACCTTCAGAAGCGGACCTGCCAGGCGCTGGTCAACATCTTCGAGACCGGCCGCGCGCGCGGCGTGTACGGCTCGGTGACCTACCACCCACAGGATGCGGGCCAGCTGACCTATAGGCGCTCGCAGACGACGCTGGCGAGCGGCAATCTCGCGCTCCTGGTCAAGGCGTATTGCGATGCGCCGGGCGCGCTTTATGCCGGGGCGCTGGCGGCCTATCTGCCGCGCCTGGCGCGGCGCAGCGCCGAGCTCAATACCGACGCGGAGCTGCGCCTGCTGCTGCGCGAGGCGGGCGACGACCCGGTGATGGAGGCGGAACAGGACGCCTTCTTCGACCGCATCTACTGGACGCCGGCGGTCGACGCCGCGGCCTCGGCGGGGCTCGCCACCGCGCTCGGCATTGCGACGGTCTATGACAGCAAGATCCACGGCTCGTGGGACCGGGTGCGCGACCGCACGACCGGGGCGGTCGGCACCGCCGAGGCGTGCGGCGAGCCGCGCTGGGTCGCGGGCTACATCGCCACCCGCCGCGCTTGGCTCGCGGGCAGCGCGAACGAGCTCCTGCGCAAGACCGTCTACCGCATGGACGCGCTGCAGGCGCTTGTCGATGCGGGCGCCTGGAGCCTCGACCTGCCCCTCACCGTGCGGGGCGTGCGCCTCGACGCCGACGTGCTGGCCACGCCGCCGCCGATCCGCGTCTCCGCCCAGCTCGCCGAGGAACGTACGCTGCGGCGCGACCTGCCCTATCTGCAGGGCGAGGATGTGCGCGCCGTCCAGGCGGCGCTCGCCAAGGCGGGGTTCGCCGCCGAGGTGGACGGGGTGTTCGGTCCGGCCACCGAGGTGGCGGTCGAATTGTTCCAGCGGAGCCGCGGGCTGGTGGCGGACGGCGTCGTCGGCCCGGCCACCCGATCGGCCCTCGGCCTGTAGCAGCCTCGCGCGGCTCCTCAGTCGGCCGGGGATGCCGTCCGGGCCAGCGCCGGCGCGTCGTGGGCGCGCAGCTCGTCGATCATGCGGCGCGCCTCGTCGAGCATCCCGGCCACGCCGCTCGCCGCACCGAGCTCGGCCGCCAGATGGATGGCGCCGACGACCCAGTGCCCATCGCGCTCGACGAGCAGCGGCGCACCGCTTGCCCCGCTGGTCGCGGCGCAGTCGTGACGCAGCATCTCGCGCCCGGCCTTGTCCTTCACCCGCTCGATGATGCGGCAGCCGGTATCGGCGAGCAGGACCAGCGGGTGGTCTCGGTTGTAGCCGCCGAGCATCACGCGGCTCCCGATCGCCGGGCGCAGGGCGGCGATGGGCAGCATATTGCCCGCATGGCCGAGCGGGCTTGCGAGCACCAGAACGGCCCAGTCGTTGCCCTGTGGCGGGCCCCTCCGCCGCGGTGCCTGGAATCCCGGCCCGATCACGAAGCGACGTGCGACGGCATGGCCGGCATAGTGCCCGCCTTCCAGCCCGAGCAGGAAATGCACGCTGTGTGCGGCGAAGAAGTGCCGGGTCCGCGGATTGTAGAGGCAGTGCGCGGCGGTCAACACAAGGGACGGGGCGACGAGCGTGCCGGTGCAGGAGGCATAGAGGCTGAGCGCGTTGGCGCGGATTTTGCCGATGGCGCGCCACGGCAGGGCGCCCATCGGAACGCGGGTGCGCGGGTCGTGGCTGCCGATGCCGGGAAGGATCGGCGGCGGCATTGGCGCAGCACGGGCAGGTCGGTCCGCCGCCGGCGCGGGCGCGCCGAAGGCACCGAGCCCCATCAGGCCGGCAAGCATCGCAAGGACGGCGCGCCGCATCAGTCGATGGCTTCCCCCAGACGCATCTCCTCCGGCGCACAGAAAAATGGCCCCGGGACATGCCCGGGGCCGAGTGTAACAGGGAGGCTTCACGTCTGGGAGACGTAGGGTCCGAAGACCCCTCTTCGGGCATTGCACCCGAACCGTGCGGTCCCGCGCCGTCGGCCAAGGCCTGGGCACGAACGCGGAACCAAACTCGAACAAACCGGCTGCGACCGAAGTTTTGCGCCGCAGCAATCTCTCTGAGGGGTTAGATATGTTCTAGAAGGGGCCCGCGCCAGTGCTAAGACCACAAGTCCGGCTTGCATTTTTGCATGGTGGAAACTTGTGACGAATCAGTGACTTAAAGCCTCATCTCGCCGATCTTGCGGACGATGAAGTCGCGAAACACGCCGATGCGCTTCGAGTTTCGCAATTCTTCCGGGTAGACGAGGTAGAGGTCGTAGCTCGGCCCCTCGGCCTCCGGCATGATCGGCACCAGATCGCGCGTCGCCCGGCCCATGTATTCCGGCAGCGAGGCGATGCCGAGCCCCGCGGCGGCGGCGCGGAAAATGCCGTAGACGTTGTTGACGCGGAGCACCGGCTTGCGCCGCGTGCCGTCGCGCCGGCCGGCCTCCAGCAGCCAATTGATCTGCGAGAAGGGCGGGTGCTGCGTCTCGTCGAACGCCAACAACCGGTGGTTGTCGAGGTCGCGGTAGGTCAGCGGCGTGCCGTACTCGTGCAGGTAGGAGGGCGAGGCGTACACCGCGTGGCTCATGGTCAGGAGCTTGCGCTGCACCAGGTCCGGCTGGGTCGGCTTGCCGATGCGGACGGCGACGTCGGCCTCGCGCATCGAGACGTCGAGCTCGTCCTCCGAAACCACGATGGACAGCTGGATGTCAGGATAGCGGTCGATGAACTCGCCCAGCCGCTCGGTGAGCCAGGTCGAGCCGAACCCGACGGGCGTTGTGATGCGGAGCGAGCCGGACGGCTTGTCGCGCGCCTCGCTCACCAGCGTCTCGGCCATGGCGAGGCGCGAGAACACGTCCTTCGCCACCTCGTAGAGCGTCTCGCCCTGTTCGGTGAGCTGCAGCCCGCGCGCGTGGCGGTGGAAGAGCGAAACCGCGAGCCCTTCCTCCAGCGCGGCGATCTGGCGGCTGATCGAGGACGGCGACAGGCCCAGCGCCTCACCGGCATGGGTGAAGCTGCCCGCCTGCGCGACGGCGTGGAAGACGCGCAGCTTGTCCCAGTCCATCATGGCGCGCCCCTCCCCCAGCCGCGCGCTACCAGCTTGCCGCCGGAATGCTCTCCGCTCCCGCGCCGGCCAGGAACCGCTCGGCCTCCAGCGCGGCCATGCAGCCGGTGCCGGCGGCGGTGACCGCCTGTCGGAAGGTCTTGTCCTGCACGTCGCCCGCCGCGAACACGCCCGTGACGTCCGTCGCGGTCGAATCGGGACGGGTGACGATGTAGCCCTCGGCATCCATCTCGAGCTTGCCCTTGAACAGTTCGGTCGCCGGCACGTGGCCGATGGCGACGAACATCCCGTCGACCTTGAGCGGGGTCGTGGCACCGGTCTTGACGTTGCGAAGCACGAGGCCGGTCACGCCGGGCGGGGCGTCGGTGCCGGTGACCTCGTGGACCACCGAATCCCAGACGACCGCGACCTTCGGGTTCCGGAACAGCCGGTCCTGCATGATCTTCTCGGCGCGCAGCGAATCGCGGCGGTGGATCAGCGTCACCTTCGTCGCGTGGTTGGTGAGGTAGAGCGCCTCCTCGACCGCCGTGTTGCCGCCGCCGACGACCGCGACCTCCTTGCCGCGATAGAAGAACCCGTCGCAGGTGGCGCAGGCCGAGACGCCGAAGCCCTGGAACTTCTTCTCGCTGGGAAGGCCGAGCCAGCGTGCCTGGGCGCCGGTCGCGACGATCAGCGCGTCGCACGTGTAGGTGTCGCCGGAATCGCCTCGGCAGCGGAACGGGCGGCGCGCGAGATCCACCTCGACGATCAGGTCGTTGATCATGTCGGTGCCGACATGCTCGGCCTGGGCGCGCATCTGCTCCATCAGCCACGGGCCCTGGATCACGTCGGCGAAGCCGGGGAAGTTCTCGACGTCGGTGGTAATCGACATCTGGCCGCCCGGCTGCATCCCGGTCACCAGCGTCGGTGCCAGGTTCGCGCGCGCCGCATAGATCGCGGCGGTGTAGCCGGCGGGGCCGGAGCCGAGGATCAGGACCTTGGAATGGCGTGTCTCGGGCATGTCAGTATCCGAACATGTGGTCGAGCGAGAAGGCGCCGCTGGCGCCCTCGAGCCCGTGATAGCCGAACAGGCGGCAGGTGGTGTCGCGCACGACGACATAGGCGTTGGCGCCCGCCGCCCGGCGCGCGGCGGCGTCGAACGTCTCGGAATAGCGCCACAGGATCGACCCGCCGCAGGGGATCGCGAGGTGCCGCGTCGCGATCTCGCTGCCGTTCGCGGCGTGCAGGATCAGCACGGTTTCCGATGTCTCGCGCCACGGCGTCGAGGCCGGGTAGATCAGATGGCACAGCGTCTCGGCGGGCGGCGCGCCGAGGCGGAGGAAGAGGCGCGTGGTCAGCCCGGGCGGGCGGCCCGAATAGGATTGCGGCTCCGACTTCCAGGTCAGCACCGTGTTGAACACGTGCGCGCCGAAGCTGGTCTCGGCCGCGCGTCCGCTCGCCCGGTCGGTGTAGCGGAACAGCCCGTGCAGCCAGCCGTCGGCGTCGCCGCCGTCGGTGAAGTCGTACAGAAGCTCCATGTGCCCGTAGCCCGAGGGTAGCCCGCCGGCCTCTTCGATCAGCGCGTCGGCGGACAGCATCGTGCGGTGGCCGCGCGCGAGCCTGCCGAAGCGGTGGCGCGCCACCTCGCGTCCCGAGGCGTCGATCAGGGCGCAGGCAATGGGAAGCTCGGCCTGCGTCGTCGCCATTGGCGTCGGCAGCGCGATCGATTCCCACCGCTCGGGCGGCAGGACGGGCGCGGGCAGGATGAAGCCCTTGCCCAGCAGATTGCCGAGCTCGGCGATCTTCGGGTCGGGCTTCAGGTCGGCGCGCTCGACATTGACATGGGCGATGCGGCGCACCCCGTCCGGCCGCGCGATCTCGTAGCGCGGGCGCACCATGTGCCGGCCGGCGCGGAGCTCGATCTGCGCCGGCCAATCGATATCCGGCAGCAGCGCGCGCGTGTCGAGCTCGACGGTCGCGAAGGGCGCGATCTCGCGGTCGAGCCAGGCGATCTCGTCGACGCCCATGACGTTGAGCCCGACCGACCCGGCGGGGATCGGCGCCGGGTGCGAATTCTGCAGCCACACCACCACGCGCTCGCCCGGGTGCGGCGCCGGCAGGCCGGCGTAGCGGTCGGCGGGCCAGGCGTTGGCGTCATGGGTGCAGGAAATCTCGCCCGCGTCGGACCAGGTGTCGAGCGCGTACTTCACCACGTCGTGGCCGGCGGCGCCGACACGGTGCACGAAGAGCTGGCCGGCGAAGTCGCCGAGCCCGAAGCGGGCGCGCACCTCGCGCGAATCGATGGCGATCGCGCCGTCCGGGTCGCTCAGCGTCTCGCGCCATTCGGCGAGCTGTCCGCCCGCCTCGTCGAACAGCAGGCACCACAGGAAACCGTTGGTCGCGCCGTAGCGCGTCCAGTAGTTGGCGGTGGCAAGGCGCGTGTGCCGCCCTTCCGCATCGCGGAAGAAGGCGAAGTTGGTGGCGAAGTTGAGCGGGTCGAGGTAGCGGTCGGCGCGCGTCAGCACGCCATTGTCGAGGCGCATCTCGTCGAGCGTCGCGACCTCCGCGCCCGCCGGCAGGAGATGGGCGATCTGGTGCGCCGCGCGCTCGGCATCGAATGCGGCGACGAACACCAGATCGGCGCCCGAGCCGGCGAGGTCGGTGACCGGCAGGGCGCGGATGCCCAGGATTTCGCGCCCGATGGCGGCGATGTCCTGGACGTAGGTGCCGGCGACGCGCGCGCGCGGCAGGTCGAACAAAGCGGCGAAGCCGGCGGCGAGCCCGTGCGGATCATAGATGGCGAGGCGGCGCGCGCGCCTCAGGCGCGCGGCGAGCGCCCGGCCGGCAGCGGCCGCGGCGGGATGGGCGAGCGCCTTATAGGCCGCGTTGCCGCCGGTCGCGTTCGAGAAGGTCTCGATGTCGAGCGCCATGCGCCGGCGTCTCCGTGTGTCGGGCTGACGAACCGGCGGGCGTCCGCGGCCGCCGGAGGGGCCGGGAGCGCGATTTCCCTGCAATCGGGCCCGGACCCCCGCCGCATCGCGTGACGAAGTTATTACGGCGCGACCGCCGAAAGATCAATTGCCTTGCGCCTTCTGCATGGCTTCGTCCGCCGTCCAGCCCAGCCGGCGGCGGATTTCCATGGCGACGCGTGCGGTTTCGAGGAGCCGCGGGTAGGACCAGCGCTCGATTCGGCCCTCGAACGGGCGGGTGTAGCCGGCGGCACGGAACGTCTCGTGAAACCGGCGGAAGCGACGCGATCCGCCCGGCAGCATGAACACGTGCACCGGCTTTCCGGTGGCGCAGGATTCGGTGACCATGTTGACCGAATTGCAAGTCACGACGATCGCGTCGGCGAGGCCGAGATAGCCGAGATAGGGGTTCTCGCCCGTCCCGTTCCAGATTTCGCAGGGCAGGCCGGCGAGACCCTGCTCCAGCGCCCGGCGCGCCTCCGGCTCCGTCCGGCGCGAGGCGGTGACGACGAGGCCCGCTCCGGATTCTTGCGCCGCCTGCCGCAGTCCGGCGGCGAGGCGCGCCGTCTCCTCCGGCCCGACGCGGAAGCTGTTGGACGTGCCGCCGACCAGCACCGCAACCAGCGGGCGGGGCAGGGCGGCGAGGCGCGGTGCGAATCGCCTGGCCGCTTGGGCGAGCGCTTCGGGAGTGATGCCATGTGGCGCGCCCATCGTCTCGATCACGTTGGGGCCGCTGACGCGGTCGTGGCGCGGCGCCACCACCACATCGAACTTGTCGAGCGCGACGTGCGGGTTCTGGATCTGCACGGTGAAGGTCGCGCCTTTGGCGGCGCGGCGCACGGCCATCGAGAACGCGACGGACCGCCGACCGACCGAGATCAGCACGCGCGGCCAGGGCGGCGCGAGGGCGTCGCTCTCCGGTCCCAGCGCGGCGAACGGCGCCGGCCACAGGCCGGGCGGCAGCCAGCGCCACGGCGCGCGCGGCACGACCCGCTTGATCTCGGGGTCGAGCCCCATCAGCCGGGCGAGGCCGGCGCACTGGTTCACCATCCCGACCGCGCCGTCGGTCACCACCCAGCAGCTTGGGGAATCGCCGCTCACACCGTGCCTCTTCGCCGCACCCGTCGCCATGCCGCATCTATCCGGTCCGGCCGCGCCCGCGCAAGCGCCCGCGCGCCTTGAAATATAATTGCCGGAATGGCTAATATAATTTCAAACGCAGTTGAGAGGCGTCCTCTTGGCCCGGGTCAAGCTCGACCGGATCGATCTTCGCATCCTGCACGATTTGCAGGAGGACGGGCGCATGACCAATGTCGAGCTGGCACGCCGCGCCGGCATCTCGCCGCCGCCCTGCCTCCGCCGGGTGCGCGCGCTCGAGGAGACGGGCTGTATCCGCGGCTACCACGCCGAGGTCGACCCGGAGCAGCTCGGCTTCGGCGTCACGGTGTTCGCCCACGTGGGGCTGCACAGCCAGGCCGAGACGGACCTGAGCGCGTTCGAGCGGCTGGTCGGCGGCTGGCCCGAGGTGCGCGAGTGCCACATGCTGGCGGGCGAGACCGACTTCCTGCTCAAGATCGTCGCAACCGACTGGGACGCCTACCAGCGCTTCCTCACCTCCAAGCTGACCGCGGCGCCCAACGTCAGCGTCGTGAAGTCCGCCCTCGCCATCCGCTCGGCCACGATGCGCCCGGGCGTTCCGGTCGAGCTTGCCGAGGGCTGGGAGGAAAGGCGCGGCTGACGCGCTATTCCGCGGCCGCGGCCCGTTCGGGCGCAGCGCCGCGCACGTCCGGCCGTTTGTGGAACCGCCCATCCTGCATGATTGCGAGGAGCTTCGCCTTGTCCTGCAGCACGCGCACGTCGGCGATCGGGTCGCCGTCCACCAGGATCAGGTCCGCCAGATAGCCTTCCCGCACCAGCCCGAGCGAGCCGGCCATCCCCATCATCTCGCCGCCCAGCTGGGTCGCGGCGTGCAGCACCTCGGATGGGGTGAAGCCGAACAGATCGACCAGCAGCTCGAGGTCGCGCGCGTTGCGCCCATGCGGGTTGTAGTCGAACCCGTAGTCGAGCGGCGTCTTCGCGTTGTGGGCGGCGTAGAAGGCGTGATCCTCGACCGGCGGCATCATCTCCTTGACCAGCCGGTCCTTGGCCGGCCATGGCGCTTGGCAGCGGGCGGGATTCGGCCCTACGATTCCGCCAACTCAACGATCCGGCCGAGGTGAGATGAACAAGAACGGGCCTCGCGCGACCGAGGCGGCCTATCCCGTGCCGCCCGTCATCAAACGCAACATCACCCTGTTCGCCTTGTCCCAGACCTTCACCGGGACCGGCATGCAGTTCGCCTACGGGTTCGGGCCGCTGATGGTGATGTCGCTCACCCATTCGGCGGCGCTCGCCGGTCTTTCGGTCGGGATGTTCGGGTTGAGCCGCTTCCTGGTCGCCTACCCGGTCGGGCGGATCACCGACGTCCACGGCCGGAAGCCCGGCATCATGCTAGGGCTGGTGCTCGCGCTGGCCGGCGGGCTGATGCTCGGCACCGCGATGATGCAATCGAGCTTCGCCTTGTTCGTCGTCGGCCTCCTGGTCCTCGGCATGGGGATGAACGCGGCCCAGCAGCTTCGTGTCGCCGCCACCGACATGTTCCTGCCGCATCGCCGCGCCCAGGCGCTCGGCTACGTCGCGCTCGGCTCGATGGTCGGGCTGGTATTGAGCCCGCTCGCCATCACCTTCTCGCAGTCCGTCGCCTATTCCATCGGCCAGGACCCGCTGGGCCTGCCCTGGTTCCTGCTGCCGATCCTGATCGTGCCCGGCATGATCATGATCGGCTTCGTGCGCCCCGATCCGAAGGAGATCGGGATGAACCTCGCCCGCTACTACCCGGGCTACGTGCCGCCGCCGCGCCCGGCGCACGGCGCGTCCGACTTCGGCACGACGGCCATGCTCCAGAACCCCGTCGTGCGCCTCGCCATCGTGTCGAACTGCGCCGCCCAGGCGAACATGTCGATCGTGATGGTGCTGACGTCGCTCGTCCTCTCGAACCACGGCAGCACGTTGAGCGAGATCGCCTTCTCGCACATGTTCCATTCGGCCGGCATGTTCGCCTTCACCATCCCGCTCGGGCGGCTGTCCGACCGGATCGGCCATGGCCGGGTGATGCTGCCGGGCGTGGCGGTCGCGCTGGTCGGCGCCACGCTGGTGGCCTTCACCGGCCAGTGGGCGACGGTGACGCTGGGCACGTTCCTGGTCGGGCTCGGCTGGGCGGCGGCCAACGTGGCGGCGACCGCGCTGATCGCCGACTGCTACCCGACGCACGAGCGCGGGCGCGCGATCGGCGTCAACGACAGCGTGGCGGGCGGGGCATCCGTCGTGGTCGCGGTGGTGACGGGGCCCTTGATCGAGTTGTCGGGCCTGCCGGCGACCGGCGCGGTGGCCGCCCTGGTCGCGCTGGTGCCGATCGTGATGTTCGCCGCCGCGCTGGTCCGCCGCAGGCTCCGCGCCCTCGCCGAAGCGAACTGAGGCAAATTCCGCTCAGGCGGAGCGGGCTGGACCGGGCCTGAAACGAGGCTTGCGGCTGGCCGCCGGGCCGTTCCCTCCCTAGTTGAGGGGAATATTGACACTGCCAGGGCAATATGGAGCCATGGCGGCACCGAATGGGGAACGCAACATGAGCGAGCGACGCCGCCTGCGCCTTACCGCCTTCATGCGCCCGGTCAGCCTGCATACGGCGGCGTGGCGCTATCCGGGCGCCTGGCCGGACGCCAACTTCAGCTTCGAGCACATCACGCGGCTCGCCCAGAAGCTCGAATCCGGGCGGATCGACGGATTCTTCATGGCCGACCACCTGGCCGTGCTCAACATGCCGATGGACGCGCTCAAGCGCTCGGCGACGCCGACCTCGTTCGAGCCGTTCACCCTGCTCTCCGCGCTCGCCATGCACACGAAGCATCTCGGGCTGATGGCGACCGGCTCGACCACCTATGACGAGCCCTACCACGTGGCGCGGCGTTTCGCCTCGCTCGACCACCTGTCCGGCGGGCGCGCCGCCTGGAACATCGTGACCACGGCGAACCCCGACGCCTCCAGGAACTTCGGCTATGACGAGCAGATGGATCACGACGAGCGCTACGTGCGCGCGCGCGAGTTCTACGACGTCGTCACCGGCCTCTGGGACTTGTTCGCCGACGACGCCTTCGTGCGCGACGTGGGGCGCGGCACCTATTTCAATCCCGAGCGGATGCACGTGCTCAACCATCGCGGCAAGTATTTCAACGTGCGCGGGCCGCTCAACATCGCCCGGCCGATCCAGGGCTGGCCGGTGATCGTGCAGGCGGGATCGTCCAACGCCGGGCGCCAGCTCGCCGCCGAGACCGCCGAGGCCGTGTTCACCGCGATGCGCGACATCGACGAGGGCAAGGCCTTCTACGCCGACATCAAGGCGCGGGCCGAGCGCGCCGGGCGCAACCCCGACCACGTGAAGATCCTGCCCGGCTGCATGATCTATGTCGGCGATTCGCTGGACGAGGCCGAGGCGAAGCGCGCCAAGCTCGATTCGCTCGTCCATTACGATTCGGCGATCGCCGGGCTGTCGATCGCGCTCGGGCTCGACGCGCGGACGCTCGATCCCGACGCGAAGCTCGCGGAGCTCGACATCCCGCCTTCGAACGCGTCGCAGTCGGGGCGCGACCGCACGCTGGCGCTCGCCAAGCGCGAGGATATGACGGTGCGACAGGTCGCCCAGCGGCTCGGCGGGCATGGCGGGCTCGCTATGCTGGGGACGCCCAAGATGATCGCCGACCGGATGGAGGAGTGGTTCGAGGCCCGCGCGACCGACGGGTTCACCCTCCAGTTCCCTTATTTGCCCGAGGGGCTCGACGACGTGATCGACCGGGTGATTCCCGAGCTGCAACGCCGCGGCCTGTTCCGGACCGAGTACGAGGGGCCGACGCTCCGCGACAATCTCGGCCTGCCGCGGCCGGAGAACCGCTTCTTCGCGGCAGCGAGCCGCGCGGCGGAATAGGCCGGAAACGAAACGGCCCGGCAGGGCCGGGCCGTCGAGGTCTCGCGAGCCGAAGGAACTGCCGCTCTATGCGGCCTTGAGGACCGATTCGAGCTTCTGGGTCGCGGCGTCCATGTCGATCTTCTCGACCAGGGCGAGCTCGCGGGCCAGCCGGTCGAGCGCCGCCTCGTACATCTGGCGCTCGGAATAGGACTGGTCGGGCTGGTCGACCGAGCGGTGCAGGTCGCGCACCACCTCGGCGATCGAGACGGGGTCGCCGGAGTTGATCTTGGCGACGTATTCCTGGGCGCGGCGGCTCCACATCGTGCGCTTGGCGCGGGCGCGCCCCTTCAGCGTGGTGACCGCCGTTTCCATCTTGTTGCGGGTGGAGAGCTTGCGGAGCCCGGATTCCTTGGCTTTCTCGACCGGCACGCGGAGGATCATCTTGTCGGCCTCGAACGAGATCACGTAGACCTTGAGCTCGAACCCGGCGATGACCTGCTTTTCGATCCCCAGCACCTTGCCGACGCCGTGGGTGGGGTAGACCACGTGATCGCCCTTCGCGAAGGGCAACTTGTTGTTTGCGCTCGATTTGGTTGCTGTTTTCATGCGTCCATTCTCTCCGACCGTATTGCGACCGACATCCCGAGGCCAAGCGGGTACGTCACTACCCCCTTACCCCTCATGGGACCGCCACGGCGGCCTCGTCTCTAACTGCCTGGCTGTGACGCCCGGACGTTCCGCACGCAGAAGTCACGCAGCGCCTCTCGGCTCGTGACATTTATATATCACGATTCCCTGGGAATTGACAGTTTTTCGTTGAAACCCGCAGAAATGCTGGGGTTTTTGATGGATTTGGCGGCCTCCGAGCGGGAGAACGGCGGCCAGCGCCGGGCCGGGAGCAGGGGCGCGACAAAACGCGCCTCAACCGGGGGCGGCCGCGGTCGCAAGGGGTGGGGTGACGCCACCTGCCCACCCCAAAATCGACCCGGCAGGGCCGGGTCGCCGCGGCGCTCAGGCGGAGGGAGAGGGCGCGCCCGCGGTCAGCGCGGGGCGGGCTTGTCCGAGAAGTGCTCCTCGAACTTGTTCTGCACGTCCTTCCAGGCGTCGGCATCGGCCGGCGGCTCGCCCTTGCGGGTGATGTTCGGCCACTGTTCCGCGTACTGGCGATTGGTCTCGGCGAATTTCTGCGACACGTCGTCCGAATCGGGACGGATCGCCTCGACCGGGCATTCCGGTTCGCACACGCCGCAGTCGATGCACTCGTCGGGGTGGATCACCAGCATGTTCTCGCCCTCGTAGAAGCAATCCACGGGGCACACCTCGACGCAATCCATGTATTTGCACTTGATGCAGGCTTCGTTGACAACGTAGGTCATGCCGCTCTCCGCTCACCCTCTCGGCCGTTCATGTTCCCCCCGTCCCCGACCCGCGCGCCGACCGCCCGGCCGTGGCCGTCGCTGTTCGTAGCCGTCACGCCGAGGCGCGCCGGCCTCCCGCGCGCCGCGTCAGCACGCGCCGGCGCGCGACGCCGGAATCGTGGTCCGTGACGTAGATCAGTCCGCAGATGCGCCGCATGAGCTGGTTCTCGAGCGCGTCGGCGACGCCGTCCGCGTAGACGACCTCCCACAGCATCTCGACCAGCGCGACGCGGTCGTCATATTCCAGTGCGTCCTTCACCGCCCGGGTGAAGCGGAGGATTTGCGTCGACTCGCCGACCACGCGCTCGGCCTCGGCGAGCAGCGATGCCGCCTCGTCGGGCGGCAGCTCGAACCGCGTCTCGATGATCTCGCGAATCCGGGCGCGCTCGGCGGGATCGAAATGGTCGTCGACCGAGGCGGACTCCACCAGCAGCGCCGCGCAGGCGAGCTGGCACGGGTCGTGCCTGGCGTGCGCGCCGGGGCGCGACGGGCCTGCGCAATCGTGCAAAAGCGCCTTCAACCGGTCGATCATGTGGGCCTCCGTAGCACACGCCCCTGGGGCTGGCAAGCATCGCCCCCGGTGCGTTTTTCTCGGCTATTCCGTCTCGCGCAGCACGCGCTCCATCGCGCGCCGGGCGGCCTTGGTCGGCCGCGGCCCGCCCGCCGCGAACGGGCTCGCCACCGGCCGCTCGGCGGGAGGCGCAGGGGACAGGTCTTCGTACAACGCGCGGGCCTCGGAGGCGGGTCCGCGCCGGATGCCGAGCGCGACGATTTTGACCACGCGGATCGCGCTGCCCTGCGGGAAGGTCAGCACGTCACCCGGCTTCACCGCGTAGTGCGCCTTGGCGACGGGGCGGCCGTCGACGCGGACGCGCCCCTCGCCGCACAGCTTCGAGGCGGTCGCGCGGCTCTTGAAGAAGCGCGCCTGCCACAGCCACTTGTCGATGCGGAGCGTGGCGGCCGCCGCCGCCTCGGTCATGTGAGCCCCAGCTCCTTCAGCTTGGCGAAGGGTGAGGCGGGATCGGGCGCGCGGCGCGGGCGCCGAGCGCGATTCTTGTGCCGGGCGCCGGTGGGCGCGTCGTTGCCGATCGCGGCACGGCGCGGCGCGGGCACGAAGGCCGCCGCCCCGTCCTCGCCGGCGATCTGCCGATATCCAAGCCCGACGACCAGCCGCGCCGTCTCCTCCGCCCCGAGGCCGGCGAGCGACATCAGGTCCGGGCCCAGCGTCACCGGACCGCGCCGCGATGCCTGGCGCAGCGCAATTCCGAGCCGCTCCAGCATGTCGGCGCGCACCGCGCGCCCGTCGACCACCGGATAGCCGACCGCCTCGTAGAACCCGTCGGGCGCGTCCGGATCGCGCGGCACGCTGACCAGGCCGGGGGCGGGCGGGGTGCGCGGCACGGCGCCCTCCCACGCGGCCCAGAGGAGCGCGCGCAAACCGACGGCCGCCGGCTTAACCAGCGCGGGCAGATAAAGCGTCGCGCCGCCCAGCCGGACGCCGAGCGCGCGCAGCGCCTCCCGGTCCGCCTTGCCGAGTGTGCCGGCCTCGGCGAGCGCGCGGCGCCGCGCCACGGTGCCGAGCGCCTCGACGAGCTGAAACCCGAGCCCGCGCGCCGGGCCGGAGAGCTCGGCCCGCTCGATGCGGACCAGCGGCGCCAGCACCCGCGCCACGTGGCACTCGATCCAATGGGCGAGCCGGCGCCGCACCGTCTCGCGCTGCGGCGGGGCCAGCAGGTCCGAATCCAGCACCTCGACCGAGGGGGCGATGGGTCGGGCGCCGCGGGCGAGGCGCGCCACCGGCTCGCCGTTCCAGGCGATCCGCCCGTCGCTGCCCAGGGCGAACTCGGCGTCGGCGGCGACTCCGATAGCCTGGGCGCGCCGCGCGATCTCGGCCCGCAGCGCGCGGGTCGCAGCAGCGAGCAGGGTTTTCCGGTCGTCGCCCGTCTCGGTCGAGTCGGGGGTGAAGCGGAACCCTTCCAGCCGGCCGACATATTCGCCCTCGACCGTGACTTCGCCGCCCGGCGCGATGAACGTGTCCAGCATCTCCTTGTCGCGCAGCCGGGAGAGCACGGCCGTGCGGCGGTCGACGAATCGCTGGGTCAGCCTGTCGTGCAGCGCGTCGGACAGGCGGTCCTCGATCTCGCGGCCGCGCTCCTGCCAATGGCGGGAATCCTCGAGCCATCCTGCGGCGTGCGACACGTAGGTCCAGGTGCGGATGTGAGCGATGCGCCCGGTCAGCGTGTCGATGTCGCCATCGGTGCGGTCGAGCCGCGCCATCTGGTCGGCCACCCACTGCGACGGGATGCAGCCCTCCGGCCCGCGGAGATGGCCCCAGATGCGCTTGAGCAGCCCGACATGCGCCTCGGTCATCGTCTTGCGGAAGTCCGGGATCTGGCAGACGTCCCAGAGAAGGCGCACCAGCTCCGGCGTGTCCGCGCGGACGCCGACCTCCGGATCGGCGGCGAGGCTCGCCAGCGCCGCCTGGTCGTCGGGCCGGAAGGCGGGGACCAGCCCCGGTGCGGGCGGCGGCGTGTCGAGGCTCGACAGCAGCGCGCGCGGGGATGAGAAATCGAGGTCTGCCGACCGCCAGCGCAGGTGGCGCAGCGGGTCGAACCGATGCTCCTCGACGGCAGAGACGAGGTCCGGCTCGAGCGGGCCGAGCGCGACCGTGGTGCCGAACGTGCCGTGGTTCATGTGCCGCCCGGCGCGCCCGGCGATCTGGGCGATCTCCGGCGCGGCGAGGCGGCGCGGATGCTCGCCGTCGAACTTTACGAGGCCGGTGAAGCACACATGGTCGATGTCCATGTTGAGACCCATCCCGATCGCGTCGGTCGCGACCAGGTAGTCGACCTCGCCCGACTGGTAGAGCGCGACCTGGGCGTTGCGGGTGCGCGGGCTGAGCGCGCCGAGCACCACGGCGGTGCCGCCGCGCTGGTGGCGCAGAAGCTCCGCCGTCTCGTAGACCGCGTCGGCCGAGAAGGCGATGACGGCGGTCCGGCGCGGCAGGCGCGTCACCTTCTTCGGGCCGGTGTAGGAGAGCTTGGAGAAACGCGGCCGGGTCACGATCTCGGCGCGGGGGACGAGCCGGCGCAGCAACGGACGGATGGTCTCGGCGCCGAGGAACATCGTCTCGGCGAGGCCGCGCGCGCGCAGCAGCCGGTCGGTGAAGACGTGGCCGCGGTCGCGGTCGGCGCAGAGCTGGATTTCGTCGACCGCCAGGAACTCGACCGGCCGGTCGAGCGGCATCGATTCCACGGTGCAGCAGAAATAGCGCGCCGTCGGCGGGACGATCTTCTCCTCGCCGGTCACCAGCGCCGCCTGGTGCGCCCCCTTCAGCTTCACGATGCGGTCGTAATTCTCGCGCGCGAGAAGGCGCAGCGGAAAGCCGATCATGCCGGACGTGTGGCCGAGCATGCGCTCGATGGCGAGGTAGGTCTTGCCCGTGTTCGTGGGGCCGAGGACGGCGGTGACGCGTGGGCCCGAGGGCACGACAGCCATGCCCCTACAATCGGGCCTCGCGGGGCGCATTGCAAGGGCGGCGCCGTGCCGCTGCACGCCCCGGCGCACGTGGCCGAGCAGCCGGCTTCTCAGCCCTTTTTGGCCTTCGTCGCGTCGTGCATCCTTGCGACCAGCCAGTCGCGCGACGCCTCCGCCTTTTTCATCAAAGCGGCCACGTCGACGCCGATCAGCCGGCCATTCCGCTTCTTCGCCTTGCCGGCGATGAACACCGTGTCGACGTTCTGCGGCTGCATGCCGAGCACTGCCGCGCCGACCGCGTCGTTGACTGGCCCGACATTGATCATGTCCTTGCGCAGCAGGATGACGTCCGCCTGCTTGCCGCTCCGCGCCGGGCCGCACAAGACAAGCTACTGGATTCGCCCGCTGCCGACTTGGGCCGGCCCAAGTGACCATGACCTGGCGACAGTTCGTCGCCGGAATATATTTCCGCGACTCACTTGGAGGGATTATAAATTGCAAGTTCAAATAAACCACGAAACTTGAGGAAACGTCATGGCACTCGCATTCCTGCACCGCGACCGGACCGTCGCAGGTCCCGGGTTCAACCGGTGGATGGTGCCGCCGGCGGCACTTTGCATCCATCTCTGCATCGGCCAAGTCTACGCGTTCAGCGTGTTCAACCTACCGATGACGAAGCTTCTCGGCGTCACGCAATCGGCGCCCGACGACTGGAAGCTGACCCAGCTCGGCTGGATCTTCTCCATCGCCATCTTCGTTCTCGGCGCCTCCGCCGCGGTACTCGGGCGCTGGGTGGAAGAAGGGGGCCCGCGCCAGGCGATGTTCGCCGCCGCGCTCTGCTTCGGCGGCGGATTCGTCGTGTCCGCGATCGGCGTCTACGCCCACAATCTTTGGATCGTCTATCTCGGCTATGGCGTGATCGGCGGGCTCGGGCTCGGCATCGGCTACATCTCGCCGGTCTCGACCCTGATCAAGTGGTTCCCCGACCGGCCGGGCATGGCGACCGGCATGGCGATCATGGGCTTCGGCGGCGGCGCGTTCATCGCCTCGCCGCTGTCGGTCTGGCTGATGGCGAGGTTCTCGACCGCGAGCCACGTGGGCGTCGCCGAGACCTTCATCGTGCTCGGCATCGTCTACCTGGTCTTCATGATGGTCGGCTCGTGGATCGTGCGCATCCCGGCGCCCGACTGGCAGCCCGCGGGCTACGTTGAGCCGGTGCAGCCGAAAAAGTTGGTCACCACGCGCCACGTCTACGTCTACCAGGCGCTCAAGACACCGCAGTTCTGGCTGATCTGGTGGGTGCTTTGCCTCAACGTGACGGCGGGCATCGGCGTGCTCGGCCAGGCCTCGGCGATGAGCCAGGAAATGCTCGGGGTGTCCGCGATCGCGGCGGCCGGATTCGTCGGGCTGATGAGCCTGTTCAACATGCTGGGCCGGTTCTTCTGGGCCTCGACCTCCGACTATATCGGCCGCAAGAACACGTATTTCTGCTTTTTCGTCATCGGGGCCGTGCTCTACGCGCTGGTGCCGTACACCGGCGAGATCCACAGCGTTCCGTTCTTCGTCCTCGCCTTCCTGGTGATCATCAGCATGTACGGCGGCGGGTTCGCCACCGTGCCGGCCTATCTCAAGGACATGTTCGGGACGCGCTATGTCGGCGCGATCCACGGCATGCTGATCACTGCGTGGTCGGTGGCGGGCGTGTTCGGGCCGGTGCTGGTGAACTACATCCGCGCCTACCAGATTGGCCAAGGCGTGCCCAAGGCGCAGGCCTACAACGTCACCATGTACCTGATGGCCGGGCTCCTGGTCGTCGGGTTCCTGTGCAACCTGTTCATCAAGGCGGTGCATGAGCGGCACCACATGGCGGACGACACGGCCGATGCCGTGGGCGTCGCCGAGTAGGGGAGGGGACGATGGCAGACCAAGGCGGAACCACCACGACCGAGCTCGTCCTCGCCTGGGGCTGGGTGGGCATCCCGCTCACCTGGGGCGTGATCGAGACCATCATCAACGCGCTGAAGCTGTTCCACGGCTGAGCCGCGCCGCGATCCTCTCCGCCCTCCGGGGCGGAGAGGGCGGGCCGCGCCTGGTGCGCCGGCCCGCGTTCTGATGTAAAAGCCCCTCACATGAGCTGGTCGCGGCAAGGTCCCGGGGGCGAGCGCGGCTACCATCACGGTAATCTGCGGGAGGCGCTGATCCGCGCCGCGCTCGATCTGATTGCCGCGAAGGGGCCGGCAGGTTTCACGTTCGCCGAGGCGGCGCGCGCGGCGGGGGTCAGCTCGGCCGCGCCCTATCGCCATTTCCGCGACCGCGACGCGCTGATGGCGGACGTTGCGCGGCGTGGGTTCGAGCTGTTCGAGGCGGCGCTTGCCCGCGCCTGGAACGACGGCAGGCCCGCGCCCGTCGCCGCGTTCGAGAATGTCGGGCGGGCCTATCTCGCCTTCGCGCGCGAGGAGCCGGCCTATTACGCCGCCATGTTCGAGGCCGGCCTTCCCGCCGACGCCGAGCCCGAACTTCGCGCCGCCAGCGACCGCGCCTTCGCTGTGTTGCGGACGGCGTCCGAGGCGGTATGCGCCCTCCTGCCGGCGGGGCCCGGCCGCGCGCCGGCGCTCATGGTCGGGCTGCACATCTGGGCGCTAGCCCATGGCATCGCGTCGCTGTTCGGGCGCGGCGACGCCGCCCGGCGCAAGCTGCCGATGGCGCCCGAGGCGCTGCTCGAGGCGGCGTTTCTCATCTATCTGCGCGGGCTCGGGCTCGGCGACGAAAAATAGTTCCGCCCGATCCTTGACTCGTCCCCCAGCCGGTGGCACATGTGTGAATGTAAGAAACATTTACATCTGGAGCGGCCATGAACCTCGTGGCGAAAATCGATGACATCGGCCGGCCGGCCTGGCTGGCGCTGATGGTCCTCGGCTTCTTCGCGTTTCCCCCGCTCGGGGTCGCGATGCTGGTCTTCCTATTGTGGAGCGGACGAATGGGATGCAGGAGACATGCGGCGCCGGGCCGCTGGTACCGGCCGGACGATGGCCGCGGCGCCCGTGACTGGCGCGGCGGCTGGTGGCAGGGGCGCGGCCAGTCGCGGTCGAGCGGCAACAGCGCGTTCGACGAGTATCGCGACGAGACGCTGCGTCGGCTCGAGGAGGAGCAGAAGGAGTTCTGGGAATTCCTCGAGCGGCTGCGCCATGCCAAGGACAAGGCCGAGTTCGACCAGTTCATGTCCGACCGCGGCCGCCGGCCCCAGCCGCCGGAGCCCAGCGCGGAGCCGCACCCGGAGGGTTAGGCCGGACGAGTCAAAATGGCACGCGGGACGGGCGGCTTCGGCCGCCCGTTCTCGTTTCCGCCGGGCGCCCGCGTCACTCCAGGCGAAATAGCCGGACCTCGCCATCGCGGCCGCGAATCTCGTGCGCGCCTTCCGGCGCCAAAGTGAAGCGACCCGCGATCTCCGCCGCCACCTCGCCCGACACGACGACTGCGACCGCCGATGTGGGCGGGGCGAGAGTCTTGATCAGCTCCTCGATCCGCTGCGCGACGTTCACCGTGTCACCGATCAGCGTGTAGTTGATCCGCCCCGGCGCGCCGATATTGCCCGCGATGGCGCGGCCGGTGTGGATGCCGATGCGCACGCCCATCGGCGGCTCGCCGCGCGCCTGGCGTTCCTGGTTGTCGGCGGTCACCGCGCCGCGCACGGCGAGCGCCGCCCGGCAGGCGCGTTCGGCGTGGTCGAGCGTCGCGACGGGGGCGCCCCAGAAGGCCATCACGGAATCGCCGATATACTTGTCGATGGTGCCGCCCTCCTGCTCGACGCAGGCGGCGACCAGGGCGAAATGCTCGTTGAGCAGCGCCGCCGCCTCGGCCGCCGATTTGTGCTCGGCGAGGGCGGTGAAGCCGGTGATGTCGGTGAACATCACCGTCACCTCGCGCTCCTCCGAGCGCAGGTCGCGGTCGTGGCCCTGGCGCACCAGGCTCCGCACCAGCGCGCGCGGGACGTAGGTCTCGAACCATTGCAGCCCGCCGACCATGGCGTTGAACGCGCTCGCCGCCTCGTCGATCTCGCGCACGCGCGATTGCCTGAGCGTGGGCACGGCGGCGAGCTCGAACCGGCTGACCTCGTGCGCCGCGGCGGCAAGCTCGCGCATCGGCCGCGACAGGCGGCGCCCGAGCACCAAAGCGGCCGCGAGCGCGATCAGCAGCACCCCGAGCCCGCCGAAGCCCGCCATGGTCAGCCGGTGCATCTCGCGCCCGAGCCCGGCGTCCTCGGGAAAGTACGAGCCGACGAACCAAGGCACCGCGCCGTAGCTGTCGAGCGTGCGGTAGAGGAAGATGTAGGGGTGGCCGTCGATGGTGGTCACGTGGCCGTGGACCGGCGATTGCAGCTCGAACGGCAGCTTGCTGCGATCGCTTGCGTTCCATATCTGGGCGAGCACGGGATCGCCCACGTCGGCGAGGCCGGGCAAAGGCTGGCGCGGCGACAGCGTGTAGGCGTGGTTCGCCATCGCGCGGTGCGCCAGCACGTAGTCGCCGCCATAGAGGATGAAGTTGCGCCCGCCCTCGGGCCCGTGCTCCATCGTGATGAAGCGGGAGAGGTCGCGCACCGTGACGACGGAGACCAGGACGCCGAGGAACCGCCCCTTGGAGACCAGCGGCGCGCGCAAATTGATCAGTGTGGAATTCGCCGCCTCCGACCACACCAGCTCGCCCCAGTAAGGCCGCGAGCGGGCGCGCGCATCCTCCATTTCGAGGCGCACGTGCGGGTCATCGGCCCAGTTGACCAGCCCGACGACCGGCCCCTCCGAGGTGCGCGACACGCGCAGTACGTCGAGCTGCGGGTTGATGAAGGCGAGGGTTTGCACCTGCGGCGTCGCCGCAAGCGCGGCCACCAGATAGTCCGACACGCGGCCACGGTCGTCCGGGCTCAGCTCGCCGGAGGCGAACAGGTCGGACAAATAGGTCACTTGGTCCATTGCCGGGTCGAGATGGCGGCGCGTCCGCATCACCATGATCTCGGCCTGGGTTTCGGCGTTGTCGCGCAAGAGGTCGTACGTATTGCGCGACGCGGTCCAAAGCCCGATGGCGAGGACAGCGGCGACGGCGGCGGCGACCAGCGCGCCGAATCCGAGCGCCAGCACCGCGACGACGGAAAGGCGCAGCCGGCGCGCCTGGCGCACCGCGCTCCCGCCGGGTGGTGGCGGGCGGTCGCGCCCCGCCTCGTTGCTGCGCGCATGCGGCATCAGGCGAAGGTAGGGTGTGGCGCCGCGGCGCGCAATCCGCCGCTGGTGGCCGGCCCTAGCGTACCGCGGGGCCCGCTTCGGCAATTCCCGGCAGGGCCGCCGCAGGCCCATTGCGCCGCATGAAGCCGCGCGTCGCCTCCCACCAGCCGCTCGAAACGTTCCATGGGAAGTAGCGGGTGCCCCAGATCACCGCTCCGGCGGCGAGGCGGCGCGAGGTTTCGAGCTGGAAGCGCCAGTAGTCGCGGTCGATCCACTGGAACTGTTTCGGCGTGTGGGCGTCGTATTGCGGCCACAGGTAGAAGTAGATCGGCTTGTCGGGCGAATAGGCCCGGTACTGGCGCACCACCTGCTCGGCGCGCCGCATCCAGGCGGCGCGGTCGTCGTTTCGGGCATACATGGCCGGGAAGAACGCGTCGACATGGCGCGCCAGCTCATGCGCAAGGTCGCGGAACCTGGGCTTCACGTCGGTCAGCACGTTGTAGCCGAAATAGCCGACGATCCGGCCTGGGGCCAGCGCGTGGGTCCAGTCGGCGAGGGTCGCCAGCACCCGAAGCCGGTGCCTGGCGGTGCGGCGGCTGCCGGCGAAGGGCAGGCGCTCGATGTCGATCACGATCGGGCCGGCGCCGGCGCTGTGCTCGGCGACCACCGTGGCGTAGGCCTCGTGCCGCGGCAGCTCACCATAATTGCGGTACGCGGGCCAGATGTCGGTGCCGTAAATGATGTTCGCGGCGATCAGCCCGCAATCTGCCGCGCTCGGCTTGCCGAAATAGAACATGTTGTCGTAGATCGTAAAGGTCTGCGGCCCCGCGGCGGCCGGACCGGCGGCGGACAAAAGGGTCGCGATGGTGAACATCGCGAATAGAAGCGCGCGCATGAATCGTTCCACCAGACGGCGGCCGCGGCGTCTGTTGGCCGGGCCTTGGGCTTCCCTACTGGCCTTCGGCTCATTGGCCGAACGCCTTGCGCGCAGTCTACAGGGACGGTCCGCGATTTACCAAGCGCCTGCGTGCATCGCAGGCTATTCGCTGACGATCTTGACCCGCATGCCGGTGGCGAGTTGGGCGTCGGGGCCGAGCCCGTTCAGGACGTCGAACCGCTCGCGCCGGAAATCGGAAAACGCCATGCGGCCGGCGAGGCTTTCGACCGTATCGCCCGGACCGACCGTCACCACGCGAAGCCGAAGCGGGCGGATGCGCCGCGCCTCCTCCGCGCTCAGCCGTGTAAAACTCTCGGTGGTGCGGCGGAGGGCGGGGGCGAGCGCAGCCGCCTCGCCGCGCGGGCTGATGTAGACGAGCCGGAACAGCGTGCCGTCGCCGGCGGTCAGTACCACCAGCCGCACGTCGACCGGCCCGGCCGCCGTGGTGCCGTGGGCGAGGGCGGTGGCGCCTCGGGTGCCGTGAACCGCAAGCGGTTCGACGCCCTGCAACGCGATCTTGCCGCCCCACACTTCGGCCAGGTAGCGCTCGGGCGCGAGCCCATCGGGGTCGCGGGCGCGGTCGAACACGATGCGCGCCCCTCCCGGCCCGTAGGCGACGACGGAGTCCGGCGCGTTGAACAGCCGGAAGCCCTCTGGCACCTCGAACGCGACGCGGAGCGCCGCGTCGGCCAAGCGGCGGCCGCGGATCACCCCCTGGCCCGGCGAATCGCCGTAGGCCAGCCCGTCGATGCGGCTGAGATACGCGTCGCGCCCGTTCATCGGGTGGTCGAGTGCGATCCGGGCGGCGAGCCGGCGTGCGCGTTCCAGCCGTTTGATGGTGGCCGGGTGGTCGGCGAGGAAGCCGGTCCGGTCGAGGGCGTCGGGCGGCTCGCCGCGCAGCACCGCCTCCAGCCGGGCGCGGGCGCGCAGCTTGGCGAGGAAGCGCGCCATCGCATGCGGGTCGAATCCGGCCGCGGCGAGGATCTGGATGCCGCGCGCGTCGGCGGCAAATTCCTCGTCGCGCGAGAATGCGCTCGCGGTGGCGGAGGGGCGCGGCCCCTCGGCGCGAGCGGCCTCGATGGCGACGGGCGCCGCATCGCGGTCGGACTCGACGAGGGTGCGGACGGCGGACATGCCGCGGTCGGCTTCCTCATGCCCGAGCTCGTGGGCGAACACGGCGGCAAGCTCGGATTCGTCGGAGGCGAGCTCGATCAGCCCGCGCGTCACGTAGATCCTGCCGTCCGGGCGAGCGAAAGCGTTGACTTCGGGCGAATCCAGTACGGTGAAGCGCACCGCCTCGTCGCCGGGCGCGCCCGCGCGCACGACCAAGGCTCCCAGGTCGCTGACATAGCGGCTGAGGGCCGGGGCGGCGATCGGCCCGCCATAGCGAGCGACGAGCCGCGCCCCCTCGGCCGCATCGGCGCGCATGGCGGCGGGTGTCGCCCGCAGGGCCGCGGTCCCGCTCGCGCCGCCCGCCGGTCCGCCCGCGCAGCCGGCGGCGGCGAGAAGGGCGGCGAGGCCGGCGACGATTGCGACCTGTCTCACTTGAGGACCTCGATCTGCTCGGGATGTGTGGCGACGATCTGCGGCCCGTCGCGGCGCGCGATCCAGCCGCGCACCCTCACGCGCTTGCCCCGGAAGGCGGCGATGGCGGGCGCGCCGCCGAAGACGGCGAGCGCTTCGGGCGGGATGGTGACGGTGAAGTCCGTATGGCGGTCCGGGCCGAAATTGAGATAGGCGCGGCCGCGCACCACGGCGGCGTCGAGAACCGTGCCGGCGACGAGCTGGAAGCTGCCCGGCGCGAGGCGCGGATCGGCCGCGTCCCGGACCGCGTAGAAGGGCAGCGCCCAAATGCCGCGCCTTGCGGCGCGCGCCTCCGATTCCCGCGCCAGCATCTCCGCGGCGCGGGCTCGGTTGTCGGCGAAGGTGTAGACGCGGGCGAGCCCGGCGGCGAGCAGCGCCCCCTGGGCCCAGCGCCCGGCGCAGGCGATCTGGGCGAGCAGCCGTCCGTACCGGTCGGTGCGATTGCCGCCGTAGGCCAGGGTCGCGGCGCGGTCGAGGCAGAGCGCGGCAAGGGCGGCCTTGGCCTTTTCCGCCAGCGGCCAGGGCCGGAATCCCGGCCGGCCGAGCGAGAGCTTGGGGGCCTGGATGCCGACCAGCCGCACGATCGTCCCGCCGGCGAGCGTCAGGGTGTCGCCGTCGGTCACCGCGACCACGCGGCCTTCCCCGACCGGCGTCGCGGCGCGTACCACGGCGGGCAGTCCGCAAAGGACCGCCGCACACAAGATCGTTCCACCCCGCACAACGCACCGATTATACCGCGCGACTCGTTAATTTTCACGGCGGTTTGCCAACCGGTGCGCCGTCATCTATAGAAGTGAGCGGCGGTGCCGGCCGGCGCCTCCGACACTCCCGACGGGTCTCCCATGGCGCGCGAACAGCTTTACCCGCCGATCGAACCTTACGAGACGGGCCGCCTCGCGCTCGACGACGTGCACACCATGTACTGGGAGCAGTCGGGCAATCCGAAGGGGCTGCCCGTCCTGTTCCTGCACGGCGGACCGGGCGCCGGCGCGACGGCGGTGCACCGGCGGTTCTTCGACCCCGCGGCCTATCGCATCGTGGTGTTCGACCAGCGCGGCGCGGGCCGTTCGACGCCGGTCGGCGCTCTCGAGAACAACGATACAAAGCACCTGATCGCCGATATCGAGCGGCTGCGCGAAACGCTCGGCATCTCGCGCTGGCTAGTGTTCGGTGGCTCCTGGGGCTCGACCCTCGCCATCGCGTATGGCGAGGCGCATCCCGAGCGCTGCCTTGGCTTCGTGCTGCGGGGTATCTTCCTCGCCAGGCCGCAGGAACTCGACTGGTTCCTCTACGGCCTGCGCACGGTCTTCCCCGAGGCGTGGCGCCGGTTCACCGGCCCGATCCCCGAGGCCGAGCGCAACGACCTGCTGATGGCGTTCCATCGCCGCCTGTCGGACCCCGACCCCGGCAAGCATTTGCCGGCGGCGCGGGCCTGGTCGACCTACGAGGGCTCGTGCTCGACGCTGATCCCCTCGCCCGAGACGGTGGCGGCGTTCGGCGAGGCCAACATGGCGTTCGGCCTCGCCCGGATCGAGACGCATTTTTTCGTCAACGACCCGTTCCTCAAGGAAAATCGCCTGCTCCGCGACCTCGGGCGCATCCGCCACCTGCCCGGCGTGATCGTGCAGGGGCGCTACGACATGATCTGCCCCATCGTCACCGCCGATGAGCTGGCGCGCGCCTGGCCCGAGGCGGAGTACATCATTGTCCCCGACGCTGGCCATTCGGCGCTCGACCCCGGCATCCGCGCGGCGCTGGTCCGCGCGACCGAGGCGTTGCGCGACCGGCTCGCCGGGGCAGGGGCGGAGGCTGCGGCCGGCGGCGGCTAGGCCGACTGCGCGAGGGGGTGAAAATGTTGGCGATGGTGCGGGCAGCGGCGGCGCTGTGCGTGGCTTGCGTGGTGGCGATGGCGGCGGGCGCGGCGCGGGCCGACGATCCGCCTTTCATCCAGAGCGGGGTCGGCTATTTCGACATCGATCATAATTCGCACGCGACCGCGTTCAACTTCGAATACCGCTTCGCCGACAAGCTCCTCTGGATCTTCAAGCCGATCGCCGGCGGGTTCGTGACGACCCGGGGCGGGCTGTATGGCTATGGCGGGTTGAGGATCGACATCTTCCTCGGCCACCGGCTGGTCTTCACCCCGTCGACCGCCTTCGGCCTGTACCACCAGGGCAACGGCAAGGACCTCGGCGACATCGTCGAGTTCCGCTCGGGCGTGGAGCTCGACTACCGGTTCGACAACCGCGCCCGGCTCGGCGTCGGCTTCCATCACCTCTCGAACGCGGGGCTCGGGCGGATCAACCCCGGGACCGAGATCCTCGGAGCATTCTTCTCCTTCCCCCTCGGCCCCGGCTCCGACGGGCCATAGGCGCATTCGGGCGACACCGCGGTGAAGCACGCAATCTTAGTCGCTTTGCTGACTTTCGCGCGCGCTGCCGGGTTGTTCGCGCTGGCGCGGCTCATTACCGCCCGTGAACTAAGGATTCTTTGCTATCACGGGGCCGCGCTGGAGGACGAGCACCGATTCCGGCCTGGCCTATTCATGACCGGCGGAACCTTCGCGCGCCGCATGCGCTTCCTTGCCGAGCATCGATATCCGGTAATCGGTCTTTCGGAGGCGCTCGATAGGCTCGCCGCGGGCACGCTGCCGCGCTGCGCGACCGTGATCACCTTTGACGATGGCTGGTACGGCACTTACAGGCTCCAATACCCGGTGCTTCGTGAGCACGACTTCCCCGCAACGCTCTATGTCGCCACTTATTACATGCAGAAGTAGACACAAGTCTTCAATGTCGCCCTCGCCTACGTTTTATGGAAGACAGGCCACGAGAAGGTGCTTCTGGGAAAGCTCGAAACTTGGTTCCGGCCGCGAGGCATCCTGGAGGTAAGCCTGCCTGCAGACGCCTTCTTCACGGCTGCCAATAACGTCGCGCGCACCCTCGAAAGCGCTGACGAACGGCAAGTGTTTCTTCGCCTCTGCTGTGATACGTTGGGCTATGACTGGAGTTGCCTCCAGGCGGGGAGATTGATTTCGTACATCACATCCGATGAAGCGCGCGAAATGGCTCAAGGAGGAGTCGACCTGCAACTCCACACTCATCGCCATTTTTTGCCCGATGATAATTTTGAGGCGGCGCAGCGCGAGATCGAGGACAATAAGCGAGCGCTGGAACCGGTGGGTGTGTCCGAGCTACGACATTTTTGCTACCCGAGCGGAAATTATTCGGAAAAAAGAGCGACCTACCTTGAGCAGATAGGTGTGGTGAGCGCGACAACCACGTCGGCGGGGTTTAATCAACGCAAGACCCCCCGTATGCGGCTGAAGCGCTTCCTCGATTCTGAGGCAATAACCCTGCTCGAGTTCGAGGCCGAGATGTGCGGCTTCTTCGAACTGATCCGGAAGTCCGGCTACCGGATTTAGCGGCCGCCCAGGCCGGAATTTCCGCGGCCTCGCCCCTCCTGCCCCGGCCTGGGCGCACCCAGATAGAGGGTGCACCGGACGGGGAGGCGCAGATGGCGGCCAAGCTGACGCGCGACAAGGTGTACGAGGTGATCGGGCGGGGACGGCTCGACGACGCCCAGCTCGCCGAGGTGATCGCAACCGGGGCGAACGAGGACGAGCTGCTCGAGGCCATGAACCGGGCCGCGCGCATCGGGGTCGGCGCCGAGACCCGTCGGCCGATGTCGGCCAGGGTGGCTCGGCTCTGCGAGATCCTCGCGGCCGCCCAGGAGGAGAGTTGGGGCGACGAGCCCTGACGGCGCTGCAACCGAACCATAACCTCCGGCGAGTTGACAGGCGGGGGCGTCGGCCCCATGTTCCGGCCGGCAACCTCATGCGCGTGCCGGCATGAGGTTCTTTGATTCGCGCGTGACGCGCCTTTGCTCATTTGGATCCCATGACCGCCCTGCGTAACCTCGCCATCATCGCCCATGTCGACCATGGCAAGACCACCCTGATCGACCAGCTCCTGCGCCAGTCCGGCGAGTTCCGCGCCAATCAGCAGGTCATGGAGCGCGTGATGGACTCCAACGACCTCGAACGCGAGCGGGGCATCACCATCCTCGCCAAGTGCACCTCGGTCGAGTGGAAGGGCGTGCGTCTCAACATCGTCGACACGCCCGGCCACGCCGATTTCGGCGGCGAGGTCGAGCGCATTCTGTCCATGGTCGACGGGGTGGCGCTGCTGGTCGACGCCGCCGAGGGCCCTTTGCCCCAGACCAAGTTCGTGACCGGCAAGGCGATCGCGCTCGGCCTCGCCCCTATCGTCGTCATCAATAAGTGCGACCGGTCGGACGCGCGCCCGCACGAGGTGCTGGACGAGGTGTTCGACCTGTTCGTCAACCTCGGCGCGAACGAGCACCAGCTCGACTTTCCGGTGCTCTACGCCTCGGCGCGCGAGGGGTGGGCGGCGGCGGAGCCCGAGGGGCCGAAGGAGAATCTCGACCCGCTGTTCGACATGATGGTCGCGCGCGTGCCGCCGGCGGCGGGCGATCCCTCCGCGCCGTTCAAGATGCTGGTTTCGATCCTGGAATATGATTCCTACCTCGGCCGCGTGCTGACCGGGCGCATCCTGTCAGGGACCGCGCGGGTCAACATGCCCGTCAAGTCGCTGTCCCGCGAGGGCGAGATTGTCGAGGAATCGCGCCTCACCAAGCTCAACGCCTTCCGCGGCATCCAGCGTGTGCCGGTCGAGGAGGCGGAGGCCGGCGATATCATCTCAGTGGCCGGGCTCGGCGACACCACCGTCGCGGACACGATCTGCGCGCCCGAGGTGAAGGTGCCGATCGCGGCGAATCCCATCGATCCGCCCACCCTGGCGATGAACTTCCAGGTGAACGATTCCCCGCTCGCCGGTCGCGAGGGCGAGAAGCTCACCTCGCGGGTGCTCGGCGCACGGCTCAAGCGCGAGGCGGAGGGCAACGTCGCCATCCATGTCGCCGACACGGACTCGACCGACGTGTTCGAGGTGTCGGGCCGCGGCGAGCTGCAGCTCGGCGTGCTGATCGAGACCATGCGGCGCGAAGGGTTCGAGCTCGCCGTCTCGCGCCCGCGCGTGCTCTACAAGACCGACGCGAACGGCAAGCGCCTCGAGCCGATCGAAGAGGTCGTGATCGAGGTCGACGACGCCTACACTGGCGCAGTCGTCGAGGCTCTCAGCGAGCGGCGCGCCGAGATGACCAACATGCGCCCGTCGGGCGTCGGCCGCACGCGGCTCGATTTCCTGGCGCCGACGCGCGGGCTGATCGGCTATCTCGGCCAGTTCCTGAACGACACGCGCGGCACCGGCGTGATGAACCGCCTGTTCCATGGCTACGCCCCGTACAAGGGGCCGATCGTGGGGCGCCGCAACGGCGTGCTGATCTCGACCGGGTCCGGTCGCGCTGTGCCCTATGCCCTCTGGTACATCGAGGAGCGCGGCCAGCTTTTCATCCCGCCGGGGGTGGACGTCTACGAGGGCATGATCATCGGCGAGAACGCCAAGCCGGACGACCTCGCCGTCAATCCGCTGCGCGAGAAGCAGCTCACCAACATCCGGACCACCTCGAAGGACGAGGCGGTACGGCTGACCACGCCGCGCATCCTGACGCTCGAGCAGTCGATGAGCTATATCCGCGACGACGAGCTGGTCGAGGTGACGCCGAAATCGATCCGGCTGCGCAAGAAGCTGCTGGACCCCAACGCCCGCAAGCGCGCCGCCCGCGCCGCCGCCGACGTGGACGCGTAGAGGAAGCTTATCGAGGCCGTCGCACCAAACGTCACCCCTCGCGCGCGAGGGCGGCAGTCGATTCCAGCGCCGAGACGAAGGCGTTGCGCCAGGCATCGACGTCGTTGACCTCGAGCAGCGTCATCATCGCGCGCCAGCGGTTGCGGCGCTCGGCGAGCTTCATCTCGAGCCCCTGGCGCAGCGCACCGGCGACCTCGTCCGGGTCGTGCGGGTTGACGATCAGCGCGGCGTCGAGTTCGCGCGCCGCGCCCGCGAAGCGCGACAGCACCAGCACGCCCGGGTCGCGCTCGTCCTGCGCCGCGACATACTCCTTCGCGACCAGGTTCATCCCGTCCCGCAGCGGCGTGACCAGCCCGATGTCGGCGTGGCGCAGGAAGCAGGTCAGCTCGTCGCGGTCGAACGACTTGTTCAGATAGCGGATTGGCACCCAGTCGAAATCGGCGAACCGGCCGTTGATGTGGCCGGCCGCCGTCTCCAGCGCCTGGCGGATCTCGGTATAGCCGTGCACGTCGCCGCGTGACGGCGGCGCAATTTGCATCAGCACGACGCCGCGATTCTTTTCGGGAAAGGTTTCCAGCAACCGCTCGAACGCCGTGAATCGCTCGACCAGCCCCTTGGAATAGTCCAGCCGGTCGACGCCGATGATCAGCTTGCGCCCGTTGAGGTTGGCCTTCAGCCGGGCGGCGAGATCGCCGTGGTCGTGGCGGCGCGCGGCGGACGCGACGTTCGCCGTGTCGACGCCGATGGGGAACGCCTCGGCGCGCAGCGTGCGGCCGAAGCAATGCACCAGCCCGTCGTCGTCCACCCGTCCGCCCGCCTCCAGCGTCACGTAGTCGCGGAAGGCGGCGAGGTCGTCCGAGGTCTGGAATCCGACCAGATCGTAGGCACAGAGCGCGCGGACCAGCGCCCGGTGGCGGGGAAGGGCGCGCAGGATCTGCAAGGCCGGGAACGGGGTGTGCAGGAAGAAGCCGATCGGCTGCTTCGTCCCCATGCGGCGCAGCTCGTCGCCCAGCGGGATCAGGTGATAGTCGTGCACCCAGATCATGTCCTCGATACGCAGCATCGGGAACAAATGCTTGGCGAAGCGCTGGTTCACCCGCATGTAGCCGGCGTAGTTGCGCCGGTCGAACTCGGCTAGGTCGATGCGGTAGTGGAACAGCGGCCACAGCGTCGAGTTGGAGAAGCCCGTGTAGTACTCGGTGTAGTCGCGCCGGGTGAGCCCGATGGTCGCCGTGGTGAGCTGGTCGAGCTTGTGGATGTCGGGCTTCAGCGGCACGGTCGGCGTCACGTCGCCGTTCCAGCCGAACCACACGCCGCCATGGTCGCGGAGGGCGGCGAGCACCGCGACGGCGAGCCCACCGGCCGCGGTCTGGCCCTCGTGGATGGGCGCCACCCGGTTCGAGACGACGACCAGCCTCATGCCGGGGCTCCCAGCTCGGCGACGGCGGCAAGCCACTCGGCGAGCGCGGCGACCGTCGGGACCTGCCAACGCGCGGCGGTCGGGCCGGACGGCGCGCCAACCCGCACCGAATGGCCGCCGCGACGGTTGACCTCGGCGAAGCCGGCCTCGTCGGTCACGTCGTCGCCGACGAAGACAGGAAGCCGCCCGGCGAAGGGTGGCTCGGCCATGAAGGCGGTGACGACGGCGCCCTTGTCCGGGCCCTCCGGGCGCAGCTCAGCCACCATCTTGCCTTGCTGCACGCGGAATGCGCCGTCGCCTTCCGCGGCCAGCCGGTCGGCCAGCGCGCGCGCTGCCGGCCCCGCTTCCGGCGCCCGGCGGTAGTGCAGCGCGATCGTCAGCCCTTTGTCCTCGATCTCCGTGCCGGGGTGTGCGGCAACGAACTTCGCGAAGGCGGCGGAAAAACGGTAGATGTCGGCGTGGCGCCCGGCGCGCACCGCCCAGTGGCCGGCGGCGTCGCGCCGCTCGAGCCCATGCAGCCCCGCGGCCGGCAGGACCAGCGGCGCGAACAGCTTGTCGAGGAACTCCACCGGCCGGCCGCTAACCAGCGCGACGGCCCCGTCGGTCACCCGCACAAGCGCGGCCAGCACGCCGATCATGCGCGGCTCCACGCGCACCGCGGCCGGGCGTTCGGCGATCTCGATCAGCGTGCCGTCGACGTCAAGAAACACGGCCCAGCCCGGCGCCGGCGGCGGAAGATTGTTCGTGCCGGTCATTCCCCATCCGTTCTTACACGAGCGAACGGGAAGTGTGAAGGAATTCGGGCGGGCGCGCCCTTACATCTGCAAATACATCGGCAATTTCCGGCTCAGCGCTGGGCGAACTCGGCGCGCCGCCGGGCATAGGCTTCGCGGCGCTCGACCAGCACCTCCTTGTAGGCGCGGGTGTTGGCGGCGTGCCACAGATCGAAGACCTTGTCCGAATAGCGCCGCCCCTCGTCCGGCTTCGCGGAATGGTAATAGGCGACGGCAATCGACCAGGCGTGGCGGTCGAGCCGAAGCCCCTTGAGGAAGCGCGCGGCATACGTCGCGTTGATCGCCGGGTCGAACGCGGCGGAGAGGTCGGCGAAGGCGTCCGGGTGGTAGCCCAAATTCACCTGCAGGCAGCCGACGTCGATGTTCGTCACGCCCCTGGCACGCAGGCGCTGCACCGCCGCGATGGCGGAGGCTTTGTCCGGAAAATACTGCCCGGTGCCGCCGGACGTGACGGTCCAGGGCCAGGCAAAACTTTCCTTGCTCGCCTTGTCCCAGCGGCCGGACTCGGCGAGCGCCACGGCCTTCAGAAGGCGCAGCGGCAGGGCCTGGGCCTGCTCGGCCGCGGCGATGGCGGAATTGCATAGGGCGGAATCCCGCCAAGCGGGCGGCGGTTCGGCGGCGCGGGCGCCAGACCACCCGGCGGCGAGGATCAGAACAACGGTCGCGAGGATCGTGGTACGCGGTACGGTCGTCAGGTTCATCAGGCCCTCCAGTCGACCGCTGCGCTGCAAGATTCGTGCCAAGCTCGGGCAGCCGTCGCCAGGGGCGGGGGAGAACTCGAATTGGGCGCGCGTCAAGCTGCCGCATCGCGCGGCGCAAATTCCGCTAACCGCCCGGAAATGCGACCGAAATCCCTGACCTAGGCGATTTCGCCCCTGCTCAAGATCGGGTGAACCACCGGATTTTTCGCTTGAACCTCGGGGCTGTCGCACCTATGTTGCATTGCAGCATGGGTCGGGGTCCAAGCGGCCTGTGCTTTTCCCTCTCTTGGACGTTTCCTCCCTATGAACTTGCCGCCCCTTCGGGGCGGCATTTTTTTTCATTTGAGTTCAAAGACTTCCCGTGAAGGGTGGCGTGGCCGCCCCGTGCCCGAGGGGCCGCAGCATCAGCACGCTGTCGACCCAGGCGCCGAGCTTCCAGCCCACGCTGGGCAGGGTTCCGGCGGGGACGAAGCCACAGGACTTGTGCAGTGCGATAGAAGCCGCGTTCGCCGAATCCCCGATCACCGCGACCATCGCCCGGTAGCCCGCCCGGGCGCAGCGCTCGACCAGGGCCTCGAGCAGCGCCCGCCCGCACCCGCGCCCCAGCGCCCATGGCGCGATATAGACCGAATCCTCGACGGTGAAGCGGTAGGCGGCGCGCACGCGGTAGGGCGCGGCATAGGCGTAGCCGGCGATGCGCCCGTCCAGCTCGGCGACCAGCCAGGGCAGGCCGCGTGCCACCACGTCGGCGTGGCGCCTGGCCATCTCGCCCAGGTCGGGCGGGACGGTTTCGAAGCTCGCCTTGCTGGTCTCGACATAGGGCCGGTAGATCGCCGCGATCTGGGCGATGTCCTCGCCGGTCGCATCGCGCACTGTGGTGGCCGCGGCCGGGGACGGCCGGCCGGCGGGCGGGCTCATCGCGCCTGGCGTCGGGGCGCGGCGAGCCCGTCCGGCGCGATGCCGGTCAGTGCCGCGATCAGCACGGTGAGCTTCTCGGCCAGCACCGGCAGGCCGCGATGCGCCTCGATCGTGGCCTCGTCCATGTAGAGCGCGCGGTTGACCTCGATCTGCACCGCGTGGCGGCCGGTCCTGGGCTTGCCGTAGTGGCTTGTGGTGAAGCCACCGGCATAGGGCCTGTTCCGCACCACGGCGAAGCCCATGCCGCGCAGCGCGGTCTCGACGGTCTCGACGACGATCTCGCCGCAGGCGGCGCCGTAGCAGTCGCCGATCACGAAGTCGGCGCGGCCACGCCCGGCGTCGGGGTCCATCGGCCCGCCGACCGAGGGCATCGAATGGCAATCGACCAGCAGCGACGCGCCGAACCGCTCCTGCGTCGCGTCGATCAACTCCTCGAGCGTGCGGTGGTAGGGCTTGTAGTAGGTGTCGATGCGCTCGGCCGCCTCCGCGAAGCGGAGCTTCCGGCGATAGATTTCCTGCCCGTTGGCCACGACCTTGGCGATGGTGCCGAGACCGGCCGCGACCCGCGCCGAGGCCGTGTTGGCATAGTCGGGGAGCGCATCCTCGAACATGGCGGGGTCGAGCTCGTAGGGTTCGCGGTTCGGGTCGATGAACGCGCGCGGGAACAGGGCGCGGACCAGCGGCGCGCCGTGGTCGGGGGCGGCGAGGAACAGTCGGTCAACGAACGAATCCTCGGACCGGCGGAGCGCCAGCGGGTCGAGCTTCGAGCCCGCGACGAAATCGGGCGGGTAGTCGGTCCCCGAATGGGGCGAGGCGAAGACCAGCGGAACGGTCTGGCGCGCGGGGCGCAGGACCTCCAGGTGCTTGGCCTCCCGCGTGATCTCGCGCACCGCATCCATGATTTTCGAGATTTAGCCCAATCCCCGCCCCTTGTCACGCGCGCCGCCCGGCGAAACGCGGCCCGGGCCGGGGGCTTAACCGTTTGGCAACCACGCCCGCCTAGCGTGCCGCCGGCGTCGCGTCACGCCTCCCACACGGACAGCACATGGCCCGTATTCTCCTTGCCGAAGACGACAATTCGATGCGCCGGTTCCTGGCGGGCGCGCTGCGCCGGGCCGGGCACGAGGTGCGCGACTGCGAGGATGGGCTCGCCGCGCTCGCCGCGCTCAAGGGCGAGGTGTTCGACCTGCTGCTCGCCGACATCGTGATGCCCGGCATGGACGGGATCGAACTCGCCCGCCAGGCGAACGAGCGCCTGCCGGCCCTCAAGGTGCTGTTCATCACCGGCTTCGCCGCCGTCGCGCTCAACGCGCGCCGCTCGGGCCGCAGCCCGGAGGCCAAGGTGCTGTCCAAGCCGTTCCACCTGCGCGACCTGGTCGCCCAGATCGACCGCATCCTGGTGGCGTAGCGGACCCGCTGGCGCCGCGGCCCGCGCGCGGGCTTGCCAATCCCGGCGGCGCGCGATAAACGACCGGGCGAGGGCGCGTAGCTCAGCGGGAGAGCACTACGTTGACATCGTAGGGGTCGCTGGTTCAATCCCAGCCGCGCCCACCATCGCCGGAGCACGCGGATCGCGTGCGGGCGACTCGGCGGCCCCGGAAGGGGCCGTTTTTCGTCCGAGAGATTCGCGGCCGAAGCGCGCGGCCGGCAAGGCTCCGCAAGGCGCGCGCGCGCGGGCATTCGTTCCGCTGGCCGCTGGCTCCCGCGTCGCCTCTCGGCCGCGCGGCCTGCGGAGACTGCCGCCGCCACGGCGATGTCACGGCTCGCCCCGCCCATACAAATGCTAATGAAAACAATGGTGTGGGCGCGAAGCCTGCGTTTCGGCCCTCATGGCGCCGTCGCCGCCGCGCCGCGGCCACTTCGGGAACATAGGCGGAACAAGTTTTCGCCATAATTATCTCTGAGCCTGGGAATCGGTTCGTCGGACGAGGTCTGGACAAGGGGAGGAAGGCGCCGAGGAAATACCAGAATAACGGCGCTTAGGTCTTTGATTTTACTCTAGGTCCCATTGACACCCATAACGGCCCATGATATCCCATCCTGTCCCAAATCGGGGGATTTCGGGGCAGGGGCGACGACGGGGCGACCGGTGAAGCGGCTACGCCCGGGTCGGGGGGAAGGCTTTGACCGCGTTCCGATCCACCTATGTGAACAAGGTCGACCGCAAGGGGCGGGTCTCGGTGCCGGCGCCTTGGCGGGCGCATCTCGCTGCGCAAGGTGCGCAGGCCATCGTCGCCTACACGTCGCTCACCCATCCGGCGCTCGAGGGGTTCGGGCCGGACACGCTCGACCGGATGAACGCGCAGCTGCTCGAGAGAAGCCTGGCGGGCGGCGACTTCGCGGCGCTGCTCGGCGGCGGCGCTGACGCGGACGGCGAATTCGTAGAGACGATCATGGGGCTGGTGCGCGACCTGCCGTTCGACGGCGAAGGCCGGATCGTCCTGCCGCGGAGCTTCGCCGACCACGCCGGCATCACCGAGGAGGCCGTCTTCGTCGGGCGCGGCCCGCGCTTCCAAATCTGGGGACCGGCTTTCCACGAACACCAGGAGCAGGCGTTGGCGCGCGCCCGGGCACGGCTCGTGCGCGGCGGCGGAACGGGGATGGCATGACCGCCGCGCCCGCCCACCGTCCGGTGCTGCTCGACGAGGTGCTCGAGGCGCTGGCGCCCCGCGACGGCGGCGTCTATGTCGACGGCACGTTCGGCGCCGGCGGCTATTCCCGCGCCATCCTCGACGCCGCCGACTGCGCCGTCTGGGGCATCGACCGCGACCCCGACGCCGTGGCGCTCGGCGCCGCCCTCGCCGACGAATACCGCGGCCGTCTCACCGTCGTCGGCGGGCGGTTCGGCGACATGCGCGCCCTGCTCGGCGCGCGCGGCATCGACAAGGTCGACGGCATCGCGCTGGACGTCGGCGTGTCGTCGCCCCAGCTCGACCTCGCCGCGCGCGGCTTCTCCTTCCGGCTCGACGGGCCGCTCGACATGCGCATGGAACAGGCCGGCATCAGCGCGGCCGACCTCGTCAACGCGATGCCCGAGGGCGAGCTCGCCGACATATTGTTCCGCTACGGCGAGGAGCGCGCGTCGCGCCGCATCGCCCGCGCCATCGTCAGTGCCCGCCGCGCGGGCCCAATCACCCGTACCGGTGAGCTCGCCGAGATCGTGCGCCATGCCGCCCCGCCCGCTCGGCCTGGGCCGGCGCGCATCGACCCCGCCACCCGCACGTTCCAGGCGCTTCGCATCGTGGTGAACGACGAGCTGGGCGAGCTCGCCCGCGCGCTTGCCGCCGCCGAGGCGCTGCTCGCTGCCGGCGGAAGGCTCGTCGTCGTGACTTTCCATTCGCTCGAAGACCGCGAGGTGAAGGAATTCCTGCGCGCCCGCTCCGGCGCCGCGCCGCGCGGCTCTCGCCACCTTCCGGACGAGGGCGCCCCACCGGAAGCGACCTTCCGCCTGCTGCATCGCCAGCCGATCCGGCCGGGCGCGGCCGAAACCGCAATCAACCCGCGCGCGCGTTCGGCCCGGCTGCGCGCCGCCGAGCGCACCGCGGCGCCCGCGCCCGTTGGGGAAGCCGGGGAGGGGACGCCATGACGCTGCGTTCCACCATCATGTGGCTCGCGCTGACCGTCGCCGCCGGCACCGCCCTCTATGTCGTCAAGCACGAGGTAGGCGGGCTCGAGGACCGGCTGGCCGCGATCGACGACCAGGTGCAGAAGGACCGCGACGCGATCCACGTGCTGCACGCCGAGTGGGCCTACGTCACTCGGCCCGAGCGCCTGACCGCGCTGGTGCAGAACCATCTCGACTTGGTTCCGCCCACCCCGGCGCAGATCGTCACCTCGATCGAGCGCATCCCGATGGCGCCTCCGCCGGACGCCACACCTGACAGCTCGGTTTCGCGCAGCCAGCGGCCGATGAAGACCGCGAGGGCCACGCCATGACCGGGCTGGGCCACCAGACCGGCGCGCCCTGCGCCCCTACCGGCGTCGCCAAGCACGTGATCGAGCGGGCGCGCAATCGCATGCTGGTCGGCGGGATCGTGTTCTTTGCCGCCTTCCTCGCGGTCGGCATCCGGCTCTGCGACCTCAGCCTGCTGCACGGCGACGATCCCGCGCTCGCCGCGCTCGAGGCCGGCACCCAGGCGCAGCCGGCGCGGCGCGCCGACATCGTCGATCGCAACGGCCGGCTGCTCGCCACGTCTCTCGCCACGGCCTCGCTCTATGCCGACGCGCGCATCGTGCCCGACCCGGCCAAGGCGGCGGCCGAACTCGCCAGCGTGCTGCCAGATCTCGACGAGGCCAAGACGGCGGCGCTGCTCTCTTCCAACCGCCCGTTCGTGTGGATCCGCCGTGCGCTGACCCCGAAGCAGGAGTACGAGGTCAACCGGCTCGGCATCCCCGGGCTCGACTTCAAGCGCGAGGAGCGGCGCGTCTACCCCATGGGCTCGCTCGCCTCGCACGTGCTGGGCTTCACCGACGTCGACGGGCACGGAATCTCCGGCGTCGAACTCGCGCTCGGCAAGACGCTTCGCGCCGACGACGGGCCGCTGAGGCTTTCCATCGACACGCGTATCCAGAGCGTGATGGAAGATGCGCTGAAGCAGGCATTCGACGACTTCCACGCGGTCGGTGCCGCCGGCATCGTGATGAACGCGCGGACGGGCGAGGTGCTGGCGTTGGTCTCGATCCCCACCTTCGATCCCAACCGGCCGCAGGACGTGACGAAGGACGAGCTCTTCAACCGGGCGACGCTCGGCGTCTACGAGATGGGCTCGACCTTCAAGGTGCTGACGCTGGCGATGGCGCTCGATTCGCACATCGCGACACTCGCTTCGAGCTACGATGCGACCAAGCCGATCCATATCGCGCGATTCACCATCAACGACTATCACGCGGAGCGGCGCTGGCTGACACTGCCGGAGATCTTCGCCTACTCGTCCAACATCGGCGCGGCGCGGATCGCGCTCGCGGTCGGTGGGGATGCGCAGCGCGCCTTCCTGCAGAAGATGGGCATGTTGACGCCGTCACCGATCGAACTGCCCGAGGTCGGCAAGCCCCTGGTGCCCGCGCGCTGGGGCGAGATCACCACCATGACGGTCGGGTTCGGCCACGGCATCTCGGTGGCGCCGATCCAGCTCGCCTCCGCCGTCTCGGCGGCGGTGAACGGTGGCATCCTTTATTCGCCCACCATCCTGCGCCGGCCTGAGGGGGCGCCCCTGGTCGGGCGCCGCGTCATCTCCCCCCGCACCTCGGCCGAGATGCGGAAGCTGTTCCGCCTTGTCGTCACCGACGGCACCGGCAAGTTCGCCGACGCTCCGGGCTACGTGGTCGGGGGCAAGACCGGCACGGCCGAGAAGGTCGGCGGGCATCACTACGAGCGGCACACGCTGCTCTCCTCCTTCGCCGGCGCGTTTCCGATGACCGACCCGCAATATGTAGTGCTCGCCATCCTCGACGAGCCGCATGGCACCAAGAAGACGCACGGCTTCGCCACCGGCGGATGGGTCGCCGCGCCCGTCGTGCGCCAAGTGGTCGAGCGCATGGCGCCGATGGTCGGCATTCTGCCGGTCGATTCCGACTCGCCGGCGGTCGCCGACCTCCATCTCGATATCCGTCCCGAGCACGGTCCCGCCCCCGCCCAAGCCGGAGTACGCCGCGTTGCGTCTAACTGAGCTCACCGGCATGAGCGCTGGGCGCGGTCCCGATCCGGAGATCGCGGGGATCGCCTCGGATTCGCGCAAGGTCGCGCAGGGTTTTCTGTTCGCCGCGCTGCCCGGGGCGGCGGCCGACGGGCGCCGCTTCATCGCGGACGCGGTCGCGCGCGGTGCGGTCGCCGTGCTCGCGACACCCGGTACCGAGGTGCCGCAGGGCGTTCCGCTGGTTGCCGAGGCGGAGCCACGCCGGGCCCTCGCCCTCGCGGCGGCGAAGTTCTACGGCGCGCAGCCCGCGGTGATCTGCGCGGTGACCGGAACCAACGGCAAGACATCCGTCGCCGCCTTCGCCCGCCAGCTCTGGGAGCGGCTCGGGCGGCGTGCGGCCTCGATCGGCACGCTCGGCATCGTTGCGCCTTCGGGCGCGGTCGCCGGCGCGCTGACCACGCCCGATCCGGTGGCGCTGCACGCGACGCTCGCCCGGCTCGCCGCCGAAGGCGTCGACCGGCTGGCGCTGGAAGCCTCGAGCCACGGCATCGCCCAGTCGCGCCTCGACGGGGTCCGGCTCGCCGCCGCCGCCTTCACGAACCTCACGCGCGATCATCTCGACTACCACGCCGACATGGACTCCTACCGCGCGGCCAAGCTCCGCCTGTTCGATACCGTGCTGCCAGCGGGCGGCACGGCCGTGCTGAACGCCGACTCCCCCGAGTACGACGCCTTCGCCGCCGTCTGCCGGGCGCGCGGCCATCGCATCGTCGGCTATGGCACGCGCGGGGCCGGCATTCGCCTCGAGGGGATCGAGCCGCGCCCGCACGGCAGCCGCATCCGCTTCACCGTCGACGGCGATGCATACGAGTTGGAGCTGGCGCTGGTTGGCGGATTCCAGGCGATGAACGCGCTCTGCGCCCTCGGCCTCGTGCTCGCGACCGGCGGGGCGGCCGAAGACGCGGCAGGCGCTCTCGCGCATCTGGTGGGCGCCCGCGGCCGGCTGGAGCTTGCGGCGACGCACCCGTCCGGCGCGCCGATCTACGTCGACTACGCGCACACGCCCGATGCGCTCGAGAACGTGCTGACGGCGCTTCGCCCGCACGTCGACGGGCGGCTGGTCGTGGTGTTCGGCTGCGGCGGCGACCGCGACCGGGGCAAGCGGCCGCAGATGGGCCGCGTCGCGCAAAAACTTGCGGATGATGTGATCGTCACCGACGATAATCCGCGCACGGAAGATGCCGCTGCGATCCGTGCTGAGATCGTGCCGGGCTGTCCCGGCGCGCGCGAGATTGCCGACCGCGCCGAGGCGATCTACCAGGCGGCTGCCGGGCTCCGCGCGGGCGACGTGCTGGTTCTGGCGGGCAAGGGGCACGAATCGGGCCAGATCGTCGGGACCGAGGTGCGCCCGTTCGACGATGCCGAGGTGGCGCGGGCCGCCGTCGCCGCGCTGGCGGGGAAGGCGACATGAGCGCGCTTTGGACCTCCGCCGAGGCGGTAGCCGCGACCGGCGGGCGCACGACGCGCGATTGGCAGGCGACCGGCGTCTCGATCGACAGCCGCACGGTGGCCAAGGGCGAGCTGTTCGTCGCCCTCGCCGGTCCGAACTTCGACGGCCACGCCTTCGTCGCCGATGCGCTGAAGCGCGGCGCGGCGGCGGCCCTGGTCGGGCGCGTGCCGGAGGGAATCTCGCCCGACGCGCGGCTCCTCGTGGTCGATGACACGATGGCGGCGCTCGAGGCGCTGGGGCGTGCCGCACGGACGCGGACCCGGGCGAAGATCGTCGCCGTCACCGGCTCGGCCGGCAAGACCGGGGTGAAGGAAGCGATCCGGAGGTGCCTTTCCGGCCTCGGTCCGACCGCGGCGAGCGCCGGCAGTCTCAACAACCAGTGGGGCGTGCCGCTGTCGCTGGCGCGGATGGCGCGCGAGGCGGCATTCGGCGTGTTCGAGGCGGGGATGAATCATGCGGGCGAGATCTCGCGCCTCACCCGCCTGATCCGCCCGCACGTGGCGGTTATCACCAATATAGAAGCGGCGCACATCGAGTTCTTCGGCTCGCTCGATGCCATTGCCGACGCCAAGGCGGAGATTTTCGAGGGCGTGGAGGGGGGCGGCGTCGCGGTGCTGAACCGCGACTCGCCGCAGTACGGCCGGCTCGCCGCCCATGCGGCGCGCGCGCCGGCCGTCGCGCGCATCATCACCTTCGGCCGCAGCGCGGAGGCCGACGTGCGGCTGGTCGATGCCGTCCCCGGTCCGGAATCGAGCGATGTGACGGCCTCGCTGTTCGGGCGCGAGATCGCGTTCCGGGTCGGCCTGCCCGGCCCGCATTGGCAGGTGAACAGCCTCACGGTGCTCGCGGCCGTCGCCGGGCTCGGCGAGGACGCCGCCGACGCGTCGGCGGCGCTCGCCGGGCTCGCCGCCCTGCCCGGGCGCGGCGCCCGCCATCGGGTGCGCGTCGCGGGCGGCACTGTCACCGTGATCGACGAAAGCTACAACGCCAATCCCGCTTCGATGCGCGCCGCCATCGCGACCCTCGCGGCTTCCAAGCCGGGGCGGGGCGGGCGGCGCATCGCGGTGCTGGGCGACATGCGCGAACTCGGCGCCGAGTCGGGCGCGCTGCATGTCGGGCTCGCCCGGCCGCTCACCGACAATGGGATCGATCTCGTATTCGCCGCCGGCGACGAGATGGCGCGGCTGATCGCCGCCTTGCCGCGCGCGCTGCGCGGCGGCCACGCCGCGACGGCCGAGGAGCTGGCGCCCGCGCTCGCCGCCGCGCTGCGGCCGGGCGACGTGGTGATGGTCAAGGGTTCGCACGCCTCGGGGATGCACGCGATCGTCGCGCGCCTCGTCGACGGCGCCGACGGCAACGACGCGCCGCGACGGCGCGCGGCCAACGCATAGGGGAGGCAAGCATGCTCTACAACCTCCTCTATCCGCTGGTGAGCGACTTCGGGTTCTTCAACCTGTTCCGCTACCTGACCTTCCGCACCGGCGCCGCGATCATCACCGCGCTCGTCATCAGCTTCGTGTTCGGCCCGCCGATCATCCGCTGGCTGAAAAGCCGGCAGAAGCACGGCCAGCCGATCCGCGACGACGGGCCGGCGAGCCACCTCGTCAGCAAGGCCGGCACGCCGACCATGGGCGGCGCGCTGATCCTGCTCGCCCTCGCGGTCTCGACCCTGCTGTGGGCCGACCTCACCAACGGCTATGTCTGGGCGGTGCTGTTCGTCACCACCGGGTTCGGCGCGGTCGGCTTCGCCGACGACTACCGCAAGCTCACCAGCCGGTCGCACCGGGGCGTGCCGGGGCGCATCCGAACTCGCGGCGGAGCTCGCGATCGCGATCGTCGCCGCGCTGTGGGTGATGCATTTGACGCACGAGCCGCTGACCACCGCGCTTGCCGTGCCGTTCTTCAAGAACCTGCTGGTCCAGCTCGGATGGTTCTTCCCGGTCTTCGCCGCGCTGGTCGTCGTCGGATCGTCGAACGCCGTCAACCTGACCGATGGGCTCGACGGGCTCGCCATCGTGCCGGTGATGATCGCGGCCGGCTGCCTGGCCCTGATCGCCTACCTCGCCGGCAACGCGATCTTCGCCAACTACCTGCAGATCCATGCGGTGCCGGGCGCGGGCGAGCTCAGCGTGCTGTGCGGCGCGCTGGTGGGCGCGAGCCTGGGCTTCCTGTGGTTCAACGCGCCGCCGGCGATGGTGTTCATGGGCGACACCGGCTCGCTCTCGGTCGGCGGCGCGCTCGGAACGGTCAGCGTCGTCACCAAGCACGAGCTGGTGCTCGCCATCATCGGCGGGCTGTTCGTTCTCGAGACCGCATCGGTCATCGTGCAGGTCGCGTCGTTCAAGCTGACCGGGCGGCGCGTGTTCCGCATGGCGCCGCTGCACCATCATTTCGAGCAGAAGGGCTGGAAGGAGCCGACCATCGTGATCCGCTTCTGGATCATCGCGATGATCCTGGCGCTCGCCGGTCTTTCCACCCTCAAGCTGCGGTGAGGGGCGCATGATCCCGATTCCCGCCCGCAAAGGCTCCCGCGTCGCCGTGTTCGGACTCGGCGGCTCCGGCATGGCGACGGCAGCGGCGCTCGTCGCATCGGGCGCGCGCGTTTCGGCGTGGGACGACGATGCCGGCCGGCGCGACAAGGCGGCCGAGGCCGGTTTGCCGCTGATCGACCTCTACAAGGGTTCGTGGGCGCCGATCGACGCGCTGGTGCTGGCGCCGGGCGTGCCGCTGACCCATCCGGCGCCGCATCCCGTCGCCGCCCTCGCCACCAAGGCGAAGACGCCGATCCTGGGCGACATCGAGCTGTTCTGCGAGGCGGCGCCCGAGGCGACCGTGATCGGCATCACCGGCACCAACGGCAAGTCCACGGTGACGGCGCTGGTCGGCCATGTGCTGCGCGAATCCGGCCGCGCGGTCGCGGTTGGCGGCAATCTCGGCCCACCGGCCCTGTCGCTCCCCGTCCTGCCGCGAGACGGCGCCTATGTGCTGGAGCTTTCGTCCTACCAACTCGACCTCGTCCATCAGGGACGGTTCGACATCGCCGTACTGATCAACGTGAGCCCCGACCATCTCGACCGGCACGGCGACATGGCGGGCTACGTCGCCGCCAAGCGGCGCATCTTCCGCGCGCGCGAAATTGGCGCCGCGTCGCGCCCGGTGGTTGAGACCGCCATCGTCGGGATCGACGATCCCTACGGGCGCGCCATCTGGCGCGAACTGGTCGCCGAGGGACGCTGGCGCGTGGTGCCGGTCTCCGGCGCGGTGCGCGCCGAGGGCGGCGTCTACGTTGCGGACGGCGTGCTGCACGACGAGACGGGCGGCGGCGACCCCGCGCTCGACATCCGTCCGATCGCGACGCTGCCCGGCCGGCACAACTGGCAGAACGCGGCCTGCGCCTGGGCGGCAGCGCGCGCAGCCGGCGCGGTGGCCGCCGACGTCGCACGGGCGATGGCGAGCTATCCCGGCCTCGCCCACCGGCAGGAGCGCATCGCCGAGATCAACGGCGTCACCTTCGTCAACGATTCGAAGGCGACCAACGGAGAATCCGCGGCGCGCGCCATCGAGTGCTACGACAACATCTACTGGATCGTCGGCGGCAAGCCGAAGTCGGATGGGCTCATCCCGACTCTCGACCGGCTGGCCCCCGTGCGCCGCGCCTACGCGATCGGCGAGGCTGCGGACCGCTTCGCCAGCGAACTCGAGGGCCGCGTGCCGGTCAGGCGCTCCGGCGACCTCGTCCGCGCGCTTCGCGATGCCTATGTCGACGCGCGGCGCGAGGGCACGCCCGCGACCGTGCTGCTGTCGCCCGCCTGCGCCTCGTTCGACCAGTTCGCCAATTTCGAGGCCCGCGGCGAGGCCTTCCGCGCCGCCGTCAGGAAGCTCGCGAAGAAGGAGGCGAGATGAGCGCGTTCGACCGCTCCGACACCTCCGTCCTCGGCCGCTGGTGGTGGACCGTGGACCGCTGGACCCTGGCGGCGCTCGTCGTGCTTACCGCGTTCGGGGTGTTCATGGCGCTGGCCGCGAGCCCGGCGGTCGCCGAGCGCATCGGCCTCGACCCGTTCTACTTCGTGCGCCGCCAGGCCGGGCTGATGATCCCGGCGCTCGCGCTGATGATCGGCACATCCCTTCTCGCGCCGAAGGGCGTGCGCCGCATCGCGCTGATCGTATTCATCGGCGCGATGGTCCTGCTGGTCGCGACCTTTTTCGTGGGGTTCGAGGTTAAGGGCGCGCGGCGCTGGATCGATCTCGCGGGCTTCACGCTGCAACCGTCCGAGTTCGTCAAGCCGGCCTTCGCCGTCGTCGCCGCCTGGCTGTTCGCGGCGAGCCGGGCCAACCCAGAATTTCCCGGCAACGCCATCTCCATCGGGCTCTATCTCGTCGTCGTGTCGCTGCTCATCCTGCAGCCCGATTTCGGGATGGCGGTGATGATCTCGGTCGTGTGGTTCGCGCAGTTCTTCATCGCGGGCCTGCCGATGCTCTGGGTGCTGCTGCTGTCGATTGCGGGGCTCTGCGGCATGGTCGGCGCCTATTTCGCCCTGCCGCATGTCGCGCTCCGCATCGACCGGTTCCTCGATCCATCGTCGGGCGGCTATCAGATCATGCGCTCGTTGGAAGCGTTCGAGCATGGCGGGCTGTTCGGCCGCGGCCCGGGCGAGGGCACAATAAAGCTGTTGCTGCCCGACGCGCACGCCGACTTTGTCTTCGCCGTGACGGGCGAGGAGTTCGGGCTGATCTGCTGCCTGCTGGTGGTCGCCGTGTTCGCCTTCATCGTGCTGCGCGGCTTCTCGCGCATGATGGTGGAGACGAATCTTTTCGTGATGCTGGCGGTTTCGGGCCTCCTCGCCCAGTTCGGGCTGCAGGCCTTCATCAACATGGGCTCGACCATCGACCTGCTGCCGACCAAGGGCATGACCTTGCCGTTCATATCCTATGGCGGCTCGTCGCTGCTCGCGGTCGCGCTCGGCATGGGGTTCGCGCTGTCGCTGACGCGACGCCGACCCGGGCTGGACCTGCCGTGATGGCCGAGCCGCGCCTCGCTCTTCTCGCCGCCGGCGGCACCGGCGGCCATGTCTTCCCGGCGCGCTCGCTCGCCGAGCGGCTCGTCGCGCGCGGTATCCGGGTGGCGCTGGTGACCGATCGGCGCGGCGGCGGTTTCGGTGATGAGCTCGACGCAAGGGCCTACCGCATCAGCGCCGGCTCGCCCGGCGGCGGTCCGCTGCGCAAGGCAATTGGGATGGCGCGGCTCGCGCGCGGCTATCTCCAGTCGCGGGCGCTGCTCCGCTGCCTCGCGCCCTCGGTGGTGATCGGGTTCGGCGGATATCCCTCGGTGCCGCCCATGATGGCGGCGACGCGGGCGCGCCTGCCGACCATGATCCACGAGCAGAACGCCGTGCTCGGCCGTGCGAACCGGCTGCTCGCGGGGCGCGTCGACCGGATCGCCACCGCGCACGAGCATGTGACGGGCCTCGCCGAGTCCGAGCGGCCGAAGCTCGTCCGTACCGGCAACCCGGTACGCGCCGCCGTCGTGCGGCTGCGCGAGACGCCGTACCCGGCGCCCGAGCCGGAGGGAGAGCTGCGCGTGCTAATCCTCGGCGGTAGCCAGGGCGCCCGCATCCTCTCCGATGTCGTGCCCGACGCGGTGATCCGCCTGCCCGAGGCGCAGCGCCGCCGCCTCGCCCTCGTGCAGCAATGCCGGGCGGAAGATCTCGGGCGCGTGCGCGAGGCCTATGCGGCCTACCGCATCAATGTCGAGCTCGCCGCCTTTTTCGAGGATCTGCCCGAGCGGCTGGGGCGCTGCCAACTCCTGATCGCGCGCGCCGGCGCCTCGACCGTCGCCGAGCTCACGGCCGCAGGCCGTCCCGCGATCCTCGTGCCGTTCGCGGCCGCGACCGACGACCACCAGGCGGCGAACGCGCGTGCCGTGGTCGCGCAGGGCGGTGCCTGGATGATGCGCGAGGCCGAATTCCGGCCCGAGTCGCTCTCCGCACGGCTCGAGCTGTTCCTGCGCCAGCCCTCGCTGCTTGTCAGGGCCGCCGCGCGCGCGCGCGACTGCGGCATTCCGGATGCGGCTGACCGTCTCGCCGATCTCGCGATCGGGCTGATGACGGAAGGGGCGGGCGGCGGCGGTGACGGTCGGGGGGACCGCGCCGCCGCCGGCCGCGCTCGAACCTTCAAGGAACCCGCGGCATGAGAGCGCTTCCCCTCGACATCGGGCTGATCCACTTCGTCGGCATCGGCGGCATCGGGATGAGCGGCATCGCCGAGGTGCTGCACAATTTGGGCTATGCCGTGCAGGGCTCGGACGTGGCCGAGAACGCCAACGTTCAGCGCCTCGCCGCGATGGGCGTGCCCGTCCGCATTGGCCACGATGCCGCCAACGTGGGCGCGGCCGAGGTGGTCGTCGTCTCCACCGCGATCAGGACGGACAATCCCGAGGTCGCCGAGGCGCGCGCCCGCCGCATCCCAGTCGTCCGCCGCGCCGAGATGCTGGCCGAGCTGATGCGCCTCAAATGGGCGATCGCGGTCGGCGGCACCCACGGAAAGACCACCACCACCTCGATGATCGCCGCCGTCCTCGACGCCGCGCAGTACGACCCGACCGTCATCAATGGCGGCATCATCAACGCCTACGGCACCAATGCCCGGCTCGGCCAGGGCGACTGGATCGTGGTGGAGGCGGACGAGTCCGACGGCACGTTCGTCAAGTTGCCGCTCACCGTCGGCGTCGTCACCAACATCGATCCCGAGCATCTCGATTTCTACGGCTCGTTCGACGCGGTGCGCCGCGCCTTCCTGTCGTTCCTGGAGAATGTGCCGTTCTATGGCTTCGCCGCGCTTTGCATCGACCATCCCGAGGTGCAGGCGCTGATCCCCTCGCTGCCCGACCGGCGCATCGTCACCTACGGCCACTCGCCGCAGGCGGACGTGCGCGCGCTCCGCATTCGGCCGGGCCCGATGAGCTCGACCTTCGACGCCGTCATCTCCGGCCCCGCCGCCGGGCGCGTGCGCACCATCGCCGACCTCACTTTGCCGATGGTCGGGCGCCACAACGTGCAGAACGCGCTCGCCGCCATCGCTATCGCCAATGAGATGGGCATCAAGGAATTGGTGCTGCGCCGCGCGCTGGAGCAGTTCTCGGGCGTCAAGCGCCGCTTCACCCGTGTGGGCGAGGCGGGGGGCATCGCCGTCATCGACGATTACGGCCACCACCCGGTCGAGATCGCGGCCGTGCTCGCCGCCGCGCGCTCGGCTGTGGAGCGGCGCGTCATCGCCGTCGTGCAGCCGCACCGCTATACGCGGCTCAAGAACCTGTTCGAGGAGTTCTGCACCGCCTTCAACGACGCCGACGCGGTGATTGTCGCCGACGTCTACCCGGCGGGCGAAGCGCCGATCGAGGGGGTGAACCGCGACGCGCTGGTCGAAGGGCTGCGCGCCCACGGCCACCGCCAGGTCCTGCCCCTTGCGTCGCCCGCTGCGCTCGCCGAGACGGTCGCCTCGATCGCCGGGCCGGGCGACATGGTGGTCTGCCTCGGCGCCGGCTCGATCACCAGCTGGGCGGCGGCGCTGCCGGGCGAGCTCGCCAAGCGGCTCGACCAGGGTGACAAGCGCGCCAACGGGGGCACGGCATGATGCCCGTGCGCGAAACCGGCTGGGACCTGATCGACCGCCTGCCGGCGGTGCGCGGCCGCTACGTCGAGAACGCGCCGCTCGCCCCCTATACCTGGTTCCGCGTCGGTGGCCCGGCCGAGGTGATGTTCCGCCCCGCCGACCGCGACGACCTCGCTGCCTTCCTGCGCCAGCGCCCGGCCGACGTGCCGGTTACGGTGCTGGGTTCGGGCTCGAACGTGCTGGTGCGCGACGGCGGCATTCCCGGCGTGGTCGTGCGGCTCGACCGCCCGTTCGCGGCCATCGTGATCGAGGGCGAGCGCGTGCGCTGCGGCGCGATGGCGCTTGGCATCAAGGTCGCGCTCACCGCCTGCGACGCGGGCATCGCGGGCCTCGAATTCCTGTCCGGCGTCCCCGGCACGATCGGCGGTGGGCTCCGAATGAACGCCGGCGCCTATGGGCGCGAGATCGCCGACGTGCTGGTCGAGGCCGAGGCGCTCGATCCGACGGGCCGGTTGCATCGCCTCGGCGTTGTCGACATGGGCTTCGCCTATCGCCATTCCGGCATCGACGAAGGCTGGATCTTCACCGGCGCCGTGCTGCAGGGCGAGCGCGACGACCCGATGGCGATCCAGGAGCGCATCACCCGCCTCAGCGAGACGCGCGAGAAAACCCAGCCCGTGCGGCTGCGCACCGGCGGCTCGACCTTCAAGAACCCGCCAGGCCAGCACGCGTGGCAGCTGATCGACCGCGCCGGCTGCCGCGGGCTCGCGCGCGGCAAAGCGAAAGTGTCCGAGCTCCACTGCAACTTCATGGTCAACACCGGGCGCGCGACCGCCGCCGATCTCGAGGAGCTGGGTGAGGAGGTACGCCGCCGCGTGAAGGAAACGACCGGCGTCACGCTCGAATGGGAAATCCGCCGCATCGGCGAGGCCCGGCCATGACGAAGAACGTGGTGGTCCTGATGGGCGGTGTGTCGTCAGAGCGCGAGGTGTCGCTGTCCACGGGCGCGAACGTCGCCGCCGCGCTCGCCGCCGAAGGCTACGCGGTGCGGACGCATGACGTGACGCACGACGTGGCGGCGCTCGTAACCGCGCTCCAGCCGCGCCCGGACGCCGTGTTCAACGCTCTGCACGGGCGCTGGGGCGAGGACGGCTGCGTCCAGGGCGTGCTGGAACTGCTCGGCATCCCCTACACCCATTCCGGCGTGCTGGCGTCGGCGCTCGCGATGGACAAGCCGATGGCGAAGCGTCTGTTCGCCGACGCGGGCCTGCCCTGTGCCGAGGGGCGCGTGGTCGGGCGTGACGAGGTCTTGGCCGGCGACCCGATGGCGCGGCCCTACGTCATCAAGCCGCTCAACGAGGGATCGAGCGTCGGCGTCGTGATCGTGCCGGCCGAAGGTGATGCCGCGCCGCTCGCCGGAGACTGGCCGTTCGGCGACCGCGTGCTGGTCGAGCGATACGTGCCGGGCCGCGAGATCACGGTGGCGGTCATGGGCGACCGCGCGCTCGGCGCGACCGAAATCCGCCCGAACGAGGGGTTCTACGACTACGCCGCGAAGTACACGGCGGGGCGCACGACGCATCTCGTGCCGGCCCCGCTGCCGCCGGACCAGTACCGTCTGGCGCTCGACATCGCGCTCGGCGCGCACAACGCGCTCGGCTGCCGCGGCGTGACGCGCGCCGATCTGCGCTACGACGACACGCGGGGCGAGCCGGGGGCCTTTTATCTCCTCGAGGTCAACACCCAGCCCGGCATGACGCCGCTTTCGCTGGTGCCTGAGATCGCCGCCAGCGTCGACATTCCATTCGGCGCGCTCGTCTCATGGATGGTGGAGAACGCCGCATGCGGTGGTTGACCCGCCAGAGCGCCCCGCCCCCGAAGGGCAAGGGCAAGCGTGCCGCGCCGCCGCGCCGCATGCGTCCGGCGCCGCGCTGGGCCCGCCCGGTCATGCGTGGCACCGCGATCCTCGCCGTTGCTGCGATCGCGCTCGGGGGCGTCGGCTGGCTGGTGCGCTCCGGCCGGGTCGATGCCGCATGGCAGGCGGCCCGGACCGCGATCACCCGTGCTTCGGCCGGCGCCGGGCTGGTGGTGCGCCAGGTAACCGCGGAAGGGCGGGTCGAGACCTCGGCCAAGGACCTTCTCGCCGCGCTCGGCGTCCGGATGGGCGAGCCGATCCTCGCGCTCGATCCCGAGGCCGCGCGCAAGCGCATCGAGAAATTGCCCTGGGTGCGCGCCGCCTCGGTCGAGCGCCGCCTGCCGGACACGGTGCGGGTGCGCATCCTCGAACGCCACCCGATGGCGTGGTGGCAGCGCGACCACAAGCTGGTGCTGATCGACCGCAGCGGGCAGCCGATCCCGGTCGGCACGCCCGCCCGCTACCGCGACCTGATCGTGCTGGTTGGCGCCGACGCGCCGGAGCACGCGGCCGAACTCCTCGCCCTGCTCAAGCGCGAGCCCGACCTCGCCAAGCGGGTAAGCGCAGCGGTGCGGATCGGCGGGCGGCGCTGGAACCTGCGGCTCGACGGCGAGATCGATGTGCGGCTGCCCGAGGACGATCCAGCCGGGGCATGGGCGCGGCTCGCCCAGGCGGAGCGCAGTCACAGGATCCTGTCGCGCGACATCGACGCGATCGATCTGAGGCTTCCCGACCGGCTGATCGTCGAGACCAGGAGCCGGCCGGGCGACGACAAAGGACCACACGGGCGTTCGACCTAGGGGGCGTTGGGTGCTGTTGGGGGGAAGGGTAGCGGTGGCGAAGACACGGACCGGGATCGTCGCGGGCCTCGACGTAGGCTCGTCCAAGGTGTGCTGCTTCATCGCGCACGTCTCGGCGGACGGCAACATCCGCGTGGCGGGCGGTAGCCAGCACGCCGCGCAGGGCATCCGCTCGGGCGTGATCGTCGACATGGAGGCGGCGCAGGCGGCCATCCTGACCGCGGTCACGGCCTCGGAACAGCTCGCGGGCGAGCGCATCCGCGAAGTGTTCGTCAACGTCACCGGCGGCCGGCTCACCTCGCGCACGCTCGGCGCCAACATCTCCATCACCGGACGCGAGGTCGAGGACGCGGACCTCCGCCGAGTGCTCAACAACGGCAGCAGCTTCCGCGAGGTGGACGAGCGCGCGGTGCTCCACTGCATCCCGGTCGGCTACTCGATCGACGGCTCGCGCGGCATCCGCGACCCGCGCGGCATGTTCGGCGATACGCTGTCGGTCAATATGCATCTGGTCTCGGCCGGCACGGGCGCGATGCGCAACCTCCGGACCTGCGTCGAACGCTGCCACCTCGACATCGAGGCGATGGTCGCTGCGCCCTATGCCGCCGCGCTCGCCTGCCTCGTCGAGGACGAGATGGACCTCGGCGTCACGCTCGTCGACATGGGCGGCGGCACCACCACCGTGGCCGTGTTCTACGACGGCTCGGTCGTCTTCACCGATTCCGTGCCGCTCGGCGGCGCACACGTCACCAGCGATATCGCCCGCGGCCTCTCGACGCCGCTGGTCCACGCCGAGCGGATGAAGACGCTCTACGGGTCGGCGATCCCGGCGCCGTCCGACGACCGCGAGGTCATCGACGTCCCGCTGATCGGCGAAGACCAGCCGTCGCACCCGAACCATGTCCCGCGCTCGATGCTGTCGGGCATCATCGCGCCGCGCCTTGAGGAGACGTTCGAGCTGGTGCGCGCGCGGCTCGACGCCTCGGGCGTCGCCGGGCTCGCTGGGCGCCGGCTGGTGCTGACCGGCGGCGCGAGCCAGCTCCAGGGCGTGCGCGAGCTTGCGGCCCAGATCCTCGGCAAGCAGGTGCGCGTCGGCCGGCCGCTGCGCATCTCCGGCCTCGCCGAATTCGACCTCCGGCCCCGCCTTCTCCGTCGCGGCAGGGCTGCTCGCCTACGCGGTTCACAAGCATGGCACCGACGAGGACCGCGCCATCAAGATCACCGAAGGACCGATCAACCGCGTCGCGCGGCTGGGTAGTTGGCTGCGCGAGAACTTCTGATTCACCCGAATTCGAGAACACCAGTGGAGGGCCACATGTCGATCACACTCACCGTTCCCCAGGCCGACCCGCAATTGCGTCCGCGTATCACCGTCATCGGGGTGGGCGGCGCCGGCGGCAATGCCGTCAACAACATGATCAACGCCAAGCTCGAGGGCGTCGACTTCGTCGTCGCCAACACCGACTCCCAGGCGCTGGCGCAGTCGCTGGCCGAGCGCAAGATCCAGCTCGGCATAAACGTCACGCACGGCCTCGGCGCCGGCGCCCGGCCCGACGTGGGACGCGCCGCCGCAGAGGAGGCGCTCGACGAGATCACCGAGCAGCTCCGCGGCGCCCACATGGCGTTCATCACGGCGGGCATGGGCGGCGGCACCGGCACCGGCGCCGCGCCGGTGATCGCCCGCATTGCCCGCGACCTCGGCGTGCTGACCATTGGTGTCGTCACCAAGCCGTTCCAGTTCGAGGGCACCCAGCGCGCGCGGCTCGCCGATTCCGGCATCGAAGAGATGCAGCAGTATGTCGACACGCTGATCATCATCCCGAACCAGAATCTGTTCCGCATCGCCAACGAGAAGACCACCTTCGCGGACGCCTTCGCCATGGCGGACGAGGTGCTGCACTCGGGCGTGCGCGGCGTCACCGACCTGATGGTCGTGCCGGGCCTGATCAACCTCGACTTCGCCGACATCCGCTCGGTGATGACCGAGATGGGCAAGGCGATGATGGGCACCGGCGAGGCGTCGGGCGAGAACCGCGCGCGCGAGGCGGCCGAGGCTGCAATCTCCAACCCGCTGCTCGACGACGTGTCGATGAAGGGTGCGAAGGGCGTCCTCATCAACATCACCGGCGGGCCCGACCTGACCCTCTACGAGGTGGACGAGGCAGCCAACCGCATCGGCGAGGAGGTCGACGACAATGCCAACATCATCTTCGGCTCGACCCTCGACCCATCTCTGCAGGGCTGCATGCGGGTCTCGGTGGTTGCGACCGGCATCGACGCCGAGATGGCGCAGAAGCCGCGCCCGGTGCTGACCGTCGTCAACGACCCGTTCGCCCCGCGCGGTGGCGGTGGCGGTGGTGGGGGGGGCGTGCGCCCGCAGGGCGCGACGGCGAATGCGGTGCAGACCGCGACGCTCGCCGCGCGCGGGTTCGGCCCCATTCCGTCGCCGACCCCGGCACCGACCGCCTCGGCCGCTGCGGTCGCGACTTCTATGGCCGCGGTGAGCGCGGCGCCGGTGCTCTCGACCGTCGAGCGCGCCCAGCCCGAGCCGTTCGAGCTCTCCAACGCGATGACGCCGGAGCCGGCCGCCGACGGCGCGGGCGACCTGCTGGCGCGCGAGATCGAGGCGCGGGCCGAGGGTGGGGCGAAGCCCTTCCTGCCTGCCGCGCCGATCGAGACCTCGTCCCACCCGGTCGCCGAGGCGCGCGCCTCGGCCCCGCGTATCGCCGAGCCGGTGACCCATGCCGCCCCGCCGGCGCCAACGCGCCCCGCGCGGGAGCGGAGCCCGGTCTCGTCGTTGTTCTCGCGGATGACCGGCCGGTCGCGACCCGAGCCGCGCCCCGAGCCCGGCCCGTTGGCCGCGCCCTCGGCGCCGGCCTCCCCGGTGAGCGCCCCGGCCGCGCCCGCGGCGCCGCGCCCGTCCGACATGGCCGCGTCCCGGGCCGAGTCCGCCAAGCCGGCCGACCTCGAGCAGCCCACCCTGTCCAATTTCGACGGGGGCGAGCGGCTCCGGGTATCGCAGAGCGAAGAGGACCTGCTGGAAATCCCGGCGTTCCTGCGCCGCCAGGCGAACTGAGCTATGATGGGCGCGCCGACCCCTGCCCGGACCCACGGCTCTCGGTCCCGGGCGGGGACGCCGCGCAATTCCCGGATTGCCTCGGGAAACGGGCGTAACACTTTGTAACAAGTGTTGATTTGTGCGAGTCGCGAGGCCCGGATACATGTTCAGACGGACAAAGACGGTTAATGCGGCCTTCGGCCGTGTGCCTCGCAAGGGGCAACGTGGTCCGCTCCGCGAGGAGCGGTGCGAGACGCCCCGCAAGGGGTGACGCGAGGGTGTGGTTCCGGCGCTGGGGAGCGCCGGTTAAGGGGGACCGAGCGGTGAGTGCTCCAACGGTTAATGCGCGCCAGCCTGCCGCCAGCGAGCCTGCCGTGCCGTTCGCCGGTGCCCGGCAGAAGACGCTGGAAGCGCCGATCTCCTGCACCGGCGTTGGGCTCCATTCCGGCCAGCGCATCTCCATGACGCTCAATCCGGCGCCCGCCAATACCGGCGTGGTGTTCCGCCGCACCGACCTCGCCGGCGCACCGGTTGTGCCGGTGCGTTGGGACCGCGTCGTCGATACCCGCATGGCGACCACCATCGGCACCGAGGACGGCGTGCGCGTCGGCACGGTCGAGCATCTGATGGCGGCGCTCGCCGGCTGCGAGATCGACAACGCGGTGATCGACCTCGACGGTCCCGAGGTGCCCGTGATGGACGGCTCGGCCGCGCCCTTCGTGTTCCTCGTCGAATGCGCCGGCACGGTGGAGCAGGCGCGTGCGCGCCGGGCCATCGAGGTGCTGAAGCGCGTGACGGTCGGCGACGAGACCCGCCAAGTTTCGATCGCCCCGGGCCCGGTGTTCGAGGTGTCGGTCGAGATCGATTTCGACGACGCGACCATCGCCCGCCAGCAGTTCGGCGCGGCCATCGTCAACGGCACGTTCAAGTCCGAGATCGCCCGCGCCCGCACCTTCGGCTTCGCCGAGGAGGTGAGCGCGCTGCATCGCGCGGGTCTCGCGCGCGGCGGTTCGCTGGAGAACGCCATCGTCATCAGCGACGGGCGCGTGCTGAACGCCGACGGGCTGCGCTATGAGAACGAGTTCGTGCGCCACAAGGTGCTCGACTGCATCGGCGACATGTACCTCGCCGGGGCGCCGCTGCTCGGCCGGGTGCGCGGGTTGCGCTCGGGCCACACGCTGCACCACCGGCTGCTCGAGGCGCTGTTCGCCGATGCCGACGCCTGGCGCTTCGTCGACGCGCCCGCCGCCAGGCACGCACCGGCCCTCGCCGCCGCCGAATAGCGCCCCGGGCGGCCCGCGCCGCCTTTCATCGAACTGTCACGATTAACCTTTGTGGCCCGCAGGCCTCTCCACAAGCCTGTGGACGGCATTTCTGATTTCGCCACCAACTAATTGATTTTCCGGCATTCCTCGCCGGCCGGTCGGAGCCGCAACGGTTGGGGCTGAAACATAACTGTCACATTCACGAAGCATTTTTGTCATGGCCGGCCGATAGGGTCGCGGCGATGGCGGCACGGGTCGTCATCCAAGCCCGTTACCGGGCCCTCCCTATCCAAACGGAGTGACACATGCTCAGAACAGCCCTCGTGGCAGCGGCGGCGGTCATTCTCGCGTCGTCTGGCGTCCAGGCGGCCGAGATTTCCGGTGCGGGCGCCACCTTCCCGTATCCGATCTATGCAAAGTGGGCCGAGGCCTACAAGGCGAAGACCGGGTTAGCGCTCAACTATCAGTCGATCGGCTCGGGTGGCGGCATCAAGCAGATCACCAACAAGACAGTCGATTTCGGCGCGTCGGACATGCCCCTGCCTCCGGAGCATCTGGCGAAGCTCAACGCGGTGCAGTTCCCGACCGTGATGGGCGGCGTCGTGCCGGTGGTCAACATCAAGGGCATCAAGCCGGGCGAGATCAAGCTCACCGGGCCCGTGATTGCGGACATCTATCTCGGCAAGGTCAAGAAGTGGAACGACCCCGAGATCGCCAAGCTGAACTCGGGCGTGAAGCTGCCCGACCAGGCGATCGCGGTGGTGCACCGGTCCGACGGATCGGGCACGACCTTCATCTTCACCCACTATTTGTCGCAGGTGAGTCCAGAGTGGAAGTCGAAGGTCGGGCAGAACACTTCGGTCGAGTGGCCGACCGGCATCGGCGGCAAGGGCAATGAGGGCGTGGCCGCCAACGCGGGCCGCACCGACGGCGCCATCGGCTATGTCGAGTATGCCTACGCCCTGCAGAACCACATGTCGTACGTGATGATGCAGAACAAGGACGGCAACTTCGTCGCTCCCAAGGCCGAGGCGTTCCAGGCCGCGGCGGCCGGTGCCGACTGGAAGGGTACGCCGGGCTTCGCGGTGCTGCTGACCGACGAGCCGGGCGCCAACAGCTGGCCGATCTCCGGCGCGACCTTCATCATCATGTACAAGCACCAGACGAAGCCCGAGACGGCGAAGCACGTGCTCGACTTCTTCTCGTGGGCGTACAAGAACGGCGACAAGATGGCCGAGTCGCTCGACTACGTGCCGATGCCGGACAAGGTCGTCAACCTGATCCAGACCATGTGGAAGTCCGAGATCAAGGGCCCCGATGGCAAGCCGGTGTGGGACGGCATGGGGTCGATGTAGCCCCGCGTCACTGTGTAGTTACCACGCGCCGCCGCTTGGGGAGGACCCTCTTCCCTGCGGCGGCGCGAATGTTCCAGAGGATCGATCCTTCGTCATGGCCAGCTCTACCATCACCGACTGGGAAGCGCATTCCGCCCGATGGGCGCGCGGCCAGCGCACCATCGACACGGCGTTCCGCTGGACGGCGACGTTTTTCGGCATCTTCGTGCTGGTCCTGCTCGGCGCCGTGATCGTCGCGCTGATCCAGGGCTCGCTTCCGGCTCTGTCCAAGTTCGGCTGGTCTTTTCTGACCAGCGAATCGTGGAACCCGGTGACCGAGCAGTTCGGCGCCGCTGCCGCCATCTATGGCACGGTCGTGACCTCGGCGATCGCCATGGTGATCGGCGTCCCGATCGCCTTCGGCATCGCGATCTTCCTGACCGAGCTGTGCCCGCCCATGCTCAAGCGGCCGGTCGGTACCGCCATCGAGCTGCTCGCTGGCATCCCCAGCATCATCTACGGCATCTGGGGCCTGTTCGTGTTCGCGCCCGTTCTGCAATCGACCATCGAACCGTTCCTGATCGCGACGCTCGGCAACGTGCCGATTATCGGCGTGCTGTTCTCGGGCGCGCCCTACGGCATCGGCATCCTGACCGCGGGGCTGATCCTTTCGATCATGGTGCTACCGTTCATGACGGCGGTGATGCGCGACGTGTTCGACACCGTGCCCCCGATGCTGAAGGAGTTGGCCTACGGGCTCGGCTGCACCACGTGGGAGGTGATGTGGAACGTCGTGCTACCCTACACCCGCATCGGGGTGGTCGGTGGCGTCATGCTGGGCCTCGGCCGGGCGCTCGGCGAAACGATGGCCGTCACCTTCGTCATCGGCAACGCGCACCACGTGACCGAGTCCCTCCTGGCGCCTGGCACCACGATTTCGGCCTCGCTCGCCAATGAGTTTACCGAGGCCGTGGGCGACATTTACACCTCGTCCCTGATCGCGCTCGGGCTGATCCTCTTCGTCATCACCTTCGTGGTGCTGGCGGCAGCCAAGCTGATGCTGCTTCGCCTCGACCGGATGTCGGGAAGCTGACCGATGGACATCTACACGCGCCGGCGCCACCGCAACACGATCATCCTTGGCCTCTCGTTCTTTGCGACGGCGCTCGGCCTGTTCTGGCTTTGCGCCATCCTCTACACGCTGCTCGCCAACGGGTTCGATGCGCTGAGCGCGAGCCTGTTCACCGAGAGCACGCCGCCACCCGGCAGCAGCCACGGCGGCCTTTTGAACGCGATGTTCGGCAGCGTGGTGATGACGCTGATCGCGACCCTGATCGGCACGCCGATCGGCATCATGGCGGGCACCTTCCTCGCCGAGTACGGCCAGCGGAGGCGGCACCTTGCGACCGCCATCCGCTTCATCAACGACATCTTATTGAGCGCGCCCTCGATCATCATCGGCGTCTTCGTCTACGAGGTGATGGTCGCGCCCATGCACCATTTCTCGGGCTGGGCGGGCGCCGCGGCGCTTGCCATCATCGTGGTGCCGGTGGTGCTGCGCACAAGCGACGACATGCTGAGCCTGGTGCCGAGCGCCCTGCGCGAGGCGGCTGCCGCGCTTGGCATGCCCAAGTGGCGCATCATCGTCTCGATCTCGTACCGCGCAGCGCTGCAAGGATTTGTCACCGGCGTGATGCTGGCTGTCGCGCGCGTTTCGGGCGAGACCGCGCCGCTCCTGTTCACCGCGCTGAACAACCAGTTCTGGTCGACCAATCTGAACGCGCCGATGGCGAACCTGCCGGTGGTCATCTTCCAGTTCGCGCTGAGCCCCTACGCCGATTGGCAGCGCCTCGCTTGGGGCGGCGCACTGCTGATCTCGGTGGTGATCCTGATACTCAACATCACTGCCCACTTCGTCGCCAGCCTGGGAAGCCAGAGGAAATGACAAGCATGGCCGAAATCAATTCCACCCAGTCGGCGGACCGCTCCGGCGCTCCGCCGACGCCGACCCATGCGGTGACACGGCCGACGATCCGCACCACGTTGGCCGCGCCGTCGCCCGCTGCGGCTGACCAGCCGGCCCCGTCGGTGAAGGTCGAGATCAAGAATCTTGACTTCTATTACAAGGACTTCCGAGCGCTGAAAGACATCTCCCTGCCGTTGTACGACAAGCGGGTGACGGCGTTCATCGGCCCATCGGGTTGCGGCAAGTCTACCCTTTTGCGCTGCCTCAACCGCATCTACGAGCTCTATGGCGACCAGCGCGCGACCGGCGAGGTGGTGCTGGACGGGCAGAACATCCTGGCGCCCGGCAACGACCTCAACCTGCTGCGTGCCAAGATCGGCATGGTGTTCCAGAAGCCGACTCCGTTTCCCATGTCGATCTACGACAACATCTCCTTCGGCATAAAACTCTACGAGAAGCTGCCGAAGTGGGAGCTCGACAACCGCGTCGAGCAGGCACTGCGCCGGGCCGCCATTTGGGAAGAGGTGAAGGACAAGCTGCGTCAGTCGGGTCTTGGGCTTTCCGGAGGCCAGCAGCAGCGCCTTTGCATCGCCCGCGCCATCGCACTCGAGCCCGAGGTGCTGCTGCTCGACGAGCCGGCCTCGGCGCTCGATCCCATCTCGACCGCACGCATCGAGGAGCTGATCAGTGAGCTCAAGTCCGACTACTGCATCGTCATCGTAACCCACAACATGCAGCAGGCCGCGCGCAGCGCCGACTACACCGCGTTCATGTACCTGGGCGAACTGATCGAGTACGACGAGACTTCGGTGATCTTCACCAATCCAAAGAAGCGCGAGACCGAGGATTACGTAACCGGCCGGTTCGGCTGAGCGGCGAAGGATCGGACAGATGGCCATCGAGCATACGGCGAAAGAGTTCGAGGAGGAGCTTAACCGGCTGCGCGCGCAGGTGCGGGCCATGGGCGCTCTGGCCGTCCGCCAATTCGCCGACGCCATCGTCTCCGTGCAGGACCGCGATTCCGACCTCGCCGGAGAGGTCATCGCCAATGACTTGCGAGTCGACGAGATCGAGCGCGAGGTTGACGACCTCGCCGTCAAGGTGCTGGCGCTACGCCAGCCCATGGCGAGCGACCTTCGGGCCATCCTTTCGGCCATTCGCATCGCGTCGGACCTCGAGCGGGTCGCCGATTACGCCGTCAACGTCTCCAAGCGGGCCATGGCGCTGAACCAGGTCGCGCCGATCCGGCCGGTCACCGCGATCCCGCGCATGGGGCGCGTCGCCGGCGAGATGCTGAACGACGTGCTCGACGCCTACGCCAAGGGCGATGTCGACAAGGCCGTTCACGTGTGGAACGGGGACGAGGAAATCGACGAGATGTACTCGAGCCTGTTTCGCGAGCTCCTGACCTACATGATGGAGGACGCGCGCAACATCACCGCCTCCGCGCACCTCCTGTTCATCGCCAAGAACATCGAGCGCATCGGCGACCATGCGACCAATATCGCCGAGACCGTCTATTTCCTGGTCAAGGGTGAGCCGCTGCGCGAGGCGCGCCCGAAGAGCGACGAGTTCGAGCTTCGCAGTGATCGAGCCGGGCCGCACCGATCACTGATCCGTCGCTACGCTTCGCCCTTTTGCGCGGGCAGGGTGCCGGCCCGCGCCGCCGCCAGCACGTAGATCCGGATCGCAGACGACAGGTTGGCGGCACGGTCGCGGTCGATGCGGGCGACCAGCGCGTTGACCGACACGCCTTCCGCGCCGGCGAGCGCGGCGAGCGCTTGCCAGAATTCGGGCTCCAGCGACACGCTGGTCCGGTGTCCCTCGATCACCACCGAGCGCTTGTGCAGCGTCATGTCGGGAATCGCCTGTCGCGGTCCGGCTAGCAGCGTGGCGCGGCGCGAGTGACGATCGCTTCGACGCGGTCGCCGAGAAAGCCACCCGATACCTCGTGCGCAGGCGGGATGTCCGAGGCTAGAAGGCGCGGGATTTCGTCCACCGTGTTCGCCACCTGGACATCGAGGTAGGGGGCGACGTCGTTGACGAAAATTCGCTGGTGGTCGTCGGCAACCGTGGGGTTGGGCACAGCGATCACCTTCTTGCGCCGGCTAGCCGCCTCTAGCACGGTGAAGCCGCCGTGGGTAACGATCAAGTCTGACCGGGCCATCATATCTGCAAGGCTGTCGGTGAAGCGCACCCATTGGCCGGACTTCGGGATATAGGTGCCCGAGCCGATCTGGAACAGGATCTTCGGTGGCGTCTCCTGGGCGCTATAGAAGCGGTCGACCTGCTCGACCATCTCGTCGAAATAGGTCGAACCGACGGTCACGAGGACCATGCCTGGCTCGTGTGTGGCCTCGCTGGTCGCAGGGGGCGCTGTGACGACTCCGTCAAATTGGGCGCGTGCATAGCGCTCCCGCAGCTTTGGCCACTGCACGAAGTAGTGGTCGTAAAGCCGGAGATGGTAGACGAGCTGCCCGGTGCGCGACAGCGAGCGCGTGCGCGTGATCGACTCGACGAAGATCACCTTCACACCCAGAAGCTTCGCAGCAATGACGCAGGGTAGCGAGTCAACGCTGCTGGTGACGACAGCGAACTCGGGCCGGTGGATGCGCATTTTGCGCAGGTATCGGCGCACACATGCCGCCCAGAATAGCGGGTTCCGACGAAGCCCAAAGCGCCGCCCGCGCGACACATTGGCCACGACGAAAAAATGCCCGCGCGGAAAGCGTCCGCGCAAAAGGCGCCGCTCGACCCGCGGCAATGCATAGAGCATCGGCAGGCGCGGCTCGATGTGGGTGAGCAAGCCCTTCATTTCCGACATAAACCCGCCACCACTCAAGCAGACCATCAGGGGTGGCATCGGTCGGTTCCGCGGTTTCTCATGGACGAAGGGGCCGGTCGGCGCGGCGCGAGAGTGGGCTATCGTGCCGCCAATTGCAACGTCCGCCGGATATCCGCCGCAGAAGGGCCGCGCCATCCGCGCGCGTGCCTAGTTTCGCCGCAGACCTGCTCTTTTGCAATGCAGCAAAGGTCGCTGGCCTGGCCCCATCATGCTCCGGCGCCGGCCGCCGTCGATCGTAGAAAGCCCTATTACATCGAGATAAGCGGCGACTCCGCTGCGATACCGGGCGGTGGGCCCCGGCCTTGGCATGATCTTTGCAATGCACAATCGAGAGGACGGCAGCACCCGTGCTGAGTTTGTCGCCACCATCCTTCACTCGGGGGAATTGGACGATGCGAAAAGCTTCCCGATACGGTGCAATCCTTGGCGCCTGCGCCGCGCTGACGTGCGGTGCCGCGACCCTGGCGGCGGCGCCCGCGCACGCGGACTCCGTCCTGCGGATCGCGATGACGGCGGCGGACCTGCCCGACTGGCGCGGCCAGCCCGACCAGGGGTTCGAGGGCTACCGCTTCGTCGGCTACTCGCTCTACGACGCGCTGGTGTTGTGGGACCTGAAGTCGGCGACCAAGGAGGTCGACATTCGCCCCGGCCTCGCGACGAGCTGGCATGTCGATCCGAAGGACGACAAGCGCTGGATCTTCGAGCTTCGCCAGGGCGTGAAGTTTCATGACGGCTGCAAGTGGGACGCCGATTCCGCCGTGTGGAATTTCGACCGGCTGACGTCGGACAAGAACCCCGCCTTCACCCCGTTCAACTTCGCGCGCGCACGTTCGCGCACCAGCGAGATCGTCAAGGTCGAGAAGACCGCGCCCTACGAGATCGCCATCACCACCAAGGATGTCGATTCGCTGTTCGTCTACAACATGCCCTACCTTTTCATGCTGTCGAAATGCGCGCTCGACGCCGCGCACAACGATTACAGCGTCTACGCGAAGCACCCGGCCGGCACGGGTCCCTACAAGTTCATCTCGGCTGTGCAGCACCAGCGGCTCGTTCTGGGGAAGAACCCGGATTACTGGGACAAGTCGCGCATCCCGCACCAGGACCGCGTCGTGCTGCTGCCGATGCCCGAGGTGACGACCCGCGTCGCTGCGCTGCTGTCCGGCCAGGTCGACTGGATCGAGGCTCCGTCGCCTGACACGATCCCCGCCCTCAAGGCGGCCGGCATGAAGATCGTCACCAACGTCTATCCGCACACCTGGCCCTATCTGCTGCGCGTGACCAAAGGGCCGTTCAAGGATCCGCGCGTGCGCGAGGCCGCCAACTACGCGATGAACCGCAAGGAGATGGTGGAGCTGCTTCACGGGGTGGCGGTGCCGAGCTACGGCATTTTCGTGCCGTCGCAGCACTTTTACGGCACCCCGTACGAGTACAAGTTCGACCCGAAGAAGGCGACCGCACTGCTCAAGGAGGCGGGCTGCTATCCCTGCGCCATCAAGATCGGCATCTCGACCTCGGGCTCGGGCCAGATGCAGCCCTTGCCAATGAACGCGCTGGTCAAGGAGCAGCTCGAGAACGTCGGGTTCAAGGTGACCTTCGACACGATGGACTGGAACTCGCTTCTCAGCGTGTTCATCCGCGGCCAGCAGAAATACGACCTCGACGGCATCAACTTCTCGTCGGGCGCGACGGACCAGCTCAGCTTCGTCAAGTCGGTCATGACGCGGTTCAAGACGCCGTTCGGCTCGAACTGGGGCTGGTACTCGAACGCTCAGGTCGACGAGCTGGGCGACAAGGTGCTCCACACATTCGACGCGAAGGCGCAGGTCCCGATGATCGAAAAGATGCACGAGCTGGTCGTCAAGGATGCGCGAAGCCTGTTCATCGTCTCCGACCTCAACCCGCGCGCTTTGTCGCCCAAGGTGCATGGCTACGTCGAGGCGCGGAGCTGGTTCCAGGACATCACGCCGGTCACGGTCGGCGACGCGACCAACTGAGGCGGGGGCGGGCGGGGGTCGCATTGCACCGTTGCGGCGCCCGACCTTCGTTGCCGCCCCATACAGGTAAGGGTCCATGTGGTTCTACGTGCTGCGTCGCATCGTCCTGATCGTGCCGATCGCCATCGGCGTCTCGATCGTGTGCTTCGGTCTGATCTATTTGGCGCCCGGTGATCCGATCCAATCGCTGGTGCCGGCCGACGCCACCGCCGAGGATATCGCCACCATCAAGCATCTTTACGGGTTGGACCAGCCGCTGCCGCTCCAATACCTGAAATGGCTGGAGCGTGCCGCGGCCGGCGATCTCGGCGTGTCGCTCCAGACCAACCGGCCGGTCCTGACCGAGGTGACCAGCGGCCTCGGCAACACGCTGATCATCTCGGCCGGCGCCATGTTGATCGCCTTCCCGCTCGCCTTCGCCTTCGGCACGCTCGCCGCCTTCCATGTCGGCCGCCCGCCTGACCGGGTGGTGACGGTCGGCTCGGTGGTCGGCATGTCGATCCCCAACTACTGGCTCGGCATCGTGCTGGTGATCGTGTTCGCGGTGAAGCTGGGAGTGCTGCCCGCCACCGGCATGGGATCGACCGGTTCGGGCGGATTTAACGTCTTCTCCTGGGGCCAGCTCAAATATGCCGTGCTGCCGATCGCGACCATGACGCTGGTGCCGCTCGGCATCATCATGCGCACGACCCGCTCGGCCGTCGCCGAGATCCTCAACCTCGAATTCGTCGAGATGCTGCGCGCCAAGGGGCTCGGACGGCTCGCCGTGCTGCGCCACGCGGTGCGCAACGCGCTGCCGCAGGTGCTGACGGTGATGGGGCTGCAGTTCGGCTACCTCGTCGGCGGCTCGATCCTGATCGAGACGGTGTTCACCTGGCCGGGCACCGGCTTCCTGATGAGCAAGGCGATCCTGACGCGCGACGTCCCGCTCCTGCAGGGAACGATCCTGGTGCTCGCCATGGCGTTCGTCGCGATCAACCTGGTGGTCGACGTGGTGCAGACCGCCGTCGACCCGCGCATCAAGCGCGCGTGAGAGGAGGGCGGCCATGACCAACCTTTCCGCGACCGTCGCCGATTTCGATCCGCCGCCGTCCGAGGGGCCGCGCGTCCGCGGCTACTGGGGCACGGTCGGCGTCCGCCTGCGCTACGACTGGGTCACGCTGCTCTGTCTCGCGGTCATCGCGCTGGTGCTGCTGGCGTCGATCTTCGCGCCAGCGCTCGCGCCGTTTGACCCGACGAAGACCAGCATGCTCTACCGCATGAAGCCGATCGGCTTCCGCGACTTCGCGCTCGGCACCGACGAGCTCGGCCGCGACATGCTCTCGCGTCTCCTCTGGGGTGGGCGGGTCTCGCTGATGATGGGGCTGGGGCCGGTGGTCCTTGCCACCATCATCGGCGGCCTGCTGGGCGTCGTCGCGGGCTTCGTCGGCGGCTGGGTCAACATGGCGATCATGCGCACGATGGACGTGTTCTACGCGTTCCCCTCGGTGCTGCTCGCCGTCGCCATCTCGGGCACGCTGGGGGGCGGGCTCGCCAACGGCATGCTGGCGCTGACGCTGGTGTTCATCCCGTCCCTTTGCCGCGTCGCGGAGTCGGCGACCACCCAGGTGCGCAATCTCGATTTCGTCGACGCAGCGCGTGCCTCGGGCGCGTCGACCGTCTCGATCATCCGTCACCACGTTCTCGGCAACGTGCTGGCGCCGGTATTCGTCTATGCCTCCAGCCTGATTGCCGTGTCGATCCTGCTGGCGTCGGGCCTCTCCTTCCTCGGGCTCGGGGTAGTGCCGCCGACGCCGGACTGGGGGCTGATGCTCTCCAGCCTCCGCGCCGGCATCTACATCCAGCCCTGGGTGTGCGCGCTGCCGGGCGTCGCGATCTTCATCACCTCGATCTCGTTCAACCTGGTCAGCGACGGGCTGCGCCGCGCGATGGATGTGAAGGCATGACCACGATCAAGAGCGTTGCCCGCCCGCCGCTCGAGCTCGCGCCGCTGGCCGATCCGCGCGACCGCGGCGGCCGGTTGCAGCCGATCCTGATCGTGCGCGAGTTGCGCAAGTACTTCCGCGTGCGGGGCGGCGCGCTCAACCGCACGGTCGGCCACGTCCAGGCGGTCGACGGCGTCGGCTTCTCGGTCATGAAAGGCGAGACGCTGGGCGTCGTCGGCGAGTCGGGCTGCGGCAAGTCGACCCTCGCGCGCGTGCTGATGCACCTGATCCCGAAGGATTCCGGCGAGCTGATCTTCGATGGCGATCCCGTGGCTGTGCCCGGCGGGCTCACGCTGCGCGAGCTCCGCCGCAACATGCAGATGGTGTTCCAGGACAGCTACTCCTCTCTCAACCCGCGCCTGCCAATCCAGGATTCGGTCGCCTACGGACCGATGGTGCACGGGGCGAGCCGTGCGGCGGCGCGCAAGACGGCGCGCGAGCTTCTGGAAAAGGTTGGGCTCGATCCCGCCCTCTATGGCGCGCGCTACCCGCACGAGCTGTCGGGCGGGCAGAAGCAGCGGGTCAACATTGCCCGAGCGCTCGCCCTCGACCCGCGCCTCCTGATCCTCGACGAGGCGGTCTCGGCGCTCGACAAGTCGGTCGAGGCGCACGTGTTGAACCTGCTCGGACAGCTCAAGCGCCACTTCAACCTGACCTACCTCTTCATCTCGCACGACCTCGCGGTGGTGCAGTACGTCGCCGACCGTGTGCTGGTGATGTATCTCGGTCAGGTGGTCGAGATCGGGCCGGTCGCGGAGATCTATGAAAACCCGCGCCACCCCTACACCCGGGCGCTGCTCAATTCGCGCCTCGGCATGGATCCCGCGCATCGTATCGAGCAGCGGCCGATCACGGGCGAGCCGCCGAACCCGATCGACCCGCCGTCGGGGTGCCGCTTCCGCACGCGCTGCCCCTTCGCCGAGGCGGTATGCGAGGCGAACGCGCCGCCGCTCGGCGGCGCCGAGGCCGGTGCGCACCTCGTCGCTTGCCATATGGCCGATCCAGCCTCGGGCCACACCCGAGCCGGCGCCGCCGCAACACGGCCCGCCGCCGCGCCGCGCGCGGCCGCGATCCAGTAGGGGAGAGCGACGATGAACGAGATCCCCGCCCGCCCGCTGGTCGAGGTGAAGGACCTTACAGTCGCCTTCGTGTCGCGCGAGGCGACGACGCGGGCCGTGAACGGCGTGTCGTTCGAGCTGATGCCGGGAGAGGTGCTCTGTGTCATAGGCGAATCCGGCTCGGGAAAGACCGTCACCATGCGCGCGCTGATGCGCCTTCTTCCCGCGGGCCGGGCCAGGATCGGCGGGCAGATGCGGGTCGGCGAGCACGACATCCTGTCGCTCGGCTCGCGCGAGCTGCGCGACCTGCGCGGCGGCCAGGTGTCGATGATCTTTCAGGAGCCGATGACCGCTCTCGACCCGGTCTACACGATCGGCGACCAGATTGCCGAGACGGTGATGCGCCACGAGGGCTGCTCACGCCGGGACGGGCGCGCCCGTGCGCTCGAGCTGTTGCAGCTCGTCAAGATCCCGTCGCCGGAGCACCGGCTCGATGCCTATCCGCACGAGCTGTCGGGCGGTCTGCGGCAGCGCGCCATGATCGCGGTCGCCATTTCGTGCCGGCCGAGCCTCCTGTTGGCGGACGAGCCGACGACCGCGCTCGACGCCACGGTGCAGATTCAGGTTCTGGTGCTGCTTCGCGCGCTGCAAAAGGAGCTGGGCATGGCGATGATCTTCGTCACTCACGACATCGGCGTCGCCGCCCAGATCGCGGACAAGGTCGCGGTGATGTATGCCGGCCGCATCGTGGAGTACGGCAAGGTCGCCGACGTGCTGACCCGTCCCTGCCACCCCTACACGCTCGGCATGCTGGCCTCGACCGTGCATGGCCAGGCGCGTGGGCGCGACATCGAGGCGATTCCCGGGTCGCCGCCCGACCTGCGCCGTCCGATCGTGGGATGCGGCTTCGCGCCCCGCTGCAAGCACGCTGTCGCCGAATGCCGGCGCGCGCCGCCGCCGCCCGTTTCGCTGCCCGGCGGCCACGAGGTCGCATGTCTCCGCGCTGGCCCGGTGGACGCCGCCGGACCGGGCACCATGGCAGTGGCCCGCTGAGCCGGTTTTCGATTACGCTTTGAACCCGAAGGAGCCTGACATGCACCAATTCACGATGCCGCAATGGGCGATCGACCGCGTGCGCGCCCGCCGTGCGAAGCTGCACATCTTCGACGACATGGACCCGAGGAAGACCGCGCTGGTCGTCGTCGACCTGCAGAAGGGCTTCATGCTGCCCGAGCATTCGTCCAATCCGGTCGAGACCTCGGTCGGAACGGTGCCGAACGTCAACCGGCTGGCCGCGGCGCTGCGCAAGACCGGTGGCAAGGTGTTCTGGATCAAGAACACGACGGACGACAACAGCCTTGCCGAATGGTCGAACTGGTATGCGATGGGCAAGCCCGAGCAGCTTGCCGAGCGCGTCGCCGCCTTCCGGCTCGGGTCGCCGGCGCACGACCTGCACCCCGACCTCGTCGCGATGCCCGAAGACGAGATTGTGCTGAAGCACCGCTTCTCGGCCTTCATCCAGGGCTCATCCGATTTGCCGGCCCGGCTCCGCGCCCAGGGGTTCGAGTACGTTCTGATCGTCGGCACCGTGACCAACGTGTGCTGCGAATCCTCGGCGCGCGATTCGATGATGCTCAACTTCAAGACGGTGATGGTGAGCGACGGCAACTCGGCCCGCACCGACCAGGAGCATACGGCGACGCTCGCCGCGTTCTACGCGATCTTCGGCGACGTGATGGATACGGACGAGGTGGTGGCCTGCCTGCGCGCCAACGCCGCGCTGCCGGCCGCGGCCGAATGATCGTGGCGGCGACCCAAATGGAGAGACGAGCATGACGAACGGCAAGGTGCGGATCGCACATCTCACGGGACCGACGGCGACCATCCAGAACACGCCGCCGCTGGTCACCTCCAACAAGGCGCGGGCCAAGCGCGGCCTGCCGATGCTCAAGGGGGCCGACGGCAAGCCGCTGCCGTTCGACGCGCTGCGCGCGCAGCGGCTCGCCGCGCCGGCGAAGCTTTATGTCGAGCAGTTCTCGGCCCATCCGCTGGAGGCCGACAAGTCCGAGCTCTACGGCCCGCCCGATGGCTATGTCGGTCCCGACGGCACGTTCCACCGCGACCGGTCGGGCCCGTCGGACAAGCCGGTCTACGAGGTCGAGCTCGCGCCAGAGGATGGGCTCTACCCGCTGCCCTACATGGCGGTGCAGGCGGACGGCAAGCCGTGGGAGGAGGAATGCGCCGAGCCGGGCGCCGACGCCGAGCGGGCGCGCCAGGGCTTCTTCCCGGACGGGTCGCGCTCGTTCGAGGAGATCGACCGGCTGTCGATCGGCGTCGACGGCCGCGCCTCGATGATCTCGGCGCTCGCCGACGTCGATTTCTATCGCGGCGCACCGCCATCCGGCTGGACCAAGGGCCTTCCCGCCCGGCTCCGCAAGGACAAGGGCGACGGCGATATCCCGCCCGAGACCCGCGGCACCGACTTCTACCCCTACAAGCCCTATCATCTGGCCTCGGCGCCGCCGCGCCCGATGCTCGCCAAGGTCACCAACGACATGCAGCGGCTGGTGTCGAGCGGCGATTACGACGGGGTGATCTGGACGCAGGGCAGCCCGCAGGTCGAGGAGTCGGCCTACTGGTTCAACCTGGTGATCGATACGCCCCTGCCGATCTGCGGCAACGCCGCCCAGCGCCCGCAGGGCCAGATCTCGAACGACGGACCGAAGAACATCGTGGATTCGGTGAACTTCATCGCGTCGAAGGTCTGGGCCGACGACAAGGGGCGCAACCGCTGCGGCTGCGTGGTGATCCAGGAGCAGCAGATCTTCGCCTCGCGCGAGGTGGCGAAGGTCGACGCGCGTCCGGGCGGGTATGTGGCGACCGGCGGGCATGGCGGCATATTGGGCAACATCAGCCACACCGGCCGCATCGCGCTTACCTACCTTCCGGCCTACAAGCACACCTACCTGTCCGACCTCAAGCTCTCGTCGCTGCCGAGTTCGGCGAAGGCGGTGAAGAAGTCCGCGCGCGGCCTCGAGCTGATCGAGCTGGGGGTGAAGGATTCCGATGGCAAGCTGCTCGCCACCGCGATCCCGCACGTTTCGATCTCGACCGACGGCAGTTATTCGGGAATGGAGTTCGGCGACGATCCCGCCTACGAGGCGGACCTGATCGCCTCGATCGAGCACAAGCTCGGGCTCGGCATGCTGACCGGCTTCGTGATCCAGGGGCTGGTGCCGTACGGCTCGTCGCCCGCCCAGGCGCGCCACAAGCTCTACATCAAGGCGGCATTCTCGGGCATCCCGGTGGCCAAGGTCGGGCGCGGCGCGCCGGAAGGGTTCGCCGATCCGCACGACTTCCAGATCGCGGCCAGCAACCTAACCGCGACCAAGGCGCGCCTCCTCTTGATGGCGTGCCTCTTGAAGTTCGGCAGCCTGCCGCCCGCCAAGGATCCGGATCACCCGACCTCGTCAGAGATCGCGGCGATCAGGAAGGCCGTCGCCGCCTATCAGGAGGTGTTCGACCAGCACTGAGCGTATGCGACGGACCCGCTCGTCCTGAGGCGGGCGGGTCCGGCCGCTATTGCAGCCGGTTGAGGCCGTCGAACGCGGCGGTCTTGTAGCACTCGGCGAGGGTCGGGTAGTTGAACACGGTGTCGACAAAATAGTCGACCGAGCCCTTGTGGGCGAGCACGGCCTGGCCGATGTGGATCAGCTCGCTCGCCCCCTCGCCCAATATGTGCACGCCGAGAAGCTCGCGCGTGTCGAGGTGGAAGACGAGCTTCAGCAGCCCGTGCGAATCCCCGATGATCTGGCCGCGCGCGATCTCGCGATAGGACGCGCGCCCGACCTCGTAGGGAACGCCGGCCTCGGTGAGCTGCTCCTCGGTGCGGCCCACCATCGAGATCTCCGGGATGGTGTAGATGCCGTACGGGTAGTGCTCGCGCATCGAATGCGCGTTGACGCCGAAGGCATGGCAGGCGGCGAGCCGGCCCTGCTCCATCGACGTCGCGGCGAGGGAGGGGAAGCCGATCACGTCGCCCACCGCGTAGACGTGCGGCACCTGGGTCTGGAACGTCTCGTTGACCTCCATCAGCCCGCGCTTGCCGGCCGAGAGCCCGGCGGCGTCGAGCCCGAGCGCGCCGGTCGCGCCGGTGCGCCCGACCGAATACAGTGCCTTCTCGGCGACGATCTGCTTGCCGCTGGCGAGATGGATGCGGACGTGCGGCCCCCGCGCGTCCTCGTAGGTCTCGATGGTCGAGACCTCCTCGCCGAGCCTGAGCGTCACCCGGTTCTGGCGCAGCTGGTAGGCGAGCCCGTCGGTGATCTCGTAATCGACGAAGTCCAGGAGGCGCGGCCGCTTGTCGATCAGCGTCACGCGCACGCCGAGCGTGGCGAAGATCGTCGCGTATTCGAGCCCGATCACGCCGGCGCCCACCACCGCCAGCGTGTGCGGCAGCTCCTCCAGCGTCAGGATGTCGTCCGAGGTGAACACCCGCTGGCCGTCGAACGGCACGTCGTCCGGTCGCGTGGTCTCGGTGCCGACCGCGATGACGACCTTCTCCGCGCTGACGTCGCGCACGCCGCGCCCGTCCATGTAGGTGAGCCGCACGGTGTTGGGGCCGGTGAAGGCACCGCGCGCCGGCAGCACCTCGATTCCATTGCGCTGAAGCTGGTGGCAGGCGACGTCGACCTCGTTCCGGATCACGTGATCGGACCGGAACAGCAGGTCGCGCATGGTGATGTCCTTCTTCACGGCATAGGACGCGCCGTAGATCGCGCGCTCGCGATAGCCCGACAGATGCATCGTGGCCTCGCGCAGCGTCTTGGACGGGATGGTGCCGGTGTTGATGCAGATGCCGCCGATGGCGCTCTTGAGCTCGCACACCGCGGCGCGGCGCCCCAGCTTCGAGGCCTGGATCGCGGCGCGATGGCCGGCCGGTCCCGAGCCGATCACCAGCAGGTCGTAGTCGTAGCCGTTGGCCGAGCCATTGCCGTTGCGCATGGAGTCCCCCGCGTTTGCCGGGCTCTCACCCGACCGCGCAGGATGGCGGGCAAAGCCTTACGGCCCGTTAACCACCTCGCGAGGGACTATACCCCGAATGAGTCGTTTATGCGACGGATGAGCGTTAGGGCACGCGTTTCGCCGCGAAGAATTCCCGCAACAGGGCCGCGGCGCGCGCCTCACCGATGCCGGGATAGATCTCCGGTCGGTGATGGCAGGTCGGCTGGTCGAAGATGCGGGCGCCGCGCTCGATTCCGCCGCCCTTGGGGTCGGACGCGCCGTAATAGAGCCGGCGAATGCGCGCGAACGAGATCGCCTGCGCGCACATCGGGCAGGGCTCCAGCGTGACGTAAAGGTCGCACCCCTCGAGGCGGGGCGCGCCCAAGGCCGCCGCCGCGGCGCGGATTGCGATCAGCTCCGCGTGGGCGGTGGGGTCGGCGTCGGAGACGGTACGGTTGCCGGCGCGCGCGACGATCTGCCCGGTGGCGCCGTCCACCACCACGGCACCGACCGGCACCTCGTCCCGGGTTGCGGCCGCCTCGGCCTCGGCCAGCGCCTCGTCCATGTAGTTCGCGCTCATGGCGGGACCATCCCCGCCGCCGGTCGCGCCGTCAAGCGGGCGGGGTTAACGGATTCTAAGGCACGCCGGCCTATCGTCGCCGGGGTTCCAGGAGCCTTCCGCATGGCGCGTACCCAGACGATGCCGGCCGCATTCGATCCCCTGCGCCCGCAGATCGAACTCGCGGCGGCTCTGTCCGACTACCGCGCGGGTCGGTTCGCCGCTGCGGCGGTCCGGCTCGATCTGGTGCTGCGGCGCGTGCCGTCCCAGCCGGACGCGCTCCATCTCCTCGGCGCCGTGCGGCTCGGCGAAGGCGACGTCGCCGCGGCCTGCGACGCGCTCGCCCGTGGTGCCAAGGCTGCGCCGCGCAATGCCGAGCTGCTCAACACCTACGGCTCCGCCCTTCGCCGCGCCGGGCGCGCCGACGAGGCCGAAGCCGCGCTCCGCGCCGCTCTCGCTGCCCGTCCGCAATTTCCCGAGGCGCACTTCAACCTCGGCAATCTGCTTGCTGCCGGCGGCCGTACCGACGAGGCCAAGGCCTGCTGGCGCCGCGCAATTGTGCTCAACCCGACCTACGCGGCAGCCCATCTCGCACTCGGCGACGCGTTGCGCGCCGCCGGCCGGACCGCGGATGCCGTCGACGCCTATGCCGCCGCGGTCGCGTCCGACGGGCGGCTGGTGGCCGCACGGGTCAACCTCGCGAACCTCCTCTGTGCGCGGGGCGAATGCGGCGCCGCCCTGCCGCACTTCCTCGAGGCGCTGGAAACCGAGCCCGGCTGCATCGAGGCGATGATCGGCGTCGGCAACATCGCCCAAGCCCAGGGCCGCGACGACGAGGCCGAGACCATCTATCGCCGGGCTGTCGTCATCGCGCCGGGTTCGGCCGACGCCCACAGCAATCTTGGCACAGCGTTGGAGGCGCGCGGCGCGATCGACGAAGCGCTCGCCGCTTACGATCGGGCGCTCGCGCTCGATCCCGACCATGCCGACGCCCATGCCAATCGCGGCCACGTGCTGAAATCGATCGGGCGCAGCGACGACGCGCGGGCGGCGCTCGACCGGGCGCTCGCGCTCGTCCCGGCACATCGCGAGGCGCGCATGAACCGCGCCACCCTCCGCTTGTCCGAGGGCGATTTCGACGGTGGCTGGCATGACTACCTGGCCCGCGAGTTGCAGAGCCCGCCGGCGGTCGCGCTCGTCCGCACGCCGTTCGAGGGCGATCTCTCCGGCCGGCGCATCGTCGCCCTGGCCGACCAGGGGCTCGGCGACGAGATATTCTTCCTGCGCTTCGCGCCCGGCCTCCGCGCGCGCGGGGCTCATTTTTCCTATCGGGCGAGCCCGCGCATCGCCGCCATGATTGCGCGCTCGGGCGCGGTCGATGCCGTGCTGGCGCCCGATGCACCGGTCGCCGCCGGGGCGAGCTTCGTCTCGGTCGGCGACCTACCGTTCCTCGCCGGAATGGTGTCCGCGTCCAGCGCCCCGCCTGCGATCGCGCTGCCGCCGCTTCCCGACCGGTCCGAGGCGCTCGCCGCGCGTCTCGCCGCGTTCGGACCGCCGCCCTATCTCGGCGTGACCTGGCGCGCCGGCACACGTATCCGCAAGGACGGGCTCTACAAGGTTGCGCCGCGCGAGGCCGTGGCTGAAGCGCTCGCCAGCGCGCCTGGCACGCTGGTCGCGCTGCAACGCCAGCCCGAAGCCGGCGAGGCGGCGGCGTTCGCCCGCGCCGCCGGCCGCCCGGTGCTCGACCTCACCGCGCTCAATGATTTGCTCGAGGACATGCTGGCGCTCGTTGGCATCCTCGACGACTACGTCTGCGTCTCCAACACCAACGTCCACCTCCGCGCGGGGGTGGGCAGGCCCAGCCGCGTGCTGGTGCCCTTCCCGGCCGAGTTCCGCTGGATGGCATCCGGCGATCGCTCGCCCTGGTTCCCCGACTCGCCCGTCTATCGCCAAGATCATACGGGGGGCTGGGACAAGGCGCTCGCCCGCCTCGCCGCTGATCTCGGCAAGGAGTGCGCCCCATGAGCCGCGAGCCGTCGTTGCATGTGTTTGTCGGCTGGGACAGCCGCGAGGACATCGCCTACCGCGTCTGCCGCCACTCCCTGCTGCGCCGGGCAAGCCAGCCGGTCACGGTCGTGCCGCTCTTGCAGGACGAGCTGCGCGCCCAGGGGCTCTACGACCGGCCGGCCGATCCGCTGGCATCGACCGAGTTCACCTACACCCGCTTTTTCGTGCCCTACATGATGCGCTTTCGCGGCTGGGCGCTTTTCTGCGACTGCGACTTCCTATGGACCGCCGACGTGGCGCAATTGTTCGCAGAGGCCGATCCGCGCTACGCCGTGATGTGCGTCCACCACGACCATCGGCCGCGCGAGGCGTGGAAGATGGAGGGGCAGGCCCAGACCGTCTATCCGCGCAAGAACTGGTCCTCGCTGGTGCTCTACAACTGCGCGCATCCCAAGAACCGGGCGCTGACGCCCGGGCGCATCAACCGCGAAACCGGCGCATTCCTCCACCGCTTCCAATGGCTCGACGATGCCGAGATCGGCGCGCTCGACGAAACGTGGAATTGGCTTGAGGGCTGGTGCGAGAAGCCCGCGCAGGGCGTGCCGAACGCCATCCACTACACCCGCGGCGGCCCCTGGTTCGACAAGTGGCGCACGGTCGACTACGCGCGCCTCTGGCTCGATGAGGAGTGCGACCTCGCCCGGACGGAGACGCGCAAGGTCGCCTGAGCCGTCGCTCAGCCGAAAAACACCCGCCACATCAGCCGGCCGGGCAAGAGGGTGAGCGCGCCGGCGGTCACAACGCCGATATAGAGCCCGATCATCGCCCGCTTGTGTCCGGCGATGTTGCCGCGCCGGACGGCCCACAATGCGGCGAACACGCCGAACAGGGTGAGCGGGATGAAAAGGTGAATCCAGGAGAATTCGCCGGCGTGGAGGGTGCGGACGAAGACGGTCGTGATGGCGGTGACCAGCATCAGGGCGAGGTAGAGAGCCCCCAGCACCCTGTGCCGGGGCGCGCCCTTCTTCGAAGCGAAGATCAGCCAGGTCCCGAGCACGAAGGCGGGTACGACCGTCGCCAGGTGAAGCTGGATGGCGGGCGACGCTCTGCCGATCTCTCCGAGGTTCATGTCCGTTCCAATGCGCCCTACGCCGGCAACCGCCCGGAATTCACGCCCCCATGCTAGGGACCGTCAAGCATCGCCGTTGCCGCGACTCCCGGCTCACCCTACATTGCGCGCCATGCGGCCCATCGTCGGCATCACCCTCGATTCGGAAGCGCCCGGCGGCTATTCCAAGATGCCGTGGTATGCGCTGCGCGAGAACTATGCCGAGATGGTGGCGCGTGCCGGCGGGCTGCCGCTGATGCTGCCGCATCTGCCGGACGAGACGGCGGAGTACGCCGGGCGGATCGATGCGCTGGTCGTGACCGGCGGCAATTTCGACGTCGACCCGGCGCTCTTCGGGGCGGCCACGCGCCACGCCCGCGTGACCACCAAGGACCGGCGCACCGAGTTCGAGATCCGGGTGCTGCGCGCGGCGCTGGCGCGCGACCTGCCGGTGCTCGGCATCTGCGGCGGGCAGCAGGTGCTGAATGTCGTGCTGGGCGGCACGCTGATCCAGCACATCCCCGACGAGGTGGCGAACGCCCTGGCGCACGAGCAGCCGAACCCGCGGATCGAGCCCGGCCATGCGGTGCGCGTCGTCGCCGGCACGCTGCTCCACCGCATCACCGGGCGCGACGAGATGCAGGTGAACTCCGCCCACCACCAGGCGGTGAAGGATGTCGCCGAGGGTATGGTGGTCGATGCGGTCGCGCCTGACGGGGTGATCGAGGGCATCGAGGCGCCGCGCCATCGGTTCTGCCTCGGGGTGCAGTGGCACCCGGAATACGACATCGACCCCGGCGACTCCGCCATCTTCCGCGCCTTCGTTTCCGCCGCCGCCAGACCATGAGCGAGCGCATCGCCAAGCGCCTCGCCCGGGCCGGCGTCTGCTCGCGCCGCGAGGGCGAGCGTCTGATCGCCGAGGGGCGCGTGACCCTTGACGGCGCGCGCGTCACCACCCCGGCGACGCTGGTGGACGAGGGCTCGCGCATCGCCGTCGACGGGCGCGATGTGGCGGCTCCCGCCGCCGCCCGCCTGTGGCGCTATCACAAGCCGCGCGGGCTGATCGCCACCCATCGCGATCCGCAGGGCCGCCCGACAGTCTTCGATGCGCTGCCCCTCGGCTTGCCGCGCGTCGTCTCGGTCGGACGGCTCGACATCGAGTCCGAAGGGCTGCTGCTCCTCACCAACGACGGCGCGCTCGCCCGCCATCTCGAGCTGCCGGCGACCGGCTGGACCCGGCGCTACCGCGTGCGCGTGTTCGGCCGTCCGGAGCCCGAGCTGCTCGCCCGCATCGCGAAGGGCGTCGAGATCGACGGCGTCCGCTACGGCCCGGTCGAGGCGGTGATCGACCGTGCCGAGGGCTCGAACGCCTGGCTGACGCTCGGGCTGCGCGAAGGTAAGAACCGCGAGGTGCGCAAGCTCATGACGCATCTCGGCTTCTCGGTCAGCCGGCTGATCCGCGTCGCGTTCGGCCCGTTTCAGCTCGGCAAGCTCGCGTCCGGCGCGGTCGCCGAGGTGCCGCGCGCCGTCCTCGCCGAGCAGGTCGGCGGCGACTGGGCGCGCGAGGCGAAGGGGCACGCCCATGCGCGTCATCGCCGGTAGGCATCGCGGGCGCCGCCTCGCCGCGCCGGAGGGGCGGGCGCTGCGCCCCACCGCGGACCGGGTGCGCGAGTCGGTGTTCAACATCCTGGCGCATGGCGGGTTCGGCGTTGGCGGCGCGTCGCTGCTGCCGGGCGCCTACGCGCTCGATGCGTTCGCCGGTACGGGCGCAATGGGCATCGAGGCGCTGTCGCGGGGCGCCGCGCACGCGACCTTCCTGGAAACCGATAGGGCGGCACTCGCGGCGCTTCGCGCCAATCTCGCCGCCGTGCGCGAGCAGCCCAACGCCACTGTGCTTGCCGCCGACGTGCTGCACCCGCCGCGCCCCGCGCGACCAGTGACGGTCGCGTTCCTCGATCCGCCCTATGGCGAGGGGAAAGGGCCCGTCGCGCTCGCCGCGCTCGCCGACGCCGGCTGTTTCGAGCCGGGCGCGATCGTCATGCTGGAGGTCGCGGCGCGCGAGCCATTCGTCCCGCCCGCGGGCTTTGCCATCCTCGACGAGCGACGCTACGGCGCCGCTCGCATCGTGGTGCTGCGCGCCGGGGCTACTCCGCGGCCCGGGCGGGGCTGAACGGCGCCAGCAACGCCATCGCCGCCTTCCACGACGCCTCCGCCGCCGCTTTGTTGTAGCTCCGCCCGTGCGCCATCATGAAGCCGTGCCCGGCGCCCGGATGCAGGCCGAACGAGCCGTTCGGGTCGGCCGCCAGCGCCTTTCGCATGATCTCCAGCTCCTCGGGCGGGGCCAGATCGTCGGTGTCGCCGTACTGGAAGGTGGTGGGGCAGGCGAGCTTGTCGCCGGGCTTGAACGCCTTGCTGACGAACGTGCCGTGGAACGAGGCGCCAGCGTCCAGCCAGCCGTCGCAGGCCGCGCGCCAGACAATCGGCCCGCCGAAGCAGAAGCCCCAGGCTGCGATCTTGCCGTTGCAGGCGGGGTGCGCCTTGGTGGCCGCGATGGCGGCCGCGAGATCGTCGAACATCTTGGCCTTGTCGGTGCGGCCCGACCGCGCGCGGGCGCGGTCGTACCCGTCGCCGCGATGGTCGATGGGCCCCTTGTCCTGGTCGCGCCAGAAGAAGTCCGGCGCAACGGCGAGGCAGCCGGCCTCGGCCACCCGGTCGCACCAGCCGCGCGTGTCGGCGCACACCCCGAAGATGTGGGTGACCATGACGATGCCGGGCGCCCTGCCCGATTTGGGCGCGGCGACGTAGGCGTCGAAACTGCCGTCCTTGGCCGCGATCTGCATCCGGCCCTCCTACATCTTGCGGAAGCAGGCGAGGGCATGCTCGCGCGCGATACGCGCCGCCTCGGGGTGGTAGCCCTCCTTGTGGGGCATCGAGAAATTGTGCCCGGCGCCGTCATAGACCGCGATCTCGGCATTCGGCTTGCCGGCGAAGGCCTGCTTGATGGAATTCACCTCGTCCATCGGGACGACCGGGTCGACCGCGCCGAAATGGTAGCTCACCGGCACCGTCACCTTGCCCACCTCGTCGAGATGCTGGCCGATCATGGTGCCGTGGAAGGCGGCGGCGGCGTTGGCGCCGAGCCGCGTGGTCGCGAGGTGGGCGTAGCGCCCGCCGAAGCAGAAGCCGAGCACGGCGACCTTCCCGTTGCACTGCGGCCGGGACTTGAGGTCCTTCATCAGGTCCTCGATGTCCTTCATGCCCTGGTCTGGGTCGAACTTCTCGTAGCGCTCGAACGCGACCTTCATGTCGGCGGTGGGGCCGGGGATCTGGCGCCAGAAGATGTCGGGCGTCGACACCAGGAACCCGTCTCTCGCCCAAGCGTCGGCGAGCTCGCGCATCTCCTTGTCGACGCCGAAGATGGCGGTGATCAGCAGGATGCCGGGCGCCTTTTGGCTGCCGTCCGGCCCGGTGAGATAGCCGTCGAACGTCTCGTTCGCGCGCGTCTTGTAGGTGATGTCCTGGCCTGCCATGGCGCCCTCCCTTTGGCGACGGTCGTTTCCCGAGGTTTGGCGAACTATGGCGGCGGCTCCGCGGCCCGTCAACCGAGGCCGGCGGGGGCCGGCGCTGCGCTCCGTCGGAAATCTTTACAACCCGGGCGGGAGGACACGGAAATCTGTCGGAAAATTTTACAACCGGGATCATGCATGTGGGCCCCTGCCCGGCAAGTGTTTGAAAATGCCAGATTTCGCTCCTCTGGCATGAATCTTGCATCGCATAGGGGGCAAGGCAGGGACCGTTTCATATCCCCTCTCCCCCTCTCCCCCAAGGATTGGGCGGTCCCGAAAAGCGAAAACGGCGGCGAAAGCCGCCGTTTTCATTTGCGCCCGCGCCGGCGTAAGGTGGCGCCACGGCGTCCCCGTAGCTCAGCAGGATAGAGCATCAGATTCCTAATCTGAGGGTCGTGGGTTCGAATCCCGCCGGGGACGCCAATCTTCTAACCATTGAAAAATAAAGAGTTTTTCGGAACGACCACACCCCTTAACCACACCTAGCAACCATACCCGGCACCGTCGGCGCGGGTTCGGCGTGTCTGCTAGGCTGGACATTTTGTCGAACCGATGCTATATGCCGCCTCGACAAGTCGCCCCCGCTGCCCGAACTGTCACCCTCTGGTGTGCGTGCCCGGTAACGCCGGGATAGGGAGCGGGGGCGCGACCTTCAACGAAAATCCCAAATGTCGTCGATGCGCGGGCGTAGCATCTCGCGCCAGCGGTCGGCGTCCTTCCGCTCGAGACGATAAGACCGTGCTATCGCGCCGACGCACATGTCCGCCAACTGAATGAGGTGATCGCTTTCGGATCGCCCAAACTTCACGTCTTTGAGTCGGTCGCCAATGTGCCGCCTCAAAGAGGTCTTCAGCATGTTTCGGAATGGGCGGTCGCCTGATCCGTCGATCACGATGCGGGCTTCCTGCACTGCGCCCCCATCGTTGTCGATCATCTTGCGCACAAAGAACCTGTAGAAATCCTCTTTGTCGGATCGAAGGTGTGGGGAGTAGATAAGCTTCTTCTGTACCACGACTGCCCGCACGTGAAACGGGCAATTGCGCACGGCCACAAAGAACGCGTCGCGTACCGCTGGCCTGCAATTCACGAAGTGGAATTCGCGCTTGACCTTTTGCTGCGCACGCACCGCCTTGATGGTCTCCTCCGTTGCCCGAGCGTCTGTCCCGTTCTCGAAAATGACCATCGCCGCTGCAAAGATCGGCGTTGACCCCTTAGCGATCTTGAATCCGGGATCGCCACTCTCATCAATGAATACCAGCACAGCGGGCCGAATCTGGCCGATGCGCTTCCCCATAACAAGCGAATCACCTCAACATCGTCCACCACCACGACCGCACGTCGGCGCACGTGGCAACGCTGGCACCTGAGCTTATCCCGTAGCTCGCCAAAGCTGAGGTCGCGGCGGAGCTGGCTGGCTATACCCTTGTCTCGGGCCGCTCACGTCCCACGGTATTCCAGCCGGTCGGGGGAACGCGGCCCGGCGGGTCGCGTTGGCCCCGTGATGGTCATTCGGCCGCGGAGGTAGAGATGGGATTCGGGTGGGGCGGCGGAATTGTCGGCCTGGTCATTCTCGCCCTCGACATTTGGGCGATCGTTCAAGTCGTCGGTTCCGGCGCGGCGCCGGCGGCGAAGCTGGTCTGGATCCTGGTGATCCTGATCCTGCCGGTGATCGGGCTGATCATCTGGCTGCTTGCCGGACCGCGTGGCCCGCGAACCGTCTGACCCGCCCGGCTACGTGCTGCCCGTCCGCGCTCAGGTCCGCTCGACCGCCGTCGCGGCGGCGTCGATCGCGGCGGCGACCGCCGCGGCCTGATCGTCATCGAGCGGCCCGCGCGCCATGCGCATCCTGAGCGCGAGCCTCAGATTCTCCATCGCGCGCACGATCTGCGGCGCGGGGCCAAGTGCGGCGCCGGCTTCCTCCATGCGGGCGAGAGCGGTGTCTACCGCCGCGCGGTGCTCGGCGAGGTGCGCCTCGCCCGTCGGGGTGATCGCGTACTGCTTCTTGCCGTCCTCGGCGGGCAGGGCGCGCACATGGCCCTGCTCCTCGAGCAGGGTGAGCGTCGGGTAGACCACGCCCGGGCTCGGGGCGTAGGCGCCGCCCAGCCGTTCCTCGATCTCCTTGATGATGTCGTAGCCGTGGCGCGGGCGCGCGGCGATCAGGTGCAGCATGACGAGGCGCAGCTCGCCGTGGTCGAATACGCGGCGGCGCCACCAGCCGCGATGGCGCCCGCGCTCGCGGTGGCGCTCGCCATGGCGGCCGGGACGGCGCTCTTCGCGCCCGCCGCGGCGCTCTCTGTGTTCGTGACGCATGTGACCTCCATTAACGATACGAATTAGATATATCGTTTCGGGGTCGGGTTTCAAGCCCCCGGTTTCGTTGGCGCGTGCCGGGGAGCGGAATAGACTTGGCCCACGACAGATCCCGACGGAGGAATCCCATGCCCCATATCCGACGCGCCGTCTCCGAGGCGGTGCCCGAGCCGCCGCCGCAGCGCTGGTCGAACTGCCTGGTGGTCGGCGATCAGGTCTTCATCGCGGGCCAGGTGGCACGCACCGCCAACGGCGAGATCGCCGGGGTGGGCGACATGTACGAGCAGGCGCGCATCTGCCTCGACCGCATCGCCAAGCTGATGGAGGCGGCCGGCGGCAAGATGGGCGACGTGGTGAAGCTGAACATCTACGTCACCGACATCAGCCGCAACGCCGAGGTGTGGCGCGCCCGCGCCGAGCGGTTCAAGGGCGATTTCCCGTGTTCCACGCTGGTCCAGGTGGCGGCGCTCGGCACGCCCGATGTGCTGGTCGAGATCGAGGCGGTCGGCTTCATCGGCGCCGGCGGTTAGGGTCGTTTCCGCCGGAGCGCGCCGGCAGCCCCGCGATCGGAAGATGCGCTACCGGTTGACCAGCGCGACACCGACCACCGCGACCGCCATGCCGGCCAGCGCGTCGGGCCCCAGCGTCTGCCCATAGATCGCCCAGCCGAACAGCGCCGTCACCGGCGGCACCAGGTAGAACAGGCTGGTCACCCGCGCCGCCGCGCCGCGCCGGATCAGCACGACCAGCAGGTTGAACGTGCCGACCGACAGCACCAGAACGAGGTAGGCGAGGGCGAAGCCGAACTGCGGCGACCAGACGATGGGGCGGGTCTCGAACGCCAGCGCTCCCGCGGTCATCGCCAGTGCCGAGGCGGCGAACTGGATCGCCGTGCCGCTGCGCAAGTCGGCGCCGCCGCAGAACCGCTTCTGGTAGAGCGTGCCGGCGGTGATGCCGATCAGGCAGACGAAGGCAAGGGCGAATCCCTCCGGGCTGCCGGCGCCGGCGCCCAGCCTTTCATGCACGACGAGGCCGATGCCGGCGAAGCCGAGCGCCAGCCCCGCCCATTGCCGGACGCTCACCCGCTCGCCGAGCAGTGGGCCCACCACGGCGGCGGTCAGGATCGGCTGCAGCCCGGCGATCAGCGCGACCACGCCGACCGAGACGCCGCGCTCGACCGCCTCGAACACGCCGGCGAGGTAGACGCCGTTGAGCAAGAGCCCCGCGACCGCGATATGTCCGCCCTCGGCCCAGCTGCGCGGCCAGGGCGCGCGCGTGATCAAGGCGATGGCGAGCAGGATCGCCGCGCTGATGCCCATGCGGATGGCGAGGAAGCCGAAGGGCGGCGCGTACGGCAGGCCGAGCCGCGCGAAGATGAACCCGGTCGACCATAGAACGACGAACAGCGCGGGAAGTGCCGCGGCGGTCGGGCGCGTGGAGTTCTGGGCGGGGTCGGCGGGCATGGCGGGCGACGCAGTCTAGAGCCGGCCGCGCGCCGGGGGAATGGATCATTCGCGGATCGCTCGACCCGGGGGCGGCGAAGGATTACCTATCGGCCATGCGTCGAGCGCTGGTCATCGGGGCGGCTTTGGTCGCGGTCGCCGCTGCCGCCTACACATTGTTCTGGTTCCGCGCGGCGGACGCGCTGAGCGAGGGAGTCGCGGGCTGGGCGGCGGCACGGCGCGCCGAGGGCTGGACGGTCGCGCTCGGCCAGGTCGCGGTACGGGGCTTCCCGCTGAAGCTGGAGGCGGTGGTAGGTCCGTTCGCCATCGGGCGCGACGCGCCGGTGCGCTGGCGCTGGAGCGGCGCACGTCTTGCCGCGTCGGTGCCGCCCTGGGGCGGCGACAAGGTGACGCTCGATGCGCCGGGCGCCCACCGGATCGAGGCCGATCTGCCGGACCGCCCGCTCGACCTCGCGCTGGATGCGGCGACGGCGCACGGCACGGCGCGAATCGGGGCGGGCGGCAAGATCGTGCGGCTCGATGCCGTGCTCGCGGGCGTCGCCGGGCGCAGCGTGGACGGTAGCAAGTTCCACGCTGACAGCGTTCTGCTGGCGGTTGCCGGCGGCAGCGCGGCGGCCCGCGATCCGGCGCAGCCCCCGCCCGCCGGCGCCGCGGCGGCGCCGCAGGGGCAGGCGCTGCACCCGCCCGAGGCCGGGAGCCTCCACATTACCGCCCAGGGGCTCGATCTTCCGGACGGCGCCGCCCCCCCACTCGGCCCGCATGTCGACCGCGCGGAGGTGGACGTCGCGCTCGATGGCGCGTTGCCGTCCGGCCCGTCGCGGGCGGCGCTCGATGCCTGGCGCCGGGCCGGTGGCACGGTCGAGCTTCGCAAGGTCGCGATCGACTGGGGCCGCTTCAAGGCCGAGGCCGACGGCACGTTGGCGCTCGACGCCGACATGCAGCCGATCGGTGCCTTCACCACCCGCATGTCGGGCGTTGACGACGCCGTCGATTCGCTGGTCGCGGCCGGCCGGCTCAAGGCGCGCGCCAGAGCGATGGCCAAGATCGTGTTGCGGATGATGGCGAAGCCGTCCCCCGACCCGGCCAAGCCGCCCGAGATCGACGTGCCGCTCACGCTCCAGGACCGCACCCTCTATCTCGGCCCGGCGGCGCTCGCCCACGTGCCGCGCATCGACTGGCCGGGCCCCGTCGAGGAGCGTTGACAGGGGCGCCGCCACGGCTTTCGATGGGGGCAGAGAGGCGACAGGGGCTAAACCGGCAATGCGGATATTGGTGATCGACGACAACGCCGATCTCGGCGCCATGCTGGCCGAGGCGCTGACCAATGCGGGCTACGATGCGCGCCACGCCATCGACGGCCAGGCGGCCGTCCGCGCGTTCGAGGCGTACGGCGCCGACGTGGTGGTGGTCGACATGTTCATGCCCGGCATGGACGGGCTCGAGCTGATCGCGAGGCTCAAGCGCCGTCCCGGCCACCGCAGCATGCGCATCATCGGCATCTCCGGCGGCGGCCGGTCGGGCGATCTCGACCTTCTGAAGATGTCCTCGCGCCTTGGCGCCCATGCCACCCTCTCCAAGCCGTTCAAACCGTCCGAGCTGATCGCGAAGATCGAGGAGCTGACGGACGCCGGCTGACGACGCCTTCGCCATCCCACCCACGGAAACCACAACCGGCCGGCGCGGGCGCGGCGGTCCAGGAAGGAGAATTCACATGCGTCAAACGCTCGCGCGCGCTGCGCTCGCGCTGATGATCGGAGCGCTGCCGGTCGCCGGAAAGGCTGCCGACAAGGTCACGCTGCGCTTCGCGTCGACCACCGTGCCGACCTCGAAGGTGAACGTCTGGGGTGTCGCGCCTTGGATCAAGGACGTCGAGAAGGCGTCGGACGGCACGCTCGAGATCAAGCTGTTCACCGGCAACTCGATCGCCACCGTGTCGAACGTCTACGACCGCACCATCGCAGGCGTCGCCGACATGTCGTTCGGCATCTTCGGCCCGTTCTACGACATCTTCCCGCAGGTCTTCGTGGCCGGCCTGCCGTTCGAGGCGTCGAACTGCACCGAGGCGTCGGTCGCACTCGCCAAGCTCTATGACCGCGGCCTGATCTCGGGCGAGTTCTCCAAGGTGAAGGTGCTGTCGCTGTTCAACTTCGGCGCGCCGGCGATCAACTCGAACAAGCCGATCAAGTCGGTCGAGGACATGCAGGGGCTGAAGATCGCGGTGTCGGGCCGCATCGTCGGCGATGTCGTGACGAACGTCGGCGGCACGCCGATCACGATGGGCCCGCCCGATTTCTACCAGGCGATGAGCCGCGGCACGGTTCAGGGTATCGCGGTCGGCTGGCCGGCGATCATGAGCTTCAAGCTCGACGAGGTGACGAACCACCATCTGGAGACCGATGCGGGCCTGTTCCCCGCCTTCATCTTCATGAACAAGGGCGCCTACGCGCGCCTTCCGGCGAAGGCGAAGGCCGCGATCGACCGCTATTCGGGCGACGTGTTCTTCAAGCGGATGGGCGAGGTGACCGACCGCCAGAACGCGGAGGGCCGGACACAGACCATGAAGAAGCCGGGCCAGTCGGTGACGACGCTGGCGCCGGCCGAGGCGGCGCGGTGGAAGAAGCTCGCCGAGCCGATCGTCACCCAGTGGGCGAAGACCACGCCCAACGGCGGCGCGGTGCTTGCGGCTTTCCGCGAGGAGATCGCGAAGTACCGGGCGGGCAAATAGGGGCACGGGGCGCGGGGCGGGCCGCCGGCCCGCTCCCGCCCGCAATTGCCGTCAGCCAGCGTCCGTGCCCGACCCGCCGCCGTCCGCCGGCGGCGTGATCCCCGCCTTCCTGAGCGCGGCTTCGAGATCGCCCGGGCCATAGGGCTTGGGCAGGAAGCTCACCAGCGGGTCGGCCGCCAGCGCCTCGCTCAGCTCGCCCCGGCCGGCGCCCGACGCCACGATCACCGGCAGCGTCGGCCAGCCCGCGTGGAGCTGGACGATCAGCTCGTCGCCCTTCGCGTCGGGGAGGCCGAGATCGACCAGCGCCGCCGCCACCTCGCCGTCGCGGAGCCGGAGCAGCGACTGCGCCTCGGCCGCGGTGCCAGCCTCCAGCGCGATGCAGCCGAGCTCGCTCACGAGCTCCGCGGTCGATGCGCGCACCAGCATCTCGTCCTCCACGACCAGGATGCCGGGCGCGGTCGGGCGCAGCGCCTCGGCCACCGCCGCGGCAAGCTGGGCGAAGGTGAACGGCTTGGTTACCAGCCTGACGCCGGGGTCGAGCCGGCCGTCATGCACGATGGCGTTGCGGGCGTAGCCCGTGGTGTAGAGCACCTTGAGGCCGGGGTGGCGCCGCGCCGCCTCGTCGGCGAGCTGGCGCCCGTTCATCCCGCCGGGAAGCCCCACGTCGGTGAATAGCAGCTCGATCCCCGGGTGGCGCTCGAGCACGCGGAGCGCCTCGGGCCCGTTCGGCGCCTGGAACACGCGGTAGCCGAGCTCGGTCAGGATCGACGCCGAATGCTCGCGCACCCCCTCGTCGTCCTCGACGGCGAGCACCGCACCTGCGCCCTGCTCGGCCGCCGACGGCTGCGCCTGGGCGGGCGCCTCCTCGGGCAGCGCCTCGAGGCTGGCGAGCAGGCGCGGCAGGTAGATCTTGATCGTCGTGCCCTGGCCGGGCTCGCTGTAGATCTTGACGTGCCCGCCCGACTGCTTGACCAGCCCGTAGACCTGCGACAGGCCGAGCCCGGTGCCGCGCCCGACGTCCTTGGTGGTGAAGAAGGGTTCGAACGCCTTCTCCATCACGTCTCGCGTCATGCCCGAGCCGGTGTCGGTGATGCACAGCACCACGTACTGGCCGGGCTTCAGATCCTCATGCTCGGCGGCGTAGGCGGCGTCGAGATAGGCGTTCGCCGTCTCGATGGTCAGCTTGCCGCCGTCGGGCATGGCGTCGCGTGCATTGACGGCGAGGTTGAGGATGGCGCTCTCGAGCTGGTTGGGATCAACCGAGGTGCGCCACAGCCCGCCCGCGACCACGGTCTCGACCGTAATCTGCTCGCCCAGCGTGCGGCGCAGCAGCTCGGACATCCCCGATACCAGCCGGTTGACGTCGACCGGCTGGGGACGCAGCGGCTGGCGCCGCGAAAAGGCAAGGAGGCTGCGGGTCAGCATGGCGGCGCGCTCGGCGCCCCCCTTGGCGTTGGCGATGAGGCGCTTCAGCTGCTCGGGCTCGACGCCGCGCGCGATCCGGCGCTCGGCCCGCTCAAGGTTGCCGAGGATGATCGCTAACAGGTTGTTGAAGTCGTGCGCGACCCCGCCGGTGAGCTGGCCGATGCTTTCCACCTTCTGGGCCTGGCGCAACGCCTCCTCGGCCTTCTCGCGCTCGGCGATCTGGTCGCGCAACCGGACGTTCACGGCTTCGAGGTCGGCGGCGTGCTGGGCGAGCGCCGCGTTGGCGCGATTGAGGCCGGATTGGGCGAGGCCGAGGACCGCCAGCACGATCAACGCCATGATGCCGAGGAACACGAGCCCGGCCACCTGGGTCAGGCGCTGGGCCAAGGACTGCGTGCCGGCCCGGAGATAGACCGTGCCGAGCGTCGCGCCCGATTGAACCACCGGCACTGCTACCCCGACACGGTTCGCGGCGTACATTGTGGACGTCGGCGGCGCCGTCGTCGGCAGGGACGCCGCGTTCGGGCGCAGGAAGCTCGCGAACAGGTTGCCCTTGGCGTCGTACACGGCGGCGGCGACGATCGCGGGGTTGGCGATCAGCGCGTCGACGTAGGTCTGCGCCGCATTCTCGTCGTTGAAGGCGAGGGCGGCGGTCACCGCCGAGGCCACGATCTCGGCCTGGACGTGCGCCTCCTCGATCTTCTGGTGGCGATAGTCGCGGTCGGCAAAAATGCCGATCACCACCGCCGCGATCAGCAGGCCGACCGCCGTCGTCAACGCCACGAACGGGGTGAAGCGCCAGATCCGAGTCATGACCCTTGCCGCGTCCCCCGCGTCCGCTCCATCACTTCCTCACCTCGACCGCCAGCTCCAGCACCTTCGGGCTGATCTTGAGCCCATCCGCCTCGGCGAGTTGCAGGTCGATCTCGAATCGCACGCGGCCGCCCATGATGACGAAATGCACGATGCCCTTCGCGGTATCGCCGTTCGCCTCGTCGGTCACCGTCAGGACCGGCCGGCCCTGCTGGGCGGCGACGATCTCGGCGACCGGATCGGCACCGTAGGCGCCCGCGTACAGGATATGGCAGTTCGCCGCCTGCCGCACCGATTCGTAGAGCGCCACCACCATTTCCCGGCCGCGCACCCGCTGGCCCGCTGCCGCGCGCTGCACCAGCCGGCCGAACGAATCGTCGCCGACGATGCAGATGCGAAACGGGCTGGCGCTCGAGACGAAGGCGCTGTCCGGCCATTCGACGAAAGGCGCGAACTTGTAGAGGAAGGTTGCCTTGACCGCGCGGGCGAGCTCGGAATCCTCGGCGCGCGAAGAATGCGGCGCGAGCGTTGCCGCGGCTGCCACGGCGCAGCACGCTGCCAAGACGAGGCAGCGAATCCGGGCCATGGTCAGCCGGTTTGGCATCAGAACTTCACGGTCACGCTGCCGTACACGGTGCGCGGAATGACCCCGATCTGTGTGTCGGTGATCCCCTGGCCGGTCTCGACGTGGTCGGCCGCAACCAGGTTCTGGCCGACCAGCGCCAGCTCGATCCGGTCGGTGACGTGCCAGCCGAGATGGATGTCGAGCCCGGTATAGGCGGGCACGACCGTAGCCTTGAGCGCGTCGATGCGCCGGAGCGTCACGTCGAACTCGACGTCCGGCGTGATGTCGAGGTACGAGCGCAGGAACACTTGGTATTCGGGGTCGGCGCCCTGGTGCTGGATCAGCGAAGTGGTGACGGCGTTGTCGGTGAGCGTCAAGTGCTTCGAGAGAAGCGTGAGGCCGGCCATCAGGCGCCAGCGGGCCGTCACCCGGTAATCGCCCCAGGTCTCCATCCCGTCGATGAAGCCGCGCTGGGCGTTGCCAAACTCGAGCAGGCCCGTATTTGGATCGGTCGTCAGCACGCGCAGATCGCTGTAGACGTCGTCGTAGAACGTGACCGACAGGGTGGAGCGGTCGGTCGGCCGGCCGCGGTAGCCGAGCTCGTAGGCGATCACGCTTTCCGAGCCGTAGTTCGACCCGGCGCGCTCGAGGAGTGGGAAGGTGGAGACAATGTCGCGGTCGAGGATGCTGGGGGTGCGTACCGCGCGCGAAATCGCGGCCCACAGCAGGTGATCCGTTTCGAACTGCCAGCCGACGCGCGCGCTCGGCATCACTTCCGATCCGCTGAAGGTGGAATATTCGAACTTGCTGCCGAAGGTGAAGGTCAGGTCGGGCCGCAGCTTGAAGCTGTCCTCCGCGAACAGGCTCAACAGCTGGACGTTCTCGTTCTGCGGCGAAAGCACGAAGGTGAAGGTGCCGGGCGTGACGGTCGTGGCGTAGTGGCTGTGGTAGAAGCGATAGCCGCCGCCATAGACGATCTCGTTCCGGCCGAGGTCGAGGTTGTGCCGCCCCTCGATATCCAGCGTGTTCAGGTCGTCCGCCACGCCCTGCTGGCTGCGATTCACCTGGTCGTAGAAGGCCTGCAGCGTGAGAGTCGAGCCTTTGTCGAGATGGCGGGTCCAGTGTCCGGTCAGGTTGCCGCCCGACGCGGCGACGATGCCCGAGCTTTCGGTGTTGTCGAAAACGTCGCCGCTGAGATTGTAGGTTCCTCCGCCGCCTTTCCAGTCGGAGCGGAACCCGCCCTGGCGCGCGTGAAGATTGTCGATCAGATCGCCGCCGGTGCGCGTCTTGAACGATCCGTTGTTCAACCCCATCCCGTACACGCGATAGGCGCCATTCGCTCCGAATTTGCCGCCGTACTGGGCGGTGGCGCCGTCGTCGAGCGAGCCGACGTCGACCTTGCCGTAGACGCCCTGGGTGTCGTGCGCGTCGCGCGTGACGATATTGATGACACCGTTCACCGCGTTGGCGCCCCATACCGTGCCGCCGGGACCGTCGATCACCTCGATGCGATCGATGTCTCCGATCGGGATCTGCTGCTGGTCCCAGAACACGCCGGCGTGCAGCGGCGTGTAGAGCGTGCGCCCGTCGACCTCCACCAGCATCTTGTTCGAGAGCTGGAACAGGTTGAAGCCACGCGCCTGGATGGAATAGGCGTTCGCATTGAGCCGCGTGACCTCCAGGTTGGGCGCAAGGCGCAGCGCCTCGGGCAGGGTGCGCGCGCCCGATCGGCGAATCTCCTCGCGCGTGATAACGTAGACCGAGGCCGGCGTCTTGCTCAGCGCTTCCGGCCGCTTGAACACGCCGGTCACGTCGACGTTGGATAGCTGCTCGATCGACAGGCCGCGCAACTCCTCGACCTCGGGCACCGACGCAACTGCCCTCGCCGGGATTCCGGCCGCGGAGGAGATCGCCAGCACGGTGGCGAGTGCCGCCGCGCGGCGCCACCGCCGTTCGCCCTTCCTCGGGATGTCCCATAGGACGCCGTATTGATTTTTGGTCACGAAGCCCCCCTTTGGCCGCCGCGCCCGTCCCCCAATTCGGGGTGCGGGCCGATGAAAGCGATTGAAGAAGCGTCGTCGCGTGATGAAGCCGGCGCCGAAAGCGATCGCCGCCGGCCTCCGTCTCAGGAAGTCAGGCCGTCGCCAACCTTGACGTTCTCGGGCGCGAGCTCGAGCCCGGAGGCTTTCGCCTCGAGCGTGAGCAGCGCCGCGAAATCCTGGTCGGCGTAGCCGTTGCCGATCAGGGTTTGGACGATTTCGCGCGCCATTGCGGCGAGCGGCATTGGGACCTCGAGCGCGCGCCCCTGGGCGAGGCCGAGATCCAGGTCCTTGCGGAGCAACTCCGGCGAGAAGGTGACCGTGTAGTCGAGATTCACCAGCGCCGGAGACTTATACCTGGTGAACATCGAACCCATTACGGAGCGGTTGAGAAACTCGAGAAACGCGTGGCGCGGCACACCGCTTTTTTCGGCCAGAACCGTGATTTCGGCCATCGACTGGATGACCACGCCAAGCAGCACGTTGTGGCAGATTTTCACGACGCGGGCGAGTTCACCCTCGCCGAACTCGGGACGCGCCGGTGCCGAGCGCGTCGAAATAGGGCCGCACAGTGTCGAACGCGTCCTGCGGACCCGACACGGCGAAGGTGAGCTTGCCGGCCTTCACCACCTTGGCGTTGCCGCTGACCGGCGCGGCCAGCATGGCGGTGCCGAGCTTTCCCGCGGCCGCGCGCACTTCGGCCGAGGCTTCCGCCGAGACGGTGGTCGAATCGACCAGGATTCGCGGCGCCTTCCCCTTTGCGGTCAGCACCCCGTCGGGGCCGGTGGTGACGGCGACGAAATCCTTCGAGCCGGCGAGGACGGTGAAGACGATGTCGCGGTCGGCGAGGTCGGCGGGCCGGTCCACCACCGTCGCCCCCTCGGCGGCCAGCGGTTCGGCCTTGGCGCGCGTCCGGTTCCACACCGCCACGTCGCAGCCCGCGTCGAGCAGCCGGTGCACCATGGCGTAGCCCATGCGCCCGGTGCCGATCCAGCCGATCCGGTGGGTGTTCAGCCCCTTTTGCGCCGCGCCTTCGGCCATGCCGCACCTCCCTTTGGCGCCCCCTCTTTCGGGCGCCGCGGGAGACTATCGCGCGTCCCGCGGCATGACAATGCAGGGTTGCGGCGGCTCTACCCTCCCGCGATCGGCCGTTCCGGCCGGCGTGCGATACGAACGACGCTTGTATCGGTCGGCGGAATTGCACGCGCAATGCGCAGAACGTAGCGAGAACTATTGCTCATTCCCGGAATAATTCGGCAGATAACGCTCGGTCGGAGTCGCGTAGACAACGACGCGCCTGCGAGATTGTCACGTGAGAGGAATGAACCATTGAAATCGACGTTTTGTGAATCGCCGGGCTTGTATGCGCGGAAACTGCCCTATATGTATGCGCTACTCAAATTGGTCTGTAACCTACCTGAAATAACGGAGACCCATACAAATGCCCCGCAAGCCGGCCACAAACTTCTCCGAGAAGGAACTGACGAAGGGCGAGCTTCGTAAGCTCAACGCACTGCGCAAGTCGCTGGGCGAAGATATCGCGGAGAAGGCCTTTTCCGAGTGGTATGCCAAGTCTGGCACGACCGGCGGCACCGCCGCCGACAAGAATGCGACGCTGATTGCCGAGAGCCTTCAGCCGCTGGTGAAATCGAACCGGCTGCGCATTCCGCGCGGCGGCTACATCGTTCGGCGCGGCCGCGGCCGCGTGATCGTCGAGCGCCCGGCCGCCTAGCGGTCGTCCAGCCGATCTTTCCCGGGCGGCGCGTGCGCCGTCCGCCGATCCCGCCACGCCTTACCGAGTGCCGCCGGCTAATTTCGGCGGGTGCTTGCGCGTGCGTGGGCGCGGCGGGCGCGCCGCGCGGCCGAGTTGGCGCTCGCGATCAGCAGCGTCGCACTCGCGGCCCAGCTCACATAGACGAAGATCGTCCAGAACCCATCCATGGTCGTCTCCTTCGATCGTGGGTAAGCTTTGCACGATGGCGAGGTCTGGCTGTTGATCCAGGTCAAGCTGCGCCGCGTTGAAGCTTGGGCGCGCGCCCGATAGGATCGGGTCTTCGGTCGCCAGGGAACGGAGCGTCATGCGCAAGGAAGACAACGAACTGTTGTGCCGGGTGGGGCCCGGCACCGCGATGGGCCAGCTGTTTCGCCGCTACTGGACGCCGATCGCGCTGGCGAGCCAGGTGGCGCGGCCGGATGGCGATCCCGTGCGCGCGCGCTTCTGCGGCGAGGACTACGTGCTGTTCCGCGACACCAACGGCCGTCTTGGGCTGATGGACGAGCTTTGCCCGCATCGCGGCGCGTCGCTCGCGCTCGCCCGCGTCGAGGGGTGCGGCATCCGCTGCCTCTATCACGGCTGGAAGTTCGACGTTGAAGGCCGGCTTCTCGACTCGCCCAACTATCCGAACAAGGCGTTCCAGGCGAAGTTCCGCGCCCGCACCTACCCAGTGCGCGACGCGGGCGGGCTGATCTGGGGCTATTTCGGGCCGAAGGAGGTGGAGCCGCCGTTCCCCGATTTCGCCTTCATCGACGCGCCGGAAGCGAACCGCAACATCGAGCGAGTCGACATTCGCTGCAACTATCTGCAGCTCCTCGAAGGCGGGATGGATTCGTCGCACGTCGGCATTCTGCATTCCGACCAGGCGCGGCCGGGCTGGAATCAGGGCGGATTCACGCCGAACACCGATGCGCTCAACCCCGGCGCGCTCGCGGTCGACGACAACGCACCGAGCCTGTCGATCGAGACCACCGATTTCGGCTTCCACTACGCCGCGATCCGGAAGACGCCGGCGGGGAAGGACAGCGTGCGCGTCGTGCCGTTCATCCTGCCGTCGACGCGCATCATCCCGGCACAGGCGCGGGTCGCGACGCTGTTCGAGGTGCCGCTCGACGACGAGAACACCTCCACCTACATCATCGTCCATTCGAACGCGCCCTACGCGCGGGAGCATCACCGCTTGCTCTCCGGCATCGGCGAGCCGAAGCTCTATTCCGAGACTGACTTCAAGTGGCGCGCGACGTGGGAGAACCGGTTCGGCCAGGACCGCTCGACCATGAAGGAGCGCTGGGGCGGGTTCGCCGGGCTCGAGCAGGAGGATGCGGCCGTCTCTCTTTCGATGGGGCCGATCTTCGACCGCACGCGCGAGCATTTGGTGCCGGCCGACGCGGCCGTGATCCACACGCGCCGCGTGCTGCTGACCGCTGCGCGCACGCTCGCCGCCGGGACCGAGCCCGGGCCGCTGCCCTCGATGGCGAAGATCACCGGCGTCGCCGACACCGAGATCGCCCCCGGCGCGGCCTGGCAGAGCCTGGTGCCGCACCACCGCGCCCGCACCGACGCCCTCGCCGAGCTCGCCGAATAGCGAATGGGCTACAGCGGGTAGATCAGGCTGTTCGGCACCAGCGTCGAGTCGAAGATGCAGATTTTCTCGCGGTACATCAGCCGGCCGGCGGCCGCGACGATCTTGTCGCGATACTGGCCGGTCGAGAACACGCGCGTCATCTCGTCCGGCAACGTCTCGAACGCGGCGTAGCTCGCCCGCACCTCCAGCGCGTCGCCTTCCCACCCGAAGACGCGGAGCCCGGAGACGATGCGCCGGATCGTGCGCGGCCCGTAGACCGAAGTGCGCCTTATGCCGACGACACGGTCCTTCATGTAGCCGCGGCTCTCGCAGAGCCAGGTGGCGAGCGGCAGGCCGCGGTCGAAATTCTCGCGCGGCACGATCTTGTAGAGCCCGTCCTCGACGAAGAGTTCGGGCCAGTCCTCGAACCGCTCCTCGTCGAGGCAGGACGTGTATTCCGCGGTCAACGCCTCGACCGCGCCTCGGAGTTCGCCTGCCGGAAGATCGCGGAACCGGCCCTCGATCGCCAGCGCGCTCACAGCCCCATCACCTTGCGGTAGTAGTCGTAGAAGGCACGGATTTCGCTCTCGGTCACGCCGTGCTCCTCCTCCTCCTGCCAGCCGGCGCCGTCGAGCTCGATGACGGCGGCCCCGTCGGCGGCCGCGTGGACGCCGCGCTGGGCGAAGGCCATCATCTCGGAATCGTCGATCGACACATATCCCGCCGGACCCATCAGGTTTGCCTGGCGCAGCCGGCGCCTGGTCATCTCCTCGTCGTCGGTCTCGTAGCCGAAGAACGTCCAGGCGAGCTCGAACGCCTCGGGCCCGCGCGTCACGAGCTGGCGCATGGCCAGCGTGTTGGACTGCTGCTGGATGATCAGGTTCGGCCACACGGTCATCAGGCAGATGGTGTACCGCTCGTATTCGCGCACCGGGTCGAGCATCGAGGGGGCGTTGAGCTTGAGGTCCTCGATCAGCGAGCGCATGTCGGCGTTCGCCTCGGTGCGCTTCTGCTCGCCGCGCCAGGTCATGCTGGCGGCGTGGCGCCCGGTCGGGTCGATGACCAGCCGGTTCGGCTGGTCGACGCGGTTGAGGCCGAACGACAGCAGGAACACGTGCAGCAGGCTCGCGTGGTACGGGTCCTTGATGTTCTCGAACATCAATTTCCAGTTGGCCGGGGTGAGCTGGCGTGAATAGCCGAGGATTTTGAGCCCGCGCCCGTCGAACACGCGATCGAACAGCTCGACCACGGGCGGGCTCAGATAATCCTCGAGCGGCGGCGGCTCGCCGAACGAGGCGAAGACGACGCCGTTCCGCCGGGCCACCGCGAGCTTGCGGAGCCCGTGGCGGTGGAGGTCGAAATCGTGCGGCATGCCGCCGAACCCCTTCACCCCGCGGCGGAACGGCACGCCGATCAGCTCGCCTTTCAGGTCATAGGTCCACTGGTGGTACGGGCACATGATTTCGGCATGATTGCCGAGATGTGATTGGCAGAACTGCACGCCGCGATGGGCGCAGCGGTTCTCGACGACGTTGATGCCGCCGTCCGTGTCGCGCAGCACCACCACCGACCGGTCGCCGACGAAGGTGCGCTTGAAGTCGCCCGCGTTGGGGATCTCGGCCTCCAGCGCGACGTAGCTCCAGCTCGGCCCCTGGAAGATCAGCGCCTGCTCGCGCGCATAGATCTCGGGATCGGTATAGACCCAGTAGGGGATGCGCGTGGTGCCGCCGTCCGGCCAGCGCCGGTCGGTCGTTGCGATACGGGGCGCGTCATCGGGCATGTCGCCTCACTCGTGGTGGTGGTGCGGCGCCTTCTGATAGTGCAGCCGCAACAGGTCGATGCCGTAGTCGTTGCCGTTCGGGGTGCGCACGATGGTGTGCACGTGGAACTTCGCGGGCTCGGCGTTGGTCAGGAACACCCCGCCGTGATGGTCGAACTCGATCATCACCACCGGGCTCTGGACGCGGTAGTAGAACGCGCTGTCCTCGGCGAACCCGCCGATCCAGCAGAAATGCGTGTCGGCGAGGTGGCGCTCGATATCCGCCATCCGTGCCGCGAACGGCCCCTCGGGCAGCGGCGCGATGTAGTTCTGCACGAGGTCGAGCAGGTTGCGACGCTGCACCGGCGTCAGCCTGTCGGCGGTGATGCCCTCGTAGGGAATGATGCGGTTGTCGTGATGCGCTCCGCCGAGATGCAGATTGTCGGCGAAGTGCCGCCTTCCGGGCGGCAGGTCGCCGCCGACCATGTCGTGGGCGACGATGGCGCGGGCGCGCTGGCCCCCGTCGAGCGAGCGCACGAGGGCGAGCCCCGCGCGCTCCTCGTCCTGGAACAGGACGGTGCCGGCGAACGGGCCGACATCGGCGTAGGACGGCTCGGCGCCCCAGAAAGCCGGCGACAGCACCATCTGCGTGCCGAGGATGAAGCAGTTGAGGCAGAGGTGGTGGCCGAACAGCTGCCAGCCCCATGGCTCGCTCTCGGACGGCGTGCCGAACAGGCAGAAATTGTAGCTCCACTCGCCGAGCACGGCGGGCCCGCCCACCAGGTCGCCGAGGAAGCGGTTGAGCCGCATCACGTCGCGCGAGATCTGATAGCCGCGATCGCTGAGGCTCGCGCGCAGCACAGCCATCACCGCCTCGCGCAATTCCGCCGAAACTTCCTCGAGGCGCAGGCCGTAATCCTCGACATAAAGCTCGGTGTTCTGCCAGTTGCGCCACATGTTGGAATCGACGGGAAAGCTCATGCGCGTGCGCCGATCCTCCGGCAGCACGCGGAGCAGCGCCTCGACGGCCGCGATCACGGCGCCGGTCGGCGCGCCCTCGGGGCGCAGGGCGAACAAGTCGCGCAGCGGCACCCCGTCGGTGGTGATGCCGCGCCACGGCTCCTCCAGCGCCTTCTTCCACCCGCCGAACAGCTCCTGGGCGCGGGGGCTCTTGGTGCGGGCCTCGGCATGGGCGCGCGCGCTGGGCCCGGCGATCTTCGACTGCTCGGGCTTGGGCAGGAACGGGCGATAATCGGGAAGGGTCATGTCTAGCGGTCCGCCAGCCCCATCAGGGTCCAGGACTTGTCCTCGGCCAGGCCGGCCAGCTCCTTCCCGCATTCGCGCAGGATCACCGGCCCGACCAGGAAGTGCTGGGTGCCGGCATGCATGTCGCGGAAGCAGCGCTGGATGACGCTGGTCCGCAGCGCCACCCCGCCCGCCGTGCGGTAGGCGTAGGCGCAGACCTCGGCGGCGACGTTGGTGACATGGTTGAGCGCGAGGCGGATCAAGGTGATCTGCCGCTTGCCCATCCCTTCGCCGCGGGCGAGCGAAGCCTCGATGTCGCGCCAGGATTCGAACACCAGCGCGCGGGCAGCGCGGAACTTGGCCTCGTTCGCGCCGAACTGCTCGTGGAACGATTCGGAATCGGCGAGGTCGGGAAGATGGCCGCGCTGGCCGGGGCGGGAGCGCACGAAGCCGGCGAGCTCGTCCAGCGCGCGGCGCGTGTTGCCCAGCGCGAAGCCGGTGTGGCCGATCTGGGTCATGCCCAGGATGCCCAGCCGGTACAGGTTGCCGCCCCGCAACGGCACCTGCGTCTCCGGCACGTGGGTGAAGGCGGCCGGCACGTAGACGTCGTGGAATTCGTAATCGACGCTGCCGGTGGCGCGCAGCCCCAGCACTTCCCAGTTGCCCTTGAATTCGGCCTTGGCGCTCGGGACGATGAAGGTCAGCGCGATCGGCGCGCCGTCGGGGCCGAGCTTCGGCTTGCCGTTCTCGTACACGAACGCGCCAGTGTGAATGTAGCTCGAGTGCAGCGTGCCCGAGCCGTAGCGCCAGTGGCCGGTCAGGCGATAGCCGTCGCCGTCGATTTCCGCCCTTCCGTTGGGCGCGCCCTGGCCGGCGACGACGGTCGCCGCGCTCTTGCCGAATACCTCGCGTGCCGCTTCCGGCTTCAGGAAGGCCGCCGCCGTGCCGGCGCAGCACTGGTCGGCCATCGCCACCCAGCCGGCGGACGCGTCGGCGTAGCACAGCGCCTCGATGATCTCGATCGCCTCGACCGGCCCGACCTCGGCGCCGCCGAAGCAGCTCGGCATCATGAAGGACAGCAGGCCGGCGTCGCGCATCGCGGCGACGGTCCGGTCGGACAGCCGCCCCGCCGCCTCGTTTCCGTCGGCTTCGGCGCGCAGCACGGGCGTGATGTCGCGCACCTTGTCGATAAGGCCGGAGCGTCCGGCGGGAACGGCGGTGCTGGCCACGTCGATCCTCCCTCGTTCTTGCTTGCCACCCGATCATACAGGATGGCCGAGGGCGGGAAACAGCCTGCGGCGGACCCTCCGCGGATCAGCTCGAGGCGGGGTAGCTTCTGATGAGGTGGGACTGGCGCAGGGCCGGGCGCAGAGACGAGAGCAGCCCGGGCGGGGCATAGCCGCGCCGGCGGTTGCGGTCGCCGATCACGAACAGCAGCGCCTGCTGGCGGTAGAGGCGGCGGTAGACCTCGGCGACCGACAGGTCGGGGTCCCACACGTCGATCGCCTCGCCGCCGACCCCGTTGACCTCGATGATCGAGAACTCCTCGCCGGCGGCCAGCCCGGCGGGCGAGCCGAAGCGGATGTCGAACCGGCCGTAATGGAATTCCGGCATGGCCCGGCAGATCTCGTCGAACCGCGCCGTCAGCTCCGGCGTGATCAGCCGGCGGGCGTCGAAATAAAGCCCGCCCGCGCGCTGGTTGCCGACGAAGGCGAGCGGCACCACCTCGCCCGCCTCGGGGATGCGGGTGAGCGTCGCCGAGTCGAGCCCGCGATGGGTGCGGTCGCGCCCGAGATGCAGCCGCGAGCGCCAGCGCGCGCGCGGGTCGCGCTCGATCAGCTCTGCGACGGTCGCGCTGCCGTCCCCCACCACCTGGGGAAACTTGCGGATGGCGAGGGACTGGATGCGGCCCGAGGCCGAGCCGGGCAGGCGGGCGTAGAGCACGGCCGCCTCGCCGTCATAGGGCGCGAGCCGCTGCAGGATCAGCTCCTCGCCCGCCGGAAAGCTCCCGATATATTCGAGGAGTTCGGCCTTGTCGGCGATGCGCCGGACGCCGTAGCCGTGCCAGCCGATGTCGGGCTTGGCGACCAGCGGGAAGGCGATGCTCCGCTGGGTGGCGAGGCGAAGCGCCCGCTTCAGGTCGGCATCGGCGCTGCCCGGCGCGGCGGAGCGGCGCATCACGGCATAATCGGCGATCCAGCGCCGCTGGTCGGGCGCGATCTGCTCGAAATAGCTGCTCTTGGACTCGCCCCACATGCCGCCCGTGGGGATGGTCGGGTTCGCGCAAGCGGGCAGGGTGAGGCTCCGATGGCGCGCGGCCAGGGCGCACCAGCTCAGCGCCAGCGGCGCGTAGAACAGCAGCGGCGGGATGCGCTCGGCCGCGGCCACCCGGCCCGGTCCCGGCGCCTGGCCCGGCGCGTCGAGCGCGTCGGCGGCCGAGGTGGCCTCTTCGCCCGCCTCCGTGTCGTCGCGGCCGAACAGGCGCTTCCGCATCAGCCCGGCGCCGATGAAGCCCGCGAACATGACCGGCCAGCTCGACGGGCCGATGGCCGTGTCGAGCTTGCCCCCCAGCTTGATCGCGAGCAGCAGCACGACCGGCAGGTAGATCGCGGAGATCACGACGCTCGCGACCGAGAAGCGGCGGAGCGACACGCGCATCCATCCGCAGGCGACGAAAGCGATGAACACCATCCCGGGCACGAGACGGCACAGCGCCACCAGCCAGAACAGATTGCCGGGCGGACGCTTGACGATGCGGCGCACGCGCTCGGCGTCGGCGTAGCGGCTGAGCCACGGCGCGCGGCGGGCGGCCGCGCCGAGCCCGTAGAGCGCGAAGTCGCTCGACACCATCCCGAGATAGATGGCGAGCATCACGAGCCCGACGGGCAGCACGTTGTTGACGATCGCGCACGCGCCGAGAACGATCGCGAGGTCCTCGTGCGCGAATGGCAAGGCCAGGAGCGATGCCAGCATGGCGATCTTCGACGACCCGAGCCAGGTCACCTTGGTAGCCCTCACACCCCTGTTGCGTTGGTGGCGTCCGCCTCCCACGCCTTCCCGGGCGCGATCATGACGGGTGAGCCGGGCGGAGACAAGCGGGCGCGCGCATACGGCGCAGGGGCCCGCGGTGGCGCGTCCGCCTGCAACGCGCGTTTGGCTATGCGGAGAGGGTGCTGAGGGTTGCACGCAGCCCATCCGGCGCGTCGAGCCCCGCCTCGACCGCCGCGAGGGTGCTTCGCCATGTCGGCACGGCGGCGGCCAGCGCCGCGCGCCCCGCCGGGGTGAGGCTCAGCCGACGGCCGCGGCGGTCCGCCTCGTCGATCGCGACCGCCACCAGCCCCCGCCGCTCCAGCGGCTTCACGAGCGCGGTGAGCGTTGTCCGGTCCATGGCCAGCACGGCCGAAACCTGGCCGATGCGCGGCGACTCGGGCCGGTTGAGCGCCATCAGCAGAGAGAACTGGCCGTTGGTCAGCCCGTGCGGGCGCAGCGCGTCGTCGAACCGGCGGGCGATGGCCCGTGCGGCGCGCTGCAGGTGGAGGCAGAGACAGGTATCGCGCACCTCGTGGGTGGTTTCGTAAGGGACGGATGGGCGGGTTGACATCACCCAAATATGTTGATATCAACATAACTTGTCAACAGTGGTGGGAGACGGTCATGCAGATCGACCCGTATTTGATGTTCGATGGAACCTGCGAGGAGGCGCTCGGCTTCTATCGCGACGCGCTGGGCGCGGAAATCCAGACGATCATGCGCTTCAAGGACCATCCGCCGGCGCTCGAATCCGGCATGGTGCCTGCCGACGCCGGCGACAAGGTGATGCATGCGAGCTTCACCGTCGGCGGGCGGACCGTCCTGGCCTCCGACGGGCGCTGCATGGGCAAGCCGAAGTTCGAGGGCTTCTCCCTCTCCCTCGCCGTTCCCGACGTAGCGGAGGCGGAGCGGCTGTTCGGCCTGCTCGGCGCCGGCGGCGAGGTCCGCATGCCGATGGCGGAGACGTTCTTCGCACCGCGATTCGGCATGGTCGCCGACCGGTTCGGCGTCACCTGGATGGTGTCGGTCGCCCCCTAACCGAGAGCGTCGCCGCGCTACAGCCAGTGGCGCGGCGACGTGTCGTAGACCGGCGGCGGCTGGTTTGCGTGCGTTCCGCCGACCGCCGGGTCCTCCTCGAAGGACGGAAGGTCCGGGAGGTCGGCATCGATGGTGTAGCCCCCGATCCGCGGTTCGTAGTGCAGCGCCTGCCATGGAACACGGTGGTGGTGGTTGCCGAGCCCCAGGAAGCCGCCGGTCGTGAGGTCGACGTAGGCGACGAGGCCGGAGGCCTTGTCGATGACCACGCTCGAAATGCTGCCGAGCTTCTGGCGGTGCGAGCCATACACTGTCGTACCTTCGACCTTGCGCGACGGGATCAGGTTGTGGCGAACGGTCATGTCGCTTCTCCTTCTGGTCGGGCGGCGGACGGGCCTGGGCCCGGCGCCGCGCGGGGAGAAGCAAGATATGGGGCGGCCGCACGCGCGAGTCGGCCGGCGCAAGGCGCCGTCCCGCACAGATCACCGGCCGTGGCCGGGGCGGGGTTCTACCGCTGGATCAAGCGGTTAGGGCTACGGGTGCCGCGTCGGGCGCCGCCGGGGCGGCGGGCACGGTGCCGATCATCTCGGCATAGAGCGCGGCGTAGCGCTTGGCCGAGCGCTCCCAGCTGAAATCGCGCCGCATGGCGTTGAGCTGCATCCGCCGCCAGCCGACCGGCTCGCGGTGCAGGCGGCAGGCCTGGACGATCGCACCCGCGAACGCCTCGATCGTCGGCTCGTTGAACAGGAATCCGGCGGGCGCGCAGCGCGACGTGGCGAGCTCGTCCGCCCCGCCCGCGACCGTGTCGGCAAGCCCGCCGATCCGGCGCACGATCGGCAGCGTGCCGAAGCGCATCGCATACATCTGGGTGAGGCCGCAGGGCTCGAAGCGCGACGGCGCGGCGAGTGCATCGGCGCCGGCGAGGATGCGCCGCGCCAGATCCTCGCGATAGCCGATATGGACCGAAACGTGGCGGCGGTGCGTGCGCGCGAGCTCGGCGAGCTCGGCCTCGATCGCCTTGTCGCCCTCGCCGCAGACCACGAGCTGGGCGCCCTCGGCCAGCAGCACGGGCATCACCTGGGCGAGCGCGTCGGCCATCTTCTGGTGGGTCAGGCGCGACAGGAAGGCGACGACCGTTGCGTCGGGATCGACCTCGAGCCCGCATTCGCGCTGCAGCGCCGCCTTGCAGAGCCGCTTGCCGGAGAGGTCGGTGGCAAAATAGGGGTGCGGCACGTCGTCCGGGTTCTCCGGCGTCCAGCCGTCATAGTCGATGCCGTTCAGAATGCCGATCAGGTCGCCCTCGCGGGCGCGCAGCAGCCCGTCGAGCCCGCAGCCGAACTCCGGTGTCATGATCTCGCGGGCGTAGCGCGGGCTCACCGTCGTCAGCCGGTCGGCATAGGCCAACCCCTCGCCGAGGAAGGTGCTGTAGCCGGCCGCCGGGGCGAGCCCCAGCGCGCCGCGCAGCTCGGGCGCGATCGGCCCCTGGAAGGCGAGGTTGTGGACGGTCTGCACGGTGGCCGGACGCGGGCCGGGCGCGCCGGCGAGCAGCGCCGGCACCAGCCCGGCGTGCCAGTCCTGCGCGTGCACCACGTCGCACGGCCAGCCCCGCGTGGCGAGCCGCGTGGCCGCGTGGCAGAAAAGCCCGAACCGGCGCCAGTTGTCGGGCCAGTCGTTGCCTTCCGCGTCGCCGTACGGATTGCCCGGACGGCGATAGAGGTCCGGCGCGTCGACCAGCCACACCGGCAGGCCCGAGCCCGGCATGCGGGCGGGTACGAGGTGGACCGCGCCGAGGCCAGGGGCGTCGCCGAGGGGGTGGGCTTGGCCCTTGTCCTCGGCGCGGTCGAAGGCGGACTCGTATCCCGGCATGACCAGCCGCACGCCGATCCCGAGGCGGGCAAGAGCTTCGGGCAACGCGGCGCTCACATCGGCAAGACCGCCCGTCTTGGCGAGGGGAAGGGCCTCGGAGGTGGCGAAAAGTACCCGGGCCGCCCCCGTTCCGACATTGTCGCGCGCTACCTGCTGCGCCATTTGACCTCTCCCTCGAGCTCTACTACTTGCGGCCATGCCTCGCGTGCGGCGCGGGCGGGCCGGACTACTTCATGAACAGAACAGCGAACACCGCGACCCAGACCACCGCCGTCAGGACGTGAAACCACTTCACGGCGCGTCATGTCCGAGGGCGGCGCCGTATTCGGCCGCGACCCGTGAGCCATGAGACATAGCTGGGTATTGCTGCAACGACGTTGCAACTGGGGCCATTGTCGCGTCTCTCCGAAATATTGCCGGAAGTGCTTTTGCCGCACCTCGGATTTTCCAGAATAAGACCAAATCCCGCGGCGCGAAAAAATTCGGTTGAATGCGTAGGTGACTCTACGTAGGGCCGGCCATGCATCTGCAGTTTCTGTGATCGATCCGTGGCCGGATCGCGACGCGACCAGCTCTCAGGGGGAAAGAGGCGCCTGCGGCTCAGTGCTGCGGATCGGGCGGTCGGCCGACGGCCGCGACGGCGGGCACAGAAGGTGGTGTCGCCCCGACGCCGGCGTGATTGCCCCCCGCCGTCGGCACCACGGCGCGAACGCGCGGCAGCGAGTCGGGATAGTTCTCGGCGATGAACGCGATCAGCTTTTCCCGTACCAGGCAGCGCAGGTCCCAGAGGCTTCCCGAGTTGGACGCGCTCATCAGGAGGCGCAATTCGACCGTATTCTCTCGCGCGTCCGTCACCTGCACGACCGACACCTTTTCGTCCCATAGGTCGGACTCTTTCAGAATGCGCTCGTGCTCGCGGCGGACGTCCTCCACCGGCACGGTGTAGTCGGTGTACAGGAACACCGTGCCCAGCAGGTCGGCCGAGGTGCGCGTCCAGTTCTGGAACGGCTTCTCGATGAAATAGCTGAGCGGCACGATCAGCCGGCGCAAATCCCAGATGCGGATCACCACGAACGTCGTGCCGATTTCCTCCACCCGGCCCCATTCGCCCTCGACGATCACCACGTCGTCCAGCCGGATCGGCTCGGTCAGCGCGATCTGGAAGCCGGCGATCATGTTGGAGAGCGCCGGGCGGGCCGCCATGCCGATGACGATGCCGGCGACGCCGGCCGAGGCGAACAGGCTGACGCCCAGATGGCGGATCGACGGGAAGGTCATCAGCATCAGCCCGGCGGTACAGACGATGATGATCGTGGCCGCGATGCGACGGAACAGCTGGCTCTGCGTCTGGATCTGGCGGGCCCGCAGATTGTCGCCCTCGGTGATCCGGTAGTGCAGCGTCACCACGTCCTCCAGCACGGCGAGGAAGATCAGCGACAGCCAGCCGGCGAGGGCGATGAACCCCATCTCGGTGACGCGGTCGAGGGCGTCGCGCCCCGCCCCGCCGGCCGGCAGGACGGGCAGCGCCGCGAACAGCGCGATCAAGGGCAGGATGATGCGCGTCGGGCCCTTCACCCGGTCGATCAGGATACGGCGCAGAACGGCGAGGTGCGTCGGCATCACCCGCTGGACAAGCTGGAACACCGCCCAATGCACCGCGAGGGCCAGCAGCACGGCGCCCACCAGGACGATGGCCGGCCACACCCAGGGATTGTCGGTGCTGACGATCTGCATGCGCGCTATGCGGCCGTCGCCAGCCGCTTCTCGGCCCGGGCGAGGGAGCAGGGGCGGGCGCCCTTCCACGGTTCCTCGCGGCTCGAAAGCCGGCGGAACAGCGTCCTGATCGTGTACTTGTCGGGGCGGAGCCTGGACGAACGCACCTCGGACCAGGCGAGCGGCGTCGCCACCGGCGCGCCCGGCCGCGCCCGCACCGAGTAGGGGCCGACCGCCGTCTGGGCGTAGTCGTTGCGCAATATGTCGACGAACACGCGGTCGCCGCGCTTCGCCTTCCGCATCTCGACGGTCAGGGCGTTCGGATGCTGGGCGGCGAGCGTCTTGGCGATGGCGCGGCTGAACGCTTTCACCTCGTCGAAATCGGCCGACCGGTCGAGCGGCACCATGACGTGCAGCCCGCGCGAGCCGGTCGCCATCGGAAAGGACGCGAGCCCCAGCTCGTCGAGCAGCGATTTGGTCCAGAGGGCGGCGCGGCGCACCTTCTCGAAATCCTCGTCGCTCGGATCGAGGTCGATGACCATCCGGTCGGGATGGTGCGGCTTGTCGCAGCGCGCGAGGCCGAGATGCCCGGTGATGCAGGCCTGGCTCGCCAGATAGGCGATGGTGGCGGCGTCGTCGACCACCACGTGGCGATTGTGGCCGCTCGTCTTCTCCTGGGCGCAGCGCTCGACCCAGTCGGGGAAGTAGTCCGGCGTGTCCTTCTGGAAGAAGCTCTTGCCGTCGATCCCGTCGGGGTAGCGCTGCATCGAGATCGGGTGGCCCTTCCACAGCCGCACCAGATGGGGCGCAACCTTGGCGTAGTAATCGACCAGCTCGCCCTTGGTGATGCCGCTGTCGGGGAACAGCACCTTGTCGTCGTGGGTGACGCGGATGTCGTGCTGCCCGACGCGGACGGTGCGCTCGCTCATGCCGTCTCTCCCCTCTCGCGCACGACCTCGCGCGCCGGCTTGTCGGTGCGGAGGCCGAGGAAGCGCGGATGGCGCAGCCTGCCGTCGCGGGTCCATTCGGTGAAGCCGAACGCGCCGACCAGGCGCGGCTCGACCCAGGTCACGTCGCGCGCGCGCGGCGCATCGGCGAAGGGGCTTTGCGGTCGCGCCATCTTGCGCATCCGCCCGCCAAGCTCGTCGAGCAGCCGGTGGTCGAACCCGGTGCCGACCTTCCCAGCGTAGCGTAGCCTGCCGCCCTCCGACGTGCCATCGGTGAAGTAGCCGACCAACAGGGCGCCGAACCCGGTGCGCGCGCCCTTGGGCGCGGTGAACCCGCCGATCACCAGCTCCTGCCCGTGCTCGCACTTGAATTTCAGCCAGTCCGGGCTTCGCGCGTGGCGATAGGGCGCCGTCGCGCGCTTGGCGATGATGCCCTCCCAGCCCCTGGCGCAGGCGTCCTGGAAGAACTTCTCCCCCGCACCGTTGCGGTGGACGGAGAAGCGCAGCGGGTCGCGCCAGTCGAGCGCGCGCTTCAGCACCGCCTTGCGGGCGCGGAGCGGCAGGCGCTCCAGGCTGAACCCGCCGAGATGGATCGCGTCGAACAGGTAGTAGTAGACGCCGATGGTGCTTCTTTGCGCCGCGGCGCGGTTGCGGATCTGCATGCGCCCCTGCAGCCGGGCAAAGCTCGTCACCGCACCGTCGAACGCGACGATCTCGCCGTCCAGCACGCAGTCGGGCGCTTCCTGCGCGGCGAGCGCCTCGACCAGCTCGGGATAGGTGTCGGAGATGGCGACCCGGTTGCGGCTGAACAGCCGGACGCGGCCCGCCTTGCGCACGGCGAGCGCGCGGACGCCATCGTACTTGCGCTCGTAGAGCCAGCCCCGGTCGGAGAAGCGACGGTCGGTCAGGGTGGCCAGCATCGGCGGCGACCAGTCGGGCTGGGGCGTGCGGGCGAGGCCGGCCCGCGCGTCGGCATCGAGGGCGGCGAGCGGGTCGGCGCTCATCGTGCTCCGGCCGGCGCGCCGCGCTCGATCTGGCGGAGCGTCCGTCCCGTCTTGGCCGAGCGCGTCTTGGTCCGGACCGGGTCCTTGCGGTCGCTCGCGTACTCGTCGCGCATCTTGACCAGCAGCCAGCGTTCGTTCTTGCCCTCGCCGGTGCGCTGCAGGGCGAACGCGCCCTTCAGCTTCTGGCCGTGGAGGCGGAACAGCAGGTGCCCATCGCGGAGCGCGAGGTGGGCGGGGCGGAGCTTCCCCTTTTTCTCGGTGATGTTCTCGAACGTGCCGCGGTCCCAGATCAGCACCGGCCCCGCCCCGTAATTGCCCTCCGGGATCCGGCCCTCGAATTCCGCATATTCCATCGGGTGATCCTCGGTCGGCATGGCGAGGCGCTTGACCGAGGGATCGAGCGACGGCCCCTTGGGGACGGCCCAGCTTTTGAGGGTCCCGCCGACCTCGAGGCGGAAGTCGTAATGCAGCCGGGTAGCGTCGTGCTTCTGGATGACGAAGATCGGGTCGGGCGCGCCCTTGCGCCTGCCGCCGCCCTTGGGCTCGGGCGTCTTCCCGAAGTCGCGCTTCTTCTCGTAAGTCGATCTGCGCGCCGCCATCACATCGCCTCCTTGATGCCGCTTTGGATCAGCCACCAGTTCACCGGGTAGGAGGTGGCGAAGCCGCACCACATGGCAATCTGCATCATCAGCCAGAACTCGGGGCTCGCCACCTCCAGCCGGACGCCGATCAGCGTCGCGAACACGTAGAAATGCGCGAACGCCATGAAGCCGTACATGCCGAGCTGCCACGAGGTGAGCGACAGCGTGTCGGCCTTCACCGCCTGGACGATGCCCTCGCCTGGCGACAGGTTCCGCATCGGCTTGATCGTGAAGTACTGAAAGACGATGCCGAACCCGAACGCGAATACGTAATCCACGATCCAGACCGCGAAAATCTTGTCCGGGAAGATGGTTCTCCAGCCGAGCGCCACGGCGATGGCGGGGACGAGGTAGACCAGCCACTCCGCGCAAATGTCGCCCAGCGTGCAGCCGGCGCCGCAATGGCTCGATCCCTTGGCCACCTTGGCAGGGAAGGGCGTCTCGCGCATCGAGGGCGGGTCCTCGCCGCGCGCGGCGGCGGCCTGTTTGCGCGCGGCGGTCGCAAGCCGGCCCCACTTGCAATAGCCCCACACCCCCACGAACGGGGCGTAGAGCCCGGTGACCGGCCAGACGAAGTTCATGATCCGCATCTGCTGCGGATGGTGCGCCTCGTCCCACGCGATCCACAGCGCGGAGGCGAACCCGACGCAGAGCGACGCAATCGAAAGCGCGTGCAGCCAGCCCGGTATCCCGTTCATCGCCCTAGTGAACGGGGCGGCCGGGCGTCCGTTCCGGGAAGTATTGCGGCGCCTCGCGCCGGTCGAACATGCCGTAGTCGCGGATGACGTGCACCAGGTGGTGCTCGAACGCGCCGGCGCCGGTGGGGGCGGCAGGGCGCCACAGCGCCGCCGAAGCCGGCTCGCGCCAAGCGAAGAGCAGCAGGCGCTTGCCCGGCATTGCGATGCTCTCGAACGTCTCGTGGGCGATGGGGGCAAGGGCGCCGGACGGCCCGGGCAGCGCGCCGTCGGTAAGCGCGGTGAGGGTGAGGGCCTTGGCCTCGCCCACCTCGGTCGCGTCGAGCCGCGTGCGTCCGCCGCCCGCCTCGGCGATCTCGCCCACGCGCAGACGGTAGTCCTCGAAGATCTCGAACCGGCCCTTCTCCTGCACGCCGTGATGGTCGCCCTGGGTGCGCCAGCGGATGACCGCCTTCTCGTCGCGCCAGAGCGATAGCGACAGGAGCCGTCCCTTGCGCGCGACGCTCTCGAACCGTTCGTTGGCGACGAACCCGTCGATGGCCTCGAGGCGCGGGCGCAAATATCGGGCCTGGGCGAGATAATCGTCCCACCGCTCGGGCTTCGGCTGCACCTCGAAGATCACGGCGAACATGGCGTTCCTGGAACATGTTTCATTGGGATCGTAGCCCTATCCTTCGACAGGCTCAGGATGAAGAATTTCCTTTTTCGGCCTCACCCAGAGCTTGTCGAAGGGCGAGGCCGCCGCACGACGATTCGGTCCGACCGAAACCGGCGCTAGTGTGGTGGATTCGAAGTTCGCTATATTGCTTGTGGTGGGTACCGAGGCGAACTTCGAATCCAATACCACACTAGAATCAATAATTTGCTAGTGTCCTTATCGAATCCGAAGTTCGTTTCATTCTGGGGCGCACACCGAACGAACTTCGGATTCGGGACACTAGAGCGGATTCCGTTCATACGGAGCCGTATCCGGAGTTTGTGAAGTAGTTGGCGCATTCGGTTGGCGGGACGCTGGCGAGGATGCGGCCGATCTCACACCAGAGCTGTTCGACGGTGCGCGCTGCGGCCTTGCGGAGGTGCGCCTTGAGCTTGGAGAAGAGCTGCTCGATGGGGTTGAAGTCTGGCGAGTAGGGCGGGAGGCGGAGGAGGGTGGCGCCGGCGGCCTCTATCGCGGCTTCGGCGCCGGCCACCTTGTGGGCGGGCAGGTTGTCCCAGATCACGATGTCGCCGGGCTTCAGCGTCGGTCGTAGCACCTCGCGGGCCCAGACCTGGAAGATGCTCCCGTTCATCGCCCGGTCGATCACCATGGGCGCCTCGATGCGGTCGGCCCGCAGCGCGCAGACCAGGGTGATGGTCTTCCAGTGGCCGTGCGGGATGGGCGCGACCAGCCGCTCGCCGCGCGGCGCCCGGCCGCGGAGCCGCGCCATCTTGGTCTGCGTCCCGGTCTCGTCGATGAACACCAGGCGGTGTGGATCGAGCCACGGCTGCACGCAGCGCCACAGATCGCGCTCCGCCTTTACGTCCGAGCGGTCCTGTTCGCTCGCATGGGCGGTCTTTTTTTGTACGTCAGCCCGCGGCGGGAGAAGAAGCGCCACACCGTCGACGGCACCGTCGCGAGCCCGCGCCGGGCGAGGCCCTGGCACAACTCCGCCAGCGTCAGATCGGGCCGCTCCTTGACCTGGGCGAGCAGCCAGTCGGCATGGGCTTCGATCGGTCCCGAGCGGTGGTCGCCGCCCTGCCGGTCGGGCCTCACCGAGCGGGTCAGCCGAAAGCGCGTGTGCAGCTTGGAAACGAAGCTCGGGCTCACCCCGAACCGGTCGGCCACCGTCCGGATCGGGGCACCGCCCTCGACGGCGGCAAGAACCCGCTCCCGAAGGTCGATCGAGTAGGCGCGGACCATGATCCCTCCATGAACCATTCCGCACCCAAAGAATCACAGCACCGTCGCGCTGGGAATCCCCTGCCAATTCGGTCCGACCAGAAAGTGCTCTAGCCTTCGCCCTTGCGCACGAAGCTGATCGAGCCGTTCCGCTCAAGATAGGCGGCCTCGATCCCCTCGAACCGGGTGGCGCCGATACGCATGCGCAGCGCCTCGCGCAGATCGTCCTCCGAAATGCCGGCGCGTTCCATCTCCTCGCGCTGCATCATGCCGCCGGCGATCAGCCGCTTCTCCCGCCCCTTCACCAGCCGGCTGAGCGCCGGGTGGCGCGACGTCGCCCACACCAGCACCGCATGCAGCACCATCAGGAGCGCGGCGGCGATGATCGACGGCACGAACCTGGCGTTGCCGGTCAGCGCCCGGCTCAGCGTCGAGCCCAGGAGGATCGCGACGGTCGTGTCCATCGCCGAGAACCGGCCGAACACGCGCGAGAAGAATATCCGGAGCAACAGTACGGCGAAGGCGAAGACCGTGACTGCACGCGCCGCCATCTGCCACCAGGTGATGTCCTGGGACGTGGCGCTGTAGATCGCGTTCAGCACGTGCATGGCGTCGGATCAATGGTCGATGATTGTCGGATGCCCGTGGCCCCAGCGCCACTCGCGGATCTCCGGCATGTCCTCGCCGTGCTGGGCAATATAGGCCTTGTGGTCCAGCAGCTTGTCGCGGATGTACTGCTTGACGTGCGCCGCGCGCGGGCCGAGGCGCGGCACCCGGTCGATCACGTCGGCGACCAGGTGGAAGCGGTCGAGGTCGTTCAGCACCACCATGTCGAACGGCGTCGTCGTCGTCCCTTCCTCCTTGTAGCCACGGACGTGCAGATTGTGATGGTTCGCGCGCCGGTAGGTCAGCCGGTGGATCAGCCACGGGTAGCCGTGGAACGCGAAGACGATCGGCTTGTCGCGGGTGAACAGCGCGTCGAAATCCCAGTCGCTGAGCCCGTGCGGATGCTCGGTGCGCGGCTGCAGGGTCATCAGGTCGACGACGTTGATGACCCGCACCTTGAGGTCGGGGAACCGCTCGCGCAGGATCTGCACGGCGGCCAGCGTCTCGATGGTCGGCACGTCGCCGGCGCAGGCCATCACCACGTCGGGCTCGCCGTCCTGGTCGTTCGATGCCCATTCCCAGATGCCGAGCCCTGCGGTGCAGTGCTTCACCGCCTGGTCCATGTCGAGCCATTGCGGCTGGGGCTGCTTGCCGGCGACGATCACGTTCACGTAGTTGCGGCTGCGCAGACAATGGTCGGCGACCGACAGCAGCGTGTTCGCGTCGGGCGGCAAATAGACGCGCACGACCTCCGCCTTCTTGTTGACGACGTGGTCGATGAAGCCGGGATCCTGGTGGCTGAACCCGTTGTGGTCCTGGCGCCAGACATGGCTAGTCAGCAGATAGTTGAGCGACGCGATCGGGCGGCGCCAGCCGATGCCGCGCGACACCTTCAGCCACTTGGCGTGCTGGTTGAACATCGAATCCACGATGTGGATGAACGCCTCGTAGCACGAGAAAAGTCCGTGCCGGCCGGTCAGCAGATAGCCTTCGAGCCAGCCCTGGCAGAGATGTTCGGAAAGCACCTCCATCACCCGCCCATCGGGGGCGATATGGTCGTCGCCCGGGCGGATCTCGGCGGTCGAGACGCGGTCGGTCACCTCGAACACGTCGCCGAGCCGGTTCGACGCCGTCTCGTCGGGCCCGAACAGCCGGAAGTTGCTTGCGTCGGCGTTGAGCTTCATCACGTCGCGCACGAACCCGCCGAGCACGCGCGTCGCCTCGGCGACCGCGCCGCCGGGCTCGGGCACCGCGACCGCGTGGGCGCGGAAATCGGGCAGGCGCAGCTCGCGGAGCTTGAGCCCGCCATTGGCGTTCGGGTTGGCGCCCATCCGGCGGGTGCCCTCCGGGGCCAAGGCGGCAAGCTCGGGCTTGAGCCGGCCGTCCGCGTCGAACAGCTCCTCCGGCCGGTAGCTCCGCATCCAGTCCTCGAGCATGCGGAGCCGTTCCGGATGTTCGGCGAGGCCCCCGAGCGGCACCTGGTGGGCGCGGAACGTGCCCTCGATCGGCACGCCGTCGACCTCCTTCGGGCCTGTCCAGCCCTTCGGCGTCTCCAGCACGATCATCGGCCAGGCGGGGCGCTGGCCGAACCCTTCGCGCCGCGCGGTGCGCTGGATCGACCGGATCTCGGCGAGGACCGCGTCGAGCGCGCCGGCAAGCTCCTGGTGGACGGTCATCGGATCGTCACCGGCGACGAATATGGGATCGTACCCGTAGCCCCGCAGCAGGAGGTCGAGCTCGTCCCGCCCGATGCGCGCCAGTACGGTCGGGTTGGCGATCTTGTAGCCGTTGAGGTGCAGGATCGGCAGCACTGCCCCGTCGCGCGCCGGGTTGAGGAACTTGTTGGAATGCCAGCTCGTCGCCAGCGCGCCCGTCTCGGCCTCGCCGTCGCCGACGACGCAGGCGACGATCAGGTCCGGGTTGTCGAACGCGGCGCCGTAGGCGTGCGCCAGCGAATAGCCGAGCTCGCCCCCCTCGTTGATCGAGCCGGGCGTCTCGGCGGCCGTGTGGCTCGGGATGCCGCCCGGGAAGGAGAATTGCTTGAAGAGGCGGCCCATCCCCTCCGCATCCCGCGTGATGCCGGGATAGAGCTCGCTGTAAGTGCCCTCGAGCCAGGTGTTCGCCACCAGCCCCGGCCCGCCATGGCCCGGCCCGGTGACGTAGATCATGTCGAGGTCGTGCTCGCGGATCAGCCGGTTGAGGTGGACGTAGATCAGGTTGAGCCCGGGCGTCGTGCCCCAATGGCCGAGCAGGCGGCACTTCACGTGCTCGAGGGTCAGCGTCTCCCGCAGCAGCGGGTTGTCCATCAAGTAGATCTGGCCCACCGACAGATAGTTCGCCGCGCGCCAATACGCGTCCATCTTGCGCAGCGTCTCGTCGGAAAGCGGAGAGTCGGTCGGTTCCATTACACACGCCCCTCGTCTGTCGGATCGGCTAAAGGGCGGGCAATCGCTCCCGTCGCCCGCGCAATGACGATCTCCTCGTTGGTGGGAATGACGCGTACGCTGACCGCACTGTCGGCGGCGGATATGACGGGCGCGTTGCCGGCGTTCGCGGCCGGGTCGAGCTTGATGCCGAGGACCCCGAGCCCGTCGCAGATCGCCTGGCGCACGCTGGGCGCATGCTCGCCGATGCCGGCGGTGAAGACCAGCGTGTCGAGCCCGCCGAGGGCGGCGACCAGCGCGCCGAGATGCTTCCGCGCAATGTAGCAGAACAGGGCGACCGCCTCCGCGGCGCGCGAATCCTCCGGCGCGGCGCGGACCAGCGTCGCCATGTCGCCGGCCGTGCCGGAAATGCCGAGAAGCCCCGACTGGCGGTTGACGAGCGCATCGAGCGCGTCCGTCGTAAGCCCCTTGTGGCGCAGCAGATGGACGATCACCCCGGGGTCGAGGTCGCCCGACCGCGTCGCCATCATCAGCCCGCCGGCCGGGGTGAAGCCCATGGTCGTGTCGACCGGCCGCCCGTCGCGCACCGCGGCCATGCTCGCCCCGGCGCCGAGATGGGCGATCACCACCCGGCCCCGCGGCGCGGCCGTGCCCGCTGCGCGCGCCAGCGCGCCGCAGATGTATTCGTAGGAGAGGCCATGGAATCCGAACCGCATGACCCCTTCGTTGTAGAGCGCGCGGTTGAGCGGCAGCATGCGCGCGACGCTCGGCATGTCGCGATGGAAGGCGGTGTCGAAGCAGGCGACCTGCACCCTGTCGGGAAAGGCCCGCCCGGCGGCACGGATCGCCGCCAGCGCGCCCGGCAGATGATCGGGGTCGAGCGGCGCCAGCTTCTCGAGTTCGCGCTCCATCGCCGGCGTGATCCGCTCCGGCGCGGTGAAGGCAAGCCCGCCATGGACCAGCCGGTGGCCCACGGCGTCGATCCTGTCGGCCTCGCGCGCCTGTTCCAGCCAGTCGAGCAGGATGCGGATCGCGGCCGCATGGTCGGGCAGGTCGCAGTCGCGTGCCGCCCGCTCGGTGCCGTCCGCACCGGTCGCGCGGAACCGGCCGCCGGCGCCGCCGATGCCGGCGAGGCGCGCCGAGGCAACGAGCGCCGAATCCTCCCCATCGAGCGCGAAAAGGGCGGATTTGAGGCTCGACGAACCGGCGTTGATGGTCAGGACGTGAAGCTTGCGTCCGGGAATGGCGCCTCTCCGCGGGTGGGGAAGGTGAGATAGAGATAGGCAGCGACGCGCCCGGTTGCACCCGGGTGCGCCGCTTAACCCAGGTTGTGGCCGGCCGGGCCGGTCCGGCGTCATACTGGTGTTTCGGGCGGTAACAGGGTTTCATGCCGGACCTGACGGACATCTTCGCCGGGATCCGGCATTTCCTCGACAGCTACGGATATCTTTCCGTGGCGACGCTGGTGTTCCTGGAATTGTTCGGGATGCCGGTGCCGGGCGAGACGCTGCTGATCTCGGCCGCGGTGGTCGCGGCGAAGGGCAAGCTCGACATTGTCGCGGTCGCAGGCCTCGCCTTCGCCGCCGCCACGCTCGGCGACAACGTCGGCTACTGGATCGGCCGCCAGTTCGGCCGCCGGCTGGTCGCCCGGCACGGCCGCCACATCGGCATGACCGAAAAGCGCATCGCCAAGGTCGAGGCGTTCGTCTGCAAGTACGGCGCCCCGTTCGTCGCGCTCGCCCGCTTCGTCGAGGTGGCGCGCCAGCTCAACGGCATCGCGGCCGGCACGTCGGGCATGCAGTGGTGGCGCTTCGCCGTCTTCAACGCGATCGGCGCGGCGCTCTGGGTCGGCATCTGGGCGGGCGCGGCCTATGCGCTCGGCGGCCACATGAAGGGGGTCGAGGCGTGGGCGGAGAAGATCGGCTTCGGGCTGATCGGGCTCGCCGTGATCGGGGGTGCCGGCGCGCTATGGTGGATGCGCCGCCATGCGACGACCGACGAGGGCGCCGGCTGAGGCGCAACGTCGCGCTCTGCCCCATGTTAATGCCGGACGGCGGCCGGAACCTTGGTATATCCTCCATTCCGGGCCGCAGGACAGGCGCGGGGGCACGAACGCGAGGGCGCTGAGCGATGGCTGACGTCGAATTCGCCTTCTGGGATGTGGGCGGGGTGCTGCTCACCAACGGATGGGACCGGCACGCCCGGCGCGCGGCGGCCGAGACGTTCGGGCTCGACCTCGACGAGTTCGAGTATCTCCACGAATCCACCATGCCGGATTTCGAGCTCGGCGGAATAGACCTCGACCGGTATCTCGACCGCACGGTGTTCCACCGCGAGCGGCCCTTCGCCCGCGAGGCGTTCCGCGACTTCGTCCACGCCCAGTCGAAGCCGCATCCGGATGCGATCGCCGTCCTCAAGGAGATGGCCGAGGGCGCGTTCTGCCGCAACGCGATGCTCAACAACGAGTCGCGCTCGCTCAACCTCTACCGCGTCGAGAAGTTCGGGCTCGGCAAGCTGTTCAACCTTTATCTCAGCTCGTGCTTCCTCGGCGTGCGGAAGCCCAGCATCGAGATCTACGAGCGCGCGCTCGACATCGTGCAGCTCGACCCCGGGCGGTGCCTGTTCATCGACGACCGGCCGGTCAACCTGGAATACCCGGCGAAGCGCGGCTGGCGGACGATCCGCTATACCGACGCGAAGGCGCTGCGGCGCGACCTCAATGCGCACGGGATCGAGGTGGCGCCATGACCGGGGTCGAGCCGCATCTGTTCGTGATCTTCGGCGCGACCGGCGACCTCGCGCGGCGCAAGGTGCTGGCCTCGGTCTACAGCCTCTCCCGTCGCGGCGGGCTGGGCCAATCCTACCGCATCCTCGGCGTCACCACCGACACCGACTTCTCGCCCGAGAAGTTCCGCGCCCTCGCCGCCGCCGCGCTCGAGGAGGCCGGCATCGCGCGCAAGGATGCCGAAGGCTGGGCCGCCGACCGGCTCGACTACCAGCCGATCGGCGCGGGCAAGCCCGAGGATTTCGAGCGGCTGCGCCAGAAGGTGGCGGAGATCGAGGAGGCGCACGCGACCGGCGGCAACCGCGTGTTCTATCTCGCCATCCCGCCGCAGGCCTTCGAGCCGACGATCCGCCATCTCGGCGGCGCCCACCTCAACCGCAGCGAGGGCTGGACGCGGCTCGTCATCGAGAAGCCGTTCGGCACCGACCTCGAATCGGCGAAGAGCCTCAACCGCACGGCCCACCGCGTGTTCGCCGAGAACGAGATCTATCGCATCGACCACTATCTCGGGAAGGAGTTGGTGCAGAACCTCCTGGTGCTGCGCTTTTCCAACGTCATCCTGGAATCGCTCTGGCACCGCGAACGCGTCGACAACGTGCAGATCACGGTCGCGGAATCGCTCGGCGTCGAATCCCGCGGGCGCTATTACGACAATGCCGGCGCGCTGCGCGACATGGTGCAGAATCACATGACCCAGCTCGTCACGCTGATAGCGATGGAGCCGCCGGTCACGTTCGACGCCGACGCGATCCGCACCGAAAAGCTCAAGGTCCTGCACGCGCTGCGCCCGATTCCGGTGGACGACGTCGTGCTCGGCCAATACGCGGCCGGCACGATCGGCGGCACCGAGGTCCGCGCCTACCGCGAGGAGCCGGACGTGCCGCCGGACTCGCGCACCGAGACCTATGTCGCGCTCAAGCTGATGATCGACACGTGGCGCTGGCAAGGGGTGCCGTTCTATTTGCGGACCGGCAAGCGCCTGCCGAAGCGCACCACCCAGATCGTCGTCACTTTCCGCGAGCCGCCGGTCTCGGTGTTCGGCGCGGGCGCGGCGCATGACCGCCACGCCAACGCCTTGGTGCTGACCCTGCAGCCCGACGAGGGGTTCGAGCTCAACATCGACGTGAAGGCGCCGACCGAGCCGCTGGCCGTCCGCACCATCCCGTTGCACTTCCGCTATTCGGAAATGTTCCCCGCCTTCCCCGACGCGTACGAGACGCTGATCGAGGACGTGCTGCGCGGCGACCAGACGTTGTTCGTGCGCGCCGACGAGGCCGAGGCCTCATGGACCCTGTACGAGCCGGTGATCGCCATGCCCAAGGCGCCGCACCCCTACGCGGCGGGAAGCTGGGGCCCGCCCGACGCGGCGCGGATGCTCGCACGCGGCCGCCATCTCTGGCGCAACCCGTAGGGCTCGGCCCGGGCGGGATCGCGCGCAAGATGGAATGCCGCAGGGGTGCGGTTAACCCAGGTGAAGGTATCGGGCGCCGGCCGGCATAGCGTCGGGCGAAGTTGAATGGAGGCCCCGATGCACCCCTTGATCGAGCTCGCCCGGCACGGGCAGAGCTTCTGGATCGACAATCTGACGCGGGACATGATCGCGTCCGGCGAGCTCGCGCGGCTCATGCGCGAATGCGGCCTGCGCGGCGTCACCTCGAACCCCAAGATCTTTCACGATGCGATCACCTCCGGCGATGCCTACCAGCCCGACATCGCCGAGGCCGCGGCCGCCGGGCTTCCGACGAGCGAGATCTACGAGCGGCTGGTGACGACCGACGTGCGCAACGCCTGCGACGCGCTGCGCCCGCTCTACGACGAATCGAACGGGACCGACGGGTTCGTCAGCCTGGAGGTCTCGCCTCACCTCGCGCATGACGCCGAGGGCTCGACCGCCGAGGCGCGCCGGCTGTGGCAGACGGTCGGCCGGCCCAACCTGATGATCAAGATTCCCGGCACGCCGGAAGGGCTCGATGCGATCGGCGAGCTCCTCTACGACGGGATCAACGTCAACATCACCCTGCTGTTCGCTGTCGAGCGCTACGAGGCGGTGGCGCTGCGCTATATCGAGGCGCTGGAGCGCCGCGTCGCCGACCGCCGACCGGTGGACGGCATCGCCTCGGTAGCGAGCTTCTTCCTGAGCCGCATCGACGTGCTGGTCGACCAGCTTCTGTCGCATCGGCTCGGTACGCGCCACGGCTCCGGCGCGCCCGAGCCGCGCCTCCTGATGGGACGGACCGCCATCGCCAACGCCCGCCTCGCCTATGGCCGCTTCGAGGAGCTGTTCGCCGGGGAGCGGTGGGAGCGGCTGGAGCGCGCCGGGGCGCGGGTCCAGCGCCTGTTGTGGGCATCGACCTCGACCAAGAACCCCGCCTACCGGGACGTGATGTATGTCGAGCCGCTGATCGGGCCGTACACCGTCAACACCATGCCGATGGAGACCGCGAAGGCGTTCGAGGACCACGGCAAGGTGGCGCCCGACACGATCCGCGAAGGGCATGACGAGGCGGCCGGCATTCCGCTCGGGCTTCGCCGGCTCGGCATCGAGATCGACCAGGCGACGGCGCAGCTCGAGAACGAGGGGGTGCAGAAGTTCATCGAGCCGTTCGACGATTTGATGGGATCGATCGACGCGAGGCGCCGCCGTCTCGAAAGCCGGCGCGATGTCGGGCCGGTGACCGAGGTGGCGCGGAAGCTGCGGCGCAAGGTGATCGAGATGACGACGGCCGCCGGCTCCGGCCACCCGACCTCCTGCATGTCGGCGGCCGACATCGTGGCCGCGCTGTTCTTCCACGAGATGCGCTGGGACCCGTCCGACTCCGAGGCACGCAACGTCGACCAGTTCGTGCTGTCCAAGGGGCACGCGGCGCCGATCCTGTGGGCCGTGCTCGCCGAGGCCGGCGCGATCGACGAGGATCCGATGACGCTGCGTCGGATCGATTCGACGCTCGAAGGCCATCCGACGCCGAACAACAAATGGGTGCGGGTCGCCACCGGCTCGCTCGGCCAGGGGCTCGCCGCCGCGAACGGAATCTGCCTCGCCAATCGGCTCGACGGCATCGACGCGCGGGTCTTCTGCCTGCTCGGCGACGGCGAGTGCGCCGAGGGCTCGGTGTGGGAGGCGGCGCAGTTCGCCGCGCTCAACAAGCTTAAGAACCTGGTCGCCATCGTCGATGTGAATGCCTTGGGCCAGTCGCAGGCGACGCCCTACCGCCACCATACCGAGATCTATGCCGGGCGCTTCGCCGCGTTCGGCTGGAAGACGGTGACGGTCGACGGGCACGACGTCGCGGAGATCTTCGACGCGTTGGCGACCGCTGCCGCCAATGACGCGCCGACCGCCATCATCGCGCGGACGGAGAAGGGGCGCGGCGTCTCGTTCCTCGAAGGGCGCGACGGCTGGCACGGCAAGGCGCTCGACGCGAAAGAGGCCAAGATGGCGCTCGAGGAGCTCGGCGGGCTCGGCGCCCCGACGTCCAAGATCGCCGCCCGTCGCGTCGGCGCCTATGCGCGGCCCCAGCGCCCAACCTCGCCCGACATCCAGCCCGACTACAAACTGGGCGACGAGGTGGCGACGCGTGACGGCTACGGCGCGGCGCTCGCCAAGCTCGGTCCGCACATGCCCGAGATCGTCGTGCTCGACGGCGACGTGAAGAACTCGACCCGGTCGGCGGCCTTCGCCAAGGAATGCCCCGAGCGCTTCTTCGAGGGCTATATCGCCGAGCAGAACATGGTGGGCACGGCGCTCGGCCTTGCCGCGTCGGGCAAGATTCCCTATGCCGCGACCTTCGCCTGTTTCCTGAGCCGCGCCGCCGACTTCGTGCGCATGGCGGGCCACAGCCGAGTGCACCATCTCGTGCTTTGCGGCAGCCACGCCGGCGTGTCGATCGGCGAGGACGGGCCATCGCAGATGGGGCTCGAGGACATGGCGATCTTCCGGGCAGTGCTCGGCTCGACGGTCCTCTACCCGGCGGACGCGGTGGCCGCCGAGCGGCTGACCGCCTGCGCCGCCGCGACCGACGGCATCGTCTATGTCCGCACCGCCCGGCCCAAGACGCCGGTGATCTACCCGAACGACGAGACCTTCCCGGTGGGTGGCTCCAAGACGCTCCGCGCCTCGGACAAGGACGCGCTCACCGTGGTCGCCGCCGGCATCACGGTACACGAGGCGCTGGCGGCCCACGACACGCTCGCCGCGGACGGGATCGCGATCCGGGTAATCGACGCCTACTCGGTGAAGCCGCTCGACGTCACGGCGCTGGAGGTGGCCGGGCGCGAGACGGGCGGGCTGCTCGTCGTCGAGGATCATTACGCCGAGGGCGGGCTTGGCGAGGCGGTGGCGGCCGCGGTCGACGGCGGGGTCAAGGTGCATCGGCTCGCGATCACCCAGCCGCCGCGCTCCGGCCCGGGGCCCGAGCTGATGGACCGGCTCGGCATCTCGCGCGGCGCCATTGCGCGCCGGGTGCGCGAACTGGCGGCGTAAGGCGATGGCGCTGTCCCGCCGCTCCCTGCTGCGTGGCGCGGGGCTCGGCGCGCTGGCCGGCGGCCTGACGCTGGTCGCACGCGGCGCCGCCGCGAAGCACAAGCTCGCCCAGAAGGCCGCCCACTACCAGACCAAGCCGAAGGACGGCCATTCCTGCGCCGGCTGCCGCCATTTCCAGCCGAAGACGCGGAGTTGCGAGATCGTCGCCGGCACCATCGTGCCCAACGGCTGGTGCATGATGTGGGCCCCGAAGGGGTAGGCGTCGAGTTTCGCCCGGTTTCACTGGAATCCGGGCGGCAAACGGCCTATAAACCGTGCCCTTCGTTGAAAACCGACCGAATGGGCGCGACATGGCGGCCAACAAGTGGCTGCCGGACTCCTGGCGCGATAAGCCGGTCCGGCAGATACCCGATTTCCCGGATTCTGCGGCCCTCGCGGCCGCCGAGACGACCCTGCGCGGCTACCCGCCGCTGGTGTTCGCGGGCGAGGCGCGCTCGCTGACCGGCCACCTCGCCGAGGTGACGGAAGGGCGGGCTTTCCTGCTGCAGGGCGGCGACTGTGCGGAAAGCTTCGCCGAATTCCACCCCGACAACATCCGCGACATGTTCCGCGTCATGCTGCAGATGGCGGTGGTGCTGACGTTCGGCGCCGCCTGCCCGGTGGTGAAGGTCGGCCGCATGGCGGGCCAGTTCGCCAAGCCGCGCTCGGCCGACACCGAGACGATCGACGGGGTGACGCTCAACTCCTACCGCGGCGACATGGTGAACGGGATGGAGTTCACTGCCGAGGCGCGCAGGCCCGACCCGCAGCGCATGATCCAGGGCTACAACCAGTCGGCCGCGACGCTCAACCTGCTGCGCGCGTTCGCGCAAGGTGGCTACGCCGACCTGCACCAGGTCCATCGCTGGACGCTCTCGTTCCTGCAGCAAAGCCCGCAGGCCGACCGCTACCGCGACCTCGCCGACCGGCTGGACGAGGCGCTCGCCTTCATGGCCGCGTGCGGCCTGACCTCGGAGACGACGCCGCAGATCCGCGAGACCGACTTCTACACCTCGCACGAGGCGCTGCTGCTCGGCTACGAGCAGGCGATGACGCGGGTCGATTCCACCACCGGCGACTGGTACGACACCTCTGCGCACATGCTGTGGGTCGGCGACCGCACGCGCCAGCCCGACGGCGGCCATGTCGAGTTCCTGCGCGGCATCCGAAACCCGGTCGGGATGAAGGCGGGGCCGACCCTGCCGGTCGACGATTTCCTGCGGCTGACGGACGTGCTGAACCCGGAGAACGTGCCGGGCCGGCTCACGGTCATCTGCCGCATGGGCCACGAGAAAGTGGCGGAGAAACTGCCGCCGCTGATCCGCGCGGTCGCGCACGAGGGGCGCAAGGTGGTGTGGTCGTGCGATCCCATGCACGGCAACACGATCAAGTCGACCAGCGGCTACAAGACGCGCCCGTTCGAGCGTATCCTCGCCGAGGTCGAGGCGTTCTTCGCCGTGCACCGCGCCGAGGGCACGCATGCCGGCGGCATCCATCTCGAGCTCACCGGCCAGAACGTGACCGAATGCACCGGCGGCGCGCAGGCGATCACCGACACCTCGCTCTCCGACCGCTACCACACCCACTGCGACCCGAGGCTCAACGCCAGCCAGGCGCTGGAGCTCGCCTTCCTGCTCGCCGAGCAGCTCAAGCGCGAGCGTCATGCGCAGAACGAGGCGGCCAAGGTCGCGGCGGCGGCCGGCTGACGCGGCGCGGAGATTTTCCAACATTGTCACTCCGGACGGCGCGCCGCGCCGATCCGGGGCCCATCTGGCCGGGTTCAAAGCCGTTTCAAAATGGGCCCCGGCTCTCGTTGCCGGGCGGCTCGGCCGGGATGACAACATTGCTTGCGGCTCGTCCATGACCGATACCCTCACCATCGCACTGGCGCAGCTCAACCCGACCCTGGGCGACATGGCGGGCAACGCGAACCTGCTGCGCGCGGCCCGGGCCGCGGCGGCGCGCGCCGGAGCCGACCTCGTCGTCGCGACCGAGCTCGTCGTCACCGGCTATCCGCCGGAGGATTTGATCCTGCGGCCCTCTTTCCTCGACGAGGCGGACCGCGTGGTGCGCGCGCTTGCCGCGGAGACGGCGGACGGCGGGCCTGCCTGCCTGATCGGGGCGCCGTGGCGCCAGGACGGCACCACCTACAACGCGGCGCTGCTGCTCGACGGCGGCGAGGTCGCGTCCGTCCGCCTCAAGCACGATTTGCCCAACTACGGCCCGTTCGACGAGAAGCGCGTCTTCGCCGCCGGGCCGCTGCCGGGGCCGATCAACTTCCGCGGCGTCCGCCTTGGCGCGATGGTGTGCGAGGACATGTGGACCCCCGACGTCGCCGAGTGCCTGGAGGAATCGGGCGCGGAGATCCTGGTGGTCATCAACGGCTCGCCGTTCGACGTGACCAAGCTCGACGTGCGCCTCAACCTCGCGGTCGGGCGGGTGACCGAGACCGGCCTGCCGCTGGTCTACGTCAATCAGGTGGGCGGCCAGGACGAGCTGGTGTTCGACGGCTCGTCCTTCGTGCTGGGCGCCGACAGCGGCCTCTGCGTCCGCGCCCGCTCGTGGGAGCCGGACCTGGTGGTGACGCGCTGGCGCCGGGGCGAGGACCGCTGGACCTGCGAGACGCGCGCGCCGCGCGCCGCGCCGGCCGAGGGGCTCGCCGCCATCTACGCGGCGATGGTGGTGGGGCTGCGGGACTACGTCGACAAGAACGGCTTCCCCGGCGTCATCATCGGGCTCTCGGGCGGCATCGACTCCGCGATCACGGCGGCCGTCGCCGCCGACGCGCTCGGCCCCGACCGGGTGCGCTGTGTCATGATGCCCTCGCTCTACACCTCGCGCGAGAGCCTGGAGGACGCGGAAGAGGTGGCGCGGCTTCTCGGCATCCGGCTCGACACCATCCCGATCGGGCCGGCGATGAAGGCGTTCGAACTCGATGCTGGCGCCGTCCTTCACCGGTCTCGCGCCCGACATCACCGAGGAGAACATCCAGGCGCGCGCCCGCGCCATCACGCTGATGGCGCTCTCCAACAAGTTCGGCTGGATGGTGCTGTCGACCGGCAACAAGTCCGAGATGTCGGCCGGCTACTCGACGCTGTATGGCGATATGTGCGGCGGCTACTCGGTGCTGAAGGACGTCTACAAGACGACGGTGTTCGAATGCGCCCGCTGGCGCAACGCCACCCGGCCGGACGGCGCCAAGGGACCGGCCGGTCCCGTCATGCCCGCGCGCGTCATCAGCAAGCCGCCGTCGGCCGAGCTTCGCCCCGACCAGAAGGACGAGGACACGCTGCCGCCCTATCCGGTGCTCGACGCCATCCTCTCGCGCCTCAACGAGCGCGACATGGGCATCGCCGAGATCGCCGCCGACGGGTACGACGAGGCGCTGGTCGCCCGCGTCTGGCGCATGCTGGAGAACGCCGAGTACAAGCGCCGCCAGGCCCCGCCCGGCGTCAAGATCACTGCCCGGTCGTTCGGCCGCGACCGGCGTTATCCCATCACCAACGCGTTCAAGGGCTCGAAATGAGCGGGGACGCCGCCATGCGGGTCCGGTTCGCGCCGTCGCCGACCGGGCTCCTGCACGTCGGCAACGCCCGCGTGGCGCTGGTCAATTTTCTGGCGGCGCGCAAGGCGGGCGGAACGTTCGTGCTCCGCATCGACGACACCGACCGCGCCCGGTCGCGGCCCGAATTCGAGACGGCGATCCGCGACGATCTCGCCTGGCTCGGGCTCGACTGGGGCGAGACGCACCGCCAGTCCGACCGGCTCGCGCGCTACGAGGCGGCATTCGATCTGCTGCGCGCCGCCGGCCGCGCCTACCCCTGCTACGAGACCGAGGACGAGCTGGCGGCGAAGCGTATCGCCCTCGCCAAGCGCGGCCTGCCGCCGATCTACGACCGTCAGGCGCTCCATCTGACCGACGCCGAGCGGGCGGCGCTGGAGGGGGCGGGGCGCGTGCCGCACTGGCGCTTCCGCCTGGTCGACGGCCGGACCGCGTGGAACGACCTGGTGCGCGGCCCGGTCGCGATGGAGTCGCGCCATCTGTCGGACCCGGTGGTGCGGCGCGCCGACGGCGCCTTCCTTTATCTGTTCGCGTCGGCGGTTGACGATCTCGATCTCGCCATCGGCCTTGTCGTGCGCGGCGAGGATCACGTCGCCAACACCGTCCCGCAGCTCCAGATCGTCGAGGCGCTGGGCGGGGATGCCGGCGCCATAGGGTTTGCGCACCTGTCGCTGCTCGCGGGCGCGGACGGCAAGCCGCTGTCGAAGCGCGACGGTCCGGACGGGCTTGCCAGCCTCGCGGCGCTGCGCGCGGCCGGGATCGAGCCGATGGCGCTGGCGTCCTACCTCGCTCGGCTCGGCACGTCGCACCCGATCGAGGACGCGCCCGACCTCGACGCGCTCGCCGCCGAGTTCGACTTCGCTTCGTTCGGCCGCGCCCCGCCGCGCTTCGATGCGCGCGATCTGGCGTCGCTGTCGGCGAAGCATCTGCGCGCGCTCCCCTACGACCGGGTGGCCGACCGGCTCGCGACGCTCGGCATCGAGGCCGACGCGCCGTTCTGGGACGCGATCCGGGCCAACCTCGACCGGATCGAGGATGCGCGCGACTGGTGGCAGGTGGCGCGCGGCCTTGTGCGGCCCGCCGTCGAGGACGCGGCGGTGACCGAGGCGGCGGCCCGGCTGCTGCCGCCGGCGCCGTGGGACGAATTCACCTGGCCGGCTTGGACCAAGGCGGTCGCGGCCGAAACGGGGCGCAAGGGGCGCGCGCTCTACCATCCGCTGCGGCTTGCCCTCACCGGGCGCGAGCAAGGCCCGGAGATGAAGGCGCTGCTGCCGCTGATCGGGCGCGAGCGCGCCGCCGCCCGCCTCGCCGGGCGCGAGGGCTGACATGGCGCTTCGCCTCACCAACACGATGACCCGAACGAAGGACGAGTTCGTCCCCGCCGATCCGCAGCACGTGCGCATGTATGTCTGCGGGCCGACGGTCTACGACCTCGCCCATGTCGGCAACGCGCGGCCGGTGGTGGTGTTCGACGTGCTCTACCGCCTGTTGAAGCGGCTCTACCCGCGCGTCACCTACGCGCGCAACATCACCGACATCGACGACAAGATCATCGACGCCGCGCGCGCCAAGGGCGAGGACATCTCGGCGCTGACCGCGCGCACCGAGCACGCCTTCCACGAGGACATGGCGGCGCTCGGCGCGCTCCCGCCCGACATCGAGCCGCGCGCAACCGCGACCATCGCCGAGATGATCGCGCTGATCGAGAAGCTGATCGCCTCGGGCCACGCCTACGCCGCCGACGGGCACGTGCTGTTCGAGGTCGCGACCATGCCGAGCTATGGCCGCCTCTCGCGCCATTCGCGGGACGAGCTGATCGCCGGCGCCCGCGTCGAGGTCGCGCCCTACAAGCGCGACGGCGCCGACTTCGTGCTGTGGAAGCCGTCCACGCCGGACCAGCCGGGATGGGACAGCCCGTGGGGCCGCGGCCGGCCGGGCTGGCACCTCGAATGCTCCGCGATGGTCGAGAAGCATCTCGGCCCGCTGCCGATCGACATCCATGGCGGCGGCCAGGATCTGATCTTCCCGCACCACGAGAACGAGATCGCCCAGTCCGTCTGCGCCCACGAGGACGCGCACACGCCCTTCGTGCGGTACTGGATGCACAACGGCCACGTGATGGTCGAGGGCGAGAAGATGTCGAAATCGCTCGGCAATTTCTACACCGTGCGACAGCTCCTCGACGAAGGCTGGCCCGGCGAGGCGATCCGCCTCGTGCTGCTCAAGACGCACTACCGCGCGCCGCTCAACTTCAGCCGCGACGCGCTGCGCGAGGCGAAGGCCGAGCTGGACGGGCTGTACCGCGCAGTCTCACGCGGCGGCTCGGACGAGGCGGTGGCGGACGCGCTGACCGACGACCTCAATACCTCGCTCGCCATCGCCGCGCTGCATTCGGCGCCGAGCCGGGCGGCGGGCGCGCCGCTGGGTCTGCTCCAGCAGGATTCCGAATCCTGGTTCAAGGGCGGGGCAGGCGCCGACGACGCGGCGGAGATCGAGGCGCTGATTGCCCGCCGGGCCGAAGCCCGCAAGGCGCGCGACTTCGCCGAGGCCGACCGCATCCGGGCCGAGCTCGACGCGCGCGGCATCGCGCTCGAGGATCGGGCGGGCGACGCGACCGACTGGAAGCGGAAGTGACGGTTGTTGTGCGAGGTCCCGACACATATAAATCGTCATGCCCGGACTTGTTCCGGGCATCCACGAGCTTTCTTTTGGGCGCAGACGCGCCACGTCCGTGGATGGCCGGGACGAGCCCGGCCATGACGAACAATGCTAGGGCGGCGCCGACGCCATGACCGACCGGGTCTATCTCTACGACTCGACCCTGCGCGACGGGGCGCAGACCCAGGGCGTGGATTTCTCCGCGGCCGACAAGGTGGCGATCGCCCAGGCGCTCGACCGGCTCGGCATCGACTATGTCGAGGGCGGCTGGCCCGGCGCCAACCCGACCGACGACGCCTTCTTCGCCAAGCCGCCGCAGCTCGCCCGCGCGAAGCTCGCCGCGTTCGGCATGACGCGCCGGTCCGGCCGGTCGGCGGCGAACGATCCCGGCCTCGCCGCGCTGCTCGACACCGACGCGCCGTGCGTCTGCCTGGTCGGCAAGACCTGGGACTTCCATGTCGACGTGGCGCTCGGCATCGGGCGCGACGAGAACGTGGCGATGATCCGCGATTCGATCGCCCAGATCGTCGCGCGCGGGCGCGAGGCGATGTTCGACGCCGAGCATTTCTTCGACGGCTACAAGGCGAACCCGGACTACGCGCTCGAATGCGTGACGGCGGCGTACGAGGCGGGCGCGCGCTGGGTGGTGCTGTGCGACACCAACGGCGGCACGCTGCCCGACGAGATCGAAAAGATCGTCGGCGCGGTGGCGAAAGCGGTGCCCGGCGATCATCTCGGCATCCACTGCCACGACGACACAGAGAACGCGGTGGCCAATTCGCTCGCCGCCGTGCGCGCCGGCGCGCGCCAGGTGCAGGGCACGCTCAACGGGCTGGGCGAGCGCTGCGGCAACGCCAACCTGATCTCGATCATCCCGTCGCTGATCCTCAAGATGGGCTACGAGACGGGCCTTTCGCGCCAGGACCTCGCCCACCTCACCGCCACTTCGCGCATGCTGGACGAGCGTCTGAACCGGCCGCACGCGCGGAACGCCGCCTATGTCGGTGAGTCCGCCTTCGCGCACAAGGGCGGGCTGCACGTCTCGGCGATCGAGAAGGACCCGACCACCTACGAGCACATCCCGCCTGACGTGGTGGGCAACGCGCGCCACATCGTGGTGTCGGACCAGGCCGGGCGGTCGAACATCCTGGCGCGCTTCCGCGAGATCGGGCTCGACATCGACGCGGCCGACCCGAAGGTGCCGGAACTGCTCGACCTTGTGAAGACGCGCGAGCACGAGGGCTACACCTATGACGGCGCGGAGGCGAGCTTCGAGCTTCTGGCGCGGCGCAGTTTCGGCGAGGTGCCCGAGTATTTCCGCCTGGCCAGCTTCCGGGTGATGGACGAGCGGCGCTGGAACGCGCGCGGCGAACTGATCACGCTCAGCGAGGCGACGATCAAGGTCGACGTCGGCAATCAGCGGATCATGACCGTCGCCGAGGGCAACGGGCCGGTCAACGCGCTCGACGGCGCGATCCGGAAGGCGCTGTCGCCGGTCTATCCCGGCCTCGCCGCGCTCCGGCTCGTCGACTACAAGGTGCGCATCCTGACCCCCGAGGCGGGATCGGGCGCGGTGACGCGCGTCATGATCGAGAGCGCCGACGGCAACGGCGCGCGCTGGCGCACCGTCGGCGTCTCGGCCAACGTGATCGACGCCTCGTACAACGCGCTCAACGACAGCCTCGTCTACAAGCTGTTCCGCGATAACGTGAACCCGATCTGAGCGGGGCGCACGCGATGGCCGGCACGAACCGTACCCGGAAGGGAGAGGCCGTCGCGGACCCGCGCGCGCCGGTCGTCGTGCTGGTCGATCCGCAGCTCGGCGAGAACATCGGCGCCTGCGCCCGCGCCATGATGAACTTCAACCTGTCCGAGCTCCGCCTCGTGCGCCCGCGCGGCGACTGGCCGAACCACAAGGCGATCAACACCGCCTCGGGCGCGGAATCGATCCTGCACGCGGCGAAGGTTTTCACGACCACCGCCGAGGCCACCGCCGACCTCAACCGGCTCTACGCCACCACGGCCCGGTCGCGGGACATGGTGAAGCCGTGCCTGACGCCGAGGGAGCTGGCGGCGGAGATGCGCGAGGGCGCGGCACGCGAGCTGCGCGCCGGGCTGCTGTTCGGGCGCGAGCGGTCGGGGCTCGACAACGAGGACGTGGCGATGGCCGACGCCATCGTGACCGTGCCGGCCAACCCGGCGCACGCCTCGCTCAACCTCGCCCAGGCGGTGCTGCTGATCGGCTACGAGTGGTACCAGATCGCGGCGGACGCCGACGCGGTGCGCCGCACGCGGAAGGGCGCCGTGCCCGCCACGCGCGAGGAGCTGCAGGGCCTGTTCGACCATCTGGAGGGCGAGCTCGACAAGGCGGGCTTCCTCCGCCCGGTCGAGAAGCGGCCGCGCATGGTGCGGAACATCCGCAACATCTTCTCGCGCGCCGCGCTGACCGACCAGGAGGTGCGCACGCTGCGCGGCATCGTGGTCAGCCTCACCGTCTTCGCCCGGGGCGGCAAGTCCGACCGGTAGCCCGCGGGCGGCGGCGGAGCGACCGTGTCGCCCCGATGTCGCCTCGACGTCGCCTCAAGACCCTCCGATGTCGCCTTTGTCGCCTCGCAAGTCATTGAAGTCGCAGGCATGTCGCCTGAAGCCGGCCCAAAAATGGGGGTCGGCCCCCGTCGCGCCCCTCAGGACGAAGTACCTTATAGCAGAATTTAAGCCTAATCGCAAGGGCGCGCGCGCCTCAGACGCGCCTTAGCCGGGGGGCAGCATCCCGGCCCGGCGCAGCGAGGCGATCATCGAGGTCTCGAGCAGCATGGCGCGCTGCGCCCCGGGGTCCGATTCCATCCGGCGCCAGCGGGCGAACTGCGCCGCGCGCGCGTCCTGGTCGGTCTCCTTCAGCGCCTTCACGTTGCGCTCGGTCTGGCGGTGGATGTCGTCGATGGCCTCCGGCCGGCGCTTCGCCTCGTATTCGTCGAGCGTGCGCGGGTCGGCCCTTCCGTGCCACAGCCGGGCGAGACGCGCGGTGAGGTCGAGCGCGTCGTGCAGCCCGCCGTTCATCCCCATCCCGCCCTTCGGGTTGTTGAGATGCGCCGCGTCGCCGGCGAGGAAGGCGCGCCCCTTGCGGTACTGGCCGGCGACCCGCTGATGGACGGTGTAGACCGCCTTCACCGGGATCTCGGGAAAGGCGACGCCCGGCATCAGGGCGGCGAGGCGCTTCTCGATCTCCGCGTCCGACTTGGCCTCCTCGTCCGACATTTCGTCATAGACCGGGGTCGACATGCGCCACAGGTCGGGGATGCGCAATATGTGGCCGTAATAGACCGGGTCTGTCACGTAGTTGACGTTGGCGATCTCGGGGAAAATCTGGCGGAAATCGGTCGTCGTGCCGATCACCAGGATGCGCTCCGGATAGGTGTAGCCGGGGAATTCGATCCCGAGCGACTTGCGCACCGTGGACCGGCCGCCGTCGGCGCCGATCAGCCAGTCGGCGGAAAGCGTGCGCTTCCCGTCCGGCCCGTCGAGGGCGAGCGTCACCTTGTCGTCGTCCTGCGCCAGCGCGGCGAGGGCGTGGCCGTAGAGCAGTTCCACCCCCGGCATGGCGGAGAGGCGCGCGTGCAGCCATTGCACCAGCTTGTACTGCTCGCACTGGAGGCGATAGGGGTGGCGCGTGTCGCCGGCCAGCACCGCATGGTCGAACTCGGCGATCCTGCCGGCCTGCCAGTCGCGGTACTGCACGACGGGACAGGGGATGCCCATCCCCACCAGCGCCTCGGAAATCCCCGACTCCTCAAGCACGTCGAGCGTCGCCGCGTGGAAGGTGGAGGCGCGGTAATCGACCAGCGGCTTCGCCTCGCGCTCGATCACCGTCACCGGCACGTCCTGCTGCGCCAGCAGATAGGCGGCGGTCAGCCCGACCGGCCCGCCGCCGACGATCACGATGCGGTTGTGATTCTTTGTCATAAGAATGCTAATCGAGATTTCCCCATCTCAAAAAGAATGCAAAAAATGGATCGGTCACGTGCAAAACCCTTTCCGACTCATCAAAATCGATCACCGGCGTGGAGCTTTCGTCCTTTGCTGCAACCTCCGACATATGTTTTAGAACTCTCGCGACCTCCTGAAGTTGCGGAATTTTTTGATCTGCTGACACATCTCGAATGGCAGCTCTAAGATCTTCGTACTCCAGACTTTCAAGATCCGGTCGCATTCGAGCCATCGCATGGAGTATCAATTGATAAATGTCGACGATACCGCCGTCTGCCAACTCCCTTGGCACTCGGTCGGTTCTCTGACGCGGACCACGTGCCAACTTTTCAAAGATTGGCCGGCCAATGCTATCTGCCACGTCTTTGTAAATGGTCCTGATCTCATTCGCATCAAGTTGGAGCCGAATATAAGTTTGTGCGGGCTCAATATTCCTGCTTCGGCAAATTCCTCGACAAAAATCTTGCATCAGATGCGGGCTCCCGATGGCTTCATCTGCTAATCGAGCCGACATCGTGTCGTCGCAATTATATTTTAATAAAGCAAATCCAGTCCTCGGGATAAATTCAAGCTCTTCGGCGTCCCACGTAGGAATTTCAATTGAAAGAATCCGGCCCGTCATTTCTCTTTCAACCTTCATAGCATCATAGCGACGGTGGGGAATCGCGATAATTACGACTGGCAAGCCTTCAAATATTAGAGGCTTTAGTGCTCGGATCACGCTCCCTTGAAGCTGCTTGGGAAGGTAATGAAAGTCATCCACAACCAAGGGGACTTTTTGTTCCCTAAGTCCACGGAGTGCAGCAACGCGTGATGACACTGCCCGAGTTCTTTGGATGGCTGAATTTCTTGCGCTGCCGGTAGTTCCTGAAATTCGGCCGCCGCCCTTCGCGAAGGCGACGTTCAATCCGCCCGAAACCTCCCCTGAAAGTGACTCGTTCGTCTCGTCCGCTTCGCCGTTCGATACGGTCTGAAATAGCTCTAGTTCATCTAATATGATATGCCAAAAGTCATCTTCCGAAGAGACCGCTCCCCCATCAATCCATATGCTGTCTTGACGCGGAAGAACTTTGCTTACAAGAATGGTTTTGCCAGATTTTGTATGTCCGGTAACGGTTACCAATTTGCACAAGTTGTTCTTTGCTTCTTCGATGCGTTCTTCAAGGTTGAGTTGGGCGCGTGGATTGTAGGTGTGTTGGGGGAAACCACCTGGCACAAATATGTCTTGATATTTCAGCATGAGATTTCCAAGTTGCCGATCAATGCTTTTTTGGTACCCGCAATCCCATCCGCTCGAGGCGGGGCAGCACCTCGTCGCGGAAATAGGGCACATGGTCGAGGTAGTTGGCGAATCCCATGGCGAGCGCGGAAACGCCGCAGCCGGCGAGGCGCGCCATCTGGTCCGCGACCATGTCGGGATCGCCCACGATCGGCCAGGCGCCGTTGCCGCCGCCCGCGCGGACGCGAAAGGCCCGCCGCGTCGCGTCGGGCACGTTCTCGCGGTCGAGCCCGCGCTCGACCACCATCGTCTCCACCGCCGCGCGGTCGGCATGCTCGACGGCGTACCAGTGGTGGTATTCGTCGGCCTCCTTCGCGGTCGGGCGGCAGACGACGTAGACGTTGGTGAACACGCCGATCTCGCGGCCGAACGCGGCGGCGGCGCCCTTGAGCTCGGCGACGCGGGCGGCCACCTCGCCCTCGTCGGTGCGGATGGCGGTGAACATCATGTCGGCGTTGCGCGCCGCGAAGCTGCGCCCGTCGGGCGAGCTTCCGGCCGACACCAGCATCGGCCGCTCGCCGCCCCACGGCTTCGGGCGCATGACCGTCTTTTTCAGCCTGAAGAAGCGGCCGTCATAATCGAACGGGCCGTCGACGCTCCAGCAGCGCGTGACGATGTCGACCCATTCCTGGCCCAGCACGTAGCGGTCGTCGTGCGTGCCGAGGTCGACGCCGAGCATGTCGAACTCGTCCTGGTACCAGCCGCACACGATGTTGAGGCCGAACCGGCCCTGGCCGATATGGTCGCAGGTGACCATCTGCTTCGCCGCGACCACGGGGTTGATCGCGGTGACGTGCACCGTGCCGAACGCCATGATCCGGCGGGTGGCGGCGAGCAGACCGGCCGCCCAGGTCAGCGTCTCGAAGCTCGACCCGTTATGGTCGGTCTCGCCGCCGTAGCCCTTCCAGCGGCCGAGCGGCAGCAAGAAGTCGAGCCCGGCCTCGTCGGCCATGCAGGCGAGGGCGAGGTTGTTCTCCCAGCTCGCCTCCCAGCGGTCCGGGAAGGTCGAGGTGGCGAGCCCGCCGGAGCAGTTGGCCCCGAACAGGCCGAGCGAGAGCGCATTGCGGGTCAGGCGTCGCATGGGCGCGATGTTCCCACATCGGCGCGCCCGAGGCGAGAGGTCGCGCCCCCCGTCCGGCGGGCGCGGACGGTTTCCAATCCGTCTGACATGATCTAAGATCGACCCCAATGACAGGCCGATGCCAGCGGCCGAAGGGTTCAACAGGGAGGATTACGGATGAAGCGCGTTCTGCTTGGCGCCGCCGCTGCGGCGCTTGCGATGGGCCTCGCCGCGGGTGCGGCGACGGCCGAAGACTTCACCATCAAGCTGAGCTACTGGGTCCCGCCGACCCACGAGCTGACCCCCGGCTACAAGGAATGGGGCGAGTTGGTCGAGAAGGCGTCGCACGGCACAATCAAGTTCAAGCTGTACCCGTCCAGCCAGCTCGGCTCGGGCAAGGACGAGTACGACATGGTCAAGCGCGGCATCGCCGATTTCGGCCTGATCAACCCGGGCTACACGCCCGGCCGGTTCCCGGTGATCGGCGTCTCCGACCTGCCCTTCATGATCAAGGACGCGCTGGGCGCGGCCAAGGCGCTGACCGAGTGGTATCCGCCCTACGCCAAGAAGGAGATGAAGGACGAGATCGTCTGCCACGTGTTCACGCACCATTTGGCGACGCTGCACACCTCCAAGAAGCAGGTGCGCGTGCCGGCCGACGTGAGGGGGCTGAACATCCGCACCGCGAACGAGACGACCGCGCGCCTTATCACCGACATCGGCGGCAACTCGGTGCAGGTGCCGATCATGGAGGCGAAGGACACGCTCGCCAAGGGCATCACCGACGGCATCATGGTGACCGACGACGGCATCGCCCCGCACTCGACCTTCAATTTCGGCGAGGTGACCAAGTACTCTCTCGACATCCCGCTGTACGTGTCGACCTTCACCGACAACATCAACAAGCGCATGTACGACCGCATGTCCGCCGACCAGAAGAAGGTGATCGACGACCATTGCACGCCGGAATGGTCGGCCAAGGTCTATGGCTACTGGTACCGGCAGGAGGTGGCGCTCGACAAGGTGGCGCGCAACCTCAAGGGCCATGTCTGGACCGAGATCACGCCGGCGCAGAAGCAGCTTTGGCGCGACGCGGCGAAGCCGGTCTATGCCCACTGGGCCATGGAGGTGAAGCAGGCCGGCTACGATCCCGACAAGGTCATGGCCGGCGTGAAGGCGGCCCTCAAGAAGAACGACGCGCTGTTCGAATAGCCAGCGGGACTGCGTCCGCCGGGCCTCGCGCCCGGCGGGCGGCCGCGTTCCGGGGAGGCGCAGCAGCGTGAACAAGACCGTTACGCTCATCGAGCGGGTCGCCGCCTATTTCATCGGCGTGCTCGCGGTCATCACCTTCGTCGAGGCGATGCTGCGCTATATGTTCCGCAGCCATATCCCCGACGGGTTCATCATCGGGCAGACCCTGCAGGGCGTCGCCATCTGCTGGGGCATCGCGACGGCGGCTTATGCCGACCGGCACATCGCGGTCGACATCGTCTACGTGTTCGGATCGGACCGGCTGCGCCGCGTGTGCGACGTGGTGGCGTTCACGCTGAACCTCCTGTTCCTCACGGCGTTCGGCTACGCGATCACCTACAAGGTGTTCGACATCATGGCGGCGGGCGAGAAGTCGGAAGAGCTCGCGCTGCCGCTCTGGATCGGCTACTCGTTCGCCGCGCTCGGCATCCTCGCGACCGTCATCACCACCGCCATCCGCTGGTGGCAGGTGGTGGTGCGGCACGAAACGGTGGGCACCAGCCATGGATGAGCCGACGCTGGTCGCGATCGTCGGCTGCTCGGTCGTCCTGCTGCTGATGTTCATGCGCGTGCCGATCGCCGTGGTGCTGGGCAGCGTCGCGGTGGTCGGGTTCGGCTACCTGGTCGATCCCCAGGCGGCGCTCGGCATCCTGGTCGATTCGCCGATCCGCACCCTCACCAACTTCAACTTCAGCGTCATCCCGATGTTCATCCTGATGGGGACTTTGGTCTCCGCCTCGGGGATGAGCCGCGAGCTGTTCCGCGCCGCCAACGCCTGGATCGGCCATCTGCCGGGCGGCATGGCGATGGCGACCATCCTCGCCTGCGGCGGGTTCGCCGCGATCAACGGCTCGTCGGTCGCCTCGGCCGCGGCGATGACGACCGTGGCGCTGCCCGAGATGCGCCGCATCGGCTACGAGCCCGGCTTCTCGGCGGGCGTCATCGCGGCCGGCGGCACGCTCGGCATCCTCATCCCGCCCTCGGTGATGTTCATTCTCTACGCGATCCTCACCGAGAACGACGTGGCGACCCTGTTCATCGCCGGCGTGCTGCCGGGCATCGTCACCATCGTGCTCTATTGCACCGTGATCCAGGTCGTCTACCGGCTGAAGCCCCAGACCATGCCGCGGGCCGGGCGCGCCGACCGCACCGAGCGGTGGGACAGCCTGAAGGACGTGTGGGCGACGCTGCTGCTGTTCGTGCTGGTGATCGGCAGCATCTATGGCGGCGTCGTGACCGTGACCGAGGCGGCGGGGCTCGGCGTGATCGGCGCGCTGGCCATCGGCGTCGCGCGCGGCCGGCTGCCCTGGAAGGTGATCGTCAACTGCCTGATCGAATTGCTGCGCACCTCGGCCTCGATCTTCTTCGTGCTGATGGCGGCCTTCCTGTTCCAGTATTTCCTGGCCGTCACCCAGGCGTCGCAGCTCCTGAGCGCGTTCCTGACCAGCCTGCCGCTGAGCCCGGTCGGGCTGATCGTGCTGATCATGCTCTTCTACATCCTGGCGGGGATGTTCGTGGACGGGCTGTCGGTGATCCTGCTCACCATCCCGATCTTCTACCCGGTGGTGATCCACCTGGGCTTCGATCCGATCTGGTTCGGCGTGCTGATCGTGATGACGGCCGAGATCGGGCTGATCTCGCCGCCCGTCGGCATGATCTGCTTCATCATGAACAACATGGTGAACGACATCGGGCTGGCGAACATCTTCCGCGGCGTGATGCCGTTCATCTGCGCCGACATCGTGCGCCTCTCGATCATCACCTTCATTCCGCCGATCGCCCTGATCCTGCCCCACACGATGGGCTGGGCGGGGCCCTGAACGGCGCGGCGGCGGCTACGGCCGGCCGGCGTTGTCCTTCAGCCAGCGTTCCGTCCCTGGGTGCAGCGGCACGTCCATCGGCGTCGCCTCCGTCTCGGTGAAGGGCTGCGCGATGCCGGCCCAGCTGCGGTCCTCCCACGGGATCTCGTTCGCGCGCGCGGCGATGGCGTCGCACACCTTGTAGACGACGTCGTCCGGCATCGCGGCGCGGGTGTAGATCGGCCAGCCGCTGAAATCGAAGCAGGCGTAGGTGCGCGCGAGGTTCTTGTAGCCCCGGCCCGGCCCGACCTCGACCCGCCGCCAGCCCAGCTTGCAGACCGCGTCGAAGCACGCGGCGGAGAATTCGAGCGGCACGTAGTCGGCGGCGAGGGCCGCGTCGAACCAGACGGTGAGCGCCTCGTCGGCCACGGCGTCGAGCGTTCCCTCGCGGATCGGGCGCATCCGCTTCTCCTCGTGCATGGGCGAGCCGGTCAGCATCAGCGCGCCGCCCCAGCCGACGAGGTCCTTAAGGCCGAACCCGTAGAACCGGAAGATCTGGTCGATCAGCACCAACGACGAGTGCGTCGGGTCCTCGCGCACCGAGATCTTCAGCGGGTACTTGGCATCCTTGATGTCCTGGATCGACGCGAGCCCGGTGCGCTTGTGGGCGACGATCGCGAACTGGTCCCAGGACGGGTAGTTGGCGACGATGCGGACGGGCAGCGGCGCCTCGAACAGCCCGACCCCGCGATAGGCCTGGGTCAACAGGCCCGACGGGTTGACGAACGCCATGTCGACGTTCCCGGCGACCACGTCGTGCGCCATGATCGCCGAGCCGCTGGCGATCTTCAGCGACGGGCGGAACTCGGCCTGGCCGCCCGAGCCGACGGTGATGCACATGTCGCGGTTGCCGCCATAGGGGATGGCGGGATCGCCGGCGATGTGCAGCCCGATCTCCCACAGCATCTTGGCGCGCTTGAAATTGGCCCCCGCCGGCAACGGCTCCATGATCGTCCTCCCCTTGGCTCCGCCCGCATGCTTGAGCAGCCGGACCCGCCGGTCAAGGCGCACGGCGCGCCATCTGCGAACGGGGCGTGGCGGCCACGGGCCGAATGCTCGCCGATTCACGGACCTGGAGGTCGGGACGAAAGCCATGGTAAGCAGGCAGCCGCGACCCGTGGTCGTTGCGACGGTGGCATCGGCGCAGGGCGCGACACGCGCGACACAGTCTGACGGAGGTGGAAAATGGCGACGTCCCTCGATTCGAAAGCCCGGCCTGGCCGTATCGTCGAACAGGACTTCGTGCACACGGGCCCGGGCACGCCGGCCGGGCGCTACCTTCGCCGCTACTGGCAACCCATCTATGTCTCCGACAAGCTCGCGCAGGGGGCGATCGTCCCGATCCGGATCCTGGGCGAGGACCTGGCGCTCTACCGCGGCGAAAGCGGTGCGGTCCACGTCATGACCAACGAGTGCCCGCATCGCCTGAGCGTCTTGAACACGGGCTGGATCGAAGGGGAAACCGTTCGCTGCCGGTATCACGGCTGGCGCTTCGACGAGTCCGGAGCATGCGTCGAGCAGCCGGCCGAGGCGAAGCCGTTCTGCCACAAGGTGCCGAAAATCGCCTCCTATCCCACGCACGAGGCGCACGGCCTCGTCTTCGCCTATTTCGGCGAAGGCGATGCGCCCGCCTTCCGCCCGCTGCCCGGGCTGGAGGACGGCGCGCGCGAGGGATGGACCGTCTCCCCGTCAATCGAAATGATCCCGTGCAACTGGTTTCAGAGCGCGGAGAACATCATGGACGACGTCCATGTGAACTTCTCCCATCGCGATCATCTGGTGAACACGGCGGCGCGGCCATTCATCCCCACCAAGACGTGGGCGGAGGAAACGCCGTTCGGGATGACGCAATTCCAGCAGCGCGGAGAGAAGACCGACCAGATTCACTTCATCATGCCGAACCAGTGCTACCTGGCCCACCCGCTGCGCTCGGCGCGCGACGACAAGCCGTTCTGGTTCAAGGCGCTCTTCTGGTACGTGCCGATCGACGACGAGAGCCATCTCCACGTTCTCATCATGGTCTACCACACGAAGAGAAAGGAGCGCCCGGAGGGCACGCCGATCGACGAGGAGATCGAGGCCATCGTTGCCGGCCGCAAGGGCTGGCAGGACGTCGCCCGGCACCCGAACCTCATCCGCATCCAGGACGGGGTGGCGATCTGCGGACAAGGGAAGATCGTGGACCGCTCGCGGGAACGGCTGGGGACCTCGGACGCCGCGGTGATCCAGCTTCGCAAGCTCTGGACGCGCGAGCTGAAATCGCTGGCCGTCGGGAAGCCCACGACACCGTTCGGCACGCCCGACCCGCAAGCCCTTCGGCAGGAGGAGCTGGACGCGATGGGCGCCAACGCCTGAAGGCGTCCTCGATAACGGCGAATTGGTGCCGGTGACGGCCCCGGGCTCGAAAGCGGGTCAGCTCGGCGTCGAAGAGCTGACCCGCCTCTTCCCAATGCCGTAATTCGCGTACAGCTCGTGCCGGTCCGCCATACCCTCGTAATCGACATCGAGCTGCGAACCACTCATCACTGGCTATCCCTTGACCGGGGCGGGCGCTGCCGGGCCCAACTCACCGATGAAGCGGCTGGGCAGCAGGTTCGCCAATGGGCCCGATCGCGTCTTGAAGGCCACGTTTGCTCCGTATGCGTCCTTGGCCGGCATCTGTTGGGCATAGGTGATGAAGAGGCTCCCAGGCCGGCCATTCGCCGGGTCGGCCTTAACCCGCGTGACGCCGACATAAAACAGGCGTCGGGCCTCCTCGAGCGCTGCGTCCTTGGCCTCCTTTGATGGTGCATCATCGAAAGAGGGCGGTAGGATACCTTCCACACACCCGGCAATGAACACGTAGGGAGAGGTCAGGCCCTTGCTCTTGTGTAAGCTCATGAGCCGGACCTCCTCGACCGTTGGCGGAATGTCCGGCTGGGTTATCTCCTGCATCATGCCCGAGAGGAGCTCCTTGGGCGTCTCGGCTGCCTCCTTCTGCGCCAGCGCCAGTTCGCGCAATTCCGAGAGGTTGGGGTCTGCGTCCGGGAAGAGGACATCAATAAAGGTCCCGAGATCATCCTTCACCGCTTCGAGCGTCTTGAGCTCCTCCTTGATCGTATTGAACTGTGTCAGCAGCGGCACGGTGTGGGGGATGGAAAGCGTGCCGTCCGAAATCTTGTTCATTGCTACCCACGGGCTGTCACCGCTAGCTTCGCAATGCCGCCGGACCCGCGCATAGGCGTTCGCTCGAAAATCGTTGCCACCTGAGCCGAGCAGATACCGCAAGGCCACCCGGTCCTCGTTGTCGAGATACAGCTTGAAGGTGGCGAACCTCTCCTGCGCCGCCTCTGAATCGAGCTGGCTCTCTTCGTAGTAGGACTTCGCCGGGATGCCCTCGCCCTTGAGGGCGTTCAAGATCGGCTTCCCGGCGACGGCGCGCTGCACGAGGATGATTATTTCGCTGGGATGGACGCCCTCCTCGATGAGCTTCTTGATCTTCGCCGTGATCCATGTCGCTTCGTTGTCGAGGTACGGCACCTGCACTATGGCTACCTCGCCGGCGCCCTTCTCCGGCAGAGGCGTGAGCGCGCGCGGCGCGCGGCTGGTGTTCACGTTGATGAGTGCATTAGCCATCTCGACTACCGTGGTTGGGCAGCGGTGGCAATCTGCCATCTCGAGGTCGGCGCAAGCCTGTTGGAGATCTTTCCACTCTCGGATGCCGTCAGGGTGGGCGCACTTGAAGCTGTAGATCGACTGGTCATCATCGCCCACGACGCAGATTGCGGCCGTCTCCCCGAGGTACGCAATCGCGGTCTGTTCAGCCTTGTTGAGGTCCTGATATTCGTCAACGAGGAGATGCTTGAACTCGGCGCGTTCGGCCGCCGCCGGACTGTCCTTGAGGTAGCGGACTAGGTACGGAATAAGCTCCCCGATCAGCATACCTTCGTGAAATTCGAGCCAGGCGAGGAGGGCGGCCTGAAATGCTTTCTCCTCGTCGTTGTTGGGGAAACCGGGCTCATCCCCTTGGGTCTGTGCCCACGCAGAGGTGTATCCCTGAATCAGCTTCTTCGCGCGGCGCTTCCCGCCGCTGGCTTCCGCAATGTCGCAGATCAAGGCCTTCGTCTCGAAGGTGTTGAGCGACCGGGGCGTCCGCCCCACGGCATCGAGGACGTGCTTGCGGGAGAGGATGCGCATGGCGAGGCTGTGAAGGGTCTGACCCTCGAGCTCCTCGCACCCCGGTACGCCGAGCTTCTGCAATTCCCGGTGGAGGTCCTCCGCGGCAACGCGCGTGAAGGTAACAGCGAGGAGCTCCTGCGGCGCCACGCCCGACTCGAGCAGGCGGGCGACCCGGCGCTTCATGGCGAAGGACTTGCCAGTGCCGGGACCGGCGATGACCCTGACGCGGAGCTCCGGCGCCGATGCGATGCCGTATGCCACACTGCCAGTGTCTAGGCCCGTATCCCAAGCCATTGATTCCCCCTGTATGTGCTTCTCACCCATAGCAAAGGTCACGCGCGAATGCCCACACAGGAGGACGGCGCGGGGAACAAAAGCTAGAATTTCGAGGCTACCCCGGAAGCTACCCCGGAGCGAAATGGTGGGGCCATCTTCCGAGCTAGGCGCCTGGAAAAAAATGGTGGGCGCGGTAGGGATTGAACCTACGACCCCACCCGTGTGAAGGGTGTGCTCTCCCGCTGAGCTACGCGCCCGCTCCGTAGGACGGCCCATATACGTCGCCCCCGCGCGGGGTGTCAAGGAACGGGCCGCGCCCGCTCGAACCCGGCCGCGCCCGGCTCGGGACCGGCCGCCCTCTCCCGCCTGTCCGCGGGAAATCCCTGGCGAGCCGGCCGCCTCTGTGGCAGTTTCACGAGGGTTTAAGGGATTGCCGGGGATGATCGGGGCGAACCCGCGTACGTCCCCCGTTGGGGGCCAGAGGCCGCATTCCGCATGAGCCCACAAGCCAAGGCAGCCGTCATCCTGGCCGCGGGCCAGGGCACCCGCATGGTCTCCGCGCGGCCCAAGGTGCTGCACGAGGTCGCCGGAAGGCCGATGATCGGCCACATCCTGGCGACGCTCGACGCGCTTTCGTTCGACCGCAAGGTGGTGGTGATCGGCAAGGGGATGGAGACGGTCGCCGCGGTGGTCGCCCCCGCCGCCACCGCGATCCAGGACCCGCCGCAGGGCACGGGCGATGCCGTCCGCGCCGCGCGGGCGGCGCTTGCCGGCTTTGCGGGCGACGTGGTCGTGCTGTTCGGCGACACGCCCCTGCTGACTGCGGCGACCATCGAGCGGATGGTGGCGGCGCGGCGCGGCGCGGGCGATCCGGCGGTCGCCGTGCTCGGCTTCCGCCCCTCCGACCCGGCAGCCTACGGACGTCTGGTGCGCGGGGCGGACGGCACGCTGGAGCGCATCGTCGAGGCGCGCGACGCCACGGCGGAGGAGCGCGCGATCGGGCTCTGCAACGCCGGCATCATGGCGATCGACGGGGCGCGGCTGTTCGACCTGCTTGACCGGATCGGCAACGACAATTCCAAGAGCGAATACTACCTGACCGACATTGTCGGCTTGGCGCGCGCGTCCGGCTGGCGCTGCGTCACGGTCGAGGCCGAGGACGCCGACGAGGTGATGGGCGTCAATTCGCGCGCCGACCTCGCCGTCGCCGAGTCCGTCATGCAGCGCCGCCTGCGCGCGGCGGCGATGGCGGCGGGCGTCACCATGACCGATCCCGACACGGTCTATCTTTCCAGCGACACGCGGTTCGGGCGCGACGTGACGGTCGGGCCCAACGTCGTCTTCGGCAAGGCGGTGACGGTCGCCGACAACGTCGAGATCCGCGCCTTCTGCCATATCGAGGGCGCCGCCATCGGCCCGGGCGCGCTGGTCGGCCCGTTCGCGCGGCTGCGTCCCGGCGCGCGGCTCGAGCGCGACGTGCATGTCGGCAATTTCGTCGAGGTCAAGGAGGCGGTTCTGGAAGCGGGCGCCAAGGCCAACCATCTGAGCTATATCGGCGACGCGCGGGTGGGCGCGGGCGCGAACATCGGGGCGGGCACCATCACCTGCAATTACGACGGCTACTTCAAGTCGCGCACCGACATCGGCGCGGGCGCCTTCATCGGCTCGAACACCGCGCTGGTGGCGCCGGTGAAGGTCGGCGACGGCGCCATCGTCGGCGCTGGCTCGGTCATCACCGCCGACGTCGCGCCGGGCTCGCTCGCGGTCGAGCGGTCCGACCAGGTCGAGCGGGCGGGCTGGGCCGTGCGCTACCGGGCGCGCAAGAAGGCCGAGAAGGACTCCCAGTCCGGCTCGTCGAAGAAGGCCGGCTGAGATGTGCGGCATCATCGGCATCGTCGGCAAGAATCCTGCCGCTCCCCTGCTGATCGAGGGGCTGAAGCGGCTGGAATATCGCGGCTACGACTCGGCCGGCATCGCGACCCTGGTCGACGGCACGATCGAGCGCCGCCGGGCCGAGGGCAAGCTCGTCAACCTCGAGAACGTGCTGAAGACGAAACCGGCGGCCGGCACCACCGGCATCGGCCACACGCGCTGGGCGACCCACGGCGTGCCCAACGAGAAGAACGCCCATCCGCACGCCTCCGACCGGGTGGCCGTCGTCCATAACGGCATCATCGAGAATTTCCGCGCGCTGCGCGCCGAGCTCGAGCGGAAGGGCCACAGGTTCGACACCGACACCGACACCGAGGCGGTGGTCCATCTGCTGACCGAGTACCTGCGGACCGGGGCGACGCCCGCCGAAGCGACCGCCAGGACGCTTGCCCGGCTCGAGGGTGCGTTCGCGCTCGGCATCGTGTTCACCGGTCGCAACGATTTGATGATGGCGGCCAGGCGCGGCTCGCCGCTCGCCATCGGCTACGGCGACGGCGAGATGTTCATCGGGTCGGACGCGCTGGCGCTGGCGCCGCTCACCCAGTCGATCAGCTACCTGGAGGAGGGCGACTGGGCCGAGCTCTCGCCCGCGGGCGCGGTCATCCACGATGCCTCGGGCGCCGTTGTCGAGCGGCCGATCCGCGCCACCGCCAGCTCGGGCGCGCTGATCGGCAAGGGCAACTACCGTCACTTCATGCTGAAGGAGATCTACGAGCAGCCGGCGGTGATCGGCGACACGCTGACCGCGCTGCTCAACCCCTTCACCCGCACGGTGCAGCTTCCCGACCTGCCGATCGACCTCGCCAAGGTCACGCAGGTCACCATCGTCGCCTGCGGCACGTCCTATTACGCGGGGCTGGTCGCCAAGTACTGGATCGAGCGCATCGCCCGCGTGCCGGTCGACATCGACGTGGCGTCGGAGTTCCGCTACCGCGCCATCGACATGGCGCCCGGCGGGCTCGCCCTCTTCATTTCGCAATCTGGCGAGACGGCCGACACGCTGGCGGCGTTGCGCTACGCGAAGTCGCAGAAGCAGGCGACGGTCGCCGTGATCAACGTCGCCGAATCCACCATGGCGCGCGAGGCCGACGCCGCGCTGATGACCTATGCCGGGCCGGAGATCGGCGTCGCCTCGACCAAGGCGTTCACCACCCAGCTCACCGTGCTCGCCTGCTTCGCCCTCGCCCTCGGCCGGGCGCGCGGCGCGATCTCGGACGAACGCGAGTCCGAGCTTTCGACCGCGCTCATCGAGGTGCCGGCGCGCGCCGCCGACGTGCTGAAGCACGACGAGGCGCTGCGCGCGCTCGCCGAAGAGGTGGCGATCGCGACCGACGTCATCTATCTCGGGCGCGGCACGGGCTTTCCCATCGCGCTCGAGGGCGCGCTGAAGCTGAAGGAGATCTCCTACATCCACGCCGAAGGCTTCGCCGCGGGGGAGATGAAGCACGGCCCGATCGCGCTGATCGACGAGACCGTTCCCGTGATCGTGATCGCGCCGTCGGACGAGCTGTTCGACAAGACCGCCTCAAACATGCAGGAGGTGGTGGCGCGCGGCGGGCGGGTCATCTTCCTCTCCGACGCGCACGGCGTGGAAAGCCTCGGCAACATGGCGGCCGCGACCATCGAGCTGCCCGCCGTCGACCCGTTCGTCGCGCCGATCCTCTACGCGATCCCGGTGCAGCTCCTCGCCTACCATACGGCGGTCCTCAAGGGCACCGACGTCGACCAGCCGCGCAACCTCGCCAAGTCGGTGACGGTGGAGTAGGGCGTTGGACGGGCCGGCCATTGTGCGTCGGCCTCGCCCTTCGACAAGCTCAGCGTGAGGCCGAAAAGTGAATCCTCGTCCTGAGCTTGTCGAAGGATGAGGGCTTCGATCCCGTTAAAACCTGCGCTAGGCTCGGCGGTGCGACGGCGGAGACGAAGATGACCGAGCCTTTCCTGACCAACCAATGGTATGCGGTGGCGACCGCGGCCGAGATCGGCCGCAAGCCCTTCGCGCGCACGATCTGCGACCGGCCGCTGGTGCTGTTCCGCCGCGCGGACGGGACCGTGGCCGCGCTCGACGACCGCTGCCCGCACCGGATGGCGCCGCTCTCGTGGGGCGAGGTGGTGGGCGACGACATACAGTGCGGCTATCACGGGCTGCGCTTCGACGGAACGGGCGCCTGCACGCTGATCCCGAGCCAGAAATCGGTCCCACGCGGCTTCCGTGCCCGTGCCTACAAGGTGGTTGAGCGGTTCGCGCTGGTCTTCGCCTGGATCGGCGAGGACGCGCCGGACGAATCCCTCCTCCCCGACTTCCCCGAGAACGACCAGCCCGGCTGGGTGGCGCTGCACGGCTATCACTACGTGAAGGCCGATCATCGGCTGCTGATGGACAATCTGCTCGACCTCACCCACGTCCAGTTCGTCCACAAGACGACGCTGGGCGGGCCGGGGATGGCGGAGAACCCGCTGGAGGTCGAGGCCGAGGGCGACCGCGTCCACACGCGGCGCATCATGCGCGACGTCGCGCCCGCGCCGATCCACGGCCGCATCCGGGCGTTCGCCGGCAATATCGACCGCGCCCAGCATTCCGATTTCCGCCCGCCCGGCTACATCCACATCCGGCTCGGCGCCATCCCCGCGGGCTCGAACGAGCCGTTCGACCCGCCGCACCACGTGGTGATCAACAGCCTGGTGCCGGAGACGGAGCGGACGACGCATTACCTCTGGTCGGTCGCGCGCTGGATGGCGGCCGACGACGATTCGATCACGACATGGCTTCGCGACGTCCACATGACGGCCTTCGGCGAGGACATCGCCATCATCGAGGCCCAGCAGCGCATGATCGACACCGACCCGCGGGCGGCCCTCGCCAACCTCGACGGCGACAAGGCGGCGGCCGCCATGCGCCGCATCCTCGCCCGCAAGCTGTTCGCCCAGTCTGGGCCTGCCATCGTGGCCTAGAACGGCTCAGCCTGCCGCGACGACGATCGCCTGGATCTTGCCCTCGATCGGGCCAGAGCCGAACCGTGCGGCAAGCGCGGCGGTGGCGACGTCCGTCATTTCGTCCAGCCGGCCGGGGGCGCGGCTCTCGATTTCATTGCGCAGGGGCGTTCCCTGGCACAAGCCCACGGCCGGGTCGCGTGGCGTGGCCGCGCGGCTTGTCCTCGCGACGGTCTCGAAGAGGGAAAGGCTAAATCCAGCAACCGCGAGGTCGCGCTCGATCACCGCCTTATCCCAATGGCCGTGCGGGGTCCGGGAGAGGAAGCGAGGCGGATCATCCGGAAACTGCCCCGCGACCGCCTCGGTCAGGACGTGAGTGAAATGATTTTCCTCGATGCGGTCCCAAACGCTGAACAGAAACATACCGCCCGGCCGCAGCACCCGCCGCGCCTCGCGGTAGGCGGCAGGCTTGTCGGGGAAGAACATGATGCCGAACTGGCACAGGACCGCATCGAACGACCCGTCAGGGAAGGGCAGGGCCAGCGCATCGGCCTGCCGCCATATGACGTTCTCCAGTGACTTTGCCGCCGCGGCGAAATCGAGCATCGGCTGGTTGAGGTCGGTCGCAACGATCTCGACCCCGACGGGAAGGGTTCGGCGCAGGGCGCGGGTGACGACGCCCGTGCCCGCGGCGGTCTCCAGGATGCGCCCAGGTCGCAATTCGCCGACGCGCGCCGCCAAGTCGTCCGCATAAGGTTCGAAGATAAGCGGTCCGAGATAGTGGTCGTATAGCGCCGGGATTGAGCCGGCGAACAATTTGTCCGACGCCTTCATAGCCCGTATATTTACCACGAATCCAATCCGGGAGACAGCCATGCCCCTCGACGCGCTCGGCGTTCCGCTGAAGGACGCGAAGCTGTTCCGCGAGCAGTGCTATATCGACGGCCAGTGGGTCGGCGCCGGCTCGAACGAGACGATCGACGTCACCAACCCGGCCACCGGCAACGTGATCGGCACCGTGCCGAAGATGGGTGCCGATGAGACCCGCCGCGCCATCGGGGCGGCGAACGCCGCGCTGCCCGGCTGGCGCGCCATGACGGCGAAGGAGCGGGCGAAGATCCTCCGCACCCTCGCCGACCTGATGATGGCGAGCGCCGACGACCTCGCCGTGCTGATGACCGCCGAGCAAGGCAAGCCCCTCGCCGAATTCGAAGGGCGAGATCGCCTACGCCGCCTCGTTCATCGAATGGTTCGCGGAAGAAGGTAAGCGCGTCTACGGCGACACCATCCCGACGTTCGCGCGCGACAAGCGGGTGCTGGTGACCAAGGACCCGATCGGCGTGTGCGCCGCGATCACGCCATGGAACTTCCCGTCGGCGATGATCACCCGCAAGATGGGCCCGGCGCTCGCCGCCGGCTGCACCATGGTGTGCAAGCCGGCGACCGCGACGCCGTTCTCGGCGCTGGCGCTCTGCGAGCTCGCCGAGCGGGCGGGCCTGCCCAAGGGCGTGTTCTCGGTCGTCACCGGCCCATCCAAGGCGGTAGGCGGCGAACTCACCTCGAACCCGATCGTGCGCAAGCTCACCTTCACCGGGTCGACCGAGGTCGGCAAGGTGCTGATGGCACAGTGCGCCGCGACGGTGAAGAAGGTCTCGCTCGAGCTCGGCGGTAACGCGCCGTTCATTGTGTTCGACGACGCCGACCTCGATGCCGCAGTGAAGGGCGCGATCGCGTCCAAGTTCCGCAACACCGGCCAGACGTGCGTCTGCGCCAACCGCGTCCTGGTGCAGGAGGGCGTGTACGACGCCTTCGCGGAAAAGCTGGCCGAGGCGGTGAAGAAGCTCCGCGTCGGCGACGGGCTCAAGGGCGAGACCGAACAGGGCCCGCTGATTGACGAGGCCGGGCTCGACAAGGTCGAGGAGCATGTGGCCGATGCGCTGTCCAAGGGCGCCAAGGTGGTGGTCGGCGGCAAGCGGCACGGACTTGGCGGCACGTTCTACGAGCCGACCGTGCTCGCGAATGTCACCACCGAGATGATGGTGACGCGCGAGGAGACGTTCGGCCCGGTCGCGCCGCTCTACCGCTTCAAGACCGAGGCCGAGGCGCTGAAGATGGCGAATGATACCGAGTTCGGCCTCGCCTCCTACTTCTACAGCCGCGACGTCGGCCGCATCTGGCGGGTGATGGAGGGGCTGGAGTACGGCATCATCGGCATCAACGAGGGCATCATCTCGTCCGAGGTTGTGCCGTTCGGCGGCGTCAAGGAATCCGGCATCGGCCGCGAGGGCTCCAAGTACGGCATCGAGGAGTTCCTCGAGGTGAAGTACGCGCTGGTCGGCGGGCTCGGGTTCTAGCCGAGGCGCGGCGCGCAGAGCGGGGGCGGGCGGCGCGCTCGCCCCCTTCGCATGAGAGGACGGTGTGACGAGATGGCCCAGTACGACTACGACTTCTTCGTGATCGGCGCGGGATCGGGCGGGGTGCGCGCCGCGCGCATGGCGGCCGGCTATGGCGCCAAGGTCGCCGTCGCCGAGGAGCGCTATTTCGGCGGCACCTGCGTCAATGTCGGCTGCATTCCGAAGAAGCTGCTGGTCTACGCCGCGCACTTCTCCGAGGACTTCGCGGACGCCGCGAACTACGGCTGGACGGTCGCGCCCGACCGGTTCGACTGGAAGACGCTGATCGCCCACAAGGACAAGGAGATCGGGCGCCTCAACGGCGTCTACAAGCGCCTCCTGGAAAACAGCAAGGTCGACATCTTCGAGGCGCGCGCGACCGTCGCCGGCCCCAACCATGTCGAGGTCGCGGGCAAGCGCGTCAGCGCCAAGCACATCCTGGTCGCGGTCGGCGGCTGGCCGGTCGTGCCCGAGATCCCAGGCGCCGAGTTCGCCATCACCTCGAACGAGGCGTTCTTCCTCGACGACTTGCCCAAGCGGGTGCTGATCGTCGGCGGCGGCTACATCGCGGTCGAGTTCGCCGGCATCTTCCACGGGCTCGGCTCGCACGTCACCCAGCTCTATCGCGGGCCCTTGTTCCTGCGCGGCTTCGACATCGACGTGCGCAGGACGCTGGCCGACGAGATGCGCAAGAAGGGCACCGACCTGCGCTTCGATGCCGACGTCGAGCGGATCGACAAGGCAGCGCACGGGCTGATCGCCACGCTGAAGGACGGCACGCGCATCGAGGCCGACCAGGTGCTGTTCGCCACCGGCCGCGCGCCGAACTCGGCCTCGCTCGGGCTCGACACGCTCGGCGTCAAGCGTGCCTGGAACGGCGCGATCGAGGTCAACGAGTACTTCCAGACCGCCGTGCCGTCGATCTACGCGCTCGGCGACGTCATCCATCGGTGGGAGCTCACCCCCGTCGCCATCGCCGAGGCGATGGTGCTGACCGGAAACCTGTTCAACGGCCAGAACCGGGTGATGGACTACGCGGACATCCCGACGGCGGTGTTCAGCCAGCCGCCGTGCGGCGTCGTCGGCATGACGGAGGACCAGGCGCGCGAGCGCTGCGGCGAGGTCGCGATCTACCGCTCCACCTTCACGCCGCTGAAGCACCAGGTGTCCGGCCGGCCGGAAAAGACCATGATGAAGCTGATCGTCGAGAAGGAGACGGATCGCGTGGTCGGCTGCCACATGGTCGGCGCCGATGCGGGCGAGATCGTCCAGGGCCTCGCCGTCGCCATCAAGTGCGGCGCCACCAAGGCGCAGTTCGATGCGACGGTCGGTATACATCCGACCGCCGCCGAGGAATTCGTCACCATGCGCACGCCGGTCGCCGAACCGGCGCCCGCGCCCGCCCGCGCGGCCGAATAAGGAGGGACCGATGGCCAAGCTCCGCCACGTCGCGCTTTACGCCGACGACACGATCGCCGCCGCGCGCTTCTACCGCGACGCGTTCGACATGGAGATCGTGCGCGAGACCGAGAACGCCTGCTCGCTGACCGACGGGGTGATGAACGTCACCATCATCCGGAGCCGCGAGGGCTTTCCGCCCGGTCTCCATCACATCGGCATGTGGGTTGACGACATCGACGCCGCCCAGGCGCAGGTGGAGAAGGCGGGCGCGCACTTCCACATGGGCCCGCCGCCCGCGGGGCACGGGAACTTCGAGATCAAGTACAAGACCCCCGACGGCGCGACGATCTTCGACATCACCCACACCGGCTGGCCGGGTGCGGAGAAGGAGGTTGCGGTGAAATCCGCCAAGACCGCCGCACCGGCCGAGTAGCCGGGCACTTGCGCGCGGCACTTCAGCATTGGCAGGTCTGGGCGCTCCTCGCCGCCGCCTTCGCGGCGCTCACCGCGATCTTCGCCAAGGTCGGCGTCGAGAACGTCAACTCCGATTTCGCGACCTTCATCCGCACCATCGTCATCCTGTGCGTGACGGCCGCGATCCTGTTCGGGCTGGACGAATTCCAGAGGCCCGACACGATCTCCGCGCGCACCTACCTGTTCCTCGCGCTTTCCGGCTTCGCCACCGGCGCGTCCTGGCTCTGCTATTTCCGCGCGCTCAAGCTCGGCAATGCCTCGCAGGTCGCGCCGATCGACAAGATGAGCGTCGTGCTGGTCGCCGTATTCGGCGTCGCCTTCCTCGGCGAGAAGCTCACCGCGGTGAACTGGGTTGGCATCGTGCTGATCGGCACGGGCGCAATCCTGGTCGCCTTCAAGTTCTGAGCCGAGCCCGTCAGCCGCGTGCCAGCGCCTGCACGATGCGGTCGGCGAGCTCGCCGAGCGCTTGGCTCATGGCGCGGGCCTGGTCGGCGCCGCCCGCGCCGCCGCCCGCCACCTCGATATGCACGTGGCGGTGGATCGCCGGCGGCGCGCCGGGGCGCGGGATTAGCGACCATTCGGCGTCGAGCGTCGTTCCGCCCTTGGCCGCCGGCATGAAGGTCGCGACGTCGATGGTGACGTAGCGGACGCCGCTGTTGGCCTGGGCGGCGCTTGGGGCGACCACCGTGTTCGGCGGCAGCCGGTCCGTCAGGTCCTGCGACAGCACGCCACGGGCCATGTCGCCGAGCGGTGCGCCCCAGCGCTCGGCGCCCTGCACGTCGAGCCGGTTTTCGCCCGTCTTGCGCACCATCTCGCGCCGGTCGAGCGTCTCGGGCACGCGGAACTCGGTGACGGTGACGGGCGCGATGCGATCACCGGCGGGCGCCGCGCTTCCCTTCACCGGCGACAGGGTGAAAAACGCGGTCTTGGGGCTCGACCCCCCGATGCTGCATCCGGCGAGCACCAGCGCGCCGGCAAGGGCCGCCAGGACGATACGGCGTCTTGTCATTCTATCCTCCGGATCGGCCCTTGATGATCGCCTCGGGGTGGCGGTCGAGATAGTCGGCGAGCTCGCGCACCGCGCGGGCCGCGCGGGTGAGCTCCTCGATGGCGGCCGGCAGCGACTGGCCGGGTGCGGCGGCGCTGCGCGCCAGCATGCGGTCGGCGGCGCCGACGGCGGCCTGCGCCTCGTTCGCCGCCTGCTTCAGGCTGGCGACCAGCGGGCCGATCTTGCCGCGCGCCGCCCCGGTCTCGTGGTCGATGTTGGCGAGCGTCGAATCGAGGTGGGCGATGGAATCCTCGAGCTTGGGCGAGGTCGCGATCTGGCGCACCTTGTCGGCCGTGGCGCGCAGATCCTCGCCGATCTTGTCGAGCGGCAGGGCCTTGATCTTGGCCATCACCTCGCTCGCCTGCTGGCCGATCTGGCCGATGCCGGCGGCGCCGGTGACCGGGATTTCCGGGTAGGGCCCGCCCTTGGCGAGCGTCGCGGGCGCGGCGCCTTTCTCGACCGTAAGCGCGATTTGGGCGCCGCCGACGACGGGCGGGCTGTGCCTGATCTCGGCGCGCAGCCCCCCGGCGACGAGCTGGCGCATCACGCGGTCGATTTCCGGCTGCCAATTGCCGTCTGCGGGCGAAGCGAGCCCCTGGAGGTTGAGCCGCGAGGGGTCGATCTCGATGGTGACGGGCGTCTCCAGTTCGTGCCGCGCCATGTCGTAGTCGAGCCGCGTCTCGACCACGCGCCCGACCGTGAAGCCGCGCAGCGTGACCGGCGCACCGAACTTGAGGTCACCGACCGGGCCGCCGAACCGCGCCAGGTAGTGCGCGCCGGCCTCGACCGGCGCCGCCTCGGCTGCGCCCTTGTCCGGGAACAGGATGAAGCGGCGTCCCGCCTTGGCCTCGGGCCCGGCCGGTGCCGCATCGGGCGTCGCGAACGCGATCGCGCCCGAGGTCAGCGCCGAGAGCGACGGCATCTGGGCCGAGAGCCCGCCGCCCGACATGCTGACCTGCAGCGCGCCTTCGCTCCAGAACTGGGTGTCGGTGCGGACCAGCCTGTCGTAGGGCGCGTCGACGAAGATCGATATCTCGAACCCTTCGCCGCTTTTGACGAGCGCGGTGTTCTCGACCTTGCCGACCTCGAGCCCGAGATAGTGGATCGGCGCGTTGCGCGCGAGCGAGCCGAGCTTCTGGGCGTAGAGCACGTAGTGGCGGCCCTGCGTGCCCGACATCACGGCGGGCGTATGCTCGAGCCCGACGAACTTGTCCGTCTTGTCGCCCGGCCCCGGGTCCATCGCGACATAGGGGCCGGCGAAGATCGAGCGCAGCGTCGAGGGGTTGGTAAGGCTCGGGTTCGCGCCGACGATCCAGAAGCGCGTGCCGGTGCGCAGCATGTCGGCGACGCTGCCGTCCAGCGACAGGGTCGCGATGACGTGATGGTTGTCCTTGGCGAGCTTGAGGTCGGAGACGTTGCCGACCTTGAGGCCGCGATATCGCACCTCGGTGTCGGTGTTCATGCCGGCGACCTTGTCGAAGCGGACATCGACCTCGGTGCTGGAGTTGAAGAATGCGCGGACGCCGAGCCAGGCCACCAGCGCCAGCGCGGCGATCGGCACCGCCCAGATCCAGCCGGGCCAGCGGCTGCGGCGGGTGCGGGGCGTGGTGCGGCCGTGCTCGCCCGCGTCGTCGTGGGCGGCCTCGTCGCGCCGTTCGGGGGGCGTCCGCTCGTCCATCAATCCTTTGCCTCCGCCGCGTCCCACATCAGCCGCGGGTCGAACCAGTGGGAGGCGAGCATCGACAGGGTCACCACCCCGAAGAAGCAGGGCGAGCCGATCCCCGCATGAACCGAGATGAGGTTGCCGAACTGGATCAGCGGGGCGAACACCGCGATGGTGAACGGGTCCATGTTGGACCAGCGGCCGAGATCGTCGACAACCCGGTAGAGCTTGGTGCGCGTCACCAGGTGCTTTGCGGACCGGCGCCGGATCGAGACGATGAACCACGCCAGCGACAGGAGCTTCGCCATCGGGAACAGCATCGAGGTGGTGAAGATCAGGCAGGCGAGCGGCAGGAGGTTCGCCTGCACCAGTCGCTCGATCCCCCAGAAGATGGTGTGCGGATGCGGCTCGCCGATCCCGATCATCACGCTCATCGGGAAGATGTTGGCCGGCATGTAGAGCATGAGCCCGGCGGCGGTGAGCGCGATGGCGCGGACCATCGCGTCCGGCTTGCGGGCGTGCAGCCGGGCGCGGCAGCGTGGGCAGCGGCCGCCCTCGGCCTCGCCCGGCAGCAGGAGGTCGCACGTCGTGCACGAGATTACCGGCCCGTCCTCGGGCGGCCGGCGCTCGCCGCCGATGGCGCGCCAGGCGGTTCGCTTGTCGAGCGCCGCGCGGGTCAGCATCGAGAACAGCGCCGCGATCAGGAAGCAGTAGGCGCCGACATGGATGTGCAGCGGCACGTAGGGCGCGATGCGGTTGTAGCCGACGATGCAGGCGAGCAGGAATACGTCGGGCATGGCCCAGAGCTCCAGCGCGTTCGCCCAGCGGAAGGTGTAGGGAAGCCAGGCCGGCCGGCCGCCGAAGCGCAGCGTCCACAGGCTGACGGTCAGCAGGCCGAACCGCAGAAGTGGGAGAACGATCGCGAGGATCGTCACGCCGAAGCCGAGCAGCACCTGCTGCTGTTGCAGCAGTACGCCGATGCCGGAGCCCAGCCGGCTCGACGCCGCGAGCCCGTACTTCTCGAAGCTGAGGAAGGGCAAGCTGTAGGCCGGGAACAGCAGGAGCAGGGTCGCGCTCGACAGGGCCAGGGCCGCGGTGACGCTGCGCCCGGTGGTGCGCTCCAATATGCCCTCGCAACGCGGGCAGTAGGCCACGGTGCCGGGCGGCAGGGGGTTCAGCTCCTGGATCGTGCCGCAGTCGGGGCAGCCGATGATCATGGCGCCCCCGGGCGGCCGATTTGCCGGGCTGCGGTGGTATTTGTACGGATGTACGTGGCATCCAAAGGCGACTTACCATGCGCCCGGTTGCGTGAGGGGAGGGGGATGCCATGAAAGGTCGTGTTGCGCTCGGCTGGGTTCCGGCGGCCATGTTGGCCGCGACCGTCGCGGGCGGCGGCCCGGCCTCCGCCGCCCCCCGCCGTATCGCGCTCGACCTCTCCTCCCTCAGCGACCAGCAGGTGACCGAGCGCCGGGATTTCCTGGAGCAGCGGCTCGACGACGAGCAGCTTCACGCCCAGCTCTGGCAGTATGGCTGGACCGCCTTCAACGCCGGCACGATGATCGACAGCGCCGTTCAGGCGGCGACCGACGATCGGCGCGTGGACCGCAACACCAACATCGTCCGGGCCGTGGAGGGCGCTTACGGCGTCGCTGCCATGTTCCTGCGCCCCCTGCCTGCCCGATTCGGCGCCGACCCGGTCCACGAGATGCCGGACGCCACGCCGGAGGAGCGCCGGGCACAGCTCGTCGCCGCCGACGATTTGCTGCAGCGGAGCGCGGACCGGGCCGAGGAGCCCTATCAGGTGCTGCCGCATATCGGGGTGTTCGGGATCAACCTGCTGGCCGGTATCGCGGTCTGGCAGCTCGCCGACCTGCCGCACGCCTACCGCACGGTCCTGCCCGGTATCCTGATCGGCGAGGCGCAGCTCTGGACCCTGCCGGAAGGCCCGTCCGACGACCTGAAGGCCTATCACGACCGGTTCGGCGGCGGTGCCAACCAGGCGAGCTGGTGGATCGCGCCGCGCGACGGCGGGCTCGAGGTGACGTTCCGCTTCTGAGTGCGGGCGCGTCATGGGCGGGGCAGGCGCATGCGGTCGCCCAACACGTCCTCGACGTAGATCGCCTGGACCAGGACAACCATCGTGGTCGTCAGCGGGCCGGACAGGATGACCCCGATCGGGCCGAACAGCACCGCGAGCGCGGCGATCGCGAGGATCGACACGATCGGCGGAATCCAGATCGTCCGCTTCTGCAGCCAGGGCACAAGGACGTTGCCCTCGAACTGCTGGATGGCGGTGCAGAGCAGCAGCACGTAGAGGGCGGTGTCGAGCCCCACCGTGAATCCGACCAGCATGGCGATGCCGGTCGAGATGACCGGCCCCAGCATCGGGATGAAGTCGAGCAGCGCCGCGATCACCCCGAGCGCGAGGGCCGACGGCACCGACAGGAGCGACAGCCCCCCGCCGGTCAGGATTCCGACCACGCACATCGCGACGAGCTGGCCGCTGGTCCAGCGCCACAGATCGTAGGACAGGAGGTCGAGCACCTCGCCCATGCGCTCGCGGTAGCTGGGCGGGGTCAACCGCACGATCCCGCGGCGATAGACGCCGGGCTCCACCGCGCCGAACACCGCCACCGCCACGACGAGGACGATCCCCGCCAGCAGGCCGACCAGCGAGGTAAGCACGCCGGTGATGCGGGTGAACAGCGTGCCGAGCGACACGCCCGAGGAGTTGCCGCTCGGCAGCACGCTGAGGATCGACCGGCCGAGCGGCGATCCCTCCAGCGCCTTGTGCAGCGCCTGCAGCGCCTGCGGCAGGGTGGTGAAGAGCTCGCCGATCTGGCTGACGAGCTGCGGCCCGATCAGCCATGCGGCGCCCGCGAGCAGGGCGACCAGCGCCACCACGACAAGCGCCAGCGCCTGGCGCGTGGTGAGGTGCGTGCGCTCGCTCACCTGCCGCGCGCTGCGGCGCAGCAGCACCGCCAGGTAGGCGCCGAAGAATCCGGCCAGCAGCACGTCGAAGGTGAGCCAGAGCCCGATTGCCAAGCCGATCGCCAGCGCGACGATCGCGACGCGGCGGACGAATTCCCGCGTCCCCGTGTCTGTGGCCGGGGAAGCGCTCATCGTTCCGCGTTCTGTCCACGCTGCCCACCGAGCACGGAGTTCAGCTCGGCTCCGAAAATGAAGATCGCTGCGCTCAAGTAGAAAAACACCAGCGTTATTGCGACACCCCCGAGGCTTCCGTAGGTGACGGAGAAATCCGCCACGTGCCCGAAGTAGAAAACGAACGCTGCCGCGAAACCGTTCCACAACAGCGCGGTCAGCACGCTGCCCGGCAATGTCGCGCGCCAGCTCTGGCTTATGCTGGCGAGCTGGCGGTAGAGCACCGACGAGGTGACGGTGATGACGACGATGCCGAGCGCGTAGCGCAGCAGGACGAAGGGGAGCTCGGCCGCCTTTCCGACGCCCGCCGTCCGGTGCAGAACGTCCCAGATCGCCGGCCCGGTCAGAACGATGATCGCGATAGTCAACAGGATCAGCGCGGCGGTCACGACATAGAACGCGCTTTGCAGCCGGCGCAGCCAGTAGGGGCGCTGTTCCTCCGCCTGGTAGGCGCGGTTGATCGACGACCGCAGCGCCTCGATGCCCGACGACGCGACCCAGATCGTGCCGATGGCGCTGATCGTCAGCAACCCGCCCTGGTGCTGCTTCATCACCTGCTTCACGGCCGGCGACAGCACCTTCGCCACGCTCGGCGAGACGAAGGCGAAGGCAAAATCGATCATCTTGTTGGCGAGGGCGATCGAACCCAGGAAGCCCGCGATGCTGGCGAGGAAGGCGAGAAAGGGGAACATGGCGAGGAAGCCGGTGTAGGCGACGTGGCCGGCATATACGGTGATGTTGTGCGCATCGGCGCGCACCAGAAGGCGCCACACGAAGCCGCTGAGCCGCTTCGCCCCCGCCAGCGGGCCCTGCCCCTCCGCCATCGCGCGGCGCCGCGGCTCAGCGGTGCCGCCGTCCGGTCAGGAGCGCCGGGTCAAGAGGGCGCCGATCAGGATTCCGGCGCCGAGCGCGCCGGCCACGCTGACCAGAGGGCGCTCCTCGATCTGGTGCACCGTGCCGGCGGCGGCGCGTCGCGCGGTGTGGCTCGCCGAGCCGATGGCCTCGCGCATGCGGCGGATCGCGCCGTCGCCCTCCTCGACGCCGAGGCTGCGCAGCGAGTCCGTGATGTGCGCCACATCGGCGCGCAGATGCTCGAGGTCGCGCTTGATCGAATCGTAGCTGGTCTGGGCCATCGTCGTTCTCCATGCGGGTTGGATTTGTGTCCGCGTGACGGAACGATGGCAAACCCTGCGCCGGGCGCATTAACCCATGATCCCGCGCCGGAGTCGGCCCGGAAGCGTAGGTCATCCCTTCGACCTCTCCTCGGTCGGGGTTGGAAGCACGCGGCGGGCCAGCGCGCCGATGGTGTAGCCCTGCACCACGACCGAAAAGATCACCACGCAGTAGGTCGCGAACAGGATGGCCTGGCGCTCGGGCACCCTCGGCACTGACAGTGCCATGGCGATGGCGAGCCCGCCGCGGAGCCCGCCCCAGACCAGGATGGCGAACGAGCCGCGGGCGAACCGGCCAAAAAGACGCAGGATGCCGAGCGGGATTCCCACCCCGGCGACCCTGGCGAGCAGCGCGACGATGATCGCGGCCGCGCCGTAATAGAGATTGCCGTCGCCCGGCTCCAGGATCACGACCTCCAGCCCGATCATCAGGAACAGGACGGAGTTCAGCGTCTCGTCCAGCACCGACCAGAACATCGCCACTTGGTCCTGGGTGCGCGCGCTCATCGCGTAACGCCGCCCGTGATTGCCGATCACGAGGCCAGCGACCGCCATCGAAAGCGGTCCCGAAACGCCCAGGTGATGGGCGAGCCCATAGCCCCCCATCACCAGCGCGATGGTGATCAGCACCTCGAGGTTTGGCTCGTCGATCGCCTTGAGGGCGCGGAACGCGATCCAGCCGATGACGACGCCGTAGGCGAGGCCGCCCGCCGCCTCCTGCGCCAGAAGCTCCGCCGCGTGGCCGTAATCCATTCCGCCGCCGCGGAGCGCCACTTCGAGCAGCACGGTGAACAGCACCACCCCCATCCCGTCGTTGAACAGGCTCTCGCCGGCGATCTGGGTCTCGATGTCGCGCGGCGTGTGCAGCGACTTCAGGATGGCCAGTACGGCCAGCGGATCGGTCGGGCTGATCAGCGCGCCGAACACCAGGCACCACGCCATCGGCATCTCGTGCCCGATCAGGATCGACACCTCCTTGAAGCCGAGCCCGACGATGGCGGTGGAGATGAAGACGCCGAGCGTGGCGAGCAAAGCGACGGAATATTTGCGCTCCATCAGCGCCTCGAGGTCGAGATTGACCGCGCCCGCGAACAGTAGGAACGACAGCATGCCGTCGATGAGGACCTTCTCGAAGTGGAAGCTCGACAGCATCTGGCTCACCGGCTCGCCGAGCAGCGGGCGCGGTACGAACGCGTCGGCCCCGACCAGCACCACCGAGGTCAGCCCGCCCATGATGGTAAGGCCGATCACGTGCGGCAGGCGGATGTAGCGGTAGTTCAGGTAGCCGAACACGGTGGCGAGCACGACCAGCGCGGCGGCGGCGTCGAAAACGGTCACGCGGGCGGCCGGCCGGCGCTGTTCAGGCGTGGCGCGCGGCGAGCGCGAGGTTGATCATCGCCCAGCCGGAGAAGATCAGCTCGACCGCGACCAGAACGCCGATCGCCCACAGCGCGCTCGACGGCCATTGGAACCAGATCAGCCCGCCGACCACGATGGCGAGGATCGAGCTGAACAGCATCCAGCCCCAGCGCCGGGTGCCGCGATGCTGCAGCGCGAACACCGCGCGCATCGCGCCGATCACGATGAAGAACGCACTGAGCACCAGCGTGAGCGACAGCACGCCCGACATCGGGAAGATCAGCAGCACGATCCCGAGCGCGAGCGACAGCAGCCCGCTCGCCACGTGCAGCGCCTGGCCGCGCCAGCCCCGCGAGGTGAAGGCCTGGATCGTCTGGGCGATGCCGCCGATCGTGAACAGCCCGCCGAGCAGCAGGGTGAATGCGACCGAAGCGGCGAAGGGCGCGAGGAAGGCGAGGATGCCGAGGATCACCCACAGGATGCCGATGGCGAGCAGCCATCCCCAGCGCGGGCGGAGCTCGTGGGCGATCCAGTGGGTTAGCTCGGCCGGATCGGCGAGATCGCCGGCGCCGAGGTCGGGCGGTCGTTCTGCCATGATTAGCCCCTCGAAGTGGGCGGCGCGCATCGTCCCGCCCTGTGGAGCATACACCGTAGCAGCCCGCGCGACGAGGACCGTTAACCTATGTGAAAGCCGGCCCGCAGGCTTCCCCTAGGATCGCGCCCTTCGCCGTGGCCGGCCGCGCGCCGGCCGATCCGCGCAACCGCCGCAAGGGCCATGTTCACGAACCACGCACCGCTGTGGGGCCTCGCCGCCTACTTTGGCGCCGTCCTGGTCGTCGTCGGCGTCATGCTGGTGCTCTCCTGGGTGCTGGGCGAGCGCCATCGCGGCGCGGCGAAGGACCAGCCGTACGAGTTGGGCGTGATTCCCGTCGGCGACGCGCGCGGCCGCTTTCCGGTGAAGTTCTATCTGGTCGCGGTGATGTTCGTGATCTTCGACATCGAGGCGGCGTTCCTGTTCGCCTGGGCGATCGCGTTCCGCCGGGCGGGCCTCGTCGGCTATGTCGAGGCGACGATTTTCGTCGCGGTGTTGGGCGTCGGGCTCGCCTATCTGTGGCGGGTTGGCGCGCTCGACTGGGCGCCTGAGCTGCCGCGTGCGCGACCCGGTCCCGCCACCCGCCACGCGGGACGCGCCCCATGAGCCGTTGGCAGACGCGACCGGCCGGCCCCGGCGCCGCGGACCAGTCGTTCGACGAGGCGGTGCGCCGGTCGGCCTTCGTGGGACAGCTCGAGGCGCTGGTCGCGTGGGGCCGCAAATATTCGATCTGGCCGTTCAACTTCGGCCTGTCCTGCTGCTACGTCGAGATGGCGACGTCCTTCACCAGCAAGTACGACATCGCCCGCTTCGGCTCCGAGGTGCTGCGCGCCACGCCGCGCGAGGCGGACGTGATCGTCATCTCCGGCACGGTGTTCGCCAAGATGGCGCCGGTGATCCGCCGGCTTTACGACCAGATGATGGAGCCGCGCTGGGTGATCTCGATGGGGTCCTGCGCCAATTCGGGCGGCATGTACGACGTGTACAGCGTCGTGCAGGGCGTCGATTCCTTCCTGCCGGTCGACGTCTACGTGCCGGGCTGCCCGCCGCGCCCCGAGGCGCTGTTGCAGGGTCTCTTGCTGCTGCAGGACGCGGTCGGGGCGGACCGCCGGCCGCTGAGCTGGGTGGTGGGCGACCATCCGGTGCAGAAGGCGCCGCGCCCCAGCTTCCGCGACGAGAAGGCCGCGGCGCGCCGGCGCATGACCGTGCTGCGCCCGCCGGATTCGCTGTGATGGCCGACGCCGCGACGCTGGAACGATCGGGCGGCACCGGGCTCGCGGGGACGCTCGGCCGCCGCCTGCCGGGCGTCGGCATCCATTCGGAGACCGCCGCGGACGGCACGCCGGTGCTGTGGGTGCCGCGCGACCGGCTGCGCTCGGTGCTGCGTGTGCTGAAGGACGGGCCGGAGACCGGCTACCGGATGCTGTTCGACCTGACCGCGCTCGACGAGCGCGCACGGCGGGATCGTCACGGCGCGGCCCGGTCCGATTTCACCGGCGTCTACCACCTACTGTCGCTCGACCGCGCCGACGAGGTGCGCGTGAAAGTGGCGCTACGCGCCGACGACCTCACGCTCCCCTCGATCACCGACATCTGGCCCGCCGCGAACTGGTACGAGCGCGAGGTGTGGGACATGTTCGGCATCGTGTTCGAGGGGCATCCGAACCTTCGCCGCATCCTCACCCCGCCGACCTGGACCGGCCATCCGCTGCGCAAGGACCATTATGCGCGCGCGACGGAGGCCGGCTTCTACGTGCTCGACGACGCGCGCCAGGTGCGCGAGGAGGAGGCGCTGCGCTTCAAGCCCGAGGATTGGGGGCTCGCGCGGCGCGGACCGGATGACTCCGAGTTCCTGTTCCTCAATCTCGGCCCCAACCATCCCAGCGTGCATGGCGTGTTCCGCGTCGTCCTCCAGCTCGACGGGGAAGAGATCCACGATTGCGTCCCCGACATCGGCTTCCATCACCGCGCCGCCGAGAAGATGGGCGAGCGCCAGACCTGGCACAGCTTCATCCCCTACACCGACCGCATCGACTATCTCGGCGGGGTGATGAACAACCTGCCCTACGTCCTGACGGTCGAGAAGCTGGCGGGCATCCAGGTGCCCGAGCGGGTCGAGGTGATCCGGGTGATGCTGTGCGAGCTGTTCCGCATCGCGAGCCACCTGGTGTTCTACGGCACGATGGCGCAGGACCTCGGCCAGCTCTCGCCGGTCTTCTACATGTTCACCGACCGCGAGCGGGTGTTCGACATCATCGAGGCGATCTGCGGCTTCCGCATGCATCCCGGCTGGTTCCGCATCGGCGGGCTCGCCGACGATCTGCCGACAGGGTGGGACGCGCTGGTGCGCGACTTCCTCGCCTACATGCCGGCGCGGCTCGACCAGTACGACCGCATGGTCATGCGCAACGCGACGTTCCAGGCGCGCACGCGCGGGATCGGCGCCTACGACACCGACGAGGCGATCGCCTGGGGCGTCACCGGCCCCAGCCTGCGCGCGACGGGCCTCGAATGGGATCTGCGCAAGCGCCGGCCCTATTCCGGCTACGACCGTTTCGCATTCGACGTGCCGGTCGGCAGCAACGGCGACTGCTACGACCGCACCGCGGTGCGCATCGAAGAAATGCGCCAGTCGCTCCGCATCGTCCGCCAATGCGTCGACAACATGCCGGCGGGCGAGCACAAGGCGCGCCACAAGCTGACCACGCCGCCGTTGAAGCCCGAGACGATGCACGACATCGAGACGCTCATCACCCACTTCCTGAACGTGAGCTGGGGCCCGGTCATTCCGCCCGGCGAGGCGTCCGTGACCGTCGAGGCGACGAAGGGGCTCAACGGCTACTACCTGACCAGCGACGGCGGCACGATGTCCTACCGCACGCGCATCCGCACGCCGTCCTTCCCGCATCTGCAGATGATCCCCTATATCAGCCGCGGCCACATGGTGCCCGACCTGATCGCGATCCTCGGCAGCATCGATTTCGTGATGGCCGATGTCGACCGCTGACCCCCGCGCCCCCGAACTGACCGAGGACGAGCGCGCCGCGATCGACGCGATCCTCGACGAGCACGAGGGCGACGCCAAGGCCGCCGGCGTCGGCGCGCTGAAATCGGTGCAGGAACGGCGCGGCTGGGTGTCCGATGCGGCGCTTCAGGCCGTCGCGCGCCACCTCGGGCTCGATCCGGTCGAGCTCGACGCGGTCGCGACCTTCTACAACCTGATCTTCCGTTCGCCGGTCGGGCGCGAGGTGATCCTCGTCTGCGATTCGGTGAGCTGCTGGATCATGGGCGCCGACGTGGTCTCGGCGGCGCTCTGTGACCGGCTGGGCGTCGTAATGGGCGGGACCACCGCCGACGGCCGCTTCACCGTGCTGCCGAGCGTCTGCCTCGGCGATTGCGACCACGCGCCGGTCGCGATGGTCGGACGCAAGATGCTGCGCGACATCGATCCGGCGCGTGTCGCCGCACTGGTCGAGGGGCGCGGCTGATGGAGCGGCCGCTCACCGCCAACATCCGGCCCGGCGCGCTGCCGCCCGACCTCGCCGCGTATCGCAAGGCCGGAGGGTACCAGGCGGTGCGGAAGGCGCTCCGCGAAATGACGCCCGCCGAGGTGGTTGAGGAGGTAACGAAGTCCAACCTGCGCGGGCGTGGCGGGGCGGGCTTTCCCACCGGCAAGAAATGGTCGTTCATGCCGCACGGCGACGACCCGGCCGGCGAGCGCTACATCATCTGCAACGCCGACGAGATGGAGCCCGGCACGTTCAAGGACCGGCTGCTGCTCGAAGGCGACCCGCACCAGCTCGTCGAGGCGATGATCGTCGCCGGCTACGCCATCGGCGCGCGCACCGGCTACATCTTCCTGCGCGCCGCTTACCACCTGGCGGCGCAGCGGCTGGAGCGCGCGATGGACGAGGCGCGCGAGGCCGGGCTGCTCGGTGAGGACATACTCGGCTTGGCCTTCTCGTTCGATCTGCGCCTCCACTCCAGCGCCGGGCGCTATATCTGCGGCGAGGAGACGGCGCTGCTCAACGCGCTGGAGGGCGCACGGCCGATCCCGCGTGCCAAGCCGCCGCACCCACAGGCCGCCGGCCTGTGGGGCCGGCCGAGCGTCGTCAACAACGTCGAGACGCTGGTCAACGTGCCGCACATCGTCAATCGCGGCGCCGACTGGTTCCGCGGCCTCGCCAGGAGCGAGGACGGCGGCACCAAAATCTACGGCGTCTCGGGGCACGTGAACCGGCCGGGCGCGTGGGAGCTGCCGATGGGCACCACCGCGCGCGAGATCATCGAGGAACATGCGGGCGGCATGCGCGACGGGCGAAGGCTGGTCGGCTTCCTGCCGGGCGGCGCCTCGACCGGGTTCCTGGTCGAGGACCACCTCGACATCCCGCTGGACTTCGGCTCGCCCGAGAAGGCGGGCAGCCGGCTCGGCACCGGCACGCTGATCGTGCTCGACGACCGCACCTGTCCGGTCGGCCTGCTGCGCAATCTGGAGATGTTCTTTGCCCGCGAATCCTGCGGCTGGTGCACGCCTTGCCGCGACGGGTTGCCCTGGACCGAGCGGGTTCTCGCCGCGATCGAGGCGGGCGAGGGAGAGGACGGCGACATCGCGCGGCTGGAGCGCCATGTCGCCTTCCTCGGCATGGGCAAAACCTACTGCGCCCATGCGCCGGGCGCGATGATGCCGCTCGAGACCGGCCTCAAGCATTTCCGCGACGCCTTCGACAGCCACCTCGCCGAGCGGAGGTGCCCGTGGCGCTAGAGACCGCCGCGATCACGATCGACGGGCGCGCCTACCGCGTGCGCAAGGGCGAGAACCTGCTCGCCGCCTGCCTCGGGCTGGGATTCGACCTGCCCTATTTCTGCTGGCATCCCGCACTCGGCGCGGTCGGCGCCTGTCGCCAGTGTGCGGTGAAGCAGTTCAAGGACGCCGACAATTCGACAGGCCGACTGGTGATGGCCTGCATGACGCCGGCCGAGGACGGCACCCTTCTCTCCATCGAGGACGACGAGGCGCACCGCTTCCGAGCTTCGGTGGTCGAATGGCTGATGGTCAATCATCCGCACGACTGCCCCGTCTGCGAGGAGGGCGGCGAGTGCCACCTGCAGGACATGACGCACCTCACCGGCCACACCTATCGAAGCTACCGGTTCCGGAAGCGCACCCATCGCAACCAGGATCTCGGCCCCTTCCTGAACCACGAGATGAATCGCTGCATCGCCTGTTATCGCTGCGTCAGGTTCTACCGCGACCATGCGGGCGGGCGCGATTTGCACGCGCTGGCGGCCCACGATCACGTCTATTTCGGCCGGCACGAGAGCGGCACGCTGGACAGCCCGTTCGCCGGCAATCTGGCGGAGGTGTGCCCGACCGGCGTGTTCACCGAAAAGCCGTTCTCGCGCCACTACGTGCGCAAATGGGATCTGGCCGGCGCGCCATCGGTCTGCCCGCATTGCAGCCTCGGCTGCAACGTCTGGCCGAACGCGCGCGAGGGGCGCCTCAGGCGCGTGCTCAACCGCTACAACCACCCGGTGAACGGCTACTTCATCTGCGACCGCGGGCGCTACGGGCCGCATTTCGTAAACGCGCCCGACCGCATCCACGCGCCGAAGGGTGCCGCCGAGGCGGAGGCCGCCGTGCGCCGCGCGGCGGAGCGGCTGCGCGGCCGGCGGGTTATCGGCATCGGCTCGCCGCGGGCGTCGGTCGAGGCGAACTACGCGCTCCGCCGGCTGGTCGGGGCGGAGAATTTCCATGCGCCGTGGGACGCGGGCACGCATGCGCTGATGACGGCGTTGCGCGACCTCGTGGTGGCTGGGCCGGTGCCGATCCGGTCGCTCGCCCAGGCGGCGGAGGCCGACGCCGTGCTGGTGCTGGGCGAGGACGTCACGAACACCGCGCCGCGCTTGGCGCTCGCGCTGCGCCAGGCGGTGCGCAGCGCGGCATATGCCAAGGCGCGCACGATGGGGGTCGCCGACTGGAACGATACGGCGGTGCGCGATGCGGCGGGCGGCGTGCAAAGCCAGGTGATCGTCGCCGCGCCCTACGCGACGCCGCTCGACGACATCGCGACCGGCACGGTGCGCGCGGCGCCCGACGATCTGGCGCGGCTCGGCTTCGCGGTGGCGCACGCGCTCGACGACGACGCTCCCGACATGGCCGGTCTGGCGAGCGACGCGCGCGCCTCGGCGCGCCGCATCGCGGCTGCGCTGTCGGACGCCAAGCGGCCGCTCGTCGTCGCCGGGTTGGGCTGCGCGAATGCGGCGCTGCTCGATGCGGCGGCGCGGATCGCGCGCGCGCTCGCCAAGGCGGGGCGGGATGCCGGCCTGATCCTCGCGGGGCGCGCGGCGAACGATCTCGGCCTCGTCTTGCTCGACCCGAAGCCGCTCGACGCGGTCGCGCGGGCTGAGGTGGTAGTGGTTCTGGAATGCGCACCGCGCTCGGTGCCGGCCGATGCGCGGATCGTGCTCGACCACGTCCCCACGGCGGCGACCGCGGCCAGCGACATCGTGCTGCCGGCCGCGCCGTTCACCGAGACCGACGGCACGTTCGTCAGTGCCGAGGGGCGGGCGCAGCGCTTCTGCAAGCTGATGCCGCCGGAAGGATCGGTCCGCGAATCCTGGCGCTGGCTTCGCGACATCGGCCAGCGGCTCGGCCGGCCCGGGATGGGATGGGCCACGTTCGATGACGTGACCGCGTCCTGCGCCGCCGAGATACCCGCGCTCGCCCGGATCGTCGCCGCCGCGCCGTCCGCCGCCTTCCGGGTCGCGGGCGAGCGCATCCCGCGCGAGCCGCACCGCGCCAGCGGCCGCACCGCGCTCCACGCCGACCGCACGGTGCACGACCCCGCGCCGCCGACCGATCCCAACTCGCCGCTCTCCTTCACAATGGAAGGCTGGCACGGCGAGCCGCCCTCCGCCCTCGCCGCGTTCGCCTGGGCGCCGCGCTGGAACTCGGTGCAGGCGCTCAACAAGTTCCAGGACGAGGTCGGCGGGCCGTGGCGTGGCGGTGACCCCGGCGTCCGGCTGTTCGACGGGGCAGCGCGCGGCGTCCCGACCGGCCCCGGCGTGCCGCCGGCGTTCGTGCCGTCGCACGAGACGCTGCTGGTGCTGCCGCGCTGGGATGCGTTCGCCTCGGACCCGCTGGCGATGCGGTCCGGGCCGATCGCCGCGCGCGCGCCCGGGCCATGCATCGCGCTCCACCCGGAGGACGCGGAGGCGCTCGGGCTGGCGGCGGGCGGACGCGCCGCCATGGCGTTCGAGGACGGCACGCGCCTCGCCGCGCCGGTCGCGCTCGATGCGTCGCTGGCGTGGGGCGTCGCGACCTTCCTGGTGCGGGGCGCCTGTCCGGCCGGCTTGCCCGGCCGCGCGCGCCTTGTCCGCTACGGGGAGGGCTAGCGTGGCGGCGGCGCTCTACACGCTGCTGATGATCGTCGTGATGCTGGGCGGGCTGCTCGCCGTTGCGGCAATGATGACCTGGGTCGAGCGTTGCGCGCTCGCACTGTGGCAGGACCGCTACGGGCCCAACCGCGCCGGGCCGTTCGGCGTGCTCCAGCCGCTCGCCGACGTGATCAAGCTGTTCACCAAGGAGGATTGGGCGCCACCCTTCGCCGACCGCCGGGTGTTCGTGCTCGCGCCCGCAATCGCCTTCGTCGCGCTGGCGACCGCGTTCGCCATCGTGCCCGTCTCGCCCGCCATCGGCGTCACGAACCTTTCGATCGGGCTTCTGTTCTTCCTCGCGATGAGCTCGCTCGCGGTCTACTCGGTGATCCTCGGCGGCTGGGCATCGAACAGCAAGTACGCCCATCTCGGCGGGCTGCGCGCCGCGGCCCAGATGGTGAGCTACGAGGTGTTCATGGGGCTGTCGCTCATGGGCGTCGTTCTGCTCGCCGGCTCGTTCGACCTCCGCGCCATCGTGCGCGCGCAGGAGGGGATGTGGTTCGTCGGCCCGCAGTTCGCCGGCTTTCTCGTCTTCGCCATCGCCGGCGTCGCCGAGGCGCACCGGCTGCCATTCGACCTGCCGGAAGCGGAGAACGAGCTGACGGCCGGCTACCACACCGAATATTCCGCGATGAAGTTCGGCCTGTTCTTCGTCGGCGAATACGTGGCGATGGTGGTGATCTCCGCGATGATCACGACCCTGTTCCTCGGCGGCTGGCTCGGGCCCTTCCTGCCGCCGGTCGTGTGGTTCGCGCTCAAGACCGGCGCGCTGCTGATGGCGTTCGTCGCGCTGCGGGCCGCCTTGCCGCGCCCGCGCTACGACCAGCTCATGGCGCTCGGCTGGAAGGTGCTGCTGCCGCTCGCGCTGGTGAACCTGGTCGCGACCGGCGGCGTCGCGCTGTGGGGCGCGGCATGATCAGCCAGCTCGTCACCCTGGCCGAGGTGCTGCGCCACGCCTTCCACCGCCGCGTGACCGAGCTCTATCCCGAGGAGGTGCCGAAGCTTTCCCCGCGCTATCGCGGCCGCATCGTGCTCACGCGCGATCCCGACGGAGAGGAACGCTGCGTCGCCTGCAACCTGTGCGCCGTCGCCTGCCCGGTCGATTGCATCGCGCTGCAGAAGACAGAGGACGAAACCGGCCGCTGGTATCCCGAATATTTCCGCATCAACTTCTCGCGCTGCATCTTCTGCGGCATGTGCGAGGAGGCGTGCCCAACCTACGCCATCCAGCTCGTGCCCGATTTCGAGATGTCGGAATACGCGCGCCCCAGCCTGGTCTACGAGAAGGAGCACCTGCTGATCGACGGGCCCGGCAAGCGGCCCGACTACAATTTCTGGCGCGTCGCCGGCAAGGCGATCGGCGGCAAGCCGAAGGGGGCGGCCGAGGACGAATCCCCGCCGGTCGACGTGAAGGGGCTGCTGCCGTGACCGCGATGTTCTACATCTCGTCGGTCGTCGCGGTCGCGGCGACGGCGCTCGCGCTCACGCGGCGCGACGCGGTGCACGGGCTTCTCTACCTGATCGTCTCGCTGCTCGCGGTTGCGCTGGCGTTCTACGCGCTCGGTGCGGCCTTTGCCGCGGCGCTCGAGGTGATCGTCTACGCCGGTGCCATCGTGGTGCTGTTCCTGTTCGCCGTCATGCTGCTCGATCTCGGGCGCCGCCCGGCGGGAGAGCGCCGTGCCGCCGTGCCCGTGGCCTGGATCGGGCCGGCCGCGCTCGCCCTCGTGCTGCTGGGAGAGCTCGCCTACGTCGCGCTCGGCGGCGAGGCGCCGCTCGACCGGCTTCCCCGCGCGGTGGGCCCCGAGGCCGTCGGGGCCGAGCTGTTCGGCCCGTGGCTGATTGCCGTCGAGCTCGCCTCGATGCTGCTTCTCGCGGCGCTGGCCGGTGCGTTCCGGCTGGGGACACGCGAGCGCCACGGGGCCGGAGCGCCGGAATGACCGCCGCGAGCCAGGTGCCGCTCGACCACGCGCTGGTGCTCGCCTCGGCCTTGTTCGCCATCGGGCTCGGCGGCATCGTCGCGCGGCGCAACCTCGTTTTCGTCCTGATGGCGATCGAGGTGATGCTGAACGCGGGCGGGCTCGTCTTCGTCGCCGCGGGCGCGTCCTGGGGCGAGGCGGGCGGCCAGGCGATGTTCGTTCTGGTGCTGGCGGTCGCGGCGTCCGAGGTGGCGATCGGGCTCGCCTTGCTGCTCCTGATCCGCCGCCGGTTCGGCGCGGTCGACGGCGACGGCGTGCGGCTGATGCGGGGCTGAGATGGCGGAGTGGCTGTGGCCCATCCCCGGCCTGCCGCTCGCGGGGTTTGCGATCCTCGCCCTGTTCGGACGCGGTATGCGACGGCGCGACGCGGCGCTCATCGGCGTCGGCGCGGTCGCCATCGCGGCCGGCATCGCCATCGCGACCGCGGCCCGCTACCTCCGCTCTCCGATCGGCACCGTCGCGGTCGCGCCGATGTGGCGCTGGATCGATGTCACGGGGTTCGTCGTGGCGCCCGGTTTCCGGCTCGACGCGCTGTCGCTGGTGATGATCCTGGTCGTCACCATCGTCGGCTCGTTGATCCTGCTCTACTCGGTCGGGTTCATGGCCGACGATCCGGGCTTCGCCCGCTTCTTCGCCTACATGGACCTGTTCGTCGCGGCGATGCAGATCCTGGTGCTCGCCGACAATCTGCTACTGCTCTATCTCGGCTGGGAGGGGGTGGGGCTCTGCTCCTACCTGCTGATCGGGTTCTGGCAAGAGGACCCGGCGAACGTGCGGGCCGCACGCAAGGCATTTATCGTGACCCGCGCGGGCGACGCGGCGATGCTGATCGGCATCGTCTATCTCGCCTTGCATCTCGGCACCCTGAACATCGCCATGCTGGGCGCCCGCGCCGGGGTGGCGTGGCCGACGGGATCGGCGCCGGCGACGATCGCCGCCGCCCTGCTGCTTGCCGGCGCCCTCGGCAAGTCGGCGCAGCTTCCGCTCCAGGTCTGGCTACCCGACGCGATGGCGGGTCCGACGCCGGTCAGCGCGCTGATCCACGCGGCGACGATGGTGACCGCGGGCGTCTATTTGATCGCGCGCACCCACGCGCTCTTCGACCTCGCCCCGGCGGTCGAGGCGGCGGTGGCGGCGGTCGGCGCGGCGACGCTGCTGCTCGCCGGTCTCGCGGCGCTCGGCCAGAACGACATCAAGCGCATTCTCGCCTACTCGACGATGAGCCAGATCGGCTACATGTTCTTGGCGCTCGGCGTCGGGGCGTGGGGCGCCGCGATCTTCCATTTGATGACGCACGCCTTCTTCAAGGCGCTGCTGTTCCTCGCCGCCGGCGGCATCCTGCGCGCGCTCGACGACGAGCACGACATCCGCCGCATGGGCGGGCTGTGGCGCCGGACGCCAGTGGTGTTCTGGAGTTTCCTGGTGGGCGCGGCGGCGCTCTCGGCGCTGCCCCTGGTCACCGCCGGCTATTACTCGAAAGACCTGATTCTCGCCCAGGTGCTCGGCGCGCCCGACGGCGGGGCGGGGCTGTGGGCGGCGGGCGCGGTCGGCGCCGTCCTCACCGCGCTTTACATCTTCCGCGCCTTCTTCCGCGTGTTCTTCGGTCCGGTACGGACCGAACCCACCGGGCGGATCGGGATCATGATGGCGGTGCCGCTTGCCACGCTCGCGGTGCTCTCGATCGTCGGCGGCATCGTGCCGGTGCCGAGCTTCGTCGCGCCCATCCTCGGCACGCTGCCGGCGGCACGCGATGCGTTCGCCTGGCCCGCCTGGGTCGCCGGCGCGCTGTCGGTCGGCGGGCTTTGCGCGGCGTGGTTCCTGTTCGCGCTGCGCCGCGACCTCCCGCGCCGCCTTGCCGGATCGCCCGCCGGCGCGCGGGTGCTCGCCGCGTGGGAGGCGGGGCTCGGGTTCGACTGGCTGTACGAGCGCGCGTTCGTGCGCCCGGTGCTGCTGTTCGCGCGGACCAACCGTGGCGACGCGATCGACCTGCTGTTCGACGGGATCGCGGCGCTCGGCCGGATCGGCCATCGCGCCCTCGCGGCGACCCAGACCGGACGGCTCCGCGATTATGCGTCGGGGCTCGCCGCCGGGACCGCGCTTGCCATCGCCATCGCGGTGTTCCTCGCATGATGCTCCTCTGGCTCATCCTGCTGCCGGTGATCGGCGGGGTCGCGGCCTGGGCGGTGGCAGGGCGCGGCGGGTGGGCGTCGCGTGCGACCGCGATCGCCTTCCTCGTCGCCGACGTCGCGCTCTGGGCGGCGGGTTTCACCATCCCGCCGGCCGGCGGGACGGGCGATTGGATCGTGCGCCTCGACTGGGCGTGGATCCCTCGCTTCGGCATCGGGTTCGACCTCGCCATCGACGGGCTCGGCCAGGTGATGGTGGGGCTCGCCCTCGTCCTCGGCATTGCCGCCATCGCCGCCACCGCGACCGAGCGCCACGCGCGGATGGGCCTCCTTAACCTCGCCCTGATGTGGACGCTTGCCGGCGCCATCGGCGTCTTCCTCGCCGTCGACCTGTTCCTGTTCTTCCTGTTCTGGGAAGCGATGCTGGTGCCGATGTACTTCGTGATCGCGGTGTGGGGCCACGAGGCGCGCTGGCGGGCCGCGATCAAGTTCGTCCTGTTCACGCAGGGCGGCGGGCTCGTCCTGCTCGCCGCCATCCTCGGCCTCGCGCTTTCGCACGGGGCGGCGACCGGCGCGCTCACCTTCGGCTACGACGCGCTGCGTCACGCGACCGTGCCGGCGGCGCTGGCGCCGTGGCTGTTCGCCGGGTTCGTCGCCGCGTTCGCGGTGAAGCTGCCGGTCGTGCCGCTGCATAGCTGGCTGCCCGATGCCCATACCGAGGCGCCGGCGGCGGGCAGCGTGATCCTCGCGGGCGTTCTGCTCAAGACCGGCGCGTACGGGCTGATCCGGTTCGCGGTACCGCTGTTTCCCGCCGTGGCGCACCGGTCCGCCCCCATCCTCCTGGCGCTCGCCGTGTTCTCGATCCTCTACGGCGCGGTCCAGGCCTTCGCCCAGACCGACGCCAAGCGGCTGGTCGCCTACTCCTCGGTCGCGCACATGGGGTTCGTCATGCTCGGCATCTTCGCCTGGACCGAGACCGCGCTCGACGGGGCGGTGATGCAGATGGTGGCGCACGGCATCTCGACGGGCGCGCTGTTCATCCTGGTCGGGGCGCTCGGCGCGCGGCTCGGCACGCGCGAGATGGGCGAGATGGGGGGGCTCGCCGGCCGCATGCCGCGGCTCGCCGCGCTCGGCCTCGTCTTCGCCATCGCCTCGCTCGGGCTGCCCGGCCTCGCGAACTTCATGGGCGAGTTCCTGGTCCTGCTCGGCACCTACCGGGCGCATCCGCTCGCCGCCGGGATGGCGGCGGTCGGGCTGGTGTTCTCGGTGGTGTACGCCACCGCCTTCGTCGCCCGCATCTTCCAGGGGCGGCCGAGCGGGGCCGCCGCCGCGGGATCGGGCCCGGCCGATTTCGGCCTCCGCCCGGTTGCGGCGATGGGCGCGCTCGTCGCCGCGAGCCTATGGCTCGGTCTCGTGCCGCAGCCGGTGCTGGATACGCTGTCGCCCGCGCTCCGCGCGCTTGGCACCGCCACGGGGGCGGGATGAGCGACGCCGTCCTGCAGGGCCTCGCGCCGATCCTGGTGCTCGCCGCGACGGCAGTGCTGCTGATGGCCTCGATCGCCATCGGCCGCGGCCACGCGCGCCACGCGATCCTTGCCGCGCTCGGTCTCGTCGGCGCGTTCGGCGCCCTGTTCGTCGCGGCGCGGGTGGCACCCGAGCGGGCGACGGCTCTCCTCCAGATCGATTCCTATGCGCTGGTGTTCGGCGGCATCGCCATCGTCGCGGCGCTGGCGACTGTCGCGCTGTCGTGGGACGAGCTTCGCGTCGGCGTCGCGCAGCCGGAGGAATACTACCTGCTGATCGTCACCGCGACGCTCGGCGCGGTGGTGCTGGCGGCGAGCCGGCACTTCGCGACGCTCTTCCTCGGGGTCGAGCTGGTCAGCGTGTCGCTGTTCGCGCTGATCGCCTATCCGCGGAGCGCGGCCGCCATCGAGGCGGGCATCAAGTATCTCGTGCTTTCGGGCGGGGCGACGGCGGCGCTGCTGTTCGGGATGGGGCTGCTCTACGCGCGCGCCGGGTCGCTCGACTTCGCGGGGCTGGCAACCCTGTCCCGCATGGCGCCGGGGCCGGCGATCCTCGGCGGGACGGTGCTGGTCGCGGTCGGGATCGGGTTCAAGCTGTCGCTCGTGCCGTTCCACATGTGGACGCCCGACGTCTACCAGGGCGCGCTGCCACCGGTGGCGGGCTTCGTCGCCACCGTGTCGAAGGGCGGCGTCTTCGCGCTGTTCCTGCGCTTTTTCGAGATGGCGCACGCGAACTCCTACGGCGGGGTGTGGGGCGCGCTCGCCGTGGTGGCGATGGCGACGATCCTGGTCGGCAATCTGCTGGCGCTGCTCCAGCCCGACCTCGCGCGGCTGCTCGCCTATTCCTCGATCGCGCACATGGGATATTTGATGGTTGCGCTGCTCGCGGGCGGCACGTTCGCGGTCGAGACGGTGGCGTTCTACCTCGCCTCCTACGTCGCGGCGAACCTCGCGGCGTTCGGCGTGCTGGCGAGGCTCCGGCGCCGCGGGGAAAGCTATCCCGGCCTTGCGCATCGCAGCCCGTGGGCCGCCGTGGTCCTCGGCATCGCCCTCCTGTCGCTCGCGGGGCTGCCGGTCTCGGTCGGGTTCTTCGGCAAGTTCTACGTGATCGCGGCCGGCATCGCGGGGGGCGAATGGCTGCTGGTCGCCATCCTGATCGCCGGCAGCGTGATCGGGCTGTTCTACTATCTCCGCGTCCTCGCGGCGCTGGTGCGCCCCTCCGCTCCGGGCGAGGCGGCCGCGCGGCCGGAGCCGCTGGCGCTCGGCGTGCTGGTGACGCTCGCCGCCGTGATCGTCCTGTTCGGCGTCTATCCCGCGCCCATCGTCGCCGTCGCCCACGCAACCCTCCTCTGACCGGCTTAACCTTTGCAAAGGCGGCCGCCGCCGCCAGCGGCCAGGATCGCCGTTCGGCAGTTCGGTGGGCGTGATGGCAGAGCAAGGGCAGGAAGGCGCCGGCACCGCCGCATCGGTGATGCGGCCGGTGGACGAGGTGCTGCACGTCGACCACGACCTCGACGAGGCGGTGACGCGGATGCAGGACAGCGAGATGCCGTTCCTGCCCGTCGTCGACGGCACCGAGATCGTCGGCAGCCTGTCCGTCGCGCGCATGCGCGACCGGCTCGGCCGGCCGGGCGCAAGGCGCCGGGCCGCGGTGCGCGACGTTATGCAGCCGGTCGTGACGTTCTGCTACACCGACGATCCCCTGCCCAAGGTGCGCGCCGTGATGGACGCGGCCGGCGCCGACCACATCTTCGCGCTCGACCGCGAGGGCGCGCTGAAGGGCGTCGTGATGCTCGACGACGTGGTGGCCGAGGGCGGGGCGGCGCGCGACGCGGAGACGGCGCGGCGCCACAACCCCCAGGCCCTTGCGGGCCGTCAGGAAGCGACGGGCGGGCGGGCCCGGCGGGCGCCCCGCGACCTACGCCCCCGAGCCCACGCTCAAGCGCAAGGGGCGCGGGTCGCCGAAGAAATAGCGCGACCGATCGACCGGGAAGGAACCCCCTCATGTCGGACAACGTGTATGCCGTCACCGAGCTTGTCGGCACATCGCCCAACTCCATCGAGGATGCCGTGCAGGGCGCGGTGCGGACCGCGGCCAAGACGCTGCGCAATCTCGACTGGTTCGAGGTGAAGAACGTGCGCGGCCATATCGAGAACGGCGCGATCGTGCACTACCAGGTCGCGGTGAAGATCGGCTTCCGCTACGACAACCCGGCGTAGCGCTTTTCCGCTTCCGCGTAGTCGGTGAAGCCCACCAGGTCGCGGATCTCGGCAAAGGACGCGATGCTGGCCGGGCGCTGGCCGGCGCCGATCTCGGACAGCGCGTCCCGCATGGCCGCGATGGCGGCGGCGAGCAGGGTCAGCGGGTAGATCGCGATGCGGAAGCCCATCTCCTCGAGCTGGTCGGCCGGCAGCACCGGCGTCTTGCCGCCCTCGACCATGTTGGCCATCGTCGGCTTGCCCGCGCCCCCGGCGAAGCGGCGCATCTCGTCCACGCTCTGCGGCGCCTCGAGGAACAGGATGTCGGCGCCTGCCTCGGCGAAGGCGCGCACGCGCCACATCGCCTCGTCGAACCCGTGCGTCTGGTTGGCGTCGGTGCGCGCCATGACCAGTATGTCCGCCCCCTCGTCGCGCGCGTCGACCGCGGCGCGGATGCGGGCCAGCGCCTCGTCGCGCCCGACCACCTGCTTGCCCTCGGTGTGGCCGCAGCGTTTCGGCGCGAGCTGGTCCTCGATCATGACGCAGGCGAACCCGGCGCCGGCATAGCCCGCGACCGTGCGCTTGACGTTGAGCGCGTTGCCGTAGCCGGTGTCGCCGTCGCCGATCACCGGGATCGTCACCGCCTGGCAGATGTTCCGCCCCTGGTCGAGCATCTCGGCGTAGGAGATCAGGCCGGTGTCGGGCAAAGCGAGCCGCGCGCCCGCGACGGCGAAGCCCGACATGAAGGTGATGGGGAAGCCCGCCCGCTCCACCAGCCGCGCCGACAGCGCATCGAAGCAGGCCGGGGCGACCAGGAGGCCGGGTTCGGCGAGAAGGGTCCGGAGCTTGTGCGCGGCCGAGGCCATTCAACCTTCCCCGCGACGGCGACGCGCCGCAATTCTTAGCCGCGGCGCCTGGCGCCGCTAATCATGCTCGAACGAGGTCTTGATCAGATAAAGGACGAACAGGGCGCAGAACAGGAACGCGACGATCCCGCCGTAATAGCCGATGCCCTCGCCCGCGCGCGACGACACGAACAGCGCCGCGGTGCCGAGGATCGACGACACCGCACCCATCACCCAGTTTTCGACCTTGTCCACGGCAACCTACCCCTCGCTGACCCCGGCCAGACCGGGCGGGGCGCAAGATAGCGCAACCAGGGGCGGTTGCAAGGGTACGGGCGCGTCAGCCGGCGGCCAGGGCGAGCCGGGCGGCGGCTAGCGCGCCGGCATGGATCAGCGCGGCGACGGCGAACAGCCAGGTCGCGCTCCGCACGTCGGCCGCACCCGCCCGCGCCCGGCCGTCGCCGATCCAGCCGCGCGGCGCCGGCATCCCCGCTTGCTGCGGCCCGCCGAGGGCGAGCCCCAGCGCGCCCGCCATCGCGCCCGTCGTCCAGCCCGTCGGGGCGGGCAGCTTGGCGAAGTCGCTGCCCATCACGGCGAAGCCCTTGGCCGGGCGCGCCCCCGGCACGAACAGGGCGGCGAGCGCCAGGAGAAACCCGGCGACCGGCCCCGGAATCAGCGAAAGCAGCGCATCGAGACGTGCCGTGGCCGCGCCGAAGGGCACGGTGGGCGGCGTCGCCGGCCCGATGCGCCGGGCCGCCTCGTTGACGGTGCGGTAGAGGCAGGCGCCCGGCAGGCCGAGGGCGAGGTACCAGAGGGCGAGCCCGACCACGCCGCCGGCAAAGGACGAAGATTCGGCCTCGATGGCGGTGCGGGCGAGGGCATGGTCGTCGCCGGGCGCGGTCGACTGGCCGGCGAGCGGTATGAGTGCCGTTGCGGCCGCGGCCCGGTCGCCCTTGCCGAGCGCGGCGGCGACACGGCGGGCGAGGTCGAACGGCCGGCGCTGCCCGACGAGGAACAGCAGCACGAGGGCCTCGCCGCCGCGCCCCTGTCCGGCGGCATCGACCAGCCACGCGGCGCCTATCCCGGCGAGCCAGCCGGCGACCGCGAGGAATAAAGCGACCAGGATGCCGCGCACCATACGGGTGCGTGGGCCGCGCCGTTCGCGATTGAGCCGGCGTTCCAGCCCGCCTGCGACGGCGCGGACGAAGGCGAGGGGCGCGCCCAGCAGCTCGCGCAGCCCCGGAATTCCGCCGAGCACCGCATCGGCGAGGAGCGCGATCAGCAGCAGGCTGAGCCCGTCACCCAGCCGGGACACGGCGGTATCCGTCGATCATCGGCGGAGCATGGGTGGGTCGTCGAGTTGCGTCAATCGTGACGCGGCCGGCGGGGACCGTGGCTAACGCTTCGCCTCGGCGGCGCGCAGCAAGGCGGCGGCCGCGGCCGAATGAGGCCCGCGTTCCGCCCAGTCGAGTGCGGTGCGGCCGGTATAGTCGGCCTTGTCGACCGCGGCCCCCTTGGCGAGCAGCAGGCGCACGACATCCGTCGCGCCCGAATCGGCGGCCAGCATCAGCGGGGTGATGCCCTGGCGGTTCTCGTTGTCTACCGCCGCCCCGGCGGCGACCAGGGCCTCGGCCGCCGCCAGGTTCCGCTTGCCGGCGGCGTAGGCGAGGGCGGTGTTGCCCATCGGGTCCCGATGATCGACCTGGGCGTGGTAGCGCAGCAGCAGCCGGACCATCGCCACATTGTCCGCCATGGCGGCGTACATCAGCGGCGTCTTGCCGGCATCGTCGACCATGTCCGGCCGGGCGCCGGTGCCGAGCACCTGGTCGGCCTTGTGCACGTCGCCGTTGGCGACCGCGTCCCAGAGCGGGCTGAACACCAGTATGTCGAACGCCGCAGCCGGGCGGACGAGGGCGAGCGCGATCAGGACGGACAGCGCAGCCAGGCGAAGCATCGCGGTCTTCCAGTGCGTCACGGGGCGCGGGCACGGGTGGCCCGCCCCGCCCCGGCGTTCTATACTAGATGCCCTTGGAGAGCCTCATGTCCAGACCGATCGTCCGCATCGTCGCCTTCCTGGCCGCCGCCGCCGCGGCCATCGCCATCGGCATCGTCACCGGGCAGCAGCTCCTGCACCCGGGCGCCAACGGCTCCGGCGGGGTCGCCCAGATCGGCGGGCCGTTCGCGCTGACCGACCAGTACGGGCACGAGCGGACGAATGCCGACTTCCGCGGCAAGCTGATGCTGGTCTATTTCGGCTACACCTTCTGCCCGGACGCCTGCCCCACCGCGCTCAACGCCATCACCGTCGCGCTGAACGAGCTCGGCCCCGCCGCGAAGCAGGTGGTGCCGATCTTCATCACCGTCGACCCGGGGCGCGACACGGTGAAGCAGATGAAGCTCTACGCCTCCAACTTCCACCCGAGCCTCGTGGCGCTGACCGGCCCACCGGACGCCATCGCCAAGGCGGCGAAGGAATACCGGGTCTACTACGCCAAGGTGAAGGCGGAGGACACGACGGCCGGATACCTGATGGACCACACCTCGGTGATCTACCTGATGGACCGGAAGGGCAACTATCTGGCCCATTTCTCGCATTCCGATCCCGCCGCCATCGCGGCCGAGCTGCGCAAGCATCTCGAGCCGGCGAGCGCGCAGTCGTGAGCGGCAAGCCGTTCTGGAAGCGGAAGCGGCTCGACGAGATGACGCGCGAGGAGTGGGAGTTGCTCTGCGACAATTGCGGGCGCTGCTGCCTCCTGAAGCTCGAGGACGCCGAGACCGCCGAAATCCATTATTCCGACGTCGCCTGCAAGCTGCTGGACCATGAGTCCTGCCGCTGCTCGAAATACCCGCGCCGCCACAAGTACGTGCCCGACTGCGTGGTCCTCACCCCGGAGAATCTGAAAGAGCTCGACTGGATGCCGTCCACCTGCGCCTACCGGCTGCTGCGCGACGGGAAGGAGCTCTACTGGTGGCATCCGCTGGTGTCGGGCGACCGCAACACCGTCCATCTCGCCGGCATCTCGGTGCGCGGCCGCGCGATCGCCGAGGGCGAGGCCGAGCCCGAGGACCGCATCGTCGACTGGCCGAAGTAGGAGACCACGATGACCGATTCCCGCCCCGTCGACGCCGGCGTTCTGGCCGCGGTGCTGACGCCGATCCACGAGGATCTCGCGCCCGATGCGCCGAACTTCGTCGCCCATTGCCGGAACCTGCTGGCCCAGGGCTGCGACGGGCTCGCCGTGCTCGGCACGACCAGCGAGGCGAACTCGTTCACGGTGGACGAGCGGATCGCGCTCCTCGACGCGCTCGCGGCGGCGGGCATCCCCGGCGAACGCCTGATCCCCGGCACCGGCTGCTGCGCCATTCCGGACACGGTCCGGCTGAGCAAGCGGGCGGTCGAGATGGGCGCGGCCGGCGTGCTGATGCTGCCGCCGTTCTACTACAAGGGCGTTTCGGACGAGGGGCTCTACGCCGCCTATGCCGAAACCATCGAGCGGGTGGGCGACGACCGGCTTCGCGTCTACCTCTACCACATCCCCCAGAACACCGGCGTCCCGATCACGCCGGGGCTGATCGAGCGCCTTCTGAAGGCCTATCCGCGCACGGTCGTCGGCATGAAGGATTCGGCCGGCAAGCTCGACAACATGGTCGCGAACTGCCGCGCCTTCCCGGGCTTCCGCGTGTTCTCGGGCTCGGATGCGTTCCTGCTCGACCTGCTGCGGGAAGGCGGCGCCGGCTGCATCACCGCCGGCAACAACATCGCCGCCGCGCGTGCCGCCAAGGTCTATGCCGGCTGGCAGGGTTCCGAGGCCGATGCGCTGCAGGCCGACTACGTCGCCATCCGCAAGGTGCTGGACCGGTTCCCGCTGATCGAGGCGCTGAAGGAGGCGATGGCCCTGCTCACCGGCCGGGCCGGCTGGCGCCGGCTGCGCCCGCCGCTGATGCCGCTCGCCCCCGAGGACGGGCGGCGCCTCGGCGCCATGCTCGCCGAGGTCGGGCTCGCCCCGGTCGCGGCGTAGCCTCAGATACGTCCCACCGCGTCATCGAGCGGCGCATAGGGTCAAGGCAATCCCGGCTTGCGGATCGCTTCCTTGGGCGCCGGCTCGAGCCCTGCAATCCGATCTGAAATGATCTCGATGGCCCCCAAGACGCCGCCCGCGCTCTACGTCGTGCTGATCACCGGCATGATCGCCATGGGGTCGGGCTCGATGGACGTGTATCTGCCGTCGCTGCCGTCGATCGCGCGCGACCTCGCGGCGGACCCGGGCAAGGTGCAGCTCACGCTCGGCGTGTTCGTGCTCGGCTATTCGTTCGCGAACCTGGTCTACGGGCCGGTGTCGGACCGGTTCGGCCGTCGGCCGGCGCTGCTCACGGGATTGAGCCTCTATCTCGCGGCGAGCGTCGCCTGCATCTTCGCGGACTCGATCGGCGCGCTGATCGCGCTCCGCTTCCTGCAGTCGCTCGGCGCCTGCGCCGGTCCGGTGATCGGCCGCGCCACGGTGCGCGACGTCTACGGCGCCCACGGCGCGGCCCGCATGTACTCCTATATCGGCGTCGCGCTGACGATCTCGCCGGTGATGTCGCCGATCCTCGGCGGCTTCCTCGAGACGCATTTCGGCTGGCGCTCCAACTTCGTGTTCATGGCGGTCTACGGCACGCTGGTGCTGACGTCGGTGGGGCTGCTGCTGGCCGAGACGCACCCGTCGCCCGACCGCGAGGCGACGCGCCCGCGCCGCGTCGTGCGCAACTACCTGCACTTGCTGGGCGAGGCCGAGTATCTCGGCTATGCGCTGACCTGGGCCGGCACGTTCGCCGGCATCTTCGCCTACGTCGCCGGCTCGTCCTTCGTGCTGATCGGGCTGGTGCACCTGACGCCGGAGGCCTACAGCTTCGTGTTCGCCGCGGTCGCGCTGTCGTTGGGCGTCGGGTCGTTCACCTCGGCGCGGCTCGGCGCGCGTTGGGGCGTCGACGGGACGATCGTGCGCGGCCTCTCGCTCTACCTCACCGGCGCGCTGGCGATGAACGTCGCGGTGCTGGCGGGACCGCTCAGCGCGGCGACGATCGCCGCCACCATGATCGTCGTCGCGGTCGGGACGGGCTTCATCCAGCCCAACTGCCAGGCGGGCGCGATCGGGCCCTACGCGCGGATGGCGGGCACGGCGGCGGCGCTGACCGGCTTCTTCCAGATGGCGAGCGCGGCGTCGGTCGCCGGTCTGCTCAGCGCCTTCCCGCACAGCAGCGCGCTGCCGATGTCGCTCACCATCCTCGGCTCGGCGCTTGCGATGTGGGCGGTGTTCGGGCTCCTCACCCTGCGCCGCCACCGGCGCCGTTCGGTCAACGCCCCGCCCGCCGGCCGTAATTGACCAACGCGAGGCCCAGCACGATCAGGCCCAGCGCCAGCCAGATCCACTGGCTGTTCCGCTCGCCCAGAAGGAACACGCCCCAGGCGACGCCGGCGATCGGCGTGATGTAGCTGACCTGCGAGGCGACCACCACGCCGCCGACGCGGATCAGTTCGAACAGCCCGATGAAGCAGATGCCGTTGATCAGCCCGTGCAGGAACATCGCGCCGTCGTAAAGGTGATAGGGCGCGCTCGGCAGGAAGAACGTGCCGGTGGCGAGCGCGGTCGGCACCAGCAGCACCGCCGCCCAGGTGAACATCCCGGCGGTCAGCACCATCGAATGGGTGTTCGGCGGGCGCTTCATGTCGATGGTCATGCTGGTCATCGAGAACATCGCCGGCGACAGGAACGAGAACAGCATCCAGCCGAAATCGGACGGGTCGGGCAGGTTCGACGACGGCACCAGGATGAACCCGACGCCGGTCAGGCCCGCGACGACGCCGAGCAGCCGCACCGGATGGAAGCGCTCGCGCTTGAAGGCGATGGCCGCGCCGTAGGTCATGATCGCGCTGGTCGACGAGATCATCACCATCAGCCCGGCCGGGATGTGCTGCACCGCGAGCGCCATCACCGTCACCGGCAGGGCGCAGCGGAACAGGCCGGTGAACAGGGTGAAGGCCAGGAACCACCGCGTCGGGCGCACCTTGGTGCCCATCGCCACGCAGGCGACGATGCCGATGGTCGCGGCGGTGACGAACACCCAGGACGTGTAGCCGAGCGGCGGCACGCCATGGATCATGGCGTAGCGGTTGGAGGGGAAGGCGAGGCCCCAGGTCGCGCCCAGCACGAGCACCAGGGGAATCTGGACGCCGCTTTTCTCCAGCGGCGACGGCTGTGCGGTGGCGACGCTCACTCCGCCGCTCGGCTCCGCGCGGCACGGATCCCGTGCACGATCTTCCAGCTCACCAGCATCGGCGCGCCGAACGCGATCTCGCGCGCGCGCTTGACCAGCGAGACCGCCAGCATCGTCTCCGGCGGCAGGCCGAACGCCGCGGCGAGGGTCAAATACGCGCCCTCCTGAACGCCGAGCCCGCCCGGCACGACGAAGGCAACGGTGCGCAGCGTGAACACGAGGCTCTCGATGGCGATGATCGTGACCGGGTCCGCATGTACGCCCATCAGCCGGAGGGCGAGCCACGCCTCGGCGCAGCCGGCGAGCCAGGCGGCGAAATGGATGGCGATGGAGGGCAGGATGCGCTCCGGCGTGCGCCAGATCGCGGCGAGGCGCGCGTGGATGTCGGCGCCCAACGTGGGCGAGCGCCACGGCATGTCGAAGGCGACGCGCTGCGACAGCTTGTCGATCAGCTTGAACAGGCCGAAGCGCTGGGCGACGACGAAGCCGATCGCGCCGATCGCCAGCACCGCGACCCCGGCGGCGGTCGACGCCGCCACCACGGCGTCGAGCGTGGCGACGGCGAGGACGAGGCCGGTGAGGGCGAACAGCACCTGTGCAACCATCTCGAGCGTCAGGTCGATCACCACCACGGCGGTCGCCGCCCCGCCGGCCAGCCCATGGAAGGTCAGCGCCCGGATCGCCAACAGCTCGCCCGCGCCGGGGATGAAGCCCAGCAGGTCGCCGCCCGCGTCGCGGCAGAGCCGGGCCCACAGCACCCGGCCGAGATGCGGGCGCGGCGGGTCGATCGCGACGCGCAGCGCCGCCGCGCACAGGACGATCGAACCGAAATGCAGCGCGCTGGTCCAGACGAACCCGACCGGGCCGAGCCGGCCGAGCGCGGCGAGCACGGCCGACGGGTCGTTCTCGAGGAACAGGACGATTGCGGCCGCGAGCCCGGCCAGCGCGAACAGGGCGGTCCCGAACTTCACGCGGCGAGCCTTGCCTCGGCCACCAGGTCGCCGAAGGCGATGCGCGGGATGCCCCGCCTTGCCAGCATGTCGCGGATGGCGGGATCGATCACCGCGCGATATTCGCCGACGCAGCCGAACGAGGTCTGCCAGGCGTCCGGCGCGTCCCAATGGGCGGTCGCGACGTGCAGGCAGAGCTCGGTCGTGCCCTCGGGCAGGCGGTCGAGATAGGCGCCGAGACGCGCGGGGGCCAGCGTGCCGGCGTCGTTGAACCCGACCAGCCAATCGTTGCAGGCGATCCCCGCCGCCTGGAACTGCCGCTTCATGCCCCGCCACATGCCGTCCAAGGCGAGGCCGGAGGTCAGCCGCAGCAAGGGGCGGTCGCGTGTCGCCCGCCAGCCGATCCAGGTCGGCTCGCGCGGCAGGCGGATCGCCTTGATGCCGTACTCGGGCGCCAGCCGCAGCAGGACGCGCCGCACCATCGGGTGCATCTGCAGGTGGTGATGTCCGTCGACATGGTCGAGCGGAAGGCCGGTGGCCCGGTAGAGGTCGAGCTGGGCGCGGATCTCGCGCTCGAGCTGGGCGCGGGCGGCGGGGCTCCGCGCCATTGCGACGCCCGCGCGGGCGAGGTTGCCGTGGAACAGCCCGTCGCGCCGGACCAGCGCCGGGATCTCGGAGGGCGGCAGGGCCGGCTTGCCGTCGGCCAGCACCAGGTGCAGCCCGACCGCGAGGCCTGGCATGCGCTTCGCTCGCGCGACCGCGTCGGCGGCCGCGCCGCAGGTGACCATCAGGCTCGCCGAGCCGATGATCCCCTCGCGATGACCGTGCTCGATCGCCTCGTTGACCGGCAGGGCGAGGCCGAAATCGTCGGCGGTGGCGATCAGGCGCCGCGTGCCGTTCACGATGTCGTGCCCGTCGTCGCCATCAGCCCGCTCGGCGCCACGCGGAACGCGCGGTCCCCCCACACCACCTCGCGGCTCGCGAAGCTCGCCGCCCAGATGCCGAAGCACAGCATCTCGCGCACCGGAACCAGCCAGAGCGGGCCCGGCGTGTCGATGCCGAAGCGATAGCGGGTCAACAGGTGCAGCGCCAGGCGGAGCGCCAGCGGCACGCCGATGGCCACCGCGCCGAGCCAGGCCGGGCCGACCAGCGTCAGCCCGGCCGCCGGCAGGCCCCACGTCACCATCGACATCACGTGCTGCGACGGGCGCACGGTCTTCACCGTGCGCGCCCAGCGCAGCTCGTGGCTCAGCAGCGATCGCCAGCTTTCCGTCACCACCGTCTCGATCACGTAATCCGACAGCGCAAGCTCCCATCCGGCGCGGGCGACCAGCTGGCCCAGCATGAAATCGTCGGCCAGATGGTCGGCCAGCGCCTCGAACCCGCCGATCGTGGCCAGGGCCTCGCGGCGCACTGCCGAAAGCGGACCATAACAGTAATCCACCGGCCAGATTCGGGCATCCACCACGGCCGACGCCAGAAACCATGAATCTATGAACATTCCCGCCAGAAGCGAGGGCAGGTTGCGCTCGGCCGCCGCGCGGTAGAGGCAGGTCACCGCCCCGATATCGGGCTGCGCGAAGGGCGCCAGCAGCCGGTCGAGCCCGCCGGGCGCCAGCCTGGCGTCGGCGTCCGAGACGACGATGATGTCGTGGCGCGCCGCCGCCATCATGTTGATGAGGTTGCTCACCTTGCGGTTCGCCCCGTGCAGCCGGGGATCGACCACCAGGGCGACGTCGGCCGCCGGAAATTCCCGCTTCAGCGCCGCGACCGTGGCGAGGGCGGGATCGTCGGCGTCGCCCACCCCGAACACGATCTGCAGCCCTGGCCGCGCCGCTTCGAAGAACGTCCGGAGGCACTCGGCGAGGCGCGGCTCCGCCCCGCACAGGGGCTTCAGCACGGTGACCGCCAGGGACGAGGGCGCCGAGGCCTCGGCTCGCGCCGCCAGCCGGTAGCGGGCCATGTGCCACAGCGCGACCAGCAGGTAGACCGACGACGCGAGCGCACTCATTGCGCCCAGGACGACGATAGCCGCACGCATCTCAGTGTTCCTTCGCTTCCTTCGTCCGCACGCGTGCGCGCCGGCATATACCACAAGCGGCCATGCCGAGGCGCGCGCCGGGAATTGTCCGGCGGCGGTGAGCCCTTTGCGATGCGGGTTTCGTTTTCGCCTCGGGGCGGGAATGTTCGGTCGGATCGGTGGCTGGCCGCACTCGCACTCTGGTGGTTGGCAGATAGATACTCCCAGAGGCGTTAACGTCACCTGCCGCGGGCCCGATCTGCGGCAATATGTCCTTGGGGCATCGCGGCGGTTTGGCACGTGTCATGACGGGGATTACGTCCGGCCCTCGGACCGGATAGCCTGCCGGGCTGGAGGAGAGATGGTGCGCCGCGCCTCACGTATGCGCCGGAAGGCCCGGCAATGGACCGTCTTTGCCGTCGGCTGGATGTTCATCCTGCTTGGGCTGGTCCAGCTTTTCCTGCCGCTGTTCCAGGGTTGGATCTTCATCCTGGGCGGGCTGGTGCTGCTGTCCGTCGTGTCGCCGCGCGCCCGGCTGGTGATCCTGCGCATCCGCCGCCGCTGGCCGCGCACCGGCGCCCGAATCGATTCCACCCGCCGGCGCGCCAACCGCGTGCTCACCCGCATGTTCGGGGGCTAGGGTTGCTCGGTCCGCCGACATCGCCCCCGTCGCGGCGTCTCCGGGAGGCGCCTCGCCCATGAGCGGTGCGACGGGGGCGCGGGCGGCGGCCGTGGCCTGCGCGGCCGAGGTGATCGGCATGCTCAGCGTCTCGTCCTTCCAGGCCGAGGTGCCGGTCTTCGTGCGCGACTGGGGGCTCAGCCATACGGAGGTCGGCTGGATCAGCGGCATCTTCTTCGCCGGCTACGTTGCCGCCGCGCCGGTCCTGGTCTCGGCGACCGACCGGGTCGATGCGCGCAGGATCTTCGCCGCCTCGGTCGCGCTTTCCGGCCTTGCCGCCGCCGCGTTTGCGGCCTTCGCCCATGGATTCGCCAGCGCGCTGGCCATCAACGCCGTGGCGGGCATCGGGCTTGGCGGCGCCTACATGCCGGGGCTCAAGGCGCTGACCGACCGCTCGGCGGGGCCGCGCCAGTCGCGCCACGTCGCGTTCTACACGGCGAGCTTCGGGTGCGGCGTCTCCGTCTCGTTCTATGTGACCGGCCTGATCGCGGGCCCGTTCGGCTGGCGCGGGCCGTTCCTCCTGGCCGCGGCCGGGGCGGCGGTGTCGGTGGCTTTGATCCTCGCGCTGCTCGCGCCCGTCCGGCCCGAGGCGCCGCGCGAGCGGACGCTTCTCCTCGATTTCCGTCCCGTTCTGCGCAACCGCGACGCGCTCCGCTACATACTCGGCTATTTCGGCCATACCTGGGAGCTGTTCGCCTTCCGCGCCTGGATCGTCGCGTTCTTGGCCGATTCGGCGACGCGACATGGCCCGCGCGGTCTCGGCATCGCCGCGACCACCATCGCCGCGGCCGCCTCCGCCCTCGGCGTGGCGGCATCGGTCATGGGCAACGAGGCGGCGGTGCGGTTCGGCCGCCGTCGGGCGATCGTCTCCGTTCTGCTGGTCTCGATCCTGGTGGGCGGCTCGCTCGGCTTCGCGCGGGACGCGGCCGCCGCGCTGGTCATTGCCCTCGCGCTCGCCTACGGCTTGATCGTCACCGGCGATTCGGCGGCGTTGACCGCCGGCGCGGTGGGGGCGGCCGAGGCCGGACGGCGTGGCGCGACCCTCGCCCTCCACACCTTCCTCGGCTTCCTCGGTGCCGTGATCGCGCCGCCCGCCATCGGCGCCGTGCTCGACGCGGCGGAGGGGACGGGGGTCGGCTGGGGGCTCGGCTTCCTCGCCATGGCGGCCGGCTCGGCCATGGCGCTGGCCGCCGTGACGCTGGTCGGGGCTCCTCGATCCAGCGCCTCGGCCGCTTGATTTCCGGGAATTCGATCCTATCTGAGCGAGGCAGAAGCTTGGCCGGGAGCCGCGCCGAAAATTCGGCTCCGGTCGCGCGACATCCCTTGCCGATCAATGGCTTGAAAGGCGACAGAGGCGACCTTCAGGTTACCTTCGGGCGACGCCGGGGCGACGCGGGGGCGACGCAGGCGCCGCTACCCGTTCTTGAAGGCGGGCTTCCGCTTGTTGGAGAAGGCGTCCATGCCTTCCTTCTGGTCGGCGGTGGCGAAGGCGGCCTGGAACAGGCGGCGCTCGAACCGCACCCCCTCGGCCAAGGTGGTCTCGTAGGCGCGGTTGACCGCCTCCTTGACCATGAACACGGCCGGGCGCGAGAAGCCGGCGATCTTCTCGGCGGTCTTGAGCGCCTCGTCGACCAGCTCGGCGACCGGCACGACGCGGGCGGCGAGGCCGCAGCGTTCGGCCTCTGTGGCGTCGATCATCCGGCCGGTGAGGCACATCTCCATCGCCTTCGACTTGCCGACGATGCGGGTGAGGCGCTGGGTGCCGCCCGAGCCGGGCGGGATGGCCAAAGTGATCTCCGGCTGGCCGAACTTCGCGTTGTCGGCGGCCAGGATGAAGTCGCACATCAGCGCGAACTCGCACCCGCCGCCCAGCGCGAACCCGGCGACCGCGGCGATCACCGGCTTGCGGCAGCGCGAGATGCGCTCCCAATCCTTGGTGATGAAGTCCTCGAGGTAGGTGTCGGGGAAGGTCTTGGCCTGCATCTCGCGGATGTCGGCCCCGGCGGCGAACGCCTTGTCCGAGCCGGTCAGCACGATGGCGCCGACCGCATCGTCCGCCTCGAACGCATCGAGCGCCTGGTTCAGCTCGGTCACGAGTGCGGCGCACAACGCGTTCAGCGCCTGGGGCCGGTGGAGCGTGATCAGCCCCACGCGCCCGCGAATCTCGGTCTTGATGTTCTCGTACGCCATCGGTCACCTCCGGCTGGGATGACCGGTGTTACCTCAGCGTTGCCGCACCGCACAATAGAAAGTCGAACGGCCCGACTGGACGATCCGGACGACCCCCTTGCCGCAGCGGCAGCCGGGGCAGGGCGCGCCCTCGCGGTCGTAGACCTCGAAGGCGTGCTGGAAATAGCCGAGCTCGCCCGATGGCGCGACGTGGTCCCGCAGCGACGAGCCGCCGGCCGCGATGGCCTCGGCCAAAACCGCCCGGATCGCGTCGGCGAGGCGCTCGGCCCGCCCACCCTGGATCGTGAGCGCCAGGCGGCGCGGCGACAGGCGGGCGCGGTAGAGGCTCTCGCAGACGTAGATGTTGCCGAGCCCGGCGACGACCCGCTGGTCGAGCAGCGCCGCCTTGATCGGGGTGCGCTTGCCGGCGAGGCGCGCGGCCAGCAGCCGTCCGTCGAACGCGTTCCCGACCGGCTCGGGCCCGAGATGGGCGAGCAGGGGGTGGGCGTCCAGCTCCCCCGCCGGCACGAGGTCCATCAGCCCGAACCGGCGCGGGTCGGAGAAGCGCACCACCGTCCCGTCGTCGGCCTCGAACACCACGTGAGCGTGGGTAACGTGGGCGGCGCGGAGCAGCGTCGCGGGCTGGGGGAGGGCAGGGCCCAAGGGCGGCTCGATCACCATCCGCCCCGACATACCGAGATGGGCGAGCAGCACGAGGTCGCCCTCGAGCGAGACCAGCAGATACTTCGCCCGCCGTCCGATCCCCAGCACGCGGCGGCCGCCGATCCGGCTCGCGAAGTCGGGCGGAAGGGGCCGGCGCAGATCGGCGCGCCGCACCTCGACGCGCGCGATGGTGCGTCCCGTCAGCGCGGCGTCGAGTCCGCGCCGGACCGTCTCGACCTCGGGAAGTTCGGGCATGCCCTTATCTAGCGCACCTGCCTGCCCCGCGCTATGTTCCGCCGCATGGCGGCACGCGAGCGGGATTTCGGCTTCCGGCGGGTGAGCGAGGCCGAGCACGCGGGGCTCGTCGGCCGCGTCTTCGACTCGGTCGCGCCGCGCTACGACCTGATGAACGATTTGATGTCGGGCGGGCTGCACCGCGCGTGGAAGGCGGCGCTGGTCGACTGGCTGCGCCCGCGTCCCGGGCTCGTCCATCTCGACCTCGCGGGCGGCACCGGGGACGTCGCCTTCCGCGTGCTGGACCGGCTGGGCGAGGACGCCGAGACCGCCGAGATCGCCATCGCCGACCGCACGCCCGCCATGCTGTCGGTGGCCCGCGACCGCGCCATCGACCGGGGCTTTCTCGCCGAGCTTTCCTACGTCTGCGCCGACGCGGCCGCGCTGCCCTTTCCCCCGGGCACGTTCGACAGCTGCACCATCGCCTTCGGGCTGCGCAACGTCACGCGGCGGGCCGACGCGCTCGCCGAGGCGCGGCGTGTCCTCGCACCCGGCGGGCATTTCCTCTGCCTGGAGTTCAGCCGCGTGGTGCTGCCGGCGCTCCGCCCGCTCTACGACGCCTACTCGTTCCGCGTGCTGCCCGCGCTGGGCGAGGCGGTGGCGCGCGACCGCGATTCCTATCGCTACCTCGCCGAATCGATCCGCCAATTCCCCGACCAGGAGACGCTGGCGGGCGAGATGCACGCGGCCGGGTTCGGCAACGTCACGTGGCGCAACCTTTCGGCCGGGATCTGCGCGATCCATTCCGGCTGGCGCGTCTAGGTCGTGGACTCATAATGGTTGATGCGGAGCCGTATGGAAGCGAGGGCGACGGCGGCGAGGAAGTTTCGCGCGAGCTTGTCATAGCGCGTGGCGATGCGCCGGAAGTGCTTGAGCCGGTTGAAGAAGCGTTCGACGAGGTTGCGCTGGCGGTAAATCTGGCGGTCAACGACACGGCGGACCCGGACGTTGCTCTGCGACGGGATGTGGGCGAAGGCGCCAGCGGCTTCGATGAGCGCGATAATGGTGGCCGCGAAGTAGCCGCGGTCGGCAACGACGTGACGAGCGAGCGCCAGTCCCTCGACCAGGGCCGGGAAGGTGGTCTTGTCCGAGGCCTGGCCGGGGGTGAGCAGCAGGCGCACAGGCAGGCCGTGACGATCCACCACGACGTGGATTTTGGTGGTCAGTCCTCCACGAGAACGGCCGATGGCGTGATCCGCGCCCCCTTTTTACCGCCGGCCGCGTGCTGGTGGGCGCGCACGATCGAGGAGTTGATCAGATGAAGCGACGTGGGCGAGCCGGCCTTCAAAGCCTCGAACACCTTGAGCCACACCCCTGCTTTGGCCCAGCGGTTGAAGCGATTGTAGACCGTGGTGTACGGGCCGTACCGTTCCGGCAGGTCACGCCACGGCGCGCCTGTGCGCAGGATGTGGAAGATCCCGTTCACCACACGCCGGTCGTCCACCCGCGGCACGCCGCGCGGCTTGTTCGGCAGCAGCGGCTGGATGATCGTCCATTCCGCATCGGTCAAATCGAAGCGCGCCATCTTCAAGCTCCCACCGTTTGGAAGCTTGAATCACACCCCGCCCATAAAGGGAATCCCCTTTATGGGTACATGACCTAGCCGGCCGGCCGCATGATCCGGCCGCGCCACCTGGGACGGCTGTGGGCCATCGCGCGCACGCTGGCGCGTCACGACGCGCTGTTCTTCCTCGACCGGCTGCCGGCGGGCAAAAGCGCGCGCCGCCTGCTACGGCTCGCGGTGCGGCCGAAGCGCGGCATGGCCGCCCTGCGCCCGGGCGAGCGGCTGGGCGCCGCGCTCTACGCCCTCGGCCCCAGCTTCATCAAGCTGGGCCAGGCGCTGTCGGTCCGGCCGGACATCGTGGGCGAGGACGTGGCCGAGGACCTCGCCACGCTGCAGGACCGGCTGCCGCCCTTCCCGGGCGCGCAGGCCCGCGCCGCCATCGAGGCCGAGCTGGGCAAGCCCATATCGAAGCTCTACGCCGCGTTCGACGACGTTCCCGTCGCCGCCGCCTCCATCGCCCAGGTCCACCGCGCCGTCACGCCGGACGAGGACGAGGTGGTGGTGAAGGTGCTGCGCCCCGGCATCGAGCGCGCCTTCGCCCGCGACCTCGATCTGATGGACGCGCTCGCGCGCACGGCGGTGAAGCTCCGCCCGTCGCTCGGCCGGCTGAAGCCGGTCGAGGCGGTGCGCATCTTCGCCGAGACGGTCGAGCTGGAGATGGACCTCCGCTACGAGGCTGCGGCGGCCGACGAGCTCGCCCGCAATTTCGACGACGACGAGAGCTTCCGCGTCCCGCGCATGGATTGGCAGCGCACCGCGCGCCGCGTGCTGACCGCCGAGCTCGTGACCGGAATCGCCATCGACGAGCGCGACGCGCTGATCGCCGCGGGGTTCGACCCGTCCGAGATCGTCGCCCGCATGGCGCGGGTGTTCTTCCTGCAGGTGTTCCGCGACGGGTTCTTCCACGCCGACCTCCACCCCGGCAATCTGTTCGTCGGGCCGGACGGCGCCATCGTCGCGGTCGATTTCGGCATCATGGGACGGCTCGACCGCGACACGCGCGCCTATCTCGCCGAGATGCTGCTGGGCTTCCTCACCGGCGACTACCGCCGCGTGGCGGAGGTGCACATCCGCGCCGGCTACGTCCCCGCGGACCAGTCGGTCGACGCGTTCGCCCAGGCCGCGCGCTCGATCGCCGAGCCGATCTTCGGCCTGTCGCTCGCCGACATCTCGCTGGCGCGGCTCCTGGAGCAGCTCTTCCGCGTGACCGAGCGGTTCCGCATGGAGGCGCAGCCGCAGCTCCTGATGCTGCAGAAGACCATGCTGCTGGCCGAGGGGGTGGGGCGGCGGCTCGCGCCGGAGACCAACATGTGGGCGCTCGCCCGGCCGCTGATCGAGGACTGGATCGCCACCCATTACGGGCCCGAGGCGCGCATCGCCGAGGCGGCGAGCGACGTGGCCGGCGCGCTCGTCCGCCTGCCGCGCATCGTGCGCCATATGGAGGAGGCGGTGGATTCCCTCGGCCGGTCCGGGGTGAAGCTGCACATCGACACGGTGAACGCGCTGATCGGCGGTCGGGCGCCCAGCCGCTGGGGCCTCTGGGCGGTGGCGCTCGGCGCGGCGGTCGTCCTGGTCGCGGTGCTGCTTTAGCACGCCGACGCCACTGCGCCCGCTACCAAGTTCGGTGCGGGATTGCTACATTCCGCAGCGGAGGCGACGCATGGCACCTGCCGTCAAGGAGCGTCCGGAGACGAGCGCAGAATTGGCCTTCGCCGCGCTGATCGCGGCCGGGCGCGACTTCGCCGGGCGCGGCTGGCTGCCCGCGACCAGCGGCAATCTGTCGGCGCGGGTCGATGCGGGGCGGATCGCGGTCACCCTGTCCGGCCGCGACAAGGGCGCGCTCGTCCCGGCAGACTTCACGGTCATGGCGCTCGACCGGCCCATCCCGCAGGGCGTGTCGGCCGAAGCGCCGCTGCATGTCGCGCTCTACCGGCGGGACGCGGCGATCGGCGCGGTGCTGCACGTCCATTCGGTGACGGCGACGCTCGCCTCGCTGCGCGATGCGCCGAAGCATTTCATCCGCCTCGCGGGGTACGAGATGCTGAAGGCGCTGAACGGCATCGCGACGCACGATACTGCCGTCGACCTGCCGATCTTCGCCAACGACCAGGATACCGTGGCGCTCGCCGAGCGCGTCGAGGCGCGGCTCGCCGAGGACCGACGCCTCGTCGGCTACCTCATCGCCGGGCACGGGCTCTATGCCTGGGGCCGCGACGTTGCCGAGGCGCGCCGCCATGTCGAGGCGTTCGACTTCCTGCTCACCTGCGAACTGGAACGAGGGAGACTGTCCCTATGACCACGCTTACCATCTGGCGCGAGGATGCGCCGAACGCGCCCGAGACCGTGACATCCGACGGGGCGGAGATCGCCCGGCTGCTCGCGCCGCACGGCGTCGCGTTCGAGCGCTGGAAGGCCGAGCAGACGCTCGCCCCCGGCGCCGGCCAGGACGAGGTGCTGGCCGCCTACGCGACCGAGGTCGCGCGGCTGAAGAATGAGGGCGGCTATAAGACCGCCGACGTGGTGCGGCTCGCCAAGGGCACGCCCAACACCCAGCCGATGCGCGAGAAGTTCCTGTCCGAGCACACGCATTCGGAGGACGAGGTGCGCTTCTTCGTCGAGGGCTCGGGCGCGTTCTACCTCCGGCTCGGCGGCAAGGTGCACCAGCTTGTGTGCGAGAAGGACGATTTGATCTCGGTGCCGGCCGGCACCAGGCACTGGTTCGACATGGGGCCGGACCCCTATTTCTGCGCGATCCGGCTGTTCACCGACCCGGCCGGGTGGGTCGCCGAGTTCACCGGAGACAAGATCGCCGACGCCTTCCCGAAGTTCGAGATGGCGGCGGCGTGATTCCGGTCCGCGCGGTCGTCACCGACATCGAAGGCACGACGACGCCGATCTCCTTCGTGCGGGACCGGCTGTTTCCCTATGCCCGGGCGCGACTCCCGTCCTACGTGGCGAAGCACCGGGCGGAGCCGCCCGTCGCCGCCGCGCTCGACGAGGCGCGCGAGCTCGCCGGGGGCGGGACGGACGACGAGCTTGTGCACGAGCTGGTCGCCTGGATCGAGCAGGACCGCAAGGTCGGGCCGCTGAAGCTGCTGCAAGGCATGATCTGGGAGGAGGGGTATCGCGTCGGCGCGCTCAAGGCGCCGGTCTACGAGGACGCGGTCGCGGCGTTCCGCGCATGGCATGACGCCGGGGTGAAGCTCTGCGTCTACTCGTCCGGCTCGGTGACGGCGCAGAAGCTGCTGTTCGGCCATTCCGACCATGGCGATTTGGAGGGTCTGTTCTCCGGCTGGTTCGACCTTGCGACCGGATCGAAGCTGGAGGCGGCGTCCTATCGCGCCATCGCGGCGCAGATCGGCGGGGCGGCCTCCGACATGCTGTTCCTCTCCGACCATCCGGGCGAGCTCGATGCGGCCGAGGCGGCTGGTATGCGCGTGGTGCGCGTCGACCGGGGCGCGGAATCGATGGCGGCGCCGGCGTCCTCGCACATCACGGTGAAGTCGTTCGTCGAGATCGAGGCGGCGTTGGCAAGCGCGGCAGCGAACTAGAATCCCTCTCCGCCCTTCAGGGGGGAGAGGGTGGTCCGAGCGAAGCGAGGACCGGGTGAGGTGGGTCTTGGATAGCCACCACGATTCCCCCACCTCACCCCGGCCCTCTCCGCCCCCAGGGGCGGAGAGGGAGAATAACCTGTCGAACGGGGAGAGGCGTCATGGGACAGTTCGGATTCGGCCAGCCGGTGCCGCGCGAGGAGGACCCGCGCCTGCTGCGCGGCGAGGGACTCTACGTCGCCGACATGGAGCTGCCCAACCTCGCCCATGGCTACGTGCTGCGCTCGCCGCACGCCCATGCGCGCATCGCCCGCCTCGACGCCTCGAAGGCCAAGACGGCGCCCGGCGTGCTCGGCGTCTTCACCGCCACGGACATCGAGGAAGGCGGGCTCGGCACCACGCGCTGCCGCATCCCGCGCCAGCGGCCGGATGGCGCGCCCATGTACCAGAACCCGCACCCCGGCCTCGTGGGCGACCGCGTGCGCTTCGTCGGCGACCAGATGGCGTATGTCGTCGCCGAGACGCTCGACGCGGCGAAGGACGCGGCCGAGCTGATCGAGGTCGATTACGCGCCGCTGCCGGCGGTCGGCCAGCTCATCGACGCGATCGCGCCGGGCGCGCCCGCGGTGTGGGACGATTGCCCGGACAACGTGTCGTCGCTGTTCCAGCTCGGCGACAAGGCGGCGGTCGATGCGGCCTTCGCCAAGGCGGCGCACGTCACCAAGCACCGCTTCGTCATCAGCCGGATCGCGGCGAACGCGATGGAGCCGCGCGGCGCGATCGGCGAATATGACGCCCGGTTCGGCCGATACACCCTGCACAGCTGCATCGGCACGCCGCACGGCACAAGACGCCTTCTGGCCGAGGAGGTGTTCAAGGTGCCGGAGAATCGCTTCCGCATCGTCACCGGCGACGTGGGCGGCGCGTTCGGCTCCAAGGGCGTGACGTCGACCGAGAACATCCTCGCGCTCTATGCAGCGAAGAAGATCGGCCGGCCGGTCAAATGGGTGGCCGAGCGGCAGGAGGCGTTCCTCTCCGACGACCACGCGCGCGACAACGTGTCCGACGTCGAGCTGGCGCTGGACAGGGACGGGCACTTCCTGGCGCTCCGCGTCACCAACAACTGCAATCTCGGCGCCTACCTCACCTCGGACCGGACGCTGCTCTCGACCTTCGGCAATCTCGGCACGCTGGCGGGTGTCTACCGGACTCCGGCGATCCATGTCGGCGTCTACGGCATCTTCACCAACACGGTGGCGACCGCGACCTATCGCGGCGCCGGACGGCCCGAGGCGTGCTATCTGATCGAGGCGATCATCGACCGCGCGGCGCGCGAGACAGGAATTGACCGTGTCGAGCTGCGCCGGCGCAACTTCATCCCGCCCGCCGCCATGCCGTTCAAGACTGGCCTCGTCTACACCTACGATTGCGGCGCGTTCGAGGAGATCATGGACGAGGCGCTGGCCCGCGCCGACGTCGCGGGGTTCGAGGCCCGCCGGGCCGAGGCGAAGAGGCGCGGCAGGCTGCGCGGGCTCGGCATCGCCAACCCGATCGAGCGAGCCGGCGCGCCGCCCGGGCCCGAGACGGCGCAGATCCGCTTCGACCCGACCGGCACGGTGACGCTCGCGGTCGGCACCATCTCGCAGGGCCAGGGCCACGAGACGATGTACAAGATCCTGCTGTCCCACACGCTCGGCATCGATTCCGACGACGTGTTCCTGCTGCAGGGCGACACCGACAAGGTCGCCTTCGGCGCCGGCACGTTCGGCTCGCGCTCGGCCGTGGTGGCCGGTTCTGCGGTGCATGCGGCGGCGCAGAAGGTGATCGAGAAGGGGCGGAAGATCGCGGCCCACATGCTGGAGGCGGCCGAGTCCGACATCGAGTTCGCGACGGGCACGTTCACGGTCGCCGGCACCGACCGGAAAATGCCGCTGAAGGAGGTGGCCAAGGCCGCGTACCAGACCGCGCGCATCCCGAAGGGGATGGAGCCCGGCCTGGTCGAGACCGGCGTGTTCGAGCCGGAATCGCAGACGTTCCCGAACGGGACCCACGTGTGCGAGATCGAGATCGACCCCGATACCGGGCGGAGCGAGATCGTCCGCTACGTGGTGGTCGACGACGTCGGCGCCGTCATCAACGAGCTCACCCTCGAAGGCCAGGTGCACGGCGGGGTGGTGCAGGGCGTCGGCCAGGCGCTGTTCGAGCACATGCTCTACGACCGCGAGACGGCGCAGCTCTCGTCCGGGTCGTTCATGGACTACACCATGCCGCGCGCCGACGACATCTGCGGGATCGAGGTGGAATCGCACCCGGTGCCGACGAAGCTCAACCCGCTCGGCGTCAAGGGCGCGGGCGAGGCAGGCACGGTCGGCGGGCTGCCCGTCGTGATGTCGGCAGCACTCGATGCGCTGGCGCCCTTGGGCGTCACCGACATCGAGATGCCGCTGACGCCCGAGAAGGTCTGGCGCGCGATCCGCGAGGCGCGGGGCTGAGGCATCGAGGTGCCTGTAGGGGTCGGGGACCCGCCCCTACGACGGCACGGCAACCGCGGGCGCGGTTGTCACTTCGGCGCGTAGGGGAGGACGTACTTCTCCATCGCCGCGCCCCAGCCGCCTTCCTCGTTCGAGCCGGTGACGGCCTTGGCGCGCGCCTTGACCGATGCGTTGGCGTTGCCCATTGCGACGGAGAAGCCCGCCTTCTCGAACATGCGGACGTCGTTCTCCATGTCGCCGATGGTGGTGATCTCGGACGGGTCGATCCCGTACATCTCGGAAAGCGCCATCACCGCCGTGCCCTTGTTCGCCTGCTCGTGGGTGACGTCGAGATAGTAGGCCTGCGACAGCGACACCGAGGCGCGCGCGCCGAGCTTGTCGCGCATGATCTCCTCGGTCTCCTTCAGATGGTCGGCCTTGGTCGACGAGCCGACGATCTTGGTGACGCCGCCGACATAGGGGCCGAAATGCTCGACCACGCGCGGCGCGTAGCGGATGGTCTTCTGCTCGTGCGCGACGTAGTCGCCCTCGGGGTTGGTCACCAGCCATTCGTTGCCGTGGAACACCCAGATGTCGACGCCGCGCTCGACCAGCACGTCGATCGCATGCTGCGCCGAGTTGGCGCGCAGCGCCGTCTTGTGCAGCTCGTTGTTGCTGGTGTCGGTGATCAGCCCGCCGTTGAACCCCGCGATCGGCGTGGTGATGTTCAGCGGCTCGACCAGGTGCATCAGCCCCTGCGGCGGCCGGCTCGAGGTGATGGCGAACATGATGCCGGCGTCGGCGAGCCTGCGCACCGCGGCGACGGTGGAATTGAGGATCACCTTCTGCTTGGTGACCAGCGTGCCGTCCACGTCGCTGAGCACCAGTCTGACCCGACGTTCCTGGGTTGCCATTTCCGTGTCTCCTTCAGGCCGGGCTAGGCGCCGCGGCGGATGGTCCGGACGCCGCCGGGCGAGGCGACGATCACCTCGCTCGCGATGTCGATGAACAGGCCGGTCTCGACCACGCCGACGATGGATTTGAGCCTGGCGTGCAGCGCCGGCCAGTCGGCGACGCCGCGGAACGCGCAATCGATGATGTAGTTGCCGCCGTCGGTGACGAAGGGCGTGCCGTCCGACTTGGCGCGGAGCGTCATCTTGGGTGCGAGCGCCTCCATCTTGTGGCGCGTCGATTCCCAGCCGAACCGCACCACCTCGACCGGCACCGGCCGGTCGTCGAAGGTCGGGGCGAGCTTCGTCTCGTCGACGATGGCGACCATGCGCTTGGAGGCGGCGGCGACGATCTTCTCGCGCAGCAGCGCGCCGCCCAGCCCCTTGATGAGGTTGAGCGTCCTGGTGTCGACGGAATCGGCGCCGTCGATGGTGAGGTCGATCACCGGGTGCGTCGCGAAATCGGTGAGCGGGATGGAGAGGCTGCGCGCGTGGGCGGCGGTCGCTTCCGAGGTCGGGATGCCGACGATATCGAGCCCTTCCGCCTTCATCCGCCGGCCGATCGCCTCGACGGCGAGCTTGGCGGTCGACCCGGTACCCAGACCCACCACCATGCCGGAGGAGATCTGGGCGACCGCGGCCTCGGCCGCCGCGCGCTTCAGGGCGTCGAGGTCGTCCGCCACCTCAGTTCTCTCCCGCGGCGGCGCGGTCGAGCATCCAGTGCAGCGTGCCGACCGGGTTCACCCGCGCGGCCGGCAAATCCTCGCCGAGGGCGATGCGCCGGAGGATGTCGCGCTTGCCGGCGCCCGCCGCCAGGAACGCGACGTGGCGCGCCGAATCGAGCGCGGGGTAGGTGAGGGTGATGCGCGTCTCCGGCCGCAGCCCCTCGATCACGGCGGTCCACCGCGTCCGCTCGGCGAGCGCCGCGTCGGCGCCGGGAATGAGCGAGGCGGTGTGGCCGTCGTCGCCAACGCCGAGGAAGGTGATGTCGAACAGCGGGCGGGCAGGGTCCAGCGTGGCGGCGCCGTAATGCGATTTCAGCAGCGCCTCGTACGCGTCCGCCGATTCGCGCGGCGTGATGCCCACCGTCTTCATCGCGTGGATGTGGTCGGCGGGGATCGACGCCTTGTCGAGCATGGCGACGCGCGTCATGCGGTAGTTCGATTCGGGATGGTCCGGCGGGACGAACCGCTCGTCGCCCCAGTACCAGTGGATGCGCGCCCACGGCACCTTGCTCGAGAACTCCGGCGAGGCGAGCAGCTCGAACAGGCGCTTGGGCGTCGAGCCGCCGGACAGGCACACGCGCGACGGACCGGCGATCGCGCTCGTCGTCTCGATCAGGAAGCCGGCGGCGTGGCGCGCCAGCGCCTCGGCGTCGGCCAGGACCTCGCGCTTGATCTCGCTCATCGTCCGCGCCCGCTAGCTCAGCGGATGCCAGCGCCGCCCGTCACGGGCGAGCAGCTCGTCGGAGATCGTAGGCCCTTGCGAGCCGCCCGGGTAAAGCTGGAAGTTGCGCTTCGGCTCCTTCGCCCACGACTGGATCAGCGGGTCGACGACGCGCCAGCCCGCCTCCACCGCGTCCGCGCGCTGGAACAGCGTGGCGTCGCCGATCATGCAGTCATAGACCAACGTCTCGTAGCCCGTGGATGGCGCGGACTCGAAATAGTCCTTGTACTTGAACGTCATCTCGACGTGGCCGAGCTGCACGGTCGGCCCCGGCACCTTGGCGCCGAACTGCATCGAGAGGCCCTCGTCAGGCTGGATGTGCAGGATCAGCCGGTTGGCCATCATCCGGTCGACCGAGGTGTCGCGGAACAGCGCGAACGGCGCGTGCTTGAACTGCACCACCACCTCGCTCTTCCGCGCGGCCAGCGCCTTGCCGGTGCGCAGGTAGAACGGCATGCCCGCCCAGCGCCAATTGTCGACGACCAGCTTCATCGCGACGTAGGTCTCGGTCATCGAGTTGGGATCGACGCGCTCCTCCTCGCGATAGGCCTTGTAGCTGCGTGCGCCCTGGCCCGGCCCGTACTGGCCGCGCACGCCGCAAGCGCCCGGGTCGTTCGGATCGAAGAAGCGCAGCGCGTCGAGCACCTTCACCTTCTCGGTGCGCACCGCGTCGGCGCCGAACGTGTTCGGCGGCTCCATCGCCGTCATCGACAGAAGCTGGAACAGGTGGTTCGGCACCATGTCCTTCAGCGCGCCGGCGCGTTCGTAGAAATTGCCGCGTCGCTCGACGCCCACCGTCTCGGCGACGGTGATCTGGATGTTGTCGATGTGGTCGCGGTTCCACAGGCGCTCGAAGATGCCGTTGGCGAAGCGGAAGACCATGATGTTCTGGACGGTTTCCTTGCCCAGGTAATGGTCGATCCGATAGACCTGCGATTCGTCCAGCGACTTCAGCACGCTTTTGTTCAACGCCTTCGCCGATTCGAAGTCGTGGCCGAACGGCTTCTCGATGATGACGCGGCGGAAGCCGTTGCCCTCCTCGTGCTCGCGCATCAGCCCGGACTGGCCGAGATGGCCGACGATCGGGGCGAAGAACCGCTCCGACACGGCCAGATAGAAGACCGCATTGCCCTCGATGCCGCGCTCGGCCGTCGCCTTCTTCAGCCGCTCCATGATGCGCGGATAGGCGGCCGCGTCGTCGAAATCGGCGGTCAGGTAGTCGACGCAGGAGGCGATTCCGTCCCACGCCTCCTGGTCGAGCGTGCCCGCCTCGGTGCCGCGCGTCTTGGCGAACGAATCGACCGCCTCCTTCAGGATGTCGAGATAGGCGTCGACCGAGCGCTCGTTATGGTCGACGCCCAGCAGGTAGAACTTCCGCGGCAGCAGCCCCATGCGCTTGAGGTTGTAGATCGCCGGCATCAGGAGGCGTTTGGTGAGGTCGCCGCTCGCCCCGAAGATGACGAAAGCGCAGGGCGGCGCCGGGTCCGGCCGGGGCATCGCCTCGGAGGTTTCGGCCGTTTTTGCGGTGTCTGGCATGTCGGACCCTTTCGTCGACGGTGGCGAGCGGCGCGGCGGGACGGTCAGTGCTGCTCGACGTGGCCGCCGAACTGCATGCGCATGGCGGACAGCAGCTTCTCGGCGAAGGTGTGGTCCTGGCGCGACCGGAACCGCACATAGAGCGCCGCCGACAGCACGTCTGCCGGCACCGCCTCGTCGATGGCGGCGAGCAGCGTCCACCGGCCCTCGCCCGAATCCGACACCGAGCCGGTGAAGTTCTCGAGGTTGGCGTTATCGGCGAGCGCGATGGCCGAGAGGTCGAGCAGCCAGGAGGCGACAACGCTGCCGCGCCGCCACACCTCGGCGATGTCGGGCAGGTTGAACTCGAACCGATGGTCTTCCTGCACGTTCGGCGAGTTCGCGTTCTTGATGATGTCGAAGCCCTCGGCATAGGCCTGCATCAGCCCGTACTCGATGCCGTTGTGCACCATCTTGACGAAGTGCCCGGCACCGACGGGGCCGCAATGCATGTAGCCGCGCTCGGGCCGCGAATCGGCGTCCTTTGGCCGCGGCGTGCGCTCGATGTCGCCCATGCCGGGCGCCAGGCAGTCGAGGATCGGGTCGATGTGGTCGACGGCTTCCTTGTTGCCGCCGATCATCATGCAATAGCCGCGCTCGAGGCCCCACACGCCGCCGGACGTGCCGACGTCGACGTAGTGGATGCCCTTCTTCGCCAGCACCTTGGACCGGCGGATGTCGTCCTGCCAGAACGAGTTGCCGCCGTCGATGATGATGTCGCCCTTCGACAGCATCTCGCCCAGCTGCATCACCGTGTCGTCGGTGATCTTGCCGGCGGGCAGCATGACCCACACGACGCGCGGCGCGGCGAGCTGCTTCACCATGTCCTCGAGGCCCTTGGAAGGCTTGCCGCCCTCCTTGGCCAGCGCGTCGACGGCTTCGGCCGAGCGGTCGTACACCACGCAGCTATGGCCGCCCTTCATCAGGCGCCTGACGATGTTGCCGCCCATCCGGCCGAGGCCGATCATTCCCATTTGCATCGGAGTTCTCCTTTGGAATCTCGTTCTATGCGACTTTGCGGACGGCCGCGAGCAGCCGGCCGAGCTCGGCGCGGAGGTCGGGCCCGAGATGGACGCGGAGTGCCCTGCGCCCCCGCTCGGACAGCACGTCGAAATCGCCGCGCGCCTGCGCCGCCTTGACGGTGCCGAACGTGTACTTCTGCTGCGGCACCTGCAAGTCGTTCGGATCGTCGCAGGTGATCTGCAGGAACACGCCGCTGTTCGGTCCGCCCTTGTAGGCCTGGCCGGTCGAGTGCAGGAAGCGCGGCCCGAACCCGACGCAGGTGCCGACCTTGCGCTTGTCGCGCACGGCGAGGCGGATCTGCTGCATGACCTCGATCGTGTCGTGGTCGCGCTGGATGTAGGCGAGGAACGCCGCGTAGTCGCCGGGCGACAGCCGGGCGAAATGGGCGGCGAGATAGCCTTCCAGGTCCTTGGTCTTGGCCGACTTGGCCAGCGCCTCGGCGTTCTTCGGGTCGGCGTAGAGCCGGATCGTGCCGTCGGTCAGGATTGGCGATTCCGGCGGCAGCTTGCCGGTCTCCTCGTACGCCTCGGTGAGCTTGCGCGTGGCGATCTTCGAGGCCTCGACGTCCGGCTGGTTGAAGGTGTGGATGCCGAGCATCGCGCCGGCCACCGCCGTCGCCACTTCCCAGCGGAAGAATTCCTGCCCGAGCTGGTAGGGATCGGCGAGGGTGATGCGCACCACCGGGTTGCCCGCCTTCTCGAGCGCCGCCACCTTGGACGCCGCGGGGTCGGGCCGGTCCTTGAGCAGCAGATGCACGAACAGCCGGTCGGTGCCGTAGAGCGACGGATCGCCCGCCGGCTCGGCGTCGACCGGGATCAGGCCCTTGCCCTCCTTGCCCGTCGACTCGGCGATGAGCTGCTCCGCCCAGGCGCCGAAATCCTCGAGCCCGGGGCCGGACAGGATCGTCACCTTGTCGCGCCCGTGGCGGTTGCAGGCGCCCATGACGACACCCAGGATCACGCCCGGGTTGACCCGGGGCGGCGCGTCGGGGCCGCAGCTCCGCACCATCAGCTGGGTCGTCTTCAGGAAGCGCTCGATGTCGAGCCCCATCGCCGCGGCCGGCACGATGCCGAACGGCGACAGCACCGAATAGCGCCCGCCGATGGTCGGCTCGCCCAGGTAAGTGTGGGCGAAATGATCGTGCTCGGCGACCTGCTGCATCTTCGAGCCGGGGTCGGTGACGGCGATGAAGTGGCTGGCCACCTTGTCGCCCAGCGCCTTCTGCGCCGAGTCGAAGAAGTACTGCTTCAGGATGTTGGGCTCGAGCGTGCCGCCCGACTTGGACGACACGATGTAGAGCGTCGTCTCCGGCTTCACCTTCGCCTCGAACGCCCGGATCTGGTTCGGGTCGGTCGAGTTGAGCACGTGGAGCTGGGGATGGCCCTTCTGCTGGCCGAACGTCTCGACCAGCACCTCCGGCCCGAGGCTGGAGCCGCCCATGCCGAGCAGCAGCACGTCCTTGAAGTTCTTCGCCTGGTCGGAAAGCTTGCGGTAGATCGGCACGTCCTCGAGCTGGTTGGCGACGATGTCGAGCCAGCCGAGCCAGTTGCCTTCGTCATGGCCGGTCCAGAGCGGCGAATCCTTCGCCCACAGCCGGCGGATGCGCCCGTTGGCGCGCCACGCCTCGATCTCCGCGTCGACGTCCTTCTGGATGTCGGCCGGCAGTGCCGCCGTCATCTCGTTGTGCTTGGCGCCGATGAACTTGATGCGCTTGGTCTCGATCGCCTCCAACAGCTTGTCGTTGGCGTCGGCGAACAGCCGGACCGCCTCGACCACCAGCTGGTCGGTCGCGGCCTTCATCGAGATGCCGACGGCGGCTAGGTCCTCCATGGTCTTCTTCGCGCCGGGGAGGTCGGTGGTCAGCGTCTCGGCCACCTTGCCGTGGTCGCGGAACGCATCCATCGTCGCCGGCGGCATGGTGTTGACGGTGTCCCTGCCGATCAGCGTCTCGACGTACAGCACGTCGGAATAGGCTGGGTTCTTCGTCCCGGTCGAGGCCCACAGCAGGCGCTGGGTCTGCGCGCCCTTGGCCTCCAGCGCCTTCCAGCGCGGCGAGCTGTAGATCTCGCCATAGCGGGCGTAGGTGAGCTTGGCATTGGCGATGGCGACCTTGCCCTTGATGGATTCGAGCTTCGCCTTGTCGCCCTTGCCGGCCTTCAGCATGGCGTCGATCTGCGCGTCGATGTTGCTGTCGATTTGCGAGATGAAGAAGCTCGCCACCGAGGCGACGCGGCCCACGTCGTCATTGTCGCGGGCGTAGCGCTCCAGCCCGTTGATGTAGGCCTCGGCGACCTCGACATACATGTCGAGGGCGAACAGCAGCGTCACGTTGATGTTGATGCCCTCGGCGATGAGCTGCTCGATCGCGGGCACGCCCTCGACGGTGCCGGGCACCTTGACCAGCAGGTTGGGCCGGTCGACCCGGCGCCAGAGGCGCCGCGCCTCGGACACAGTGGCGTGGGTGTTGTGCGCGAGGTAGGGCGAGACCTCGAGGCTGACATATCCGTCGCGCCGGTCGGTCGCGTCGTAGATCGGGCGCAGCTGGTCGGCGGCGAGCTGGATGTCCTTGATCGCGAACTCTTCCGACAGCGCCATCGGGCCCAGGTCGCCGCGCCGCATCAGCTCGGCGAAATGCTCGTCGTAATCGTCGTTGTGGCCGATCGCCATCTCGAAGATGGCCGGGTTCGAGGTGATGCCCTTGAGCCCGTCCTCGTCGAGGAGCTTGGCGAGCTTCGGTCCGATCAGCGTGCGCCGGATGAAATCGAACCAGGGTGATTGGCCTTGGGTCTCGAGCTGTTTCAGGGGGTTCATCGTGCGGCTCCCTTGGTGCGCGCGATCTGCTCCTTCGCCGCGGCGAGGACGCGATCGGGCGTGAATCCGAATTTCTCCAGCAGGTCCTTGAGCGGCGCGGACGAGCCGAAAGTGCGCATGCCGATCATGGCGCCGTGGCGGCCGACATAGCGCTCCCAGCCGAGGGTGGACGCCTCCTCGACCGAGACGCGCGCATCCACCGAATCGGGCAGCACGCTCTCCTTGTATTCGGACGACTGCTGCTCGAACAGCTCCCAGGACGGCATCGAGACGACGCGGGCGGCGATGCCCTCGGCGGTCAGCTTCTCATAGGTCGAGAGGCAGAGCCCGACCTCGCTGCCGGTGCCGATCAGGATCACCTCGGGCTTCTTGCCGCCGGCCGGATCGGCCAGCACGTAGGCGCCCTTGGCCACGCCCTCGGCCGAGGCGTATTTGGTGCGGTCGACCGTCGGCAGGTTCTGGCGCGACAGCACCAGGCAGATCGGCTGGTGCGACTGCCGGGCGATCACCTTCCAGCATTCGAGCACCTCGTTGCCGTCGCCCGGACGGAAGGTGATGAGGCCCGGCGTGCCGCGCAGCGTGGCGAGCTGCTCGACCGGCTGGTGCGTCGGCCCGTCCTCGCCCACCCCGATCGAATCATGGGTGAAGATGAAGATGACCGGCAGCTCCATGATCGCGGCGAGGCGGATCGGCGCCTTCATGTAGTCGGAGAAGATCATGAAGCCCGAGCCGTAGGGCCGCACCTTCTGCAGCGCGAGACCGTTCAGCGCCGCGCCCATCGCGTGCTCGCGCACGCCGAAATGGAAGTTGCGGCCGGGATAGCGCGCGTCGGTGAAGTCGCCCGCCCCCTCGAAGGTGAGGCGGGTCTTGGTCGAGGGTGCGAGGTCGGCCGCGCCGCCGACCAGCCAGGGATAGTTGGGCGCGAGCGCGTTCAGCACCTTGGCCGAGGCGTCGCGACCGCTCACCCCCTTGGGATCGGCCGGGAACGGCTTCAGGCCGGCGTCCCACCCCTCGGGCAGCTCGCGCCGCTGCACCCGCTCGAGCTGGTCGGCGAGCTTCGGGTATTCCTTCTTGTAGGCGGCGAACAGCTCCTTCCACTCGGCGGAAAGCGCGCCGCCGCGCTTGCCCAGCCCCTCGCGGATGTGGCTGACCACCCCGTCGGGCACCAGGAACTTCGCGTCCTCCGGCCAGCCATAGGCGCGCTTGGCGAGCTTGATCTCCTCCTCGCCCAGCGGCTCGCCATGCGCGGCCGAGGTGTCCTGCTTGTGCGGCGCGCCATAGCCGATATGGCTCTCGACGATGATCAGGGTCGGCTTGTTGGTGGTGGTCCAGAACCGGTCGAACGCGCCCGACAGCGCCTTCAGGTCGTTCGCGTCCTGCACCCGCTCGACGCGCCAGCCGAACGCCTCGAACCGCGCGCCCACGTCCTCGGTGAAGGCGAGGTCGGTGTGGCCTTCGATGGTGATGCGGTTCGAATCGTAGATCCAGCAGAGCTTGGAGAGCTTCAGATGGCCGGCGAGCGACGCGGCCTCCGACGAGACGCCCTCCATCATGCAGCCGTCGCCGCACAGCGCGTAGATGCGATGGTCGAACATGGTGAAATGCGGCCGGTTGAAGTACTGGGCGAGCAGCCGCTCGCCCATCGCCATGCCGACCGAGGTCGCGACGCCCTGGCCGAGCGGCCCGGTGGTCGTCTCGACGCCCGAGGTGAAGCGGTATTCCGGGTGGCCCGGGCACCGCGAATCGATCTGGCGAAAGCGCTTGATGTCGTCGACCGTCACGGACGGCCGGCCGAGGATTTCGTACTTGGTGTCCACCGCCTGAACCTCGGCGAGGCAGAGGATCGAGTAGAGCAGCGTCGAGGCGTGCCCCATCGATAGCACGAACCGGTCGCGGTTCGGCCAGATCGGGTCCTGCGGGTCGAAGCGCAGGTGGTTCTGCCAGAGGTTGTAGACCACCGGCGCCATCGCCATCGGCGTGCCGGGATGGCCGGAGTTCGCCTGCTGGACGGCGTCCATGGCGAGCGTGCGGATCGTGTTGATCGCGAGCTGGTCGATATCGGTGCTGATCGTATCCATTGTCATCCCATCCCGGTCCCTGTTGCCATGCGCCGCCCGGGCGGGCCGCTACGGCAGGTTGGCGAGCCCGACCATCGCCAGCGCCTTGTGCGTGACGACGAAGGTCGGAATCGATGCAAGATAGTCTTGGAAGCGCCCTTTGGCCTCGAACCTGGCCCGGAACGACGATTCCGCGAACAGGGCGCCGAGCCGGGGCACGATGCCGCCGGCGATGTAGACTCCGCCATGCGCGCCCAGCGTGAGGGCCAGATCGCCCGCCACCGTGCCGAGCGCCGCACAGAACGTGTCGACGGTGCGCCGCGACAGCGGCTCGGTGCCGTCGAGGGCGGCGGCGGTGATGTCGGCCGGCGACATGTGCGGCGCGGAGATGCCGTCCACCTCGGCGATCGCCTCGCGCAGGTCGACCAGCCCCTGGCCCGACAGCACGCGCTCGGCCGAGACATGGCCATGCTTGTGGCGCAGGCACTCGATGATCTTGGCCTCCTCGGCCGATTCGGCCGGCAGGCTCGAGTGGCCGCCTTCGCCGGACAGGGCGATCCAGCGCCCGTCGGACGGGATCAGCCCGCTGATGCCGAGCCCGGTGCCCGGGCCGAGGATCGCGATCGGCCGGTCGGCCACCGCCTTGCCGCCGCCCACCTTGTCGCAGTCGGAGGGCGTCAGATAGGGCAGGGCGAGCGCGTTGGCGGTGAAATCGTTCAGCACCGTCAGCCGGTCGAGCCCGAGCGCGCCCTTGAGCGCGCCGATCGAGAACGACCAGTGGCGGATGTTGGTGAAGGTGACGCTGTCGCCCTCGACCGGCGCGGCGATCGCAAAGGCCGCCTCTCGGATGCGGCCCGGGTCGGGCTGCGCAGCCAGGTAGGTGCGCACCGCGTGCTCGAAGCTCTCGTGCTCGCTGGTCGGAAGGATGGTCATCTCGCCGACCGCACCCCGCTCGGCGATGGCGAATCGGGCATTCGTACCGCCGATGTCTCCCACCAGGCGGAGCGCCGGCTGCGACGGCTTGCGCGCGCGGCGGGCTACTTCCATCGCAGCACCGTCGCCCGGTCGTGCAACGGCACGCGCTTCCGGCCGCCTTTGCAGCGTCCGGACGCGCACCGGTCAGAAACTCTCACCCGTGCCCCCTGTCTATGGCCCACCCCGCGCCGGGTCGCATTCTTGGCCGCCCCGGCGCCGCGCGCAACTTCACCCGTCACAGCGGCCATTGAATAGGCACGATTGTTACGAATTCACTGCGCACTCTAATTTCGCACGAAGGGGGGCGGCCCGTCACGTGTGAACCGCGCACCGCGGCCAAGCTTTCCACCGGACAGCGCGGAAATCGGCGCGGAGGCGCAGGACCTCCCGTCTGGGTTGTGGCCGGTGAAACCATGCAATTCGATGCGCCCAAGTCGAGCCCGGCAGTCACCGTCATTGCCAAGAATAAATGTCCCCACGGCGTGAAGGTTTGTCGTTGGGCTGAGGTTAAACGAACAAAAAAGGGCGCCCCAACTTGGGCCGTGTCGCGCTCGCTGCTCAGTCATCGCCCGGTGGATGCCCGCGGCGTCCCTTGACTTTCTTGAAAGGCTGCGCCGAATCGCCGCGGACAGATTGTTTCAATAATGGAAACGATCTTACAACTCTCGTTCAGGCGAGCGTGCGGCGTCTGCCCCCCACGGCCGATCGCATGTAAGTTCGAGGCGGCATGTGCGTGCGCGTTGGGATGCGCCGTCAGGCGAAGGGGGCGAGATGTCGCGTTGGGGAAAGGCGATCCGGTCGCTGGCGGCCGGGCTGTCCGTGTGCGCAGTCGTGGCGATGGCGGGCGCGGGCGGCGCCGCCGCGTCGGACCAGGGGCCGCTTCTCCTCGCCCAGCTCGGCGGCGGGCTGCTCAACGCCCCGCCGGTCCAGGGTGGTGGCGGCAACGTGTTCACCCCGGGCGCACCGCCCCCGGCCAAGCCGGCCGAGGCGAAGCCCGCTCCGGCCGCGAAGCCGGCTATGACCCCCGAGGAGGCGCAAAAGGAAGGCGGCGCGGCCCATGCCGCGCTCTACAACGAGAACCAGTTCCCGTCGGCGGTGCAGTGCGGCGAGTGCCATCCCAAGCAGTTCCGGGAATGGTCGGTGTCGCAGCACGCCTATGCCGAGGTCAGCGTGGTGTTCCACGCGATGCAGCACTCGATCAACGTGCTGATGAACGGTTCGAACGGCGATTTCTGCGCGCGCTGCCATTCGGCGGTCGCGGGCTACCTCTCCGAATCTCCCGACGCGGCGGTGCTCGAGCGGCACGCGGTGTCGCGCGAGAGCGTCACCTGCATTTCCTGCCATCGCATCAGCAACATCTATAACAAGGTCAGCGGACGGCTCCAGCTCATCCCCGGCGACCTGACCAAGCCGGTCTACGGCCCGACCAACGACAAGGAGCTGAAGCGGGTGATCAAGGACCCCGAGTATCACGTCGAGGCCGATCCGACGAAGGTCGGCCGGCACATCCATGCCGACGTGATAACGTTCGAGCCGATCCGGTCCTCGACCTTCTGCGGCCAGTGCCACGACGTGACGCTGTTCAACGGCTTCCGGCTGGAGGAGGCGTTCGCCGAGTACCGCACCTCGCCCGCCGCGGCCCAGGGCATCACCTGCCAGGACTGCCACATGGGCAAGGTCCAGGGGAAGGTGTCGGGCTACGAATATGGCCCCGCCGCCGTGGTCGAGGGCGTGCCGACCAAGCCGCGGCGCGTCACCAACCACCTGTTCGCGGGGCCGGACTACCCGATCGTCCACCCCGGCGTGTTCCCCTTCAACAAGAAGGCGCAGGAACTCGCCAACGTCAACGAGTGGACGCAGTTCGACTACAAGGCGGGCTGGGGCACCGACGCGTTCGAGAAGAACGTGCCGCCGGGCTACAAATTCCCGAAGCACTGGCAGTCGGCCGACGACCGCTATGACGCCGCTGCGATCATCAAGGAACAGTTCAAGCTTCTCGAATACCACAAGGAGAAGCGGCTGGAGGTGCTGCGGAACGGCTTCGCCATTGGAAAGGTGGAGGCCGCGGACTTGCCGGACGGGATCGACCTCTCGGTCGAGGTCAAAAACCTGACCAACGGCCACAACGTGCCGACAGGGTTCACCGCCGAGCGCGAAATCTGGCTCGACGTCACCGTCACCGATCCGCAGGGCAAGGTGATCTTCCGGTCGGGCGACCGCGATCCGAACGGGGATCTGCGCGACGCGCACTCGGAATGGGTGCGCGCCGGCAAGGTGCCGTTCGACTCGCAGCTCTTCAACCTGCAGACCGAGCCGATGGTCCGCAATCTGCGCGGCACGGAGCAGCCGGCGGTGCTGCCGATCCCGTACCCGCAGACGGCGCTGACCTATATCCGGCCGTCGACCTTCTCGCAGATCCTGCTCGGCCGGCCGACCGGCGCGCGCAACCAGAAGCACTCGATCGAGCCCGACGGGTACCGCATCGCCGACTACAGCGTCGACGGCGACCGGCTCACCGGCAAGGGCACCTACCAGGTGCACCTCAAGCTGATGAGCCAGGCGGTGCCGATCAACCTGGTGCTCGCGATCCAGTATGTCGGGTTCGACTACAACCAGTCGACCAAGTCGGTGGTGGACAACGTGGTCGCCGGCGCGGTCCCGATCGTCGAGCGGACCGTCAACGTCAACATCCAGTAGGCCGGCGCGAAGCGCGGGCTGGGCGGAGTCTGAACGCATGTGCTCGAAAGAGGGGGCGTCCGGCGCGCGTGTCGCATCCGGGCGAGGTTGCGGACGCGGGGCGCGGCTGAGTGGAGCGGTCGTCAGCGCGGTGATGGCGCTGGCGGCGGGTCCGGCACTCGCGGACGATTTCTGGAGCCATATTTTCCCGATCGGCGAGGAAGCCGAGCCGCCGGAGGTGCGCGCGACGCCCAGGCCGCTGCTCGGGCCCGGCCAGCTTCCCGACCGGCCGGCGCCGCTGCTCGAGCTCGGCGACCGGTTCCTCGATACCGGGCCGCTCGACCCCGGGTTCGAGCTGCCGGGCGGAACGGTGTGGCAGCCGCGCTTCTGGGTGTTCGGCACGGCGCGGACGGCGATCCAGTCGTTCGACCCCGGCACGGCGCCCCGCACCACCGAATGGGCGAACCGGCTCGACATCTTCGGCAACCTGCAGCTCACCGGCACCGAGCGGGCGGTGATCGGCTTCCGCCCGATCGACCGCAACAAGTCGGGCCAGTTCTCCGGCTACCGGTTCGAGCCGGGCAGCAACGACGGAGGGCAGAACTTCGCCAACGGCAACATAACGACCCTGTTCTTCGAGGGCGACCTGGGCTCGACCTTCCCCGACCTCGACAAGAAGGGCATCCTGCCGATCGACATCGGCTACACGGTCGGGCGCCAGCCGCTCTCCTACCAGAACGGCATGCTGCTGAACGACACGGTCGACACGGCGGGGCTCGCGCGCAACTCGATCCACCTGCCGTTCACCTCGAACATGCTGGTCTCGGTGTTCTACGGCTGGAACCAGATCGACCGTACCGGCCGGCCGACGAACCTGCCCAATGACGACGGGCCCCGGCTCTACGGCCTGTCGACCTCGACCGAGATCCTCAACGCGACCTACGACATCGACGTGATCCGGGTGACCGACCAGTCGCGCTTCGGCGATACGTGGTATGTCGGCGGCGCGGTGATCCAGCGCTTCTGGCTGATCAACACGGCGCTGCGGGTGAACTCGTCGATCGCCTCGGGGCCGGAGACCACGGTCTCGACCGACGGCACGCTGGTTTCGCTCGAAAGCTCGTTCACCCCGTTCCGGTCGGACGACATCGTCTACTTCAACCCCTATGTCGCCTTCGGCACGTTCACCCAGGCGGCCAAGGACCCGATCGCGGGCGGCCCGCTCGCCGGCCTCGGCATCACCTATGCCGCCTATGGCATCGGCACCTCCGTCTCGCCGCTGTCCAACGCGGCGCGGGACGTGGCCGGCTTCGCGCTCGGCTACCAGGCGTTCTGGGATACCCACAGGCGTTCGTTAACATTCGAGCTCGGCGTCCGCGAGGACACGGGCGGCAACACGTTCAACGCCCAGGCCATCGGGATCCGCTTCCAGCAGGCGATCGGCCAGCGCGTGCTTCTCGAGGTTGACGGAACCGCCTCAAGGCAGGAAGATCGGCCCGACGGGTATGGGCTCCGGACCGAGCTCCTGTACCAGTTCTGAGGCGGCGTGCCGAACGGGGTGTTCTGAGTCCAGATGCTGGGAATCGTCGAAATCGCAGGCTTCGCGATCGTGGGGGGCGCATTGCTCCAGGTCGCGGCCACCACTTACGGCACCATGCGGCGGCGCGTCGTCGAGGCGCAGCGTCAGCGCGTCGCTCTCGACGTGTTCCGCGAGCGGGCGGAGCTCGACCTCGCCACCATCCGCCTCGAGCGCCAGCGCAAGGAGCTGGCGTGGGAGGGCTATCGCAAGTTCCGCATCGAGCGGAAGGTGATGGAGGCCGACGACGTCTGCTCGTTCTACTTCGTTCCGCACGACCAGATGCCGATCCCGACCTTCCGGCCCGGCCAGTTCCTGACCTTCCAGCTCCGCATTCCCGGCCAGTCGCAGCCGGTCATGCGCTGCTACTCGCTGTCCGATTCGCCGACCCGGCGCGACTACTACCGCTGCACGATCAAGCGGCTGCCCCCACCGCGCGGCAAGGATGACATCCCGCCCGGCCTCGCCTCGAGCTATTTCCACGGGCTCCACGAGGGGGACCTTGTCGACGTGCGGGCGCCGTCGGGCAATTTCTTCCTCGACGTGAACTCGACCCGGCCGGTCGTGCTGATCGGCGGCGGCGTCGGGCTCACCCCCGTCCTGTCCATGTTGAACATGATCTGCGAGGCGAACATTCGCCGCGAGGTCTGGTTCTTCTACGGCATCCGCAACCGGCGCGAGCACGCGATGTACGACCATCTGCGGACCGTCGCCGAGGGGCGCGAGAACATCCACATCGTGGTGTGCTACTCGGACCCGACCGACCAGTGTGTCGAGGGCGCCGACTACCACGTCAAGGGGCGGGTGTCGGTCGAGCTGTTCAAGACGCTCCTGCCGTCCAACAACTACGAGTTCTACATCTGCGGCCCGCCCCCGATGATGGAGTTGGTGACGCAAGACCTGCGCGAATGGGGCGTGCCGGAATCCGACGTCCGGTTCGAGGCGTTCGGCCCGGCCACCGTGAAGCGCAAGGCCGCGCCGGCGGCGCCGGCCGAGGGCCAGACGGCGAAGATCTTCAAAATCTCGTTCGCCCGCGGCGGCAAGACTGTCGACTGGTCGGAAAACGATGGTAGTATCCTCGACGTCGCCGACAAGAACGGCGTCGCGCTCAGCTCCGGCTGCCGCGCGGGCAATTGCGGCACGTGCGAGACCGCGGTGCGAGAGGGCAAGGTGGGCTATCTCCTGGATACGGGCTTCAAGCCCAAGGAGGGGTCTTGCCTGCCCTGCGTGGCCGTTCCCGAAGGCAACGTGGTGCTCGACGCCTGACGGCGCGGGCCCGGCGGAATTGAGCGGAAATCTCGCCTCCTCGCGGGGCGTATCGAAATCAGGGGGATAGGACGATGAACGGGTTGGCACGGCTGGCGGCGACGATCCTCGTTGCGGCGTCGGCTCTGTGGATGGGGGCGCTGGGCGCCGCGGCCGCGCCGGCGCGGCTCGATCCGGCGAACGTCGTCGGCCCCTCCAAATGCGCCGAATGCCACAAGGTCGAGGCGCTGATCTGGCAGCACACGCACCATTTTGCCTCGTTCCGCGAGATCCCGCGCAACCCGAAGGCCGAAGAGATCGCCAAGAAGATGGGGCTGCGCCGCATCAAGTCGGAGAGCCTCTGCCTCAACTGCCACTTCACCAACGTGGTGAAGGACGGCAAGCTCGATCCGATCGCCGGCATCAGCTGCGAATCCTGCCACGGCGCGGGCAAGAACTTCATCAAGGTGCACTCGGGCTTCTCCGGCAAGAAGAAGGAGACCGAGACCGCCGCCGAGCGTGCCGAGCGCTGGAAGAAGTCCGAGGCGGCCGGCATGATCCGCCCGTACATGATCTATAAGATCGCCGAGAACTGCTATTCCTGCCACATCGTTCCCGAGGAGAAGCTGGTGAACGTCGGCGGCCACCAGGCCGGCAGCGCGTTCGAGCTCGTGTCGTGGACGCAGGGCGAGATCCGCCACAACACCTGGTACACGGACGGCAAGTCCAACCCGGTGGCGTCGAAGAACATCCAGCGCAAGATGTACGTGACCGGCGCCGCGGTCGAGCTCGAGCAGTCGCTCCGCGCGGTCGGCAAGGCAACCCAGAACGCCGTCTACGCCCAGACCATGGCGCGTCGCGCCCAGGCGGCGGCGCAGCGGCTTTCCGCCATCAACAATGCGCTCAAGCTGCCCGAGACCGAAGCCATGATGGCCGCGGCCGGCACCGCCAAGCTCAATCTCAACAACGAGAAGCAGCTCAACGGCGTCGCCGACAAGATTGCCGCCGCCACCCAGGCGTTCGACAAGAAGTACGACGGCAGCCAGCTCGCGGCGATCAACTCGATGATCCCGGGCCCGCAATACTACAAGGGCCAGCCGAGCCGTTGACCCGGCGGCCCTTCACGATGACGAGCGCGTAGCGGGAGGCTCGCCATAGCCACGTTCGGCACGATGCAGCGGCCGTCGCGTTGGGACAGTCCGTTCAGTCCCGACATGACCGATGCCGACGTGGAGCGCTTGCTGTCGATCCCGCCGCTCAACGCGATCGACGCCAGCCTGTTCCCGGGCTCGCTCGCGCTCGCCGGCATCGTCCGCAACGACGCGCGGATCGAGCATTGCCGGCGCGGCGACATTGTGGTGCGCGAGGGCGACTACGGCAACTCCACCTTCGTCGTGCTGAAGGGCGCGGTCGGCGTGGTCGTCGCCTACGAGGACGATGCGCCGCTCGCGGCCCCGCCGACGCGGCAGCGGCGCAATGTGTGGACGTCGTTCTCCCAACTCTGGCGCAACAACCGCGTGCCCGAGGCCCGCGACGTCAGCCGCTACCTCGACCGCTCGGCGCTCTCGCTGCGCTACGAGAGCGACACGCAGGCCCGCCCGTTCGTGAAGGACCTCGACGCGTTGACCGCCCAGGCCGAGATCGTGACCATCGGCGAGGGCGAGACGTTCGGCGAGATCGCGGCGCTGTCGCGCACGCCGCGCACGGCGACCTGCGTCGCGCTGACCGACTGCGAGCTGCTGGAGCTGCGCTGGCAGGGGCTCCGCGACATCAGGCGCTACGACCCCGGCTTCCGCCAGCGGATCGACGAGCTCTATCGCACACGGTCGCTGCAGAGCCACCTCGCGGAATCGCCGTTGTTCGACCATCTCGACGCCGCGGCGCTCGCCCAGATCATCGCCGAGACCCAGTTCGAGACCTACGGCGAGTTCGAGTGGTTCTCCGCCTTCAAGCGCCAGATCGAGGAGGCCGACGAAAGCCTGGTGATCGAGCGCGAGCCGACCATCGTCAACGAGGGTGACTACGCCGACGGGCTGATCCTGATCCGGTCTGGCTTCGCCCGCGTGTCCGAGAAGCTGGGCTACGGCCACCGCACGGTGCGCTGCGAGATGAAGAACGACGTGTTCGGCATCGAGGAGGTTTACGACCACTGGCGAAACGGCGGTCCGCTCGCCTACCGCCACTCGCTGACCGCGATCGGCTATGTCGACATTTTGCGGGTGCCGACGGCGCTGGTGGAGCAGCACGTGCTGCCGAGCCTCAGTGCTGAGCACTACGAGGCGCTGACTGCGAAGCGCGACTTCTCGCCCAACCTCGACCACGCCACCATCAACTTCCTGGTCGACCGGCGCATCGTCAACGGCACCGCGACGATGATGATCAACACCGAGCGCTGCGTTGGCTGCGACGATTGCGTGCGGGCCTGCGCGGCGGCGCACGACAACAACCCACGCTTCGTGCGCCACGGCGCCGAGCATGGCAAGCTGATGATCGCGAATGCGTGCATGCACTGCCAGGATCCGGTGTGCCTGATCGGCTGCCCGACCGGCGCGATCCATCGCCGGTCCGAGGACGGGCGCGTCATTATCAACGACACCACCTGCATCGGCTGCGGCACCTGCGCCAACTCGTGCCCCTACAACAACATCCGGCTGGTGGAGATCCGCAGTCCGGATGGCGCCTTCATCGTCGACGAGGCGACCAACGGACCGATCATGAAGGCGACCAAGTGCGATTTGTGCATGGACCAGCTCGGCGGCCCGGCGTGCCAGCGCGCCTGCCCGCATGACGCGCTGGTGCGCATGGACATGCGCGACCAGGCGGCGCTCGCCCAATGGATCAACCGATGATCGCGTTCGCCCAGCGGCGAAGCCGCAACATCGTGGTGACCCTGCTGGTCGCGGCGCTGATCGTGCTCGCCGAGCTCCAGGCCGCGCCGCTGGTCAACCTGCATTTCCCGACCGGCTGGGCGCTTCTCGGCGGGCTCGTCTTCCTGGTGCTGTTCAACGCGCGCAAGAAAATCCCGATGCTTCCGGCGCTCAGCGCGGCGGCCTGGCTGCAACTCCACATCTATGTCGGCTGGCTCGCTTTGTTCGTGTTCGCCCTGCACACCCAGTTCCGCTATCCCGGCGGCGCTTTCAATCAGGTGCTGTGGTGGTTCTTCGTCGTGCTGGCGGTGTCGGGCGCCGTCGGCATCTTCATGGAACGCGCGATCGCCCCGCGCGTGCGCGAACGCGGCGAAGCCATCATGTACGACCGGCTGAACGGGTTCCGGCTGCATCTCGCCGACGAGGCGGCGGCGCTTGCCGCCCGGTCCGTCACCGAGATCGGCGCGCCTCTGCTGGTCGATCTCTACCGCGATCGCATTTCGCCCTTCATGTCCGGGCCACGCAACTTCTGGCACCACCTGCTCGACTCGCGGAAGCCGCTCGACCGGCTGATCGGCGACATGCGCGCGCTCGAACGCTACCTCAACCCCCAGGGCCGCGAGACGCTGCGCGAGATCGAGGAGCGGGTGGTCACCAAGGACAATCTCGACCACCAGCACGCGCTGCTCACCTTGCTGCGCGGCTGGCTCTTCCTGCACATTCCCCTGGCGTATGGCATTTTCCTGCTGGTCTTCGTTCACCTCGTCCTTGTCTATGCGTTCGGCCGTTTCTAGCCGGGACAGGCCGCAAAACTCGGGAGTCGAGCCCGACGCTTCCGCGATAAAGGGCGGACGCAGCAGGCGGAGGAATGATAAGGTCCCTCCGCGCGGGGCCGGGGTGGCGCCGTCAACGATAACCGATCAAGAACGTCCGGCGTCGCCATGATCCGTCTGCAGTCCTTCAGCCATTTGGTCAGCCGGTACGAGCGGCCGAATCAGCCTTGGATATGCGGCCGCGTCGCACTCGGTCAGCCGTGCCGGATCGGGCCGGACCGGGGTGGCCACTGCCAGGCGACGTTCGAATGCCGGCCGCAGCGCAAGGGGGACCGGTGGGAATGCACCCGCCCGCCGTCCGCCGGCGGCAAGTGCGTCGAGGGGCCGCACGCCGACGGCACGTGCGCCTGCGCGATCCCGCCGTGCGTGCCGGTGCGCAGCCAGCGCTCGCGCCGCGGCCAGATCGCCCGGCTCGCGGCGGCCACGCTGCTCGGTCTGCTCGCGGTGTTCCTCGGCGGCGACCGGGCCGCCAAATGGCTTGTCGAGCCCGGCCATCTGACCGCCCAGCACGCCGGCATCCAGGATTGTGCGACCTGCCACACCGGCTTCGCCGCGGGCCCCGTCGCCTGGCTGCACGCCGCCGTCGGCGACCAGACGCCCGCTGCCGCGGCGAAGCCGTGCCTCGCCTGCCACGACATCGGCAGTCATCCGCTGGCGGCGCACGGGCTCTCGGTCGCCACCCTCACCAGGCTCCGTGCCGACGTCGTTTCCGGAAAGGGCGCGCTGCCGGTGGTGCCGACCGGCGCCGCAGGGGCGGCCGAGCCGGGTGCCGCTGCGGTCCCGCCGCTCCCCACGGTTGCCAAGGAGCCGCTGGCCTGTGCCAATTGCCACCGCGAGCACAAGGGCATCGATGCCTCGCTCACCGTCATCGGCAACGCGGCGTGCCAGACCTGCCACGTCAAGACCTTCGCGTCGCTGGCCGACGGCCACCCGCCGTTCAACGGCTTCCCGTTCCACCGCCGGGAGCGGATCATTTTCGACCACGCGGCACACTACAACCACGATTTCGGGATGGCCGACAAATCGCTGGTGCCGACGGACTGCACGGGCTGCCACGCGATGGGCCCGGCCGGGCGGGCGATGGTGGTGAAACCATTCGAGACCGCCTGCGGCGCCTGTCATACCGACCAGATCCGCGGCAAGGACGCGGTGGGCGACAAGGGCATCGCGGTGATCGGCGTGCCGGCGTTCGACCTCGCGACGCTGCGCAAGGACGGCGCCGCGATCGGTGAATGGCCGGACGACGCCGAGAATCCGATGACGCCGTTCCTGCGCTTCCTGCTGTCGACGCGGGACGATACGGCGAAGGACCTGGCGACGCTGGGCACGGTCGAGCTCGGCGACCTCTCCGATGCGAAGCCGGACCAGGTGAAGGCGGCGGAGCACATCGCCTGGGCCATCAAGGGCCTGCTCTACGACCTCTCGGTGAAGGGTCCGGCGGCGTTCGCCGCCGCCGCCACCGGATCGGACGAGCCGGCGGTGCTCGCCGAGGCGCCGGCCGCGCTGGTTGCCGGCCTGCCGCCCGATGCGATCCGCACCGCCGAGAAGGACTGGTTCCCCCACCTCGCCGACGAGGTGACGCGCCATCGCGAGGGCAAGGCCGTGCCGATGAAGGGCGCGAAGCCGGCCCCGAAGGCGAACGGGCGGGCCTCGGCCGCGCCGGCGCCGAAATCTGAAAGCCACGCCTCGATCCTGGGCGGCGGTGGCGGCGGTGGCATTCTCGGCGGCGGCAGCGCCGCGCCGGCTCCGAAGGCGGAGGACCACGGCTCGATCCTCGGTGGCGGCAGAGGTGGCGGGTCCATCCTCGGCGGTGGCGGCGGCATTCTCGGCGGCGGCAGCGCCGCGCCGACCCCGAAGGCGGAGAACCAGGGCTCGATCCTCGGCGGTGGCGGCATTCTCGGCGGCGCCGCGGCCCCCGCGCCCGCCCCGGCGGCGGCGCCGCCGGCCCCCGCCAAGCCGGAGCCGCCGAAGCCCGTGGACGGCGAGCAGTGGGCGGCGCTAGGCGGTGGCTGGTACCGGCTCTACTACACGCTCTACTACCGCCCGGCCGGCCATGCCGATCCGTTCCTGCGCGCCTGGCTCGACGTGTCCGGCAGCAAGGCCCGCGACGACAACGGACCGGCGGCGAAGCTGTTCGCCGCGCTCACCGATCCCGCCGCGCCCGGTGTCTGCGCCAAGTGCCACTCGGTGGACCGCGCCGCCGACGGGGCGCGGGTGGTGCAGTGGTTCCCGCGCTGGCCGAACCGCGAGGAGCACGGCTTCACCACCTTCGCCCACGTGCCGCACCTGAACCTGTTCGCGATGCAGGGCTGCAAGACCTGCCACCAGATCGACCAGCAGGGCGATTTCGCGGCCACCTACAAGAAGGGCGACCCGAACGTCTTCGCGGCTTCGTTCAAGCCGATCAAGCGCGAGCTCTGCGCCGACTGCCACGTGGCGGGCAAGGCGCCGGATTCCTGCGTCACCTGCCACAACTATCATATCGGGCGCATCCCGCAGGCGCCGGGCGTTCCGACCATGGATACCCAGCACCCGATGCCCCAGATCCCGGAGCCCGACGAGGCGGCCGCGCCCGCCCCGGGCAAGCGCGCCGATGCCGGCGCCGGCGCCTGGATCGCGAGCGTCCGCCTGGCCGATCGCGCGCCTGCGCCCGTCGCGCGCTGATCTCGACTGAGGCCGGAATCGAAACGGCGGCCCGGTCGGGGCCGCCGTCGATCGTTCGGCCGCCGGCCGGGGCCGGCGGGATTGCGGCTACATCTTGTCCCAGTCGCGGGCGACGAAGATGTGCCGGCTGCGCAGATCGTCCATGTAGGTCTTGAGGACGAGCTTGCCGGGCAGTCCCTCCTTATCGCGCGCAGTGGCCCACTGCTCGGCGATGTTGGGCAGTTCCATCGCCCACTTCTTGCGGCCCGCCTGCGACAGCTTGGTGGTCTTCACGCCGGCCTTCTTCAGGATGCCGATGAACTTCTTGTAGCGGCCATCGTCGATCTTGTTGATGCCGGTCGACCAGTCGGCAGCGGATTCGCGGAAGATCTTCTGCACGAAATCGGGCAGTTTCTTCCATGCATCGGCATTCACCGTCAGCGACGTCGTCGGCGTCGCGCCGAAGTTCACGATCAGGTGGTACTTGGCGACCTGGTAGGTGCGGAACGGCACGACCAGTCCGACGCTCAGCGGATAGCCTTCGTACACGCCGTTCCGGATCGACGTGTAGGAATCCATCATCGCCGAGTTGACGACGACGGCGCCGGTGCCGCGCAGATACTGGCCCATCGCGCCCGACGCGCCGATCTTGTGGCCCTTCAGCCCGTCGACGTCCTTCAGCGGAAAGGTGGTGAACATGTCCGCGCCGGACGAGGCCGCGCTCAACAGGAAGACCTGGTTGTGGTCGCTGTATTGCTTGTTCATCGCCGGGATCTTGGCGCGCAGGTCGGAATCGATGGCGACCGCCTGCTCCGTCGTCGCGTCGGTGAACGGCACCATGTAGCCGATCTGGTCGAGCGCGAGCTTGGACTCCTCGAAGTTCTTCAGGATCACCCCGACCTGGCCGATGTTCTGCTCGACCGCCTCGAACACCTCGTTGAGGTTGGCGAGCGTCGAGGAATAGGCCTGGGTCCATTCGATCTTGAAGTCCTTGCCCGATGCGGCGAGGCGCTTGTTCACCATCGGGATGAACACCTCTTTCACCGCCTGGACGTTCGAGACGTTGGGCGGCGCGCCGGCCACCGCAATCATCTTGATCGTCTCGGCCCCGGCGGGACTTGCCGCCAGCGCCAGCGCCGCAGCGGGCGCCGCGACCATTGCGATCGTTCTTCTGCTCATGTCGTTCTCCCTTCGGGTAAGGCCTCGCCCGGACCGATTCAGCCTCTGTTGCACATTGTTGCGTTCCGGCCGCGCCGACGTTTTCCTTCCGTCGTTCGGGGCAGACGCGGCTTGACCGGGGAAGCTTAGCCCGCCCCGAAGGGTGGGGACAAGCTTTAGCGGGTTCTTCCTTTCGGCCCCACAACGGGCAGGAAGATGCGCGAGGGCCTGGCTTCCGAGTGATAGATCGTGTCCGAGCCGATCTTCGACGGGTGATAGGGATGGGTCCACACCGCATCGGTGATCGGCGAATCGCCGTTGGCGAGCTCGACCCGGATGCGATGCCCCGCCTTGAAGCGGTAGCCGGCGGGCAGCACCTCAATCTCGAACTTGTAGGGCTTGTTCTTCTCCAGGGGCCGCGGGTCGTCGTGGTCGTAGTACGGCCAGTAGGGCTTCGAGCGGGCGGGGTTCTTGGTCGCGTGGTGCGAGGCCTTGAGCCAGCCCTTGGACACGTTGAACGAGCGCGGCTGCAGCCCCTTGGCCCGATCCTCGGCGGATTGCGGGAACTGGTCGGCCAGCTTGACGATGAAGTCGGTGTCGGACTGGTCCGACGAGGCCCAGAGCTCGATCAGGATGGGCCCGAGGATGTCGAGGTCGCGCTCGAGCGGCGCGCTGGTCCAGGTCAGCACCCGCTTCAGCGGATCGGGGCCGTTCGGCCCCATCGCCACCACTCCGCTCACCCACTGGTGGTCGGGATAGTTGTAGCTGGTCGATCCCTCCGACCGGCTAGGCTCCTCGGTGGTGAGCCCGCCGTCGTTGAGCGAGGTGAGGCTGCCCGACTTCTTCTTGCGAAGGTAGAAGGGCGTCATCTTCGCGCCGCGCGGCGGCCACTCCGCCTCCTCGCGCCATTCGCCGTCCGTGCCCTGGATGCCCGCGCGCACCGCCGGCAGCTTCTCGTATCCATTGTCGAGGCCCTTCAGGTAGCGGTCGTAGAAGGGCAGCAGCCACTTGGCGTGGAAATCCTCGGTGTCGAAGGCGTGGTGCACCTCGTTCTGGGTGCGGAAGTCGGTCACGACCAGCTTCTTGTCCTTGGTCGGCGTGTGCTCGAACCCGACGATGTTGCCGCGCAGATGCAGCGCCTTCTTGGCCCAGTGGCCGATCGACAGGACCGGGATGTCGATCTGGTCGATGCGCTCGAAGGCCGAGCGCTCCTTCCACCACGAATCGTCGGTGTCGTGGTAGGTGAGGTCGAACCCGGTATCCGTGGTCATCGCCTTGCCGCGGCGCTCGTCGGGCGGGCGGTGCAGCGCGTTGGCGCGAACGCCGATGTACCACATGGTGCGGTATTGGCAGTAGATGCCGCCGTGGAAGCCGTGGCAGCGATAGGGATCGATCAGCGCGTCGTAGGGCGCGATGCAGGTGAGGTGCGGCGGCCGGTTCACCGCCATCAGCCACTGCGAAAAGCCGAAATAGGACTGGCCGATGCCGCCCACCTTGCCGTTCGACCAGCTCTGGCGGGCGATCCACTCGATCATGTGGTAGCTGTCCATCTGCTCGGTCATGGACAGGAAGTCGTAATCGCCCTCGGACTTGCCCGAGCCGCGCACGTCGGCGTGCACGTAGGCGTAGCCGCGCGAGACGTAGAACTCGATCGGCCCGGTCTCCTTCCACGGGAACAGCGGCAGGGCGGGCACGTGGTCGTAGGAATACTGGTAGGGCGACGCGGCGTAGAGCGTCGGGAATTCTCCCTCGGCGTCCGGCCGGTAGATACGGCAGGCGATGCGCACCCCGTCGGGCATGACGACGTTGACGTCGTCCTCGACCCGCATGCGGTAGCTTCTGGCCGCCGCCGCCCGTCGCGGGCTGGTCTTGCTCTTGCCAGCTGCCTTAAGATTCGCCCCTCTCGCCATCGTTCCGCTCCCCCGTTCGGTTTGGCGCATCCTACCGGCCCCGCGCCGCCCTGTCCAAACGGAGCGAGCCGCTGCCCTGTCCCAATTTCGGCCCCGCCCTTGCCCTTGCCGGCGAAACGCGGTAGGTACGCGGCCGCGACTCCGGTCGCATTCCCCATTTCCGGCGCAACGATCGGTTCGCCATGAACATCCATGAATATCAGGCCAAGGCGCTGCTCGCGAAATATGGCGTGGCGGTGCCCAAGGGCGGCGTCGCCTACACGCCCGACGAGGCGAAGGGCCGCGCCTCGGAGCTCGGCGGTTCGGTCTGGGTGGTGAAGGCCCAGATCCATGCCGGCGGGCGCGGCAAGGGCGGGGGCGTCAAGCTCGCCCGCAGCGAGGACGAGGTCGCCAAGCTCGCCCGCGAGATGATCGGGATGAACCTGGTCACCCACCAGACCGGCCCCGAGGGGCGCGAGGTCAAGCGGGTCTATGTCGAGGAGGGGTGCGACATCGCGCGCGAGCTCTATCTCGGCATGCTGGTCGACCGCGCCACCGGACGAATCACCGCAATGGCTTCGTCGGAAGGCGGCGTCGAGATCGAGGAGGTGGCGGCCAAGTCGCCCGAGAAGATCCTCCGCGTCGCGATCGACCCGGCGACGGGAATGCAGCCCTTCCATGCCCGCCGGCTCGCGTTCGGGCTTGGGCTCAAGGGGGCGCAGGTCTCGGCGGCGACGCGCTTCATGCTCGGCATGTACCGCGCCTTCACCGACCTCGACGCCTCGATCGTCGAGATCAACCCGCTGGTGGTCACCAAGCAGGACGCGGTGATCGCGCTCGACGCCAAGATGAACTTTGACGACAACGCGCTGTTCCGCCACAAGGACGTGGCGGCGCTGCGCGACGAGGACGAGGAAGACCCGGCGGAGCTCGAGGCCGCCAAGCACGACCTCAACTACGTCAAGCTCGACGGCAACATCGGTTGCATGGTGAACGGCGCCGGGCTCGCCATGGCGACGATGGACATCATCAAGCTTTACGGCGGCTCGCCGGCCAACTTCCTGGACGTGGGCGGCGGCGCGACGCGCGAACGCGTGACGGCGGCGTTCAAGCTGATCCTCGCCGACCCGAACGTCGAAGGCCTGCTGGTCAACATCTTCGGCGGCATCATGCGGTGCGACGTGATCGCGGAAGGGGTGGTCGCCGCGGCCAAGGACGTCGGGCTCCACGTGCCGCTGGTCGTCCGGCTGGAGGGCACCAACGTCGAGCTCGGCAAGAAGATCCTCGGCGAATCGGGGCTTCCCATCGTCTCCGGCGACAACCTCGCCGACGCCGCCCAGAAGGTCGTCAAGGCGGTGAAGGAGGCGGCGTAATGGCCATCATTGTCGACAAGAACACCAAGGTCATCTGCCAGGGCTTCACCGGCGCCCAGGGCACCTTCCATTCCGAGCAGGCGATCGCCTACGGCACCCGGATGGTCGGCGGCGTCACCCCCGGCAAGGGCGGCACCAAGCATCTCGACCTGCCGGTGTTCGACACGGTGAGCGAGGCGGTCGCGAAGACCGGGGCCGACGCCTCGGTCATCTATGTGCCGCCGCCCTTCGCGGCCGACGCGATCCTCGAATCGATCGACGCCTGCCTGCCGCTGGTGGTCTGCATCACCGAGGGCATCCCGGTGCTCGACATGGTCCGGGTCAAGCGCGCCCTTTCGGGCTCGCAGACGCGGCTGATCGGGCCCAACTGCCCGGGCGTCATCACCCCCGACGAGTGCAAGATCGGCATCATGCCGGGCCACATCCACAAGCGCGGCAAGGTCGGCATCGTGTCGCGCTCCGGCACGCTGACCTATGAGGCGGTGGCCCAGACGACCGCCGCCGGGCTCGGCCAGTCGAGCTGCGTCGGCATCGGCGGCGATCCGGTGAACGGCACCAACTTCATCGATGTTCTGGAGATGTTCCTCAAGGATCCGGAAACCGAGGGCATCGTCATGATCGGCGAGATCGGCGGGGCGGCCGAGGAGGATGCGGCCGAATTCCTGCGGAAATCCAACACCAGGAAGCCCGTGGTCGGCTTCATCGCGGGGGTCACGGCGCCGCCGGGGCGCCGCATGGGCCACGCCGGTGCGATCATCTCGGGCGGGCGCGGCGGTGCGGCCGACAAGATCGAGGCGATGAAGTCGGCGGGTATCACGGTCGCCGACTCGCCGGCCGCGCTGGGCTCGACCATGTTAAAGGTCTTGAAGGGCTAGCGTTACATTCTAACTGTGTAGCAGTGACGCGCGCGCCCCTCCCCGATGTCCCGGGGCGCGTGCGCGCGCGCCGGTAAGGACCCATGACAAGTACCCAGGATTTCGAGCGAAGCTCGTTTCTCGCGGGCGCAAATGCCGACTTCATCGCCGAGCTGTATGCCCGCTACGCCGCCAATCCCCAATCCGTCGACCCCGCCTGGCAGGATTTCTTCGCATCGCTGGCCGACGAGGCGCCGGCGGTCCTGAAGGAGCTGGAGGGCGCGTCCTGGGCGCCCAACGGCGCCCGGGTGATCGGCGCAACCAACGGCCACGCCCCTCCGGCCAAGGCCAACGGCGCCGCGGCCCCGGCCGAGGCCAACGGCGCCGCGGCCCCGGCCGAGGCCGGCATCGCCGACGTGCGCCGGGCGGCGCACGATTCGATCTGCGCGCTGATGTTGATCCGCGCCCACCGCGTGCGCGGCCATCTCGCCTGCAACCTCGATCCCCTGGGGCTGCAGACCCCGATGCTGCACCCCGAGCTCGACCCGGCGACCTACGGCTTCACGGAAGCCGACATGGATCGCCACATCTTCATCGACAACGTGCTCGGGCTCGACAACCCGACGCTGGGCGAGATCGTGGGGCGGGTGCGCGCCACCTATTGCGGCCATATCGGCGTCGAGTTCATGCATATCCAGGAGGCCGACCAGAAGGCCTGGATCCAGGAGCGCATCGAATCGATCCATAACCGCACCGAATTCACCGAGCTCGGCAAGAAGACGATCCTGGAGCGGCTGACCCAGGCCGAGGTGTTCGAGCAGTTCCTGCAGGTGAAGTACACCGGCACCAAGCGGTTCGGGCTGGAGGGCGCCGAGGCGCTGATCCCGGCGCTGGAGCAGATCCTGAAGCGCGGCAGCCAGCTCGGCGTCGAGGAGGTCGTGATCGGCATGCCGCATCGCGGCCGGCTGAACGTGCTCGCCAACGTGATGAACAAGCCGTTCGCCGCGATCTTCTCCGAGTTCCAGGGCAACCCCGCCCACCCCGACGACGTCGAGGGCTCGGGCGACGTGAAGTACCATCTCGGCACCTCGGCGGACCGCGAGTTCGATGGCAAGAAGGTGCACCTCTCGCTCAACGCCAACCCGTCGCACCTCGAGCTGGTCGACCCGGTGGTGGTGGGGCGCGTGCGCGCCAAGCAGCGCCAGCTCGGCGACCATCACGAGCGGCGCAAGGTGCTCGGCCTCCTGATGCATGGCGACGCGGCGTTCGCCGGCCAGGGGCTCGTCGCCGAGACGTTCGAGCTTTCGGGGCTCCGCGGCTACTGGACCGGCGGGACGATCCACTTCATCGTCAACAACCAGATCGGCTTCACCACCAACCCGTCGCAGGCGCGCCGCTCCCCCTACCCGTCGGAGATGGGCAAGATCGTCCAGGCGCCGATCTTCCACGTCAACGGCGACGACGTGGAGGCGCTGCTGCACGTCTCGCGCGTGGCGATGGAGTTCAAGCACCAGTTCCGCAAGGACGTCGTCATCGACATGTGGTGCTATCGCCGCCATGGCCACAACGAGGGCGACGAGCCGTCCTACACCCAGCCGTTGATGTACACCGCGATCGCCAAGCGGGCGACGACGCGTACCCTCTACGCGCAGGAGCTGATCGATCAGGGGCTCCTCGCCGAGGACGAGGCCAAGGCGATGGTCGATTCGTTCCGTGCCCGGCTCGACGGCGATTTCGAGGCGTCGAAGACCTACAAGCCCAACAAGGCCGACTGGCTCGAGGGCGTGTGGTCGGGCTACGAGCAGGCGCCGACGGTCGAGGACCGGCGCGGCAGCACCGACCTGCCGGTCGAGACGCTGCGCGAGATCGGGCTCGCCTCGACGCGCGTGCCGGCAGGGTTCAACGTGCATCCGCGCCTCGCGCGCGTGCTCGATGGGCGGCGGGAATCGATCGAGACGGGCGAGGGCATCGACTGGGCGACAGCCGAGGCGATGGCGTTCGGCTCGCTGGTCGTCGAGGGCCACATGGTGCGCCTCTCCGGCCAGGATTCGGTGCGCGGAACGTTCTCGCAGCGCCACGCCGCGCTGATCGACCAGGTGACGGGCGAGCGCCACGTGCCGCTCGCGCACGTCAAGCCGGGCCAGGCTCGCTTCGTCGCGCTCGACTCGCCCTTGTCGGAATGCGGCGTGCTCGGTTTCGAGTATGGCTATTCGCTCACCGCGCCCGACGCGCTGATCCTGTGGGAGGCGCAGTTCGGCGACTTCGCCAACGGCGCCCAGCCGATGATCGACCAGTTCATCTGCTCGGCCGAGGCCAAGTGGCTGCGCATGTCGGGCCTCGTGATGCTGCTGCCGCATGGCTACGAGGGGCAGGGGCCGGAGCATTCCTCCGCCCGGCTCGAGCGCTATTTGCAGCTTTCCGCCGGCGACAACTGGCAGGTGGTGAACCCGTCGACGCCGGCGCAATACTTCCACGCGTTGCGCCGCCAGATCCACCGCAAGTTCCGGAAGCCGCTGGTGGTGATGACGCCGAAGTCGCTGCTCCGCCACAAGCTCGCGGTGTCCACGATCGCGGAGATGGGGCCGGGCTCGTGCTTCCATCGCGTGCTGGGCGAGGCCGGCCCGCTCGGAGCGCCCGACAAGGTGCGCCGCGTCGTGCTGTGCGCCGGCAAGGTCTATTACGACCTGGTGGCGGCGCGCGCCGAGGCCGGCATCGACGACGTGGCGCTGCTGCGCGTCGAGCAGCTCTACCCGTTCCCGGTGCGCTCGCTCAGCGCCGAGCTCGCCAAGTATCCGAACGCCGAGGTCGTGTGGTGCCAGGAGGAGCCCGAGAACATGGGCGGCTGGAACTTCGTCGACCGCCGCATCGAAGGCGTGCTTGCCGAGCTCGACGTCAAGGCCAAGCGGCCGCGCTATGTCGGCCGGCCCGAATCTGCCGCGACCGCGACGGGTTCGTACAAGCGTCACAACACTGAACAGAAGCGTCTCGTGGACGCGGCGCTCGCCAACTGACGGAACGGGCAATGGCAACCGACATCAAGGTCCCCACCCTCGGCGAATCGGTGACCGAGGCCACCGTCGCCCAATGGTTCAAGAATGTAGGCGACACCGTCGCGGTGGACGAGCCGCTGGTCGAGCTCGAGACCGACAAGGTGACGCTCGAGGTCAATGCCCAGTCGGCCGGCACGCTGAGCGAAATCTTGGCGGAGGCCGGCGCCAACGTGGAGGTCGGCGCGCTGCTCGGCCGCATCGACGGCGCCGGCGCGGTGGCCGCGAAGCCAACCGCGAAGCCGGCAGCGGCGCCCGCGCCCAAGCCTGCGGCGGCGACGCCTGAGCGCCAGCCCGAGCCGAAGCCCGCGCCGCGCCCGGCGGCCCAGCCTGCCGCCGAGCCGCCGCTCTCGCCTGCGGTGCGGAAGCTTGTCGCCGAGACCGGCGTGAAGCCCGCCGAGATCGAAGGCAGCGGCAAGGGTGGGCGGCTCACCAAGGGCGACGTGCTCGCCCATCTCGAGAAGCCGGAGGCGAAGGCGCCGCCGGCCGGGCCCGTCGCGGACCGCCGCGAGGAGCGGGTGCGGATGACTCGGCTGCGCCGTCGCATCGCCGAGCGGCTGAAGGAGGCACAGTCCAACGCCGCGATGCTCACCACCTTCAACGAGGTGGACATGTCGGCGGTGATGGCGGCGCGCAAGATCTATGGCGACGCGTTCGAGAAGAAGCATGGCGTCCGGCTCGGCTTCATGTCGTTCTTCGTCGCCGCCTGCGTCGCCGCGTTGAAGGACATCCCGGCGGTCAACGCCGAAATCGACGGCGAAGAGATCGTCTACCGCCACTATTGCGACGTGGGCGTCGCCGTCGGCACAGAGCAGGGGCTGGTCGTGCCGGTGCTGCGCGATGCCGACCGCATGTCGTTCGCCGATATCGAGAAGTCGATCGAGGCCTACGGCAAGAAGGCGCGCGACGGAAAGCTCGCCATCGAGGACCTGACCGGCGGCACCTTCACGATCTCCAACGGCGGCGTGTACGGCTCGCTGCTCTCGACGCCGATCCTCAACCCGCCGCAGTCCGGTATCCTCGGCATGCACAAGATCGAGAAGCGCCCGGTCGTGGTCGACGACCAGGTGGTGGTGCGTCCGATGATGTATCTCGCGCTCAGCTACGACCATCGCATCGTCGACGGGCGCGAGGCGGTCACATTCCTGGTGCGCGTCAAGGCGGCCATCAAGGCGCCCGAGCGCCTGCTGCTCGGCATATGAGGGCGGCTGGGATCGTGGGGGCGATCTTGACGGTCTCCGCGCTTGCCGGCGCCGCCGGGGCGGCGGCGCAGGACGCGCGGCCCTTCGTGCCGCCCAACATCGAGCAGGAACAGCGCAAGCTCGGTCCCGCCTACGAGCATCTCGAGCACCAGCAGCCCTATCGCGACCTCGGCCAGTACCCGGCGCTCCGCGGCCAGTCCCCTTCGGCGCAGCCGCCGCGCGAGACCTCGCCGCCGATCGTCCGCTGCAATCCGCAGCCGAGCGTGCGCCCGTCCTACGACAAGTCGAACTCGTCGTCCTCGCCGCTCTCCTGCGGACCGGGCCAGCAATGATCGCGAACACGGGGGCAGCCGCATGAGCGACTACGATCTGATCGTCATCGGCGGCGGGCCGGGCGGCTACGTCGCCGCCATCCGCGCGGCCCAGCTCGGCATGAAGGTCGCCTGCGTCGAGAAGCGCGGCGCGCTCGGCGGCACCTGCCTCAATATCGGCTGCATCCCCTCGAAGGCGCTGCTGCAATCGTCGCACAAGTTCGCCGAGGCGTCGCACGAGCTCGCCCAGCACGGGGTGAAGATCGCGGGCGCCGCGCTCGACCTTGCCACGATGATGAAGCGCAAGGACGAGGTGGTGAAGGGGCTGACCGACGGCGTCGCCTTCCTGTTCCGGAAGAACAAGATCGATTATGTCGACGCGACGGGCCGCATCGCCGCGCCCGGCCGGGTGGTGGCGACGAACGGCAAGGGCGAGCAGACGCTCGGCGCGAAGCGAATCCTGATCGCCACTGGCTCGGATTCGGCGAAGCTTTCCGGCGTCGCCATCGACGAAAGGCGCATCGTGTCATCGACCGGCGCGCTGGCCCTCGGCGAGGTGCCGAAGCGGCTCGTCGTCGTCGGCGGCGGCTATATCGGGCTCGAGATGGGCTCGGTCTGGGCCCGGCTCGGCAGCCAAGTGACGGTCGTCGAGTTCCTGGACTCGATCCTGCCCAATATGGACGCGGAGCTCGCGCGGGTCATGCGCCGCTCGCTGGAAAAACAGGGTCTCGCTTTCCGCACCGGCACCAAGGTCGCCGCGGCCAGGGCCAACGGGGCGACGGTCGCGCTGGAGCTCGAGCCCGCCAAGGGCGGCGAGCGCGAGAAGCTGGAGGCGGACGTCGTGCTGGTTGCGATCGGCCGCACCCCCTACACCGAGGGGCTGGGGCTCGACGAGCTTGGCGTCGTTCGTGACAATCGCGGCTTCATCCGGGTGAACGAACGGTTCGAGACCAATGTGCCCGGCATCTTTGCCATCGGCGATGTGATTCCGGGCCCGATGCTCGCCCACAAGGCCGAGGACGAAGGCACGGTCTGCGTCGAGATGATGGCGGGCCAAGCCGGCCATATCGATTACGACGCGATCCCGGCCGTGGTCTACACCTGGCCCGAGGCCGCCTCGGTCGGCCGGACCGAGGAGCAGCTCAAGAAGGATGGCGTTACCTACAACGTGGGCAAGTTCCCGATGACGGCGAACTCGCGCGCCCGCGCCAATGGCGAGACCGAGGGGCTGGTGAAGCTTCTGGCCGACAAGGCGACCGACCGGCTGCTGGGCGCGCACATCGTCGCGCCCGATGCCGGCACGATGATCGCCGAGCTCGCGCTTGCCATGGAGTTTTCGGCCTCGTCCGAGGACATCGCGCGCACCTCGCACGCCCATCCGACCCTCAACGAGGCGGTGCGCGAGGCGGCGCTCGCCTGCGCCGGCCGCGCGATCCACATCTGAATACGCCTCCGGTACGGTCATCACGAGGCGCGGAGCGCCGACGCGAACCGGAAACCCTGGATCGTTTCCCCGCGGGTCATGCCCGCGGGTCGCAATGACGGCAGTTTGGCTATAATCGCCCCGGAAGAACGGGGAAAGACATGCCAGCCAGCCGGACCACGATGAACACGCCCGATGCGGCCGCGCTCGTATCCGCCGCCCGCGACATGATCCAGCGCCATCGAGAGCGAGCCCGGGCGGCGCGCGAGGCGCGACGTCTCACGCCCGAGACGGTCGCCGAAATGAAGCAAGCAGGCTTCTTCCGGGCGCTGCAGCCCACGCGCTGGGGCGGGCTCGAGCTGTCGCCGAGCGCGTATTTCGACATTCAGCTCGCGCTCGCCGAGGGCGACATGTCGGCCGGCTGGATCTACGGCATCGTCGGCGTGCACCCGGCGCAGGTGGCGCTGTTCGACGACCGCGCGCAGGAGGCGGTGTGGGGCAAAGACCCTGACACGCTGCTCTGCTCGTCGCTGATCCCCGCCGGCGATGCGCGGGAGGAGGGCGACGGGTTCCGGCTCTCGGGGCGCTGGCGATACGCCAGCGGGTGCGACCACGCGGGGTGGGCGATCCTCGGCTCGGTGGTGAAGGCGGCGGACGGCACGCCGATCGAGGGACGGCTCTTCCTCGTGCCGATGTCGGAGATCGCGATCGACCAGGAAAGCTGGCGCGTCATCGGTTTGCAGGCGACCGGCAGCAAGGACCTGGTGGTGAAGGACTCCTTCGTGCCCGCTTGGCGCAGCCAGCGCTTCACCGACAATTTCAACTGCGACGGGCCGGGCCGCGCGGTGAACACATCGACACTCTATCGCATGCCGGTCGGCCAGCTTTTCTTTCGCGGCGCATCCACCGCCTCGCTTGGCGCGCTGCAGGCGATGCTCGAGGCGGTGATCGGCTACGCACGCGACCGGCGCACCGCGACCGGTTCCCGCACCGCCGAGGACCCGATGGTGCAACTCGCCTGCGCCGAGGCCGCGTCGGCGCTGGACGAGATGATCACCATCCTGCACCGCAACTTCGCCAACCTCGCCGCCTACGCCGCGCGCGACGAGGTACCGCCGCTCGAAGAACGGGTGAAGTACAAGTTCCAGTCGGCCCAGGCGACCGACCGCTGCGTCGAGCATGCGAACCGGCTGTTCAAGGCGGCGGGGGCGGGCGGGCTCGCCGCCGACCGGCCGTTCGGCGCGCTGCTCGCGGACATCGCGGCGGCGCGCCAGCACTACGCCAACCAGGCGGACGCGCACGGCCGCAACTGGGGCGCAACCCTGTTCGGATTTCCCGGCGCCGGCGACGTCATGCTGTAGGCGTAGGCGCACGGCACACGATGGCCGCGCAGCGACTTGACAGCGGCAAATTTAGTCAAGTAGCCTGACTAAAGAGGCAGAGGACAGATGGCCGGAACCCGCCTGTCGCGCTTGGACGAATCGGAGCGGGCCGCGCTCGGTTGGCGCTATGCCAATGTCGGCCGGCTGATGTTCGACGCCGCGCGGCGGTTCGAGCAGACGATCCACGACACGGTGCGGACGCAGGGCTTCCTCGACATCCGCTTCGTCCACCTGACCCTCACCCGCAATCTGGACGCCGAGGGCACGCGACTTACCGACCTCGCAGCGCGCGCCGGCGTGACCAAGCAGGCGATGGGCCAGCTCGTCGACCAATGCGAGGCGCTCGGAATCGTGACGCGGCGGGTCGACCCGTCGGACCGTCGCGCCCGTCTCGTCCTGTTCACGCCGCGCGGGCGGGCCCTGCTGGGATTGCTGCAGGAGGGCATCGCGCGGGCCGAGTCAGAGCTCGCCACCGAGATCGGCCCACGCGCCTACGCCCTGCTCGCCCAATCGCTCCGCCGCTACACGAGCTCCACGGGAGGGGATACGAAATGAGCCAGGATGCGGACATCGTCGTCGTCGGGTCGGGCCATAACGGGCTGATCGCCGCGGCCTATCTCGCCAAGGCCGGGCACAAAGTCGTCGTGTGCGAGCGGAACGACTATTTCGGCGGCGGCGTTGCCACGGCCGAGATCGTCGCCCCCGGCTTCCGCCATGACCTGCATTCCGCGACGCATGTGGTGATCCAGGCGAACCCGCTGATCCGCAACGACGAGCTCGGGCTGATCGGAAAGTACGGGCTGAAATACGTCTATCCGGAGGGCGTGTTCTCGACGATCTTCGACGACCAGACCTCGATCGTCACCTACCAGGATCTCGACCGCACCTGCGCGTCGATCGCCGCGGTCTCGCCCGCCGATGCCGACGCCTATCGCCGCTTCGCCGCCGAGTCGGCGAAGCTGCTGCCGTTGATGGTCGAGGGCATGTTCGTGCCGCCCGTGCCGCAGGGGCCATTCTGGGCGCTGCTCGACCAGTCGGCGGAAGGGCGCGCGCTGATGCTCGCCATGCAGCGCTCGATGCGCGACATCGTCGAGGAGTGGTTCGAGAGCGACAAGGTGAAGGTGCACCTCCTCAAGTTCGCGGCCGAGATGCTGGTCGCGCCCGAGGAGAAGGGCACCGGCATCATCCTCTACAACATGCCGGGCTTCGTGCACGCCTACCCGTCGGGCGTGCCGGTCGGCGGCTCGGTGGCGCTGGTCGACGCGCTGGTCCGCTGCCTGAAGGACAAGGGGGCGGAGCTTCGCGCGGGCGCCGAAATCGAGAAGGTGCTGGTCGAGCGCGGCCGTGCGGCGGGCGTCCGCCTTGCGGGCGGTGAGACGATCCGCGCGAAGAAGGCGGTGATCGCCCAGATCCACCCCTGGTTCCTCGGCGCGATGGTCGACGGGCTCGATTCCGGGATCGCGGCGCGCGCGCGCGCGACGACGACGGCGAGCTTCTCGATCATGAACCTGCATCTCGCGCTCGCCGCGTCGCCCCGCTGGCATGCAGGCGAGGCCGCGGGCGCGGTCTGCCTCACCAACTTCGCGCCGGCCTCGCTCGACGCCATGCTGCGGCTGTTCGACGGGTTCCGCCGGGGCGAGATCACCGACCACGCCATCATGGCGGCGCATGTGAACTCGCAATGGGATCCGACACGCGCCCCGCCTGGCGGCGCCGCGATGAGCGTGTTCGGGTTCGGCCCATGGGCCCTCGCCGACGGCGGGCCGGACGGCTGGGACGCGCGCCGCGACCGGTATCGGGACTGGATGATGGCCGAGCTTCGGAAGTATGCCGCGAACCTGGAGGGGCCCAACGTGGTCGGCGCGCGGTTCTTCACGCCGCGCGACATGGAGCGCGACTCGCCCACCTTCCAGCGCGGCGACGTCGGCGGCGTCGGCAAGTTCTTCCACCAGATCGGCGGCCACCGGCCGACGCCCGACCTGGCCCAGTACGCCGTGCCGGGCATCGCCGGGCTCTACCTCGCCGGCACGTTCATGCACCCGCCGGGCGGGGTGACCGGCGGCGGGCGGGCGACGGCGATCCGCATGTGCGGCGATCTCGGCGTCGATTTCGACAAGGTCGCCGGCCGATGAAGTTCTTCACGCCCGAGAAGACCGAGTTGATCGTGATTACCTCGGTCGCCCCGCATCCGGACGGGCTCATGGTCGAGGGCAAGATCATGGGCGCCATGCCGATGAAGGCGGTGCTGCGTCCCGCCGAGCTGCGTGCCGGATTCCGGTTCTTGCGCCCGCGCGTGCTGTTCGCGCTTGCCAGCATGTTGTTCCGGCGCTAATCGAGCGCTTCGCGCCGCATTTGCAGGAACCGGCGCACGGCCGGGTCGGATTCGAGCCCGATGGCGAGCGTGTACGCGTGCCGCGCCGCGTCGCGCGCTCCCGACCGCTGGGCAAGCTCGGCGCGCGCGGCCCAATAGGGCTGGTAGCTCGCCACCCGCTTGTCGTCCGCCAGCGCATCGAGTGCGGCCAGCCCCGCGGCGGCGCCCCGCACCTCCGCCGCCGCGACCGCGCGGTTGATCGCGACCACGGGCGAGCCGGTGAGGGCATGGAGCGCATTGTACAGGCGCTCGATCGCCGCCCAGTCCGCGCGCCCGGTGCGGCGCCGGACGACGTGGGCCGACTGGATCGCCGCCTCGAGCTGGTAACGGCCGATTGCGCCCATCCGGCTTGCCCGGAATAGCAGTTCCTCGGCCTCGTCGATCTGCGCTGCGTCCCACAATGCGGGGTCCTGGTCGCCGAGCGGCACGTACGCACCGTCCACGGCGCGGCGTGCGCCCCGGCGCGCCTCGGCGTGCAGCATCAGCGCTAGAGCGGTTCATTGTTTGAGCGAATTGGAGGGGATTCCCGATTTGCGGCGTTTGTGATTCAAGATGCTGGCTGGAGCGGAGGCCAGCATCGATGACCCGACCTCTTTCGAATGATCTTCGTGAGCGCGTTGTTGCGGCGGTTCTGTCCGGGGAGACCTGCCGATCTGCGGCGGCCCGGTTCGGCGTTGCCGTTTCGACGGTGGTGAAGTGGTCGCAGCGCTATCGTGCGACGGGCTCGGTCGCACCAGGTAAGGTCGGTGGACATCGCAAGCCGATCCTGACGCCGCACCGCGCCTTCATCGTGGAACGGATCGCCCAGACGCCGCACCTGACGCTGCACGGGCTCAAGCGCGAGCTGGCGGCGCGCGGGGTGAAGGTCTCGCACAACGCGGTGTGGCTATTCCTCAGGCGCGAGGGGCTGCGGTTCAAAAAAAACGCTGTTCGCCCTTGAGCAGGGCCGCGCCGACGTCGCCCGCCGGCGGCAACGCTGGCGATCCTGGCAGGCCGGCCTCGACCCGAAGCGCCTGGTCTTCATCGACGAGACCCCCGCCTTCGCGGGGGCAGGCTCTGGATCAAGACCAACATGGCGCCGCTGCGCGGCTGGGGATCGAAGGGCAAGCGCCTGCGCGGCTTCGCGCCGCACGGCCACTGGCGCACACTGACCTTCCTCGGGGCGCTGCGCTGGGATGGCCTCGCCGCCCCCTGCGTCTTCGACGGGCCGATCAACGGCCAATGCCGCGCCTATGTCGCGCAGCAGCTCCTGCCCGTGCTCCGGCCCGGCGACATCGTCGTCATGGACAATCTCGGCTCCCACAAGGGAGCTGCCGTCCGCCAGATGATCCGCGCCGCCGGCGCGAGGCTCTGGTATCTGCCGCCCTACTCCCCCGACCTCAACCCGATCGAACAGGCCTTCGCCAAGATCAAGCACTGGATGCGCGCCGCACAGAAGCGCACCGTCGACGACACTTGGCGCCACATCGGCTGCCTCGTCACGACCATCGATGAGGCCGAATGCCAGAACTACTTCGCAAACGCTGGATACGCTTCCGTCAAAGCGTGAACCGCTCTAGGAGGCCGAGCGCCTCGGGCTCCTCAGGCATAAGTGAGACGACTAACCGTCCGAGCCAGATTCCCTCGCCCGCCAGGTCGCGCCGCCGCGCCTCGGTGCCACCCGGGTCGGTCCAGCCCTCGGCGAAGGTGGCGTAGATCGCCTCCAGCACGGCATCGAGCCGTTCGGCGAGCTCGTCACGGTCCGGCACGCGGAACGGGATTCCGGCCCTGCGGATCTTGGTCTTGGCCCGCACCAGCCGCTGCCCCATCGCGGCGGGCGCGACGAGGAAGGCGGATGCGATCGTCTGCGCGTCGAACCCCAGCACAGTCTGCAGGATCAGCGGCGCGCGAATGTCGGGTTCGATGCCGGGGTGCGCGCAGGCAAACATCAGCGAAAGGCGTTGGTCGGGGATGGCCGTCTCGGGCACGGAATCGAGCTCCTCGGCGATCAGACGCAGGTGGGGCTCCGAGGCCGCGCCGGTACGGTGCCTGCGGGCAGCATCGACCCAGCTTGCGGCGCGCCACCGCGACCAGCCACGCCTCGGGGCTGCCCGGCAGGCCGCGCACCGGCCAGTCGGCGAGCGCCGCGGCGAAGGCGTCAGAAAGCGCGTCCTCCGCCGCCGCCACGTCGCCCGTCCGGGCCGCCAGGAAGGCGACGAGCTTGCCGTAGCTTCGCCGTGCCACTGCCTCGGCGGTCGCGGCCGGCGACTCGTCGCCTTCGCGTTCCATCGCGTCCCTACATCTCAAGAATTGGGCGGACTTCCATCACCCCGCCGTCGGCGCCGGGGCAGCGCGCGGCCCAGGCTATGGCCGCGTCGAGGTCGGGCACGTCGATCACGTAATACCCGCCGAGTTGCTCCTTCGTCTCGGCGTAGGGCCCGTTCAGCACCTTCGGCTTGCCGCCGGCGATGCGGACGGTGGTCGCCGTTGCCGACCGCTCCAGCGCGTCGCCGCCCTTCATCGCCCCGGACTGAATCAGCGCCTGGGTTGTACGCCCCGTAGGCGGCATGCATCGCCTCCCGGGCCTCCTTGCGCGCCCCGTCGACCGCCGTCTCGTTCTGGTAGATCATCAGAAGATACTTCATCTCGCTCTCCACAGGTTTCGGCGGGCTTTCTTGCGCCGCCGTACCACAGTGACGTTCGGCGCGTCGCGCGTTCGACAGGGGACGAAAGAATTTTCGCAGTCTCCGCCGCGCGGGCCGGCCGTGACAAGCGGTGGCGCGCCCGGTCATAATCGGCGCCGACCAGATCCGCGAAAGGTCCGCCATGCCCACCTTGCAGTTCCCCCGGGTGCAGTTCGATTTCGGTGCGATCCGCACGCTCCCGGCCGAGCTTGACGCACTCGGCATCGAGCGGCCGCTGTTCGTCACCGACCAGGGGCTGGTGAAGGCCGGTGTATTCGCTGCCGTCCGGAAGGCGATGGGCGCGCCCAACGACATGGTGGTGTTCGACGCGGTGCCGGAGAACCCGACCATCGCGGGGGTCGAGGCGGCGACCGCGCTCTATGCCGCCGAGGGCTGCGACGGCGTGGTCGCGGTCGGCGGCGGCTCGGTGATCGACACGGCGAAGGCGGTCGCGGTGCTCGCGACGCACGGCGGGAAGATTTCCGATTATTTCCGTCGCGCCGACAAGGTCGGGCCGCACGCCGCGCCCATCGTCGCCGTGCCGACGACCGCCGGTACCGGCAGCGAGGCGTCGTCCGGCGCCGGCATCCATCCCGATTCGAAAAGCCGCGGCTCGGGCCTCAACAGCCACTACATCGTTCCCAAGCTTGCGATCTGCGATCCCGAGCTGACGCTCACCCTGCCGCCGCGCCTTACCGCCGGCACGGGCATGGACGCGCTCTCCCATGCGGTGGAGCACTACTACGCGAAGACGCAGAACCCGCTCGGCGACGCGATCGCACTCGATTCCTGCACGCGCGTCTTCGCCAATGTCGAGCGCGCCGTCGCCGACGGGCAAGACCGTGAGGCTCGGGCCAACATGATGATGGCCGCGCTCTCCGCGATGATGTGCGGCAAGGGGCTCGGGCCCGGCCATGCGCTCGCCAACAGTTTCGGCGACCAGGGGCTGCATCACGGCATGCTGGTGACGCTCGCCATGCCGGCGGTACTGCGGCTCTGGGAGGCGAAGGTGCCGGAGAAGACCGCGCCGCTCGCCGCCGCGCTCGGCCTCGCGCCGGGCGAGAAGCCGTCCGAAGCCGTCGCCGCGATGAACGCGCGCGTCGGGCTGCCGCGCGGGATCGCCGCGCTCGGCTACAAGGTCGGCGACATCGACGAGCTGATCGCCGACGCGCAGGCGAGCTGGTTCAACCACACCGCGCCATACCATCCGACCATCGCCGAATACCGCGTTCTGGTCGAGGAATCGCTCGGCTGACGGAGGAGAACATGCCGCCCATCCCGCAACCCGGCCCGGACATCGCCAAGTCGGCGCTGATCGTCGTCGACATGCAGAACGATTTCGTCCATCCCGAGGGCGCGTTCGCCCAGGGGGCGCGCGAGACGCCGGGCGCCATCGACATGGCATTCCTCTCCGGCACGGTGCCCGAGGTGAAGCGCCTTGCCGCCGCGTTCCGCAGCGCGGGCCGGCCCGTGGTCTATATCGCCCACGTGCTGAAGCCGGACTATTCCGATGCCCAAATCCCCTACTGGCGCATGCTGGGCGGCCATCATCGCGAGCGGTCGAACCGCACCTTCATCACCGAGGGCACCTGGGGCGCGCAGATCGTCGACGAGCTCGCACCCGAGCCGGGCGAGCACCTGGTCGTCAAGAAGGGGTTTGGCGGCTTCTCGAACACCCCGCTCGACACCATCCTGCGCGCGATGGGAGTGACGACCTGCGTCGTCTGCGGCGTCACCACCTGCGTCTGCGTCTCCACCACCATCCGTGGCGGGGTGGAGCACAACTACCGCATGATCCTGGCGAAAGATGCGGTCGCCGAGGTCTCGCGCGAGACCCACGACGCCGAGCTCAAAACCATGCAGCGCATCTTCGCCGACGTGAAGTCGGTCGACGAGGTGCGCGACATGCTGGCGGCGCTGGAGACGGCGTAGCTTCAAGGTCCGGCTGGCCGATTTTACGCGACCGCGGCGCCGACCTTCTGGCGGACCAGGCGGGAGTAGTCCTCGCGCAGCGCGCGCGTCACCGGCCCGACCTTGAAGCTGCGCCCTTCGATCTCGCCGACCGGTGTCACCTCGGCGGCGGTGCCGGTCACGAAGATCTCGTCGGCCTTGGCGAGCTCGTCCGGCATCAGAACGCGCTCGATGACCTCGATGCCGCGCGCGCGGGCGAGCCCGATCACGGAGCGGCGCGTAATGCCGTCGAGGAAGCAGTCGGGCGTCGGGGTGTGCAGCTTGCCGCCCTGGACCAGGAACAGGTTCGCGCCCGTCGTCTCGGCGAGCTGGCCGCGCCAATCGAGCATCAGCGCGTCGTCGTAGCCCTTGGCTTCCGCGGCGTGCTTGGAAAGCGTGCAGATCATGTAGAGGCCGGCGGCCTTGGCATGCACCGGCGCCGAGGACGGCGGCGGGCGGCGCCAGTCGGACCAGCCGAGGCGGATGCCTCGCTCCGCCGCCTCGGGCGAGAAGTAGGACGGCCATTCCCACGCTGCGATGGCCACATGGATCTTGGTCTGCTGTGCGGCGACGCCCATCTGCTCCGAGCCGCGCCAGGCGACCGGGCGGACATAGGCGTCGGGATGGCCGGTCACCTCCACCGTCTCGCGCGTCGCCTTTTCCAGCTCCGCGAGGGGATAGGGGATTTCGAAGCCCAGGATACGGCCCGAATCGATCAGGCGCTGGGTGTGCTCGGTCAGCTTGAAGACCGAGCCGCCATAGACGCGCTCGCCCTCGAAGACGCAGCTCGCGTAGTGCAGACCGTGGCTCAGCACGTGCAGCTTCACGTCGCGCCACGGCACCAGCTTGCCGTCGTACCAGATCTGGCCGTCGTGATCGTGGAAGTTGATCATCGCTTTACGCCCGCGCCTGTTTCCGTTGGGAATCGTTGAATCCGCTTGCCTAGACTAGCACCCTCGCCTATATAAGTCAACATGACTGACGTAAACACGCTTTCCCGTCCGCTCTACCTGGAGGAGGAGGATCTGCGCCATGGCATGGAGCTGCTGTTCTATGCCTATCGCGACTTCACCGCCGAGCCGGACGCGATCCTGGCCCGCTACCGCTACGGGCGCGCCCATCACCGGGTGATCTATTTCGTCGGCCGCAACCCGCGCATCACCGTGTCGGAGCTGCTGGCCATCCTGAAAATCACCAAGCAGAGCCTGTCCCGCGTGCTGGGCCAGCTCGTGCGCGAAGGGTTCATCGTACAGCACCCCGGGCCGCGCGACCGGCGCCAGCGCCTGCTGGAGCTGACGCCCAAGGGGGTCGAGCTCGAGCGCATACTGTCGGAGAGCCAGCGCAAGCGCATCGCGAATGCCTATCGCGATGCCGGCCCCGAGGCGGTGGAGGGCTATCGCGCGGTGATGATGAACATCATCAACCCGGACGATCGCCGCCGCCTGCACCCGCGGTAGGCTCGCAGGGCACTCCCGGCAACCGATCCGGCGGGGGCGAGATCGGGCGTCGTTGCGCGCACCTATTTCGCCGACTTCGCGATCTTGACCACCCGCTCGGCGAGCCAGCCGGTCGCGGCCTTCGGCACGACCACCAGCGCCCAGCCCTCCGCCTGGTCGAGCAGGGCGGCGACGTGCTGCCCGCCCTGCTTCAGCTCGCCCACGACCGGGCACTTGACGCTGCCGCACGAGCGTACATGTACCGCGCCTTTCACCGTGACGCGCACCTCCTGGGGCGCCTTTGGCAGGTCGCCTGGGTGCAGCAGGGGGTGGGTCTCGATCGGAATCTGCGGGTCGAGCGGTTCGGCGGGCGCGAGGGCAAGGGGCATTCCACCCTGCAACGGGAACAGCACCTGGCCGAACGGCGCGACGCCCCAGCCCTGCAGGGTCGCGTTGGCGCAGCGCGGCAGGTGGCCGACCAGCAGCCGCGCGGTCCAGCCGGAATGGCCGAGATTCGGGTGGACCGCCTTGGCGACGTCCGGCCGCGGCTGGTCGACGCCGGTCGTGGCCACCACCCGCCCGCAAAGGCTCAGCACCACGTTCGGGAAGCGGATGCCGAGGGCACGGTCACCTGCCCAGCCGCTGACGGTCAGCACGTCCTCGGCGACCAGCAGCTTCGCCTTGGCCGGGTCGAGCGGCGCGCCGTCGAGCTCGACCCCGTCGACGAAGCCGGAGGGCACGGTCGCCGCGCTCCAGTCGGCGAGCGGGTAGGTCTTGTCTGCCGGCACGCTGGAGACCGGAACGGGTGTCGCGGGCGGCGGCTTCTTGGCGACGGGCTTCGCCGGCGTTGCGGGCGCCGTCGCATGCGGCGCCGGGGCCGGTGGCTTGGAGGGCGCAAGGGCGAGCCAGCCTGCGACCGCGACGACGATTGCGGCGATCGCCGCGGCCACGATCAGCGGTGCCCGGATGCCTGACCGCTTCACCCAGCCAGATCCTCGCTCGGACACGCCGCCTCCCGTTTTCCCTTGCGCCAGGGTCTACGGCATGGGCGGGGGCAGGTGCAAGGCGGCACAATGCAGCGTGAGCAGACGCCGGATTAGCGCTTCCGCAGCGGGAAGTTGCGCGTGACGTAGGCGGCCAGCGTGTCGAGCGACTGGTCGACCGACTGGATCTCCGTGTCGATCACCAGCTCGCACCGGTCAGGCGGCTCGTACGGCGCGGAGATGCCGGTGAAGTCGGCGATCTCGCCGGCGCGCGCCTTCTTGTAAAGGCCGCGCGGGTCGCGCGCCTCGCAGGCGGCGACGCCGGCCGAAACGTGGACCTCGTGAAAGCGCTCGCCCACCGCCTCGCGCGCGCGGTCCCGGTCGGCGCGGTAGGGCGAGATGAAGGCCGTCAGCACCAGGAAGCCGTTGCGCGCGAACAGTGCCGCCACTTCGCCGACGCGGCGGATGTTCTCGGCTCGATCCTCCGGCGAGAAGCCGAGATTGGCGTTCAGCCCGTGCCGCAAATCGTCGCCGTCCAGCTTGGTGACCTGGTAGCCCTGCTCGAACAGCCGCCGCTCCAGCTCATTCGCGAGCGTCGACTTGCCGGCGCCGGAAAGCCCGGTAAACCACAGCACGCCGCCCGGGTGGCCGTTGCGCACCTCGCGCGCCTCGGCCGAGACCCGCTCCTCGACGTCGGCGAGGTTGGTCGCCTTGCGGGTGATCAACGCCCGCTGGTCGGGGTAGCCCTCCATGTCGATCAGCCCGCCACCGACCATTTCGCCGGCGTCGGTCAGCACGAACCGGCCGGTGCGGGCGTTTTCAGCGGCGAGGTCGAAGGCGAGCATTCGGCGCGCGCGCAGCACCACGTCGGCGACCGAATTGGTCGGCACTGCGTCGGTGGCCAGCTCTTCCATGCGGGCGGTATCGATCACCCGCTCGATGCGCTGCGCCTCGACCAGCGTCTCGATCGTGTTGAGCCGGAGGGTGTAGGGCCGGCCAGGGTGCATCGGCTCCTTGCCGAACCAGAACATGCGGGCGCGGAACACGTTCGATTCGACCGGCGGATTGTCGGCATGGCTCGCCACCTCGCCGCGCTCGACGAAGATCTGCTCCTCCAGCGTGAACCCGACCGACCGGCCGGCGGACGATTCGCGCATCGGGCGGTCGCCGGGCAGCGTCTCGATCGACTTCACCCGCGTCGTCTGGTTGGAGGGCGAGAACAGCACCGTGTCGCCGACCTTCAGCCGGCCCGATTCGATGCGGCCCGCGATGATGCGACGGGCGTCGAACTTGTAGACGTCCTGGACGGGCACGCGCAGGGCGCGCGCGTCGAGAGGGGCTGGCGGCTCGAACGCATCGAGCGCCTCGACCACGGTCGGCCCCTTGTACCAGCCCATCCTGTCCGACCGCCGGGTCAGGTTGTCGCCCTCGCGGCCCGAGACCGGCACCACGGCCGCCGGCACGATGCCGAGTGCGCCGAGCTCGTCGCGGAAGGCCTTCTCGACCGCGGCGAACCGGTCGGCGTCGTAGCCCGCCATGTCCATTTTGGTGACCGCGACCGCGATCTGGCCGATACCCAGCAGGTGCAGCAAATAGCCGTGCCGGCGGGTCTGGTCCGACACGCCTTCGACCGCGTCGATCACCACCAGCGCGGCGGCGCAGTCGGCCGCGCCGGAGATCATGTTGCGGAGGAAGGCGCGATGGCCGGGCGCATCGACCAGCGCGTAGCCGCGCCTCGCCGAGGCGAAGCGGATGTGGCTTGCGTCGATCGTGATGCCCTGGTCGCGCTCGGCCTGGAACGCGTCGGTGACGAACGCCCATTCGAAGGGCATGCCGCGCTTGCGGGCGGCTTCCTGCAGCGCCTCCACCTTGCCCTCGGGCAGGGCGTCGGTCTCGTGCAGCAGACGGCCGACCAAGGTCGACTTGCCATGGTCGACGTGGCCGACGATAACGACGCGGAGCGAGTCGATGCTCGACCGGCCCGCGGGCTCGACAGCGGCTGTGTCCATGGCGACCCAGATAAACCACGCATCGCTTTTGGTCAATGGAAAGAACTAACGTAATAAAAATGTTATTTATGGAGCGACAAGGGAGCAGGCCATGCTTTACATGATCTACGGTGTCGACAAACCGGGCGACGAGGGGCGCGCCATCAGGGCGCGCGAGCGCGAGGCGCATTTCGCCTATCTCGAACGCCATCGCGAGATATTGGTGCTCGGCGGGGCGACCCTCGCCGACGACGCCCAGTCTACCCGCACCGGCAGCGTGCTGATCGTCAACGTGCCCGACCGCGCGGCGGCGGACGCCTTCGCTGCCGGCGAGCCGTTCCACAAGGGCGGGCTGTTCGCCAGCTACACCGTCACCCGCATGCGCCGCGGCCAGTGGAACCCGGCCGCCGCGCCCAAGACGGCCGAGGGACAGTAACTGGGTATAAACGCAGTATTAACGCTTCTGGCTCTGCATCCGTACGAATACGTATCTTACCGATTTCCCTTGTCTTTCCGGCAGGAGGTTCCATATTTGGCGGCGTCGACCTTACGAAGGCCGGATTATCCGTTCTCTCGCACCGCCGACCCGGCTTTCCCCTATCCCGATGGAATCATCCCAGGATTTCGGTGAGCTCAAACCCGCTGGCAGCGATGCCGGCACACGCAACGACTCGATTGGATACGCTAGATGACAAAAGGAACCGTGAAGTGGTTCAACCCCACGAAGGGTTATGGCTTCATTCAGCCGGATGACGGCTCGAAGGACGCCTTCGTGCATATCTCCGCCGTGGAGCGCGCCGGACTTTCCAGCCTCAACGAAGGGCAGAAGGTCCAGTACGAGCTTCAGACCGGACGGAACGGCAAGCAGTCCGCCGAAAACCTGTCCGTCATCGGCTGAGCCCACTTCGCGTCCAATTTGACGCAGGGAGGCCCGCGCATCGCGCGGGCCTTTTTCTTTGTGCCGTCCTCAGCCCGCGGGCTGATAGTAGCCGGTGGCGCGGTTGACGTCGAACCGCTGCACCAGCGAGCCGTCCTTGGTGTCGATGTCGACCGTGATTGTCGTTTTGTCCTTCTCGGTCACTGGCCCGACCTTGATGTGGCTGTTGCCGGTACGCGCCACCCATTCCTCGAAATAACCCTTCACGTCGGAGATCGAGAGCTGCAAGGGCGGGCGGACGTATCCGTACTGGCTCACGCCCTGGTCTTCGTCGTCCTGCATCATGCCGCGGCAGCCGCGCATCATGCCGGGACCCATGCCGTAGCGCTGCATCATCCCCGGGCCCATGCCATAGCCCTGTCCATAGCCCTGCATCATCCCGGGGCCCATGCCGTTGCCCTGCATCATGCCCGGCCCCATCGGATAGCCGCGCATCATCCCGCCCATCATGCCGCGCGGCGGCGTGACGGTCTGGCCTTCGGTGCCGGTGTTCGGCGCGGATTGTGTCGTGGAAGTGCTGTCCGTCTGGGCGACGGCGGGAACGGTGGCGAAAGCGAGCGCTGCGGCGGCAACAGCCGCAAGGCCTGTGGTTCGGCGGTGCGTGCGCGTCATGGCTTCCTCCTGGATGCGGCGTGGACTCCGCCGCGAAACCTAGCCCGTCTTTGTGGCGCTGCCTTGACATCGGTCAATTCGCCGCATTTCCGCCGGATTCCGGGCCTAACCCCGAGATTAGAGCGGGCAAGGAGCAGGGAAGTGGCAAACAGGCAGGCGGGCCCCTATGGAGGCCTTGACGCACCGGGTGCGAGGCCCGACCTTGAGGCCACGGACGAGCCGTCGGGCCGCGACGCGGCTGCGGGGGACAGGGGATATGGCGTGGCGCACTCTATCGCGCTGGTCGATGACGACCGGAACATTCTCACTTCGGTCTCGATCGCGCTCGAGGCCGAAGGATTCAAGGTGCAGACCTACACCGACGGCGCCTCGGCGCTGCGCGGCATAGGGCAGCGCCCGGTCGACCTCGCCATCCTCGACATCAAGATGCCGCGGATGGACGGGATGGAGCTTCTCCAGCGTCTGCGCCGTCAGTCGCAGATTCCGGTGATCTTCCTCACCTCGAAGGACGAGGAGGTGGATGAGATCCTGGGGCTCCGCATGGGGGCCGACGACTACATCAAGAAGCCGTTCTCGCAGCGCCTGCTAGTCGAGCGCATCCGCGCCCTGCTGCGGCGCAACGAGGAGGGGGCGGAGCCGGCGGGCGAGGGCGACGGCGCGCCGACCATGGCGCGCGGCGAGCTGGTTCTCGATTCGGCGAGGCATCTGTGCACCTGGCGCGGCCGACCGGTCGATCTCACCGTCACCGAGTTCCTGATCGTCAAGGCGCTGGCGACGCGGCCGGGCCACGTGAAGAGCCGCGACCAGCTCATGGACGCCGCCTATGGCGAGCATGTCTATGTGGACGATCGGACGATCGACAGCCATATCAAGCGTCTTAGGAAGAAGTTCAAGGCGGTCGATGCCGATTTCGCTCAAATCGAAACCCTCTACGGGATCGGCTACCGCTACCGCGAATGCTGAGGGGGCGGAGAGTCCGGCCCCGGCGCCCGAGCGGAAGCGGGAGGCCCCACCGTCGCCTGCGCCGCGGCGCGCGGAGCCACGCCCGCCGCGCCGGCGCTGGCGGCTCATCTCGCCGCTCACCTGGCGCATCCTCTCGGTCAACGTGCTGGCGCTGGCCATCCTGGTCGGCGGGCTCCTCTATCTCGGCCAGTACCGGGAGGAGCTGGTGGATTCGGCGAAGGCAGCGCTCGCCACCCAGGCGCGCATCTTCGCCGGCGCGCTCGGCGAAGGCGCGATCGGCACCGGCCCCGACGGCAGCCAGATCATCCGCCCCGGAGTGGCGCGCCCGATGCTGCGCCGTCTGGTGCAGCCGACCACCTCGCGCGCCCGGCTGTTCGACACGTCGGGCGCCCTGGTCGCCGATTCCCGCCAGCTCGCCGGACCCGGCGGGTCAGTGCAGGTCGAGGTACTGAGCCCGCCGGGCGATTCGTCCGGGCTGGGATTCACCCGGCTACTCGACCTCTACGAGCGGCTCGCCGACCGGCTGGCCGGCGCGTCGGAGCCGCCGCCCTATCACGAGAACCCGGTGCAGCGGGCCCAGGACTATCCCGAGGCGGCGAAGGCCTTGGCGGGCGAGACCTCGACCGCGGTGCGGGAGCTTTCCGACGGCCGTCTCGTCATCAGCGCCGCCGCGCCGGTGCAGCGCTTCAAGCAGGTGCTGGGCGCGCTGATGCTCACCTCGAACGCCACCGGCATCGAGCGCGCGGTGCGCGAGGTGCGCATCGGCATCCTCCGCATCTTCCTGGTGGCGCTGGTCGTCACCGTGCTGCTGTCGCTCTATCTCGCGGGCACGTTGGCGCGCCCGGTGCGCCGCCTCGCCGCCGCGGCCGATAGGGTGCGCCATGGCCATCGGCGCGAGGAGGAGATCCCCGACTTCACCGGACGGCGCGACGAGATCGGCGATCTCTCCGGTGCTCTCCGCGACATGACCGAGACGCTGTGGACGCGGATGGATGCGATCGAATCCTTCGCCGCCGACGTCGCGCACGAGATCAAGAATCCGCTTACCTCGCTTCGCAGCGCGGTCGAGACGGCGGCGCGGGTGCGCGACCCGGACCAGCAGCGGCGCTTGATGACCATCATCCAGGAGGACGTGCAGCGGCTCGACCGGTTGATCACCGACATCTCCGACGCCTCGCGCCTCGACGCGGAGCTGTCGCGCGAGCGCCTCGGCCCGGTCGATGTCGGCCGGCTCATCGATGCGCTGGTCGAAGTGCGCCAAGCGACGGCCGTGCCCGATCAGCCGAACCTGCGCTACGAAGGACCCACGGACGGTACACTCGCGGTCGCGGGAGTCGAGGACAGGCTGGTGCAGGTGCTCAACAACCTGATCAACAACGCGCTGTCATTCAGCCCGCCCGACGGAGAGGTGGTCGTGCGCGGCGCGCGGGAGGGGCGCGAGGTGGTGCTGACGGTCGAGGATGATGGGCCGGGAATCCCCGAGGGCTCGGAAGAATCGATCTTCGAGCGGTTCTACTCGGAGCGTCCCGAGTCCGAGAAGTATGGCACCCATTCGGGGCTGGGGCTCTCGATCTCGCGCCAGATCGTCGATGCCCACGGCGGCACGATCCGCGCGGAGAACCGCCGCGCTCCGGACGGCAGCGTACGCGGCGCCCGCTTCGTCGTTCGCTTGCCGGTGAGCAGAAGCGCGCCCGGAGGTTAGAGCGCGAGGCCGCGAACGAGGCGGGGCGCGTCGCCCGCGAGTCCCATGGCGTGGCGCATCAGCGCGCGCTTCACGGGCGGGATGCGGTTGACCACGGCGAGGCCCGCGTCGCGCGCGATCCGGACGGGAGCGATCTCGTTCGAGAACAGCCGGTTGAGCCCGTCGGTCATCGCGATCATCACAGTGGAATCGAAGCGGCGCCAGCGCGCGTAGCGCTCGAGCGCCGCGCCCTGGCCGACGTCCAGTCCCAGCCGGTGCGCATCCACCACCTGCTCCGCGAGCGCCGCGACGTCGCGGAGGCCGAGGTTGAATCCCTGACCGGCGATCGGGTGGATCGTGTGCGCCGCGTCGCCGATCAGCGCGAGGCGCGGCGCCACGTACGCATCGGCATGGATGAGGCCGAGCGGGTAGGTGAAGATCTCGCCCTCGACCTCCAACGCGCCGAGGAAGTCGCCGAACCGGCGCGCGAGCTCGGCGGTGAACGCATCGCGCGGCAGTGCCGCCAGCGCCGGGACGAGCTCGGCGTTCTCGGTCCACACGATTGACGAGCGGTTACCTGTCATCGGCAGGATGGCGAACGGGCCGGCGGGCAGGAACCGCTCGTGCGCGACGCCGCGGTGCGAGCGCGCGTGCCCGACCGTGCAGACGATGGCGGCCTGCGGATAGCGCCACGCGGTGATGCCGATTCCAGCGGCGCGGCGAAGCGCCGAATCGCGTCCGTCGGCGGCGACCACCAGCCGTGCGCGCATCTCGCTTCCATCGCCAAGCCGCGCCGTGGCGAAGTGCGCGCCAGCCGATACCTCCTCGACACCCGTCCCGCCGAGCAGCCGCGCCGCGTCCAGCGTGGCGAGGCGATCGAGCAGGGCGCGGCGGATGACGGCGTTTTCGACGATCCAGCCGAGCGGGCCAAGTCCGAGCAGGGCGTGGTCGTAGTGCAGGAATAGCGGCGAGTCGCCGTCGCTCACCCGGATCTCGAGAATCGGCTCGGCGTCGCCCGCCATCCCATGCCACGCGCCGACGCCATCGAGCACGCGCTGACCGCCGGCCGCGACCGCCGCCGTGCGCCCGTCGCCGGCGGGCGCGGCCACCGTTTCGAACGGGCGCCGGTCGCACACCGCGACCTCCACGCCGGCCCCGGCCAGCGAGGCGGCGAGGGCGAGCCCTGCCATGCCGCCCCCGGCAATGAGAATCTCGGTCTCGATGGCCATCCCGTCGCTTTCCGCACCCATTCAGGCCATTGCACAGTGCAGTGGCCACGGCCTCGTGTCCAGCACACGAAGTGTGCCTAACAATCGATCATTTTCGATCTTTTGCACAGAAATCAGGCATGTCCCGGCGGGGCTCGGGCCGGCATTATGCTTAAAAAACCGGCACAAGTCATTGATATAGAATGATTATTTTTTTGCCGCGCCGCCAAGAATGATTGGCCCGATTCTTGCTTAAGCATAGGGTACCGACCGGTCACGCCGGGTTTCGGCTCTGCGGCACCCCGTGGGCGACCGGACCGGATCAATAGGGGGCTCTCCCCCTCAGGAGGAGGATAAGAATGAAGCGTCTTCTGTTAGCAACCGCCGCGATGACGCTCGCGGCAACCACGATCCCGGCGATCGCCGCGGACGACGGGCTGCTGCCCGAGAAGATGGTACCCGGCACGTTTTCGGCGAACGTCGACGTCGTGTCGGAATACCTGTTCCGCGGCATTTCGCAGACCAATGACGAGCCGGCCATCCAGGGCGGCTTCGACTGGTCTCTCGATTCGAAGCCCGTCGGGCTCTATGTCGGTACCTGGCTGTCAAATACCAACTTCAATACCGCCGGTGGCACGCTCGAATGGGATCTGTACGGCGGCTTCCAGGGGAGTCTCGGTCCCGTCGACTGGAAGCTGGGCGGCATCTGGTTCCACTACCCGACCGAACCGGCGGGGCTTCGCTATGACTACGGCGAAGTCGCCCTCGTGCTCAGCCATGACTTCGGCCCGTTCTCGGCAAGCTACTCGCTGAACTACTCGCCGGACTTTTTCGCCGAATCCGGCACTGGCGTGTGGAACGCGATCAACGTGTCGGTTCCGGTCGGCAAGGTGACACTGTCCGCGTGGGGCGGCCACCAGTCGATCGAGAACAACGTAAATTTTGGCACGCCCGACTACTACACCTACGGCGTGTCGGCTGGCGCGAAGATCGTCGGCTTCGACACGACGGTGGCCTTCCAGGACACCAGCATCTCACGTGGGAGCTGTTTCTCCGGGACACCGAACGGCGGAGCTTGCGGACCGACGGTCACGCTGATGGTAGCGCGTTCGTTCTGACGACCGACCCCGGCGGCGGCGGTCGGCCGCCGCCGGGGCCCGACAACACCAGGAGCCGGCCAATAAGGAGCCCCAGATGAAACTGATCATGGCCATCATCAAGCCATTCAAGCTCGAGGACGTCCGCGATGCGCTCACCTCGATCGGTGTGCAAGGCGCGACCGTCTCCGAGGTGAAGGGCTTCGGCCGACAGAAGGGCCAAACCGAGATCTACCGGGGGGCGGAGTACACGACGACATTCCTGCCCAAGGTAAAGGTCGAGGTCGTCGTGCCCGACGACATCGCCGACCAGGTGGTGGAGGCGATCCAGAAGACCGCGTCCACCGGCAACATCGGCGACGGCAAGATTTTCGTGCTCGAGCTCGGCCAGGCGGTGCGCATCCGCACCGGCGAGACCGGCGAAGCGGCGCTTTAGCCAGGAGAAACGCGAATGAAGAAGATTCCCACATCCGTACGCTCGGCGGCGCTCGCGGCACTGTTCGTCGCCGGCTCCGTGGGGCTCGCCTACGCGCAGCAGGCCGCCGCGCCTGCCGCCCCGCCGCCCGCCGCGCCGCCGCCCAAGCTCGACTCGGGTGACACGGCCTGGATGCTGACATCGACCGCGCTCGTGCTGTTGATGACCATCCCGGGCCTCGCGCTGTTCTATGGCGGCATGGTCCGCAAGAAGAACGTGCTCAACACCGTGATGAACTGCTTCGCCATCACCTGCCTGGTGACGGTGCTGTGGATGGTTGCGGGCTACTCGCTCGCGTTCAAGACCGGCGGCGCCTACATCGGCGACCTTAGCGACTTCCTGCTCCGCGGCATGGGCAAGGACACGCTGCAGGGAACGATCCCCGAATCCGTGTTCATGTGCTTCCAGATGACCTTCGCGATCATCACCCCCGCCCTGATCGTCGGCGCATTCGTCGACCGCATGAAATTCTCGGCGATGCTCTGGTTCATGGGGCTGTGGCTGCTGGTGGTCTACTGCCCGGTGGCCCATTGGGTGTGGGGTGGCGGGTTCCTGGCCGGCGTGGGCGTGCTCGACTTCGCGGGCGGCACGGTGGTGCACATCAACGCCGGCGTCGCGGGCCTCGTCTGCGCCCTCGTGCTCGGCAAGCGCCACGGCTATCCCAACGAGCCGATGCCGCCGCACAACCTGACGCTGTCGGTGATCGGCGCGTCTCTGCTGTGGGTCGGCTGGTTCGGGTTCAACGCCGGTTCGGCCGTCGCCTCGAACGGTTCGGCGGGCATGGCGATGGCGGTCACCCAGATCGCGACCGCGACCGCGGCGCTCACCTGGATGTTCGTGGAGTGGACGATGAAGGGCAAGCCCAGCGTGCTCGGCATCATCTCCGGCGCGGTCGCTGGGCTGGTGGCGATCACGCCCGCCTCGGGCTTCGTCGATCCGGTCGGCTCGCTGTTCATCGGCGTTGCCGCCGGCGTCTGCTGCTACTGGGGCGCGACCTGGCTCAAGCACGCGGGCGGCTACGACGACTCGCTCGACACGTTCGGCGTGCACGCGGTCGGCGGCATGATCGGCGCGTTCCTGACCGGCGTGTTCGCGGTCAAGGCGATCGGCGGCACGGCGGGTGCGCTCGAGGGCAATCCCGGCCAGATGCTGATCCAGTTCGAAGGCATCGCGGCCACCCTGGTGTGGGACGCGGTCGCAAGCTTCCTCCTCCTCAAGGGCATCGACCTCGTCATCGGCCTCCGTGTGGGTACGGAGACCGAGCGCGAGGGCCTCGACCTTGTGGTGCACGGCGAGACCGTTCCCTGATCCACTTCCCACGGTCTTCGCCGGGGCCCGGACGGTTCGCCGTCCGGGCCTTTTTTCGTGCGGGGGCTGCGGGTGGGACCGCAGCCCCGAAAAGCTGAAACGCCAGACGGCCTGTAAGCCGGGTTCTGTCCCTGGCGGACCAGGGGATGGCCATTCATCTGGGACGCGGGTCGCCCCGCGCCTCGCGCGACCTACCCGGGCGGCGGCCCGGACACAAGCCTGCGGGTCGCCCCGCGCGCCGCCCCTATTTGGTCTTGCTCCCGGTGGGGTTTGCCGTGCCGGTCCCGTTGCCGGTCCCGCGGTGCGCTCTTGCCGCACCGTTTCACCCTTGCCGCCCGGAGCCGGCGGAATGCCGGTCGGGGTTGGCGGTCTCGTTTCTGTGGCACTTTCCCTAGGGTCGCCCCCGCCGGGCGTTACCCGGCACCGTGTCTCCGTGGAGCCCGGACTTTCCTCCCCCCGCGGGGTTGCCCCGGTGCGGAAGGCGGCCATCCGGCCGTCTGGCAGTCACAAGGTGAGGGTCCGGGGGCGCCGCGTCAACCGATGGAATCGGCGAGATCGGCGACCGCCTGGATCAGCAGGAAGGTTTCGGCGTCAAGCCTTCCGTCGACGCGCTTCGGCCGGTAGCGGCGCTGGAAGGCGGCGAGCACCTGGGACGTCGCCTCATCGGCGCGGCCGGTGACGGCAATGGCGTAGCCGATGCGGGCAAGGCGTGTCTGCGCCTCGTTCAGCATCACCTGCTCGTCGCCGTAGGGACCAGTGTCGAGCCGGGCGGCGATCGACGGGCGGGTGGGGAAGCGGCCGATGCCGGCCTGGGCGAGCCGGCGCCAGGGGAACAGCTCCCCCGGGTCGCGCTTGCGCGCCGGCGCCACGTCGGAATGGCCCACCACGTTGCCGGGGGGAATCGGGTGGCGCGCCAGTATGTCGCGCGCGAGCGCGATCAGCGCCGCTATCTGAGGCTCGGGGAAGGGGTGGTAGCCGAATTCGTGGCCCGGGTTGACCAGCTCGATGCCGACCGAGCGGGAATTGATGTCGGTCGCGCCCTTCCAACCGCTCTCGCCGGCGTGCCAGGCCCGCATCGCCTCGTCGACCAGCGCGCTGACGGTGCCGTCCTCGTCGATCAAATAGTGAGCGCTCACTTCGGTGGCAGGGTCGCACAGCCGGTCGAGCGCGGCCTGGGAGCTCTCCATCCCGGTGTAGTGCAGCACCAGCATGTCGATCGCCATGCCCTCGGGGCGCGGGCCGAAACTGGGCGAGGCTGGCGGCCGTGGCGCGCTCATGCGGAAACGCCCTGCCTGGCAGTGGCAGGGCGCCCGATCCGGATCGAATTGCTGCATCGCATCCCCGCCGCGCGCGACGGGGCAGGAAGGCTAGGCCGCGCGGCGGCCCGGGTAGCTGGGCGCCGAACGGCGCGGCTCCGGCTCGCGATAGGCCATCTGCGCGTGCTTCTTGCAGTAGGAAAAGCCGGCGTGCGTCGGGTCGCCGCAGAAATGGAATTCCTTGGTACCCGGGTCGCCGAACGGCCACTGGCAGGTGCGGAACGGCGACGCCTCGCTGGACTTGAAGAGCGACAGGAGCTGGCGGTTCGTGGGCATCGTTCGCATAGTCCTACTGTTGATGCTGCAACGCAAAATCTATCGTTCCATTTATATTGCACTGCGGCAGCGGATGTCAAGCGGACGCTATGGTGACGATTTCGTGATGGGTTCGAGACAGTTAAGTCCATGAACAAAATGTGATTTCCGCCGCCGCGGCGGCCCGGGGAGCAGGGCGACGCCGGATCGGGCGAATTGGTCGGGGGGTCCTGCGGGGCTGTCATTTGAGGCCGCGCCGGGCGCACACGGCGTCATAGGCGGCGTTGATGGTGGCGAGTTTGTCATTGGCGAGCGCCACGAACTCGGCCGGCATGCCCTCGGCGGTCAGCCGGTCGGGATGGTTCTCGCGCACCAGCCGGCGCCACGCGGCGCGGACCTGCTCGTCGGTCGAATCGTGCGGAACGCCGAGCACCATATAGGGATCGGACTCGGCACGGCCGAGATGGCCGGCGCGGATGCGCTCGAACGTGTCCTCGTCGAAGCCGAAGATCTGCGCCACCTCGCGCAGATAGGCGATCTCGGCGGGGTGGGCCACCTTGTCCGCCTTGGCGATATGGAACAGCCCGTCGAGCAGCTTCTCGAGCACGGCGGGGTTGGTTTCGAACATGCGCGCCACCTGGCGGGCGTAGGGCTCGAATCCCGCCGAATCCCGCCGCGCCTGGTCGAACAGCCGACCGACGTTCTTCTCCTCGTCGGGCGGCACGTGGAAGACCTCGCGGAAGGCGGCGATCTCGTCGCGGGTGACTTGCCCGTCCGCCTTGGCCATCTTGGCGGATAGCACGATCACCGCGACGGCGAAGGCGGTCTCGCGGTGCAACTCGCTCGCGCCGCGATCGTCGCGCATGCGGTCGATGCCATACCCCGCCGCCGCGCCCAGCAGCGCGCCGAGCGGCCCGCCGAGCGCGAAGCCCGCGGCGCCGCCGATGATCGTTCCCCAGATGCTCATAGCCTCTCGCCGTCGCAAGCTACCATTCCGCCCGACCGCCGACAACGCGGGCTTCCGTCCGGCCGCGCGCCCCGCTATCAACATCTCGGGAGGACGGCGGATGACCGAGGCGGTGCGGGCGGCGAACGGGATGGTGGCGGCCTCGCACGCGGGCGCAGCCGCGGCGGGGGCCGCGGTACTGGCCGCGGGCGGCAGCGCGGTCGACGCCGCGATCGCGACCAACGCGATGCTCGCGGTCGCCTATCCCCACATGTGCGGGCTCGGCGGCGATGGGTTCTGGCTGATCTTCGATCCGAAGGCGGGCCGCGCGGCGGGCATCGAGGCGGCCGGCCCGGCGGCGCGAGCGGCCACCATCGAGCGCTACCGGGCCGAGGGGTTCCACACCATACCGCAGCGCGGCCCACGCGCTGCGCTGACCGTGCCGGGGGCGGTGGATGGGTGGCGCCTCGCGCACGAGCGGCACGGCCGGCTCGACTGGGCGCGGCTCTTCGCGCCTGCCATCGCGGCGGCGGAGGACGGCGTCGCCTGTGCGCGCTCGCTCGCCAAGTGGATCGCGGCCGACGACCTCGCGCAGTACCCTGCCATGGCGCGCGTCTACATGCCGCGCGGGAAGCCGCCGCGCGCCGGCGACCGGATGCGCTTCCCGGCGCTCGCCGCGACGCTCCGGCGCATCGCGGTCGAGGGGCCGCGCGCGTTCTACGACGTGATGGGGCCCGAGATCTGTGCCGAGATCGGTCCGCGCGGCTCGCCCCTCGCGCCCGAGGATTTCGCCGCCTACCGCGCGAACTGGACCGAGCCGCTGTCCGCCGCCTATCGCGGTCATACGCTGCTGGAAATGCCGCCGCCGACGCAGGGGCTGGCGGCGCTTTCCATCGCAAACCTGCTCGACGGGTTCGATGTGGCCGCGCTGGGCGAGGGGACGGCTTCGTACCTCCATCATGTCGCCGAGGCGGTGAAGCTCGCCTTCGCCGACCGCGACGCCTTCCTCACCGATCCGGATTTCGCGGACATTCCGGTCGCGCGGCTGATCGACCGCGCCTATGCCGATGCCCGTCGCGCGCGGATCGACCCCGCCCGCGCGCTTGCGGACGCGGAGGTGGCGCCGGGCGTTGCCCCGCCGCGCACCGTCGCGCGCCGCACGCCCGGCGGCGACACGTGCCATTTCTGCGCCGTGGATCGCGACGGGCTCGCCTGCTCGGTCATCCAGTCGCTCTACTTCGATTTCGGCTCGGCGGAGATGGCCGAGGGCAGCGGGATTGTCCTTCAGAATCGCGGCTCGTTCTTTTCGCTCGACCCCGACCATCCGAACGCGCTCGCGCCCGGCAAGCGCACCTTCCACACGCTGATCCCGGCGATGCTCCTGAAGGACGACAGGCCCGCGCTCGTGTTCGGCACGATGGGGGGCGAGGGCCAGCCGCAGACCCAGGCGATGATGCTGACCCGGATGCTCGATTTCGGCATGGACGCGCAGGCGGCGATCGCCGCGCCCCGTTTCCTGCTCGGCCGCACCTGGGGCGAGGAGAGCCGGGCGCTGATGCTGGAGGGCCGCTTCGCCCCCGAGGTCGCGCGCACGCTACACGCCATGGGCCATCCGGTGGTCGTCGCCGGCGCGTGGGAGGAGGCGATGGGCCACGCCCAGGCGATCCGCATCCTGCCCGACGGCAGCTACGAGGGCGGCGCCGACCCGCGCGGCGACGGCGCCGCGGCGGGGGCGTGAGGACTGGCGGCTTCAGTCAAACCAATTCGTCATGGCCGGGCCCTTCGACGCCGCCTGCGGCGTCGCTCAGGACCGGCTTGTCCTGGCCATCCACGGGCCATTGCCTCGCTTTACGATCCCGTCATGCCCGGAACAAGTCCGGGCATGACCGGTTTTGCAAATCGTCAATGTGCGCGGCAGACGATTTCGACCTGGATTTTCAGGACTCGGTCGGCGTGTTCACCTTGCGCTGGCGGCGTCGGGTGAACGCGTTGGGGTTGTAGCCCTGGTTCTCGCCCGCGCCCCAACTGTCGATATCGTCGCCCTTGGCGAACATCCAGCTATAGCCGCCCTCGGGGTTGGTCAGGATTTCCCACCAATTGTCGTCGGGATCGGCGATGTAGAATCCGTACGTGCCGTGCGCGTCGACCGGGCGGGTGACCTTCTTGATGCCCCATTCGGCCTGGCTCTCGGTTGCGATCCGGTGCGCCTCGTCGACCTCGGCGCGCGTCGGCGCGTCGAGCCCGTTATGGTTGAGCACCGGCATCTCGGGCTTCTTGGGGTTGAGCACCACGGCATAGACGTGCTCGCCGCCGAGTCGGATCATCAGCGACCGGTCGGAGGTGCGAATGACCTCCAGCCCGAGGAACTCCTCGTAGAACTTGCGCGAGCGCTCGAGGTCGCGCAACTCGAGCGTGCCGTGCGACAGAAAACGCGGGTTGAGGACGGCCATGACCACTGCTCCCTGTGCCTATGGCGCTATCAAAGCATCGCTGGCCGGCGGCTGGCAATCGGGCACGCGGGCGGGGTAGCATCGGGCATGGCCCTCAGCATTCACCAGCTCCATCCCCTGTTCGCCTGCGAGATCGCGGGCGTCGATTTGCGCGACGTGGACGAGCCGACGCTGGGCGAGATCGTCGCAGCAATGGACCGATATGCCGTCGCCGTCGTGCACCACGACCGGCCGCTGACCGACGAGCAGCACATCGCCTTCTCCAAGCGGCTGGGGCCGGTGCACCGCACCCGCGCGGCGACCACCGCGAAAGGCAAGGAACCGCGCGTCCGCTACCTTGAGATCATCGACCAGTCGAACATGGATGAGACCGGCCAGCTCTTCACCGAGGGCGACCGGCGGCTGCTGTTCAAGCGGGCGAACCGGCTATGGCACACCGACATGTCGTTCAACGCGGTGCGTGCGACCTACTCGCTGCTGTCCGCGCACGCCTTGCCGCCCGGCGGCGGGCCGGAGACCGAGTTCGCCGACATGCGCGCGGCCTACGACGCGCTGCCCGAGGCGACGAAGGCGCGGCTCGACGGGCTGGTCTGCGAGCATTCCTATTGGCATTCCCGCGTGGTGGGCGGCGGGCCCGAGGCGACGGCGGAGGAACTCGCCTTCATGCCGCCGGCGCGCCATAGGCTGGTCCACGTTCATCCCAGCTCCGGCCGGAAGGTGCTCTATCTCGCCTCGCACGCGGCGTCGATCGTCGGCTGGCCGGTTGCGGAGGGGCGCGCGCTGCTCGCCGAGTTGATGGCGCACGCCACCGCGCCGCGCTTCGTCCACGCCCACCATTGGCGGATCGGCGACGTGGTGATCTGGGACAACCTCGCCACCATGCACCGCGCCCGCCCGTTCGCGGACCTGACGGAAATGCGCGACGTGCGCCGCACCACCTGCCGCGAAGTGGCGCAGGCCTAGCGGAAGCGGGCCGGCACGGCGGCAATCGCTTCGGCGTGCACGGCGCGGCGCAGCGCCTCCGTCGGATCGCCGTTGCCCGGTTCGCGGTGCTTGCGCTGCCACGACGTGATCGCGCGGTGGGTGAGCGGGCCGAGACGGCCGTCGATCGGCCCCACGTCATAGCCCAGAAGCGCGAGGTCGGACTGCAGGGACCGGACCGCCGAGGCAGAGTCCACTGCCCCGGGTGCGGCCACGGCCATGTCGCCGGGTCTCTGCGGCGGCAACGGGGGCATCTGCCGTGCATCGGGCGCGGTCAAGGGCTGCGGCGGCTCGGCCGCAGCGGCGGGCTCAGGGGGCTGCGGCTCCGCCGGCGCGACCGCGTTCGGCGTCGTCGCCGTTCCCGGCAGCGGCTCGGCGTTGGCTGCCGCCGGCGCCTCGGCGTCGCCCTGCACGCCCGGCGCATCGGGCGGGCCAACCGCGATCATGATGCCGGGCGGCGGCTTCGGCTCGGGGCCGCTCACCCACCAGATGCCGAAGATCGCGGCCGCCAGCGCCAGCGCCACCGCCCCGAAAGTCCCGATCCGGCGGCGCCCGACGCGGGGAAGCTCGACCCGGTCGTACCAGCCGGGGTCCGGCGGGGTCCATCCCGCGTCGTCTTCGTCCTCAACCTCGGCATCGAGCTCTTCCAGGCGCGGCGCGTCCGGCGCGCTCTCGTCCCCGATCTCCTTCCGCTCTGGCGCCGGCGCCTGGGGAAACGGCCAATTCACCGCCTCCGGCCGCACCGGCTCGGCGCAGTAGGGGCAGGGCACCTTCTCCTCGGTCTGGGCGAGCCGGTCGATGGCCGCGGCGACAAGGTCGGCGCAGCTCTGCAGGAAGGCGCATTCGTCCTGGTCGAAGGGTCGGTCCTCGCAGAAGGCAACCTCAAGAAGCCCCCAGCGCCCGGCCGGCCCCTCGATCACCACGTCGATCAGGCTGCGCATGCCGAGCGCCCGCAGGCGGGCGGGCAGGGCGAACCGCTTCTCGGCGGCGAGTTCGGTCGATACAACAGGCTTGGCGGTCAGCAGGGCGTAGCCGCTCGGCGTCTCCTCGCCGGCGCCGACCGGCACCGGCCCCTCGGGCTCGGACATCAGGCCCAGGGCGGCGCGGACCAGCATTTCGCGCTGGCCGGGCAGAAGCTCGAGAAGCTGGACGACATCGCCCTCGGTAGCCTCGGCCACGGCGCTGGTCGCCGCCTCGAAAAGCTGGTCGAGATTCTCCGCCCGGAGGGCGCGTTCGCCCAGCCAGAACAGCATCGCCCGCTGGCGACGCAGCCGTTCCGCCTCGCTTTCGGCGAACAGGGCCGAGCGATCCGCCACCTCGAAACCTCCTCGGCGTCCGAGGAGACAACACCCAGGCTCGGTTCCGGTTCCCGCGATATTCGCGCGCAGCGGCGGTCGTGGGGCGCCGCACCAGCCGCTTTACTTCCGGGGCGGTTTGGGCGGATCATTTCGTCGCAGGCGGCCGGAAAGGGAGGCTCCCCATGGCGACGGTAAAGACGATGGACGACCGGGCGGACGAGCTCGAGATCGAGGCGATGCAGAACCTCGACCGCGTGCCGGGCAAATCGGTCCTGTTCAACGCGGTCGACGGCAAGCTCGAGATCGGCTTTGGTGAGCCCGGCAAGCACGCCATGATGGGGCGCGACCCGCGCCTGCCGGCGATGCCGGCGAAGCCGACCCTGCAGGATTTCATCCGGTATCGCTGCGCCGCAGGGCCCGGCAACCACTTGCTTCAGTCGGCGGCGCTGGCGCGCAAGAACGGCGGCGACGACAAGCTTGTGCTCGCATGCCTGCTTCACGACCTGTCGGTCGCGGGATTCATCCGCTCCGACCACGGCTGGTGGGGCGCGCAGCTCATCGAGCCCTACGTGGACGAGGAGGTGAGCTGGTCGATCCGCCACCACCAGGCGCTGCGCTTCTTCCCAAACTCCTCGGTGGGCTACGAATATCCGGAGATGTATGTCCGGCTGTTCGGCGAGGGGTATCGTCCGGCGCCCTACATCCACGAGGCTTACGAGCGGGCGCGGGCGCACAAATGGTACATGAGTGCGCGGATGATCTGCGTGAACGACCTCTACGCCTTCGATCCGAACGCGGTCGTCGAGCTCGAGGAGTTCGACGACGTGATCGGGCGCCAGTTCAAGCAGCCCGAGGAAGGGCTCGGCTACGATAACTCGCCGGTCGCGCACATGTGGCGCACCATGATCCACCCGGCGAACGCGCTGTAAAACTCGGGCCGCAATGGGGGCGGAAGCGGCGGCCTATGGGCCGGCCCGCTTCCGCGCGGCGAGCTTCACGGCGGCGACAATCTCCGGGTAGGCGCCGCAGCGGCAGAGATTTCCGGAGAGATAGTCGCGGATCGTCGCGTCGTCAGGGTCCGGGTCGGCGTCGAGAAGCTGGCGCGTCATCAGGATGAAGCCCGGCGTGCAGAAGCCGCATTGGAACGCGCCGGCTTCGAGGAACGCCTCCTGCACAGGATCGAGCGTGCCGCTCGCGTCGAGCCCCTCGACCGTCTCGACCGTCGCGCCGTCCGCGAACGCGGCGAGGGTGAGACAGCCCGAGATCGCCTTGCCGTCCAGGATCACCGTGCAGCAGCCGCAGAGACCTTGGGCGCAGCTTTCGCGCGCCCCGGCGAGCGCGAACCGCTCGGTCAGCATCTCGACCAGCGTCTCGTGCGTCGCGACGTCGCAGGTCGCGGGCGCGCCATTCAGCGTGAACGCGATGGTGCGGCGCGGGCTCATTCCTCCTCCACCGTGCGGCCGGCCTGCGCCTCGAGCGCGCGCCACAGTGTTTCGGCGCGCAGCGGCAGCTCGGTGAGGCGAACGCCGACCGCATCCTCGATCGCGTTGGCGATGGCGGGCGAGACGCCGAACGTGCCGGTCTCGCCGACGCCCTTGGCTCCGTAGGGGCCGCCCTCGGTCTTGGCGTCGATCGCCTCGTTCTCCATCGGCGGCACGTCGTGCAGCCCGGGAATCTTGTAATCGGCGAGCGACGGGTTCGCGAGCTGGCCGTCGCGGAACTCCATGTCCTCCGTCATGGTGAAGCCGAACTGCATCACCGCGCCGCCGGAAAGCTGGGTCTCGACGATCTTCGGGTTCACCGGCGTGCCGACGTCGGCGACGTTGACGAGGCGTGTCACGCGCACCGCGCCGGTCTCGCTGTCGATTTCGACCTCGGCGCCCGCCGCGCCCAGCATCCAGAACGGCGTGGCGTTGGGCGTGAGGCCGGTGTCGTGGTCGGGCGACTTGTAGCCCGGCACATAGCTGCCGACGCCGACGATGTTGCCCGCCTGCATGCCGTACTTGCGGCGCAAGAGCTCCGCGACCGGCAGGTTCGAGCCTTCCGGAACGCCGAGGCCGGCGGCGAGGGTGGCGATTTTCGCGAGTGCGTCCTCGGCCGCGAGCTTCACGGCGTTGCCCATGTGCCACGTCCCGCGCGAGCCGAGCGTGCCCATGTCGTAGGGAGTGACGTCGGTGTCGGGGTGGCTCACGCGCACCTTCGCCGCGTCCATGTTCAGCGTTTCGGCCGCGATCTGCGCCATCGCCGTGTCCGAGCCCTGGCCCATGTCAACCAGCGAGCAATAGACGCCGCAGCTTCCGTCGGAATAGAGATTCACCATCGCGACCGAGGTGGTCGGGGCGATCGAGGCCTTGAAGCCGATGGCGACGCCGCGCCCGCGCTTCATCGGGCCATGGCCGCGGTCGAAGCTTCCCTTCCAGCTCATTCGTGCCGCCAGCCGTTCCAGCACCGCGACGAAGGGCGCGTCGCGCATCACCGTGCCGGTCGCCTGCTCGCGCCCGTCGCGCAGCAGGTTCTTCAGCCGGAATTCGATCGGATCGATGTCGAGTGCCCGGGCGATCATGTCGGTATGGCTCTCGTACGCCCAGACGAGCTGCGGAATGCCGAAGCCGCGCAGCGCGCCCGCCGGCGGCCGGTTGGTGTAGAGCGCATAGGAATTGATCGCGACGTTGTCGATGTCGTACGGGCCGGCCGCGGTGAAGCCCGACTTCTGCGTCACGCGCGGGCCGATGTCGGCGTAGGCGCCGCCGTTCCACCATACCTCGCATTCGCGCGCGGTGATGCGCCCGTCCGGCGTGACCGCGCTTTTGATGCGGGTGGTGGAGGCATGCTTGGTGATGGTGAAGAACTGCTCCTCCATCGTCAGCGCGACGCGCACCGGCCGGCGCGCGATCAACGCCAGCGCCGCGGCCAGCGCCTCCATCTTCACGTAGACCTTGGCGCCGAACCCGCCGCCGATATAGGGCACCTTCACCCGCACGCGGTTCTCGGGCCAGCCGAGGAGGCGCGCCACCTCGGCCCGCACGAAGCTTGGCGACTGGGTCGAGGAATGGATGGTGAGGCCGCCACCCGCGGGCTCCGCGACGCTGACGAACGGCTCGAACGGCGTGTGCATCGTCTGTTGGGTGCGGAACCGGTGCTCGAAGACGTGCGCGGCTACGGCGAACGCCGCGTCGGTGTCGCCGCGGCGCAGGCGGAAGTCGAGCGCGACGTTGGTGTCCCTGCGCCCGGCGAGGTGCATCAGGTCGGGGAAGGCGCCCGCCGGCTTCAGCTCGTCATGCACGTGCGCCGGCGAATCGATGGCCTCGACCTCGTCGTAGACGGCGGGCAGCGGATCGTACTCGGCTGTGATGAGGCGCGCCGCCTCCTCCGCCGCGTGGGGATCGGTGGCGATCGCGACGGCCACCGGCTCGCCCGCGAACCGCACCTTGCCGAGCGCCAGGATCGGCATGTCGTGGAAGGCGGGCCCGAAATAGGGGTGCGGGATCAGCTTCTCGACGTCCTGGCCGGTCACGACATGGGTGACGCCGGCCACCTGGCGCGCCGCCGCCGTGTCGATGGCGACGATGCGCCCGTGCGGGATGGTCGCGCGGAAGATCTTGGCGTGCAGCATTCCGGGCAGGCGCAGATGGTGCACGTACTCCGCGCGCCCGGTCACCTTGTCGCGCCCCTCGACGCGCGGAAGCGATTGCCCGATCGCCATCAGGCCGCTCCCTCGGCCAGCGCCGACCGCACCGCGCGGGGCAGATGCACGCGGATGAGCTGGCGCTTGTAGGCTGCCGAGCCGTGCTGGTCGGTGACCGGATCGGCTTCTTCCGCTGCGGCCTCGCCCGCGCGGCGGAGGCGGGCATCGTCGGTCCCCACGGCGAGGATCGCTTCCGCCGCCACGAGGCGCATGGGACGCTCGGTGGCGGCGCCGACGAAGGCGCGGGGGCCGCTCGCGCCGCCAACCGAGACGGCGATTCCGACCGAAGGCCAGTCGTCGGCCGAGCGCGCGGTGATCTTGGCGTAGGAGGTGCGGGCGCCGCGCTGCGGCGGCACCGTCACCGCGACGATCAGCTCGTCGTTCGCCAGCACGGTTTCCAGATATCCGGACGCCAGTGCCTCGACCGCGAGATCGCGCTCGCCCCGATGGGAGGCGACGGTCACGCGCGCGCCCAGCGCAGCGAGCACCGGCGGCAGGTCCATGTGCGGGTCGGCGTGCGCGAGATGCCCGCCGAGCGTCGCCTGGTTGCGCACCCGGACATTCGACAATATCCGCAGGGCTTGGCGGATCACCGGGGCGTGGCGCGCCGCCGCCTCCGACCGCTCCAGCTCGGCGAGCAGCGCCATTGCGCCGATCCGCAGCGCCCCATCCGCGGCGACCTCGATGCGGCGATGGCGGTCCTCGATCCGGCGCAGGCTCACCAGAAGCTGCGGCCGGTAGAGCCCCGACTTCATCAGCAGCATGACGGCGGTGCCGCCCGAGATGGGCCGGACCGCCGGGTCGGACGGGTCGAGCAGGCGCAGCGCCTCTTCAAGCGTCGCGGGCTCGGCCAGCTCGAATCCGATCATGAATCCTCCCCGAAGCGGCTGCGAGTATAGCGTGCCCGGCCTATCGTCTGTAAATTGCGATCATGACCGAGCCCGAAAGGATCCATATCGAGACCGATGTCGCCATCGTCGGCGCAGGGGCCGCCGGCATGTCGGCGGCCATCGCGGCGCACGATGCGGGCGCGCGGGTGACCCTGCTCGATCGTGCGCTGATCGGACGCGGCGGCGCGACCGTGATGGCGCAGATGACGGTCGCGGTCGGACTCGGCGACGAGGTGCCGGACGCGCCCGAATTCCATCTCGCCGACACGCTGGCGGCCGGGCGGGGCCTCTGCGACGCGCGGCTTGCTGCGATCCTCTGCGAGAACGGGCCGGCGGCGATCCGGCGCATGCAGGGCTGGAACGTCGGCTGGGCCCACCATCCCGACGGGCGGCTCAAGCAGGCGCACGCGCCGGGGCATGACCGCGCGCGCTGCGTCTATGTCGATTTCCTCAACACCGGCCCCGCGGTCTCGCGCACGCTGCGCGGCCAGGTTCAGCGCCGCGACGGCATCCAGCGCATCGGCGATGTCTGCGTCACCGACGTCGTGGCTTCGGACGGTGCGGTCCAGGGCGTCGTGGGCGTCTCGATGTCTGACGGCGCGCCCGTCTCGGTCGCCGCGAAGGCGGTGATCGTCACCACCGGCGGGCTCACCCGCATGTACCGGCGCAACTCCGCCTCGGTGAACATGGGCGGCGACGGATACGCACTGGCGCTTCGCGCGGGCGCGGCACTGGTCGACATGGAGTTCGTGCAGTTCTTTCCCATCGGCCATCTCGCGCCCCGGCTGATCGGCATGGACCCGATCATGTGGGACCCGTTCCGCTACAAGCTGGGCGGCAAGCTGCTGAACGCCGACAGGCACGACTTCGTGCCCGACTACGGCGTCGCCGAGGGCAGGCGCTACAACGTCACGCGCGACATCGCCACCTACGCGATCCTGAAGGAGGTCGAGGCCGGGCGCGGCTCGCCCGCGGGCGGCGCGTATCTCTCGTTCGAGCACGTGCCCGAGGCGGAGTTGCGGGCCGCGTTCGGTCCGGTGATCGACCGGCTGGCGGCGAACGGAATCGACCTCACCCGCATGCCGGTCGAGGTCTCGCCCATCGCCCACTACCACATGGGCGGCATCCGCGTGACGTCCGGCTTCGAAACCGGCATCGCCGGCCTCTACGCCGCCGGCGAGGCGATCGGCGGGGCGAATGGCGCCAACCGCCTGTCGGGCAACGCCATCACCGAGGCACTGGTGTTCGGCGATTTTGCCGGTCGCGCGGCGGCCGGGCACCAGGCGGACGCGCACGCGTGGCGCGACGATGCGGCACGCGAGGCGCTGGCGCTCGCCGGCGCGCATGGTCCGGCGATGACGGACAACCCGGCGGCCCTGGTCGCCCGGCTGCAGGCGGTGATGGCCGACAAGGTCGGGCCGTTCCGCACCGAGGCCGCGTTGACCGCCGCGCTGGGTGAGATCGCGTCCGTCCGCGCGGCGCTCGGCGAGGTCCCGCCCGGCGCGCCTGCGCGGTTCGACATGGCGCGGCTCGACTGGTTCGACCTCCGCAACATGGTGCTCGTCGCCGAGGCGGTGACCTGCGCCGCGCTCGCCCGCACCGAAAGCCGCGGTGCGCACCAGCGCGAGGATTTCGTGACGATGGATCCGGCCTGGGCGGTCAACCAGGCGGTGCGGCTCGCGGACGGCGCGATCGCGCTCGAACGCGTACCGGTCGCGAACGACGCGGCGGCGGCGGCACAATGAGCGATCCGGTCGTCACGCTGGTCATCCGCCGCGGAACGCCGGGCGAGGCGGCGCGCTGGACGCGGGTCGAGGTGCCGTTCCAGCCGGGCCAATCCGTGCTCGACGGGCTGCGCCGCGCGCGCATCGAGGCCGATCCCACCATTGCCGTGCGCTTCTCCTGCCTCAATGCCAACGCGTGCAAGGAGTGCATGATGCTGCTCGACGGCAAGGTGATCTACGCCTGCACCGCGCGGTTGGAGCCGCGCGAGATGCGGCTCGAGCCCCTGCCCAACAAGGCGCTGGTGCGCGACCTCGTGACCGAGATCGCGCCTCCGGACGAACGCATCGCGAACCGCCGCGGTTGAGCCCACGGCGCGCCCGGGTCTAGACTTCTCCCCAGGCGTCACAGGGGAGGAAATCATGGCGATGAAGATCGCGACCCGGCGCACCGGCGCAAGGAGCGGCATTGGCTCCAGGATCGACGCCATCCGCGACAAGTGGCACACCAAGAAGCATCCGCTGTTCCAGGGCATGAAGAACGGCTCGACGCCGTTGAATGCGCTCGGCGTCTACATGGCCCGGCATTACCAGTTCGTGCAGATCGTGCAGCCGGCCATGGGGCTCCTCTACTATCGCGGGCCGCACGACGTGCAGCTCGCGCTGATCGACAATATCGCCGAGGAGGAGGGCATCTCCGCCATTCCCGGCGAGGGCCACCAGCCGCACAACCACAACAAGCTGATCTTCGACTTCTGCAAGGCCGCTGGCCTCACCGAGAAGCAGGTGCGCGCGACGGAGCTTTCGCCCGCCTGGTGGGCGCGGTCGCTCCACTACGTGCAGTGCCTGCGCGAGGAGCCGATCGGCGTCGCGCTCGCCATGCAGTCGACGCAGGAAGGCCAGCAGGTCGCGCTCAACGTCGAGGTGACGATCCCGTCCTTCGTCAAGCATTACGGCTTCAAGAAGGGCTCGAAGGAGATCGGCTTCTTCGAGGAGCATGCCGAGGCCGACCTCGAGCATTCCTCGCGCCAGATGGCACTGTGCGAGAAGTACCTCGACGACCCGGCGCTCCAGGCGCGCGCGTTGCGCGTCGCCGAGGAGGCGTGCCGGCTGCGCTGGGCCTCGATCACCGAGGTCTATCGCGAGCACGTGCTTAAGGAGCGCGCGATCCTGCCGCCCGGCGTCGCCGCATGAAGTTCGGCCTGTTCTATCTGCCGACCTACATCCCGGCGGCGCGCGACGCGACGACGCACTACGACAACATCGTCGAGCAGGTGATGTTCGCCGACCGGATCGGCATCGATTATGTCTGGCTGGTCGAGCATCACTTCGTGCGCCACGGTGGTTTGTGCGCGGCGAATTACGCCCTGCTGTCCTACCTCGCCGCGAAGACCACGCGCATCCGGCTCGGCACCGGGGCGACCGTGCTGCCGCTCAACGATCCGCTGCGCGTGGCGGAGCAGGCGGCGACGCTCGACCAGCTCTCGCACGGCCGGCTCGATTTCGGCGTCGGGCGGGGCTTCATCCGCGACGAGTTCGACACGTTCGGTGTCGACATGAAGGAAAGCCGCGCGCGCGTCGAGGAGGGGATCGAGCTCTGCAAGGCGGCGTGGCGCGGCGGGCCGCTCACCTTCGAGAGCGCGTTTCGGCCGAAGATCGACGGCATCACCGTGCTTCCGCCGATCTACCAGAAGCCGCACCCGCCGATCTGGGTCGCCTGCTTCCTCACCCGCGACAGCTTCACATGGACGGCGAAGGAAGGGCACAACCTCCTCTACGTCGCCTATCACGTCGATTCTGAGACGGCGGGCGAGCGCATCCACTGGTATCTCGACGCCCTGCCGGAATTCGGCCGTCGGGCGGAAGATCACGAGGTGTGCTGCTGCTACCACGCGCATTTCGTGCCGTCCGGCGCGCGCGACCGGCTGAAGGAACTGGTCGAGGGCCCGATGGCCGAATACACCGGCGCCGGCGTCGAGGCGGCGCGTCGCCCGCCCGATCCCGAGGCGTACAAGGGCTACGCTGCGCGCGAGGATTACCAGCGTCAGGCGACGTTCGAGACCTACTTCCCCGACCGCGTCCTGATGGGCGCGCCGGACGAGGTGCTGGAACGCATCGCCCGGCTCAAGGCGCTGGGCATCACCCAGCTCGCGCTGATCGTCGATTTCGGCTCGCTCAAGCAGCTGGACATCATGCGCTCGCTCGAAGTGTTCGCCCGCGATATCCTGCCCCACGCGAAGGACATCTGATGGAGGCCCCGATGGCGGAAGGCACGGCAACGGCGCCGGCGAAGGCCCGGACGGGCGGCGAGGCGCGGTTCTATGGCGTCCATCACCTCGCGCTCAACACCGACGACATGAAGATGACGGTCGATTTTTATGTCGGCGTGCTGGGCATGGAGCTGGTGCACGCGATGAAGGTGCCGCCCGGGCTCGGCACCGGGCCGGGCAACCGAGGCAACCCGCCATTCGAGAATCTGCGGCACTATTTCTTCGCCATGGGGCGCGACGCGCTGCTCGCCTTCTTCGAAATGCCGAAGGGTGCGAAGGGCACAGGAGATCGCGACGCGATCGCGGCGATGCAGCACGTGGCGTTCGCTGTCTCGCCCGCCACGGCCGAGGCGATCCAGGCGCGGCTCGCGGCAACCGGCGTCGCGGTGCAGGGTCCGGTAGAATCGCTGCCGGGCGTTTGGTCGGCCTATTTCTTCGACCCGAACGGCATAAGGCTGGAAATCGCGTGGCAGCCGGCCGACGGCGAGGGCGAGCCCGGCATCGTGCCTGGCCTCACCCAATCGAAATCGGTCGCGCTCGAGGAGCTGCGGACACTTACCTCCGATCGCGACTGGCTCGACTGGGCGGTCTCCGCCTTGCCGGACGAGGGCGCGCATTGACGGCACCTCAGGTACTCGTCGCCGGAGGGGGGCCGGTCGGGTTGCTCGCCGCCTATCTCCTGGCGCGCGATGGCATCACGGTCCGCGTGTTCGACGACAACCCGGGCCTCACCGACGATCCCCGCGCGGCGACCACGCACCCGGCGACGCTCGAGCTTTTGGCCGACGCGGGGCTCGTCGACGACATCATCGCGGCCGGGCTCGTCGCGCCGGTCTTCCAGTTCTGGGACCGGCCGACCGGCGAGCTCGTGGCTGCCTTCGACCACGCGCTGCTCGCCGATGACACGCGCTACCCGTTCGTCGTCCAGTGCGAGCAGTTCAAGACCACCCGCATCCTGCTCAAGCGGCTGAAGCGGATGGCGAACGTGGAAGTCCTGTTCTGCCATACGGTGACCGAAGTCGCGCAGAATGCGGACAAGACAAGCGTCACCGTGCGGGGGCCGGACGGGACGTGGCAGCATTCCGGTGCCTACCTGATCGGCGCAGACGGCGGCCGGTCCGCGGTACGGAAGTCGTGCGGCATCGCGTTCGAGGGCTTCACCTGGCCCGAGCGCTTCATCGTGCTGACCACGCCGTTCGACTTCGCGACGCGCGGCTATTGCCCGCGCAGCTACTTCGCCGACCCCGAGGCGTGGTGCAACTGCTTCAAGGTGGCGGCCGACGGACCGCCCGGCTTGTGGCGGACCGTGTTCCCGACCGATCCCGCGGCCGCCGACGCCGACCTCACCAGCGACGCAGGCGTGCAGGCGCGGCTGCAGAAATTCTTCCCGTCCGACCGGCCGTACGAGGTGGTGCATCGCAACCTCTACGTCACGCACCAGCGCGTGGCCGCCCGGCTCCGCGTGGGGCGCGTCGCGCTCGCCGGCGATGCGGCGCACGTCAACAACCCGATCGGCGGGATGGGGCTCAACGGCGGCATCCAAGACGCGTGCAACTTGGCGGCCAAGCTCGTCCGCATCCTGAAGGAGGGCGCGCCCGACGCGCTGCTCGACCTCTACGAGCGGCAGCGGCGCACCGTTGCCCTCGAGTTCGTGCAGACACAGTCGATCGAGAACAAGCGCCGGCTCGAGGCGCGCGAGCCCGAGGCGCGGGCGAAGAACCTCGACGAGCTGCGCGCGATGGCCGCCGACCCGGCGCGGGCGCGCCAGTTCCTGCTGAAAAGCTCGATGATCTCCATGCAGCGCCGCGCCGACGCCATCGGGCTGGAGGCGGTGCCATAGACCGACGCACAGCCGTTTGCCCTTCGAGAGGCCCCCTCGGCGCCTCTCAGGACGAACGGCAAAGGAAGGACTTCTCATGAAACTCGCGGTCCCCGACCTGATCTCGAACTCCTACTTCCCGGCCGCTGCGGCGGTGGAGCTCGGCTTCTTCGCCGAGGAGGGGCTCGACGTTGCGCTCGAGCTCGTCTACCCGGTCGACAAGTGCTACGCGAGCCTCCGCGACGGCACGGTCGACTTCGTCGGAGGCTCGGCTCATTCTGCGCTCTCGGCCTTTCCCGGATGGAATGGGGCGAAGCTCCTCTGCGCCCAGGCGCAGGGCATGTACTGGTTCCTGGTGATGCGCGCCGATCTCGGCGCCAGGCGCGGCGAAATCGGCATCGTCAAGGGCAAGTCGATCGGGGCCGCGCCCTGGGTCGATCTGGGGCTGAAGCGGCTTCTCGTCGAGGCGGGGTTCGACCTCGCCCGCGACAAGATCGACATCAAGCCGGTCCCGGGCGCGGTCGGGTCGGGCACGAATTTCGGCCTGACGGCGGCGAAGGCGCTGGCGGACGGCAAGATCGACGGGTTCTGGGCGAACGGCATGGGGGCCGAGGTGGCCGTGCGCTCCGGCGCCGGCACCGTGGTGCTCGACATCCGCCGCGGCGATGGGCCGAAGGCGGGGTTCAACTACACGATGGCGGCGCTTGCCACCTCGGACCGGGTGATCGCCGAAAAGCCCGAGGCCGCTTCGGGCGCGATCCGCGCGATCAAGAAGACCCATGCGGCGCTCAAGTCCGACGTCACCCTCGCCACCAAGGTCGGGCGCAAGCTCTTCCCGGCCCAGGAGGCGGAGCTGATCGCCGAGCTGATCCGGCGCGACTTGCCCTACTACGATCCCGCGATCTCCGAGGCGTTTGTCGCCGGCATGAACGCGTTCTCGCGCGATGTCGGAATCCTCGAGGGCGACGTGCCTTACGACCGGGTGGTGGCAACCCGCTTCCGCGATCTGTGGAACGGATAGGGCAGGGACGGGCTCAGCCCGCGCCGAAATCCTCGCGCGCCACGTCGTAATCGTAGAGCCAGGCGGCTTGCAGCGGCGTCTTGTCGGTCGCGAGGCGCGAGCGCACGGCGAGGCGCAGGTCGCGGCGCAGCCGCGCGACGGGTGAGGCCAGATGGTTCTCTTTCGCGCGGTGGCGGGAGCCGAGCTGGGCGCGTCGCGTGCGCGGCATGCGGACCCGCTCGTATTCGCGGAGCGCGTTCGCGGGATCGTCGGGCTGGCGGGCGAGGCACTCGGCGAGGATGCAGCCGTCCTCGACCGCCATGCAGGCGCCTTGGCCGAGATAGGGCAGCATCGGGTGCGCGGAATCGCCGAGAAGGGTTGCGTGCCCGCGTCCCCATTCGCTCAGCGGGTCGCGGTCGTAGAGCGCCCACTTGTAGTAGCGTTCGGAGGATTCGAACAGGCGCGCGAGCGACGGGTGCCAGCGCGCATAGGTGTCAAGCAGCTCGGCCCGGTCGCACTCGCGCGTCCAGCTCTCCTCGGTCCAGGCGTCGCTGTTGTAATGGGCGACGAAGTTGACCAGCTCGCCGCGCCGGACGCGATAATGCACCACGTGCCCGTTCGGGCCCCACCACGAGATGTTGTCGGGATCGCGCAGCGCGGGCGGCAATGCCTCGACCGGCACCAGCCCGCGCCAGCAGACGCAGCCGGTGAAGTGTGGGGCGTCGGCGCCGAACAGCGACTCGCGGACTGCCGAATGAATGCCGTCGGCGCCGATCACCGCGTCGGCCTCGATTTCGCTGCCGTCTGCGAAGCGGGCGACGGCGGCCCGGCCGGTCATCGTGACGCCGGTGCAGGCGGCGTCGAGCCGCACGGCGCCGTCCGGCAGGGCGCCGGCCAGCACGTCGAGCAGGTCGGCGCGGTGGATGGTGAGGAAGCTCGCGCCGTAGCGCTCGGCGACCCCGGCGTGGCGGCTCTGGCGGGCGATCACCCGGCCCGAGCGCCAGCTCCGGATCACCTGGTGAGCCGCCTGCCAGCCGACCGCGAGAATCTCCCGCTCCACGCCGAGCGCGCGGAACGCCCTCAGCGCGTTGGGGCTCAGGGTAAGGCCGGCGCCGATCTCGCTGAGGCGCGAGGACTGCTCGTACACCGTTGCCGCGATGCCGCGCCGATGCAGCGCGAGGCAGGCGGCGAGCCCGCCGATTCCGCCCCCGATGATGGCGACGCTTGGGCTGCGTGCCATGGTTCCCTCCCATTTCGGCCATGGTGGGCCAGCACGGCAGGGCGCGCAACGGGCTCGACGGGGCCCAGCCGCCTCCCCATATAGGGGCGGTCATGAAAGCCTTTGCCGCCCTCCCCATCCTCGCCGTACTTGCCGGCCTCGCGGCGCCTGCGGCGTCCGCGCGCGCCGCGGAACAGGTCGCCGCGCTCACACCCTCGGACCGGAAGACGGTCGCCCAGGTCGAGCATGCGCTCGATTCGATCCGCACCATCAAGTCGCACTTCATCCAGTCCTCGTCGAACGGCGCCGAGGCCCAGGGCACACTGTGGCTGTCGCGCCCCGGCAACATGCGGATCGACTACGCCCCGCCCCAGCACATGAAGCTCGTGGTGCAGGGGCCGTGGCTGATCCAGGTCGACACCAAGCTCGAGACGCTGACCTACGTGCCGCTGTCGCGCACGCCGGCCGACATGCTGGTCTCGCGCAAGATCGATTTCGGCGGCGACGTCTCGATGCTGGGGGTGGAGCAGGGCCACGGGCTGGTGCGCGTCGGGCTCGCCCGGCGCGGGTCGGAGGACCAGGGCACGCTCGTCGTCACCATGGATTCCGGCACGATGGCGCTTCGCCAGTGGCAGGTGACCGACCCGCAGGGGATCGTGACCACCGTCACGCTCACCGATCCCGAGGTGAACATCACCATCGACCCGCAGGTGTTCGCCTTCGACACCTCGAAATACGATCGCAACGCAATCCAATAGCCTCGAAATCCGGCCCGATTCCGCCGATTCCGGCCTCCGGCGCTTGCCCACGCGGCGTGGCCATGATAGGCATGATGTCATGTCCGATGCGTCCTCGAAGCCCCTCGTGGGCGTACCCGTCAGCATCTCGATGCATTTCCGCCGGAAGATCCGCCATCATGGCACCGGCGAACGCTACCTTACGGCGCTTATCGACGCTGCGGGAGCGGTGCCGCTGCTGGTTCCGGCGCTTCCCGACCAGACCGACGTGAAGGATCTGGCGCGCCGGCTCGACGGGCTGTTCCTGACCGGCGGGCGGGCGAACATCGAGCCGCACCATTACAACGGGCCGCCCTTCCCGGACGACGAGATCCGCGATCCCGACCGCGACGGGCTGGTTCTGCCGCTGGTCCGCGCCTGCCTGGACGAGGGCGTGCCGATCTTCGGCGTCTGCCGCGGCATCCAGGAGGTGAACGTCGCGCTCGGCGGCTCGCTCCACTACCGCGTGCACATGGTCGAGGGCATGCTCGACCATCGCCGCCAGCGCCGCCGCCAAGTCTACGCCAACCGGCATATGATCTCGCTCACGCCGGGTGGGCTGTTCGAATCGTTGGCGGGCCAGCCGGAGATCGAGGTCAACTCGCTGCACGGCCAGGGCGTCGACCGGGTCGCGCCGGGCCTCCAGGTCGAGGCGCGCGCGCCGGACGATCTGGTCGAGGGGGTGCGCGTCACCGGCGCCAAGAGGTTCGCCTGCGCGGTTCAGTGGCACGCCGAGGCCAGCAACACCGAAGGCTGTCCCCTGTCGCTGGCGCTGTTCGGCGCGTTCGGCGATGCCGCGCGCGAGCGGGCGGCCTCCCGGTCGGCGCGGCCGTCGGGCGTTCGCGCGGCCTGATCCCGCCCCCGTGCGCATCGCCACCTGGAACATCAACTCCGTGCGGCTGCGTGCCGCCACGCTCGCCCGCGTGGTGGCCGAGACGCAACCGGACATCGTCTGCCTGCAGGAGACCAAGGCCGAGGACGGGCTGTTCCCCATGGACGCCATCAGGGCGATGGGTTTCGACCACGTGCTCATGCGCGGCCAGAAGAGCTATAACGGCGTCGCCATCCTGTCGCGGTTGCCGGTTTCCGAGGGGCCGCGCCTCGACTGGTGCGGCCGCGACGATTGCCGCCATCTCTCGGCTGTGCTGCCGGACGGGACGGAGGTGCACAATTTCTACGTGCCGGCGGGCGGGGACATTCCGGATCGCGAGGCGAACGAGAAATTCGCCCACAAGCTCGACTTCCTCGCCGAGGTGACCGCCTGGTCCCAGGGGCTCGCCCCCGGCCGGCGTGTGCTGGTCGGCGACCTCAATATCGCCCCGCTCGAATCCGACGTGTGGTCCCACGGCCAGCTCCTCAACGTCGTGTCGCACACTCCGGTCGAGACCGAGGGGCTGACCGCCCTGATGGCGACCGGCTGGCACGATGCGGTGCGCCATTTCGTGCCGGCGGACCAGAAGCTCTATAGCTGGTGGAGCTATCGCAACCGCACCTGGCCCGGCTCTGACCGCGGCCGGCGGCTCGACCATGTGTGGGTGACGCCGACGCTCGCCCCCCGGCTCAAGCAGGCCGACGTTCTGCGCGAGGCGCGCGGCTGGCCGAGCCCGTCGGATCACGTGCCGGTGCTGGTCGACATCGACCTGTAGGGCATCGCCTCTCCCCCTCGTGATCCCCCGGTGGCCGGGGAACCGGCCCCGCGCGGCCCGCGTTTTCAGCGTTTGGGGGAACCCACGAGAAGGAGGGGTCTGCGTATGCAACGCATCCTCGCCGCCGCGCTGGCCGTTGCGCTCGCGGCGTCGCTTCCTGCGGCCGCACATGCCGCTGGACCCGCCAGCGCCGCGCCCGCCGCCGCGGCCGACGGCCAGGGAAGGCCGGTTCAGGCCGACGCCGGGGGACGGATCTATCTCTCGAGCTTGCTGCACAGCGAACTGATGAACGACAAGGGCGACAAGATCGGCGAGGTCGACGACATCCTCGTCGGCAAGGACGGCAAGCTCGAGCTGCTGGTCATGGTCGGCGGCTTCCTCGGCATCGGCAACCGCGACGTGTTGCTGCCGTGGTCGAAGCTCGACGTCCGCCGCACCGAGCGCGGCAACGTCGTGGTCAGCGTGCCGATGACCAAGGACGAGCTGAAATCCATCCCGGAGTACAAGGGCTAGGCTCTTGCCCTGGCGCGCAAATCCCCTCCGCCCCAAAGGGCGGAGGGGGGCCGCTTCCCGCCCTTTCGCCCGCCTCCGGTTCCGCTACAATGTACCGCCGCTGCGCCGCGGCGTAGGGCGCCACTTTCCCCTCACAACCACCGGGACCGACGATGGAATTCGGCTACTTCACGCTCAGCGACAACCATTATGTCGACAACAAGCGCACGGCGAATCGCTTCGTGGCCGACATCGTCGACGAAGCGATCTACGCTGACCGGTTGGGCATGAACTCCGCCTGGATCGGCGAGCACCATTTCTCGACTCTCGGCGTGCTCTCCTGCCCCGACATCGTGCTGGCGCGCGTCGCGGCAGAGACGCGCCACGTGCGCCTCGCCCCGGCGGTCACCGTGCTGCCGCTGCACCACCCGATCCGCGTCGCCGAGCAGTGGGCGACACTCGACATGCTGTCGGGCGGGCGCGTCGATTTCGCCGCCGGGCGCGGTTACGACCGGCGCGAGTATGGGCCGCTCGGCCACGGCAAGCTGTTCGAGGACAACGCGGCCGTCTTCGCCGAGGGGCTCGATGTCGTGCGCGGCCTGTGGGCCGGCAAGGGTCCGATGACCCACCACGGCAAGTACTACGATTTCGACGACGTCGCCATCACGCCCCAGCCGGTGCAGAAGCCGATCCCGATCTACGTCGCCTGCTTCTCGCGCCCGTCGGTCGAGCTTGCCGCCCGGATGGGTCTCAACATCCTGGTCGCGCCCTTCGCCACCGCAATGGCGTTCGGCGGGCTCGCCGAGGTGAACGAGATCTATTCCGAAGCCTGCGAGAAGGCGGGGCACAGGCCGGGCCGGATGATGTGCAGCTACTTCACCCATTTCGCCGACACGCCGGCGGCCGAGCGCGCGGCCCGGAAGCGCCAGCTCCGCTACTTCCAGGAATGCGTGATCTCGGCGCTGCCGGGTGATCCGAAGACGGCGCCGCCGACCTACCGCTATTTCGTCGGCATGGTCGACAATCTGCGCAACATGAAGCCCGAGCACCTTACCGACAACTCGGTGATTCTGGGCAGTCCGGACCACATGATGGAGACGATCGGCAAGGCCGAGCGCGCGGGCGTCGCGGAGATCATCCTGTACTTCAACGTGGGGCTGAAGCCGCACAACCAGGTTAAGGACGAGATGGCGCGCTTCATGGAAGAGGTCGCGCCCGCCTTCAAGGGCAAGCACCGCCAGCGCAGCCGCGCCGCGTAGGGTAAAGCCTTCTCTCGGGTCGGCACGGTGTGATCACCCTCCCCCTTTCAGGGGGGAGGGAGGTATGCACCGACGTTCGATGTAGCTTGAGCGACGGCGATCAGCGAGCGGCGTCGCGGAGCTGCGGCACCAGCTCGTCGCGTACGTAGTCCTCGGGGCGCTTGCCGGCGAGTGCGCCGCGGATCACCCGGACTCCGAGCCCGTCGGCGATCTGGGCGAGCGTGCCGCGCGATACGTCCTCCACCCCGCCGCCGATGACGATCGCGTCGACCCCGCCGGCAGCGAGCCGCGCGGCTGCGTCGGCGTCGCGCGTGGTGCCCACGGCCTCGAATCCTTGCTGGCAGACCAGCGACACCATGCCGGCAACCTGACCGGGCCCGCGACCGATGATCAGAACCTTACGCACGCGCCGCACGAAACATGGTCCTACAGGATGAACTTCGACAGGTCCGCGTCCTTGGCGAGCCCGGCGACGGTCGAGCGCACGTAGGCCGCGTCGATGGTCATGGTCTCGCCGCCCCGGTCCGAGGCGGTGAAGCTGATCTCTTCCAGCAGCCGCTCCATCACCGTGTGGAGCCGCCGGGCGCCGATGTTCTCGACCGAGCCGTTCACCTCGGCGGCGACGCGCGCGATCTCGGCGATGCCGTCGTCGGTGAAGTCGAGCGTGACGTTCTCCGTCGCCAAAAGCGCGACGTACTGCTTGATCAGGCTCGCCTCGGGCTCGGTCAGGATGCGGCGGAAATCGTCCTCGGTGAGGGCCTGGAGCTCGACCCGGATGGGCAGGCGACCCTGCAGTTCGGGAAGAAGGTCCGACGGCTTGGCCAAGTGGAACGCGCCCGACGCGATGAACAGGATGTGGTCGGTCTTCACCTGGCCGTGCTTGGTGGCGACCTGGGTGCCCTCGATCAGCGGCAGAAGGTCGCGCTGCACGCCTTCGCGGCTTACGTCGGCGCCCATGCGCTCGGAGCGCGCCGTGATCTTGTCGATCTCGTCGAGGAAGACGATGCCGTTCTGCTCCACCGCCTCAATGGCGGCGCGGTTCACCTTGTCCTGGTCGAGCAGCTTGTCGGATTCCTCGGCGACCAGCAGGTCGTGCGACTGGGAGACGGTCAGGCGCCGCCGGGTCGTGCGCCCGCCGAATGCCTTGCCGAACATCTCGCCGAGATTCATCACGCCCATCTGCGCGCCGGGCATGCCCGGAATCTCGAAGGTCGGCATGCCGCCGCCGCTTTCGGCGACCTCGACCTCGATCTCCTTGTCGTCGAGCTCGCCCGCCCGCAGCATCTGGCGGAACTTGCGCCGCGTGTCGGGTGATGCGCCCGGGCCGACCAGCGCGTCGAGCACGCGCTCCTCGGCATTTTGCTCGGCCTTGGCGGTCACTTCCTTGCGCATGCGCTCGCGCGTCATGTTGAGCGAGATCTCGACCAGGTCGCGGACGATCTGCTCGACGTCTCGACCGACATAGCCGACCTCGGTAAACTTGGTCGCCTCAACCTTGATGAACGGCGCCTGGGCGAGCCGGGCGAGCCGGCGGGCGATCTCGGTCTTGCCGACGCCGGTCGGGCCGATCATCAGGATGTTCTTGGGCAGCACCTCCTCGCGCAGCCCGTCCTCGAGCTGCAGCCGGCGCCAGCGGTTGCGCAGCGCGATGGCGACCGCGCGCTTGGCGTCGTGCTGGCCGACGATGTAGCGGTCGAGTTCGGAAACGATCTCGCGGGGCGAAAAGCTGGTCAACGGACTACAGGCTCTCGATGGTGAGGAACGTGTTGGTATAGATGCAGATGTTCGCGGCGATTCCCATCGCCTTTTTCGCGATTGCCTCGGCCGACATGCCATCCACGTCGATCAGCGCGCGCGCGGCGGAGAGGGCGTAGGGCCCGCCCGAGCCGATGCCGATCAGCCCGTCCTCCGGCTCCAGCACGTCACCCGTGCCGGTGAGAACGAGGGAGGTGTTCTTGTCGGCGACCGCCATCATCGCCTCGAGCCGGCGGAGATAGCGGTCCGTCCGCCAGTCCTTGGCGAGCTCGACGCAGGCGCGGGTGAGCTGGGCCGGGTACTGCTCCAGCTTCGCCTCCAGTCGCTCGAACAGGGTGAAGGCGTCGGCCGTGGCGCCGGCGAAGCCCGCGATCACGCGGCCGTCGCCCAGCGGGCGCACCTTGCGCGCGTTCGATTTCATCACGGTGTTGCCGACGGTGACCTGGCCGTCGCCGGCGATAACCACCTTTCCGTCCTTGCGGACGGACAGGATGGTAGTGCCGTGCCAGTCGGTGAGCGTGTCGGGCGTTTTTCGTCTCCGGAAAGCGGGGGGCGGCCGGCCAGGCGCCGACGCAAAACGTTCCCCAAATGTGGCACCCGGCGCGGCGAGGTCAAGGGCGCTTGGCGCGGCGCTTCGACAGTGGCAGAGTGGGGCCATGCACAACCCATGGCGGATCGTGGCGGCGGCGCTGGCCCTCGTTCTCGCGGCGTCCCTCTCCCCGGTGGCGGCGCAGCAGGCGCAGCCGCAGGGCTGCATTGCCGCGGGAAATTGCGGCACCAAGGGCACCCAGACCCAGCCCGGCGCACGGCGCGACTACTGGTACAACTGGATTTGCTCGGGCTGCCACACCGGGCCGCTGGCGCCTCTGGCGCCGAGCCCGCAGGAGCTGGCGCTGACCCAGGTGCCGGTCCGATTCTGGACCATGCATTCGCGCGCCGAACAGGACGGCGAGACGCGTATGCGCGCGATGCAGCACGGGCTAAGGCCGACGGGAGGGCTCGCACCGCTCTTCCGCGTGCTGATGCAGAACCGCCCGGCGCAGGGGAAATAGCCGGCTAGGCCGGGTCGAGCTCCGAATCCCAGTACAGGAAGTCGCGCCAGCTCTCGTGCAGGAAGTTGGGCGGGAACAGCCGCCCGTGCTCCTGCAGTTCTCGGTTGCTCGGCTGGCGCGGCTCGCGCCTCGGCAACATGTCGCATTCGCCGGGCAGCTTGTCACCCTTGGCGAGGTTGCAGACCGTGCAGGCGGTGACGACGTTGTCCCAGGTCGTGTAGCCGCCGCGCGAGCGGGGCACCACGTGGTCGAAGGTCAGCATGGTCGAGGGCTGCGCGCCGCCGCAATACTGGCAGACGAAGCGGTCGCGCAAGAACACGTTGAACCGGGTGAAGGCCGGCCGCCGCGCCATCGGGATGTAGGATTTCAGCGCGATGACGCTGGGAAGGCGCATCGAGAAGGAGGGCGACCGCACCTCGCGATCATACTCCGAGATGATGTTCACCCGGTCGAGGAAAACCGCCTTCACCGCCTCCTGCCAGGGCCACAGTGACAGCGGGAAGTAGCTCAACGGCCGGAAGTCGGCGTTGAGGACCAGGGCTGGGCAGTCTCCGGCGGTACTCACGAGGGGCACTCCGACGGCTATCTCTCCGAACCACACGGGCAGATGCAAGGTAACCCGTTGCAACGATTTGCACAATGGCCGCCGGATATGACGGTTCGGTTGCTCAAGGGGCGAGCTCGAACGTGGCCACCACGGGCGCGTGGTAGGATCCCGCCTCCGGCTGGGCGCGCGCCGCCGCCGCCGCCTCGTCGCCAAGCCGCTCGTTCAGCACATCGAGCGCTCGATAGCGGGCGAACAGCGGGGCCGAAACCAGCACGTGGTCGAGCATCGTCCGGCGCCCGCCGTGCAAAACCGTGTAGCGCCGGGTCTCCGGCAAGGTCCGTTCCAAGGGGATCAGCGCCCGGTTCGCGAGGGAATTCGAGCCCGTGTCATCGGGGTCGGCGCGCAGGATTCGGAGCGGCATTTCGGCCAGTTCTGCGTTCATGTCGCCACAGACGACGATATGCGCCTCCGGCTCGGCGTCGAACAGGGAATCGATGGCGAGCCTGGCCTCCAGCGCCTGCCCCGCGCGCTTCATCGTGGCGAGGAAGAAGCCTTCGGCCCAGCCCGCGGTCGTCCGCCACACGAAGGCCGATTTCTTCTCGCCGGGCACGGCGGCAGCCAAGGGCGCCCGCAGGTGCAGGTTGAACACGTGCACCAGCCGGCCGGGCGCGGCCTCGATGGCGGCGTGCAGCACCGGCCGCTCCCAGCCGATCTCGGCCGTTTCGGCGCCGCCGAGATAGCGCCAGGGCAGAGGGGCGACGCGGTCGTGCCAGTGCTGGAGATGCCAGGCGATGGGCGCGCGCGACAGGATGGCGAGGTTGTGCACGTCGAGCGGACCGTGCCCGTCGCGCGCCAGCGAGGCGATGCTCGCGTAGCCGGCGTAGCGGGTGGCTTCGAGCAGAGAATCGAGGGAAGCGAGACGGCGCGGCCCGTGCGGGTCGTCCGCGACGTGGCGGGCATGCACCTCCTGCACGCAGAGCACGTCGGCGGCGAGGCGCTCCAGGACCGGGCGCAGGGCCGCGACGCGCTCGGCGAAGGGCGGCCGGGCGTCCTCGCGGTCGTCCAGGCTTTCCAGGTTGAACGTGGCGATGCGGAGCGCCATCGCCGAGATATAGCACGATCCCGACGGGTCGGTGGCCGGAGCTGGCCGCTTTGGTTGCCCGCGCGGCTACTTCTTCGCCTGACGGATCGCCTGCCAGACGCGCTCGGGCGTCGCCGGCGGGTCGAGATGGCGCACGCCGAGATGCGACAGGGCGTCGACCACCGCGTTCATCACGCACGGCAGCGCGCCAACCGTGCCGCCCTCGCCGGCGCCCTTGACGCCCAGGGGGTTGGTCGGGGTCGGCACGCAGTTCTCCTCCGCCGCGACATCGCACATGTCGTCGGCCCGGGGCATGGCGTAGTCCATGAACGAGCCGGTGACGAGCTGGCCTTCGCGGTCGTAGACGAGCTCTTCCATCAGCGCCTCGCCGACGCCCTGGCAGATGCCGCCGATGATCTGGCCTTCCAGCAGCAGCGGGTTGAGAACGCGCCCGACGTCGTCGACCACCGCGTACTTCACGATCCGCGTGACGCCGGTGTCGGGGTCGATCTCGACCTCGCACACCTGGCAGCCGTTCGGGAAGTTGGACGCGTTGTTGGTGAAAGTCGCCGTCTCGTAGAGGCCGGGCTCCATCCCCTTCGGTATCTGGCTCGGCTCGAATGCCGCCTGGGCGACGTCGACGAAAGCGATCTTGCGGTCGGTGCCGGCGACCACGAACGTGCCGTCCGTAAGCTCGATGTCTGCGTCGGCCGCCTCCAGGAGGTGCGCCGCGATCTTCTTCGCCTTGGCCTCGATCTTGCCGGACGCGAGATGGACGGCCGAGCCCGCCATGGTGGCCGAGCGCGAGCCGCCGGTGCCGACGCCGAACGCCACCTTGTCGGTGTCGCCGTATATGTAGCGCACCTTGTCGGGCGGGATGCCCAGCCGGTCGCACATCACCTGGATGAAGGTCGTCTCGTGCCCCTGGCCGTGCGAAACCGCCCCGCACACGAGCGTCGCCGTGCCGGACGGGTCGAAGCGTATCTCCGCCGTCTCCATCGCCTCGCCGCCGGCGGCCGCCTCGATGGTGGTCGACACGCCAATCCCCCGCAGCAGGCCGCGCTTCGCCGCCTCCGCCTTGCGGGCCGCAAAGCCCTTGTAGTCGGCGAGGTGCAGCGCGACGTCCATGGTCTGCTCGAACGCGCCCGAGTCGTAGCGGAAGGTCAGCGCCGTCTTGTACGGCATGGCGTCGGCCGGGATCATGTTGCGCCGTCGCAGCTCGACCGCGTCGATGCCCAGCTCGTCGGCCGCGATGTCCACCAGGCGCTCGACCACCAGCGACGCCTCCGGCCTTCCCGCGCCACGATAGGGGGAGGTTGGAACGGTGTTGGTCATCATGCCCGAAACCGCGACGTGGGCCGCCTCGAACGTGTAGACGCCGGCGAGCCCGCCGATGTTGCTGGTGGGCGGGCCCGCGCCGCGGAACGAGACGACGGCCCCGAGATTGGCGTCGGTCTTGACGCGCAGCGCCAGGAACTTGCCGTCCGGCCCGAGCGCGAGTTCCGCGTCGGTCACGTTGTCGCGCGCATGGTCGTCGGCGACGAACCCTTCGGTGCGGTCGGCGACCCAGCGCACCGGCCGCCCGACGCGCCGCGCCGCCCAGACCACCAGCACCATCTCGGGATAGACCGAGCCGCGCAGGCCGAAGCTGCCGCCGATGTCGCCTGTGACGAGGCGCAGATCGGTCTCCGCGATGTTCAGGATGCGCTGGGCGATGTTGCGGCGGAACAGGAAGGGCCGCTGCAGCCCGCAATAGAGGGTGTAGCGCCCCTCGCCGGGATCCCACACGCCGACCGCGCCGCGAGGCTCCATCGGGTTCATGGCGACGCGCGGGATGCGGATCTGCTGGTGCACCACGTGGGCGGCCTTGGCGAAAGCCGCGTCGGTCGCCTTGGCGTCGCCGGCCTGGTGGTAGATGGCCTCGTTGTCGGCGCAATCCTCCCACAGGGAAGGGGCGTCCGGGCCGTGCGCATCGGGCGCGTCGGTCACCGCGGCCAGCGGCTCGTAATCGACCTCCACCCGTTCGGCCGCGTCGCGCGCGGCGGCCAGCGTCTCGGCCACCACGAGGACGACCGGCTGGCCGACATAGCGGACGATTTCGTGCGCCAGGGCCGGGCGGTATGGCGTGTACATCGGCCTTCCGTCGCGCCGCTTGCGCGGCAGGTCGCACGGGATCGAGCCGAGCCCGTCGGCCTGGTAGTCGTCCGGCGTCAATACGGCGAGGACGCCGGCCATCTGGGAGGCGGCGCGCGTGTCGATCGAGCGGATCCGGGCATGGGCGTGGGGCGAGCGGACGATTGCCGCGTGCGACTCGCGCGGGAACGCCATGTCGTCGAGATAGCGCCCTTCGCCGCGCAGCAGCCGGGGGTCCTCGCGCCGCGTCACCCCCTGTCCGATCGCGTACTCGCCCATGCGCCCCGCCCTTTTTGCCAGCCGTGCGCCCCTATACCATCCTCGGCCGGCCACTTGAAGTCCGGGCGGGACAGGACATATCCAACGCGGTTCATCCGGGCCGGCCAGATGCGGCCCGCGGGAAGGCGGATCATGCACAAACCGAACGTCGCCGGGCGCCGGCGGGGCACGCGGCCCCACGGCGCTTCCGTGAGCCCTGACCGTCCCCCGCAGAACAATGCCGAGGCGCTGTTCGACACGCTGGACTTCCCGGGCGACGCGGCCTCGGCCGAGGCCGCGGCCGATCGGGTCGTGGCGCTCGCCGGGATGGAGGCAGACGACCGCTTCCTCGACCTGGGGTGCGGGGCGGCCGGACTCTGCCTCGCCATCGCCCGGCGCGGCTTCAAGGGCGTGACCGGGGCCGAGCGGTCGCGCCATTTGATCCGCACGGCGCGCCGCGCGGCGCATGACGCGCACCTTTCCGTCCGCTTCCTCGAGCGCGACTCGCGCGAGCTTCTGCCGCGCGACGGCCGCTACGATACGGTCGCGCTGACGGAGAACCGCTTCTCCCTGTTCGCCCCGGAGGATGCCCGCGCGGTGCTCGACGCCGCCAAGCGGGTGCTGCGCCCGGGCGCGCGGCTGGTGCTGGAGATCACCGACGGCGCCTGGCTGAAGGCGCATTTCGTGCCGAGCGAGTGGCGCTGGCTGGACCAGGAGCACGTGCTCTGCCGCGAGCGCTCGCTCTCGGGTGAAGGCGACCGGCTGATCTGCCGCGACATCCTGCTGCACCGCGATCGCGGCATCGTCGCTGACCGGTTTTACGCGCTGGTGCTCTACACGCCGGAGCGCATCCGCGCCCTGATGGGCGAAGCCGGGTTCGGCGCGATCCGGGTGGTGGCGGAGCCGGGGCGCGGCGACGGCGCCGCCACCGCGCCGCGTCTCGCCGTGGTGGCCGAAACGCCGCGCGCCAAGGCGGCGGAGGCGCCGCTGCGCGCACCCTTCCCCGACGTCACCGTGATCCTGGGCGACCCGCGCCTCGCCGACACCACCAAGATCGGCGATTGCTACACGCCCGAGGATTTCGAGGCGGTCGACAAGATGAAGGCGGCGCTCGCGACGCTCGGCGCCTACCGCTTCGCCTATCACGACGACCATACGAATTTGCTGGCGACGCTGACGCGCGACCGGCCGGCCTTCGTCTTCAACATGTGCGACAACGGCTACAAGAACGACGCGACGCGCGAACTCGAGGTGCCGGCGCTTCTCGACCTGCTCGAGATTCCCTACACCGGCGCGGGGCCGACCTGCCTCGGCATGTGCTACGACAAGTCGCTGGTCCGCGCGCTCGCCTCGGCGCACGGCGTGCCGGTGCCGCGCGAGACCTATTTCGACATGACGCAGCAGGCCGGCGAGATCCCGTCGCTGTTCCCCGCGCTGATCAAGCCCAACCGCGCCGACGGCAGCGTCGGCATCACCACCGGCTCGGTCGTCTACGACGCGGAGGAGGCGATCGCCTATCTCAACACATTGCGCAAAACCGTGCCGGGGCGCGACGCGCTGATCCAGGAATACCTGACCGGCGCGGAATACTCGGTCGGGCTCGTGGGCAATCCGGGCCTCGGCTTCACCGTGCTGCCGCCGCTCGAGGTCGACTACTCGCACCTCGATCCCGAGTTGCCGCGCATCCTGTCGTTCGAATCCAAGTTCGACCCCACCTCGCCCTATTTCAACGAGATCAAGTACAAGCGGGCCGAGATCACCGAGAGCGTGCGTCGGCGCCTCGCCGACTATGCCCGCATCCTGTTCGAGCGGTTGGAGTGCCGCGATTATGCCAGGTTCGACTTCCGCGCCGATGCCGCGGGCGAAATCAAGTTGTTGGAGGTGAACCCCAACCCCGCATGGTGCTGGGACGGCAAGCTCGCCATGATGGCGGGGTTCGCCGGATACGGCTATCCTGACCTCCTGCGCCTGATCCTGGAGGCCGCCCAGTCCCGCGTTGTGTCCGAGGGGCTGGGGCGGTCGCGGGCGGAGCCCCTGCGCACCGGAACGGAGAGCTGACGCATGGACGAGTTGGTCCGGAAGCCTGGCGCGTCCCCGGCGCCGCCCGCCGCGGACCGTCGGCCGGTCGAGACCATGCGCCACGGCGTGTGCCTGGTGGACGAGTACGCCTGGCTGCGCGACGCGCGCTGGCAGGAGGTGATGCGCGACCCGTCTTTGCTCGCGCCCGATATCCGTGCCCATCTCGATGCCGAGAACGCCTACACCGCGGCGGTTCTGGCGCCGGTCGAGGGGCTGCGGGCGAAGCTGTTCGAGGAGATGAAGCGGCGCATCAAGGAGGACGATTCGACCGTCCCGGACCGCGACGGGCCCTACCTCTATTACACGCGTTACGACACCGGGAAGCAGCACCCGATCTATTGCCGCCGCGCCGACCGGCCGGGCGTGCCCGAGGAGGTGCTCCTCGACGGCAATCGCGAGGCCGAGGGCAAGCCGTTCTACCGGATCGTCTCGTGCGAGCACAGCCGCGACCATGCGCGGCTCGCCTACACCGTCGACCTCAAGGGCTCGGAGCTCTACACGGTGCACCTCCGCGACCTCGCGACCGGCGAGGACCATGACGAGCGCATCGCCAACCTGCAGGGCGACGTGGTGTGGGCGTCGGACGGGCGCACGCTGTTCTACGTCGCGCTCGACGAGCATCACCGGCCGTATCGCGTCTACCGCCACACGGTGGGCGAGGACCCGGCGACGGACGTGCTGGTCTACGAGGACCCGGACCCGTCGTTCTACCTGTCGATCGAGCTGACCGAGAGCCGGCGCTACGTGCTGATCCAGGCCTACGGCCATTCCTCGACGTCGGAGGTTCGCTTCGTCGACGCCGAGGCGCCGCACGTCCCTCCGGTGCTGGTGGCGCCGCGCGAGACCGGCATCCTCTACGACGTAAGCCATCGCGGCGACCGCTTCCTGATCCGCACCAACGCCGACGGGGCGGTCGATTTCAAGATCGTCGAGGCGCCGGTCGCCGCACCCGGTCGCGCCGGCTGGCGCGAGGTCGTGCCGCACGTTCCCGGCCGGATGATCCGATCGCTGATGGTGTTCCGCGATCACATGGCACGGCTCGACCGCGTCGAGGGGCTGCCGCGCATCGTGGTCACGCGCTTTTCCGACAACGCCTCGCACGAGATCGCCTTCGACGAGGAGGCGTATCATCTGGGGCTCGATATCGGCTACGAGTTCGACACGCGGACGCTCCGCTTCTCCTACTCGTCGATGACGACGCCGGAGCGCATCTACGACTACGACATGGAGACGCGCGCGCGCACGCTCCGGAAGGAGCAGGAAATCCCGTCCGGCCACGACCCGGCAAACTACGTGACGCGCCGCGTGTTCGCGACCGCCAGGGACGGCAAGCGCGTTCCGGTGTCCGTGCTCCACGCCAAGGACACGAGGCTCGACGGCTCGGCGCCGCTGCTCCTGTACGGCTACGGCTCCTACGGGCTCGCGATGGGCGCGTGGTTCACGGCGAACCGGCTGTCGCTCGTCGACCGCGGGTTCGTCGTCGCCGTCGCCCATATCCGCGGCGGCACCGATCTCGGGTACGGCTGGTACCTCGACGGCAAGCTGATGACCAAGAAGAACACCTTCACGGACTTCATCGCCTGCGCCGAGCATTTGATCGCCGAGGGCTACACGCGGAAGGGCGCGATCGTCGCGCAGGGCGGCTCGGCCGGCGGCATGCTGATGGGCGTCGTCGCCAACATGCGGCCCGACCTGTTCGGCGGCATCGTCGCCGAGGTGCCGTTCGTCGACGTGCTGAACACGATGTGCGACGCGACCCTGCCGCTCACCCCGCCTGAATGGTCGGAGTGGGGCAACCCGATCGAGAGCGAAGACGCGTTCCGCTACATCCTCTCCTACTCGCCCTACGACAACGTGACCGCGCAGGATTACCCGCACGTGCTGGCGACCGCGGGTCTCACCGACCCGCGCGTGACCTATTGGGAGCCGGCGAAGTGGATCGCCCGGCTGCGCGCCACCAAGACAGGCGCGCGCCACGTGATGCTGCGGACGAACATGGAGGCCGGCCATGCCGGCGCCTCGGGCCGGTTCGATCGGCTGGACGAGGTGGCGCTGGTCTATGCCTTCGCCCTCTGGGTGGCGGGGAAGGCTTAGGAGCTACCGCGCCGGTTCGAACCGGATGCGAAGCTTCGTGCCGGTCGCGGCCGCGATACGTTCGAGCGTCCGCGTCGACGGCTTCACCCGTCCGCTTTCGAGACGGGCAATGACCGCCTGGGTGGTCTTCATGCGCTTCGCGAGCTGTTCCTGCGTCAAGTCGGCGTTCGCCCGCGCCTCGATCAGCGCCGCCGCCAGGGCGAACTCCTCCTCCAGGGCGTCGTAGGCTTTCACGTATTCCGGGTCTTTCCGCCACTCGCGGAAAAGGCGCTCGGCCGGGATCGTCTTGTGCTTCTTCACCTCACCTCCTTTGCGCGCTGCTTCGCCAACTCGATCTCGCGGCGCGGCGTCCTCTCTGTCTTCTTCACGAACACACGCACGACGACCACACGCTGATGGAATGCCGTGACGTAAAGGGCGCGTGCGATTCCGTCCTTCCCCTTGAGACGCATTTCCCATACGCGGTCTTCGATATGCTTGATGTACGGCTCCTGGACGCGCTCGATCCCGAATGTCCGAACGAGCCGGACGATGCGCTCGAAGCTCGACCGCATCTCCCTCGGGAGAACTTTCAACTCGCTGGCGACGTCCTCGTTCAGGAATTCGACCGACCAAGCCATCCCTAATTATGCCTTTTTTGCAATATGTCAATTCCGGCCGATCTTTTCCCGCCAGGTGCGGGTAAACACGCGCTCCGGCCCTTCGTGGGCGGTCAGCTCGGCCTCCAGCAGGAATTCATCTGCGGTCGCGGTCAGCACGGTTCGCGTCTCGACCGCGCAATGCCAGCCGTCGCGCGCGAACGAGGTGCGGTTACGCAGCTCGGCACGGGCCGAGAGCGGGTCGTCGTCGCGAATGTGGAGGCGGCGCCGCATCGACTGGCCGATCTCGAGGTCGATATCGTCGAGCCGCGTCACGCTGCCGGTCGTGAGATCGTCGTCCACCAACCCGGACGCGTGCACCACCTCGTGCGTCGAAAGATCGTGCTCGATCGCGCGACGCACGCGCGCCGGCCGGACGCGCGTCTCGGCCGGGCCGGGCGCGGCCTCCGGCGGGGCGAAGGGGGCGAGCCCCTCGTCCTCCGCGCGCGGCGGACGCGCTGGCAAGGCGAGCCGGCTGCCGTCGGTGAAGATCGTGAGCGTCGCGCGCTCGGGCGATGGCCAGGCGATGGGCCAGTAGCCGGTCGAGATCGCGACCCTGAGGCGGTGGCCGGCGGCGAACCGGTGCGCGGCATCGTTGAGCTGGACCCGCACGCACGTGCGCGCGCCCGGCACCAGCGGCTCCGGGCGTTCGTGCCCTCCGCGGTGGGCAAGGTTGAGGAGCCCGTAGGTCACGCGCTCCGACGTGCCGTCGGCGTGCAGCTCGCAGAGCCGCACCGCGACCATCGCCTGCGGCCGGTCGGCGGCGAGTTCCAGCTCGACGATCGGCGCGCCGAGGATTTCGATCGGCTCGGCCAGCGGGTCGGAATCGAAGGTCAGCGACCGCCCGTCGTCGATGCGCTGGTCGGTCGGCATCTCACCCTTGGCGCCGAAGCCGCACCAGGCGCCGGAGGCGAGCCCCGTCGATGGCGGCGAGGCGATGCCAAGCGCCGCGTCCTCGGCCGCGTCGCCAAGCCGCCCTCGCCCGAAGGCGTACGTCCGGGGCGCGATGCGGGGCGACGGCCAGTGTTCCTCCGCCACCCAGCGGCCGGGGCGCGTGTCGTAGTCGGGGCGGGGGACGAGGCTCTCCTGCATCCAGGCGCGCAGCATCGGCTCGGTCATGATGCCGTTGTCGATGCCCTTCAGCCACCGATCCCACCAGCGCAGGGTCTCCTGCAGAAAGCCAATGGCCGGCCCGGGCACGCCGTCCTGCGGGTACTGGTGGCCCCACGGACCGATCAGCCCCTTGCGCGGGCAGGAGAGCCCGGCGAGCAGGCGCGGGATCGCGTTGGTGTAGGCATCGGCCCAGCCGCCCACGGCATAGACGGCGCATTCGATGGCGGCGAAATCCTCGCAAACCGACCCGTGCTTCCAGTAGGCGTCGCGCGCCGGATGGCGCATCCATTCGGCGGCGACGGGGTATGCCGCCTCCAGCCGCTCCCGCCACATCGCCCGCCACGCCTCGCCGACCAAAGCCGGGTCCGGCGGCTGCGCCATCAGGTTGAAGAAGGCGGAGCCCCACGAAAGGTTCTCGTTGATCAGGCAGCCGCCCATGTAGTGCGCGTCGTCGGCGTAGCGGTCGTCGGTCGAGGCGACCGTCACGATGGCCTTGAGGGCGGGCGGTTTGCGCGCCGCGACCTGCAGCCCGTTGAACCCGCCCCACGATTTGCCGAACATCCCGACCGCGCCGTCGCACCAGGGCTGCGCGGCGATCCAGGCGATGGCGGCCTCGGCGTCGTCGAGCTCCTGCGGCAGATATTCGTCGCGCAGCACGCCCTCTGACTCGCCGGTGCCGCGGATGTCGAGCCGGATCGCGGCGTAGCCGTGCCCCGCGAAATAGCGGTGGATCGGCTCGTCGCGCGAGCGCAGCAGGTCGCGCTTGCGATAGGGGATGTATTCGAGGATGGCGGGCACCGGGCCCGACTCGGCGTCCTCGGGCAGCCAGATGCGCGCGGCGAGCCGCACCCCGTCCGGCATCGCGATCCAGACGTTTTCGATCTCGCGCACCTTGCGCGGAAGGTCGGCGACGATCCTCATTCCGCCGGGGCGGGGGCGTCGGCGCGGAGGCTCGGCGTGGACCAGAAGGCGAGCGCCAGCCGCTCGCGCGCGCGCTTGCCCGCTTCAAGATCCCAGCCGTTAACGATGGCGAGGCGGAACCCGCCGGGCGGCATGGCGTGCGCCTCGGCGGGCAGGTCCTCGTGGAACGTCACCTGAACGGACGAGACGCTGTCCATCGCGCGGATTTCGTCGATCAGCGCCGGGTCGGGGTGGCGGTAGGGAAGCCCGTGCGCGCCGAACAGCACCACGCTGTATCCCGTGCGCCGGTCGCCGTCGGCGTAATCCCACGTGCCGTCGCGGTAGAGCTTGACCACCGCGTCGAGCCACCCCTTGCCGTAGAGGTCGGGCCACTGGTCGGCGAAGCGCAGATGGCATTCGATGATGCGCGCGCCGATGGTCTCGAAATTGACGCAGCCGGAATAGCCGCGGAGGTTCCGCCGCAGCCACTCGCCGCAATACGCCTCCACGGCGGGGCGCGGCTCGGCCAGCACAACCCAGTAGTCGAACATGCCGCCGCCGACCGCCATGCCGATGGTGTGGCGCCACCATTTCGGCTCGCCGTCGACCACCGCGACGTCGGTCGAGACGTGCTCGCCCTCCAAGAGCCGCATCCACATGGAACCGGGCAGCACCTCGCGGTCGAGCTCGGCCTGGCTTTCCACGATGCGGGAGCCGATGCCCATGCCGTGCATGTTGTAGATCGGCTTGGAAAAGACCGGGAAGAAGGGCGGGTCGATGCCGTGCGGCGCGCCTTCGAGCCCCTGCGATTCGCACACTTGCAGCTTGTTGTAGACCCAGCGGTGCTTGGGGAACAGCTTCCACGCCGTCATGTCGTCGGTCGGGATCACGAGGTCGCCGGGGCACGGCACGCCCTCGAAATACTGATCGCGCCACGGATCCTTTTCGATGATCGGCATGCCCCATTGAACCACAGAGGGCGCGCCACCGGAAGCGCGCCGCGCCGCCTGTGACCCTTGCGCCGGCGCGAGGAACGGGCCGCGCGCGGGTCGCGTTTTGCCCACGCAATCGGATGAGGGAGATATGGAGAACATCAAGGGACGCAAGATCGCGATTCTCGCGACCGATGGGTACGAGCGGTCCGAACTGATGGAGCCGCGCGACCGCCTTTCCAGGGCCGGGGCCAAGATCGAGGTGATCTCGCCCAAGGACGGCAAGGAGATCCGAAGCTGGGACAAGACCGATTGGGGCGACAGCGTGAAGGTCGACCGCGAGATCGGCGAGGCGCGGATCGGCGAATATGACGCGCTGGTCGTGCCGGGCGGGGTGATGAACCCCGACCACATGCGCGTCGACGGGCGCGCGGTCAATTTCGTGCGCGATTTCCTCGCCACCGGCAAGCCGACCGCCGTGATCTGCCACGGGCCGTGGATGCTGGTCGAGGCCGACGTTCTCGAAGGCCGTCGCGTCACCTCCTACCACACCATCCGCACCGACCTGGTCAATGCCGGCGGCGACTGGGTGGACGAGCCGGTCGTGGTCGACGGCAACCTGATCACCAGCCGCAATCCGGACGACCTGCCCGCCTTCTGCGACAAGATTGCCGAGATGCTGGCGGCCGAGGTGGCGGCAGAGAGCCCGTAGGGCTGCCGGGCGGAGGCGATCCACCTCCTGCGCGACGCGATGCACACCGGAAAGCGCTGCACGATGTTGCGCGACGCGATCTTTGCGCGGTCCGCCGCCCTGGGCCACAATGGGGGCGGCAACGGGGAGGCGGCGATGGTCGACAGTTTCGCGGGGGTGCGCATGGCGCGCTCGCCGGTCTATGGCACGCGGGGGATGGTCGTGTCGGGCCATTCGCTCGCCTCGCTCGCGGGGCTCGGCGTGCTGGAGCGCGGCGGATCGCTCTGCGACGCGATGATCGCCACCTCCGCCGTGCTCTGCACGGTGATCCCGCAGGCGACCTCGCTCGGCGGCGACGCCTTCATCCTCTATCGAGACGCGGCCGCGGGGAAGACCTATGGGCTGAATGCGTCGGGCCCGGCGCCGTGCGGCGCGACGCCCGACAAGTTTCCGAACGGGATGGTGGCGCGCGGCCCCCTTGCCGCCTCGGTGCCCGGGCTGGTGCGCGGCTGGGAGGAAATGCACAAACGGTTCGGCCGGCTCGGGTGGGCCGATCTGTTCGCGCCGGCGATCCTGCTCGCCGAGGAGGGCCATCCGCTGTCCCGCGTGCTCGCCGCCGCGCTGCACCTCTTCCGCAAGGACATCGAGGCCGATCCCGGCTGCCGCGCCCTCTACTTTCCGGAGGGCGAGCCCCTTGCGCGCGCGCACGTGCTGCGCCAGCCGGCGCTCGCGGAGAGCCTGCGGCTGATCGCGCGGAACGGCGCTTCGGCATTTTACGAGGGGCCGATCGCCCGCTCGATCGGCGAGGCGAGCCGTGCCGCCGGCGGTCTGCTGTCGGCCGAGGATTTCGCCGGCTACGCTCCGGAATGGGCGGGCCCGATCGAGACCGACTATCGCGGGCTCACCGTCCAGGTGATGCCGCCGACGTCGTATGGCCTCTTGATGCTGCTGCAGCTCAACGCGCTCGGCGGGGTTTCGAGCGCCGATCTCGCGAACGCCGACGACGCGACGCGCATCGACACGCTGATCCGCGCCCAGCGCGCCGCCTTCGCCGAGGGGCTCGACCATATCGCCGACCCGCGCATCGCCCCGGCGCCGCTCGACCGGCTGCTCGGGGCCGAGTTCGAGCGCGCGGCTCCAGGCGGCGGTGGCGCGGGGCGACGCGCCCAAGCGTGCCGGCGCCCAGGGCGGCACGTCCTGCATCGCGCTCGCCGACGGCAAGGGCAACGCGATGTGCGTGGTGCAGAGCGTGTTCCATGTGTTCGGCTCGGCCTTCGTCGATCCCGGCACCGGCATCCTGCTCAACAACCGCATGACCGGCTTCACGACCAAGCCCGGCCACCCCAACCAGGTGGCGCCGGGCAAGCGGCCGGCGCACACGCTCAACCCGGTGATGGTGCTCGAGAAGGGGGCGGTGAAGTACCTTCTCTCGACGCCTGGGGGACCCGCCCAGACCATCTCGAACGTGCAGGTGCTGACCAACCTCCGCGATCGGGGGATGGAGCTGTCGGCCGCGATCGAGGCGCCGCGCTGGTCGATCACCATGTCCGGCGACCCAGTGCTCGAAGACGGCTATTCCGACACGGTCGCGGCCAACCTTGCCGCGCGCGGCCACCGGCTGGGGCGGGCGTCGGGCGCGTCCTATTTCGGCTCGTCCAAATGCATCGAGCGACTGCCCGACGGGGTGCTCTGCGGCGCCGCCGACGCGCGGCGCGAGGCCTATGCCGCCGGCTGCTGAGGCGCGCGCGTGATCTTATGGGAAACGCGCCATAAACCATACGATTCGCGGGAACTCGGCTTGACAAGCCGCGGCGTGCCCCGGCATGGTGCCCCCGCGTTAACCAAATATTTTCACACTGCCCGCTAAACAAACGGGGACCGCGCATGCCGCGGTAGGCAGTGGGGGGACATGGGGGGTAGCACCCAGCCAAAGTGGCGCTTGCGCCGCGCATTCGCCCTGATCGCGCTGATTGCGGTCGGGACGGTCCTTGCCACCCAGTCCGCGACGTCCAAGAGCGGCGCGGCGGCGCCCCAGACCGCCAGCCTGCCGCCCGGCGGACAGCTCCCCCTCGACATGGACGCGGCCCTGCCGCCCGACGTCACCGTCGTCCGCCACGCCGCCCGTGGCGACACGCTTCACCGCATCCTGGTCAAGGCCGGCGCCAACGAGTCCGAGGCCGCCGAGGCCATCGCGGCGCTTCGCAAGGTCTACGACCCGCGCACGCTCGCGCCCGGCGACGAGGTGGCGCTGATTTTCGACCGGCTGACCGGCCATGCGACGGGCCAGCTCATCGGCATCCGGCTCGATACCGGCGAAGACTACACGGTGCACGTCACCCGGACCGGCGAGGACGCATTCGCGGCCAAGAAGCTGCAAAAGGCGCTGGTGTCGTCGCTGGCGCGCGCCACCGGAACCATCAACTCGTCGTTCTACGCCGCCGCCTCGGGCGCCGGGCTCGAACCCGAGATGATCGGCCAGCTCGTGCACCTGTTCTCGTGGGACGTCGACTTCCAGCGTGACATCCAGCCGGGTGACACGTTCGACGTCACCTACCAGCAGATATCCGACAAGAACGGCGCCTTCGTTCGCACCGGCGACATCGTCTATGCCGCCCTGACGCTGGGCGGGGTGCGCCATCAGGTCTATCGCTTCAAGCCGGCGCACGGGCCGGTCGGCTACTACGACGCGGCCGGCAAAAGCGTGAAGAAGGCGCTGCTGCGCACGCCGCTCGACGCGATCCGCATCACCTCCGGTTTCGGCAAGCGGCGCGACCCCATCCTCGGCTTCACCCGCAAGCACAAGGGCGTCGATTTCGGTGCGCCGGCCGGGACGCCGGTGTACGCCGCCGGCAACGGCGTGATCGAGGTGCGCGGGCGCGAGCACGGCTACGGCAACTATATCCGCATCCGTCACGACCCCGTCCACGAGACCGCCTACGCCCATCTCAGCCGCTTCGCCAACGGGCTGCGCCGCGGCTCGCACGTGCACCAGGGCCAGGTGATCGGCTATGTCGGCCAGACCGGCCGCGCCACCGGCCCGCATCTGCACTACGAGGTGCTGGTACACGGCACGCAGGTGAACCCGATGGGTGTCAAGTTCGCCTCCGGCGGGGTGCTGGTCGGGCGCGACCTCAAGCTGTTCGCCCAGGCCCGCCGCGCCATCGCCGCGCGCGTCGCCGCCGTCAAGCCGTCCTCGACCAAAGCCGCCAGCCGGTAGCCTGCCCGGCGGCTCCACTTTCCTGCTGTCGGACGACGCCCGGCCCTTGTGCGCCGGGCCGAACCGCGCTGTAATTCGCGCCGACGCAAGGGGAGGGCGGCGATGCTGAGCCTGATCTCGATCATCCTGGGCGGCGCGCTCGCGGTCGCCTATGTCGGCTTCTTCGCGATATCGGTCGGGAAGCCGGCGCTCCTCGTGATTGTCGGGGCCTGCCTCTGCCTGATGTTCGTCTCGCTGTGGCAGGATCTGCGCGACAGCCGCAACGCCCGCTAGCCGCGCCAGCCCGGGCCGCGGGCGGCGCTACGCGAACTCGCGGGTCGGCTGTTCGATGTGCACCGACTCGGTGTCCCAGACGTTCTCGGCGTACTCGCCGACCAGCCGGTCGGCCGAAAAGCCGCCCATGTGCGAGGCGTTGACGATGGCGCGCCGCGACCAGTCCTCGGCGTCGCGATAGGCGGCGTCCACCCGGTCCTGCGTCGCCATGTAGGCGGCGAAGTCGGCGACCAGCAGATAGCGGTCGCCCTGGGTGGTGAGGGCATCGACGATCGGCTGGAACTGGTCCGGCTGGTCCGGCGAGAAATAGCCGGTGCCGATCATCGCCATCACCTCGGCCAGCTCGGGATCGGCCTCGATCATTGCCACGGGGTCGTAGGCGCCGGAGCGGCGGAGCGCGGTGACCTCGCCGTAGTCCATGCCGAACAGGTAGATGTTCTCGTCGCCGACGGCGCGCGCGATCTCCACGTTCGCCCCGTCGCGGGTGCAGAGCGTCATCGCGCCATTGAGGGCGAGCTTCATGTTGCCGGTGCCCGACGCCTCGGTCCCGGCGAGCGAGATCTGCTGCGACAGGTCGGCCGCGGGGATGATGTCCTCGGCGGTCTGTACGTCGTAGTTCGGGATGAAGGCGAGCTTCAGACGGTCCTGCACCGCCGGGTCGTTGTTCACCACGTCGGCGACGCCGTTGATGAGCTGCAGGATGCGCTTCGCTATCGCGTAGCCCGGCGCGGCCTTGCCCGAGAAGATCACCGTGCGCGGCACCACCTCGCCGTGCGTGGCGTGGCGGATGCGGTTGTAGCGCGCGATGACCTGCAGCACGTTGAGAAGCTGGCGCTTGTATTCATGGATGCGCTTGACGTGCACGTCGAACATCGAGTCGGGATCGACCCAGAGGCCGAGCCGCTTTTCGATGACGGCGGCGAGCCGCGCCTTGTTGGCGCGCTTCACACGCCGGAAAGCGGAGCGGAAGGCCGCGTCTTCGGCCGCCGGCGCGAGCGCCGAGATCGCCGCGAGGTCGCGCCGCCACGCACCGCCGATGCGCCCGTCGATCAGCCTGGCGAATTCCGGGTTCGCCTCGTCGAGCCAGCGCCGGTGCGCGATGCCGTTGGTCAGGTTGGTGATGCGGCCGGGGAAATGGCCGTCGAAGTCGCGGAACGTGGTGGCGCGCATGATGTCGGTGTGCATCTGCGACACGCCGTTCACGCGGTGGCTGCCGACGAAGGCGACGTGCGCCATGCGCACCATCCGGTTCGCGCCGGAATCGTCGATCAGCGACATGCGCTGCACCCGGGCGACGTCGCCGGGATGGCGGTGCGTCACCTCGCGCAGGAAGCGGTGGTTGATCTCGTAGATGATCTGCAGATGGCGCGGCAGCAGCGTCGCCATCAGCTCGACCGGCCAGCACTCCAGCGCCTCGGCCAACAGCGTGTGGTTGGTGAACGCGACCGTGCGCTGGGTGATGTCCCACGCCTGGTCCCACGACATGCGACGCTCGTCGAGCAGGATGCGCATCAGCTCCGGCACGGCGAGTGAGGGGTGGGTGTCGTTGAGCTGGATGGCCACCTTGTCGGCCAGCCGCTCGATCGCGCCGTGCTTTTTCCCGAAGCGCGACAGGATGTCCTGCAGCGATGCCGACACCAGGAAGTACTCCTGCTTCAGGCGCAGCTCGCGCCCCATGTCGGTGGTGTCGGACGGGTAGAGGACCTTGGAGACGGTTTCCGACTCGCTCTTCGCCTGGACCGCCTCGATGTAGTTGCCGCGGTTGAAGTAGTCGAGGTTGAAATCGGTCGTCGCCTTGGCCGACCACAGCCGGATGGTCGAGACCGTGTCGTTGTCGTAGCCGAACACCGGGATGTCATAGCCCATCGCCATGATGTCGTCGGTGCCGACCCAGTGGCATTCCAGCTCGCCGCGCCAGTTGTGCACCTGGGCGACATGGCCGTTGAAATGCACCGGGTACATGACATTGGGGCGGCCGAACTCCCACGGGTTGCCGTATTTCAGCCAGTTTTCCGGATGCTCGACCTGGGCGCCGTTCTCCACCATCTGGCGGAACATGCCGTATTCGTAGCGGATGCCGTAGCCGATCCCGGCATAGCCGAGCGTTGCCATCGAATCGAGCATGCACGCGGCGAGTCGGCCGAGCCCGCCATTGCCGAGCGCGGGCTCCACCTCGTACGCGCGGAGCGTCTCGATGTCGATGCCGAGCTCGGCCAGCGCCTCGGTGCAGGGCTGAAGCAGGCCCATGTTGCGCAGCCCCGACGCGAGCAGCCGGCCGGGCAGGAACTCGAGCGACAGGTAGTACACCCACTTCGCATCCTGGTCGAAATTGCGCCGCCAGGTGCGGATGCGCGCCGCGCTGAGCCGGCCGCGCACGAAATAGGCGAGCGCGTAGAACCAGTCCTGCAGCGAGGCGAAGGCGGGATCGCGCCCCATGTCCTCGACCATGCAGCGCAAGAGCTCGCGCTTCACCCCGGCGACCGACCGGTCCTCGCCGGGAAAGGCCTGTTCGCCGATGGCGCGCGGAAGATCGTTGGTCATTGCAGGAACCCTACAGGGGACGTTCCGGGACGATCCCGGGCCGCGCTTCGATCCGAAGGCTGCCCGCTGGGCTTCGCGATTTCGTTAATCGCGCTCGCGCCGCCGGCGGCCCCGCTTCCCGATGCCGGGGTTACCACGGCGACGGGGAACTCGCAACGGGCCCGCGGTCGCGGCGCCGCCGGGCGGTGGCGGAGGGGCGTCGGGGGCGCTAGGATCGCGGTGGACGAGTTCGAGGATATCCACATGCCCCAACCGATCGCCGGACCGGCCGACTGGCGCGGACCGGACCTTGCCCGCTCCGACCGCTGGATCCATCGCTTCACCGAGGCGGAGATCGCCGAGATCGGCGACGCGCTCGCGTTCGCCAAGCGCCTCGGCCGCACGCCGGCCGATCTCGCGCGCGAGGACTTTCCGCTGCCGACCCTCTCCGCCGAGCTCGCGCGCACGCTGGACGAGCTCGAGAACGGGCCGGGCCTCCGCCTCCTGCGCGGCTTTCCGGCCGCCCGCTACGACAAGCCGGACCTCAAGTTCATCTACTGGGGGCTCGGGCTCTATCTCGGCACGGCGGTCACCCAGTCGATGGCGGGTGACGTGCTGGGCGACGTGCGCGACCTCGGCGTCGACGTCAACTCGGCGCGCGGGCGCGGCTACACCTCGTCGGCCGAGCTGTCCTGCCACTGCGATTCGTGCGACGTGACGGGGCTCTTCTGCCTCCAGGTCGCGCGCGAGGGCGGGCTCAGCCACCTGACCAGCGCGGTGGCCGTGCATAACGAGATGCTGCGCCGCCGACCCGACCTGGTCGAGGTGCTGTACCAGCCGATGTACTGGTCCTGGCAGGGGCAGGAGCCGGCCGGCATGAAGCCCTACTACCAGCAGACCGTGTTCTCGATGACCGCCGGCAGGTTCGCCAGCCGCTACGTGCGCGGCCACATCAGGAACGCCCAGGCGATGCCCGAGGTGCCGCGCCTGACCGCAGTCCAGGCCGAGGCGCTCGACCTGCTCGACGCGATCGCCAATTCCGACGAGTTCCGCCTGACCATGATGTTCGAGCCGGGCGACATCCAGTTCGTCAACAACCACACCATGTTCCACTCGCGCACCGAGTTTCGCGACTGGCCCGAGCAGGAGCGCAGGCGCCACCTGCTCCGGCTGTGGCTCTCGGTGCCCAACTCGCGCCCGCTGGGCGAGGGGTTCCGCACCTTCTACCGCGACCTGCGCCCGGGCGCGGTGCGCGGCGGCTTCCCGTCGCGCCGCACCGAGAAGGCGTTCGAAACCTTCCTGATCGCGTGAGACGGCGCCCAGAGGATCGGCCAGCCTGGGCCCGCCGCTGATGGGGCGCATCGAAGCGCAGCCGGCCGAGCCGGGTCGGGTCCGGCTCCGCACCCTCACCACCATTCGCTGGGTCGGCGTGGTCGGCCAGGCGCTGGCCATCATGGTGGTGCATTACGGGCTCGAATACCACCTGCCGCTCGGCGCCTGCCTGATCGTGATCGGCGCGTCGGCGGCGGTGAATCTCGCCGTCACCGTCGCGATGCTCGAGCGGCCGCGCGCGGTGCGCCTCTCCGAAGCGGCGGCGGCATGGTTCCTCGCCTACGACATCGTCCAGCTTTCGGTGCTGCTGTTCCTGACCGGCGGGCTGCAGAACCCGTTCGCCGTGCTGCTGCTCGCGCCGGTGTCGGTCTCGGCGACGATCCTGGGCGCGCGCCCGACGGTCGTGCTGAGCGTGCTGTCGGTTGCGGCGATCAGCGTGCTCGCGGTCGTTCACATGCGGCTGCCGTGGCAGGGCGGCGGTCTTGCCTTGCCGCTGGTCTACGTGCTCGGGATCTGGACGGCGCTCGGGCTCGGCATCGTGTTCTTCGCCACCTACGCCTGGCGGGTCGCGGCCGAGGCCCGGCGCATGCAGGACGCGCTGGCGGCGGCCCAGCTCGCCCTGTCGCGCGAGCGCCAGCTTTCCGCCCTCGGGGCGCTGGCCGCCGCCGCCGCGCACGAGCTGGGAAGCCCGCTTGGCACCATCTCGGTCGTCGCCCGCGAGATCGCGCGCGACGTGCCCCAGGACAGCCCCATCGGCGAGGACGTCGCGCTTCTGCTGAGCGAGGCGGCGCGGTGCCGCGACATTTTGGCTCGCCTCGCCGCGAAGCCGGAAAGCGAGGAGCAGTTCCTCCGCCTGCCGATGTCCTCCGTGGTCGAGCTCGCCGCGGCGCCCTACGGGAACAAGGGGACGCGCCTGCAGTTCGACGCCGGCCCGCTCGACACGGTCACCTCGGACGAGCCCCAGGTGCTGCGCTCGGCCGAACTGCTCCAGGGTCTCGGAAATTTGATCCAGAACGCGGTCCAGGTGGCGGCCGACACGGTCGAGGTCGCGACGAGCTGGGACAACGAGCAGGTCTCGGTAGTGGTGTCTGACGACGGGCCGGGCTTCCAGCCCGGAATCATGGAAAGGCTAGGGGAGCCCTACGTTTCGGGCTGGCGCGACGGAGCCGCGCACATGGGGCTCGGCATCTTCATCGCCCAGACCTTGTTGCGCCGGACCGGGGGCCGCGTCTCCTTCGCCAACCGGCCCGAAGGCGGGGCAGAGGTTGCAGTCCGCTGGAATCGCTCCATATTGGAGGCAGCCGAGGCGGATCAACCCGCCCTGTTCCCGCCGGAAGAAAGCCGAACGACATGACCCAGACGCAGGAGTCCCCCGGACCGAGCGGACCGCCGAGCGCTCGCTCCTGATCGTCGACGACGACGCCCCATTCCTCGCCCGCCTCGCCCGTGCCATGGAGCGGCGCGGCTATGACGTGCGAACCGCGCAGTCCGTGTCGGACGGCATCGCCGCCGCCCGGGCCGTGCCGCCGGCCTATGCCGTGCTCGACCTTCGTCTCGAGGACGGCTCCGGCCTCGACGTGGTGACGGCGCTGCGCGCGGCCCGGCCCGATTCGCGCATCGTCATGCTGACCGGCTACGGCAACATCGCGACGGCGGTCGCCGCGGTGAAGGCGGGCGCGCTCGACTATCTCGCCAAGCCGGCCGATGCCGACCAGGTCGAGGCCGCGCTGCTCGCCCGCGAGCATTCGCTGCCGCCGCCTCCCGAGAACCCGATGTCGGCCGACCGGGTGCGGTGGGAGCACATTCAGCGCGTGTTCGAGCAGTGCGACCGCAACGTCTCCGAAACGGCCCGCCGCCTCAACATGCACCGGCGCACCCTGCAGCGGATCCTTTCCAAGCATGCGCCGCGCGAGAACGTCACCGAAGAGCGCTGACGCCGCCTGGAGACTCGGCCCGCCGTCGCGGCCAATCGTCGTCGGCGGCCCGGAAGCCGCGCCCGTCCTCGCCGAGCTCGATCTGTTCCTGTCCGGCTGGGAGCGCGCGCCGGCCGCGCCCGGCGAATCGCCCGAGATCGCGCTGAGCCGCGGCGCCGGCGGCGAATATCTGGTGTCGGGCGCATTCGGCGCGCCCCTGTCCTTCGACAATCCGCGCGATGCGGCCAACGGGCTCGCCGGCGCGCTGGTCATGGTCCTCGTCGGTCGCGATCCGTCGCTCGTCTGTCTGCACGCGGGCGCGGCCCGGCTCGGCGCGGGCGTCGTCGCGTTGGTCGGCGATTCGGGCGCCGGCAAATCCACGGTCGCGCTGATGCTCGCCGCCTCGGGGCATGCGCTGTTCGGCGACGACCGAATCGGCATCCGAATCGCCGAATCGGTCGGAACGGCCGAGGCCGTCTCGTTCGGCCTCGCCCCCAAGGCGCGCCTGCCGCTGCCGGTGGAAAGCGACCCCGGCTACGCCCGGTTCATTGCGGACCGTACGACCTTTTTCGGCGAGATCGCCGCCTACCTCCGCATGCGCCCGGGCGAGCAGGCGCCACTCGGCGCGTTGGCCCCCCTCGCCGGGATCGCCGTTCTGGCGCGCGGCGCGGAGGCGGTGGGGAAGGTCGGGGTCGAGCGCATGGCCCCTGCGGCGGCGGTGCGCGCGCTGGTGCCGCACTGCTATGCCGGTGGCCGGCCTGCCGCGGCCCTCCTCCAGGCACTCGAGCGGCTGGCACGCCTGGTGCCGGTCGTGCGGCTTTCCTATGCGGAGAGCCGGCTGGCGGCGCGCCACCTCGTCGCCGCCGACGCGGCCGAGCCCGCCGGTGCCCGCCATGGCTGAGGCCGCACCCCGCTATCTCCGCAATCCCGCGATCGGCGAGACGGTGATCGACGACGAGACCTTCCTGGTCGAGCCGGCGAGCCAGGAGGTCTTCTACCTGGACGCCGTGACCAGCGCGCTCTGGCGGCTACTCGCCGAGCCGCGGACCGCATCGGAATTGACCGAGCTGTTCGCCGCCGCCTTCCCCGAGGCGGGGCGCGAGCGAATCGGGGCCGATCTCGATCGCGCGACCGCGGACCTGGTGGCGCGGGGCCTCGCGATCCTGGCCGAACCCGGCGACGCTTACCGCTCGTAAATGGTATTCGGTCACCATATGGGGCGGAAATCGGTTGCAAAATCGGTGCATATTGGGCGCGGTGGCAGGGCGGCGCGTGGAGAATTCCGCAGCGACGCCGCGTGGTATTCCAAGGGACGGGGCATGTCACGACGCATCTTTGGGGACCTCGCGACGCTCGCCGCGGCGGGGCTGTTCGTCCTTGCCGCTGGTTTGGCTGGCCCGGCCGCGGCGCAGCAGGTCGTCGGCCCGGGGCCCGCGGCGCCGCCGACCGTCCTCGGCGTGCCTCCGGGGCCGCCGCAGCCCCCGCCGCCGGCCCCAGTGCTCGACGGGGCACGCACCGGCGCGGCCCCCGGCCTGGTCGCGCTGCACGCCTGGTTCGGGCCCGGTGTCGACCCGCATGAGGTTGTGCGGCGCGCGGTCCAGCTCATCGGGCTGCTGCATCCCGCCGGTGCCGCCGGCGGCACGCCCGACGCCGCCGCGATGCTCCAGGCACTCGACCGGGTGACGCAGATGGCGCGCGGCGCGCTCGACCGCACGCACGTGCTCAAGCTCAGCGTCGACCCTGCCTTCGTGCCGCGCCGCTCCCTGGCGGCTTTCGATTTCGGCGGAAAGGGCGACCAGCCGGCACCCGGCTTTGTGCGGGTCGCCGCGGGCGATCCGCGCCTTACCGGCCAGCTTGCCGCACGGCGCACCGAGGCCGCCACAGGCGTGCTGCGCGACGGCGTCTCGGGCATCCACACGATCGACATTCCCGTCTCCGGCGCTGGCCCGTTCCGCATCGTGCTGATGACCAAGGCGGTCGGCGACGCGGCGCACACGGCCGCCTCGTTTGGCCACATCGTGACGGCGAACGACGTGCCGAGCGAGGTGATGGGTTCGCATCCGGACGAGTGGATGGACGACGCGACGCTGGCCGGTGCCGGCGCCAGCGGCGCATCGTCGCGCGCCGAAAAGGGCGGCGCGGTGGTGATCGAGGTGATGCCGGTGAACGGCAAGATCCATATCGAGCTCGCGCCGATGGGTGGAGTGCCCACCTATCTGGCCGGGCTTTTGGTCGAGAACGCGCACGGGCCGGGCGACCTCCGCCTCGGCCAGAAGGCGCGGCAGGCCCTTACGCCGATCGAGGAGCGCCTCGCGATGGAGGCGCAGATCGACGCCGCCGCGGCCGCAGCGCTCCAGGCCGCCGGCGCCCTGGCCGCGCTGCAGAACATCGCGCCCGCCGCCGGCCCGGTACAGCGCGCCGTGGTGCCGCTCGACCTGCCGCCGCCGGTGTTCCAGAACACGGACCAGGCAAGCGAAAGCTGACATGGCTCCGGGTGCGGGCATGAGGCGGCGGCCGCCGCCGCCCCAGCCGCGCCGCACCGGTGCGCTTCTCGTGGCGCTCGCAGCCGCCCTCGCCGTGACGATGCCGGCCGCGGCCCAGGCCCAGCAGGCCCTCGGCGAATCGGTGACGGGGCGGCCGCGCCCCGAGTTCACCCCCATCGGACTCGAGCTGGACGACGTGCTCTGCGAGGTCGGGCTGATCGACAAGCGGACGCACGAGAACAAGAGCTCTCCGCTCGCGAGCTTTATCGTCCACCCGACAACCGAGGCGGCGGTCACTTACGATTCGAACATCTTCCGCACCGAGAACGGCGCGCAGTCCGACGAGATTTTCAACCTGCGTCCCAGCTTGCAGATCGCATCGGATTGGGTGAACCACGAGGCCCATCTGGGGCTGAGCGGCGATATCGGCCGCCACCTGAGCCACGCCACGGAGGATTACGAGAACTACCGGTTCGACGGCGGCGGGCGGATCGACGTGACCGACAGTCTGACGGCGACCGGCAACGCCGCCGCCTCCCGCACCCAGGTGCCGCGCGGCACGCCCGACAACCCGGGTGGGCCGACCACGTCGCCGATGATCACCGACGCGATAACGGTGCACGGCGACGCGCGCTACCAGCCCGATGCGATCCTGCTGGCCGCCCGGCTCGACCGCGCCGACTACACCAACTCGGGCGGCGACCCGGTGACCACGCCGGACGGCGACCGGGTGGAGACGACGGTCGCGGTCCGCACGGGCTACGAGTTCAGCCCCGGCACGACCGCCTACATCGAGCCGAGCTACAACACGCGCGACTACGCGCGGAGAATAGATTCTTCGGGGCTGCTGCAGGGTTCGCACGGCGTCCGCATCGAGGCCGGCCTTACCTACGACGCGACCGCGCAGACTTTCTTCGAGATCGGCGTCGGCTACCTGCGCCAAAGCTTCGACGAGCCGAGCTTCGCGACGATCGGCGGCCCGTCGATCAGCGGGCGGCTTTTGTGGAATCCGACCGCTCTCGTCACCGTGATCGGAAACGTCGTCCGGCGGGTCGACGAGACGACCACCCCCGGCGTCTCCGGCATTCTGGTCACCGAGGGCACGATCGGCGTCGACTACGAGTATCTCGACAACCTGATCGTCTCGATGCGTGGCAGCTATTCGGACCAGGAGTACCAGGGCGGGCCGCAGCGCACCGACACGCTGACCAACGGCACCGTCTCGTTGAATTATTCAATCGGCAGCCGATGGTATGCGCGCCTCGAAGTGGGTGTGACCCGGCGCGACTCGACCATTGCGGGGTCCGGCTATACCGACCAGACCATGACGCTGGCGCTCGGTGAGCATCTGTAGCGGATTATGTGACGAAAGACGCCGCCGCAGCTTTCTTTGCTTGCGATTTCATTACCGGCAGCCTTTATGTCCCCGCAAGGCGCCGCCGGAATAAAGGGGTGCGATGAGAGGTAGATGTTAACGGACGGAGCGAGGAGACGGTGCGCGCACAACGCCCGACCCGCCCCGTGGCGCGTTGGGGTGGTCGTGGCGGTGCTGGCGGCGATGCTGGCGCTCGGCGGCTGCAACATGTTCGGCGCCTCGGGGGCTGCGAACGATGCGGGCCCGGTCGCGACCCGCTCGGTCCCGCAGGATATTTCGGCCTACAGGCTGGGTCCGGGAGACAAGCTCAAGGTCACCGTGTTCGGCCAGCCGCAGGAATCCGGCCAGTTCGACGTCGACGGCTCGGGGAACATCGCCTACCCGCTGCTGGGCCAGGTGCATGCCAAGGGGCTCACCGCGCCCGAGCTTCAAGAAAAAATCCGGACGGAGCTCAATGCCCACTACATCGTCAACCCTCGGGTAACGGTGGAGGTGCAGAATTATCGCCCTTTCTACATCTATGGTGAGGTGAATCGCGCCGGCAGCTATCCCTATGTCGCAGGGCTGACGGTGCGGCGGGCGGTGGCGATCGCTGGAGGCTATACGCGCCGGGCGCGGTTCGCGCCGGTGACGATCGTCCGCGAGACGAACGAAGGGGTTCACGAGCTCTCGGAAACGCTCGACCAGCCGGTGCTGCCGGGCGATAGCGTCGAGGTGATGAGAAGGCTGTTTTAGCGGGTCTTGGCCAGCTATTCCTGGCCCACGCCCCTTGAAATTTGTAGGTTTGACACAGATTCAACACACCGCTGCGTAGTGGCCGGGGGAGGCGGCGCGGTCGGGTTCAGGAGTCCCCAATCAACATGTCATCGATCACGCGTCTGCCGCTCCATCGTCGGGAGCCGCCCTCCGACGCTGCCCCATTCACCATGCCGGGTGAGGCCGACGGGCTCGATCCGCGCCGCCTGCTGGGCGGCCTGCGCCGCCGCATGGTCCTGGTGGGCGGGATGGCCTTCCTCGGCACCGCCATTGCGGCGCTGATGGTAAGCCAGATTACGCCCCTCTACCTCGCCCAGTCGGCGGTCGTGCTGGAAGGCAACCGGCAGAACGTGGTGAACATCGAGTTGGTGGCGCAGGGCCTCACGCCCGACTACTACACGAACGATACCCAGGCGGCGATCATCGGGTCGCGCCACCTCGCTTCCCAGGCAGTCGACAAGCTCGATCTCTACCACAGCCAGCTCTTCAACGCGGAGCTTGCGACGCCGCATGAAAGCCTCGCGGGCCTCGCCAAGGCGGCGATCAAGAGCCTGTTCGGCGCGGACGTGGCGGAGAAGAAGCCGTCGCCCTGGCTCGGGATGAGCGAGGAGGAGAAGCGCAAGGCCATGCACGAGAGCATGACCGACGCCTACCTCGCTGGACTCACCGTCCTGCCCAGCTCGCGCTCGCGCGTCATCACCATCGAGTACACCTCGAGCGATCCCGACTTCGCGGCGCGCGCAGCCAACACGACGGCCGAGCTTTACATCGCCGACCAGCAGGCGGCGAAGACCAGCGCGACGACCCAGGCAAGCGCCTGGCTCGACCGGCGGGTGAACGAGCTGAAGGAAAAGGTCGTCGATTCCGAGCGCAAGCTCGATGAGTACCGTGCCAAGTCGGGCATCGTGGAGGCCGGCGGGGCCAACGTGCTGCAGGAGCAGCTCGTCCACCTCAACGCCGACCTCGTCTCCGCGCGCACCAAGCAGGCCGAGGCGGAAGCCAAGCTCGAGCAGCTCCAGTCGCTGCGCGCGAAGGGCGGCCAGGGCATCGACACCGCCGCCGTCATCCTCGATTCGCCCCTGATCCAGAGGTTGCAGGAGCAGGAGGCTACCGTCCTGCAGAAGATCGCCCAGCTCCGCACCACGCTGCGCGAGGGCCACCCGACGCTCGCGCTCGCCGAGAGCGAACTCCGCGACTTGCGGCTCAAGATCAATTCCGAGACCCAGAAGCTCGCCATGGGGCTCGAGAACGACGTGCAGATCGCCCGGGCGCGGGTGCGCAACCTCAACAGCGAGGCGCGGCGTCTGGAAGGCGAGATCTCCCGCCAGAACAACGCCGAGGTCACGCTGCGCACGCTGTCGAGCGAGGTGAAGGCGAACCAGCAGCTCTATCAGACGGTTCTCGCGCGCTACAAGGAGACCAGCGTCTTCGACAAGGAGATGGAGCGGCCCGACGCCCGCGTCATCTCCCGCGCAACCGCGCCGCTCTGGCCGTTCTACCCGCAGAAGCGGCTGATGATCTTGGCCGCGTTCCTGGTCTCGCTCGTGGTCGGCGTCGCACTGGCGCTGATCCTCGAATTCCTCGACTCGGGCTTCCGCAGCGTCAGTCAGCTCGAGGGCGCGACCGGGCTTCCCGTGCTCGGCGCCACTCCGCGCCTCGGTCGGCGCGACCGGCGCCGGCCGCCGCACCAGACGGCGTTCGACCGGCCGAGCTCGGCCTATTCCGAGGCGGTGCGATCCATCCGCACGGGGCTGATGCTGTCCGACCCGGATAACCCGCCGAAAACTGTCCTGATCACCTCGGCGGTTTCGGGCGAGGGCAAGAGCGCGCTCACCCTGTCGCTCGCCGCGCTCGCCACCCGGTCGGGCCAGCGCTGCATCGTGGTCGACGGCGACATGCGCCACCCGACCTTACACGCAATGCTGGGCCAGCCGAACGAGATCGGGCTCAGCGACTACATCGCCGGCGACGTCCAGCTCGAAGACGTCATCGAGATCGATCCCCGATCGGGCATCCACTACATCGCGGGCGGCAGCCACGTCGCGCACCCGGCCGATCTGATCGGCTCGGCCAAGATGCGGGCGCTGCTCGGCCATCTCCAGGAACTCTACGACCTGGTGATGATCGATTCGCCGCCTTTGCTCGCCGTATCGGACTCACTGCTGCTCGCCCGCCATGTCGACCACGCGCTCTACGTGGTGCGCTGGGAGAAGACGCGGCGCGAGACCGCGATCGCCGGCATGCGCCAGCTCGTCGATGCCGGCGCGCCGCTGACCGGGCTGGTGCTGTCCCAGGTCGACGTGTCCAAGCAGGCGCGCTACGGCTATCGCGACTCGGCCTACTACTATTCATCCGACCAGCACAGCAAGTACTACACGGAGTAGGGGCGTGGCCCGCGCCCCCCGCGCTCGCATTGCCGCCGTGGTGGCGGTGCTCGGCGGCGCGGCGCTGTTCGCCTTCGCCCTGCCGCGCGCGGTCGACCATGCCGACCTCGCGCCCTACGACGCCATCGTCGCCGATCTCGCCCGCGCGCCGGGGCCCACAGCGGGCCAGGTGGCGGCCGCGCTCGCCAACCGGCAGGACGCGTGGCGCGAAACCGCCGCGACCGAGGCCGACATTGCGGCGCTCGCCCTCCACAGGGCCCAGGCGCTCGGCGTCGCCACGCCCGCGGGTCGTGCCGTGCTCGACGAGGCGATCCGGGTATCGCGCCTCGCGCTCGGGGCCGCGCCCGACCGGCCCTTCATCTGGACCGGGCTGGCCTACGCTCTCGTCGCGCGCGGCACCGATCCCGGCGCGGTCGGTCCCGCCTGGCGCATGGCGGTGCGGACCGCGCCCGCCGATGGGGCGCTGGTGGTGCCGCGCCTCGCGCTCGGCTACGCCGCCCGGGCCCGGCTCGGCGCGTCGGAGCGGGCGTTGCTCGACCAACAGATCCGCCTTGCCGGACGCGAGGCGCCGGGCGAACTCGCTTCGTTCGCGCGCCGCCACTTCGCCCTCGGCCCAGTGCGTGCCGTCCTGGCGGCGGAGCCCCAGGCGCGCGCCCGGTTCGACCAGGCCTATCTTTCCCTGAAATAGACGACGGAGGCGGCGCGGTGCGCCGTCGGCCTGGACCGGAAGCACTGGGCATAGCCGACGCCGGCGAGCACCAGCCAGGTGACCGCCACGGCCGGGATCTCGGCGGCAAAATCGAAAAGCCCCTGGAGGCCGACCAGCGCTGTCGCCGCGAGCCCCAGGCAAGGGTAGATCCGCGCCCGGCGTCGGCGCCGCGCGCCGGCGAGGCACATGGCGGCGATCGCGGCGCAGATGCCGAACAGCACCACGGCGGCCGGTACGCCGAGCTCGGCCGCGAGCTCCAGGTAGACGCTATGGGCGTGGACAAAGGGCGGGCCTGTCCAGTCGAAAGTTCTGTCGCGATACATGCGGAACAGCCCGGCGAAGCTGCCGAGCCCGGTGCCGGTCCACGGCGCCTCGCCGATCACGCGAAGCGCCAGCGCGTGGATCGCGGCGCGTCCGCCGGTGCCGTTCAGCCCCATCTCGATCCGCGCCAGCAGGAAGCCGCCGCTGATCGACAGCACGACGATCCCGGCGGCGAACGCGCCGACGACAAGGGCGAGGCCGCGCCGGCGGCTGGACTCGTTCGAGCGCAGGGCGGCGGCGCCCGCCATCACCACCACCGCGCCGACCATCGCCCCCAGCCCGCCCCGCGAATGGGTAAGCACCAGGGCGGTGGCCAGGGTGAGCGCGGCGGCGGCCAGGAAGTAGGCGGCGGGCGGCAGGGCGTCGAGTGTCCGGATCAGCCCCGTCCGCGTACCGAGCCGGTATCCGCCGGGCGGGCGGGTCGTCTCGCCCAGCAGGGCGACGGTGCAGAGCAGCGCGAGCCCGACCTGCACCGAATAGGCGTTGCGGTTGACGAACGTGCTCGTCAAATCGTCGGGATAGGCCCATTTGGGCTCGCCCAGAATGGTGCGGTCGTGCCCGAGCTGGATGGCGAGGCCGTAGATCGCGTAGACGAGCCCGACGATGACCACCGCCCAGGTCACTTGGCGCGCCCGCACGGTGTCGCGCCCGAGCTGCATGGCGATCCAGAAGATCGCGCCGTAGGCGGCGAGGCGCATCGCTCCCTCGCGCGCCAGGTCGGGATCGAGGGCGATGGCGCCGGCGAGCGGCCTTCCGAGCGCGGCCGCCGCTTCGCGCCACAGGGGGTGGTGCCAGTCGGCGGGCGACAGGCTCGATGCCTGGAACAGGGCCCAGGCGATGACGGCGAGGAATGGCACGGTGAGGAAGGCGTGGCGCCGCCAACCGATGGGGCAGGCGGCGGGGTCGTGCCAGGCGGCCGCCGCCCACGCGACCACGAGCGCGCCGGCCAGCAGCGCGAGAAGGCTCCACGCCCACGGGCGGTTCGCGCCGTAGGGCAGGGGTGCCACGGCAAGCACGGAGACAAGGCCCCAGAACGCGATCGCGCCGCCGGGCCGCTCCGCACCGCCGCGGGCGAGCGGCTCAGTAGGCATTCTCGTTCACGAATCCGACGAACAGGGTGAGGACCAGGATCTTAAGGTCGAGCCACAAGGACCAATGCTCGATGTAATAGATGTCGTACTCGACGCGGCGGCGCATCCGCTCCGGACTCGACGTCTCGCCGCGCAGCCCATGCACCTGCGCCCAGCCGGTCATGCCGGGCTTCACCCGGTGGCGTCCGAGATAGCCGCCGATCAGCGCGGCGTATTGCTGGTTGTGCGGCACCGCGTGCGGGCGCGGCCCGACCAGCGACATCTCCCCACGCAGGACGTTGTAGAGCTGCGGCAGCTCGTCGAGCGAGCTGCGCCGCAGGAACGCGCCCACGCGCGTCACGCGCGCATCCGCCCTGGTCGCTTGGCGCAGCTCGTCGGCCGTTGCGCTCGTCGCCGGGGCGTCGTCGCGCATGGTGCGGAACTTGAGGACAGTGAACTCCTCGTTGTTGAAGCCGTAGCGCGTCTGGCGGAACAGCACGGGGCCCGGGCTGTCCAGCTTGATCGCGAGCGCGATCGCGAGGTTGAGCGGCAAGGCGAGGACGAACAGCAGCACGGCGAGCGCGCGGTCTTCGATCGCCTTCACGACGTGCGACCAGCCCCCGAGGGGGCGCTCGAACACGTTGAGCAGCGGCAGGCCCGCGACCGCGCTGAACCCGATGGCCGGCACCTCCAGGTCGAAGATTTCGGGACACAGCTTGACGTCGGCCGGCACCGACCGCAACCGCGACAAGAGCTCGATCAGGTGCGCCCCCGCCCGCCAAGGCAGCGCGATGATGATTTCGTCGACACGGTGGCGGCGGGCGAACAGCAGAAGATCGTTCACCGTTCCGCGCAGAGGAACGCCCAGTACCTCGGGGGGCACGCGCGTGTGGCGGTCGTCGAACAGCCCGAGCACGCGGAGCGACGGGTCGGGGTGGAGGGCGAGCCGCTCGACCAGCTTCTGGCCGTGCTCGCCCGCGCCCACGATCACCAGGTTCCGGGTCAGCTTGCCCTCATGCATCCAGGTCCGCACCTGGTCGGCGATGGCGAGGCGCAGCAGGAACAGCGTGACGAGGGCGAGCGCCACCCACATCACGAACCAGAGGCGCGAGTAGAAATCGGACGATTTGGTGAGGTAGGCGATGGCGACCAGCGTGACCGCGACCCCGAGCCAGGCGGTGGCGAGCGCGCCGTAGCCCGCGAGCACGCGCCGGAGCGCCGGCAGGCGGTAGATGTGCGCGAAATGGGCGTAGTTCGCCATCAGGAGCGCGGCGATGGCGATCGCCACCAGATAGGGGTTCGGCGGCAGCTCGGTCGCGCCGTAGCGCAGCCAGAAGGCGAACACGCCGGCCAGCACGACGATCGCGACGTCGGAGAGGCGCAGCGCGCCGAGCAGTACGGTCTCGAAGTCGGCGGCGAAGGTCGAGCGGCCCGGAAGCGCGGCCGGCGCCCGCTGGTGCGCCGCCATGCCCTGCGCGTGGCTGCGCTCAGGCGACGTGGTCGTCTCGCTCACCCCGGTCCTTCCTTCGCGCCGCTTCTTCGCCACGCCGCGCGGAGAATAAGGCATTTGCGCCAGCAAGCGAAATCGCCCCGCGTCGCGGCTCCGGCCGGTCCGCTCAGCGCGCCGCGGTGAAGTAGCGCGTGTCGGGCAGGGCGCGGTGCAGCCACCACGTCGTCTCGTTCAGCGAGTAGATCGGGCGGTAGTGGTGGATCGAATCTGCGCGCACCACCTCGGGCACCTGGTTGTCCAGCACCCACGCCACCCCGTCGAGATAGACGACCAGGATGGCATGCGCGACGCCCAGATTGAGGTCCTGCAGCACGACAAGGCGGAGGTCCGAGTCCGAAAAGCCCAGCGTGCGCAGCGACATGTACTTGATGATGGCGTAGTCCTCGCAATCGCCGTCGAGCGCCAGGAACTGGCGCGGCGTCGCCCAGTAGTCCTCGACGTGATAGTTGACCCAGTCGGTCACGTAGGGCGCGTAGTTGGCGAAGCGGTTCACCGCGCGGAGCTGGTCCATCCGGCTCGCCGACTTCAGCCCGGTGAGATAGTCCCGCCACCGCTGGAGCGCGCAGGAGCGCGGGCTTCCGTCCGGTACGCAGGGCTTGGCTTCGCTCGGCTCCTCGGCCAGATAGCGTTGCAGCATCCAGGTCCATTTCGGGAAGAGCGAGATCGTGTGCGATTCGACCGTGACCGTGCCGAAGATCGGCGGGTGCGCGTCGCCCGCACGGGCCGGCGCAGCGCCCGGTCCGGCCGCGAGCGCGGCGGCGAAGAGGAGCACGGCGGCGAGCCGCCTGACGGCCGGGCGGAGGGCGCGGGTCATGCCACTATCCTGCGGCCGCCCTGGTTAAGGGCTGGTGAAAGGCGGGCGGACGGGCGGCGGTTGCGGCGGCGTTTACCGTCTCCTAACCTTGCCGGCTTAAGGCATTGCTCGTGCGCACTCATCTCAAGATCGCCCTCACGGGGCTGGTCATCGTCGCAATTGTCGCGGCCGGTCTTCTCGTGCTGCGCGACGTGACGCGGTCTGAGCGGGCGCGCGACCTGCGCGCCTGGCAGACCCGCCTTGGGATCGTCGCGGCAAGCCGCAGCCAGGCGGTCGAGGACTGGGTCGAGGGGCAGTATGGCGCGCTCGGCTCGGTCGCCGACAACCTCTCGGTCCAGCTCTACATGACCGAGATCCGCGCGGCGGGCGCGACGCCGACGCCCGAAACTCTGGCCCAACAGGGCTATCTTCGCAATCTTCTGCGTGCCGTCGCCGATCGTGCGGGCTTCACCGGCCCGGTGCTGGGCCCTGACGTTAACGCCAACGTGCGGCGCGTCGGGCTCGCCGGCATCGCGCTGATCGATTCGGCCGGGACGATCGTGGCGGCGACCCCCACCATGCCGCCGATTGCCGGGACGCTGGCCGAATGGCTCGCGCGAACCGCGAAGGCTGGCCGCGTCCTCGACGACATACGGGTGGATGCGGCCGGCGAGCCCGCCATGGCCTTCTCCGTGCCGATCTACGCGGTGCAGGGCGACCATACGCCGGACCAGCGCGTCGGGCGGGTCGTCGGCGTGCGCCAGGTCGGGGCCTCACTCTACCCCCTGCTGCGCCAGCCGGGCCAGCCCTGGGCCACTGCCGAGAACGTGCTCGTGCGGCCGCAGGGCGCGGCGGTCGCCTACCTCTCGCCGACGCGGGACGGCGCGAAGCCGCTCTCCCACGTGCTCGCCAAGGACACCGCCGGGCTGATCGGTGCCTGGGCGATTTCGCATCCCGGCGGGTTCGCCGAAGGGCGCGACTATCGCGACGTCCCCGTGTTGGCGACGGCGCGGCCCATCGCCGGCACGCCCTGGACTCTGATCGCCAAGATCGATCGGGCCGAGGCGCTGGCCGGCACCGACGCCCGGCTCCGCCGCCTGACCATCTTCTTCCTGCTGGCGATGGCGCTGGTCGCTGTCGCGCTGGCTGCGGTGTGGCGTCACGGCGCCTCGGTCCGGGCGTCGCGCGCCGCCGCCGAGCTTGCCGCGCTCGCGGCCCGCTACGACAGCCAGAAGCGGCTGCTGCAGCTCGTCACGGACAGCCAGCCGAACGCCATCGCCATCGTCGACGCGGAAAACCGCTATCGCTTCGCCAACCGTCCCGCCGCCGAGCGCGCGGGCGTCGCCGCGGACGACATGCTGGGCAAGACCGTCGCCGCCGTGCTCGGCCCCGCCGCCGCAGAGCACGTCGAGCGGCTGAACCGCGCCGCGCGCGAGAGCAACACCAAGCTCAGCGACGTGGCGCGCACCGGCAGCAACGGCGAGACGCGGGTGGTGCTGACCCACCATGTCCCGGTTCCCGAAGGGCCCGATCTGCCGGCCGGCGTGCTGGTGATTGAAGAGGACATCACTCAGGCAGTCACCGAGCGCGAGCGGCGCGAGCGCACCCAGCGCCATCTGGTCACCGTGCTGGTGCGGCTCGCCGACCGCCGCGATCCGTTCGCGGCCGACCATTCGGCGCGCGTGGCCGAGGTCGCCCGCGCCATCGCCGAGGAGATGGCGCTCGACCCGGTTCTGGTGGAGACGGCCGAGATGGCCGGCAAGCTGATGAATCTCGGCAAGATCCTGGTGCCGAGCGCGGTGCTGACCAAGCCCGGGGCGCTGACCGAGGAGGAGAAGCGCCTGCTGCGCGACAGCCTCCGCACCGTTGCCGACGTGCTCGAGGATGTCGAGTTCAACGGGCCGGTCGTTGCCACGCTGCGCCAGCTTCAGGAACGCTGGGACGGCACCGGCGGGCCGGCCGGTCTCGCCGGCGAAGCCACCCTTGTGACGGCCCGCATCGTGACGCTCGCCAACGCGTTCGTCGCGATGGTGTCGGACCGGGCCTTCAGGTCGGGCATCGGGCTCGATGACGCGGCCTCGCGCCTGATGGCGGAAGCGGGCCACGCCTTCGACCGGCGCGTCGTCGCCGCGTTGGTCAGCCGTCTTGACAACCATGGAGGGCGCGCCGAATGGGCTGGCTTCCGCGCCGCTACCTCGCCCTCGGCACCATCCGCGTAGCCGGTAGGTCCGGCGTCCCGGCGGGCCCTGGCGAACCGGACCGGTAGAGGCCATATTGCGGTCCATGTTCGAAGGGCTCCGCCGGCGCGCGGCACGCGCGGACGCAACGCGGCCCGCCGCGGAGGCTCCGCCTGGCGCCCGCATCTACGCCATCGGCGATATTCACGGCCGGTCCGACCTGCTCGACCGCATGCACGGCATGATCCGGGCGGATTCGGCCGACCGGCCGGAAGCGGAGAAGATCGTCGTCTACCTCGGCGACTACGTCGACCGAGGCGACGATTCGCGGGGGGTGATCGACCGGCTGATCGCGCACCCGCTTCAAGGGTTTCGCGCCGTCGCGCTCCGTGGCAACCACGAGGCGTTCCTGCTTCGCTTTCTCGAAGATCCCGAGGTGGGCCCGGCCTGGGTGTCCAACGGCGGCGACGCCACGCTCTACAGCTACGGCGTCGATTGGCGCCAGGCGCTGGGCGACGGTGACCTCGCTGCACTCAGCCGCGCGCTCGGCGCCGCCCTGCCGCCCGACCATCTCGCCTTCTTGCAAAATCTCGCCCTCAGCGACGTCGAGGGCGACTACCTGTTCGTCCATGCCGGCATCCGGCCGGGCGTCGAGCTGGAGGCGCAGTCGCCCGACGACATGATGTGGATCCGGGGCGAGTTCCTCGATTCCGGCCTCGACCACGGCCGTGTCGTCGTCCACGGCCATACGATCACCGAGGAGCCCGAATTGCGCGCCAACCGCATCGGCATAGACACCGGTGCATTCGCCTCCGGCAAGCTGACGTGCCTGGTGCTGGACGGCGCCACCCGCCGCATTCTCCAGACGTGAGCCCCCTGCGCCCTGATGGGGACGCACGGCCAGAGCACGCGTCGCCGACGCTTCAGGCGCAGGCGGCGAAGCGATCGGCCGTGCATAGCGGCGCCGACGCCGATGCCGGCCTGTGGCGCCTGATCCTCGCGCCCGGCGCGGTCCCGTCGGCGGATACCGATGTCGAAGGGCTCGCGGCGGCGACCGGCCGCCTGGTCGAGCTGATCGGTCCGGCCCTCGCCCGCCACATGCTGGCGCCGTCCGAGGCGCGGCTCCGCGTCGCGCTGGTCGATCCCGAACGGGCCGGGACGGCGCGGCGCCTCAACCGGCTCGCCGCCGCTTCGCAGGTGCGGTGGGCGCGCGTGGTCGCCGACGCCGGAATCGGCTTCGTCTGCATGAAGGGGTTCGCGAGCGCCCGGACCCTCTATCCCGATCCCGACCTGCGCACGACCGGCGATCTTGATTTGCTGGTGCGCGCCGCCGATCGCGACCGGCTGGTCACGCTGCTCGCCGGCCACGGCTTCCGCTTCGCGACCGGCGGGTTGAAGCGCTGGGGATTCATCTCGGACGCGAGCTACGCGCCGTTCGTCTCGCCCGACGGGCTCTGCAACATCGATATCCACGTCCGGCCGGACAGCTGGCCGGCGCACCTCTCGCTCACCACCGAGAGGGTGTTCGCTGCTGCCCGGACGGTCAGCGTGCGCGACGGGGACTGGCCGGTGCCGGCGCCGGAGCATGCCTTCGCGCTCTGCATCGCCAACGCGGCCAAGGACAAGTTCGGCCCGTTCGTCGCGCTCAAGCTGGTCGACGCGGCGCGCATCGCGGCCGGGACGCCTGCGCTCGACTGGGGCGAGGTGGCGGCGCTCGCCCGCACGGGCCGCTTCCTGAAACCCGCCCGGGTCTTTATAAGCCTGCTCGCCGCGCTTGGCGTTCCGCCCGTGCTTCTGCCTGCCGCGCTGAACGTTACGCCGCGCGGACCGGCCAAGCGGGCGTTCGACGGGCTGGTGGCGGACTGGCGGGCGGTACGCCCGGAACGCGCCGGCCCGGCCGCCATTCTTCGACGCGAGTTTCTGTTGTGCACCGAGCCCGGCGTCGGGCTTCACAATGCGGGATTGAGGCTCCGCGGGCTGGTGCGCCCGGCGAGCGGCGTGCCCGGAACGGGCTGAAGAAAAGGACAGAAAATGGTCGCGAAACGCGTTCTCATCACGGGCGGGGCGGGCTTCATCGGCTCGCACCTCTGTCGCCGGCTGCTGGCCGAGGATTGCGACGTGCTGTGCGTCGACAACTACTTCACCGGCACCAAGGACAACATCGCGGACTTCGCCTCGCACCCGCATTTCGAGGCGATGCGTCACGACGTAACGTTCCCGCTCTATGTCGAGGTCGACGAGATCTACAACCTCGCCTGTCCCGCCTCGCCGATCCACTACCAGTTCGATCCCGTGCAGACGACCAAGACCAGCGTGCACGGCGCGATCAACATGCTGGGGCTTGCCAAGCGGGTGAAGGCGAAGATCCTGCAGGCGTCGACCAGCGAGGTGTACGGCGACCCGCAGGTGCACCCGCAGACCGAATCCTACTGGGGCCACGCCAATCCGATCGGCACGCGCGCCTGCTACGACGAGGGCAAGCGCTGCGCCGAGACGCTGTTCTTCGACTATCGCCGCCAGCACAAGCTCGGCATCAAGGTCGCGCGCATCTTCAACACCTATGGCCCGAACATGCATCCGGACGACGGGCGCGTCGTCTCGAACTTCATCATGCAGGCGCTGCGGGGCGACCCGATCACCGTCTATGGCAAGGGAGAGCAGACGCGGTCGTTCTGCTTCGTCTCCGACCTGGTGGACGGGCTGATCCGGCTGATGGCGACGCCGGACGAGTTCACCGGCCCGGTCAACCTCGGCAATCCCGCCGAGATGACCATCCTCGAGCTCGCGGAAAAGGTGATCGCCATGACCGGCTCGAAGTCCGAGATCGTCTACAAGCCGCTGCCGTCGGACGATCCGGTGCGGCGCAAGCCGGACATCGCGCTGGCTCGGAAGGCGCTGGGCTGGAACCCGGTCGTCAGCCTCTCCGATGGGCTCGCCCCGACGATCGAATACTTCCGGTCGCAACTCTGAACGCCGCGCGCGGGCGCTGCGGCGCCGGCTCGCGCGCGAGGAAGGGCAGCCGGAACAGGATGCCGGCGAACAGCCAGAAATAGACGTTCGTCGGGTCGAGATCGAGGTGATAGCCCTTGAAGCTGTCGAGCTCGACCACGACCAGGAACGCGCCGAACGCGGCGGCGGCCGAGCGGATCCGCCCACGGAGGGCGACAACAATGCGGGCGGCGTACGCCGCCATGACGGCGAACAGGCTGACCAGGATCATCAGCCCGGGAATGCCGAGCTCGGCGATGGTCTTCGCATAGTACCCCTCGTAGGCGAAGAAGCGGCTCGCCTCGGCGGCGTTCATCACGTGGCGCGCCCCGGCGGTCGAGGTGCCGGTGCCCTGGCCCATCGGGAAGCGGCGCAGCGTGTCGATTAGATCGCGCAGCACCAGACCCTTCCCGTATTCGTCGAACAGCCGGTGCGTAACACCGAACACCTCGAACGGGTCGAAGCCGGTGATCCACAGCACGCTGAGGATCAGCCCGGGGAACAGCGCGAGGGCGGCGAGCCCGCCCGTGAGCCGCGCGTCCGCGACGTAGATCAGCGCGATCAGGAGCGGCACGAACACGAAGTTGCCGCGCCCCCCGCTGAGCAGCGCGGCGGCGACGGCGACGATCATCATCGCCTGCCCGAACAGGCGCCAGGCGCGGCTCGGGTCGGTGCGGCCGAGGGCGTAGGCGACCGCCACCATGGCAAGCCCGTACATCGCGTACTGGGCGACGAAGGTGAAGGTCGAGGGGATGCGGAACAGGTCGGCACCGTAATCGAATGCCGCGAAGCCCTGGGTCGCTTTCTGGGCGGCCTCGACGCCGTAGAACAGGCTGATCGCGCGTTCGAGCCCGATGGTGCTGGCCAGCCCGAACTGCACGAACCCGACGGCGAACGGGATCGCCGAGGTCACCGTCATCACGCGGAGGACGGGCACGAGGTCGTCCTGGGTGCGGAGCGCCGCTCCGCCGATATAGAGGAGGGGAAGGTAGAGCAGCCAGACCTTGGCGCCGACCAAGGCGGCCAGGAAGTTCGAGAGGTTGGGGTTGAACATCTGCACGACGACCAGGAGGGCGAGGGCGATCACGAGGCCGGTCACCAGCACCGGCACGCGGGCGAGGCGGAAATCGCGCAGATGGACCAGCCCGGCCGACAGATAGACCGGGATGACGAACAGGAAGTCCTTGAACAAAAGCGGCGCCGGGTCAGGCGAGAGCCACAGCGTGATCGCCCCGCTGATCGGAAGGTAGGCGAGCAGCATCAGGATGCCGAGCCGCCAGCGGACGAAGATGGCGAACCACGCGGCCAGCACCACCGGCGCGCCGAGGATCACCAGCCAGATCAATCGAGCCTTCCGCGCATCACGGTCCGATCCTTACCACAGAAGGCGCACGGGCTCACGGCTTCGGCGGCAGCAGCGGGCGCAACGCCTCGGCAAGGCCCCGTTCGTAGCGGGCGAGGTCGTAATTCTCGGCGCGTCGGCGCGCGCTTTGGCCCATCCGGGCGCGCAGCGCGGGATCGGCGTGGAGAACCCGCATCCGGTCGGCGAGCGCGGCCGGGTCGCGGATCGGTACGACGAACCCGTCCTCGCCGTCGACGACCGGCGCGCCCGCGTTCCGCGTGGTGACGACCGGCAGGCCCGACGCCATCGCCTCCAGCACCGAGAGCGCCATCCCCTCGTGCAGCGACGGGAACACGAAGGCGTCCGCCTCGGCGAACAGGCGGTGCGCTTCGCCGTGCGGCACGTGCGGGACGTGGCGGTAGAGCCCCCGAAACGGTGCGAGCCAGCCGCCGTCGCCCGCGATGGCGCCGGCCAGCACCAGCTCGCTCCGCGGGATCGCGGCGGCGCGGAATGCTTGCAGCAGGTCGGGCACGCCCTTCCGCGCGCCGATCTGGCCGACGAACAGGACGCGGTACGTGCCGTCCGCCGTCCGCGGCGCCGGGCGGAACCGGTCGATGTCGACGCCGTAGGGCAGCATCGCGATCCGCGCCGGATCGGCGCCGGCCTCGATCAGCGTGTCGCGCACATAGCCAGAGGGGGCGAGGATCCGGTCGGCGGCCAGCACCTCGGCGCGGCAGCGCGCCACAGTCGTTTCGCTCGGCCAAAGCATCCCGGCGGCGAGCCCGGGTTGGCGCCGCGCCTCGTCCTGCATCACGCGGGCGCCGGCGCCCTCGAACCCGATCACCTGGTCGAGCACGCGCGCCGCTCCGATCTCGGCGGCGGCGCGGAAGGCGTGCAGCGCGCAAGTGTCGGCGGCGAGCACCAGGCGCGGGCGGAGCCGCCGCACCAGCCGCGCACCGCGGCGGTCGAGCCAGCCGTTGGCGGCGCGGTGCTCGCGGTCGAGGCGGTCGAGTCCGCGCGCCAATGCCTCGCCGACCAAGCTGCGGCTCACCCACGCCGGGTCGATGCCGGGATGGAGCCGCCGGGCAAGCCGGCGCTTCGCCGCCGCCGGCAGGCGCGTCTCCGGCCCGTTGCGGTCGAAGTAATAGCCGGTCGCAAAATGCAGTCGGAAGCCCGCCCGCGCCAGCGCGACGACCATGTCGTACACCCGGGGATTTCCCGGATGCGACACCAGTATGTCGGGCCGCGCGTCGTCGCCGGTCATTTGCGCAGCATACGCAGGAGCTCGCCCGCGAGCTCCCACTCCCTCGGGCCGGGGGTGAGCAGTTGGCCGAGCCCGATGCCGAGCACACGCCGGACCGAGACCGCAAGCAGGACGCAGGCGAGCAGGTTCGATCCGGCGACCGCGATCGCCCCGCCGACGATGCCGTAGCGCGGCAGCAGCAGCGCGAGGCTGCCCGCCAACACGACCAGCACCGCCCCCTCGATCCAGCCGATCACGAGGGCGCGGTCGTAGGCGCGGAGCCCCGCGTAAAGCATGGTGCGGAATGCCAGAAAGACTGTCGCCGCCGCGACGATGCGCGCCGCCGGCGCCGATGGCACAAAGGCCGCGCCGAACAGCAGCCGCAAAAGCCAGGGCAGCAGCGGCACCAGCACAACGGCCGCGACGACGGCAAGGATCAGCGCGAGGCGCACGTAGCGCCCCAGCACCTCGGCGCGCATCTCGGGATCGGCCGCCGCGACCTTGGGGAAGGCGAGAAGGTCCATCGCGCCCACCAGAATGGCGGCGAGGTTTCCCGCCGACACCGCGACGGCGTAAAGCCCGAGGTCCGCGGCCGGCAGCATCAGCGCGATCAGCGCCTGATCGATGCGTTGGGCGATCACGGTGATGACGTAGCTGACGTGGACGGTCGCGGCATAGCGCATCAGCGCGCGGGCGATCTCGCGTCGCGTCCGCCAGCCGACCCAGCCGAGGTGCGCGAGCGCCCAGACGGCAAGAATCAGCATCACGACGCCGCCCGCCAGCGCCGCGGCGGTGAAGCCCGCGACGCCGGCCCATCCGGCCGCGACCGCAAGCCCGATGAACGCGACGTAGGTGACCGGCTGCAGCGCGCGCAGCGCGTTGAACGCGCCGAAGTGCAGCCGTCCCTGCAGGATCGACATGTAGCAGAGAGTCAAGAGGTTGAGCGGCACCATGGCGAGGTAGAGCCGCGCCAGGTCGCGCACCTCGGGCCGGTAGTCGGCATAGGCCAACGGAACGATGACGAGCCCGACCAGGATCAGCACCGGGGTCAGAAGGGTGGCGACGGCGGTCGCGGTCGCGAAGATCTCGCGCGGCTCGCGCCGCTCGCCGGCCGCGAGATAGCCGCTCGCCGCGTTGATCGAAAGGCCGCCGAGCGCGGCGATCAGCCCCGGCCACAGCATGACGGCGGCGAGCTCGCCCCGCCCCTCGGGCAGCAGAAGGCGCGCCGCCAGGATGCCGCTCGCCACGTTGGCGAGCTGGATGATCGCCGTTGCCGCGAACGAAGTCATCAGGTCCTTCATCGCCGGCCTAGCCCTTCATCACGCGGCGGAGCGCGTCGAGCACCTGGCCGGGCTCGAGCGCCGTCATGCAGGGCGGTGTCGCGCGTGCCGCTCCCGGCTGCAGCCGGCGACAGACGTCGGACTCGCAGGGCACGCAGTCGAGCGGCGCACTCAGCACCATCCGCCGGTCGCCCTCGTAGCCGTAGACGAACGCCGGCGTCGGGCCGAACAGCCCGACCAGCGGCACGCCGAGCGCCGCGCCCGCGTGCATCACGCCGGTGTCGCCGCCGACCAAAGCTGCCGCCTCGCCGATCAGCGCGAAGCTCTCGCGCAAGGTGAACTCGCCGGCGGCGAAGCGCACCCCCGGTCCGCATGTCGCGAATTCGGGCGCGAGGCGCGCCTCGTCCGGGCCGCCGATGGCGACGACGGAACGGCCGAGCTCAGCCACGATCCGGTGCGCGAGCATGGCGAAGCGGGCGACCGGCCACAGCTTGACGGACGACGTGCCGCCGAGCGCGATCAGCACCGGGTGCGGGCCGAGCCCCGCTGTCGCCAGCCACGCGGCGGAGCGGTCCCGCTCGTCGGCGGTCAGGCAGATGCGCGGTCCCTGCGACTCGAACGGGCCGATCACCGCGCGCAGCAGGTCGTCGAAATGAGACGAGACGTGGCGGCGCGGCAGGCCGCGCTTCGCCGCGTCGGTCCAGTTCGGGGCGCTGTGGGTCATCGCGAAATCGAAACCGCGCGCGTCGGTGTCGAACCCCACGCGGTAGTGGGCGCGGAATGCCCACGCCATCGCCATCTCGTGGAACGCGTTGTGGGTGAAGATGCTGAGGTCCCACGGCTCCGCCGACCAGCGCCGCAGGGCGCAGGTGCGCTCCAGGTAGGCGGCGGGGGCGAAGCGCTGGGCGGAGGCGGAGCCAGTCACGATCTCGTCGACGTCCGGATTGTTGTCGAATACGGCGCGGCAGGCGGGCAGGGTGGCAATCGCGATATGAGCCTGCGGAAAGCGCTTGCGCAGCGCGGCGAGCAGGCCGGTCACCACGATACAGTCGCCCATCCCGCCGAAGCGGAACACCATGATGCGCCGGAAGTCTGCGACGGGCACTGGCGGGCGCTTCTGCGTGCCGACGAGGCCGAGCAGCGACAGGATCGCGCCGGTCGCTGCTCGGCGAAGTCCGCCGTGGCGGAGCGACGGCGGTGGTGCCGCCGCCTCGTCGCGCGGCGCGGTCATCGCGGCGCCGCCACGCGGCTCGCCGGGCCGAGCAGGGCGGCGAGCGCGTCGTTCAGCACCGCGACGTCCTCCTCGAAGCCCCAGCGGGCAATGATCTCGCGGCTGCGCGCGCCCATGCGGGCGGCCGTGTCCGGCGCGTCCAGAACGCGGTGGATCGCGCGTTCCAGCGCCGCCACGTCGCCTGCCTGGAAGACGAACCCGTTCTCCCCGTCGCGGACGAGGTCGGGCGCGGCGCCCACCTCGTCGCTCGCCACGATGGCGCAGCCGGCGTTCATCGCCTCGTTCACCACAAGGCCCCAGGGTTCCCAGCGCGACGGGACGACAAACAGGTCGGCGAGGTCGTAGAGCCGCGGCAGCTCGCTCTGCGGCTGGAAGCCGAGCAGCCGGACGCCCTCGATCCCCGCCGATTGCGCCTTCAGGGTGGGGGCGAGCTCGCCGTCGCCCGCGATCAGCAAGTACGGCTTCCGGCCGCCGGTGCCGTCCACGATCCGGCGGTAAGCGGCCAACAAATCGTCGGGGCGCTTCCGCGCCTGCAGCTTCCCGGCGAACAGTATGACCGGCCGACCCGGCGCGAGTCCCAGCTCTGCGCGCAGCGCGTTGCGCTCGGGCGCCGCCGCCGCCGCGCGCTGGCGGAAGAAATCGTTGTCGACCGCGTAGGGCATCAGGAATACGCGCTCGGGCGGAAAGCCGTATCCGATCATGTAGTCGCGATTGGCGGTGCCGATGGCGAGTACCCCGTCCACCAGCGCGCGCAGCGCGGCGAACCAGGCGGTCTTGGCGGCGAGACGGGCGCGTCCGCCCGGCGGGCGCGAGTGGCGCCACGGATCGTCGCGCATCAGCACCTTGAGGCCGAGCCGCTTGGCGTTGCCCATGGCGATCAGATGCGGCACGCGCGCGTAGCCGTGCACCCAGAGCGCGTCGAACTCTCCCTGCCGCAGCGCGCGGGCGAGGCCGTGGCTCCACGGGCGAAAGGCGGTCAGCCGGTCGCGCCGGCCGAACGCCGGCAGGAACACGTGGTCGTAGCCGTCGAGCAGCGGGACGTCCCACGAGATGGGCCGCCCGAAATCGGGATCGTGGAACGTGCCGACCGACAGGTCGCTCGCGAAGTAGACGGTGAGGGCAATGCCGGGCTCGGAAGCGATGCGGCGCAGCAGCGGTGCCTGGTACTGGATCGGGTGCGTGACCAGGTAGGCAAGCCGCACCTGGTTCACTGCGCCGCTCATGCCGCGGCCTCGATCCGGTCCTGCCCCGCGGATTGCGGGGCGGCGGCGAGCAGCGCGTAGCAGGCGGCGGCGACGGCGTCGGGCGGGATGTCGGCGATGGTGCGCTCTCCGGCTGCCGCGCGCCGCGCGACGGGCATTCCGCCCGACCAGGCGAGGCCAGGGTAGAACACCCGGTGCTGCGCCCCGTGCGGGAACCAGACGCCGGGCGGGCGGTGGGTCGAAAACACCGCGACCGCGGGCGTCCCGACAGCGGCGGCGAAATGCATGGGCCCTGAATCGGGGCCGAGATAGAGCCGCGCGGCGGCGATGACGAGGCCGCTTTCCCGCGGCGCGAGACGGCCGCACAGGTTCAGCACCGGGCCCGGCCAGCGGGCAGCCGCCTTGGCGGCGCGCTTGGCGTCGGCCGCGGCCCCGACCAGCGCGAGCCCGAGGTCGGGCCGGCCGATCCGGTCCAGCGTCGCGGCCCAGCGCGCGTCGCCCCAATCCTTCTCGGCGAGCTTGGTGCCGATGCCGAATGCCACGAAGCCTGCCGCGCCCGCCCAGCCGGAGAGGGACTGGTGCGCCGCCGCGCGCTCGGCGGAGGTGAAGCCGAAGGCCCAGCTCGCCGGGTCGTCGCGCCGTGCGTCGCCGAGTGACGCGAGCGCACGGGCGAGGCGGGCGCCCTCGGACTCCCAGAGCCCGTCCCCATCCGGACCAGCGGGGCGCGCTGCCCTGCCAAGCGGCAGCCCCACAATGCCGCGGACGCTGCAGCTCCGGAAATAGATCGCATCGCGAAGCGTCCGCAACATGCCGCGCGGCTCCAGCGCGTAGACCAGCACGTCCGGCCGCCAGACGCGGATCTTGCCGGCGAGGGCGCGGAGCTCACCCGGCGCGCGCAGCCCGACCGGATAGGCGATGCAGGACTCGGCGAAGCCCGGCCACAGCACCGATTGCAGCGGCGCGGCGACGTCCGCCACCGGTACGTTGGTCAGCACGCGTCGTTCGGCGCCGGGGAAGGCGCGCTCGATCAAATGGAACACGGGGAGGGCGACCGCGGTGTCGCCGAGGCTGCCCAGACGGTAGACCAACACGCGCCGGGCGGCGGGCGGCGCGCCGCGCGCCGCGCGCGCCGCACCCGTGCTCGTCACCATCGGCGGAAGGCGGCGTTCATTGGAAGACGGGCAGACCCCATTCGCACGCGGCGCAGTTTACCCGAACTTCACCAATGGACGATGAATCGAATGCGGAACGGCCATGCGCACTCTCGCGCCATTCGGGCCGGGTTCTCAGAAGATCCTGGCGGTCCCCCGGGCGGCGAGCGCCCGATAGATCGCGCTGAGCTCGGCGCCGTGCGCCGCGAAGGAAAGCGCGGCCTCTGCCGCATCGACCGCGCCCTCGGCGGCGGCGCCATAGGCGGCGCGATCGGCGGTGAGCGCCATGACCGCCTGCGCGATCGCCTCCGGCGTGGCGGCGCACACCGCGCCGGCCCGGTGCGGCCCTATGATCTCGGCGATGCCGGTCTCGGGCGTGACGATGGCGGGGATGCCGCGCACCAGCGCCTCGGCCCCCGCCAGCCCGAAGCACTCGAATGCCGAGGGCATGAGCACCAGATCGACGCCCGTGAAGAAGGCCTCGCGCGCCGGCCCGTCGACGAAGCCGAGCCATTCGACCCGGCCCGCGACGCCGAGCTCGGCGGTGAGGCCCTGATATTCGGCCATCGGCTCGCCGTCGCCCGCGACCGTAAGGCAGGTCTCGCTCGGGATCAGCGCCAGGGCGCGGAAGATCAGGTCCAGGTTCTTCTTGGGATGAAACCGGCCGATGAAGCCGAGCCTGCGCGTGCGCCCGGGGGCGAGGCGGCGCGGCGACGGGGTCGTGGCCGCCTCATCGTAGACGGGATGGTAGACGACCGCGCAGCGTTCGCGCACCCGGCCCTCGGGCGTCGATTCGCGCGCCTCCAGCGCCGAAGACATGATGAACCGGTCGAAGCCGTGCAGCAGCAGCGGGCGGAGCGCGCGCTTGCCGTACTTGGCGAGCCTGCGGGGCGAGCCCTCGATGTCGAACCGGGTGAGGCCCTCGTGCGGGCTGATTACGCGCCGCCTTCGGAGCAGCGCCCCGACGCCGGCCGCGAGCACCGTGCCGAGAACCCACGTACCGTCGGCATGGATCACGTCGAAGCCGCGCGCGTGGCGCGTGAGCCACCAGGCGAGCCCGAGGCTCACCCCCCAGCGCGGCCCGTACCGGCCGAGGACGCGCGCCGCCCGGAAGGTGAGCACCGTCACCCCGGCCTCACGCAGCGCCGCGACCGATTCGTCGACGCCCGGGGCCTCGCCCGGCGCCAGCGGGAAGATCATGGTGGTGTCGATCCCGGTGCGGGCGGCGGCGATGGCCGAATTGCGCGCGGCCGGGGGCGGGCCGCCAATTCTTGCGTCCATCCCGGCGATGACGCGCAGCACCCTGATCGGGCTTTCGGGGTGGGGTTGGGGCAAGCCGGTTCCGGTTGAATCGCCGTTGCGCGCGCGCGATTGTAGGGCAAAGGCAGGCGCCGCCATAGGCGCCGGATCGGGGGCCGGGGCGATGATGGACGACGGCAGGGACGCGGCGTCCTCGGGCCCCGCGCCGCCAGCGGCGCCGGACGCGCCGGCCCGCGTCTCGGTCGTGGTGCTGACCTTCAACGCCGCCCGCACCATCGGCGCCACGCTGGACGCGGCGAAGCGCGTCTCGGACGACATTCACGTCGTCAACTCGGGCTCGACCGACGAGACGCTCGAGATCGCCCGCGCGCGAGGCGCCCGCATCGTCCACCACCCGTTCGAGAGCTACGCGGCCAGCCGCAACTGGGCGATCGAGACGCTGCCGCTCGCGGGCGCGTGGGAGCTGCATCTCGACGCCGACGAGCGCCTGTCGGACGAGTTGGCCGTGGCGATCCGCGACGTGCTGCGCGCCCCCCCGGCGGACGTCGCAGGGTACTTCGTGCCGCGCCTCATCTGGTTCCACGGACGGCCGATCCGCCATGGCGGCATGTATCCGATCTGGCACATGCGCCTGTTCCGCCGCGGCGCCGGGCGGTGCGAGCCGCGCCGCTACGACCAGCATTTCTACGTCGCCGGCCGGGCCGGGCGGCTCGACCATCCGATGATCGACGACGTGCGCATGGATTATGCCGAGTTCATGGCGCGCCACGCACGCTGGGCGGCGGCCGAGGCGGACGAGATCCTGGCGCCTGGCGCGGACGAGGTGATCGAGGGGCGGCCGCGCGGCAACCCCATCGAGCGCAAGCGCTATCTGCGCGGGCTCTACTACCGGGCGCCGCTCTACTGGCGGGCGCTCGGCCTCTTCTTCTACCGTTACGTGCTGCGCGGCGGCTTCCTCGACGGGCGCGAGGGGCTGGTCTTCTTCGTGCTGCAGACCTTCGTGTTCCGCTTCCTGATCGACGCGACGCTCGACGAGCGGCGGCGGGCCGACCTGGAATAGCTTCCACCAGCGGGAGCCTCGCATTATATTGGAGGAGTGGTGTAGGTTTTCCTCCGGGGAGGATTGCAATGCCCCTCAACATCAAAGATAAGCGCACGCATGAAATGGCCCACGAGCTCGCCAGCGCCACGGGGGAGTCGTTGACCGAGGCTGTGCGGGTCGCGGTTCAGGAGCGGCTGGCCCGGGTCAAGGCACGCGGTCGTGCGGCGCGGTCGCTTGCCGATCGGCTCAACCAGATCGGCGTGAGATGCGCCCGGCAGCGCGTCCGCAGACGGCGCAGCGAGGACGAAATCCTCGGTTACGACGAGCGGGGCATGCCACGCTGATGGTGCTCGACACGTCGGCAATTCTCGCCATCCTGCTCGACGAGCCCGAGCGCGCGGCATTTGCCCAGCGGATCGAGGATCACCAGGTCCGGCTGCTGTCGAGCGCGTCCTACCTGGAGGCGGGCATCATTCTCGACGACCGTTTCGGCGAGGGTGGCTCTTCCGCCCTCCGCCAACTCGTCATCGAAGCCGAGATCGACGTGGTGCCGGTGACCCTGGACCAGGCTGAGGTCGCGCGAGACGCGTACCGCCGGTTCGGCCGCGGAAACCATCCCGCGGCCCTTAATTTCGGCGATTGCTTCGCCTATGCCCTCGCGCGGGTTAGCGGAGAGCCGCTTCTTTTCAAGGGCAATGATTTCGCCCGAACCGACATCGCTGCCGCCGCGTGATGAAGGGCGCCTTGTCTGCCCTTCACGGTTGGCGAACAACTATCCGCTAGGCTCCGCCGATGCGACTCGTCGTCCACGATTATTCCGGCCATCCGTTCCAGCTGCAGTTGAGCCGCGCCCTCGCCGCGCGCGGCCACGAGGTGCACCACATCCATGCGGCGTTCTTCCAGACCCCGAAGGGGCCGCTGGAGCGGCGGCCCCACGACCCACCCGGCTTCCACTCGGTTGCGCTGTCGCTCGGCCGGCCCTTCGCCAAATATTCGTTCGTCCGCCGTGTGCGCCAGGAGATCGCCTACGGCCATCTGATGGCGGCCGAGGTCGCGCGCATCCGCCCCGACATCGTCATCTCGTCCAACATGCCGCTCGACCCGCAGGCGATCCTTGCCCGCGCCTGCCGGGCGCAGGATTGCGGTTTCGTGTTCTGGCTGCAGGATATCTACTCAATCGCCATCGACCGCATTCTCCACGACCGGCTACCCGTGGCCGGCGCGGCGATCGGCGCACGCTACCGGGCGCTGGAGCGCCGCCTGCTGCGCGAGGCCGACGCGGTGGTCGCGATCACCGAGGACTTCCGGCCGCTGCTCGAAGGCTGGGGCGTGGCGCGCGAGCGCGTGGCGGTGATCGAGAACTGGGCGCCGCTCGAGGACGTGCCGGCGCGCCCGCGCGCGAACCCGTGGCGTGCGGCGCACGGGCTGGGCGACGGGCTCGTGTTCCTCTATGCCGGCACGCTCGGCCTCAAGCACGACCCGTCGCTGCTGCTCGGCCTCGCGCGCGCGCTCGGCGAGAGGCCTGGCGCGCGGCTGGTGGTGGCGTCCGAAGGCCCAGGGGCGGACTGGCTGGCCGCGCGCCGGGCGACGGTGCCCGCCGACACGCTGACCCTGCTGCCGTTCCAGCCGTTCGCCGCTTTGCCGGACATGCTGGGCGCGGCCGACGTTCTGCTCGCCATCCTCGAGCCCGCGGCCGGCGTGTTCTCCGTACCGTCGAAGGTGTTGACCTATCTCTGCGCCGGACGGCCGATCCTCGCCGCCATGCCGGCGGAAAATCTCGCGGCCCGCACCATCGCGCGCGCGGATGCGGGCAGGGTGGTCGCGCCGGGCGACGCGCGGGCGTTTGCCACCGCGGCGCTCGCGCTCGCCGGCGATGCGGAGGCGCGCGCGCGGCTCGGCGCGAACGCGCGGAGTTGGACCGAAACGCACTTCGATATCAATGCGATAGCCGATCGGTTCGAGGCGCTGTGCCGGCCGCTGGCGGGGCCGAAAGAGATTGACCGGCGAATCGCGAAAGCGTAGCCATCCACCGGCGGCGGAGGGTCTTCCCATGTCCATCATCGGCAAGCACGACGGGATCCTCGTCGCGGGTGGCGGCGGCTTCATCGGCGGCCATATGGTCGCGGCGCTGCGCGCCGACGGGCACGACAATATCCGCGCCGTCGACGTCAAGCCGGTGGCGGAGTGGTACCAGTCCTTCCGCGATATCGATAACGTCGTCGCCGATTTGAGGGGGCGCGAGGCGTGCATCGACGCCATGCACGGCATGAAGTACGTGTTCAACTTCGCCGCCGACATGGGCGGGATGGGCTTCATCGAGTTCCACAAGGCCGACTGCATGCTGTCGGTGCTGATCAACACGCACCTCCTGATGGCCGCGCGCGAGGCCGATGCGGCGCGCTACTTCTTCGCCTCGTCCGCCTGCGTCTATGCCGCCGGCAGGCAGACGCGGCCAGACGTGACCGCGCTTCGCGAGGAGGATGCCTACCCCGCGATGGCCGAGGACGGGTACGGCTGGGAGAAGTTGTTCTCCGAGCGGATGTGCCGCCATTTCACCGAGGATTTCGGCGTGGAGACGCGCGTCGCGCGCTATCACAACGTCTACGGGCCGCATGGCACCTGGGACGGCGGGCGCGAGAAGGCGCCGGCGGCCTGCTGCCGCAAAGCCATTGAGTGCCGCGATTCCAACCGGCGCGACGTCGAGGTGTGGGGCGACGGCCGGCAGACGCGCAGCTTCATGTATATCGACGACTGCATCCACGGCACGCGGCTTCTGATGGAGTTGGAGCTGCGCGAGCCGGTGAACATCGGCTCGGACGAGCTGGTGTCGATCGACCGGCTCTATCGCATCGCCGAGGAGATCGCCGGCATCGAGCTCGTCCACGATTACGACGTGACCAAGCCCAAGGGCGTCCGCGGCCGCAACTCCGACAACACCATGATCGAGCGCGAGCTGGGCTGGGCGCCCTCGATCCCGCTCGAGGACGGGATGCGCAGGACCTTCGCCTGGATCGACGCCGAGATGCACGCGGCGCCCGGCCGCCGCCGCGCGCGGGCGTGACCGCGTGAGCGACGGCGCCGCCCTCGCCCTTCTGCTGCCGCGCCTCGCCGGGGCGCGCGTCACGGTGGTCGGCGACGTGATGCTCGACCGCTACGTCTATGGCGAGGTCGATCGCATCTCGCCCGAGGCGCCGATCCCGGTTCTCCGCGTCACGCGCGAATCCGCGATGCTTGGCGGCGCGGGGAACGTGGCGCGCAATCTCGCCGCCGTCGGCGCGGCGCCGCGCCTCGTGGGCGTCGTCGGCGACGACGCGGCGGGGCGCGAGATCGAGGCCCTCTGCGAGCGCGACCGCATCGAGGCCCGGCTGGTGCGCGAGCCGGGGCGTGCGACGACGGTGAAGACGCGCTATGTCTCCGGCGGCCAGCAATTGCTGCGCGCGGACCACGAGACGACGCTGCCGGTCGCCGATCCGGCCGCCCTCGTCGCCGGCGCTTCCAACGGCGCCGGGGCGGTGATCCTCTCCGACTACGGCAAGGGGGTGGTGACGGCCGGGACCGCCGCTGCGCTCGGCGCCGAGGGGGCGCCGGTGATCGTCGACCCGAAGGGGCCGGACTGGTCGCGCTATGCCGGCGCGGCGCTTGTCACGCCCAACAAGCGCGAGCTCGCCGAGGCGAGCCGCGCAACGCTCGCCGACGAGGCGGCCCTTGCGGGCGCCGCGCGGGCGCTGATGGCGCGCCACCGCATCGGCAGCATCCTGGTCACGCGCGGGCCGGAGGGCATGACGCTGGTCGCGCCGACGGGCGAGACGCACCTTCCCGCCGAGGCGCGGGAAGTGTTCGACGTCTCCGGCGCGGGCGACACGGTGGTCGCGGTGCTTGCGGCCGGCATTGCCGCCGGCATCGGGACGGAGGACGCGGCGCGGCTCGCCAACGTCGCGGCGGGGATCGTGGTCGCACGGTCCGGCACGGCGGTCGCCCATGCCGACGACATCGCCGCCGCCCTCAACGAGCACGCCATCCTTGGCGGTGGGCGCAAGCTCGCGACCCTCGCCCAGGCGCAGGAGGCGGTCGCCGATTGGCGCCGGCGAGGCCTGCGCGTCGGGTTCACCAACGGTTGCTTCGACCTGATCCACCCGGGCCATGTCTCGCTGATCGCCCAGGCCCGCGCCGCCTGCGACCGGCTGATCGTCGCCATCAACGCCGACGCCTCGGTCGCCCGCCTCAAGGGGCCGGGCCGGCCGGTCCAGCCGGAGGCGGCGCGCGCCGCGGTGCTCGGCTCGCTCGCCGGCGTCGACCTCGTGATGGTCTTCGCCGAGGACACGCCGCTCGCCTTGATCGATGCGCTGCGGCCGGACGTGCTGATCAAGGGCGCCGACTACACCGAGGCGACGGTGGTGGGCGCCGACATCGTCAGATCCTATGGCGGGCGGGTGCTGCTCGCGGCGCTGGCTCCCGGCCACTCCACCACCTCGACCATCGCCCGCATGGCGCGGTGACGCGGGAGCCGCCCGTCACCACTCCGGATCGGTCAGGCGGAACAGTCGCGCGCTCGCCGCGTGGCCGTAGCGCACCAGCAGGTGCCGCTTGCGGGTCGGGTGGAGCGACAGCGCCGGCGACGGCCGCCTGACGGCCGCCCCGTAGGCGTCAGCGACGATCAGGCCGCACTCGGGCGGCAGGATGTCGAGCGGGAAGCCGACCGGCACCGCGAAATAGAACCCCTCGCAATAGGGCACGTAGTCCTGCCACTTGCGGTCGGCACGATAGTCGGCACGGGTCGACTTCACCTCGCAGATCACGATCTCGCCCGCCTCGCTCAGCGCCACCACGTCGGCGCGCCGCGCGAGCGGCAGGCGGAACTCGGTCAGCGTGCCGTATCCCATCGAATTGAACATGCGGCGCACGCCCCGCACCACCTCGCGGGTCAGGCGCTCGGCCTCGCCGGGCGGCGCAAGCCCCGCCGGGGAGGGTACGAATCGTGTCGTCATGACGTCGGACGCTCGTTTACGCTCGGTTGATTTTTGCCGGTCAGTCTGGCCAACTGTCGATTGCACCATGGATTCGGCCGAAAACAAAGCGGGAACGGCGAGCCCGGCCCTCACCCGTCGCAAGGCCCTGGCGCGGCTGGGGCTCGGCGCGGCCGTGGCCTACGTCGCGCCCACCATCGTCCACCTCGACCGGTCGGCGAACGCCAAGGTCCAGCCGACCCCTTGCGTGCCCGGCAACAAGGGGAAGGGAAAGGGCGGCGGGCGCAGCTGTCCCCCGGATTGACCCCCAAAGCGGGGAGGGGGCTTTACTGACGGATGGGATCGCGCCATCTGTCCCAGCAATGCGGGCCGCCGCGGCCCACCGGGAAGGTTCCGCCATGGCACGCCCGCGCGATAGCGCATCCGACCGGCCTGACCTTGCGCGCCGCCGCGCCCTGGCCCGGCTCGGCCTCGGCGCCGGCATCGCCTATGTCGCCCCGACCGTCGTTCATCTCGACCGCAGCGCCAATGCCGCCGTCTCGCCGACGCCCTGCCAGCCGGGAAAGGGCAAGAAGGGCGGCTCGGGCTGCCCGCCCGACTAGGGCCCGCCGCCCCGCATGACCGACCCGGCGGCGCTCGCCCGGCTGTTCGACGATGCCCAGGCGCTGGCCGAGGCGGGCCGCACCGCCGAGGCGGTCGCAGCCTTCCGCAGGCTGCTCGACGCCGCGCCCGGCCACGTCGCCGCCCGGCGCGGGCTCGCGCGGCTCCTGCGGGCGGCGGGCGAGGAGGTTGCCGCCAGCCGCGCCGAGGACGAAGCGCTGCGGCTCGAGGCCGAGAACCTGATGGCGGTCGGCAAGGCGGCCGCGAGCTACGGCAAGACCGAGGCCGCGATCGCCAGCTACGAACGGGCGCTCGCCCTCGTTCCGGACCTCGCCGAGGCGGTGTGGCATCTTGCCGAGGCGCTCCACACCGAGGGACGGCGCGCCCGGGCGCTGGCGGGCTACCGGCGCTATCTCGCGCTCCGGCCGGGCAGCGCCGAGGCGACCCACATGATCGCCGCGCTGGGCGGTGCGGTCCCGCCGCCGCGCGCGCCTGACCGCTACGTCGTCAGCCATTTCGACCGCTACGCCGCCGACTACGACCGGAGCCTGGTCGACGACCTGTCCTATCGCGGGCCCGAGCTGCTGTGGGACGCGGTGACGGGCGTGCTGGGGCCGGCGCCCGGTCCGCTCGACATCCTCGATCTCGGCTGCGGCACCGGCCTCGCGGGCATCCGCTTCAAGCCCATCGCGCGGCGGCTTCACGGGATCGACCTCTCGCCCGCGATGCTGGAGCGCGCCCGCGCGCGCGGCATCTACGATTCTCTGGTCGAGGGCGAGATCGCATCCTCGCTGGCGGGGCTGGGGGCTTCGTTCGACCTCGCGCTCGCTGCCGACGTGTTCTGCTATATCGGCGACCTCGCGCCCGTGTTCGCCGCGGTTGCACAGGTGCTGCGGCCGGGCGGCCATCTCGCCTTCACCGTCGAGGCGCGCGAGGGGCACGGCTGGCGGCTCGGCGGCGCCGGGCGCTACGCCCACAGCGCCGGCTGGCTGCGCACGGCGGCGCGGGACGCGGGGCTATCCGAGCGCGCGGGGCGCGAGGCGACGCTCCGCACCGAGTACGGCAAGCCGGTCGCCGGCTATGTCTCGGTCGTGGCCCGCGTGCTATAAGCGGCCGGCAAGTCTCCGGAGGAATTCCCATGCCCGATACCGCCGTCGCCCCGCCCCGCGTGCGCAACACCGAGGCCGCGCTCCGCATCAAGCGCGAGATGATGTACGGCTACCACATGCTCGGCCGGCATGGGCTCGGGCTCGGGCTGCTCGGCCACCTCACCGGGCGCGCGCCAGGCAGCGACACGTTCTACTCCTATCCGCTGGGCGTCAGCTTCGACGAGGTCACGCTCGACGACATCTACGAGTGCGACTACGAGTGCAACGTCCTGGACGGCGACGCCAAGATCAACCCGACCATGCGCATCCACGGCATCATCTACGACGCGCGGCCGGACGTGATGGCGATCTCCCACCACCATGGCGACCACTGCATCGCGCTCGGCGCGATCGGCGAGGTGATCCGCCCCTACGAGCGGACCGCCTGCCGCTTCGCCGACGACATGGCGCTGATCGAAGACTACGACAACGTCCACCGCGTGCCCGAGCAGGGCGAGGTGATGCTGAAGGCGCTCGGCAGCAAGATGTCGCTGATGCTGCAGCACCACGGCGTGTTGATCGCGGGCCGCAACGTGCCGCATACGGTGGTCTCGATCATGGAGGCCGAGCGGTCGGCGCGGGTGCAGCTCATGGCGATGGCGGCCGGCACCCTCAAGCTCATGGGCTCGGCGGAAGAGGTCAAGGGCGCGCACGACTTCAACAATTCCGACATGGCGGTCATGGGCATCTGGGACTACGAGTGCCGCTGCCTCCGCCGCGAGAAGCCGGAATATTTCGCGTGAACGACGTCCCGGCAAAGATCGTCGCCGCCGCGGAAGCGCGCGCCCGCCTCAAGGCGATCGTGGGCGCGCGCTGCATGAAGCGCGGCCAGTTCAAGCTCGCCTCTGGCGCGACCTCGACCTGGTATTTCGATATGAAGCCCGCTTTGATGGACCCGGAGGGCAGCTATCTCGTCGCGCGTCTGATGCTCGACGTGCTGGCGGAGATGGAGGTCGACGCGGTCGGCGGGCTCGCCATGGGCGCGGTGCCGATCGCCGCGTCGGTCTGCACGCTGAGCCATTCCTACGGCGCGAAGCCGCTCGCCGCGTTCTTCGTGCGCAAAGAGCCGAAGGAGCGCGGCACCGAGAAGCTGCTCGAAGGCAACCTCGCCCCCGGCATGAAAGCCGTCGTGCTCGAGGACGTCACCACCACCGGCGGCTCGTCGATGAAGGCGGTCGCCGCGGTGCGCGAATTCGGCGCCAGCGTGGACACGATCCTGTCGGTGCTCGACCGCCAGGAAGGGGCGGCGGACAACCTGTCGAAAGAGGGCATCCGCCTCGTCTCTTTGTTCCAGCGCGACGATTTCGCCTGACCGGCTACGCGGAGGCCGCATGTCCAACCTGCCGATGACCTATGCTGGCGTGCTCTACGACCGCACGATGGCGCTCTGGGCCGGCACGGTCCGGCCCAAGGGCATCGACCTCAACTACCTCGAATTCGACCACCCGCCCGACATCTTCGACCGGATGATCGGCGAGCGCGCGTTCGATTCGTCCGAGATGGGCGTCTCGCGCCATTTCCAGCTCGCCGACGGGCCGGACTACCCGTTCGTCGCACTGCCGGTGTTCCCGTCCAAGGTGTTCCGCCGCTCCTACATTTTCGTCAACCGCAAGGCCGGCATTACGGGACCCAAGGACCTGGAGGGGCGGCGCGTGGGCGTGCCGTCCTGGAGCCAGACGGCGGCCATCTGGCAGCGCGGCATCCTCGCCGAGGACCATGGCGTCGATCTTGCGGCCATCGAGTGGGTGCAGGGCGGGGTGTACGAGCCCGGCGGCCCGCGCGGCACGACGGTGCGCGGGCTGCTCGCGGAGCAGAAGGTGACGCCGACGCCCGAGGGCAAGACGCTTTCCGGCATGATCGCGGCGGGCGAGATCGACGCGCTGATCGGCGCCAACATCCCGTCGAGCTTCGGCCGGAACCCGGACGTGGTGCGCTTGTTCCCCGACGCGCGCGCCGTCGACCGCGCGTTCTTCGAGCGCTCGGGCGTGTTCCCGATCATGCACAACGTGGTGATCCGCCGCGACGTGTGGGAGCGGAACCGCTGGGTTGCGGACTCGCTCTACCACGCGTTTGGCGCGGCCAAGGATTGGGCGCTCGCCAAGATGAAGGTGCCGGGATCGATCCGCTACATGACGCCCTGGATCGACGACGAGCTCGACGAGATCGAGACGCTATTCGGCGGCGACCCGTGGCCGATGGGGCTCGATGCCAACCGCGCCACGCTCGACACGCTGATGCGCTATATGGTGGACCAGCACTTCATCGCCGCGCCCAAGAAGCTCGACGATCTGTTCCTGAAGGTCTAAACGCGAGGCGCACCATGCGCCGGATGATCCTCTACCTCGTCGGCTGCGTCGTCGTGATCGCGGTCGGGCTCGCCCTCTTCGCCTGGGCGGGCGGGCTCGCGACGACCGGGATGTCCACCTACGGCATCGTCGCGATGGCCGCGGGGGTGCTGTTCTCCTTCGCGCTCGCCATCGGGCTGATGGCGCTGATCTTCTATTCCAACCGCTCCGGCCGCGATGAGGCGGCGAGCCACCACGAGGGGCCGGACGACCCGCATCCGTGACCGCGGAACCGGGCGGGCCGCCGCCCGTTGCGTCTCCATGGCGAAGCGGGCGGAACCGGGCGAGAGGGCGCGCGTCGCGGCGCTGAAGGGCGATCCGGACGACACGGCTCAGCGCTTCGTCAGCCCGCGCGCCGGGCTTCCAGGCCTCGCCCGCGCGGCGGCCGGCTGCACCGCCTGCGACCTCCATGCCCGCGCGACCCAGACCGTGTTCGGCGAGGGGCCGAAGGACGCGCGGATCGTTTTGATCGGCGAGCAACCGGGCGACGCCGAGGACCTCGCCGGACGCCCCTTCGTCGGCCCGGCCGGAAAGCTGCTCGACAAGGCGCTGGCCGACGCCGGCATCGACCGAAGCCGCGTCTACGTCACCAACGCGGTGAAGCACTTCAAGTGGATCGTGCGCGGTAAGAAGCGCATCCACAACAAGCCCAGCGCCATCCAGATCGAGGCCTGCGCCCCCTGGCTCCAGGCCGAAATCGACCGGATTGCGCCCGATGCCATCGTCTGCCTCGGCGCGACCGCGGCGAAGGCGGTGCTCGGCCCGTCCGTCCGGGTGACGCGCGACCGTAGCAGGGCCCTCCCCTCCGGCCTCGCCACCTGCGTGACCGCCACCGTCCACCCGTCTGCGCTGCTCAGGATGCCGGACCGGTCGAAGTTCGACGCCGAGTACCGGCGCTTCGTCGCCGACCTCAGGCTGGCCGCAAAGGCGGGGAAGGGGTAGCGCCCTGGTTTTGCTCCAGGGCCGCTGTGGAACGAAACGCGCCGCGCGCGGTTCTAGATGATGCTCTGGCGAGGGGACATTCCCATGGACGGTATCATCTATCTCATCGGCCTGATCGTCGTGATCATGGCCGTCCTGTCGTTCTTCGGCCTGCACTAACGCGCATCGCGCGCCGGCACCGGCTTCCGTCGCGATGAAGCGGCGGCCGGCGGCGTGAAGGAAGGATCTGCCATGGCCACCAGTCGGCCCTATGCGGACAGCAATATCGACACTGCCGCCGTGACCCGGCCGGGCAGCGGCATCTCCCATCTCGATTGGGGCGCGATCATCGCGGGCGCGGTGCTGGCCGCCGCGATCTCGTTCGTGCTGCTGTCGTTCGGGGCGGCGATCGGGCTTTCGGTCGCCTCGCCCTATCGGGGCGAGGGCGTCTCGCGCAACATGATCCTTATCGCCATTGCGCTCTGGATGGTGTGGGTCATCGTCTCCAGCTTCATGGCCGGCGGCTATCTGGCCGGACGTATGCGGCGCACCATCGGCGACGCCACGCCGCACGAGGTCGAGGTGCGCGACGGCGCCCATGGGCTGATGGTCTGGGCGCTGGGCGTGCTGATTGCCGCCCTGCTCACGGCGTCCGGCATCTCCGGCCTGGCCCGCACGGGGGCTGTCGCGGGCGCCGCGGCGGCCGCCTCAGGCTCCGGCGACCGGTTCGGCGGCACCGGCCCGGTCGGTCTCGCCGTCGACTCGCTGTTCCGCCCCGCGGGTCCGGCCGCGCCCGGCGGCGCGGCGGCGAACGCAACCCCGGCAGCTCCCGGCGGCGCGGCGCCCCCGGCCGCTTCCTCCGGCGGGACCGGGGCGACCGGTGGGGCTCCGGGCGCCGCTACGAACCCGGCCGAACTCCGCGAATCCAAGCAGGAGGTCGGCCGCATCCTGGCGTCCACCACCTTGCAGGGCAACCTGTCGAATGGCGACCGGGCCTATATCGTGCGGCTGGTGGCCGAGCGCACCGGCATGCCCGAGGCCCAGGCCGACCGCCGCGTGACCGAGGTCCTGGCCGAGGCCCGCCACGCGGCCGACCAGACGCGCCAGGCCGGGGTGATCGCCGGGTTCGTGACCGCCGCCTCGCTGCTGGTCGGGGCCGCGGGGGCTTGGTGGGCGGCGGGCAATGGCGGCCGCCACCGCGACGAGAACACCGTCTTCGCCGGCTTCTTCCGCCGGCGCCGCTGACCGAACCGGCGCCCGCCCGGCTTGACTTGCCGGGCGGTGCCGCCTAGGTTCCGGCCACCCAAGGCATTCGGCCGTTTGTAGCGCCCGAGGGTGTCCGCCGGTCCGCGCGTTGCGCGCACCGGCGCCGTTCGCGTTTGGGCGTTCTTGCGGTCCTCATGGTTCGACAGGCTCACCATGAGGGAAATGGTTTTGGTCCTCATCCTGGGCCTGTCGAAGGATGAGGATCCGGAAGGTCCGTCATGTTCGAGTCCCTGAGCGGCAAGCTCGGCGAGGTGTTCGACCGGCTGCGCAAGCGCGGCGCCCTTACCGAGTCCGACGTGAACGAGGCGCTGCGCGAAGTGCGCGTGGCGCTGCTCGAGGCCGATGTCGCGCTCGAGGTGGTGAAGGAGTTCGTCGACCGGGTGCGGGAAAAGGCGGTCGGCGCCGAGGTGCTGCGGTCGGTTTCCCCCGGCCAGATGGTCATCAAGATCGTCCATGACGAGCTCGCCGCCATGCTGGGCGAGGATTCCGACGGGCTGACGCTCCGCGCGACCCCGCCGGTGCCGATCCTGATGGTCGGGCTGCAGGGCTCGGGCAAGACGACGACGGCGGCCAAGATCGCCCTCCGCCTCAAGGAGCGCGACAAGAAGAAGGTGCTGATGGCGTCGCTCGACGTGCAGCGCCCGGCCGCGCAGGAGCAGCTCGCCATCCTCGGCCGCCAGGCGGGCGTCGATACGCTGCCCATCGTGGCGGGCGAATGGCCGGCGATGATCGCGGCGCGCGCGCTCGACCAGGCGAAGCGCGGCGGCTACGACGCCGTGATCCTCGACACCGCCGGCCGGCTCCACATCGACGACGAGTTGATGGGCGAGGCCGTCCAGGTGCGCGACATCGCGAAGCCGGCCGAGACGCTGCTGGTCGCCGACGCGATGACCGGCCAGGACGCGGTCAACGTCGCCAAGGCGTTCAACGCCCAGGTCGGGTTGACGGGCATCGTGCTGACCCGCGTCGACGGCGACGCGCGCGGCGGCGCGGCGCTGTCCATGCGCGCGGTGACTGGCTGCCCGATCAAGCTGATCGGCGTGGGCGAGAAGCTGGACGCGATCGAGCCGTTCCATCCCGACCGCGTCGCCTCGCGCATCCTCGGCATGGGCGACGTCGTCTCGCTGGTCGAAAAAGCCGCCGAGACCATCGAGCAGGAGGAGGCCGAGAAGCTTGCCGCGAAGCTCGCCAAGGGCCAGTTCGATTTCGACGACATGGCCTCGCAGCTTCGCCAGCTCCGCCGCATGGGCGGCATGGGCGGGATCATGGGGCTGCTGCCGGGCGTCGCCAAGGCGAAGGCCCAGCTCGCCAACGCCAAGATCGACGAGAAGATGCTGGCCCGCCAGGAGGCGATCATCGGCTCGATGACCAAAATCGAGCGCCGCAAGCCCGAGATCATCAAGGCGTCGCGCAAGCGCCGCATCGCCGAGGGCTCCGGCACCACGGTGCAGGAGATCAACCGGCTGATGAAGCAGCAGATGGAGATGGCCCGCGTGATGAAGCAGGCGAGGAAGCTGGGCCAGAAGGGACTCGCGCGGCACGGGCTCAGTGCGCTGTTGCCGCAACGCTAGGAACCGATCTTTCAGGAGGAAGAACCAAGCTCATGTCACTTACCATCCGGATGTCCCGCGGGGGCGCGAAGAAGCGGCCCTACTATCGCATTGTGGTGGCGGATTCGCGGAGCCCCCGCGACGGCCGCTTCATCGAGCGGCTCGGCACCTACAACCCGATGGTGCCGAAGGACCACCCCGAGCGCGTGACTTTGAACGCCGAGCGGATCAAGCATTGGCTGGCCTCCGGCGCACAGCCGTCGGACCGCGTGGCGCGCTTCCTGACCGGGGCGGACCTTGCGCCCGCACGCGAGATTCCGGCCCAGACCAAGCAGGACAAGCCGCGCAAGCGCACGATGGAGCGCATGGCCGCCGCCGAGGAGGCACGCGCCAAGGCTGCGGCTGCCGCCGCGCCGGCCGCACCGGCCGAGGCGCCGGCGGAGACGCAGAACGGCTAGGGACTCGAACGCGGGCGAGGGCGGCGGGCGCGTCTGCGTCGGCGCCGTCGCCGGCGCCCATGGAGTGAAGGGCATCGTGCGGATCAGGAGCTACACGGTGGAGCCGACGGACGTCGCGTCCTACGGCCCGGTGACGGACGAGGCGGGACGCCGCTTCGACCTGTCCGTCGTCGGGACCGCGGGCGGCGCCGTTCTGGCGCGCATCGCCGGTGTCGCCGACCGCGACGCGGCCGAGGCGCTGCGCGGCGTCCGGCTCTACGTGCCGCGCGATGTGCTGCCCGAGCCCGAGCCCGACGAGTACTACCATGCCGATCTGGTGGGGCTGCGGGCGGTGCTGGCCGACGGCACCGAGATCGGCACCGTCGCCGCGGTCGACGACTACGGCGCGGGCGACGTGGTCGAGATCGCCCGGCCCGACGCGCGCCCGATCCTGCTGCCCTTCACGGCCGAGGCGGTGCCGGAAATCGACCTCGCGGGCGGGCGCATCGTGATCGCCCCGCCCGACGAGATCGGCGGGGTCGAGGGAGGCGGGGAATGAGCGCCGCCGCCCCCGTCTGGACCGCTCGGGTGCTGACGCTGTTCCCGGCGATGTTTCCCGGTCCGCTCGCCCATTCGCTCGCCGGCCGGGCGCTGACCGACGGCGTCTGGGCGCTGGAGACGGTGGACATACGCGATTTCGCGGGCGATAAGCACCGCACCGTCGACGACGAACCGTTCGGCGGCGGTCCCGGCATGGTGATGCGGCCGGACGTGCTGGACGCGGCGATCGCCGCCGCCGCCGTTCCGGGCGCGCCTCTGGTCTATTTCAGCCCGCGCGGCAAGCCGCTCGACCAGGCGCGCGTGCGCGCGCTCGCCGCCGAGGCGGCTGTGACGCTGGTCTGCGGCCGGTTCGAGGGAGTCGACGAGCGGCTTCTCGAGGCGCGCGGGATGGAGGAGATCTCGCTCGGCGACTTCGTGCTGTCGGGCGGCGAGCCCGCGGCGATCGCGCTGATCGATTCCTGCGTGCGGCTGCTGCCGGGCGTCGTAGGCGCGGCCGAGTTGCTCGCCGAGGAAAGCTTCGAGGGGGGGCTGCTCGAGTACCCCCACTACACGCGGCCGCAGAGCTGGTGCGGCCGGCAGGTGCCCGAGGTCCTGCTCTCGGGCCACCACGAGAGGATACGCGCGTGGCGCCGGCACGAGGCCGAGCGGCTCACGCGAGAGCGGCGCCCGGACCTCTGGGCGCGCTATGTCGAAACGCACGGAATGCCGAAGGAGTAGGCCATGAACATCATCGAGGACATCGAGAAGCGCGAGGCCGCCAAGGTCACGGCGGCGCGCGAAGTGCCGGCCTTCGAGCCGGGCGACACCGTGCGGGTGAACCTGCGGGTAGTCGAGGGCACGCGCGAGCGCGTCCAGGCCTTCGAGGGGGTGGTGATCGCCCGCTCCGGCGCCGGGCTGAACGAGTCGTTCACCGTGCGCAAGATCTCATACGGCGAGGGGGTGGAGCGCGTGTTCCCGCTGTTCTCGCCGCGCATCGCCTCGATCGAGGTGGTGCGGCGCGGCCGGGTGCGGCGCGCGAAGCTCTATTACCTGCGCGGGCGCACCGGCAAGCGCGCGCGCATCGCCGAGCGCACCACGACGCGCGGCACCGAGGCCGCGACGGCCGCCGAGGCCGGCGAGGACATGTTCGACGCGGGCCCCGCCGCCGAAGCCAAGGCCAAGGGCAGCAAGTAGGACGAAGGAGAGCGTAAGATGGCGCAGCCGAAGACCCTGTTCGACAAGATCTGGGAAAGCCACCTGGTGGACCGTCAGGACGACGGGACGTGCCTGATCTGGGTCGACCGCCAGATCATTCACGAGATCACCTCGGCCCAGGCGTTCGACGGGCTTCGGCTCAACAAGCGCCGCGTGCGCCATCCCGACGCCCAGCTCTGCGTGCCCGACCACAACGTGCCGACGGCGAACCGCGCCGGCGGCATCGCCGACGACGAGGCGCGCATCCAGATCGAGGCGCTGAAGAACAACGCGGCCGAGTTCGGCCTGCCCTACATCGACATCATGGACGACCGGCAGGGCATCGTGCACGTGATCGGGCCGGAGCAGGGCTTCACCCAGCCGGGCCTGGTCATCGTCTGCGGCGACTCGCACACCTCGACGCACGGCGCGTTCGGCGCGCTCGCCTTCGGCATCGGCACGTCCGAGGTGGAGCACGTGCTGGCGACCCAGACGCTGATCCAGGCGCCGGCGAAGAACATGCGCATCAAGGTCGATGGCGCGCTGCCGCCCGGCATCACGGCGAAGGACCTGATCCTCAAGATCATCGGCACGATCGGCATGGCGGGCGGCACCGGCCACGTCATCGAGTACACCGGCCAGGCGGTCAGCGACCTCTCGATGGAGGGCCGCATGACCATGTGCAACATGTCGATCGAGGCGGGCGCCCGCGCCGGCATGGTCGCGCCGGACGAGAAGACGTTCGAGTACCTGAAGGGCCGGCCGATGGCGCCCAAGGGCGCGCAGTGGGAGCAGGCGGTCGCCTACTGGAAGACGCTGCCGTCCGACCCGGGCGCGCGCTACGACGCGGAGGTGACCATTCCGGTCGCCGAGATCGCGCCGCAGGTGACCTGGGGCACCAACCCGCAGGACGAGCTGCCGATCACCGGTTCGGTGCCCGACCCGGAGGCCGAGGGCGACGAATACCGGCGCCGCGCCATCGCGCGCTCGTTGGAATACATGGGGCTCAAGGCCGGCACGAAGCTCACCGACATCAAGGTGGACAAGGTGTTCATTGGGTCCTGCACCAACTCGCGGATCGAGGATTTGCGCGCCGCCGCCGCCATCGCCAAGGGCCGCAAGGTGGCCGACAGCGTCTATGCGATGGTCGTGCCGGGCTCTGGCTTGATCAAGCACCAGGCCGAGGAGGAAGGGCTCGACAAGGTCTTCCGCGAGGCGGGCTTCGACTGGCGCGAGCCGGGCTGCTCGATGTGCATCGCCATGAACGGCGACATGCTGAAGCCGGGCGAGCGGTCGGCGTCCACCTCCAACCGCAACTTCGAGGGTCGCCAGGGCCCCGGCGGGCGCACGCATTTGATGAGCCCGGCGATGGCCGTGGCGGCCGCGATCGCGGGCCACCTCGCCGACGTCCGGGAGTATCACTAGGCCGACGAAGCAGACGACGTCATGCCCGGACTTGTTCCGGGCATCCACGGGCAAGCGCCTCGATCCGTGCTCCCGTGGATTGGCGGGCCAGGCCCGGCCACGACGAGGGAAAAGGTTTCAGGAGCAAGCGATGGATAAGTTCGAAAAGATCGAGGGCGTGGCGGCGCCGCTGCCGCTGGTCAATTGCGACACCGACCGGATCATCCCGGCGCGGTTCCTCAAGACCATCAAGCGCACCGGGCTCGGCAAGAACCTGTTCAACGACATCCGCTTCAACGCCGACGGATCGGAGAAGCCGGAGTTCGTGCTGAACAAGCCGGCCTACCGCAACGCCAAGGTCCTGGTCGCCGGTCCCAATTTCGGCTGCGGCTCGTCGCGCGAGCACGCCCCCTGGGCGCTGATGGATTTCGGCATCCGCTGCGTCATCGCGCCCGACTTCGCCGACATCTTCTATTCGAACGCCTTCAAGAACGGCATGCTGCTCATCAAGCTGCCGCAGGCACAGGTCGACGCGCTGATGAAGGACGCCGAGCTCGGCGCGAACGCGCGCCTCACCGTCGATCTCGTGAAGCAGGAGATCACCCGGCCCGACGGCAGCGTGGTCAAGTTCGAGATCGACCCGTTCAAGAAGCATTGCCTGCTGAACGGGCTCGACGACATCGGGCTGACGCTGCAGAAGGCGGACAAGATCGCCGCTTTCGAGGCCAGGGACCGCGTCGCGCAGCCCTGGCTGCAGGGCCACGTGCGAGTCTAGCGCGCGGGCCGATCAGGGCTCGATCGCCTCGCCCGCCGCCGCCGGTTCGCGCGCGACGGTGAGATCGCTGTCGGCCAGTCGCTCGAACGACTCCTTGATGCGGGCGAGCTCTTCCTCGGTCAGATCCTCCAGCGTCATCAGCCGGTTGCGCGCACGCCCGTTGATCCGGATCAGCTCGTCGAGCTTGAGCTGGATGGCGGCGGTGTCGCGGTTCTGGGTATTCTGGATCAGGAAGACCATCAGGAAGGTCACGATCGTCGTGCCGGTGTTGATCACCAGCTGCCACGTGTCGGACCAGCCCGCCATCGGGCCGAGCACGGCCCAGACGATGAGCAGCAGGACCGCGAGCCCGAACGTGTAGGGCCGGCCCGCCTGATGCGATGCGGAAACCGCCAGCCGCGAGAAGAAATCGCCGTTCTTGCCCGTCTTCATGGACGCCCCCGACATGGCCACGACCCCGGACAACGCCGGGCGGGACAAGTGGTTGCGTCGCGGGCGCTGTGTTCGTGCGGGGGCGTGGGGCGCCTAAGCCGCCCGTGCCTTCCCCCAGAGCTCCTTGGAGGCGAGCTTCGCCCCCTCGGCCAGCGCCTCGAGCTTCGCCCACATGATGGACGGGTGGACGCGCCGGTGCGAAGGCGCCTGCGCGAACCCGCAATCGGTCGAGGCGATCACGTTCTCGCGCCCCACGACGCTTGCGTAACGGCCGATGCGCTGGGCCACCAGCTCGGGATGCTCGACCACGTTGGTCGCGTGGCTGATGACGCCGGGGACCAGGATCTTGTTGGAGGGCAGCTTCACGTCCTTCCACACCGCCCACTCGTGCTCGTGGCGCGGGTTGGCGCCCTCGATGACGTAGGCCTGCGCCTTCACCTTGAGGATCAGGTCCACGATGTCCTTCAGCGGCACGTCGGTCACGTGCGGGCCGGGCCAGCTTCCCCAGCACACGTGGTAGCGCACCTTCTCCTCCGGGATGCCCTCGAGGGCGTAGTTCATCGCCTCGATGTGCATGCCGACCCACTTGCGGTAGTCCTCGAACGTCTTCGGGGGGACCATCCGGTCGTAGGTGACGGCGGCGCGCGCATCGTCGAGCTGCACGATCAGCCCGGCGTCGGTGATCGTCTTGTATTCGACGCGCATTGCGTCGGCGATCGCGGCGACGCACTCCTCGTCGGTCTTGTAGTACTCGTTCTTGCGGTCCGGGATGACCGAGGCGGGCGCCGCGACCGGCAGGAAGCCCTCCTCGACGCCGGCGGCCTTGAGTGCGGCCTTGAAATTGTCGATGTCGGTCTTGAGCGCCTCCTGGCCGGTATAGGTGATCGGCCCCGTGCAGACCGGCTGGAAGCTTCCCAAGGCGCGCGACGGGTCGGCCGCGTCCATCTCGGCGTAGAACTCGGCGAAGCGGGTGCGATCGGCTCCTTTTGCGTATGGATCGACCGAAGCCGGGCGGCGCTCGAAGCCGGACAGCCGCTCCAGCACGTATTGCGACCAGCTCCCCAGCTTGCCGTACTCGCCGTCCGACGGCACGTCGATGCCGATCTCGGCCTGGTGGCGCACGACCCTGGCGACTTCCTCGGTCAGAACGCTGGCGAGCTTCGCCTTGTCGTAGGCCTCGCCCTTGATGTGCTTCCGCACCAGCTCCAAGAGCGCGGGTGGGCGGATCAGGCTGCCGACATGGCTGGTGAGAATCCGGTCGGTCGAGCGCTTCATGTCGGGCCTCCATTGTGGGGTGCGGCCGGACCTAACCACACGGGCCGGAACGGGTCAAATGGGCTGGAACCCACGATTTTACGGGTGGTCCAGCTCGATGCCAGCGGTTACATTCCGCGCCGTCCCCCAACCACGGAAGCGAGACGATGGCCGCCAACAGGAAGGTTCTCATGCTGCCCGGCGACGGGATCGGCCCCGAGGTGATGGGCGAGGTGCGCCGCATCGTCGGCTGGATGGACCGACGACGCCACGTGGGGTTCGACGTGTCCGAGGGGCTGGTCGGCGGCTGCGCCTACGACAAGGACAAGGTGGCCATCACCGACGAGACGATGGAGCGCGCCATGAACGCCGACGCCGTGCTGCTCGGCGCGGTCGGCGGGCCGAAATGGGACAAGGTGCCGTTCGCGGTGCGGCCCGAGGCGGGGCTCCTGCGGCTCCGCAAGGATCTCGAGCTGTTCGCCAACCTCCGCCCTGCCATCGTGTTTTCCGCGCTCGCCGAGGCGTCGACGCTGAAGACCGAGCTGGTCGCCGGCCTCGACATATTGATCGTGCGCGAGCTCACGGGCGGGGTCTATTTCGGCGAGCCGCGCGGCATCGAGACTCTGCCGAACGGCGAGCGGCGCGGCGTGAACACCCAGGTGTATACGACGTCCGAGATCGTCCGCGTCGCGCGCGTCGCCTTCGACCTCGCCAGGCTCCGCGGCAACCGGCTCTGCTCGGTCGAGAAATCGAACGTGATGGAATCCGGGCTCCTCTGGCGCGAGGAGGTGCAGAAGCTGCACGACGCCGAATACCCGGATGTCCAACTCTCGCACATGCTGGCCGACAATTGCGGCATGCAGCTCGTCCGCAACCCGAAGCAGTTCGACGTGATCGTCACCGACAATCTGTTCGGCGACATGCTGTCCGACGTCGCCTCGATGCTGACCGGCTCGCTCGGCATGCTGCCGTCGGCCTCGCTCGGCGCCGCCGACGCGACGGGGCGCCGCCGCGCGCTCTACGAGCCGGTCCATGGCTCGGCGCCCGACATCGCCGGCCAGTCCAAGGCGAACCCGCTCGCCATGATCCAGTCCTTCGCGATGATGCTGCGCTACTCGTTCGAGATGGGCGAGGACGCCGACTTGGTGGAAGGGGCTGTGCGGGACGTGCTGGACCACGGGCTCCGGACCGGCGACATCATGCAGCCGGGCAAGACGCTCGTCTCCACCACCCAGATGGGCGAGGCGGTCGTCAAGGCGCTCGACGCGCGCGCGGTGTAGAACGGCCTACCGCTGCTGGCGGCGCCAGCGCTCCACCACGGCGGTCACGAAGCCTTCGAGGTCGTGGTCGATCTCCCAGGCCACCGGGAAGTTGGCCGAGGCGCTCTGCGGCCGGAATTGCGCATCGAGGTCGCGGAACCGGATGCGCATCGGGTGGGTCACGCCCTCGCCGATCACGATCGCCTCCTGGTGGCGCAGCGCCGGCAGGGTGTTGAGCAGCGCCGAGGCGTTTTCCGGCAGCGTCCCGCGTACGAACGACAGATCCTTGTCGCTTGCCATACGGAGCGCGAAAACCGTCGAGCATTGCGACAGGACGGATTCCGAGATTTCCGACGGGCGCTGGCTCACCAGGCAGAGCGAGACGCCGTACTTGCGCCCTTCCTTGGCGATGCGGCCCATCGCGCGCCGGGTCGGCTCGAACCCGCTCGCCTCGTCGGCGGGCACGTAGCGGTGCGCTTCGTCGCAGACCAGCAGGACCGGCACCGACACCTCCCGGTCGCTCCATAGCGCGAAGTCGAACACCAGCCGACAGAGGAGCGAGACCACGACGTTCATGATCTCGGACGGGATCGCCGAGACGTCGAGGATGGTGACGGGCTTGCCCTCGACGGGAATGCGCAGCAGGCGCGAGACGATCTGGGCCAGATTGTCGCGGACGGTCAGTCCGCCGCCGAACATGAAGGCATAGCGCCGGTCGGCCTGCAGCGCCTCGAGCTGGGTGATCAGCCGCAGGTAGAAGATCGACCCGTCCGCCTTGTCCAGCTTGCCCATCCCGTCGGTCAGGCGCTGCATCAGCCCCGACAGGCGATAGGGCACGGGCGTATCGACCGTGATCAGCGGCGCGTTCGGCGCGTTGCCGGCGAACTCGCGCTTCGCGGCAACGATGATGTCCTTGAGGATGCCGGACTCACGCGACCGGCTGATGGGGTCGCGGCTGCACATCACCTCGCAGATTTCCTCGAAAGTCAGCAGCCAGTAGGGAAGCTGCAGGTTCTGCGTCGTCACCAGCTCGCACATGTCGTTGAACGCGGGGGCATATTCGCCGTGCGGGTCGATCAGCAGGACGTGGCCGTTCGGGTGCGCCTTCAGAAGCTCGCGCAGGATCAGCGTGACGGCGCAGGACTTGCCCGACCCGGTGGTGCCCAGGATCGCCGAGTGCTTGCACAGGAATTCCTGCGAGACGAGATAGGCGGGCTGGTTGTCGTCCTGGTAGAGCCGGCCGATCTCGAGGTGCCACGAATCCGGACGGGCATAGATCACGGCCATGTCGGCGTGGCTCGCAGCGGCAACCGTGGCGCCCAGCACGGGATAGACCGAGACGCCCCGCGTGAAGCGCGGCGCCTCGCCGCCGGCGCCGCCGCGGATCTCGCCGAAAAGCTCGATCTCGGCGACGGCGTGGCCGCCGCCCTGGGCGTTCGCAATCTGCAGCCCGACCGAGTTGATGAACCCGAAGGTCGCCGTACCCTTCTCGGTCTCGATCTTCACGATCGAGCCGATCTGCGCCTCGCGGTAGGCGGTGAGCTCCGCATCCGCCCCACGCTCGGTGAGCAGGCACGAGCAGCGATAGCCCGAGATCGAGACGACACGGCCGATCGGGCGCGCCTCGCTCGCGGGCAGGGGACGTTCGAGAATGGCGGCGTCGCTGTCCATGGGAAGCCCTTCGCGGTGACCGCGCGAGCCTGCCGGGTCAGGCTTAACATTCCGTTCGCATTCGGCCGGCGGGGTGGCGTCACGACGCCGCCACTTGATTTCGGCCCGGCGCGCGCGTAATTCACTGCAAACCAAGGAGTTTCCCATGGGTTACAGGGTCGCGGTGGCGGGCGCCACCGGCAATGTCGGGCGCGAGATACTCTCCGTCCTCGCCGAGCGGAAGTTCCCCGCCGACGAGGTGATCGCGCTCGCGTCGGAGCGCTCGATCGGGCGCGAGGTCTCGTTCGGCGACAGCAAGGTGCTGAAAGTCAGGAACCTCGCCGATTTCGACTTCACCGGCACCGACATCTGCCTGTCCTCGCCGGGCGCCAAGGTCTCGGCCGTGCACAGCCCGCGCGCCGCCGCCAAGGGGTGCGTCGTGATCGACAACACCTCGCAGTTCCGCATGGACCCGGACGTGCCGCTGGTCGTGCCCGAGGTGAACCCCGATGCGATCGCGCGCTACGCGAAGCGCAACATCATCGCCAATCCGAACTGCTCGACCATCCAGATGGTCGTCGCGCTCAAGCCGCTGCACGACGCCGCGACCATCAAGCGCGTCGTGGTCTCGACCTACCAGTCGACCTCGGGCGCCGGCAAGGAGGCGATGGACGAGCTGTTCAATCAGACGCGGGCGATCTACGTGAACGACCCGGTGAAGCGCGAGCGTTTCACCAAGCAGATCGCGTTCAACGTCATTCCGCAGATCGACGTGTTCATGGAGGACGGCGCGACCAAGGAGGAGTGGAAGATGGCGGTCGAGACCCGCAAGATTCTCGATCGCAACATCAAGGTCCATGCCACCTGCGTGCGCGTGCCCACCTTCGTCGGCCACGGCGAGGCGGTGAACATCGAGTTCGCCCGGCCGATCTCGGCCGACGAGGCGCGCGACATGCTGCGCGAGGCGCCGGGCGTGGCGGTGGTCGACCACCGTGCCGACGAAGGCTACGTGACCCCCGTCGAATGCGCGGGCGACGATTTCGTCTATGTCAGCCGGATCCGCAAGGACGACACCATCAAGAACGGCCTGTCGCTCTGGGTCTGCGCCGACAATCTGCGCAAGGGCGCCGCGCTCAACGCCGTGCAGATCGCGGAGGAGTTGGTGCGCCATCACCTGAAGGCCAAGGCGGCGGTGTAACCTCGGCGCGGAGGCGCGCGGACAGATGCCGCGGGTCAGCTTCACGGGGAACCTCAGGCGGCATCTCGACTGCCCGCCGGCGACGGTCGAAGGCGCCACGGTGCGCGCCGCGCTCGACGCGGTGTTCGGCGCCAACCCGCGGCTCCGCTCCTACGTGCTCGACGACCAGGGGCGCCTCCGCCAGCACGTCAACGTGTTCGTCAACGACCGGCCGGTCGCCGACCGGGCGGGGCTCGCCGATCCGGTATCGGCGGCCGACGAGGTCTTTGTCCTGCAGGCGCTTTCGGGAGGGTGAGATGGCGGTCGTGCACGTGGCGACGCGGAAGGGGCTGCTGACCTTCACCGAGGCGGGCGGCGAATGGCGCCTCGCCGGCACGGCCTTCCTCGGCGATCCGGTAAGCGCGGTGCTCGCCGACGCGCGCGACGGTACGCTCTACGCCGTCCTTGCCCTCGGCCATTTCGGGGTGAAGCTGCACCGCTCCGACGACCGCGGCAAAAGCTGGACCGAGCTCGGCCCGCCCGCCTTTCCGGCGCAGCCGGAGGGGTCGGGCGACGCGCCCAGCGTGTCGCTGATCTGGACGCTGGAGGCGGGCGGCGCGGACCGGCCCGGCACGCTCTGGGCCGGCACCATCCCCGGCGGGCTTTTCCGCTCCGAGGACCGCGGCGAGAGCTGGTCGCTCAACGAGGCGCTGTGGGGCGACAAGACGCGGCCCGACTGGTTCGGCGGCGGCTACGACAAGCCGGGCATCCATTCGATCTGCGTCGATCCGCGCCACTCGCGCCGGGTCACCATCGGCATCTCGTCGGCGGGCATCTGGCTCACCGAGGATGCGGGCGCGTCCTGGCGGGTTGGCGGCAAGGGGCTCCGCGCCGCCTACATGCCGCCGGACAAGGCGTTCGACCCGCTGTCGCAGGACCCGCACCGGCTCGCCCAGTGCCGCACCGCGCCCGACACGATCTGGTGCCAGCACCACAACGGCATCTTCCTGACGCGCGACCGGGGCGCCAGCTTCGTCGAAATCGAGGCGGCGGCGCCGTCGCGCTTCGGGTTCGGCGTCGTCGTCCATCCGGACGACCCCGACTCCGCCTGGTTCGTGCCGGCGGTAAAGGACGAATGCCGCGTGCCGGTCAACCAAAAGCTGGTGGTCACGCGCACCTCGGACGGCGGGAAGAGCTTCCGGACGCTCGACCGGGGCCTGCCGCAGCCGCCGTCCTTCGACCTCGTCTATCGCCACGGGCTCGACATCGACGGGACCGGCCGCCGGATCGCGATGGGCTCGACCACCGGCGGGCTCTGGGCAAGCGCCGACGGCGGCGAATCCTGGCAGGCGGTCGCCGGCCGCCTGCCCCCGGTCAACCAGGTGCGGTGGGCGCCCGCCGGCTGGGCGTAGCGTTGGCGGCTGCGGCCGCGGGCGGCCTTGCCACCTGCGGCAAGATGGTTTCCGCGATCGACGGGCCCCATTCGGCGACCAGCTCCTGCTGCAGCTTCTTCAGCCGGGCGATGCGGCGCTGGCCGTTATAGACGCGGAGCTGGCCGGCGAGCGAGGGGAAGCCGAGGAACATCAGCCATCCGACGCCGACCGCGGCGTAGATCGCGAACCATGTGTAGACATCGGTGACCAGCGACATCGCGAGGCGCAGCGTGTGGCCGCCGCCCCAAAGGGTCGCGACGAACGGGATCACGGCCGCGGTCGCCATCCCCGACACGGTGCGGGCGAGATAACGTCCGGGCGATTGGTCGACGATCCGCGTCACCACCATCGGCACGACGGCCACCAGCACCAGGATCGTCGTCGGCAGGACGGTGAGCGCCGCCACCACGAACAGCGCGAGCGCGCCGAGGCTGCGCCAGGGCGAGGTGGCCGTGTCGCGGAGATGGGACCGTCCGCCCGACATCATACGAGCGCCGTCACGAGGAGGGAGACGCCCGCCACCGCCCAGGCGGCGGCGGCGGCGGCGCGCCAGCCGGAAAGCTGTGCCGTGGCGAGGCCGCGCGCGGACTCGATCTGCAGGATTTCGCGTTGCGCTTCGAAATACTGCGCGACGGCGAGGCGCCGGCCGGTCTTGTCGCGCTCGACCAGCGCCCGATCGCTGAGCGCGGTCAGGATCGCAGTCAGGTTGCCCGACTCGATGACGGCGTCGAGCCGCTGGCGCGCCAGCTCGCGGACCGAGCGCGAGGCGAAGCGGCCGACCACATCCTCCAGCTCCTTGCCCAGCCAAGCGCCGAGATGGGGCAGGCTCGCCGGGCCATATTCCTGCTGCAGCCAGGCGAGGATGCGGATCATCGCGAGCTTGGCATCGGCCGAGTCGCCGCGAAGCTGCTCCAGCGCGGCCAGGTCGCGGTCGAAACTGCGCTTCACCCGGCTCGCCACGAAGGCGGCGAGGTGGCGGTCGAACAGGGTCGGCAGGCCGCCGTTCTTCTGCACCGCGCGGTCGAGCGCCGGCAGCAGCTCGGCGGCGGTGACCACATGCGCCTTTTCGACCGCCTTGGCCTGGCAGGGCATGTGGGGGTTGAGCTCGTAGAGGCAGCGCTCACGCCCGTAGCCGGGCCCCGTGTGCCGCAGAAGCTGCTGGATCTGGCGGAACGGCCGCACCTTGACGGCCACCTCGGCGTTTTCGCCGCCCTCGGCGGCGATCATCCGCTCGACAGGCAGGCCCTTGGCGATCAGCTCGCAGATGCGCTGGCCCCCGTCGCGGTCCCCGGCGCGCACCGCCTCGGCGAGCAGCGGGCCGAGCCCGTCCGGCGCGGCGACGACGCCCTTGTAGCGGATCGGCCCGGTGGGATCGAGCACGCCGCACACCCGGGTGACCAGCCGCGCTTCGGCACTGCCCTGCGGCCCGGCCGCGCGGCGGGCATCGGCGATGGTATTGCCAAGCTCGCCTGCCAGGTCTGCGTCGCCCAGCCCGCGCTTCGCCCATTTCAGGAAGGACTCGTCGAGCACGATCCCGGCGGCGGCGCGCCAGTCGCGGCCGAAGGCGTGGGCGAGCTCGCGGAATCCCCAGCATTCCCGCTCGCCGATGGTGTAGGGCCGGTCCATCCGCGTGTCGGCCTGGTCGGGTACGGTCTTGTTCGCGCCGCCACCCAGCCATTGCTGCAGCTCGGCAAGCCCCCAGCGCGCATCGACGTCGTCGGCGAGCAACCCGCGCAGCGCCTCGCGCAGCCCGAACGGCACGCGCTCGCCGCCGAGCAGCGCGGCGAACGATCCGCGCCCGAGCTTCTGGGCGATGATGGCGTCGGTGTCGAGCCCCTCGAAGGGCACCCGCCCGAGCGCCAGCGTCATCACCGTCGCGCCGAGCGCGTAGAGGTCGTTGGCGAGCGTACCCGGGCCGCGGCCGAGCGGCGGGATCATTGCGCTCTCGATGGATTCATACGCGGCGGGCTGGCCCATCGCGACCGGCGAGGTCACGCATTCGCCGAGCAGGATCTGCTGGCCCTTGCCGCCGCCGTACAGATTGTCGGGGCGGATGGCGCGGTAGACGATGCCGCGCCGCGAAAGCTGGGCGAGGGCGAGCGCGGCGGGCGCCAGCACCTTCTGGGTGAGGTCCGCGACGGCCATCGGCGCAAAGTGCGTCTGGCCGGGCAGGACCAGCGGCCCGCGCTCCGGCCGCTCAAACAGGACGGCGAAACAGGCGCGCTCGAGCGGCGGCCAGTCGACCGCGCCCCACTCGATCGGGCGCAGCAGATTCACGTCCCGGTTCTGGCGGAGGGTCGGCAGAAGGTCGCGCCGCGGCAGGGTGCCGGGAAGGCAGATGCGCGCGAATACCCTGCTGGACGGCGCCTGCAGGTCGGTCACCTGGAAGGCGGGCGCGCCCGGCGCGTCGTGCTCGGGAAGCGACGCGGCGCACTGGATGCGGTAGCGCTCCGCCAGCAGCACGCCTTGTGCCGGTTCGTCCGTCTGGTCGGCGGCAGGTTGATTGCGCTCGGCCGCGCGCTCCGGCACGTCCGGTCTCCGGTCCTGTTGAACCGCCGAAGCTAGGTGGCGGCGGCAAACGGACCGTTAACGCGACCCGGAAGTCACAGAAATTCCAGGGCTTCCGCGCTTACCGCGGCCCGTCGGTCAGTACCCGAACGGGTCGCGCACCAGGATGGTGTCCTCGCGCTCCGGGCTGGTCGAGAGCATCGCGACGGGCGCCTCGATCAGCTCCTCGATGCGGCGGATGTACTTGACCGCCGTCGCCGGCAGGTCGGCCCAGCTCCTGGCGCCGCGGGTGGATTCTGTCCAGCCCTCCAGCGTCTCGTAGATCGGCTCGACCGCGGCCTCGATCTCGCGCGCCGCCGGGAAATAGTCGTAGGTGCGCCCGCCGTAACGATAGCCGGTGCAGACGTCGAGCGTCGGCATGCCGTCGAGCACGTCGAGCTTGGTGAGCGCGATGCCGTCGATCCCGCCGACCCGCACCGCCTGGCGCACCAGCACCGCGTCGAACCAGCCGCAGCGCCGCTTGCGCCCCGTGACCGTGCCGAACTCGTGCCCGCGCTCGCCCAGCAGCCGGCCGATCTCGTTCTCCTGTTCGGTGGGGAACGGGCCGGCGCCGACGCGCGTGGTGTACGCCTTGGTGATGCCAAGCACGAACCCCACCGCCTTCGGCGCGATGCCGGAGCCGACGGCCGCCTGGCCGGCGTGGGTGTTGGACGAGGTGACGTAGGGGTAGGTGCCGTGGTCGACGTCGAGCATGTGGCCCTGCGCGCCCTCGAACAGGATGCGCTTGCCGGCGCGCCTCGCCTCGTCGAGGCGGCGCCACACGATGTCGGCGTAGGGCATCAGCCTCGGCGCGATCTCGAGCAGTGCCTCGACGATCTGCTTCGCGTCCGCCTCCTCGGCGCCGAGCCCGCGCAGCAGCGCGTTGTGGTGCACCAGCATGGCATCCACCCGCTCGGCGAGCCCCTTCGGGTCGGCGAGGTCGCAGAGCCGGATGGCGCGCCGCGCCGCCTTGTCCTCGTAGGCCGGGCCGATGCCGCGCCCGGTGGTGCCGATGCGGGTGCCCGCCACCTCCTCGCGCGCGCGGTCGATGCGCCCGTGCAGCGGCAGGATCAGGCAGGCATTCTCGGCGATGCGGAGCCGGTCCGGCCCGACCGGGACGCCCTGCTTGCCGATCTCGTCGATCTCCTTCATCAGCGCCCACGGGTCGACCACCACGCCGTTGCCGATGATCGAGAGCTTGCCCTCGCGCACGACGCCGGACGGCAGCAGCGACAGCTTGAACGTGTTGTTGCCGATCACCAGCGTATGGCCGGCGTTGTGCCCGCCCTGGAAGCGCACCACCACGTCGGCGCGCTCCGACAGCCAGTCGACGATCTTGCCCTTGCCCTCGTCGCCCCACTGGGCGCCGACCACGGCCACGTTGCCCATCGGATGTTCCTACGCTTTCCCGTCGACCGGCGCGATCTTGCCGGCGACATAGACATGGGTGCATTCGAGCCGCCGCGCTTCCTCGGCCGGATCGGCGCCGGGGGCGAGCGCCGCGACGGTCGTCCATCCCTCGCCCCTGAGCTTCCGCGCGGTCGCCGGATCGGTGCCGTGCGGCAGATAGACCGACGGCGGCGGCGCCGCCTCGGGAAGGACGCGGAGGATGGTGTCGACATAGAGGGTAAAGCCGGTCGCCGGCTCGCCGTTCGGCCCCGACTCGCCCAGCGTGCCGTCGACCGCGACGTAGCGCCCGCCGCTCCCCAGCTCGCCGCGCACGCCCGGCGCGAAGATCGTGAAGCTGATGCCGGTGTGGTAGGCGAAGCCGCGATTTTCCACCGGGTCGATGGTGAGCGTCAGCTCCGGCGCCTCGGCGCGCAGCAGCGCCACCACCTCGCGAAGGCGGGTCCGCTCGGCGGCGGCGGCGGGCGGCAGGTCCATCTTCTCCAGCCGGCCGAGCGCAGGGTCGGCGCGTCCCGCGGCGGCCAGCAGGTCGCGGAGGAGCGCGCCCCGTTCGCCGCCCAGTGCGGTGACGGTGGCGGCGTCCTTGCGGTCGAGCGCCGCGGTCAGCTCCGCCCGCACCGCGGGCGCGAGCGCGCTCGCCTCGAGCAGCGACGGCACCAGCAGCGGGATGGTGAGGTCGACCGACATGCGCGTCACCCCGACCGCCGCCAGCGCCTCGACCGCCATCAGCACGACCTCGGCGTCGGCCTCGGCCGTCTCGGCGCCGATCAACTCGACTCCTACCTGGCCGAACTGGCGCTCGGGGCGGAGCTGGGTGCCCTTCACCCGCAGCACGTCGCCGGCGTAGCTGAGCCGCAGCGGGCGCGGCACGTTGGCGAGGCGCGTGGCGGCAATGCGCGCGATCTGGGGGGTGATGTCGGCGCGCAGCCCCATCATGCGCTGGTCGACCGGGTCCATCAGCCGGAACGTGTCGGCCGCCATGGCGGCGCCGGCGCCCGACAGCAGCCCCTCCTCGAACTCGATCAGCGGCGCTTTGACGCGGGCATAGCCGCGCGCGGCGAAGCAGGCGACGAGCTTCTCCACCACCTCGGCCTCGAAGGCCGCGTTGGGCGGCAGGACGTCGCGAAGCCCCGTCGGCAGAAGGGCACGTTGCTCGAACTCGGTCATCTTGCGGGTGGCCCGGACTGGGGACCGCGCAGCGCGCCGCGCGCCGGCTTGTCCGGTGACCGTTAGTAGCGTGTTTGGAGGCGAAGGGCAAAGGGAAAGACGGCAGGCTGGCGAAAGGCGGGAGGGGCTGCTAAAAACGCGCTTCGCCGCGCCCCGGCGAGGCTGGAGGGCCCATGCGCGAAGCCACGATCGCGCGCAAGACAACGGAGACCGACATCGAGGTCCGCGTCGCGCTCGACGGCACGGGGCAATGCAACGTGTCGACCGGGATCGGATTCCTCGACCACATGCTGGCCCAGCTCGCCCGGCACGGGCTGCTCGACCTCGCGGTCCGGGCGCAGGGGGATCTCCACATCGATTTTCACCACACCACCGAGGACACCGGCATCGTCATCGGCCAGGCGGTCTCCAAAGCGCTGGGCGACCGGCGCGGCATCCGCCGCTACGCCGACGCCTTGATCCCGATGGACGAGACGCTGACCCGCGTCGCCATCGACGTCTCCAACCGGCCCTATCTGGTCTGGAAGGTGACGTTCCCGCGCCAGAAGATCGGCGAGATGGACACCGAGCTGTTCAAGGAATGGTTCCAGGCCTTCGCCCAGGCCGCCGGCGTCACGCTCCACATCGAGAACCTGTACGGCGAGAACAGCCATCACATCATCGAATCGTGCTTCAAGGGGCTCGCGCGGGCTCTGCGCGCCGCGGTCGAGATCGATCCGCGCGCGGCCAGCGCGGTGCCCTCGACCAAAGGCACGTTGAGCGCGGGCTGAGCGGGCACGGCCCGGACCATGCGCGTCTATACCATCCATCTCCGCCCCCGCTCGGCCGCGCCCGACCGCGACGCCGTGCTGGTCAAGGAAGGGTTCTCGTGGCCCGCCTTCTTCTTCGGGCCGCTGTGGGCGCTGGCGCACGGAATGTGGCTCGCCGCCATCGCGTTCTTCGCGATCGAGGTCGTAGCAGACCTCGCCTGCCAGTTCGCCGGCCTTCACCCGCTCGGCGCGACCGCTGTGGGGCTCGGCGTCGCCATCGCCATCGGCATGGTGGGGAACGACCTGCACCGCCGCACGCTCGCCCGGCGCGGCTGGCGGGCGGAGGGGCTGGTCGCCGCCGCCGGGCATGACGCGGCGCTCAGGCGCTGGTTCGATATCCACCCGCCCAGGACCGCGTGAGCCCATGGTATCGGTCGTCATCATCGATTACGGCTCCGGCAATCTGCGCTCCGCGGGCAAGGCGTTCGAACGCTGCGCGCGCGAGCTCGCTGGCGGGCGCGAAGACGCCGAGGTGATCGTCTCGGCCGAGGCCGCCGCGCTCGACCGGGCGAGCCACGTGGTGCTGCCGGGCGTCGGCGCCTTCGCCGACTGCATGGCCGGGCTCGCCGCCGTTCCCGGCATGCTGGACGCACTCGACCGCGCGGTGATCGGGGAGAAGAAGCCCTTCCTCGGCATCTGCGTCGGAATGCAGCTCATGGCCGAGCGCTCGCTCGAGCACGGCACGCACGAGGGGCTCGGCTGGATCGCGGGCGAGGTAGTGCCGCTCGCCCCGTCCGACCCGTCGCTCCGCATCCCGCACATGGGGTGGAACGAGTTGCAGCCGGTGGGCGAGGGGCACCCGATCCTCGCCGGCATCGCGCCCGGCACGCATGCCTACTTCGTCCATTCCTACGCCATGGCCTGCGCCCGCCCCGAGGACGTGCGCGCCACCGTGTCCTATGGCGGGCCGGTGACGGCGGTCGTCGCGCGCGACAATCTGGTCGGCACCCAGTTCCACCCCGAGAAGAGCCAGGCGGCCGGCCTCGCGCTGATCCGCAACTTCCTCGCCTGGCGACCGTAGCGATGCCGGATGTCTCCGTCGGGCGGCTGGACGAGTTCGAGGGCACGGATCTCGGCGACCTGTGCGACGCGACCGAGACGGCGATTCTTGCCGGCGGCGGGTTCGGCTGGCTGCACCCGCCGCCACGCGACGCGCTCGAGCGCTACTGGCACGGCGTGGTTCTGGTGCCCGAGCGCATCCTGCTGGTCGGGCGCGTCGACCGCGTGATCGCGGGCTCGGTCCAGCTCGTCCGGCCGCCGCGCAACAACGAGGCGCAGGCCTTCGCCGCGACCCTGACCGCCAACTTCGTGGCCCCATGGGCGCGCGGCCATGGGCTCGCCCGTGCGCTGATGCAGGAGGGCGAGGCGGCGGCCCGCGCCGGCGGGTTCCGCTTCATCTTCCTCGACGTGCGCGAGACGCAATCGGCCGCCATCCAGCTTTACGAGTTGCTCGAGTACGAGCGCTGGGGCGTCAATCCGAACTACGCCATGGTCGACCGGAAGATGGTGGCCGGCTACTACTACTCGAAGCGGCTGCGCCCGGGGCGCAAGGGCTCCGAGCCGCAGCGGAAGGGTGAGCGGTCGTGATCGTGTTTCCCGCCATCGACCTGAAGGATGGCGTCTGCGTGCGCCTGCTGCGTGGCGAGATGGGCCGTGCGACGGTTTTCAACACCGACCCGGCCGCGCAGGCGCGCGAGTTCGCGCGGGCTGGCTTCCCATGGTTGCACCTCGTCGACCTCAATGGCGCCATCGAGGGCAAGCCGGTGAATGCCGCGGCGGTCGCCGCGATCCTCGGCGCGGTGAAGATCCCGGCCCAGCTCGGCGGCGGCATCCGCGATCTCGCCACGATGGAGCGCTGGCTCGATGCGGGCGTCGCGCGGGTGATCCTCGGCACCGTGGCGCTGGAGAACCCCGACCTGGTGCGCGAGGCCTGTGCGCGCTTTCCCGGCCGGATCGTGGTCGGCATCGACGCACGCGGCGGCCGGGTCGCGATCGAGGGCTGGACCCGCACGTCGGAGGTGCGCGCGCTCGACCTCGCGCTCCGCTTCGAGGACGCGGGCGTCGCCGCCATCATCTACACCGACATCGGGCGTGACGGCGCGATGGTCGGCGTCAACGTCGAGGCGACGGTCGACCTCGCCTTCGCGCTGACCACGCCGGTGATCGCGTCGGGCGGGGTGTCCTCGATCTCGGACCTCGTCGAGCTCAAGAAGCACGAATCCGCCGGCATCGCCGGCGTTATCTGCGGCCGCGCGCTCTATGACGGGCGGATCGCGCCGGCCGAAGCGCTGCGCGTCGCGGCGGAGTAGGCCATGCTGAAGGTGCGCATCATCCCCTGTCTCGACGTGAAGGACGGGCGCACCGTGAAGGGCGTCAATTTCGTCGACCTGGTCGATGCGGGCGACCCGGTCGAGCAGGCGCGGTTCTACGATTCCGAGGGGGCGGACGAGCTCTGCTTCCTCGACATCACCGCCTCGCACGAACGCCGCGACACCTTGTTCGACGTGGTCGCGCGCACCGCGGAGCAGTGCTTCATGCCCCTCACCGTCGGAGGCGGGGTGCGCTCGGTCGAGGACATCCGAAAGCTCCTTCTGGCCGGCGCCGACAAGGTCTCGATCAACACCGCCGCCGTCGTCCGGCCCAAGCTCGTGCGCGAGGCGGCGGACAAGTTCGGCACGCAGTGCATCGTGGTCGCGATCGACGCCAAGGCGACGCGCGACGGGCGGTGGGAGATTTTCACCCATGGCGGGCGCACGCCGACGGGGCTCGAAGCGATCCTGTGGGCGAAGCACATGCAGTCGCTCGGCGCCGGCGAAATCCTGCTGACCTCGATGGACCGGGACGGCACCAAGAAGGGGTTCGACGTGGCGCTCACTCGCGCGGTCGCAGACGCTGTCCGCGTGCCGGTAATCGCCTCCGGTGGGGTCGGCACTCTCGATCACCTTGTCGAAGGCGTGCGCGACGGACACGCCTCCGCGGTGCTCGCCGCGTCGATCTTCCATTTCGGGACCTACACCATCGCCCAGGCGAAAGAGCACATGGCGCGGGCCGGCATCCCGGTTCGTGCTAGACTGCTGCCCGCATGAAAACGCCCGCCGCCGGCCCCCAGGTGCTCGAACGGCTCGCCGCCACGGTCGCCGCGCGGCGCAGCGCCGATCCCGCCACGTCCTACACCGCGCAGCTTCTCGCCGGCGGGCCGATGCTCATCGCGAAGAAGCTGGGCGAGGAAGGCGTCGAGGCCGCGCTGGCCGCGCAGGCGGGCGATGCCGACGCGCTGGTGCGCGAGAGCGCGGACGTGCTTTACCACCTGCTGGTGGCGTGGACCGCAGCCGGTATCGCGCCCGCCCGGGTGTGGGAGGAGCTGCAGCGGCGCGAGGGCACCTCCGGCGTCGAGGAGAAGCGGTCGCGTAAGAAGGGCTGACACCGGGTTCGCGGCGCCGCGGTGCCTGGCGGCCGGTTCGGACGGCGACCGAGGGTCCCCTCTCCCGGCGGGAGAGGGACGGGTGAGGGGAAGGACGGAAGCGGAGCGGGCCATGGCCTATGACGACAACAACGTGTTCGCCAAGATCCTCCGGGGCGAGATCCCCAACAAGACCGTTTACGAGGACGAGCACGCGCTCGCCTTCCACGACATCAACCCGCAGGCGCCGGTCCACGTGCTGGTGATCCCCAAGGGGCGCTACGTCTCCTGGGTCGATTTCGCCCTGCATGCCAGCGATGCGGAAATGGCCGGGTTCGTGCGCGCCGTCGGCAAGACCGCTGCGATGCTGGGGCTCGACGAGCCGGGCTACCGCATCCTCGCCAACCACGGGCCCAACAGCCACCAGGAAGTACCCCACCTCCACGTCCACATATTCGGCGGAAGGCGGCTCGGTCCGATGCTGGCCGGCGGCCGCACCCCGCCCGGCAACGGGTGAAAACCGCGCCCGCAATGCCTATAATCCACTCATAGGGGCCGGTCGCGCGACACCGGCTGGAAGGAGAACGACATGGCAACGAAGGACGCCGTCCGCACCGCGGACCGCACCGCCCAGCTTCAGGTCATCATCGACGAGCTTGAAGGGCTCAACGGCGAGGCGCGCAACAAGGATCTCTGGATCCGCACCAAGTGGAACACACCGACCCAGAAGCCGTGGCATCTGGGCGAGGCGGGCGCGCCGGGGGTCAAGCCGCACGGGCTGCACCCGGACCATCGCCAGCCGGTGGCGCATTTGTGGAAGTGGTCGGACATCGAGCCTTATCTTTTCACGCTCGCCGACCTCTGCCCTCTGGAGCTGACCGAGCGCCAGTCGGTGCTGCTGACCAACCCGTCCTTCGGCACGCAAGGCGTCAAGGTGTCGAACACCATCCGCGTCGCCATCTCGATCTACAAGCCGGGCGACGACGCGACGCCGCACCTGCACTCGCCGAACGCAAGCCGCACCATCCTGTCCGAGTCCGGCGGCTACACGGTGGTCGAGGGCGAGCACATCCCCGCGGCGCGCGGCGACCTGATCCTCACCCCCAACGGCACCTGGCACCAGCACGGCAACAGCGACACCTCGCCGGTATTCTGGGCCGACATCCTCGACTGGCCGCTGATGGACTTCCTCGGCTGCGTCGAGGTGCGCAACGACTACGAGAACGCGCCGAACGCGGCGCCCAACCAGGGATTCTCCGGCACGTTCTACGGCGGCGGCGGGATCAAGCCGCTGTTCGCGCCGTTCGGTCGCGGCTACGGCGACCAAGTGACGCCGATGTTCCACTTCAAGGGCGTCGACACGCGCGCCCGTCTGAACGAGATGAAGGCGTATGACGGCGATCCCTACGAGGGGATCAACGTCGAGTTCGTCGACCCGGTGCATTCGCGCCCGGTGTTCCCGACCTTCAGCTACCGCGCCCAGCTCCTCAGGCCGGGCGAGGAGACGCGGCCGTTCCGCCATTCGGCCTCGGGCCTCTATTGCTGCCTCGATGGCGAGGGCTATACCGAGGTCGACGGCAAGCGCCTGGAATGGGGCCGCAACGACTTCTTCCTGATCCCGCCCTATGCTTGGCGCCGCCACGTCAACGCCGGCAAGGGCGATGCGGTGCTCTACCTCGTCACCGACGAGCCGCTCTACCGCAAGGTCGGCCAGTACCATGCCCAAGGCAAGGACGGGTCCGGCAACGTCATCGAGCTCGGAAGGGAATAGTCCGAAGGGCGGGTCGTCGACCCGCCCCCACGTTTTTGGGCCCGTAGGGGCCGGTCCCCGACCGGCCCGCTTCCCGCCCTAATCGGCTTCGATCGGGTTGCGCAGCAGCCCGACGCCCGAGACCTCGACCGTCACCTCGTCGCCGGCCTTGAGCCAGACCGGCGGCTTGAGGCGCGCGCCCGAGCCGGTCGGCGTGCCCGACGCGATCACGTCGCCCGTCTTCAGCGTCATGAAGCTCGATAGGTACGAGATGATGTAGGCGAAATCGAAAATGATGTTCGCCGTCGTGTCGTTCTGGCGCACCTCGCCGTTGACCTTGGTCGTGATGTGCATGTCGCCGTAGCCGTCCGGGAACTCGTCGACGGTCACGAGCCACGGCCCGATCGCGCCGGTCGCGTCGAAATTCTTGCCCTGCGTCACGTTGAACTGGCCGTGGCGCATCCAGTCGCGCACCGCGCCCTCGTTGACGCAGGTGAGGGCGGCGATGTGCGAGAGCGCGCTCTCGCGCGGGATGCGCCGGCCGCCCTTGCCGATGACCAGCCCGATCTCGCCCTCGTAGTCGAGCTGCTCGGATTCGCGCGGTCGGATCATCGGCCGATTGTGGCCGGTCATCGATTCCGGCACGCGCAGGAAGACGCTGGGATAGGTGGTCTTCGCGACCGTCTCGTACTCCTGCGCGCGGTTGCCGTAGTTCACGCCGATGCAGATGATCTTTTCGGGGAACGGCACGGCGCGGAGATAGGTGATCTGGTCGAGCGCGTAGTCGGCGGTGGCACCCTTCGCGGCGGCCGCGGCCTTCTTCTGCGCCTCCGGGTCCAGGAGATCGATGGTCCCGCGCAGATCCTTCATGCGCGGACCGAGATCGACGATTTTGCTGCCGTCGACCAGCCCGAACGATGCTTTGCCGTTCGCCTCGAAGCTTACAAATCTCACCGTGCCTCTCCCGTTCAATGGCCTGGCGCATCCTAGCGACGGAAGCGGCGCGGGGCTACTCCGCGGGCGTCGCGGGCACAGGCGTCTCGTAGGGCGGCAGTTCGGACGTGCAATGTGCGCAGCGCGTCGCCTTGATCGGGATCGTGGACAGGCAGAAGGGGCAGTCCTTCTGGGTCGGCTCGGGGGCGGGCGGCGGCGGTACCGCCTTCAACCGGTTCACGCCCTTCACCACCAGGAAGATCGCGAAGGCGATGATCAGGAAGTCGATCAGCGTGTTGATGAACACGCCGATGTTGATCGTCGGCGCGCCCGCCTTGGTCGCGTCGGCGAGGTTCGCGTAGTGGGTGCTCGATAGGTTGAGGTAGATCTCGGAGAAGTCGATTCCGCCGATCAGGTAGCCGATCGGCGGCATGACGATGTCCTTCACGAAGGACGAGACGATCTTGCCGAAGGCGGCGCCGATCACGATGCCGACCGCGAGGTCGATGACGTTGCCTCGGGCGGCGAAATCGCGGAACTCGCGGAGGAACTTGCTTCCGGCTTTCAGCTCCGGAATTTCCGCCATCGCTCAGACCTTCCCCATCCGGTGGGGCGTCTCCGGGTGCGAATGGTCGTGCTGCAGGTAATGCTGGCGCAAAAGGTCCTTCCCGTAATCGTTGCCGTTGGGGGTCCGCACCAGCGTGTGGATGTGGTCGCGCGCGTGGTGGTCGTTCTCGTAGACGATGCCGGACTGGTGGTCGAACTCGATCAGGACCACCGGGCTGTGGACGCGGTAGTAGAACGCACTCTCCTCGTCGCACGGCCCGATCCAGGCGAACCAGGTGTCCTTGAGGCGGTCCATCACCTCGTCGAAGCGGATCTCGGCGTGGCCGGGCCGCACGCGGCTCGTGTAGGTGCGGATCAGCTCGACCAGCATGTCGCGCTGGCCCTTGTCGAGCTCGTCGTGGCGCAGCCCTTCGTACGTCATGGCCATGTTGTCGCGGAAGGCGGTGGCGTAGACGTCGAACGGCAGGTCCATGCCGATGGTCGCCTGCTTCCGCTGGTCGGGCGACAGCGCGTTCATCAGGGCGAAGCCCTTCGCCTCCTCCTCCTGGAACACGGCGGTGCCGGCATACTTGCCGCTTTCGGCGATCACCGGCTCCGAGCCCATGAAGTTGGGGGTCAGCACGATCTGGTCGCCCAGCACGAAGCAGTTGATGATCAGATGGTGCCCGTCGATCTGCCAGCCCCACGGCTCGGTGGCGGACGGCGTGCCGTAGACGCTCAGCCAGTAGTACCACTCGCCGTAAGCCTCGCTCCGCCCGGTGAGCTCGCGCACGTGCTCGTTCAGCTTCATCACGTCGCGGGCGAGCTGGAAGCCCGACGCGCTCATCGACTCGCGGACGAGCGCGAGCGCGCGGGCGCGGCTTTCCTCGCCCATGTCGGCGAGGCACGCGCCGTGGCGGAACAGGAACACGTGGATGTTCGACCACAGCCGCCAGTGCTCGTCCTCCAGCGGGAAGGATGCGGCCTTCTTCTGGTCGGGCGGCAGCGAGTTGAGGAACGACCTGGCCGTGTCCACCACCGGCTGCAGCGAGACGCCGGTCTTCGCCAGCCTGAAGAGTCCGGGCTCCGGCGTGCCGTTGGCGGTCAGGCCCTTCCATGGTTCCTTCGCGGCGCCGAGGGCGCGGTCGTACATCTGGCGGAGGAACCCCTGCTCGGGAAGGATCAGCCGGCGGGCCGAATTGTCGCGCCGGTTGCGCAGCCCGTAACGCGTCTTGACCGTCGCCATGGCACCCTCCCGCGGCAATCCGCCGCCGCCGATGGTAGTGGGCCGCCGCCCGGCGGGCAAGCGGCGGCCGGTTGCGCCGCGCCCGTCCCGGCGCCCATGATGGCGCCGTCGCGCCACCCATGAACGGAGCCGCCATGAGCTTCAGCATCGGATATCTGCTGCCAACGCGCGAGGGCATCATGGAGGGGCGCCCAGGGGTCCAGCCGCTCCTCGCCTTGGCCGAGCGGGCCGAGTCCCTGGGATTCGATTCGATATGGGTGGGCGACTCGCTGCTCGCCCGCCCGCGCCACGAGCCGCTGACCCTGCTCGCCGCCGCCGCGGCCCGCACGCGCCGGGTGAAGCTCGGCACGGCGGTGCTGCTGCCGGCGATGCGGAACCCGGTCCAGCTTGCCCATCAGGCGGCGACGGTCGATCAGGCGAGCGAGGGGCGGCTGATCCTCGGCGTCGGCATCGCGACCGACCAGCCGGCGATCCGCGCCGAGTTCCAGGCTTCCGGCGTGCCGTTCGACAAGCGGGTCGGGCGGCTGCTCGAAGGATTGCGGCTCTGCCGTGCCCTCTGGACCGGCCAGCCCGTCGATTGGGACGGGCGCTGGCAGGTGTCCCGCGGCGTCCTCGCCCCGACGCCGCATCGGCTGGGCGGGCCGCCGATCTGGGGTGGCGGCACGGCGCGCGGCGCCCGCGAGCGCGCGGCGAAACATTTCGACGCGTGGTTCCCCAACGGGCCCGACCCGGCGCGCTGGGCCGAGGGATGGGAAGAGGTGCGCGCGCTTGCCGCCGAGGCCGGGCGCGACCCCGCAACGATCGGCGGCGCGACCTACGTCACGCTCTATCTCGACGACGACCGGGCGCGGGCGCAGGCGCGGGTGGATTCGTTCCTCGAGCGCTATTACGGCCAGCCGGCGGCGGCGCTCCATCGTTTCCACACGTTCTTCGCCGGGCCGGCGGCGGAGGCGGCGGAGTGGCTCGCCCAGTATCGCGACGCCGGGGTGACCCACGTCGTGCTCCGCATCGCCGGCGATCACGAGCGCCAGATGGAGCAGGTCGCCCGGCTTCGGGAGGATGTCGAGGCCTCACCGACATCGCGGGGAGCGTAGCGAGGAAGCGATCCATTGTGTCTCTGGATTGCTTCGCCTCGGCTGAGGCCGAGGCTCGCAATGACGCGATGAAATCAGGGTATCCGGTCCGGCGTCACGCCCGAATCCTTCGCAGCCGCGACCATCTCGCCCCAGGTCGTGTCGTCGATCGGGATGCCGTCCTTCAGCCGGCGGGCCATGGCGATGCGCTCCGGCTCGCCGGCGACCAGCACGGCATCGACGCCGGGGCGCGGCGGGGCCGATTTCACCCAGCCGATCAGCCGGTCCATCTCCGCCTCCAGCCATTCGCGGTCGGCGAAATTCAGCGGGTCGATCAGGATGGCGAACATGCCGTTCTGCACGCCGCGGTTGGGCACGTTCTCGTGCATCGCGCCGGCGCCGGCCAGCACGCCCGCCAGCAGCTCGCAGGCGACCCCCAGGCCGGAACCCTTGTGCTCGCCGAACGGCAGCAGGGCGCCGCCGCCGTCGGCGGGCGAGCGGCCGAAGAACGTGCCCGGCTCGGTGGAATCCTGGCCCTCGGCGTCGATGATCCAGCCAACCGGCACCTTCTTCTTCTCGTTCAGCGCGACGCGCACCTTGCCGGCGGCGATCCGGCTGGTCGCGAAATCCAGCACGAAGGGCGGCTTCCCGCCCTGGCCGGGGAAGGTGATGCAGATCGGGTCGGTGCCGAGGCGGCCGGCGATGCCGCCCCACGGCGCGACGCGCCCGGGCACGATCAGCACGTTGACGAAGAAGATCGAGACCAGCCCGGCCTCCGCCGCCTGTTCGCCGTAGGTGCCGACCCGGCCCACATGGTGGGTGTTGCGGAGCGCGAACACGCCGAGCCCGCTTTCCTTCGCCCGCTCGACGGCCCAGGCGGTGGCGGCTCGGGCCATCATCTGGCCGTAGCCCTGGCCGCCGTCGAACACGCCGATGGGGCCGAGGGCGCGTGTGGTGGCGAGCGTGACGTTGGGCTTGAGATGGCCGATGCGGAGCGCCCGGACATAGCTTGGGATCATGCCGACCCCGTGGCTGTCGTGCCCCTTGAGGTTGGCCTCGACCAGGTGGCGCGCCACCTCGGCGGCCTCGTCCGGCCGGCTTCCGCCGGCGGCGACGATGTCTGCGACGAAACTGCGCAGGCGGTCGGCTTCGATCAGCATTCGGTTTCTCCCCGTCTGCGCGATCATACCGGTTGTGCCCCGCCGCGGGGAGGGCCGAATTAGGCATGTATGCCCGCACGGGTTGGGCTTAGGATGACGTCCCGAAGGACGTCCAGCGTTTGTGAACGGGCAAGCACAGGGGGCATGCGATGGCACGGACTGGGACGCGGGCCGCGGCGAAGCCGCCGGCCGCGAAGCGCGCAGGTGAGCGACAGGCGGTGGTGAAGCATACCGGCGCGAAGCCGGCGCCGAAGGGGCGGGGGATACGGACCCTCGCCATCGACGTGGGCGGCACCGGGCTCAAGGCGGCGCTGCTCGATGCCAAGGGCCAGATGATCGGCGACCGGGTGCGCGTGCCGACGCCTTCCCCCGGCGAGCCCGCGGCGATCGTCGACGCGCTGGTCAAGCTGGTGGCGCCGCTGCCCGGCTATCACCGCGTATCGATCGGCTTTCCCGGCGTGGTGCGCGAGGGGATCGTGATCACCGCGCCGCATTTCGGCAACAACATCTGGCACGGCTTCCCGCTCGCCGAGGCGCTGTCGGACAAGCTCGGCAAGCCGGTGCGGCTCCTGAACGACGCCGACGTGCAGGGGTTCGGCGCGATCTCGGGCAAGGGGTTCGAGTTCGTGATGACGCTCGGTACCGGCTTCGGCACGGCGCTGTTCTATAACGGCCAGCTCCTGCCGCACATGGAGTTCGCGCATTTCCCGACGCGCAAGAAGCACACGCTGAACCAGTGGCTCGGCAACGCGGCGCTGAAGGAGATCGGCAAGAAGAAGTGGAACGAGCGCGTCGCCGAGACGATCGACGCGTTCCGCACGCTGCTCAATTTCGACACGCTCTATATCGGCGGCGGCAACGCGAAGAAGCTGACCATCGAGCTGCCGCAGGACGTCATGATCATCCCCAACGAGATGGGGCTGATCGGCGGCATCCGCCTGTGGGGCAACGGGGTCAAGCTGCCCGAGACGGGGTCGTGACGCCCGGAACCCGCTCCTCCCTTTTCGCCCTTAGGGCACGCGAAGCTCTCGCGTAGGTCCCCTCACCCTGTCCCTCTCCCAAGGGAGAGGGAACGCTGCATCGATCTTCCTTGTCTTGGCGGCGCGAGCTTGATCTCGATCGGTGTGAAGGCTGCCGCACCAAGGTCCCCTCTGCTTGGGGGGACGGATACCTACTCCGCCGCGCGGGTGAAGGCGATCGGGTCTTCGGCCGCGTGGCCGAGCTCGATGCGCCTGCCGTCCTTGACGAGGTGGACGAGATGGCGCCCGCCCGCCAGCACCGAGAGGTCGGCGGCCGGGTCGCGGTCGAGCACGATGAGGTCGGCCAGCATGCCGGGCGCGACGACTCCCACTTGGCCTTCCAGCCCCACGGCATAGGCGTTGCCGCTGGTCATCTGGGCGATCGCCTCCAGCGGCGAGAACCCGCCATGCGAGGCGAAGATCTCGGCCTCGCGACTGTGCAGCTCGCCATGGCGCATGAAGGTGTTGTTGCCGGTGTCGGTGCCCGCCAGCAGCTTGATGCCGTAATCCCGCGCGGTGTGCATGATGCCGCCGAGCAGGTCGTAGTGCCGCTTCACCCGGTCGACGTCGAGCTGCACCTGCGCGGCGCCGATCCGCTCGCCGAGCGCGATCACCTGGTCGAGGAAGGTGGCGGTCGGCAGGATGCGCGCGCCCGACTTCGCCACCGCCTCCAGGTCGCGCTCGGTGGCGAGGTCGGTATGGACGATCCAGTCGACGCCCGCCTCGGCGGCGGCGCGCGTCGAGCCCGCGCCGCGCGAATGGATGGCGACGCGCTTGCCCCGCCGGTGGGCCTCCTCGGCGACGGCGGCGATCTCGTCCCGCGAGATCATCTGCACCTCGCCGCCGCGCGAGTCGGCCATCTTGATGAAATCGACCCCATGCTTGATCTGGCGCCGCACCTCCGCGACCATCGCGTCCTTGTCGTTGCAGAGGACGCCGACCGAATGGTCGGGCGTGCCGACCCAGGCCGGATCGTCGTCCTCGATGCAGCCCCAGGTGATGATCATCCGCCCGGCGCAGTGGATGCGCGGCCCTTCCATCAGCCCCAGCCGGATCGCGTCGCGCACGCCGACGTCGGTGAACCAGGTGCCGCCCGGCACCGACATGCTGGTGACGCCGGCGCGCAGCACGGCCTGGGCGCTCCGCGCCGCGCGCAGCGTGTTGAGTTCGGGCCGGACGCGCCCGTTGCCCTTGGCCTCGCCGGGGATGGCCGGATAGCCGTAGGAGAGATGCACGTGGGCGTCGATCAGCCCCGGCATGACCCACTGGCCGGCGGCGTCGATGACCTCGATGTTCTTGGCGTCGCGCAGCTCGATGTCCGGCGGCAGCGCGCCCACGCTCCGGATGCGGTTGCCCTCGACGACGATGCAGTCGTTCGGCGCGCCGGGCGTGCCCGTGCCGTCGATCAAGGTGCCGTTGCGGATGACCAGACGCTTCGAGGCCGCGGTGCTCATGGGACCCTCCCCGGCGCGTTGCGCGCGAGGATGTTAACGCAGGGGCCGGCAGCGGCAAACCGCCCGATTTGACGCGCGCGAGCATTGCTCCGTAAGCTCGCCTTCGGGCAGCGAAGGAGGGTTCGATGGCCATTCTCGGGGTGGAGACCGCCGTTTACGGCGTCGACGATCTCGCCACCTGCACGCGCTTCTTCGCGGATTACGGGCTGCGCCTCGATTTGGAGGAGCCGGACCGGGCCGTCTTCGAACTTGCCGACGGCTCGCGGGTGGAGCTGCGCAGGAATGGCGATCCCGCGCTGCCCGCGCCATGGTACGACGGGCCGGGCATCAAGGAGACGATCTGGGGCGTCGACACCGAGGCCGCGCTCGAACGGCTGGTCGCCGATCTCAAGACCGATCGCGAGGTCCGGCGCGACAATGACGGCACCGCCCATTTCGTCACCGACGACTTCATGCCGCAGGGGCTCCGCCTGTTCCGCCGGCGCGAGATCGTCAGCGTGTCGGACCAGGTCAACACGCCGGGGCGCCCCAACCGGGTCAACCAGCACCGGACCTGGCGCAAACGCGCCCGGCCCAAGTTCATCGCGCATGTCGTGTTCCAGGTGGCCGACCCGTGGGCGTCGCTCGCCTTCTTCCGCGACCGGCTGCAGTTTCGCGTGTCGGATTCGCAGCGCTCGCTCGGCGTCTACGCGCGCGCTGACGGCTCGCACGAGCACCACAACGTCTTCTTCCTCAATCGCGACTTTCTTCCGCCGCCGGCCCGGAAGGTGGGGTTCAACCACGCGGCCTTCATGTGCGACGACATCGACGAGGTAATGGTCGGGGCGAACTACCTGGAGCGGCATGGCTGGGCGACGCGGCGGACCACCGGCGGCTTCGTCGGGCTCGGCCGGCACCGTATATCCTCGGCGATCTTCTACTACATCCCGTGCCCGGCCGGCGGGCACGCCGAATACATCGCCGATGCCGACTATCTCGACGATTCCTGGCTGCCGCGCGACTGGGACGAGGCGTTCGGCGCCAACATCTGGATGCACGACATCCCCGATTACCTCAGGCCGGAGCCGAGCTGGGACGTGCGCTACCTGGACGAGGCGAAGCGGTAGACGGCTCCACGCGGCTCCCGAGGACCCGTTTTCCGACGCCCCGAACGGACCGATTGTTTCCAGTCCGGCATCGTTTCGTGCATGGATTGTGAAATCTGCTACACTCTGCATGTCGGCGCGGGATAAGTCCGGCCGTTCGCGTAGTCCCGCCTCAGTATCCGAAAAAGAACAACCGCCCGCGCCGGGCGCAACGAAAACCGAAACTGGGAGATACCGGAACATGTTCAAGAGGTCCGCGACAGCGATACTTGCCGGCGCCGTCCTGGCGGCGCTCGGCGCTTCGGCGCACGCCGATACGACGACGCTCAAGATGACCACCTGCCTCGCCCGCAATCATGACTTCACGCAGGCGATGTTCGCGACCATGGTCGACCCGCTGAACGCCGCGAACGCCGACGTGAAGATCCGCTATCTCGGCGGACCCGAGGTGACGCCCTTCCAGAAGCAGGCCCCGGCGCTGAAGCGCGGGCTGGTCGACATCATCTCCTGCCCCGCCGCCTATTACGGCGGCATCCTGCCCGAGGCGCATCTGCCCGGCGTGCAGAACGTGTCGCTGGCGGAGATCCGCAAGAACGGCGCGTGGGACATGATGGAGCACGCGTGGGAGACCGGGCTGAACGCGCACATCCTCGCCTGGACCGACTTCAAGGCGCAGGTGTTCTACACCTACTTCCTGAAGATGCCGAAGCTCAGCAAGAAGACCGGCCTCGACCTCGACGGCATGAAGATCCGCACCACCGGCCTCTACCGCCCGATGCTCGAGGCGATGGGCGCGACCACGGTCGTGATGGCGCCGTCCGACGTCTATGCCGGGCTCGAGCGCGGCGTGGTCGACGGTCTCGCCTGGCCGTGGGGCTCGGTCGCCAAGTACGGGTGGGAGCGGTTCATCAAGTTCCGCATCAAGCCGTCCTTCTACGGGGCGAGCCTGCTCACCATCGTCAATCTCGACAAGTGGAAGGGCCTGTCGAAGGAGCAGCAGGGCGTGCTCGAGAAGTACGCGCGCAACTACGAGACCAAGGGGTCCGCCATCCTCGTCAAGAAGGGCGAGGAGGACGACGCCAAGCTCAAGAAGGCCGGCGTGAAGGACATCGATCTCACCGGCGACGTGCGGAAGGCTTATCTCCGCACGGTCTACGACGCGAAGTGGGCCGAGAACGACAAGCTGCACTACAGCGTCGACTACAAGAAGCTGAAGTCGCTGCTCTACCAGCCGGGAAGCTGACCGGTTCTGCGCGCGGAACGAGGGCGGGTCGGACGACCCGCCCGTCCGCGGCCGGCTACCGCACCAGGAACGGGCCGAAATTGTCCTGGATCTGGCGGGTGAGCGAGGCGTTCACGTCGTCGATCAGGTCCTCGGTCAGCTTGAACCACAGCCGCTCGCGGTCGTTGAGCGAGATGTCCTCGGGCGCGGTGCGCGACCGCATCGCGCGCGCCGAGACCTCGGCCCGGCGCCCGTCCGACCGGTCGACGATCGCCACCGAGACGTCCAGCACCCCGTCATAGCGCCACGCCTGGTCGGTGGTGAACATGCCGACGATGCCGGTGGTGCGCCTCAGCGGCACCTCGACCACGCTCGCCTGCTTGATGGTGACCCGCGCGATCCCGTTGCCGCCCACGGCCCGCAGCCGGTCGTGCGCCCAGCGCTCCGCGACCGCCGCCGGCAGCACCGGGAAGAGCTGCTCGACGTTCGGCTTGGTGCCGGGCAAGACGTACTGGCGCACCACGTCGATGCGGGCGACGTCGAGCCGGATCGGCGGCAAATGGGTGAAGGTGAGCTCGGGGAACTGCGGCGGCGGCGGCGGCGAGGAATCGCAGCCGGCGAGCCCCGCCACGCACACGAGCACGAACAGTCCGCGCACCCACCGTCTCGCCGTCATCTCGCTCTCCCCGGAGTGCCGATCCACGGAGCGACGCTATGCCGTCATCGCTCGTCGTCGTAAAGCGCGTCGAGCGCCGCGTCGTCGAACACGTAGTCGGTGGCGCAGAACTCGCAGGTGACGACGACGTTGCCGTCGTCCGTCTTCATCTCGGAGATCTCGCTCTTGGGGAACGAGCGAAGCGTCCGCTCCACCCGCTCGCGCGAGCAGCGGCAGCCGGCCGAGAGCTCGACAGGGCCGAACACGCGCACCCCGTCCTCGTGGAACAGGCGATAGAGCAGCCGGTGCGGGTGGAGGCCAGGGTCGAGCAGCTCGCCGGTGGTGGAGGCGCCCATCATCACGACGGCGCGGCGCCAGGCCTCGTCATCGTCGTCGTCGCCCGCCTCGCCGGAGACGCGCTGGCGCACCGTCTCGGGCAGGCGCTGGACCATCATCCCGGCCGCGCGCCAGGCATCGGCCCCGTCCTCGCGCACCCGCCCGACGGCGAGCTTGACCGCCGCGTCCATCTGCTCGGACTGGCGGAAATAATTATGCGCCACGTCGGCAAGCGTCGCGCCGGCGAGGTCGACGATGCCCTGGTAGCGCTCGGTGTCCGGCCCCTGGTCGACGGTGAAGGCGAGATAGCCGGTGCCGAGCAGGCGCGGCACGCGCTCTCCGGCATCGTGCGCCGCATCGGCGGCGAGCGAGGCGATCTTGCTTTTGTCGTACTGGGCGTAACCGCGCATCTCGCCGTGCGTGGTGACGTCGGCCACCATGAAGCGGACCGGGCCGTTCCCCTGGGTCTGCACCGAGAACACGCCGTCGAACTTGAGCGCGCCGGCGAGCACGGCGGCAAGCGCCAGGAGCTCGCCCAGCATCGCCGCGACCGGCTCCGGATAGTCGTGCTTGCCGAGGATCGAATCGACCAGCGGGCCGAGCCGGACGAGCCTGCCGCGAACGCCGAATGTCTCGATCTGGAAGGGCTGGATAAGGTCGTCGGGAACGTGCGGGACGTGCGAGGCCATTCAACACATGCACCAGGTCAGGATGCCCTTCTGCGCGTGCAGCCGGTTCTCGGCCTCGTCCCACACCACCGACTGCGGCCCGTCCAGCACCGAGCCCGTCACCTCGTCCTCGCGGTGCGCCGGCAGGCAGTGCATGAAGATCGCGTCGGACGCGGCGCGCGCCATCAGCCGGTCGTCCACCCGGAAGGGGGCGAGCAGGTTGTGCCGCGAATCCGCCTCGCGCCCCATCGACACCCAGGTGTCGGTGACGACGCAGTCGGCGCCCTCGACCGCCTCCTCGGGATGCTCGGTGAGAACGACGCGCGCCCCCTCCTTGCGCGCCCAGGCCACCACCTCGGCCGGCGGGCGCAGCGCCTCGGGGCTCGCCACGCGGATCTCGAACGAGAAGCGCGCGGCCGCCTGGATCCAGGTCGTCGCCATGTTGTTGCCGTCGCCTGACCAGGCGACGATGCGTCCCTCGATCGGGCCGCGATGCTCCTCGAACGTCATCACGTCGGCCATGAGCTGGCACGGGTGGGTCTGCGAGGTGAGGCCGTTGATCACCGGCACGGTCGCGTTCGTGGCGAGATCCATCAGCTTCGACCGATCGAGGATGCGCGCCATCACGCCGTCGACGTAGCGCGACAGCACGCGCGCGGTGTCGCCGACCGTTTCGCCGCGGCCGAGCTGCATCTCGCTGGGCGAGAGCACGACCACCTCGCCGCCGAGCTGCTTCATCGCCACCTCAAACGACACGCGCGTGCGCGTCGACGGGCGTTCGAAGATCATCGCCAGCGTCTTGCCGGAGAGCGGCCGCGCCTCGGGCCCGACGAGCTGTCCCGTCTTGTAGGCGACGCCGATGTCGAGGATGCGCCGCAGTGTCCGCGCGTCCACCCGGTCGAGGTCGAGGAAGTGGCGCACGCCGTTCATGGCGCGAGCTCCCGGCACGCCGCCTCGAGCGCGGTGCAGGCGTCGTCGATGTGCAAATCCTCGAGGATCAGCGGCGGCAGAAGGCGCACCACGTTGTCGCCGGCCAGCACCGCCAGCACCTTGTGGCGCCGCAGCGCGTCGTTGAGCTGGCCGTTCGGCACCTGGCACTTGAGCCCGATCATCAGCCCGCGGCCGCGCACCTCGGCCAGCACCTTCGGGTTGGCCCTGGCGATCGACTGGCAGCGGGCGAGCAGCTTCTCGCCCTTCGCCGCCGCGCGCGCGAGGAACCCATCGGCCAGCATCACGTCGAGCACCGCGTTGGCCGCGGCCATGGCCAGCGGGTTGCCGCCGAACGTCGAGCCGTGCGAGCCCGGCACGAAGGACTGCGCCACCTTGCCGCGCGCGAGCAGCGCGCCGGCCGGGAAGCCGCCGCCTAAGGCCTTGGCGAGCGCGATGACGTCAGGCTCGGCCGACGACCACTGGTAGCCGAACAGCTTGCCGGTCCGGCCGAACCCGGTCTGCACCTCGTCCATGTAAAGCAGCAGCCCGTACTCGTCGCAGACGGCGCGCAGCCCTTCGAGGAACGCGGGATCGGCCGGCCGGATGCCGCCCTCGCCCTGCACCGGCTCGACCAGGATGCCCGCGGTCTCGGCGGTGATGGCGTTCCGCACCTCGTTGAGATTGCCGAACGCGACCGGGTCGAACCCGTCGACGATGGGCTCGAACCCCTTGCGGTGGCCGGCGTTGTTGCCGGCCGAGATGGTGGCGAGCGTCCGGCCGTGGAAATTGCCTTCGAACGTGATGATCCGGTAGCGCTCCGGATGGCCGTTGTCGTCGTGGTACTTGCGCACCAGCTTGATGCCGGCCTCGACCGCCTCGGCGCCCGAATTGCAAAAGAACGCGGCGTCGGCGAAGGAATTCGCGACCAGCCGCTCGGCCAGCCGTTCCTGCCCGGGCACGCGGTAGAGGTTGGAGCAGTGCCACAGCGTTCCGACCTGCTCGGACAGCGCCTTGACCAGATGCGGGTGCGAATGGCCGAGAGCGGTGACCGCGACGCCGCAGCCGAAATCGAGGTAGCGCGTCCCGTCGGTCGCGAAAAGGTAAACGCCCTCGCCCCGCTCGAAGGCGAGGTCGATACGCGCGTAGGTATTCATGACGGCCGTGTTCACGGCGCTTTTCCGCTGATGGGCCTAGGCTTGGACTGTCCTGCCGGGCCGGAAAAGCCGCAGAGTATGTTGCGCAGCGCGACCCCTGTCAACCGCCGAAATCGCGGAGAATCATGGGGTTATAATGGGAGGCGAAGACCCGTTCTGCAATGCTCGCAAGCACGCTCATTGCGTCTTCACGTCCATCGCCTCGATATTGCGCCGGGCCACCTCGCCGGCCGCACCCTTGGGGTCGCGCCGGACCACGTCCATCCACACCTCGCGGGCCTTCGCGGTCTCGCCCTTCGCCCGATAGAGATTGCCGCGCTCCAGCAGCGCGTCGTTGTTGTGCGGCGCGACGGCGAGGGCCCGGTCGACGTCGTCCGCCGCGAGCTCGGGCTGGCCGAGCCGGCGCCACGCGGCGGCGCGCAGCACCAGCGCGTCGGTCCGCCCGGGTGCCAGCTTGAGCGCGCGGTCGAGATCGTCCATCGCGTCCCAGGTGAGGCCCAGCCCGCCATTGACGATGGCCCGGTCGACCAGCAGGTCCGAGGAAGCCGGGTCGAGCTTGATCCCGTCGGACAGCGCGTCCCAGGCGCGCCGGTCGCGCCCGGCGCGAAGCCAGGCGCGCCCGGCCTGGTCGTAAAGGCGCGAGCGCATGCCGGCGAGCGCGGCGGGTCCGTTGTCCGCCAGCTCCTCGAGAAGCTCGGCCCCTTCCGCCACGTCGCCGCGCCCGACCAGCCCGGTGGCCAGGCAGTGCTCGGCCGGGGCTCCGCCGCCCTTCTTGCGCCAGGCGAGGGCCTGCTCGACGCCCTTCTGCGGGTCGTCATGGGCGATCGCCATGCAGGTTTCGTAGGCGTCGCCCTGCTTGGCCACCGCCGCCGGCTTCCCGGCGGGTATCGGCGCCGGCGCGGCCGAAGCCTTCGATGCCGGCGTGGCAGCGGGGGCGGGCAGGGCCGCCAGACACACAGCCGCGGCCAACGCCACGGCGGAATACCATCGTACCATTCGCTTCTCCGCGCCTTGCAACCGCAGAGGGCGCACCGCTAAAGTCGCCCCTCGCGCGTGACCATGCAAGGGGCGGTGCATGGCGAGTGCTACGACGACCGGTAGGCTCTTCTGTTTCGGACTTGGCTACGTCGCGCTCACCCTGGCGACGCGGCTGCTTCCGCTCGGCTGGCGCGTGGCGGGCACGTCGCGCAGCGCGGACAAGCGCGCCCGGCTCGCCGCGCTCGGCGTCGCGACCTATGCGTTCGACGGCGGTCGGCCGCTTGAAGATGCGGCCGAGGCGCTGGCCGGCGCCACGCACATCCTGTCGTCGGTCGCGCCGGACAGTCGGGGCGATCCGGTCCTCCGCCACCACGCCGACGACATCGCGGCGCTCGCCCCCGAATGGACGGGGTATCTGTCCTCCACAGTGGTCTATGGGGATTCCGGCGGCGGCTGGGTCGACGAGCGGATGATGGCGCGCCCGACCGGCGAGCGGGGCCGGCGCCGCGCCGAGGCCGAGCTCGAATGGGTCGACCTGCACCGCGATTGCGGGCTCAACGTGCACGTGTTCCGGCTGGCCGGCATCTACGGGCCGGGGCGTAGCGCCCTCGACCGGGTGCGCGACGGCACCGCCCGGCGGATCGTCAAGCCGGGCCACGTCTTCTCGCGCATCCATGTCGAGGATGTGGCGGCGACGCTGATGGCCTCGCTCGGCCGGCCGGACCCCGGCGCGGTCTACAACGTCTGCGACGATGAGCCCGCCCCCGGCAACGAGGTGGTGGAGTACGCCTGCCGGATCGCCGGCGCCGCGCCGCCGCCGGCCGAGCCGTTCGACGAGGCGATCCTCTCCGCGACCGCGCGCAGTTTCTTCGCCGACGGGCGCAAGGTTTCGAACGCCAGGATCAAGCGCGATCTGGGGGTCACGCTCGCTTTTCCGGATTATCGCGCCGGGCTCGACGCGCTCCTTGCGCGAACCGGCACGGATTCTTAACCTTGTCTATGGAAAACCCCATCCGGAGGGGCCGGTTCACCGGGGGGCAGATGCGCGCGGCCGGAGGCATTGTCGTAGCGTTGTGGCCGGGCGTCGCCTTCGCCGCCGATGGCGGCGCCGTGACCGGCGGGGCCGCCGCGGCCGTCGTGGCGCTGCTGGCCGCGATCGCCATCGCATTCCGCTATCGCCGCCAGCTCGCCGTTGCCTGCCGCCAGGCCGACGCGCTCGCCGCGCGGCTCACCCGCGCCGATGCCCTGCTCGCCGCCCGGCCCGACCAGTACCTGTGCCGCGACCTCGCGACCGGTGCCGACAGCGCCTCGACCGGCCTCGCGGCCCTGGTCGGTTGCGAGGGCGATTGCGTCGGGCTCGACGCCGTCGCCGCCGGCCTCGCCGGAGATGGCGCCGAGGTGCTCTCCCGCGGACTCGCCACCCTTGGCGGGGGCGGCGAGACGTTCGAGGCCAAGGTCGCGACGACCGCCGGCCGGTCGCTCCGCATCTCCGCGCGGCGCGTCGGCGGCCCGGGCGCACCGGCGCTCGCCGTCCTGTGGTTCGCCGACGTGAGCGCCACGACCGAAGCGCGCGCCCGGATCGAGGCCGAGCGTAACGGGCTGCGCGCGCTGCTCGATCTCGTGCCCGTGCCGGTCTGGCGGCGCGACGGGGCGCTGCACCCGGTCTTCGTCAACCGCGCCTATGCCGACGCGGTCGCCGCCGAGAGCGCGAACGGCGCGCCGGCCGAGATCGCCGCCGGCGACGGCCGCGCCCTGGCGCGTCGCGTTCGCGACCAGGGCACCGCCGCGAGCGAACGGCGCCACATCGTGATCGGCGGCGAGCGGCGCCTGGTCGAGATCGGCGAGGCGCCCGACCCCGCCGGCGCGGGCACCGCCGGCTACATGCTCGACCTGACGGCGGTCGAGACGGCCGAGATCGAGCTCACCCGGCACATCGAGGGGCACGAGGAGGTGCTGCACAATCTCGGCACCGCCCTCGCGATCTACGGCCCGGACAGGAAGCTCAAGTTCTTCAACAACGCCTTCCTCCGCACCTGGGAGCTCGACGAGGTGTGGCTCCGCACCGAGCCCGACATCGGCGACGTGCTGGAGGCGATGCGCGAGCGGCGCAAGCTGCCCGAGTTCGCCGACTTCCCCGCCTTCAAGCAGGAGATGCAGAGCCGCTTCACCTCGTTGATCGAGCCGTTGGAGGAGCTGGTCCACCTGCCCGACGAGACGACCTTCCGCATGGTGGTGACGCCGCACCCGTTCGGCGGGCTGCTGTTCACCTGGGAGGACGTGACCGACGCGCTGGCGCTGGAGCGGCTCTACAACACGCTGATCGAGGTGCAGCGCGAGACGCTCGACAACCTCTACGAGGGCGTCGCGGTGATCGGCGGCGACGGGCGGCTCAAGCTCTCCAACCCCGCCTTCGGACGGATGTGGCGCATCCCCGGCGAGGCGCTGCGCGGCGGGCTGCGGCTGAACGAGCTGGTCGACCGGATGCGCCCGTTCCTCGCCGACGGCGGCGACTGGGCGAGCCGCAAGGAGGAGATCATCGAGCTCCTGACCGACCGGATGGCGCGGTCGGGCCGGCTCGAGCGCTCCGACGGCTCGGTGCTGGAATACGCCTCGGTGCCGCTGCCCGACGGGGCGGTGCTGCTCTCCTACCTCGACGTGTCGGATTCGACGCGGGTCGAGCGCGCCCTGCGCGAACGGAACGAGGCGCTGGAAACCGCGGACCGCCTCAAGTCCGAGTTCATCGCCAACGTGTCCTACGAGCTGCGCACGCCGCTCAACACCATCATCGGCTTCGCCGAGATACTGACCGATCAGTATTTCGGCTCGCTCAACCCGCGCCAGATCGAGTACAGCCGCGGCATCCTGGAATCGTCGCAGCGCCTGCTGTCGCTGATCAACGACATCCTCGACCTCGCCTCGATCGAGGCCGGCCACATGACGCTGGAGCTCGAGACGATCGACCTCTACCGCATGCTTTCCAGCGTTCTCGCGCTGACCCGCGAGCGGGCGCGCAAGAAGAACCTGACCATCGAGTTCGACTGCCCGTCCGACATCGGCACCATCGTCGGCGACGAGCGGCGGCTGAAGCAGGCCTTGTTCAACATCCTGTCGAACTCGGTGAAGTTCACGCCCGAGAACGGCACCGTCCGGCTGTTGGCGCGGCGCACCGCCGACGCGGTCGAGCTCGCCTTCCTCGACACCGGCGTCGGCATCCCGCGCGAGGACCACGGGCGCGTGTTCGGCAAGTTCGAGCGCGGCACCCACCCCGAGGCGCGCCACGGCGCCGGGCTCGGCCTCTCGCTGGTCAAGAGCTTCATCGAGCTGCACGGCGGCGCGGTCGAGCTCGAACTCGGAGGAGGGGGTGGGCACCCGCCTCACCTGCCGGCTGCCGGCCCGGGAGGCCGACTCTCCCGCCCAGGCCCTCGCCGGCGAGTGACGGCGGCGGGCGCGTCGCCCCCGGCGGCGCCTTTATGTCGCCTCATGTCGCCTCATGTCGCCTCAATGTCGCCCGAAGCAGACCGAGGTCGCGTCGCAACCCGTTGGAATCGCGCCGATGTCGCCTCAAGCGGCCGGAAAAACCCGGCGCGCGACGCCGGCCGCGTCCGCCGGTTCGATATAGGAATGCGGTCCGGGAAGATCAAGCCGCCGCGCGCGTACGGGCAAGGCGGGCCGGAGGCCCGCCGGCACAGGCCTCAGCGCACGTAGATGTGGACCTCGTTGGTCTCCGCGGCGGGGCTGGTCATGGCCGAGAGGCGCACCCGCTCCATCGGCAGGCCCATCTCCGACATCGAGCGCAGCACCCGCTCCGCGTCGCGCTTCGACAGGTTCTCGGCGCGGGTGACCTGGGCCGGCGAGCCCGACTGCGGCGCCACCGCCACCAGGTCGAACGTGGCGTTCGGGCGGCGGTTGAGCGCGCCGGAGAGCGCGGTGTAGAGCGCCTGGGCGTACTCGACGTTGGGCCGGTCGAAGCGGATCACCACCAGCGGGCGGCGACGCGCCTCGCCGGGCAGGGAAGAGGGCCCGGCCGAGGCGACCGGCGCGGCCGACTGGAAGGCCTGGTTCGCCAGGCTGCCGCCGTAGAGCTCGCCGTTCTTGATGGCGAGCGAGAGCGCGGTCAGGTTCGACCGTTCGGTGGCGAGATAGGCGCTCTGGCGGCTGATATCGGAGGACAGCTCGTTCAGCAGCCGGTCGATGGTGACGACCGTGCGGTTGACCTCGTCCTCCAGGATGGTCAGCTGGCGATGGTCCTCGTCCACGGCGCCGGACAGCCCGTAGGCGGCGCGCACGGATTCGAGCAGGTAGGACGACAGCGACGAGGTGCCCGACACGCGGTTGGCGAGCGAGTTCATCTGCGCCACGTCGGACGCGATCTGGTCGAGCAGCCCCTGCGCCGCGTTCCACTGGCTGACCAGGATCGGGTTGCCGGGGGTGGTGCCGACCTGCAGCCGCGCCTGGATGGTGCCGACCGTCGAGTGGTAGCGCTCGGAATGCTGCACGGTCTGGCCGCGGATCGCCTGGAGCGCGCTGTTCTCGTCGCGGATCTGCTCCTGCAGCCGCTGCAGCTCGCCGCGGAATTGGACCACCTTCTGGCCGACGAACGTGCCGGTCGGCTGGCCGGGGGTAACGGCGGGCGGGTTGAACTGGCTGCTGCCCAAGGTGGGCGGCGGGGCGGGGCTCATCGTCGGCTGCGCGTTCGACTTCGGCGGCCGATGCGGGGATCGTCTGGGTGGTCGTGCCGGCGGCTTGCGTGCCGGCGTTCGCCGGCTCGTCGCCGGTCATCGAGGGGTACAGCACGTCGGACACGAACGAGCAGCCGGCAAGAACCACGCCGGCACAAAGCACTGCCGCAAGGGATTTCACTCGGGCCATCGGAGAGTTCACCCCCATTCCCCCATTTTTTTGGCCAACCGACTGCCGGCCCAAATTATTGGAATTTATCGCGATTCTACCCACTCGGTCGGCCGTCGCGCATCATACAGTCTGGTCAAGGCCCGAACAAGGCGATTAGGAACAATACTGAGTCGGACTTGCGCGAGCACGGCGGGAGCATGGCCGGGGATGCGCGCTTGCCACGACCGGCCAATTCGATTAACGTCCGCCGCCTTCCGGCCGGGCGCGGCTCGCCGCGCCTCCGGTCATGCGCCCGTAGCTCAACTGGATAGAGCACCAGACTACGGATCTGGGGGTTAGGGGTTCGAATCCTCTCGGGCGCGCCAATCTTCTCAATGAGTTAGGGCTGCTCGCGAGGGCGGCCCTAATTTCTAGTATGCAATTAATACGTAGGCAGCGGCTGGGCGCCCGGAACGTGATCACCAGCCGCCGCGCCCTGTGCCGGATCGAGGCGCCTGCGGGCGGGAACGTGACGAGCATGGCGGGTGAGGGCGGCACGACCGCAGGCCTGACGCCGATGGCCTCGCTGCACTTTTTACGGAACGATCACATCCCGACGTCGTTGCTCCTTTTGCATGGCCGGTGACCGAGTCCACCCCCTCCGTTCCCCGCCGTGCCTGTGGCAGCCTACAGGGAGGCTTTAACGTGGGGGCCGTCCCCGCAACCCCAGGGACGGCCCCTCCCACAGCCCCCGGCCCGTGGCCCCTCCCCCAATGCAAAAGGGCCGCCCCGAAGGGCGGCCCTCATGCGCGTCGGGCTGCACTGCGGGTCAGGCCAAGCGGTAGATCACCCCGCGGCCTTCGGACTCCTCGGTGGTGAGCTTGCGGCCGAGCTTCTTGGGCAGGCGGCGGACCTGGATGCGGGCCGTCGTCGCCATGCCCTCGGGGCTGCGATCCGGGAACTTGGCCGAAAGGGACTGCACGATCTCGTCCACCGTGGCGCCGGACTGGCGCTCCATCATGCGCTGGATTTCGGCGATCACGCCGACGCCGCGCGGGGCGGGCTTGGCCGTCGCGGCCTTCTTCTTCGGGGTCTTGGTGCTCTTGGTAGCCATAGGAACCTCCTGGTTGCCGGGACGCCGTCCGCCCCGCATTTAGATATATCTAGACATATCGAAAATGCGTCAAGACGCCCCGGAGGGGGTGCGGGGATGGGCGCTCGGGTGCTAGGGCTTGTCGCTGAGGGCGAGGATTGGACGCACCGGGGCCCATTGGCCGGGGATCGCCTCCCAGAGCGCCGGCCAGCGCGCATGAACGACGGGCGAAGGGTGTGCCGAGGTGAACACGGTGAGCCCCGTGGCGGCGAGCCGCGGCTCGGCCCTCGCCGCCTTCCGGCCCACCAGCACGACCGCCCGCAGGCCCGGCAAGAGCCGGATCAGCTCGCCAGCTTGCTCCACGCCTTTGTGCAGCTCCTCGGAGGTCACCTTCCGTGTGCCGTTCCACCAGGGGATCACGTTCCAGATCACCGTCGCCTCGCGCGGGATGCCGGCTTGGCGCATGAAGTCGAACGTCGCCGCCGCCGTCCGGTCGTCGTTGTCTCGGCTGATAAAGCCCGAGCCGCCGGCCGCGGCCGTCATCGGGCCGGGCTTCTCGAACAGGAACAGGACGCGCGCGCCAATGCCGCCGTCGAGGGGATCGAAGTCGGGAACCTCGCCGCATCCCATCGCGCGCAGATGGCGGGCATAGGCGGCAAGCGACGCGATGTGGGGCTGCCCCAGCATGTCGCGCCGGGCAGCGCGGACGGCGGGGTCGTGCATTGTTCGGGGCGCGTCGTCGGTCATGGCGCACTCGGCAGGCCCCAGATGATCCTGATCGACGTCTCGCGGCTTCCGCAGGCCGAGCAGCGCAGACGCGCCTTTACCGCGTCGATGGGCGTGCCGACCCTTCCAATTCGGTGGCGCCGGCACCAAATATGACGGGTTCCAGAGGAACGCCTGCCACAACGGCGCGCTTGGCCCGATGACATACCAGATGATGTTGGTACGAAAATGAAGGCTCTGCTTTTGATCGCCGTCTCGGTCGCGGTCCTTGTGGTGCCGCGCGTGGGCTCCGCCGCCGACGTTCAAGCCGGTCGGCATGTCTACCAGACAGTGTGCACCACTTGCCACGGCCCGACCGGCAAGGGCCTGCTGCCTGGAATGCCCGATTTCAGGAAGGCCGACGGCGTACTCACCCAACCGGATAGCATCCTCCTTCACCGCATCGAGCACGGTTTCAAAAGTCCCGGATCACCGATACCGATGCCGCCGAAGGGAGGCGACGCCAGCCTGACGACGCAGGACATCAAGAACGCCATCGCCTATCTGCACCATAACTTCAATGTGCAGAGCCGCGAACCTGCAGCGTCCTCGGGCGGCCCTGTAGCGGAAAGCGAGCCGTCTTCTGGCTCCGGCAGCGCGGGCTTGCAAGAACCATAAAGCGGCAAATTCGCCGGCTTGTCGGAGCGCCATCCTCGCGGAGCGGCCCTGGCGCCGGTGGCTCAGGTCCCTATCGATCGCTGCCCCGAGCCTCTCGGGACGCGATCGTCACCTCGCGCATTAGCCCGCTCGGGGTGTGCGTCGCAGTGCCGGCGGCGCGGTCGATCGTCCAGTCGTCGTGCAAGGCGCCAATCATGCCGGGCGCCGCGGCCGAAGGGAAGCCCCGCCCACGGGGGCCCCGCTTCCCCCCGTTTCACGCGCTTTCTTCTGCGGTCAAGTTGCGGCTCGGGCTGCAGTTGTGCGAGGGATTCCCGGACGGATGAACCATTGCGAGAAAGCGGGGGCCAATTTGCTGGACGTAATTCTGGAGGTGATGACGGCCGCGGCTTCGTCTTTCGCCGCTATGTTTTGGCTGTGGTTGGTCTGGCTCCATGTTGAGCGCCAGCCGGCAGCCATGGAAGACAGCTACCGCGCCAGCGCAGATTGCGCTTTCGGTTCGGTCATCTGTCATCCCTCAGCGCCATTATTTCTCGACGGCGGCGTTCCGTCGCAAGGGAGAGCCCCGTTACGTCCGTGGCGGCTGCCACGTCGGCCGCCTTGGTTCCAGCGGCTGCCCCGGCTTTATCCGGTTATCGAGCGGCCGGATTATGACGGAATCCTCCACAAAATAGAAGCGCAAGATTTCACGCGGTTTGTCGAGCGTCGGTCATGCTGATTACGTTTCCACCTGTGGGCGGCGGAACCAACTTCGACGCCAGCCAGTTCGTCACCCGTTGCTGCGGCTCGCGCAGCGCCTCCACCTCCGGCGTCACGTATTTCGCGGTCACGCTGGACTTGGGCCGGCGGTGGTTGGTCAACATCTCGATATCGTACTCGGTGAGCCCGGCGCGGTTGGCCGCCGTGGCGTAGGTATGGCGCAACACGTGGGGGCTAGGAAGCTCCTGCACGCGCTCCCGCTGGCCATTGGCGGCCAGGTGCGTGCGGTATTCCTTTGGCTCCTCAAGGTGGCCCGACGCGGAGTTGCTGGCAAACACCCATTCGCATCCGGCGAACAATATCGCGTTCTGCTCCTGACGCCGTTTCAGGATCGCGATCATGCGGTCGGTGAGCGGTATCCAGAAAGCCTTGTCCTTGCCGCCTTTCGGCTCGGGCCGGAACAGCGCCTTTTCTTCGAACCGAACCTCGGACCACTTGATCGTGGCCGCGTCGCGCCGGCGCAGCCCTGTGAACAGAACGAACTCGAAGTAGTCGGCGCGCATGGGCGAGCGCATCCGCAGCTTCTCGATCTTCTGCCACCACTCGGGCAGTTCCTCCGCGCTCACGATATCGTCGCGGGGAGTAGCCTTGTTGTACGTCACGCCGACGACGGGGTTGCGCGGCAGGTCGTGCGTCTTGAGCGCGCTGTTGTAGACGGCCGAAAACATCTTCATCGCGTGATTGGCGGAGTAGGGCCCGCGCGCCTTAGTGATGCGCTCGTGGCGCTTGCGCAGCTCCTCGCGGGTGAAAGTGTTGAGGGGGCGGCGCATCCAATCCTTCAAGGGGCCGTCCTTCGTCTTCCCCTCCTTGGCAGGGATGCCGAACACGTCGCGCACGTTGCGGAAGGTGCCGGCTGCGCGCCCTGCCTTGCGCATGTGGGCGAGGTGCAGGTCCACGGCGTCCGCCAGCGTGATCCCCCGCGCGGCGGCCTCGCGCCTCTCGCGAATGGGGTCAATGCCCCGGTCCATCTGCACGCGCAACTCGCCCGCGCGCTTGCGCGCCTTGTCGACCGTCCAGCCCTTCCCCTCCGGGTCGAAGTGGCCGATCTTGGCGCGCACGTTGCGGCCGGCGGCGCGCCCCTGGGCCACGAACGTCTTGGTCTTGGCACCGACGACCAGCCCGAAGCCGGGCTGCACGGTGTCCATGTAGAGCGCCTGGGGCGGCGTCGTACCCTTGGCGATAAGCGGCAGGTCGCGGACGGCGGCCTGGGTGAACTTGAAGCTCGGCATGTCTGGAGGTCCCGATTAGTAAGCGGATAATATTCATGGTGGGTAAAACGCGGTGGTACACCCTAAAACAAGTACCCCTAAAATATGGCAGATTTGCGCGGTTTTCAATGCCTACTAAATCGGGACACAACAGGGTAAATATTCCCTGGCGCTTCTACGGATCTGGGGGTTAGGGGTTCGAATCCTCTCGGGCGCGCCATTCCCCCTCTGAAACCCGCAGAAAACCTCAAGTCCTAGCGTTTCTTGGGCTTCGCCTCTTCGCACAAGGTACACGAAGAGGTACACATGGCCCGTTTTCAGATGACCTACCTTACGCGCACCAAGAGCGGTCGATGGGTGTTCCGCCGCAGAGTTCCGCCGGATTTGCGGGACGTGATTGGCAAGCATGAGTGGAAGCGCTCGCTTGGCCTTGATGAGTCCAAGGCACGCAAAGCGGTACATGCCGAAATCGAGCGCACAGACGAAATCATCAGAAAGGCACGCGAGGGCGGCGTTTCTGAGCACGAGCTACAGCGCATCGCACAGGCTGAATATCGGAGCCGCTTAGAGGGCCACGAAGAGACGTTGCGCTCCAATCCCAACTATGATCCCGAGGCATTCGAGGTCGGGCTAGACATAGGGCTGGAAGATTGGACGCGCGGCCTACGTGACAACGATTGGAGCCGCAAGGCCGAGGACACGGTTGCGGACGTGCTGGCCTTCCACGGGCTGCACTTTGACCGGCACTCCGAGGACTTCGGGATTGCGCGTCGATTGATCGGCCGCGCCATTGCCGCCGCGAACAGGACCGCACTCGCGCACAGTCGAAACGAGTATGGCTTCGACGTTGGTGATCCCCTCTTCGCTGCACCGCCGTCGCCCACCGCGCGCGCCCTGCCTCATGTCGCGGCTACAGACGGCGGCGGCGAAACCCTGTCGCAGACGCTGAAGCTCTGGATAGGGGAGCATAACCCGCCCAAGAGGACGCAGAGCGAGTGGGAGCGCACCGTCACCCGCTGGAAGGAGCTTCACGGCGATACGCCTGTTGCCAGCATCACTCGCGCTCAAGTTGGAAAGTTTAGAGACGCGCTGTCGCAGTGCCCCGCGCGACCCCCGCATGACGTTCGCAAGCTGCCGCTACGAAAGTTGATAGAGGCCACCAAGGCCCGGAAGCTCCCGCTGGTCAGCGGCGCATCCGTCAACAAGACCATTGCCGCAATCAGTTCCCTTCTCAGCTACGCGCAGCGTCGCGGCCTTCGTGACGACAACCCCGCGACGGGGATCGGTGCCGTCGTCGCGCCCAAGCGGGAGGACGAAGAGCGGCGTCCCTTCACCGCCGATGAGCTTCTCAAGGTCCTTCGTGCGTCACGCCACGAAAAGCGGGAGGCTGACAGGTGGCTTCCCGTGCTGGCGGCATTCACTGGCGCGCGTCGAAACGAATTGGCAATGGCGGGCGCGGCGGACGTGAAAGTGAAAGACGGGATCACGTATCTGCACATCACGGACGCGGGCGAGGGGAGGCGGCTCAAGAACCGAGGATCGCGCCGCGAAGTGCCATTACACCCGATCCTGATTGAGCTTGGGTTTCTCGACTACGTTCGGGCGCGTGGTACGAAGGGGCGACTGTTCCCCGGCTTGCGACCGGCCGCGTACACGAAGCGGTTTGCCAGGATGCTAGACAAGCTCGGGCTGAAAGACCCGGCGCTGGTATTCCATTCCTTCCGGCACGGGTTCAAGGATGCTTGTCGAGCCGCAGGGATTTCGGAAGAAGTCCATGATGCGCTCACTGGCCACGCTGGCGGCGGTGTCGGGCGTCAGTACGGTCGCGGCGTCCCGCTTCCCGTCCTAGCGAAGGCGATCAGCAAGATCGAATATCCGGGCGTAACGTTGGCCGCAGTTATAGGTTATGGGCCTATGTCAACGCCGGAGTAAGAATGCATCGGCGGGCCGGAGCGAAGATGCATCAGGCGAGCCAGCGAG
>CAVZIN010000008.1:0-46704 GCA_963775315.1 uncultured Alphaproteobacteria bacterium | reverse complement strand
CCCGCGTTCGCGTCACGGGCGCCCGCCGCGGCGCGATCTCCCTTTGCCACGCCATCAGGCGCGCCGTGTTCGTCGGCGAGCAGCGCGTTTCCCTGCGCGAGGAGATGGACCGCCGCGACCGGGCGGCGCGCCACTACCTGGGCGCGAAGCGGTGGGGACGGCGCGGCTGCGGTCGCTCGGGCGCGGTGTCGGCAAGATCAAGCGGATGGCGGTTCTGCCGCGCCATCGCCGTGCCGGCGTCGGGCGCGCCCTGATTGCCGCCATCGAGCGCGACGCAACCCGCGCCGGGATGCGCGAGCTGGTACTGCACGCCTAGGTCGTGGACTCATAATGGTTGATGCGGAGCCGTATGGAAGCGAGGGCGACGGCGGCGAGGAAGTTTCGCGCGAGCTTGTCATAGCGCGTGGCGATGCGCCGGAAGTGCTTGAGCCGGTTGAAGAAGCGTTCGACGAGGTTGCGCTGGCGGTAAATCTGGCGGTCAACGACACGGCGGACCCGGACGTTGCTCTGCGACGGGATGTGGGCGAAGGCGCCAGCGGCTTCGATGAGCGCGATAATGGTGGCCGCGAAGTAGCCGCGGTCGGCAACGACGTGACGAGCGAGCGCCAGTCCCTCGACCAGGGCCGGGAAGGTGGTCTTGTCCGAGGCCTGGCCGGGGGTGAGCAGCAGGCGCACAGGCAGGCCGTGACGATCCACCACGACGTGGATTTTGGTGGTCAGTCCTCCACGAGAACGGCCGATGGCGTGATCCGCGCCCCCTTTTTACCGCCGGCCGCGTGCTGGTGGGCGCGCACGATCGAGGAGTTGATCAGATGAAGCGACGTGGGCGAGCCGGCCTTCAAAGCCTCGAACACCTTGAGCCACACCCCTGCTTTGGCCCAGCGGTTGAAGCGATTGTAGACCGTGGTGTACGGGCCGTACCGTTCCGGCAGGTCACGCCACGGTAGTGGGTCAGTTTGAATGAGCCGCCCGAGTTGCTTCCCACTCGTCAACGATCCGCACGATGTCTGAAAGCTCAAAGAGCTTGTCCGTCACTCCAGCCGCCATGGCCGGGGTGACACGCGTCGTCTGATGTATGCGCACAAAGTTGTAGTGCATGAAGTAGATCGCCAGCGCATAGATATGATTCTCGACCTTCTTTGAAAAGGCATTTGTCAGTCGGGTGAACCGGCGAAGGCTCATCCGCATGGTGAGGTTCTGGCGCTCGGCGTAGGACGTGCTGATATGCGCCTTGTCGGGCTTGCCAGTGATGGCCTGTTGCTTCGCCCCGACGCATACGGGCGGGCTGTAACGGCGCTCGGCATCGGGCGCGACGGCGTAAATCTTCTCCAACATCGCGTAATCGACATCGGCCCCGAACGCACCTTCAATCGCCTGTAGGTAAGCCTTGTGCCCGTCCGTGGTGATCTGGACGCGGTTCGCGAGGCGCGAGGCCAGATCGTCCACGAAGATGCGAGCCGACTTCCCCGAGCGATCCCCGACGAACCACGACGCGATCAGCTTCGTCTCGGCGTCGATAGCCGTCCACGTCCATACGTCGCCGGCTTCGCCGATCTTGTTCTCGGGGACGTTCTTCGCCTTGGCATAGACGAAGCTCCAAATCTCGTCGAGTTGGAGCCGCTTGCAGGGAAGCTCCCGAAGGGCGCGGTCCTGGTAGTCGATGCACGCTTGACCCGCCTCCACCAAGAGCTTTGCGACGGTGTTCTTGGAAACGCCCGTCATGCGCGTGATGGCCCGGATGGATACACCCTCGACCATCATGCCGATGATCTGGGCGCGCTTCTCGGTAGGGAGCCTGTTCATGCATCATATGTAGTTGACAACCGACCTTATGTCAATTACTTTCTGATGCATGGTCAGTTGCAATATGGATTTGATGCATGCTGTACACCTATGAACGGCTCGCCGCAGAGGAAAAGGCGGTTCTCGTGCGCGTGGCAGATATGCGCCAGCAGCTTCGTTACCAGGTCGCTCAGAACCCGCGACGCTGGACAGGCCTCCTTGCGCGGATGACCCGCGCCCGAGCCATGCGGGCTTCAAACAGCATCGAAGGAATCAATGTCAGCGCTGAGGACGCCATCGCGGCCGTCGATAACGAAGACCCCGTGGATGCTAACAAATCCACTTGGCAAGCCTTTGTTGGATATCACAGTGCGATGGATTACATCCTCCAGCGCTGCCGCGACCCTAACTTTCGATTTTCTCGGGAGGTGATCCTTTCGGTTCATTTCATGATTTCGCAGCACGACCTCGCTGCCAATCCTGGCAACTTCCGGCCAGGATGGGTCGGCGTCCATAATACCGAAACCGGCCAAGTCGTGCATGAGGGCGTGGACCGTGACCTTCTAGAACCGCTAGTGGACGAGTTGGTCGAATACATGAATCGCCGAGAGGTGGAGGCCGTCGAACTTCAAGCCGCGATGGTCCATCTCAACCTTACCCTCCTGCATCCATTCTCGGATGGAAATGGCCGAACGGCGCGATGTTTGCAGACGGCGGTACTCGCCAAAGACGGTATCGTGGCGCCTGCCTTTTCCAGCATCGAAGAATACATCGGGAGAAATCAGCAGCAGTATTACGAGGTTCTAGCGGACGCTGGCGGGGGAGGGTGGCACCCCGAGCGCGAGTGCCGAACATGGATTCGATTCTGCATCACTGGTCACTATCGGCAGGCTCAGACCTTGATCCGGCGCGGCCAAGAAATTGAGCGCGTATATGATGAGCTACTGCGGGAGGTAATGCGGCGCGGGCTACCCGAGAGGATGGCGCTCGGGCTATTGGAGGCCGCCACGCCAGTGCGTGTACGCAACGCGTCTTACCGCGTGAACACCGATGTTTCCAACAACCTCGCAAGCCGTGATCTCAAAACGCTGGTGGACGCGGGGCTTTTACGGGCCGAAGGTGAAAAGCGCGGACGCTATTATGTGGCCACCGACCTAGTGATGGCGATCAGGAACAAGCATCGCCTTCCCAAAGGCCAGGACGATCCATTCAATGATCCAATCATCAGCGAACGGCAGCTAACCCTTCTTTGACGATGTTCGCCGAACCGGTTTCTTCATGTTGTCGGATTTCTTGGGTTGCGAGGCCTCGTCTTTCCTTTGGCCCGTGGCGATATCGCCGATGAGCTTGGCGAGCCGGACAGGATCGCGGGGGCGTTTCAGCCGCTTTGATGACATCGGGTATTGCCTCACTTTAAGCTATAGCCACACAGGATACTGACCTTGGCAACATGGATTCCGCCTTCACCACCTGCGCGTCGCACCCTGTTCCTCTACCTGCGCACGAAAGTGGCGCTCCCCTATGCAGACGACGCCATCGAGGCCTTGGCCAATTCATTAGATGGGGCCGGCCGGCTCCTCTGGCTACCCCCACGCGGGGAGACTTGGAACAACGGATTTGTGATCTACTTCCAACCACTAGAAGACGTTTCTGATTTAGTCGGACGTTTCAGTGAGGCTTTGCCAATGTTCGATGCCTGGGCCTGCCATGACACTAACGGAAATTTCGTGGAATCTATACCAAATGGACCAATGAGCCGTTTCTTTGAACAAGCGCATCGGGCGGGGCATGAAACAAGCCGCTATACCCAAATCTTCACAATGGCGTCTGACAGAGATCGGGACTTCGACGCTACCATTGACGGGATTCGCTCCGTGATGAAGGCCATCTGCCTCCCCGTCTTTTATTTCGAGGGTGGCCGCATCCTGCTCCTAGCCTCAACAGAGCCGGGCAAAGTCTCAGTCTCTCGGTGCCAAACCGCCCTTTCGCGCCTTGGTTCCTGGGCCATACGCGATGCGTCTGGCGAAACGCTCTCGAATGGCGGTAGTGATGATGATCTCTGGGAACTCGTGAACTTAGACGAGTTGTATTTCGGCGACGAAGAATAAAGCGGCCGAATCCCAATTAGCTGCGCAAGCGTGAGTGGGGGCCGGCGCCTGTCAAAGCGCCTCAAGAGCGACTCATAGAGGGCTAGTCGGCGCAGATGCCGCCGCAGGAACGGTGGGGCGATTGGGTAGATGCGATGAGCCATCTTGAACAGATGACTTGCCATCCCGCGCCGACGCGGGTCAAGACGGTCACTCATTCAAACTGACCCACTACCCCGTTTGGAAGCTTGAATCACACCCCGCCCATAAAGGGAATCCCCTTTATGGGTACATGACCTAGGCGCATGCGGTGCCGTTCTACTTGCGGCTCGGCTACGGCGCCGAGGGCGCGCCGTTCGACGAGGCGGGCATCCCGCACCGCTTCATGCGGAAGACGCTTCGCTAAAGCCGGCCGGCGCGGTAGTCCTCGATCGCCTCGCGGATCTGGTCCGGCGTGTTCATGACGAACGGGCCGTACTTCACCACCGGCTCGCCGAGCGGCTTGCCGGCGACGAGGAAGATGCGCGCGGCCGCGTCGGTCGCAGCGAGCGCGACGGCTTCGCCCTCGCCCAGCACGGCGATCTCCCCCGCGGCGATGCGCCGGTCGGCGATCTCGGCGGCGCCCTCGAACACGTAAGCGAAGGCGGCGTGCGTCTCGGGCAGCGCCAGCTCGTAGCGCGCGCCCGCGTCGAGCGCGACGTCGAGCGCCACCGGCTCAGTCGCGACGCCGCCGACCGGCCCTTCGATGCCCGCCGCCCGGCCGGCCAGCACCTTGATGCGCACGCCCTCGGCCGGGGTCGCGACCGGGATGCGCTCGGGCGCGACGTCCTGGTAGCGCGGCGGACCCATCTTGTCCTTGGCCGGCAGGTTGACCCAGAGCTGGAAGCCCTGCATCAGCCCGTCCTCCTGCTCCGGCATTTCGGAATGGATGATGCCGCGCCCCGCGGTCATCCACTGCACGCTGCCGGGCCGGAGCAGCCCGACATTGCCCATGTGGTCGCCATGGCGCATGCGCCCGGCCAGCATGTAGGTCACGGTCTCGAACCCGCGGTGCGGATGGTCCGGGAAGCCGCCGATATAGTCCGCGCCCTTCTCCGACCCGAACGCGTCCAGCATCAGGAACGGGTCGAGATCGGGCAGCGAAGCCGTGCCGATGACGCGGGTGAGCTTCACCCCGGCTCCGTCGCTGGTCGGCGTGCCACGCGCGACCTTCACGACGCGGCGCAGGCGGGTGCGGATTGGCTGGTCCATGGCGGCCTCCATCGTTTGTGCCGCCTGATATGGTACGTCACGATGCCGGACGGAAGCGCGCGACGGCGCCGGTGGCGGGCCGCGGGCGAGTCGTGCTAGTCCGCCGGGGAGGCACGGGATCCAATGGGGGGACGACGACCATGACCAGACGCCTTGTTGCCGCGGCGGCGGGACTTCTCGCCGCCGCGCTGCTCGTCGCCGCGCCGGCCCGCGCGGACGACCACCTCACCCCCGCCGGGTTCTACGGCACCTGGTCGGGCGGCGGCGTTTCCGAAAACAAGGATTCGGTCTATTTCGCCATGACGGCGCGCGACATCGACGTCGCGATCGAGCCGGCCGGCGACGGGTTCAAGGTCTCCTGGACAACCGTCATCCGTCGCGGCGGCGATCCGAACCACCCGAACGTGCGCCACGTGAAGACCTCCCGAACCTTCGTGCCGACCGGCCAGCCGGGCGTCTGGCGCTGCGCCGATTCCGGCGATCCGCTGGCCGGCAAGGAAGTCTGCTGGGCGCGCATCGACAACCGCACCCTGTCGGTGCGCCAGTTCGTGCTGCTCGACCACGGCATTTACGAAATCCAGCAGTACGATCGCACGCTCGGCCCCACCGGGATGCAGCTCCGCTACACCCTGCTGCGCGAGGGGAGTGCGGTGCGCACCGTCACCGGGCGGCTGGTCAAGGTCGCGAAGTAGCGCCCCGCCTGGCGAGCGCCGCGAGCCGCGCGAGGCATTCCTCGCGCCCGGGTGCGAAGTCGCGCCCGATCCACCAGCGCTCCAGAGCGGCGAGAAGCCGGCCGATCTCGGGCCCCTGGGCAACGCCGAGGGCACGCACGTCGCGCCCCGCGACGGGCAGGCGCGGTACCTCGGCGGTCTCGGCCGACGCGATCAGCGCGCGCCAGGCCGCTTCGCGCGCGCCCTGCCGTGCCGGCTCCTCCGCCCAGGCGATCAGCGCGCGGTCGCGGTAGAGGTCGCGGCCGAGGCGATAGAGCGCGCGGCGGCGCGCCACGGGATCGAGCTCCGGCGTCGGCCGGTCGGCGCGCCCGACGAGCGCCGCCAGCCGGTCCCGCTCGGCATTCGAAAGGCGAAGCCGCTCCGCGATCGCCCGCGCCCGGCGCGGCGGGACATCGAGCCCGGCGGCGAGGCGGCGCAGCGGATCGCGCGCGAGCCCGAGCGCATCCTCCAGCCCACAGAGCCGGCCGAGGCGGCGCAGCGCCGCGAGTTCGGGCAGAACGTGGGCGAGCACGCCCTGCCGCGCCATCAGCGCGAACACCCGGTCGGGATTGTCGGCGGCGACAAGGCGCAGCAGCTCGGAGCGCACGCGCTCGCCCGACAGCGTGCGCAGGCGCGGCGCGGCGGCGCGGCAGGCGGCGAGCGCCGCCCGGTCCGGAGCACCTCGGCCGTAATAGGCGTGGAAGCGGAAGAAGCGCAGCAGGCGCAGCACGTCCTCGGCGATTCGCGCGGCGGGATCGCCGACGAACCGCACCCGCCCCGCGCGGAGGTCGGGCAGCCCGCCGGTCGGGTCGTAGAGCGTGCCGTCCGGGTCGCAATAGAGCGCGTTGATGGTGAAGTCGCGCCGCGCGGCGTCCGCCGCCCAGTCGTCCGTGAAGGCGACGCGGGCGCGCCGGCCGAACGTCTCGACGTCGCGGCGCAGCGTGGTGACCTCGAAATGCTTGTCCCCGGTCACCGCCGTCACGGTGCCGTGGTCGATGCCGGTGGGAATCGCCTTGATGCGCGCGGCCCGCAGCAGGGCCATCACCCGGTCCGGCGGGGCGGCGGTCGCCACGTCGATGTCCTTCACCGGACGGCGCAGCGCCGCATCGCGCACGCAGCCGCCGACGAACCGCGCCACGCCGCCGGGCGCCAGCGCGGCGAGCACCGCCATCGTCTCCGGCGCGGCCATCCAGGGTTCGATCGGGAGCTTGCCGGCCGGGGTCACGTCCGCGCCGGCGGCGTCGCGCGCGCGCTCACCGTTCGAGCACCTCGCGCAGATTGACCAGCATGCGCGCGGTCAGCCCCCAGATGTAATGCTCGGGATGGTCGAGCACGTGGAAGGCGCGCTCCCGCCCGTCGCGCACCTGGACCTCGAGCCGGTGGCGGGCGGGATCGAGCACGTCGGCGAGCGGGACCTCGAAGATGCGCGCCACCTCGGACGGGTCGGCCTTCAGCGGCACCGGGGGCACGATGAGCCCGACGACCGGCGTCACGTGAAAGCCGGTGCCCGTGTAGCGCGCGTTCAGCCGCCCGATCAGCTCCACCCGTCCGGGGGCGAGGCCGATCTCCTCCTCCGCCTCGCGGAGCGCGGTGTCCTCCGACGAGCGATCGTCCTCGTGCGCCCGCCCGCCGGGGAACGCGACCTGGCCGGGATGGCGCTTGAGCCCCGCCGTCCGCAGGGTGAGCAGCACCGTCATCCCCTCGGGCCGGTCGATCAGCGGCACCAGCACCGCCGCCGGCACCAGCGTCTCGACCACCAAATTCTCGTGGCCGCGCTCCCAGCCCGAGCCGTCGCCGGCCGGATCGGGCGAGATGCCGGGTCCCGCGAACCGCGCCCGGAGATCGTCGTGCGAGAACGTCACGCGCCCTCCCCGTCGAGCGCGCCGAGCGTGAAGAAGCTCCCGCCGGACCACACGCCGAGCACGCGCCGCCCGTCCACGATGCGCTCCTCGCCGCGCGCGACCAGCTCGTAGAACACCGGCCGGGCGATCAGCGCATCGAGCCGGGCGCGCACGTGCACATAGGGCGACGGCTCGCCGGTCTCCGGATCGTGACTCACGCGGAGGGGACGTTCCGGCCCCGCCGCCACGGTTTCGTCGAGATTGGTGCGGAAGATGAGCGTCGCGCCAGGCCCCGCCCCTTCCGCCTCGACGGCGACGGCGACGAACGGAGCATCCTCGACACGGATGCAAACCTGCTCTGCAGGTGTAATCAGCCAATAGGAATTGTCATGTTTTCGCTGAAGCACGGAAGCGAACAGCTTCACCAGCGGTTTGCGGGAGATCGGGGAACCGTGATAAAACCAAGTGCCGTCGCGCGCGATGCGGATGCCGATCTCTCCGCACGACGCAGACCCCGAAGCGGCGGCGGCGTCGCGGTGGCCCGGCGAAGTTCCGGGCCGGCTATGGCTGAAGAACCGGCCGCGCTCCAATTCGTTGAGATCGAGTGACGGGTTCGCCATCTGGCACCAATTCGCAACCGGAGCCGCCCTTGACTGACTCCCCCTCCCTCGCCCCGGCCCCGGGGCCGGCGGACGAGCCCCCTGCCCGCGTCGTCGCCGAGGTCGAAGCCCTCGGCCAGCGCATCGCGCTGGTGCGCGACCGCGTCGGCCGCATCATCTTCGGCCAGTCACAGGTTGTCGATCAGACACTTATCACCTTGCTCGCCGGGGGTCACGCGCTGCTGATCGGCTTCCCCGGGCTCGGCAAGACCCGTCTCGTCGACACGCTGGGGACCGTCCTCGGGTTGAACGACGGGCGCGTCCAGTTCACGCCCGACCTGATGCCGGCGGACATCCTCGGCTCCGAGGTGCTGGAGGAATCCGAGACCGGCCGCCGCTCGTTCCGCTTCATCAAGGGGCCGATCTTCTGCCAGCTCCTGATGGCCGACGAGATCAACCGGGCGAGCCCGCGCACCCAGTCCGCCCTGCTGCAGGCGATGCAGGAAGGGCGCGTCTCGGTCGCCGGCGAGTATCACCCCCTGCCCCACCCGTTCCACGTGCTGGCCACCCAGAACCCGCTGGAGCAGGAGGGCACCTACCCGCTGCCCGAGGCGCAGCTCGACCGCTTCCTGATGCAGATCGACGTCGGCTATCCCGATCGCGCCGCCGAGCGCGACATGCTGTTGGCCACCACCGGCGCCGAGCTCGCCGCGCCCGAGCAGGTGATCGCGGCCGAGGATCTCATTGCCGCTCAGCGTCTGGTGCGCCGCATCCCGATCGGCGAGAGCGTGATCGAGGCGATCCTCGACCTCGTCCTGTCCGGCCGGCCGGAGGCGACCGAGTTCGAGGAGGTGCGCCGCCACGTCGCCTGGGGCCCCGGCCCCCGCGCCAGCCAGGCTCTGATGCTGGCGACCCGCGCCCGCGCCCTGATGGACGGGCGGTTCGCGCCCTCGATCGACGACGTGCTGGCGCTCGCCGGACCCGTGCTGCGCCACCGCATGGCCCTGAACTTCGCAGCCCGGGCCGATGGCATCACCATCAACCAGATCATCGAGCGGCTGTGCGCGCCGCTCGCCTGACGGGGCTCGGAAGCGCCGCTCCCGCCGCGGCCAATCCGGGCGCGGTGCTCCGCCAGCGCGCGGAGCAGGCGGCCGCGACTCTGCCGCCGCTGCTGGTCGCCGCCGAGCGCATCGCCGCCACCGTCCTGCAGGGCGTGCACGGACGCCGCCGCGTCGGCCAGGGCGAGACGTTCTGGCAGTTCCGGCCCTACAACGCGGGCGATCCGGCGCCGTCGATCGACTGGCGCCAGACGGGCAAGGGCGACCGCGCCTACGTGCGCGAGAACGAGTGGGAGGCGGCGGAGAGCGTCTGGCTGTGGGCCGACGCCTCGCCCTCGATGGACTACCGGTCGGAAAAGAACCTGCCGACCAAGGCCGAGCGCGCGGCGCTCCTCGCCCTCGCCCTCGCCTCGCTGCTGACCCGCGCGGGCGAGCTGGTCGGCGCCATCGGGCGCGACCCGGCCTTGCTGCGGCCGGGGGCCGGGCGGGCGCTGATGAACCGGCTCGCCGTCGCGCTCGCCCTGCCCGCCAACCCGTCCGCGCCGAGCCTCCCGCCCGTCGACCCGCTGCCGCGCCATTCGCGCCTTGCCGTCTTCGGCGACCTGCTGTCGCCGGCCGAAGAGATCGAGCGGATCGTGCGCAGCTATGCGGCGCGCGGCGTGCGCGGCGCGCTGGTCCAGATCCTCGACCCGGCCGAGGCCTCGCTGCCCTTCGCCGGGCGGGTCCGCTTCCAGAGCCTGGAGGGCGAAGACGACGTGCTGATCGGCCGCGTCGAAACAGTGCGCGCGGACTATCTGCGGCTGCTGGAAGCGCACCGCTCCGCGCTCGCCGACGTCGCCCGCCATACCGGCTGGACGTTCATCAGCCACCGCACCGACCAGCCCGCCCAGGCGGCGCTGCTCGGGCTGCACCAGGCCCTCTCCGCCTCGGCGAGGGACTGACGATGACGTCCGCGGCGAGAAGATTGCGTCCACGAATCCCGCTCCGCCCTTCAGGGGGGAGAGGGCGGTCGGAGCGAAGCGAGGACCGAGTGAGGCGGGCCTCGGGCAGGCACCGCGATTCTCCCACCTTGCCCAGGCCTTCTTCGCCCCCGGGGGCGGAGAGGGAGCGATGCCGGCGCGGGACGTGCGACCGTGCTTGACCTCGGGCCGATCGCCTTCGCCTCGCCGTGGCTGCTGCTCGGGCTCGTCGCGCTGCCCGCCTTGTGGTGGTTGCTGCGCGTGCTGCCGCCGGCGCCGCGACGGGTGGCGAACCCGGTCAACCGGCTGCTCGCCATGCTGGGCCGCCGCGAGGAAACGCCGGCCCATACGCCGCTGTGGCTGATCCTGCTGCGCCTCGCCCTGGCGAGCCTGGTGATCCTTGCCGTCGCGCACCCGCTGATGAATCCGGCGGCGACGATGCCGGGCTCGGGCCCGCTGATGCTGGTGGTCGACGACGGCTGGGCCGCGGCGCGCCACTGGCCGGAACGCGAGTCGACCCTGTCGAGCTTGATCGACCGGGCGGAGCGCACACATCGCCCGGTTCTGGTGCTCACCACCGCCAAGCCGCCGGGCGACGAGCCGCTGGCGGCGAGCAAGCTGATGCGGCCGGCCGAGGTGCGCCGGATGGTGCGTGCCATCCAGCCGAAGCCGTGGCCGGACGACCGCGCGGCCGCGTCCGCCGCGCTCGACAAGGTGAAGTTCTCCGGCGCCGCCGACGTGGTGTGGCTGAGCGACGGGCTCGCCGGACCGGGCGCGGACGCCCTCGCCACCCGCCTCCGCCGGCTCGGCTCGCTCCGGGTGTTCGCCGATCCCGCCGTGCGGCTCGCGCGGCTGGTGCTGCCGCCGGTGAGCGAGGCGAACGACATGGTCGTGCCGATCGAGCGCGCCACGGCCGGGCCCGCGACGCCGGTCGCGGTGCGTGCATTGGGCGAGGACGGCAAGCTGCTGGTGCGTCAGGAAGGCCGGTTCCCAGCGGGCGCGACCCGCACCGAGGTGCGGATCACCGTGCCGTCGGAGATCCGCAACGACATCACCCGAGTGGAGCTGGAGGGCGAGGCCTCGGCCGGCGCCTCGGTCCTGCTCGACGAGCGCTGGCGCCGCCGGCCGGTCGGACTGTTCTCGGGCGAGACCACCGAGCACGCCCAGCCGCTGCTCTCCGACCTCTACTACCTGCAGCGCGCGCTTTCGCCGTTCAGCGAGGTCCGGCGCGGCACGGTCGACGATCTCCTGAAGCGCCAGCTCGCGGTGCTGGTCCTGGCCGACGTCGGCCGTCTGACCGACACGCAGGAGAAGACGCTCGCCGGCTGGATCGATCGCGGCGGCGTGCTGCTGCGCTTCGCCGGGCCGCGCCTCGCCAAGGACGCCGACTCGCTGGTGCCGGTCCGGCTGCGCTCCGGCGGGCGCGAGCTCGGCGGCGTCATGTCGTGGGAGCGGCCGGCCCAGCTCATGCCGTTCGAGAAGTCGAGCCCGTTCTACGGGCTCGAGGTGCCGCCCGACGTGCTGATCCAGCGCCAGGTGCTGGCCGAGCCGTCGCTCGATCTCGACTCGAAGACCTGGGCACGCCTCACCGACGGCACGCCGCTCGTCACCGCCGAGAAGCGCGGCAAGGGCTGGATCGTGCTGGTTCACACCACCGCGAACACGGACTGGTCGAACCTGCCGATTTCCGGCCTGTTCGTCCGCATGCTCGAGCGCATCGTCGGGCTGTCGCAGGGGATCGCGACCGAGGAAGGATCGGGCGTGCTGGCGCCGATCTCGGTGATGGACGGGTTCGGCCGGCTGCAAAGCCCGCCCTCGACCGCGAGTCCGATCGAAGGTGCGAAGTTCGCCGGAACAGTGCCCGGGCCGCAGACGCCGCCCGGCTATTACGGCCGCCAGGGCGCGCGCCGGGCGCTCAACCTGTCGCCCGCGGTGGGCGATCTGAAGCCGCTGTCGGCCGTGCTGCCGGACGGCGTGTCGACGCTCGGCTTCCCGGGGGCGAGCGAGCTCGACCTCAAGCCGTGGCTGCTGCTCGTCGCGCTGCTGCTCGCCTTCGCCGACCTGGTGATCGGCTTCATCCTGCGCGGCTTGGTGCCCGGCATCGGCGCCGGGCGCGGCGGCCGGGCCGCCGGGCGCGCGGCGATCGTCGCGCTCGCCATGCTCGGCGCGATGGCCGCGCCGGCACGGGCGCAGGAGGCCGACTCGCCCGACGCCTTCGCCCTCAAGGCCGCGCTGGAGACGCGCCTCGCCTACGTCGTCACCGGCACGCCAGAAATCGACCGGGTGAGCCGCGACGGGCTCCGCGGTCTCAGCGAGGTGCTGCGCCGGCGGACCGCGGTCGAGCCCGGCGCGCCGATGGCGGTGAACGTCGAGACCGACGAGCTCGCCTTCTTCCCGATGCTCTACTGGGCGGTGTCGCCGTCGCAGCCGGCGCTGTCGGACCGCGCGATCGAGAAGCTGCAGAACTATCTCCGCACCGGCGGCACGATCCTGTTCGACACGCGCGAGCAGGGCGAGATCAACACCGATCCGTCGCTGGGCGGCGGGCCGGCGGCGCTCCGGCTGCGCTATCTGTTGCGCGGGCTCGACATCCCGGCGCTGATCCCCGTGCCGCCCGACCACGTGCTGACCAAATCGTTCTACCTGATCTCGCAGTTTCCCGGCCGCTGGGCCGGCGGGCCCGTATGGGTCGAGGCCAAGGGCAACCGCTACAACGACGGCGTGTCGTCGGTCGTCATCGGCTCGAACGACTGGGCCGGCGCCTGGGCGGTGGACGACGAGGGCCAGCCGGAATTTCCCGTCGTGCCGGGCGGCGAGCGCCAACGCGAGATGGCGTACCGCTTCGGCGTCAACTGGGTGATGTACGCGCTGACCGGCAACTACAAGACAGACCAGGTCCACGTCCCCGCGATCATGGAGCGGCTGGGCCAATGACGGCGACGGCCATGGCCATGACCCCCCTCCCGGCCTCCCCCCTTTCAGAGGGGAGGAGAACGGTGCCACGCGTCCCTCCCCCTGGAAGGGGGAGGACAGGTGGGGGTCTTCGACCTGAAGGGATCGAATGGGCGCGCTGACCTCGATCGACTTCGCGCCCTACCTGCCGTGGGCCGTGCTGGCAGGCCTCGCCGCAATCGGCGCGGCGCTGATCGTGTTCGGGCTGGTGCGCCGCGCGCGCGGGCTCGCTTGGCGGACGCTCGCCATCGTGGCGCTGCTCGCCGGGCTCGCCAACCCCGTGCTGGTCAAGGAGGAGCGAAAGCCGATCCCCGACGTCGCCGCGGTGGTGGTGGACGAATCGCCGAGCCAGTCGGTCGGCAAGCGGACCGCCGAGGCCGAGGCCGCCGCCGCCGAGCTGCAGCGCAAGCTCTCCGCCATGCCGGGGCTCGAGGTGCGCGTGGTGCACGTGGGCGTGCCGAAGACCGAGGCCGGCGGCCAGCCGACCGACGGCACGCACCTGTTCGACGCGCTGAGCCACGCGCTGGCCGACGTGCCGCGCAAGCGGATGGCCGCCACCTTCTTCGTCACCGACGGCGAGGTGCACGACGTGCCGGACGCGACGAAGCCGCTGCCCTTCGCAGGCCCGCTGCACGTCCTCCTGACCGGGGCGCCGGGCGAGCGCGACCGGCGCATCGTAGTGACACAGGCGCCGCGCTTCGGGCTGGTCGGCAAGCCGATCGAGGTGCGCGTCAAGGTCGACGACCCCGGTGCCGAGGGCCAGACCGTCCGCCTCACCGAATCGCACGACGGCGCGCCTGCGGTCACGCGCGAGGCCGTGGTCGGCCGCGAGACGACGCTGAAGCTCAATATCGACCATGCCGGGCAGAACATCTTCGAGTTCGCCGTCGACCCGGCCGAGAACGAGCTCACCACCGTCAACAACCGCACCGTCGTCACCGTGAACGGCGTGCGCGAGCGGCTGCGCGTGCTGCTGGTGTCGGGCGAGCCGCACCCCGGCGAGCGGGTGTGGCGCAACTTCCTCAAGGCCGACCCGTCGGTCGACCTCGTCCATTTCACCATCCTGCGCCCGCCGGAGAAGCAGGACGCCACGCCGGTGCGCGAGCTGTCGCTGATCGCCTTCCCGATCCGCGAGCTGTTCGAGGTCAAGCTGCACGAGTTCGACCTGATCATCTTCGACCGCTACAAGCGGCGCGGCGTGCTGCCCTCGCTCTATTTGCAGAACATCGTGCGCTACATCCAGAACGGCGGGGCGGTGCTGGAGGCGGCGGGGCCGGCCTTCGCCACCCCGCTCTCGCTCTACCAGACGCCGCTCGGCCCGATCCTGCCCGCGGCCCCGACCGGGCGGGTGATCGACGGGCGGATGAAGGCGCATCTCAGCGCGGCGGGAAAGCGCTTCCCCATCACCGCGGACCTGCCCGGCGCAGACGATCCGGACCGTCATTGGGGAAGCTGGTTCCGCCAGATCGACGCCACCGTGGACCGTGGCACGACGCTGATGACCGGCGCCGACGGCAAGCCGCTGCTGGTCGTCGACCGGGTGGGCAAGGGGCGGGTCGCCCAGATCCTCTCCGACCAGATCTGGCTGTGGGCGCGCGGCTATGACGGCGGCGGCCCCTACGCCGAGCTGCTGCGCCGCCTCGCCCACTGGCTGATGAAGGAGCCGGAGCTCGAGGAGAACCGCATCGAGGCGCATCGCGAGGGCAACGACCTGGTGGTCGTGCGCCATTCTGTCGAGCCCGACAAGACGCCGGTCACCGTGACCGCGCCGTCCGGCAAGACGACCAAGCTCACCCTCGCCGAGGGGGTCGGCGGGCGCGAGCGCGCCTCGCTGCCGGTCACGGAGATGGGCCTCTACCGCGTCTCGGACGGCAAGCACACCGCGCTCGCCGCGGTCGGCACGCTCAACCCGCTCGAGTTCGCCGACATGCGCGCCACCGACGCCAAGCTGAAGCCGGTGGTGGACAAGACCGGCGGCGGCATCGCCTGGATCAAGGACGGCCTGCCCGACCTCCGCCGCGTGCGGGAAGGCCACCGCACCGCCGGTCGCGGCTGGATGGGCGTCACGGAGAACGGCGAGTACACCGTGACGGGCGTGCAGGAAGCGCCGCTGCTGCCGGGCCTCGCCCTGCTGCTGCTGGGTCTCGGCGCGCTGCTCCTCGCCTGGCGGCGCGAGGGCCGCTAGGAGACGCGTCGCCGCTCCGGCGCCTTGCAGTCACCCGGGCGTCAGCCGAAGGTCGCCTCTGTCGCCTCGCAACCCCTTGATTTTCCTGGAATGTCGCCTGAAGCCAGGAAAAACCGCGACGCGGCCCGATCGGGGCGCGCGCGGCCATAAGGCTGCCGCGCTCGACATAGGATTTTCTGCCCAACAATCAAGGGGCACGAAAAAGGCAATGCTTCATTCCGTCCCGACGGTTCGTTGCGATGGAGCGGCGCAACGGCCGGAGCGCGCACTGACTTTCCCGGCTGGTTGCTGTATGCTCTCGGATCATGATCACCTGCGGTTCTCGCCCCGCGCGGACCCATCGGGTCAGGAACTGGGCCTGGTCGGGATTGGTCGCGGTCGGTTTGGCGGCAGGCGCGGCAGCGCCCTCGGCCCGCGCCGCGGAGGCGCGCCCCGTCGCCCTGGTGCTTGAGGTCCAGGGCGCCACAACGCCGGCACTCACCGCCTATTCTGAAATCGGCAACCGGTCGACCGTCACGCTCCGCCCCGACACCCGGATGAGCTTCGTGCATTACGGCGCGTGCCGCATGGTCACCGTGAAGGGCGGCCGGCTCTATCTCGACGCACGGCGCTACTCGCTGGCCGGCGGCCAGATCGTGAGCGAGGAGTTCGACCGCTTGCCCGCGCGAGGAGAAGCTGGCCGCGGCGGACGGCGGCACGGCGGTCGCCGCCGGCGTCGTCATGCGGGGCGCTGGCGGGGCGCCGCACCTGAGCGCCCATCCCCGCGTCGTGCTGACCGGCCGCAAGGGGGCGCTGCTGCGGACGGCCGAGCTGCTCAAGGGCGGCAAGCGGCTGGGTGCCATGACGGTGCACGACCATCTGGCGAGCTGGCCCACCGATAAGCCGGCCCTCGCACCCGGCGAGGACTACACCGTCCACCTGGCCTCGGCCGATGGAAAGACCTCGGTCGATTTCCAGTTCAGCGTGGCGGGCCCCGGCACACCGGGGGAAGCCGCGGCCATATTGCGCCTCGACTGATTGTGGCCGGCGCGGACGCCCGGCCGGCCCGCCGGCGTTTCTGGACGCGGGCGGCGCTCCTTCTCGCGCTTGGCGGCGCCGGCACGGCGGCGAGCCTCGCCACCGGCGGGGCGATCGGCAATCTCGACGGTCCGCTCTATGACCTGGCGCTTGGCGGCGCCGCGCGGATCGCGCCACCCGGCGCCCCGCCGACCCCGGTCGCCATCGTTGCGCTGGATCGACGGTCGCTCGATTCCGACGCGCTGCGCAATATTCCACGCGTGCTGATGGCCCCGGTCTGGGCGACGCTGATCGACGGGCTTGCGGCGGCGAAGCCGCGGGCGATCGGCTTCGACATGATCTTCAACTTCGTCACGGGCCGCTTCAAGCCGGGCTACGACGCCTCGTTCCTGGCCGCGCTCGCCCGCCATCGCGGCCTCGTCGTACTCGGCCGGTCGCTGCGAACGCCTGTGGCGCCGCCCTATTTCTTCGCCCTCGGCGCCAACCGCACCCCCGACGCCACCGGCTATGTCGAGATGACGCCGGACAGCGACGGCACGTTCCGCACGGCCCGCGCAGCACTCCACCTCACGAATGGGACGAGCGTGCCGACCCTTGCCGGCGCGCTGGCACGACGAAGCGGCGTAGCGGTGGTCGACAACGAAGTCCGCATCGCGCCGCGGCGCAAGCTGGAGGCGGTGCCGACCTATGCGATCGTCGACGTGCTGCGCTGCCTGGCGCAGGACCCCGCGATGGTGGCCGATCGGTTTCGCGACCGGATCGTCCTTGTGGGGTCGACCCTGCCCGACGAAGACCGCAAGGTCGGCCCCGACCGTTTCCTGCCCGCGCAAACCGCGCCCGCGCCCCGGGCGCAAGGCGCTGGCGGCTGCCGTCTCGACCCGCTCGGGGCATCCGATCCGCTTGACGGCACGATTGCCGGCGTGGCGCTGGCGGCCGGCGCGGTCCGCGCCCTGATGGGCCAGGACGCGGCGCACGAGACGCCAGCCGCGGTGCGCGTCCCGACAGCCGCCGCCGCCGCGCTGGTCGCGGGCGGCGCGGGCCTCGCGCTGGCGCCGTGGATGGCCATCGCCGCGACCGCCATCGTCCTCGCCGTGCTGTTCGCGGTCGAGGCGGGGCTGCTGCTGGGCGGAGCGTGGCTGCCGATGGGCGTTCCGGCCCTTTGCGCCGTCGGCGCGGTCGCGGCGGCCTACCTGGTGCGGTTCCTGCTGGAGGAGCGGCGCCGCCGGCGCGTCGAGTACGCGTTCGGCCACTATCTGGCGCCGGTGGTGGTCGAGCGGTTGCTGGACAGCCGGCACTCGCTGCGCCTCGGCGGCGAGCTGCGCGACATCACCGTGATGTTCGCCGACCTCAGCGGCTTCACCGCCCTCTCGGGCGAGGTCGGGCCGGAGCGGCTGATGGAGCTGACCAACCGCTATCTCGCGATCATCGCCTCGGTCGTCGACGAGACCGGCGGCTATGTCGACAAGTTCATCGGCGACGCGGTGATGGCGATCTGGGGCGCACCGGTCAACGAGGACGACCACGCCGAGCGGGCGGCGGCCGCGGCGCTGGCGATCGCCGGCCGCGTCGCGGAGGCCCGTGCCGAAGACCGGGCGCGCGGCGAGCGCGGATTTTCGGTGAAGATCGGGCTGAACGCCGGGCTCGCCACCGTCGGCAACGTCGGCGCCCCGAACCGGTACAACTACACCGCCGTCGGCGAGACGGTGAACCTCGCCGCCCGTCTTGAGGGCGTGCCGGGCGATTATGGCTGCCGCATCGTGGTCGGGCCGGTCGCCGCCGCGCGGCTGCACGACGCCTTTGTCCTCAACGAGCTCGACCTCGTGCGCGTCAAGGGCAAGGAGGAGGCGCTGGCCGTGTTCGAGCTGGTTTGCACCGCGACCGAGGCGACGGATGCCGACCGAAGCTACGTCGCGGGCTACGCCGCGGCCCTCGCCGAATATCGCGCTGGGCGGTTCGCCGCCGCCGAGGCCGCATGGTCCGCCCCTTCCGCGCCGCGCGACGCGGGCGGGGGCGCGCCCGCCGTGATGGCGAGCCGGGCCGCGGCGCTGCATCGAAATCCGCCGGCGGGCCCGTGGGACGGGGTCTGGGTGCGCACGAGTAAGTGACCGGGCGCGGGACATCCGCCCTGGACATTTTGCCGCAAGACCGCGAAAGTCTGGGCATGTGTCATGAGCGTCCCGGGTGGGGACAATGAGAGACTGTCGGTTCCATCTGCGAACGTTCCGGATGCGGTGCGCCCTGGCGCTGGGCTTGGCGGCGGCGGCGCTCGGCACGGGCTGGACCGCGCCCGCGTCCGCCGCGACGGATGGCGACTCGCTCCTGATCGTCGACTGCCTGCTGCCCGGCCAGATCCGCCAGCTCGGCGGCTCCGTGACCTTTATAAGCGCCCGCCGCGCGGTGAAGACCTCGGCCAGCGACTGCGAGATCCGGGGCGGCGAATACGTCAAAAGCGACCGCGCCTCCTACGCCACCGCCCTCAAGGTGTGGCTGCCGCTCGCCCAGCAGGGCAAGCCGGACGCCCAGACCTATGTCGGCGAGATCTTCGAGAAGGGGCTGGGCGTGCCGCCCGACTACCAGGCCGCGGCGAGCTGGTACCGGCGGGCGGCCGACCAGGGCTTCAGCCGGGCGGAGATCAATCTCGGCTCGCTCTACGAGCGGGGCCTCGGCGTTCCCAAGGACCCGGCCCAGGCGCTGGCCTGGTACCGCAAGGCCGCCGGCCTGCCGGACCTCAGCTTCCAGGCCGCGTCGCCGCCCGTGGCTGCCGCCCATTCCGCCGAGGACCAGGCCCGGATCAAGTCGCAGGGCGCCGAGCTCGAGGAGTTGCGCGCCGAGGTCGAAAGCCTGAAGCGCCGCCTCTCCGACAAGGAAGGTGAGCTCCGCCAGACCCAGGACCGGCTGGATCGGCTGAAACGCAGCCTCCAGCATTCGAGCCGCGATGCCGACGGCCAGCGCGCCGCGCTCGACCGGCTGCGCCAGGAGCTCGCCGACAAGCGCGCGCGCGATGGCGAGAGCGCATCGGACGTCAAGGCGCTCGAGAAGGCGATCGCGGCGCGCGAGAGCCGGCTCGCCAGCAAGGACAAGGAGATCGCCCGGCTGCAGGCGAGCCTCGCCCAGATGACGAAGGCCTCCAGCGCGCAGGAGGCGGAGCTGCGCTCGCTGAAGCGCCAGTCCCAAAAGACCGATCCCTCGATCCAGATCCTCGAGCCCGAGCTGGCGACCGCCCGCGGCGGCATGCGCATGGCCAAGCTGCCGGAATCGGTCGAGAAGCTCCTGGTCGTGGGACGCGTGATCACGCCCATCGGCCTCGCGTCCCTCTCGGTCAACGGGCGCGAGGAGAAGCTCGACGGCGAGGTGTTCCGCACGAACTTCCCGGTGTCCGAGCGCGAAGAGCACGTGCGCGTGGTCGCCATCGACCGCAACGGCCACAAATCGGTCGTCGAGTTCATGATCCCGAAGCGGGAAACCGAGACCGCCTCGCTGGCGCCGGCCGGGCCGACCGCCGGGGCCACCCAGCGGATCGGCTACCCGATGCCGCAACCGCCGATTGCATTCGGCAGCTACTACGCCCTGGTGATCGGCAACAACGACTACCAGCATTTGCCGAAGCTGGAGACGGCGGTGGCCGACGCCGAAGACGTCGCGCATCTGCTGAAAGACAAGTACGGCTACAAGGTGACGCTGCTGCTCAACGGCACGCGGTACCAAATCCTCTCGGCGCTCAACAAGCTGCGCGAGAAGCTGACCGACCAGGACAATCTGCTGATCTACTATGGCGGGCACGGCGAGCTCGACCAGGTGAACCAGCGCGGCAACTGGCTGCCGGTCGACGCCGAGCGCGACAGCTCCGCCAACTGGATCTCGAACGTCGCCATCACCGACGTGCTGAACGCCATGACGGTGCGCGAGCTCCTCGTGGTCGCCGATTCCTGCTACTCGGGCACGCTCACCCGCTCCGCCCTCGCCCACATCACGGGCGGGATCAGCGAGAAGGAGCGCATGCAACTTATCCGCGAGGTTGCCCACGACCGGTCGCGGATGGCGCTGACCGCCGGCGGCATCCAGCCGGTGCTGGATTCGGGCGGCGGCAAGCATTCGGTGTTCGCCCAGGCCTTCATCGAGGCGCTGAAGCAGAACACCGGCATCCTGGCCGGCCAGGATTTGTTCCAGATCGTCCAGGCGCAGGTGGCCGCGGCCGCGCGGCGCGCCGACGCCAGCCAGGTTCCGGAATACGCGCCGATCAAATTCGCGGGGCACGAGGCCGGCGATTTCTTCTTCGTCCGCACGGCCGCGAACTGAGTTTTAGGAATGTCCTTGTAGGGTTTCTATCCTGGTCGATCTGTGTTAGAGGGATCGACAAGATCAGAATTGGGGGATGATCAATGAATTGCAGGAATTTGTCCCGCAGCGTTCGGGCCCTTTGGGGCACGGTGCCGATCGTTGGCACCGGGGTGCTCGGTCTCGCGCTGGCCAGTGGACCCGCGTCCGCGCAAAGCCTGTCGACGGCGATCACCTCCAACCTCGGCACGATTTGCGGCGGCATGGTGGAGGCCGACCTCGACGCGATTTGCACTTTGAGTAATGCTGGCACCAATCCATCTGCCGGCAACGCCGGGACGAGCGGATCGCTGTCGCCCTCGGGCACCGAGGTGCAGGGCGCGGTCACGCGCCATCTCGAGAAGAAGCGTGAAGCCGACCACATGGCGGCCCTGACCGGCGGCGCCGGCATGACGGGCATGAACGGCGCGCCGGCCGACTCCCACGACATGGAGTTCTCCCTGGACGGCGTGTCGAGCTTCGCGACCGCCACCTACGAGCGGGCCGACAAGGACACGACTTCGTTCGATCCGGGCTACGGGTCCAACAAGTACGGCCTCACCCTCGGCGCCGACCGCCAGTTCGGCATGGTCACCGCCGGGCTCGCCTTCGACTATTCGCGGACCAAGGCGGACTTCTCGAATTCGGGCGGCCGGTTCGACACCGATTCCTATGGTGGGCTGGTCTACGCCAGCCTCTCGCCCTTGCCGGCGGCGTTCCTGGACCTCTCCGCGGGCTATGCCCGGAAGGATTATTCGCTCGATCGTTTTGTTTCGTTTACCAATACCGGCGGGGCTCCCATCACGGGTTTCGCGAAGGGCGATACGAGCGGCAACGAATACCGGATCGGCGCCAACACCGGCTACGATTTCTACCGCGGCAGGTTCACCTTCGGCCCGCGCTTGGGGATCAACTACGTCCACACGGACAACGATGCCTTCCAGGAGGCGGGCGGCACCGGCCTCGAGATGGCGTTCAACTCCAGCAGCTTCGATTCGGCGGTGAGCTCGGTCGGGGTGCAGGGGTCAGCCGCCTACAGCACCAGCTTCGGCGTCCTTGTGCCGCAGATCTCGTTCGCCTACATGCACGAGTTCGCGAACGGCCAGCAGACGCTGACCGGCCATCTGGTGCAGGACCTGAACGCCACCACCCTGTCGTTCCAGAACGACTCGCCCGACCGCGACTATTTCGGTGTCGGCGTCGGCGTGGTCGCCGTGCTGCAGAACGGCTACAACGCATTCGCCAACTACCATGGCACGATCGCCAACTCCCTGATCAGCACCCACACCTTCGCGGTGGGACTGCGCAAGGAGTTTTAGCCGGCCGGAGGTTCGGACGGCGGCGTCCGCGCGGCGCCGCCCTCGAATTTCTGTTCGCATATCGGTGGACAAGAAATGCCGCAGGGCGCCCCTGCGGCATTTTCTTTTTCGGGGCCGGCGCGATGGGCCCCCGGGGCCAGGCCCGGGGGCAGCAGCTTTCGTAAGCTCGCTTCGCTCGCTAAAGAAAGCTAGCTGGCTGGGGGACCTGGATTCGAACCAGGACTGCTCGGTCCAGAGCCGAGAGTTCTACCGTTAAACTATCCCCCAACGGCCGGGCCGGACGTGTAGCACATCGTTCGCCGGTTGACAAAACGTGCGTGGTCTCGCGGCCGCCCGGCGTTGCTGCCAAATGGCGCGGCGCGGCACGCCCTTCGGCTTTGCCCGGGACCCGATTCCGTCTTACGATACGATGACAGGTGAGGCGTCGGCTATCAGGCGCCGGCATGACGGTGACACAAGGGAAAAATATCCGTGACCGTCGCATATGAGGGACACAGGCGGCGCGTCCGGCCTTGGGGCCAGCGGGAGCGGCCGCAGGACGTGTACGCCGCCGTCGATCTCGGCACCAACAACTGCCGGCTGCTGATCGCGCGCCCGGCGCCCGAGGGGTTCCGCGTCGTCGACGGCTATTCGCGCATCGTGCGGCTGGGCGAGGGAATCGTCGAGGCGGGACAGCTGTCCGAGCCGGCGATGGCCCGCGCCATCGAGGCGCTGCGCGTCTGCGCCGCCAAGATCGAGCGCCGCCACGTCACGCGCTCGCGCTGCATCGCGACCGAGGCATGCCGCCGCGCGGCGAATTGCGGGTCCTTCCTCGCCCGCGTCGAGGAGGAGGCCGGCCTCACGCTCGACATCATCTCCTCGCGCGAGGAGGCGGAACTGACGCTCGCCGGATGCCTGCCGCTGCTCGCGCCGGACAAGCCCTACGCCCTTCTGTTCGACGTCGGCGGCGGGTCGGCCGAGCTCGTCTGGCTGCGCCAGCGCCGCCCCGCCCCGCCCGAGATCCTCGCCTGCGTCTCGCTGCCCTGCGGGGTGGTCACGCTGACCGAACGGCTCGGCGTGCGCGAGTTCACGCCCGACCAGTACGAGGCCGCCGTCACCCATGTCGGCACCATGCTGCGGGCGTTCGAGGACGCGCACGACATCCGCCGCTACATCGCCGACGGCTCGGCCCAGATGCTGGGGACCGCGGGCACCGTCACCACGGTCGCCGGCGTCTATCTCGGGCTCGAGCGTTACGACCGCTCGCGCGTCGACGGCACGTTCCTCTCGATCGACGCGGTCCACGAGGTGAGCCGGCGTCTCGCCCGGTCGAGCTGCGCCGAGCGCGCGGCGCATCCCTGCATCGGGGCCGCGCGGGCCGACCTCGTGGTCGCGGGCTGCGCGGTGCTGGAGGCGATCTGCCGCATGTGGCCGGCCGAAACGCTCTGCGTCGCCGACCGCGGCGTGCGCGAGGGAATCCTGCTCGAGCTGATCGCCGCCGGCCGCGACGCGCCGGCCGTCCAGCGCGCCTTGCCCGGGGCGTGAGCGGGCGCGGCGACGGCGGCGGGGGCGGCAGCCGCGGGCGCACCGTGCGGGTCAGGACGGCGCGGGGCCGCAAGCCCTCCTCCACGCGCTGGCTCGCGCGCCAGCTCAACGACCCGTTCGTCGCCCGCGCCAAGACCGAGGGCTACCGGTCGCGCGCGGCGTACAAGCTGATCGAGCTCGACGACCGGCTGCACCTTCTGGCGCGCGGGCGATGCGTCGTCGATCTCGGCGCGGCGCCCGGCGGCTGGACCCAGGTCGCGGTCGCGCGCGTCGGCGCCCCCGAGGCGGGCCGCGTCGTCGCCGTCGACATCAACCCGTTCGACCCCGTGCCGGGCGCCGACCACGCCGTCGCCGATTTGCGCGAGCCCGAGGCGATCGCCCGCATCGAGGCGATGCTGGGACGCAAGGCCGACGTCGTGCTGTCCGACATGGGCGCGCCCGCGACCGGCCACCGCGCGACCGACCATCTGCGCTCAATGGCGCTGTGCGAAGCGGCGTTCGACGCGGCCTGCGCCCTGCTCGCCCCCGGCGGGGCGCTGGTGATGAAGGCACTGCAAGGCGGCGCCGAGGCCGCGCTTCTCGCCCGGCTCAAGCAGCGGTTCCGCGACGTGCGCCACGTCAAGCCGCCGGCGAGCCGCGCCGAGTCGCGCGAGATCTACGTCGTCGCCACCGGGTTCCGCTGATCGGGCGCCGTTAACCCAATATCAACCCTGTTCCGCAACATTCGGCACCGGTTTCCCCCGTCCGGGCCATCGATGGGCTTCCTTCGCCACGTCCTGATCGCGATCTGCTATGCCGCCGTCGCGACCGCCGCCGCGATCGCCCTGCCCGAGGTCGCGCCCGGGATCGACGCCAGCGCGTCGGCGATGGCCGGCGGGATGATCTTCATCGCCTTCGCGGTGCTGCACGAGGTGGTGGCGCGCCAGGGCGTCGAGGGGCGCCTCGCCGAGGATTTGACCGATCTGCGCCTCGCCCACGACGCGGTGTCGCGCGAGCTGTCCGCGGCACGCGGCGAGGTCAGCCGGCTGCACCAGGTGCTGACCGACCGCAGCGCCGCGCGCGGCCCGTCCGACGCGGCGTACGACGCGCTCACGACCGAGGTCCGCGTGCTGCAGGACCTGGTGGACCAGATTTCGACCGACCGCGGCCCCGCGTCCACGCCCGTCTTCCGTCCCGAGGTGGCGCCCAGCATCGTGCCGGTCGCCCACGGCCTCGACGACGCCGCGATCCTCAACGTGGTGCGGGACGGGCTCCGCGCCGATCGCATCGACCTCTACCTCCAGCCGGTCGTCACCCTGCCACAGCGCCAGCGCCGCTATTTCGAGGCCTACACGCGCATCCGCGACGGCGAGGGCAAGATGGTCGTGCCCGACCAGTACATCGCCATCGCCGAGCGCGAGGGGCTGGTCACCGCGATCGACAACATGCTGCTGTTCCGCTGCGTCCAGCTCGTCCGCAAGAGCCAGCGCAAGAACGAGGATGTCGGCGTGTTCTGCAACATCTCAGCGCACACGCTGGCGGACCGGGCGTTCCTGCGCGATTTCGTGGAGTTCATGGCGCGCAATGCCGAGCTTGCGCCCGACATGATCTTCGAGTTCCCGCAATCCACGGTCGCCAACCGCGACCCGCAGCTCGAGATGATCGTCAAGCGGCTGGGCCAGATGGGCTTCCGCTTCTCGATGGACCAAGTGCAGACCTTCCGCTTCGACTACGAATGGCTGGCCGAGCACCGGTTCAAGTTCGTGAAGCTCGACGCGAACGTCCTCTGCGCGCAGCTCCGCGAGCCGACCGCCCAGACCGCCATGCGCAACATGAAGCGAACCCTGCGCGCCAGCGGTACCAGCCTCGTCGTCGAGAAGCTGGAGAACGAGAGCGACCTGCTCGACCTGCTCGACTTCCAGGTCGATTTCGGCCAGGGCTACCTGTTCGGCGAGCCGCGCCTGTCCAAGATCTAGCGCGTTTTCCAACCAGACGGGTCCAGCGCCGGCCCGATCCATGCATCCTGGATCGCGTCGCTTCCTTCGCAATCGCGGACCTATATTGAGACCCATGGACGATCGGCGGGCGAAGCCCCCTACCCTCTCGGCGGCGTTGGCCGAGGCGGCGCAGATTCTGGCCGCCGCCGGCATCGAGGACGCGGCCGCCGACGCGCGGCTGCTGGCGCGTCACGCCCTCGGCCTCACACGCGAGGCGATGGTGCGCGAGCGCGACCGCGCGCTCACGGCCGGCGAGCGAGCCGCCGTCGCGGCTTTGGTCGCGCGCCGCGCGTCGCACGAGCCGGTGTCCCGCATTCTCGGCGTGCGCGAGTTCTGGAGCCTGGCGTTCGCCCTCGCCCCGGACTGCCTGGACCCGCGCCCCAACTCCGAGACGCTGGTGGAGGCCGTGCTGACCGACCTCGACCGGCGCGGCGGGCGGGCCGAGCCCTGGCGCGTGCTCGATCTCGGCACCGGGAGCGGCTGCCTGCTGCTCGCGCTGCTGGCCGAGCTTCCGAACGCGACCGGGCTGGGCGTCGACGCGAGCGCGGGCGCCATCGCCGCCGCCACGGAGAACGCGCGCCGGCTGGGGCTCGCCGGGCGGGCGCGCCTCGCGGTCGGCGACTGGACCAGGGGCATCGAGGGGCGCTTCGACGCCATCGTCGCAAACCCGCCCTATATCGAAACCGGTGCCATCGAGGCGTTGGCGCCCGAGGTGCGGGGCTGGGACCCGCGCGCCGCGCTCGACGGCGGTGCGGACGGGCTCGACGCCTACCGGGCGATCGTCCCGGGCCTCGCGAACCTGATGGCGCCGGGCGCGATCGCGGCGTTCGAGATCGGCTGGGACCAGGCGGAACGGGTCGCCTCGATTGCCCGCGCGGCCGGCCTCGTTCCCGGCGGAATCCGGCGGGATGTGGCCGGCCGGGACCGGTGCCTATTGCTCCAGCGTCCGGCCAACGCTATATAAAAAAGGGTTGGAATGCTGACGATTCGCGACTAGGGTCAGTTCCGGCGTGTTACCGGACCCGCGCTACTGCGCTCGCGGGTTCCGTAATCACCCCCGAATATCGCAATAGGATCAAGACTCGCGAACGTGGGGCCGGGGGGCCGCCTTTCGACCGTTTTGCGCCGATCTCAATCCTTCAATAAGTGCGAGACTATGCTGCCATGAGACAGGGTCCAAACCCCAAGCGTCAACGAGGCCGCGGCAACCCCAGGCGTCACGGCGGGAACCCGCGCAACCAGACCTACGAAAGCAACGGGCCGGACGTGAAAATTCGCGGCAATGCGCACCAGGTTCTCGAGCGCTATCTCGTCCTGGCCCGCGACGCGAGCCTGGCCGGCGACCGCATCACCGCCGAGAACTACTACCAGCATGCCGAGCACTATTACCGCGTGCTGAGTGCCCAGGCGGCGGCTCAGGCGACCGCCAACGGCGGCCGGCCGGGCTTCCCCGGTGGCGGGCCGCAGCCCGAGCTTCCCTCGGTGGCCGACATTCCGGTCGATGGCGACGACGACGACGATTACGGGGACGCGGCCCCGGGCCCCGCACGGACCAACGGCAACGGCTCCGACGCGCCGTCCGCCTGATCGGCGGAGGGGCCGGTGAAAGCCAGCGCAACGCAAATCCTGACGACCCATACCGGCAGCCTGCCGCGCGCGCAGGCGCTGGCCGAGGCGCTGTCGGCCGAGGAGAACGGCAAGCCGTTCGACGCCGCGGCGCTCGCGCGGCTCAAGGACGAAGGCGTGCGCGACGTGGTGGCGCACCAAAAGGAAGCGGGCGTCGACGTCGCCAATGACGGCGAGCAGCCGCGGGTCAGCTACCTCACTTACGTGCCGCTCCGCATGGCCGGGTTCGCCGGCGAGAGCAAGCGGGCGCAGGCGCGCGACCTGGTCGAGCATCCCGACTTTCTCGAGCGGTTCCGGTCCCGCCAAACGGTCGGCGGCGTCCGCGCGCGCACCTTCAACGCGCCGCAATGCGTCGCCGACGTCCGCTACACCGACCTGTCCTCCATCGAGGAGGAATGCCGGCTGTTCCGCGCCGCCCTGGACGCGGCGAAGAACCCGTTCGCCGAGACGTTCCTGACCGCCGCCTCGCCCGGCGCCATCGCCTTCTGCATGATGAACGCGCACTACGCGACGCATGCCGACTACGTGTTCGCCGTCGCACGCGAGATGAAGAAGGAATACCGCTACATCTGCGACCAGGGCCACGTGCTGCAGGTCGACTGCCCGGATTTCGCCAACGAGTATTCGAAGCTGTTCTGGGACAAGCCGATGTCGGAGTACCTCGCGACGATCGAGGTGCACGCGGCGGCCCTGAACGAGGCGCTGGACGGCATCCCCAAGGACCGGGTGCGCATCCACATCTGCCACGGCAACTACGAGGGGCCGCACACCCACGACATCGCGCTTTCCGAGATCCTGCCGGTCTTCCTCAAGGTCGATGCCGGCGCGTTCTCGATCGAGCTCGCCAACCCGCGCCACGCGCACGAGGCGTCGACGCTGAAAGGCCGGTTCCCGCAGGACGCGATCCTGATCCCCGGGGTGATCGACAGCTGCACCAACTATGTCGAGCATCCCGAGCTGGTGGCCGAGCGCATCGAGCGCTGCGTCGCCGCAATCGGCGACCGCGAGCGGGTGATCGCCGGCACCGATTGCGGCTTCGGCACGTTCGCGGGATCGCAGAACGTCGCGACCTCCATCGTGTGGGAGAAGCTCGCCACCATGGCGGAAGGCGCGAAGATCGCGTCCCAGCGCCTCTGGGGCTAAGGCCCAGCCCTCCGCCTCAGATGAACGGGTCGTAGGCCCACTGCAGCAATGCCTGGCGCTGGCGCGGCCGGCAGAACACGTCGCCCGGGTCGCAGTTGCGGCGCACCTGCGCGGAATGGCGGGCGAAGGCGCGCCAGCGCTTGATCTGGTGCGCGTCGATCCCGGCCATCCGCCGGCCGAGCCAGTAGCGGCAGTACCACTGGAACCAGCCACGCGGATCGGGCCCTACGATCCAGCCCTTGTCGCGCCACACCGAGAGCGGCTGGCGGCTCTTCACCCCGAAGCGGTTGAGGCCGGGGTCCGCCCGGTCGGCGATACGCGCCGTCGCGTACCACGCCTCCGGGAACTCGCCGCGGCAGTCGTTGAGGTACTTCCCCTCGAACACGCCGAGCGCCAGCATCTCGGCCGGCGCGTAGTGCGGCGCGAAGCCCGGCGCGAAGTCGCGGCCGGGCGGTGCGTCGATCCGATAGCTGTAGCCCGTCTGCATCCGGTCCGAGACGCGGATCGTGTCGCCGACGCGCGGCATGCCTGCCATGTTGCGCCCTTTGGTTTGCGGCCCGGCACCCGCGAAGCTATGCTCGGCGCGTCACGAAGGAAAGGTGCGGAGATGGCGACGCTGCTGTCCAATCGCGACCGGGACGCGCTCGACCTCGACGAGATGGTGGTCGAGACGAAGGACGACTTCCGGGTGAACGGCGCGGTCTACACCGACCCGCGCATCTTCGATCTGGAGATGGACCGCATCTTCGGCCGGACCTGGGTCTATGTCGCGCACGAGAGCGAGATCCCGAACCCGGGCGACTTCAAGACCACGACCATCGGCCTCCGCCCGGTGCTGGTCACACGCGACGTCGACGGCGGCATCCACGTGCTTCTCAACCGCTGCCGCCACCGCGCCAACGTCGTCTGCCGCCAGCTTTCCGGCAATGCCCCGTTCCATTCCTGCCGCTATCACGGCTGGACCTACGGCGCCGACGGCGCGCTGGTCTCGATCCCGCAGGCGAAGGGCGCCTATCCCGACGACATGGACCGCTCCAAGCTCGGCCTCATGCCGGTCGCGCGGGTGACGAACTATGGCGGGCTGATCTTCGCCAACATGTCCGCGACGGGCCCGGACTTCGAGACGTTCCTCGGGCCCTGCAAGCGCTTCCTCGACTATCAGCTCGACCACGCGCCCAACCGCAAGTTCAAGATGAACCGCGGCATCCACCGCACCGAGTATCGCGGCAACTGGAAGTTCCAGGTCGAGAACTCGACCGACGGCTATCACGGCAACACGGTGCACGAGACGTTCTGGAAGGTGATGCACCAGTTCGGAAACCGCGGCGGCCAGCACGGCAACTACGCCGCCACCGACATCAAGAAGATCCTGAAGCGGCGCGAGGAAGGCGCCACCTACGGGTTCGAGAACGGCCACGGCATCCTCGAATACCCGCTGCCCGAGACGGGGCTCGACACCACGAAGCCGGGGCCAGAAGGCGAGTATCTGCGCACGCTCGAGGCCAAGCACGGCCGCGCCGGGCTCGAGGCCATCATGCCCCAGTACAACGTCATGCTGTTCCCCTCGGTCGGCATCCTGCTCGACCAGATCCGGCTGGTCCGCCCGATCGCGCCCGACCGGACCGAGGTGACCATCCAGCTCTACGACCTCGAGGACGTACCGGACGAGGTGAACCGCAAGCGCTTCGACGGGTACGAGCGGTTCTTTGGCCCTTCCGCCTTCGGCTCGCCCGACGACGTCGAGATGTTCGCGATGAACCAGACTGGCCTCGCCGCGAAGGAGGTCGAATGGCTGATCCTGTCGCGCGGCATGATCCGCGAGCGCACCGACGACGAGGGCATCCGCATCAGCCACCCGACCGACGAGACGCCGCAGCGCGCCTTCCACCGCGCCTGGAAGCGCATGATGGCGGCGGCGTAGTGGCGCTCGCCAACCTCACCCGTCATTGCGACCCTCGGGCTTCGGCCCGAGGGGAAGCAATCCAGAAGCCTGTCCGGATGCTGGATTGCTTCGTCGCTCCGCTCCTCGCAACGAAAGCTCAAAAAAGGTCCGTGCGCCAATGCCGCCCCTGAGGACGGAGGAGGCCGCGCAGTTTCTGTATCGCGAGGCGCGGCTCCTCGACGAGCGCCGCTTCGACGAATGGCTGGCCTTGTTCACGCCGGACGGGCTCTACTGGGCGCCGACCGACGATGCGGCGACCGATCCGTACGACAAGGTCTCGCTGATCCACGACGATTCGCTGCGCCGCGAGGAGCGCGTCTTCCGCATCCGCGCCGCGCCGCCGGCGCAGAGCCCGGAATCGCGGACGCTGCACCTCGTCTCCAACGTGGAGGTCGAGGACGGCGCCCGGCCGGGCGAGGCGCGCGTCTTCTCCAGCCAGATCGTCTACGAGATGCGCGCGGGCGGCGGCAACTACCGCTATCTCGAGCTCGGCGAGCCGCGCTCCTTCGCCATCCGCTGCGAGCATGTGCTGCGCCCGGACGCGGCGGGCTGGCGGATCGCGACGAAGAAGATGCTGCTGCTCAACCGCGACATCCCGATCGGCAACCTGACGTTCATCCTGTAGGGGGAAAGTCCGACCCCTCACCTTGTCCCTTTCCCGGGGAGAGGGACAGGGTGAGGGGATTGCCTGCCTCAGCTCCGCGGCGCCAACCGGGTTTCGGCCAGGCGCGCCCAGTAGCTCGCCCCCACCGGCAGGATATCGTCGTTGAAATCGTAGTGCGGGTTGTGGAGCTGGCGGTCGTTGTCCGCCGGCCCGTTGCCGATCCAGGCGTAGCAGCCGGGCTTCTCGCGCAGCATGAAGGCGAAATCCTCGGCCCCCATCATCGGCGACTTGTCGGTGTGCACCTTGTCGTCGCCGACCAGCGCGCGCGCCACGTCGGCGCAGAGCGCGGTTTCCGTCGCCTCGTTCACCGTCGGCGGGTAGCGCCGCTCGTAATGCACCTTCGCCCGCACGCCGTGCGCTACGGCGGTCGCCTCGGCGATGCGGCGGATCGACGCCTCGATCGTCTCGCCGACCTTGTCGCGGAACCAGCGCGCGGTGCCGCGCAGCACCACCTCCTCCGGGATCACGTTCCAGGTGGTGCCGCCATGGATCTGGGTCACGGTCACCACGCCCGACTGCATGGGATCGAGCGTGCGCGCGACGATGGTCTGCAGCGCCGTCACCGTCGCCGCCGCGGCGACCACCGCATCGGTGCCGAGATGCGGCATCGCCGCGTGGGCACCGCGCCCGGCGAGCGCGATCTCGAAGATGTCGTAGGCCGCCATCATCGGGCCCGGGCGCATCGCCATCTCGCCCGCCGGGATGGCCGGGGATGTTGTGCATGCCGTAGACCGCCTCGACCGAGAAGCGGCGGAACAGCCCGTCCTCGATCATCACGCGGCCGCCGCCCTCGTTCTCCTCGGCGGGCTGGAAGACAAAATGCACCGTGCCGGCGAAGTTGCGCGTCTCGGCCAGGTATTTCGCCGCGCCGAGCAGCATGGTGGTGTGGCCGTCATGGCCGCAGGCGTGCATCCGCCCCTCGTTGTGCGAGCGGTGGGCGAACGCATTCGCCTCGAGGATGTGCAGAGCGTCCATGTCGGCGCGGAGCGCGATGGCCGGCCCCGGCCCCTTCGCGCCCGCCAGCGTCCCGACGACGCCGGTCCGGCCGAGCCCGCGGTCGACGGCAATGCCGAACGCGGCGAGCCGGGCGGCGACGAAATCGCCGGTCGCATGCTCCTCGAAGGCGGTTTCGGGATTTTCATGGATGTGGCGGCGCCAGCCCGTCATCTCGGCCTGGAATTCGGCGATCCGGTTGACGATGGGCATGGCGAATGGTCCCGCCGCGCCCGATCTCTGTCAAGCGCGCGCCGCCCCCTTGCGAAAAAGCCTATTGTATGTGTATAATCCTATTTCAAAGGATTTCATACGGAGGCATGCCGGTAATCCGCCGACCGCGTGGTACTGAGGACGGCCCGGGTGGTGCCGGGCCGGCGCCGGCAGGGACAGGTGAAAGGATGATCCGCGGACCGCGACGCAGAGGAGCGACCCGGTGGCGGCCTTCCGTGATGGGAAGGCCGCACGAGGCACGCCGGCGGATCGCCATCCTCGGTGCCGCTTCCGTGGCGCTGGCCCTCGCCGTCCTGCCGGCCGGCGTCCGCGCCCGTCCCGCCGAAACCGTCGCCGGACCGGTCGCCGCGCGCGTGCTGCGGGTGATCGACGGCGACACGATCGAGGTGGCGGCGCGCATCTGGCTGGGGCAGGAGCTGACGGTCAAGGTACGGCTCGCCGGGATCGACGCGCCGGAGATGCACGGCCATTGCGACCGCGAGCGCTCGCTCGCCCGCGCCGCCCGCGCGCTGGTGGCCCGCAAGGTGGGGGCGGCGGTGCGGCTCTCCGCCATCCGGCGCGACAAGTATGGCGGCCGGGTCGTCGCCCGCGTCGCCGTGCGCGGAGGGCACGACCTCTCCGACACGCTGCTCGCCGGCGGGCTCGCCCACCGCTACAGCGGCGGCCACAAGCTGCCCTGGTGCCAGACCGCGAGCCGGTAGGCGCTAGACGGGTGCCGTCGCGTCCTTGAGCCAGGCCCGCGTCGGCCGGTCGACCAGCGGCGAGACCGCCTTCTTGACCCGCGCGTGGTAGGCGTCGAGCCAGCCGCGCTCGGCGCCGGTGAGCATGCGGGGCTCGATCAGCGCGCGGTCGATCGGCGCGAGGGTCAGCGTCTCGAACTCCAGAAGGTCGCGCTCGCCGCCCGGCTCGGGCGCGGCCTCGCGCACCAGCACCAGATTCTCGATCCGGATGCCGTACGCCCCCGTCTTGTAGTAGCCCGGTTCGTTCGAGACGATCATCCCCGGCTGCAGCGCCACGTTGGACGCGACGCGCGAGATCCGCTGCGGCCCCTCGTGCACGCCGAGATAGCTGCCGACGCCGTGGCCGGTCCCATGGTCGTAATCGAGCCCGGCCTGCCATAGGGCGGCACGGGCGAGCGGGTCGAGCTGGCTGCCCGTCGTGCCCGCGGGGAAGCGCTGGAGCGCGAGCGCGATTTGGCCCTTGAGCACGCGGGTGAAGCGGTCGCGCGCCTCGGCCGGCGCGCGGCTGCGCGCCCCGCTGCCCGCCAGGAACACGGTGCGGGTGACGTCGGTCGTGCCGTCGAGGTACTGGGCGCCGGAATCGACCAGGTACACCTCGCCCGGCGCCAGGATGCGGTTGGACCGCTCGGTCGCATGGTAGTGGACGATGGCCCCGTTCGGCCCCGCGCCCGAGATGGTGCCGAACGAAAGGCCGCGGTAGAGCGCGCCGGTCTCGCGGAACTGCTCGAGCGCGTCGGCGGCGGTGATCTCGGTGAGGCCGCCCTTCCGCACCTCGGGCCCCAGCCAGGCGAGGAAGCGGCAGAGGGCCGCCCCGTCGCGGAGGTGGGCGGTGCGCGTGCCCTCGATCTCGGCGGTCGTCTTGATCGCCTTGGGCAGGGTGCAGGGGTCCGGCCCGCGCACCACTGCGGCGCCGGCCTTCTCCAGCCGGTCAGCGACCCAGGCGGGCGCGGTGGCCGGGTCGATCCGCACCCGGCGCGTCGCCCGTCCAAGCGCGTCGAGCGCCTCGCCCAGCGCCTTGGGCGGTTTCAGCGTGACGCCGGACCCGAGATGGCGAGCGAGCCCCTTCGCCGGCTTGCGTGGATCGATATAGAGCTCGACCCGCCCGCCCGAGTGGACGATGGCGAAGGAAAGGGCGAGCGGCGAATGCGGCACGTCGGCGCCGCGCATATTAAGCAGCCAGCAGATCGAATCGGGCGCCGAGAGGAAGGCCGCGTCCTGCCCCGCCTTTTTCAGCACGGTGCCGATCTCGCGCCGCTTGGCGACGGCGGAACGCCCGGCATAGCGCAGGGGGTGCGGCACAGCGGGGGCGAGCGGCGGGGCGGGCTGGTCTGTCCACACCGCATCGACCGGGTTGGCCTCCACCGCGACCGCCGTCGCGCCGGCCCGCGTGCAAGCGGCGACGAGCCGTGCCACCCCGTCCGGCGTGTGCAGCCAGGGGTCGTAGCCGAGCTTGGCCCCGGCGCCGAGATTGGCGGCGATCCAGTCGTCCGGTGGGGATTCGGTGACATGGTGGACGGTGTAGCGGGCCGGATCGACCTCTTCCGCCGCCTGCAGCGTATAGCGACCGTCGACGAACAGGGCCGCTTTCTTGGCCAGCACCACCGCCGTGCCGGCAGAGCCGGTGAAGCCGGTCAGCCAGGCGAGGCGCCGGGCCCGCGCAGCAATGAACTCGCCTTGATGCTCGTCAGCCAGCGGCACGACGAACCCGTCGAGCCGGCGCCGGGCGAGCTCGGTCCGCAATCCCTCCAGCCGCCCGGCTTGCGCCGCCCGGGCGCCATCGGCCTCGTCCGTCCCCCGTCGCGCCGCCGCGGCGGCCATCGTTCGCGCCATGAGATCCTCCGCCGGGGCAGGCTAACGCGATTCGGCGGGGCGCGGAACGGGAGATCGCTTGCGCAAACGGATGGTGGAGGTCCCGCTTGCCCCCCCCAGCCTTGCGCTACCCACATAGGTGCGGCGCCGCACGCTGCGCCGGTCCGCCGGGATGCCTTCACGATTTTGCAACGAAGATGATCCAGACTGTACCATGGCCCATTCGCCAGCGGCCCCGACTCGGTCGATCCAAAATCCCAAAAATCCGCGCAATTCCGTATCATCTGACGCTTGGAGAGGCAGAATCGTCCCCCGCTAGGCGCATGGTCGAGCCGCCGAGCTTTGCATTTTTTAGATGTTGCGCTGCAACAATAGGGCTTTTTGCCGGGCCGGCGGACCGCTATATTAAGGCCAACGAGGAACGGAGCGCAAACACCCGCCCCGCCCTGATCTGAAGGAGAAGAGAGATGACCAACAGCAAGTTTACAGGGCCTGTGGTCGACTACGCGGACGTGGAGCGGATCCGTCACGCCGCCGAAGTCGCACGCGGCGAGGCCATGGGCCGCTGGCTCGGCTCGGCCAGCCATGCGATCGCCGACGCCTTCCGGACGCTGGACCGCTGGTTCGAAGGCGCCCGGTCGCTGCAGGCGATGCACAACGGCGAGAATATCGGCGTGGCCCGCACCGAGTTCCCGGTCGTGTTCGGTGGCAATCCCGACCACGTGACCAAGCCGGCCAACGACGACAAGCACGTCGCGGCAGCCTGACCCTCCCTCAGGCTCCCGACAAGGCTCTGCCGTCCTATAACGGCAGGATTTCTGCGGGACTCAGCTATGCTGAGGCCCGCAGTTTTCGTTTGGGGTAGCGTTTCGGGTAGCGAAATCGGCGGTCTCGCTGCGTGACGCCCCTTTCGGCGAGGATTCAGTTAGAGCACTTTCTGGTCGGACCGAATTGGCAGGGGATTCCCAGCGCGACGGTGCTGTGATTCTTTGGGTGCGGAATGGTTCATGGAGGGATCATGGTCCGCGCCTACTCGATCGACCTTCGGGAGCGGGTTCTTGCCGCCGTCGAGGGCGGTGCCCCGATCCGGACGGTGGCCGACCGGTTCGGGGTGAGCCCGAGCTTCGTTTCCAAGCTGCACACGCGCTTTCGGCTGACCCGCTCGGTGAGGCCCGACCGGCAGGGCGGCGACCACCGCTCGGGACCGATCGAAGCCCATGCCGACTGGCTGCTCGCCCAGGTCAAGGAGCGGCCCGATCTGACGCTGGCGGAGTTGTGCCAGGGCCTCGCCCGGCGCGGGCTCGCGACGGTGCCGTCGACGGTGTGGCGCTTCTTCTCCCGCCGCGGGCTGACGTACAAAAAAAGACCGCCCATGCGAGCGAACAGGACCGCTCGGACGTAAAGGCGGAGCGCGATCTGTGGCGCTGCGTGCAGCCGTGGCTCGATCCACACCGCCTGGTGTTCATCGACGAGACCGGGACGCAGACCAAGATGGCGCGGCTCCGCGGCCGGGCGCCGCGCGGCGAGCGGCTGGTCGCGCCCATCCCGCACGGCCACTGGAAGACCATCACCCTGGTCTGCGCGCTGCGGGCCGACCGCATCGAGGCGCCCATGGTGATCGACCGGGCGATGAACGGGAGCATCTTCCAGGTCTGGGCCCGCGAGGTGCTACGACCGACGCTGAAGCCCGGCGACATCGTGATCTGGGACAACCTGCCCGCCCACAAGGTGGCCGGCGCCGAAGCCGCGATAGAGGCCGCCGGCGCCACCCTCCTCCGCCTCCCGCCCTACTCGCCAGACTTCAACCCCATCGAGCAGCTCTTCTCCAAGCTCAAGGCGCACCTCCGCAAGGCCGCAGCGCGCACCGTCGAACAGCTCTGGCGTGAGATCGGCCGCATCCTCGCCAGCGTCCCGCCAACCGAATGCGCCAACTACTTCACAAACTCCGGATACGGCTCCGTATGAACGGAATCCGCTCTAGCAGGGTGCTGAAAAACCCCTCGCTGTCCGCTGCGCGAAGCGATTCCTTGCATGAGGATGTGGCGCTGGGGGTCGAGGGATGCGGGGCGGGGACGGACAGAGCGGCAAGCTGTTCAGCTACGTGGATTTGGAAGCGCGGGTGCCGGCGGAGCACCCGCTGCGCACGATTTGGGAGATCGCGAACGAGGCGCTGGCGGGGATGTCAGCGGAGTTCGAGGCGCTTTACTCGCACACCGGACGGCCGGGCATCGCGCCGGAGCGATTGCTGCGGGCGCTGCTGCTGCAGGCGTTCTACTCGATCCGGTCGGAGCGGCGGCTGATGCAGGAGCTGGAGTACAATCTCTTGTATCGCTGGTTCGTCGGGCTCGGCATCGACGACGAGGTATGGGACGCGACGGTGTTCTGCAAGAACCGGGATCGGCTGCTGGCGGGGGAGGTGGCGGGCCGGTTCCTCGCCTCGCTGCTGGCCGTGCCGAAGGTGAAGCGGCTGCTGTCGGGGGAGCACTTCTCGGTGGACGGCACGCTGATCGCGGCGTGGGCCTCGATCAAGAGCTTCCGGCCACGCGACGGGGACGATGACGGCGGAGACGGGGCTGCCGGAACAGGCGGGCGCAACGCCGAGCGCGACTTCCACGGCGCCGAGTGGTCGAACGAGACGCACCGCTCGACGACGGACGGCGACGCCCGGCTGTACCGCAAGGGCCGCAACAAGGAAGCCCGGCTCTGCTATCTGGGTCACGCGCTGATGGAGAACCGCAACGGGCTGGTGGTGGACGGCCTGGTCAGCCGGGCCACCGGCGAGGCCGAGCGGTGCGCGGCAGAGGCGATGGTGATGCGCCGGCGCAACCGGCATCGGCGGATCACGCTCGGCGCCGACAAGGCCTATGACGCGGCCGGCTTCGTCGCCACCTGCCAAAGCTTCCGGGTGACGCCGCACGTCGCGCGCAACGTCTCGGGCCGGCGCTCCAACATCCCCGATGCCGTTGCCGCAAGCGGCGGCTACGCCGCCAGCCAGCGGGTCCGCAAGCGCATCGAGGAGGCGTTCGGCTGGGTGAAGACCATCGCCCGACAGGACAAGACCCGCCACCGCGGCCTCGCCCGTGTCAGCTGGCAGTTCACCCTCGCACTCGCTGCCTACAACCTGATCCGAATACCGAAGCTGCTGGCCGCGCCGGCATAAGCGGGCTCGTGCGGCGCCGGGTACATCCAAACGACCCATCGTCGCTGCGTGCGATCACCGGCATCGCCCTCGCCCAACCATCAGACGACCGCAGCAACACAGAAAAGCGCCAAATCTCCGGGGCCTCCGAGGCCGGGACCGCTCCGGCCATGAAATTTCCGTGCGACTCAAAAAATACCCACGGGGGGCCTCCGTCGGGCGCGCGGCTGGCTCGGGTCCCGACCTCAAGCTCTCGAATACCATCCTGTCGCGCCTGAGTTCCCGACTTGCCGATAGCTTTGCGGCGCGTATCAACGGCGCCCACGTCAAAGTTCGCAGCGCGGGCTCTTCGCTTCGCGAGTTCCGACTGCTTAAGGTTGTGCGTGAGAGTGCATGAACTCTCCCTTGGCCATCGCGAGATGATGCGGCTGGTGCCAGGACCCGCTGGCGAGCAGGCCGATGAAGCCAAGACCACGGATATGCGCGACCTCCTTCGGTGTGGTCGCGGTAACCGTAAGCAGTTCGCCATTTGGTAAGGCAGTAGCCTTCGCGGTCCAGCCGTTGAGCCCATTCGCCATCTTCGTCCATTCAGGGATCATCCGCTGGATCGCGGGGAGCGTGCGGCCGGCGCCCGTGACGGCGATCCGCAAGCCGCCGTCGATTTGTTTGGGCGCGGCATTGGCCTTGAGCGTCACTTGGTTCATGTCGATCAGGTGCTGGCGCAACCCCTCCAGATTCACCTTCGACCAGTCGGTTTTCGGATCGGCGTCGAGGATGCGTACGATCTCCTGGATGGCGCCGAACGCGTCCTGTCCCGGCAACTTCGGCGTTGTGCTTGTAGCTTTCTCGCCGCCTCCCATGCCGAACATGGCGTGGCCATGATGCTGCATCATGCCCGGCATCGGACTATGGTCGGCCGTCGGCCGATTCGTCATCGGAGCGGTGTTGGCGGAAGCCTGTGCCGGGTCTCCCGCGAGACTTGGCTCGCCGGACGCCGTTGCCGCCAGGCCAACGAGCGCCGCAAGCGAAGCGGCGGCCGCGAGACGCCGCGTGGGATATCGCATGGCAAACCTCATAAGTGGCCGATCTGGACCGAACCTAGCCGATAAGCGTTCGCCACGATATGACCCGGATCATACATTCCTGCGCTTCCGCAGCGTGATCGCGGTCCGGGTCCGTGAGACCATCCCCTCCTTTTCCAGCTCGGCAAGGGTCCGATAGAGGGCTTCATGGCTGAGGCCGAGTTCGGCCGCCAGCTCCATTATGGTTCCGTCAAGGGCCACCGTGCGGCCATCCGGTCCGGCTGCAAGTGCCAGATGGTGCAGAATACGCGCCCGGGCAGACCGGATGTTTCGCTCCTCGAGGCGCGCTCGGAGCATCTGCACCTGGTGGGCAAGCACGGCCATGAAACGCTCAGCGCGCGCAGGGTCGCTCCGGAACGCAGCCAGGAGCTCGCGCTTCGGATAGAAGCGCACCCGCGTCGCGACCACGGCCACGGCATCGCAATGGTAGGCGTCGGAGAAGAGCGCCGCCTCGGCGAAGAGGTCTCCCGGGCGTGCTGTGTGCAGAACGACCTCTCGGTGATCGACCGCATGGCGGATCAGGCGAAGGCGGCCTTGCTCCACCATGAAGATCCCCACCGCCCGGTCCCCTTGGCGAAACAGCGCCTCCCCCGCATCGAGCGTTCTATCTTTCGCGTTCCGCCATACAGCCTCGGGCAGACCGTTATGTGCCGGCCCGGTCGTGGCGTGAGATTTTCGCATTTCGGCTCAGCAGAAGGCGAATGACGGCGAAGCGGAGAGTTCTGGAGACGAGCCTACTACTCCTCCCCAGAAGGGTACGCCCAAATCGTATCGCAGTGTACCGATCAAAATACCGTGTTTACGTGTCTCACTCTGCCGCACATCCTGGCGACCTCCGGGAACGACTGACGGTATGGGGTTCAATCTCTGACGCCTTAACCGTCGTGACCGCTCCGGGCCTAAAATTTTCGCGCGGCCGAAAAAATACGCCCCCCGGGGGGCGAACCGCTTGGAATCATCTGGAATGAACATGCCCGAAGTGGATTTCGCGGGCTCTGCCCCGTTTGTCCTATATATCCTGACGACGGACACGTACCGGAGCTTGGGACCTCGTGAACCGTCCACTGAAGCCGCAGCCGGAATCTTCGGGCCAGGAGGTGCTGGCGGGCCTCGTCGAACGCGTCACCTACCACAACGATGAGAACGGCTTCTGCGTTCTCCGGATCCAGGCGCGCGGCCATCGCGAACTGGTAACCGTCGTTGGGCACGCCGCCACCATCTCCGCCGGCGAATGGATCACCGCAGCGGGGGAATGGGTCAACGATCGCACCCACGGTCAGCAGTTTAAGACCCGCTTCATGCGCACGTCAGCGCCGACGTCCATCGACGGCATCGAGAAGTATCTCTCTTCCGGCATGATCCGCGGCATCGGGCCGGTGTACGCCAAGAAGATGGTCAGGGCGTTCGGCGGGAAGGTGTTCGACGTCATCGAGGCCGAGCCTGGTCGTCTGCGCGAGGTCGCCGGCATCGGTCCGGTGCGAGCGCAGCGGATCACAGCAGCCTGGGTCGAGCAGAAGATCGTGCGTGAGATCATGGTCTTTTTGCACAGCCACGGCGTAGGCACCGCACGCGCGGTTCGCATTTTCAAGACCTATGGCGCCGACGCCATCCAGGTCATGACGGAAAACCCGTATCGGCTTGCGCGAGACATCCGCGGAATCGGCTTCAAGACAGCCGACGCGATCGCCATGAAGCTCGGCATCGAGAAGAACGCCATGATCCGGGTCCGGGCGGGGATTTCCTATGCGCTGACCGAGGCGATGGATGAAGGTCACTGCGGACTGCCCACCGAGGAGCTTGGACCGCTCGCCGTTGAGCTGCTCGAGGTTCCGAAGGAGTTGGTTCAGACCGCGCTGGATTTGGAGCTGGCTGAGGGAACGGTGATCGCGGACACGGTCGACGGGACGGCGTGCGTGTTCCTCGCCGGGCTTTACCGGGCCGAGCAGATCATCGCCGAGGGGATATTGCGCCTGACCAATGGCAACCTTCCCTGGTCCTATATCGAGCCGGAGAAGGCACTCCCCTGGATCGAGCGGAAGACCGGCCTGTCCCTGGCGCCGAGCCAAGTTGCCGCGATCAAGCTTGCCTTACTTGTCAAGGTCCTGGTCATCACCGGCGGCCCCGGCGTGGGCAAGACCACAATCGTCAATGCCATCTTGCGCATCCTGGCGGCGAAGGGGGTGAAGCTCCTCCTCTGTGCGCCGACCGGTCGGGCCGCCAAACGGATGACGGAGGCCACCGGGTTCGAGGCGAAGACCATTCATCGGATGCTTGAAGTCAATCCGGCGGGTGGCGGGTTCAGACGCGACGGCGACAACCAACTCGAATGCGACCTGCTGGTCGTCGACGAAACCTCGATGGTCGATGTGCTGCTGATGCAGGCCTTGCTGAAGGCAGTACCGGACAATGCCGCACTGCTGATCGTCGGCGACATCGACCAGCTCCCCTCGGTGGGACCAGGTCAGGTCCTGGCCGACGTCATCGCTTCCGGCGCGGTGCCCGTCGTGCGCCTGACCGAGGTCTTTCGACAGGCCGCCCAGAGCCGGATCATCACCAGCGCCCATCGGATCAACCAGGGCTCCATACCGGACCTGTCCAAGCCAGAGGGCGACAGCGACTTCTACTTCGTGCCGGCGGACGATCCCGAAACCGCCGTGCTGCGAATCATCGAACTGGTGAAGACGCGCATCCCACAGCAATTCGACCTCGATCCCATCCACGACATCCAGGTGCTGTGCCCCATGAACCGCGGCGGCGCGGGTGCCCGCTCGCTGAATATCGAACTGCAGGCGGCGCTCAATCCCGCTGGCGAGCGCAAGGTTGAACGCTTCGGCTGGACCTTCGCGCCGGGCGACAAGGTCATGCAGATCGAGAACGACTACGACAAGGAGGTCTATAACGGCGACATTGGCTACATCGACGATGTCATTCCCGACACCGGCGAGATGACCGCCAGTTTCGACGGCCGCAGCGTCACCTACGGCTTCGGTGAGCTCGATACCCTGGTTCCCGCCTATGCGGCGACCATCCACAAGAGCCAGGGGTCGGAATACCCCGCCGTCGTCATCCCCCTGATGACCCAGCATTACACGATGCTGCAGCGGAACCTCCTCTACACCGGCGTCACCAGGGGCAAGAAGCTGGTCGTTCTGGTCGGCCAGAAGAAGGCGATCGCCATCGCGGTCAAGAACGTCTCGGGGCGGCGGCGCTGGTCGAAGCTGAAGGAGTGGATGGGGGAAGCTTCAACTGCTCCCGAGTACAACACCAGGAGGCCGGGGCGATGGTAGCTCCCGGCATGCTCCAGACGCCATCCATCAAGACCTGGCTCGGCGGCGTCGTGCCCGCGTGGACGCTGTTGGATATGGCCAGCTTCGCGGCTCTGCGTCGGCCCCCATCGCCAACGGCCGGTCCCATCCGGCTTGCCTCCGACCTGGCACAGGAGGAGGTCTTGCAATCGGCCGTCGCGCGGAATGCCATGGTTCTTATGCGCGCTGCTGCGACTGGCGCCGGATTGAAGTTGACGGCCACGGGAAACCTGGCACGCGACGTCGTGGCGGAGATGTGCGATGTCTTCGAGTGGCCCGGCTTCGACAAGTTGGAAGCCTTTCGGTGGCACAAGGTCGTCAACGAACCGGACTTTCTACCGCTCTACTTTGTTCGTCACGTTGTCGAGGTTGCCCAACTGGTTCGGCCTCGGAAGGGCTACTTGAAGTCCACCCCCCTTGGTCGACAGATGCTGGATGAGGCGCGAATGGGGACCCTCCAGGCAGTCCTGTTCCATATCGCGCTGTGGCGTCTCGACCTGGGATATCTCGGACGTGGCTTGCATCAAGGGTGGCCACAACAAGATGTCGGCATCGTGCTCTGGTCGTTGTCGGTTGCAGCGAACGATTGGCAATCGCGTGAGCGCCTGACCCGCCACTGCACCATCCCCATCGATGACGTTTTGGACAACCAGTGGGATACGGCTTCGTATGAGACGGAGGCGCGGATTCTGCGCCCGCTGCATTGGTTCGGGCTCCTCGATCAACGGCAGGGCGAAATCGCGGGAAGCCGCATCGCAAAGGATCACTTCTATCGCAAGACCGCGCTTTTTGACCGCTTCCTGTCCTTCGACGTCAACCTTGAGGCGGCGGGCGTTCCGCGCCACTGAGTACGCGCGGCAACCGCGATGACGTTTTCACTCCGCTAATTTCTTCGCCGCACCGCTGCGCTACCCGCGCCGCCAGTCCCAGGGCGGGACAAACGGCCCGCGCCGAAGGCGTTTGAGCGCCACATGAGCCGCATCGCCAACGCTCGTAACGCGGTTACGCTTCATCTGCAAACCTCCTGCTCCGCGGAAATCCGCCGAAAGCTAACTCAGAAGCCGGACCACTTCCGCCGTGTCACCTCACCTGTTGAAGCGCTCCGAGTGCTGCCATAACAGGGAGACGCAAGATGATGCGCACGGGAATAGCGGGCATCGTGCTTAGGGGTGAGGGAGACCGAGCGCGACCCAACCGACCCAGGTGGCGCGGCCTCGGACATGGCTGGGCGGCTGAGGGCGCTTGAGCGTGACAACGCGGAGCTGCGTCAGGCCCACGATAGGCCAGTCCGCCCATGGGGCGAACCTTCAAGCTGCCAAGGGGGTATGGGGGTTCAATCTCTGAGACCTCGACGGCCGCAACCGCTCCGGGCATGAAAAATCGGCGCAGACTGAAAAATACACCCCCCCTTGGGGGGAATTATCACCTTGACTGCACACATGGCGAGTCCGATCATGGATATCGGCCATGAGCGGGAGACGCAAGCTCCCGGCAAGTATGGCCGCCCGCAACGGGGTGACGGTCGGCGATACGCGTACAAGTCAGGCGATCCTGACCCCAAGGGTAACGAAGGCTGCACAATAGAAGAGGCAACCATAGCGCTCGCTTGTGCGGTTGGTAACATTACCTTGGCCGTTGCTGCTAAACGCGAAATTGGCAGTCTATGGAGAGATATAGCTAGGGAACCATATACGACGATCTTCAACAACAAGACGAGAGCACGGGACGTTTGGAGGGCTGTGGTGGTCGCAAGAGCCGCCGAGACATCCCTGGGACAAATCGATCTTGTGTCTTTCGACAGGGGCGACCAAATCGCGGTACACGGCAATCGATTCATTCTTCACCTTGTGTTTCAGGATCCGGAAATGCGGGCATATAGAGACGCAGCCTTGACCGATGACGAGATTGGCAAGCGGGCGGCTGACGTGACTGAACACGCATTTAGACGCGTGGTGGATGCCGTAAACAAGAAATGGCCCAATGCCTATCTCCAGCCACTGTTTAAGAATGCGCAGAAATGTCGAGAGCTATTTGATGAACCGAGCGGAGAACGGCAACTTTCAATGTTTCCGTCAGCGCCATGACTAAGAAACCTGACGAGACCTTTTCGGCACAGGAGACGGCTTTCCGCCGCGACGAGGTAATCCGCCGGATGGCGAACACCCCGCCGCAACCGCGCGCTAAGGCCAAGAAGGCTCATCGTCCAAAAACCAAAACTTCAACTGGTTCGGATCGGGCGGCTCGTAAGCCCGCCCGCGACGATAAGGTTTCCTAGGAGGCCGTAGCTTGGGCCGGTCCGCCATTAGTTTGTTGATAGGTCACGCGCTTGCCAACCACGCCGCGGATAGCCTTTGCGGCCCGCTGCGCGTCCGTCACGTCCAGCTTGGCACGCTCGTTGTAGCGGAAATCGAACTCGGCCAGATACCGCTTCAAATGTTGCTGCGAGACATGGTGGTATGTGCCGTTGATCCCGCGCTTGAGGATCGAGAAGTATCCTTCGACGGTGTTCGTGTGAGCCTCGCCGCGCACGTATTCCTCAATCCCCTGGTTGACCGCCTCATGCTTCGCGAAGTCGCGGTGCATATAGCGGTACTGTCCGGCATCGTCCGTCATCAGGAACGACCGCTTGTCGATCTGCGCCACCAAGATAGGGCGCAGCGTGCGCGCGTTGACTTCGGGAACGTGGTGCGAGCGGACCTTGCCGCCACGCTCGACAATCGCGAACGCAAATTCCTTGCCGACGCCGCCGACTGCACTGGTGCGCTTCTTGCGGTGCTTGTTCTTCTCGCGCCCGCCAATGTACGTCTCGTCAGCCTCGACGGGCTTTCCCTCGCCGCCCATAGGCGTGGGGTTCAATTCGCGCATTCCCTCACGAATACGGTGCGCCATGAACCACGCCGTCTTGTACGGAAGGCCGAGCATCCGGCCGAGCTGATTGGCGCTCATGCCCTTCTTGGACGCGCACATAAGGTGCGTCGCCAGGAACCACTTCGTCAGCGGAATATGCGACCGCTCGTAAATCGTGCCCACGGCCGCCGTGAACTTGCGCCGGCAATCCTTGCAGTGATACCAGCCTGGCCCCATGGACGTGCCGCCCAGCGCCGCTACGCGGTCAAAACCGCCGCAGTACGGGCAGTAGGGGCCATCCGGCCAGCGGATCGCCTCGAAATGCTTCCGGGCCACTTCGGGGTCCGTGAAGATCGGGTTCGACAGGTCAACGGTTCTTGTCATCGTGGGCATCTCCTATGCCCACAGATATAAGGGATCAGCCGTGTTCAGTCAAGGTGATAATTCCCCCCTTGGGGGGGTCAGCCACTTGGCCGAGACGACGACCTGCACCGCCTCGGCGAAACTCACGCCGCCAACCAGCTCTGCGCGCGTCACCGCAGTGCGCTATGCTTTGTGTCAGTCGGGGCATCGGCCGCGCCCGGGTGACCGTGCCGCAACACCGCCAGCGAAGGAGCCGATGGCCTCCACGCCGAAATCCGCGCAACCCGAGGCGCCGTCCGGCCGCCGACAGAAGTCACTCCCTCGGCCGCTGCGCCGGCTCGCTCAGATCGTCGCCGGGCTGCTGCTGCTGCCTGTCGCGCTGACCGCGGTCTACCGGTTCGTGCCCCCGCCGGGCACGCCGCTGATGGCAATCCGCGTTGTTGAGGGCGACGGCGCCGCGCGGCGCTGGGTCTCGCTTAACTCGCTGCCGCGCGCGATGCCGCTCGCGGTGATGGCGGGCGAGGACAACCGCTTCTGTCAGCATCACGGCTTCGACTGGCAAGCGATCGGCGACGCTATCGAGGAGGCAGATGCCGGCGGCCACGTGCGCGGCGCGAGCACGATCTCGCAGCAGCTTACCCGCAACCTGTTCCTATGGCCGGGCGGCGGCTGGCCTCGCAAGGCGCTGGAAACTCTGTGGACGCCGGCGGTCGAGCTGATCCTCGGCAAGCGGCGCATCATGGAGCTCTACCTCAACCTGGTCGAGACCGGCCGCGGCGCATTCGGTGTCGCGATCGCGGCGCGGCGATATTACGATAAGCCGGCGACCAAGCTGACGCCGCGCGAGGCGGCCGGCATCGCAGCAATCCTGCCGGCGCCGCGGGAGTGGTCGCCGAAGCGCGATTACGCCGCTGAGCGCATTCCGGTGCTGGTCCGCCGGATGCACGAAATTGCACCGCTGGCAGGGTGCGTGACCCGCTGACCACGCGCCGTTAAGTTTGGACGAGGCCCATCCGCTCGCGATGTCTCCCTGACACCGGCCCCTCTATGTCGGCCCGATGGCGGTCTCGAATGCCGTTACTGCAGCTAGAGCACTTTCTGGTCGGACCGAATCGGCAGAGGATTCCCAGTGGGGCGGTGCCGTGATTTTTTGGGTGCGGAATGGTTCATGGAGGGATCATGGTCCGCGCCTACTCGATCGACCTTCGGGAGCGGGTTCTTGCCGCCGTCGAGGGCGGTGTGT